>CAVQBX010000059.1:0-25880 GCA_963710855.1 uncultured Pseudomonadota bacterium | reverse complement strand
TTTACAGAGACCTCGCGTCTGCGTCCCCGCTGGCCCCCCCATTCCGCGCGCGAGCCAGACTTCTGGCGCTGGCAAATATGCGGGTCAGCACCGTACGGATATCGGCTTGCAGGTTCGGGATCGCGGCCTTGTCGCCCGAGAGATGCTTGAGCAGATATTGCTGAAAAAGCCCGTCGACAATTGCGTAGACCGCCGAGGGTGGCAACGGAGGGGCGACGCCGGAAAGGTCCGCGAAGCGGCTGAAGATGCGCCATATCATCGCTTCGAGGCTCTTGTCGATCTCCCCGACATCGGCCTGGAACGTCGTCTCGAACATGGCCTCTGCGCGGATGTCATACCAAAGCCGATGCAGATGGCCTTCCTCCTGCAGCGTCTGCCCCAAAATTTTTAGAAAGCCCTCGAGAAGCTCGGCCGGAGATTTCGCCAGCGCCGTGACTTCGTCATAGCGCGTGACGCAGCGCGCCTTATACTGGCGTACGCTGCACAGGATGAGATCGACTTTATCGGTGAAATAATAATGCAGCACGCCGTGGGTGAACGCGGAATTCCCGGCGATCTCGCGCACACTGGTGCGCGAATAGCCGAGCTCTGACAGCGTCTGCAGCGCCGCCTCCGCGAGCTCCGCCCGGCGCTCGGCGAATTTGTCGACACGCTGCCGCGGCGTTCTATCCAGCTTGGTTACGTTGCGCGTCGTCATGCGGTCCCGCTGCCCAACCTCGTCCCATGCACTCTGCGCTCAGCGATAGCATGCGAGGCGCCAGGTTCAAGCCGCCTCGAATATTTGGGCGACTGTCAAAATTTTCTTTGACGATCGTATAAGAAACTCTTGACACTTGTCAAAATATGAATTCTTTTGACCCTCGCCCCCTGAAGAGGGCGATCGTACAGGGAGACGCCCGATGCCGGGTCGGCCGGCGGGTCCTACGCCTTCAAGGCGGCCGGGGCTGACACAATCCTCGCTCCCGCGACGCTGCTCGCTGCACCCAGGGGCCGGAGGAAAGCCCAAATGAGCAAATTCGATCTCGCCGGGCGCAAGGCGCTCGTCACCGGAGGCGCGCGCGGCATCGGCGCGGCCATCGCGACAGCGCTCGCCAAGGCCGGCGCCTCGGTCATGATCGCCGACATTCTCGAGAGGCCGGGCAGGAGACCGCCAAGTCACTCGCCGCCAATCCGGCGCGAAAGTGCGAATTCGTGAAGCTCGACGTCACCGACGATGCGCAATGGGCCGCCGCGGTCGCCACCACCGTCTCCAAGCTCGGCGGCTTCGACATTCTCATCAACAACGCCGGCGTCGAGATCACCTCGCTGGTCATCGACCTCAAGGCCGAAGACCCATCCGCAAGATGTGCGACGTCAATATTCGTCGGCACCGGCCTCGGCATGAAACACGCCTTCCGCGCGATGCGGCCCGGCGGCCCGGCCGGCAAGGGCGGCGCGGTCGTCAACATCTCGTCGGTCGCCGCGACGATCGCGTTCCCGGGCATCTCCGTCTATTCCGGCACCAAATCCGCGGTCGACCGGCATGACCCGGGTCGCGGCGATGGAAGCCGGCAAGCTCGGCTACGGCGTGCGCGTCAACTGCATCTATCCCGGCCTGATCGCCGACCGACATGGGCCTGCAGCTCGCCAATGACATCGTGGAGGTCGGGCCTTGCTCCCGATGTCGGCGCGGCGGTGCAATCCGTCGTCGAGCAGACGCCGCTCGGGCGGCTTGGCGGAAGTCGCAGATATGGCCGACGCCATCGTGTTTCTCTGCTCGAAGGACGCTCGCTTCATCACCGGCGTCGGCCTGCCCGTCGACGGCGGCATGGGTATGTGAGGTCCCGCCAACTCATAAACCAGACAAAGGAGAGGAAATTATGGCCAGAAGAAACCCGTCGTCGTCTACGGCGTCTCCGGCTACACCGGCCGGCTCGTTTGCGAATATCTGCGAGAATACAACGTGCCCTTCATCGCCGCCGGCCGCGACGGCAAACGCGTGCGCGAGGTCGTCGACAAAATCCCCGGCATCGAGACCGCCGACTATGAGGTCGTCGAAGTCGCGCACGACGTTCACGCGCTGACCGAACTGTTCCGCGGCGCGAAGGTCGTCTGCAACGTGGTCGGCCCGTTCATCAAATATGGCGGGCCGGTCGTCGAAGCCTGTCTCGCGGCCGGCTGCCACTATACGGACACGACCGGCGAGCAGGATTGGGTGCTGAAATGCGCGGACGAATGGGGCGAGGCGTTCGCCAAGAAGGGCCTGCTGCTGTCGCCCAATCTCGCGCAAATGTACACGACCGGCGAGATCGCCGCCAATATCGCGCTTGAGACGCCGGGCCTCGACACGCTCGACATTCTCGTGTTCTGGAAAGGCTTCCCGACCTACGCCTCGACGCAGACGATCTTCACGATCCTGAAGGCGAACTGGTACTATCTGGAGCAGAAGAAGTTCGTCGAATGGGACGTCACCGCGCGCGCCGACGTCGTCGTGCCGGGCCAGCATGAGACCGCCATCGCTGTGCCCTGGGGCGGCACCGCGCATCCGGTCTGGTTCCGCAACGATCCGCGCGTCGCCAATTGCAAGGCGATGGGCGGCGTGCTCGCGCGCCCGGTGATGGAAGGCGTCGTGCAGACGACACAGATGGTGAAGGAAAACATCAAGCCGCTGCCGCTCGATCAGCAGGAGGTCGAACTCGGCAAGATCGCTGCGAGCTTCAGGCCTCCATGCCGCCGCGCGAAAATCCGCGCGTCAACACGTCGCTCGATTCGGTCTACGCGTCCGGGCCGCTTGGGCGCAAGCATGTCGTCATTCACGGCAACTGCAACTACAAACAAACGGGCATGCTGCAGGCCTATGCGGCCTATCATTTGCTGCAGCAGCCGCCGCAGCGGGTGGGCTTTGCCTCCGGCTGTCAGGCCTTCGGGCACCACACGCTGCTTGGTCAGTTGCGCAGTTTTGGGCTCGTGATGAACCCGATCGTGACGATGCACGAGTAGCAGCCGCGCTGCCCTCTTTTGCGCTTTGCGCTACCCTCTCCCGCATTACGGGAGAGGGCTGAATTGCGGGCCCCCGAATGTGGTCAATCGCCAGGAGGCCCCCAATGCGTCTCGCCGACTATCTGGACAAGGGAGCGTCTCTTGGCCCCGAGACGCCCTGCCTGACCATGGGCGAGGCGGATCTTTCGTACGAGCAAGTGCAACGCCTGACCTATCGCATCGCGCGCGCGCTGCAGAACACCGGAATTTCGGCGGGCGACAAGATGGCGGTGCTGTCGGGCAACGATCCCGTCGCCTTCGCCTGCGTCTTCGGCCTGTCGCGCGCGGCTGCCGTCTGGTGCCCGATCAATCCGCGCAACGAAGCGGCCGAGAACCGCTACATTTTGGACGCGTTCGATTGCCGTGCGCTTATCTTTCACAGCGCCTACGCCGCGATGGTCGAGCGCATGATCCCGGACCTGCCGAAACTCGGCGCGCTCGTCTGTCTCGACAAGTCGACGGCCTATGCGCCTTCGCTTGACGATTGGTTGGCGGGGGCCAGTGACGAAGCGCATCGAGCTCTCGCCGCTCGATGACATCGCGATGATCGCAGGAACGGGCGGCACCACCGGGCAGCCGAAAGGCGTCATGCTGTCCGGCCGCAATCTCGAGGCCATGTCGGCTCTAACCCTTATGAGCTACCCCTTCGAGGGCCGACCCGTCTATTTGGCGTTCGCGCCGCTAACTCATGCGGCGGGCGTCCTTTGTTTCCCCATTCTGACCCTTGGCGGCCGCATCGTCATTATGCCGAAAGCGGATCTTGGGGAGTTCCTGGGCCTGATCGCCTCGAGGCGCGTCACGCATACGTTTCTGCCGCCGACGCTGATCTACATGCTGCTCGAGCATCACGAACTCCCGAACAGCAACCTCGCCTCGCTGCAATGTTTCTGGTATGGCGCCGCGCCGATGTCCGCGCAGCGGCTCGAGGAGGCGCTGACCAGGATCGGCCCCGTCATGGCCCAGTTGTTTGGGCAGACGGAAGCGCCGATGATGATTTCGACGATGGCGCCGAAAGAGCACTTCCTTCCCGATGGATCCATCGCGCGGGAACGGCTCAGTTCCGCCGGGCGCCCGACGCCGCTCATCCAACTCGCCATCATGGCCGAGGATGGAGCCCTGCTGCCACGCGGCGAGCGCGGCGAGATCGTCATTCGCGGCTCGCTCGCGATGGAAGGCTATTACAAGAACCCGGAAGCCACGACGGAGGTTTCCCGCTTTGGTTGGCGCCATACCGGAGACATCGGCTATCTCGACGGCGACAATTATCTGTTCATCGTCGATCGCGCCAAGGATATGATCATCTCAGGCGGCTTCAACGTCTATTCGATCGAAGTGGAAAACGCGCTACGGCTGCACCCCGACGTGATGGAGAGCGCCGTCTTCGGCCTGCCCGACGAGAAATGGGGCGAACGAGTCGCCGCGGTCGTTCAACTGCACGCAGGGCGCGCTGCCGACTCCGAGAGCCTCATCGCCTTCGTCAAGGCGAAGATCGGAAGCGTCAAGGCGCCGAAGCAGATCGACATTTGGCCCGATCTACCTCGGTCGAAAGTCGGCAAGGTGCTGAAGAAGGATATTCGCGCCGAGCTGATGAGGAAATAAATGGCGGGTTTGTGGCCGCGGTTTGCCCGAGAAATTTCCGGGGCCGGTGACCTATTGGCGCCCATGCGGAACGTTCATTCGTTCTCGAGGGGGTAAGAGAACTCCGTAAAAATTGCGGCCGTTTCGCCGATGACGGAATTTTCCGCCTCCACGAGCGCCCATCGCGCTAAGCGCTGTCTTTCTCAGATTCGTGCTGAACTGCAACAATCGAGGGACGATCCCTGCCTGCACTTCGTTCAAACTTACCCGGGCGCGGCCGATGTTGCTGACGCGAAGCTGTACGTCTTCGTGAATTGACTCTTTGCCAAAATCAGGCAAAGTTCCATTTTAAGGAACATTGGTTCCGATAAATGGAACTTGTGGATAATTGCCGTGTCCATCCTGTCGTCGGCCGCAGATGTGCTTCGCTGCTTCTCGACCAGTCGTCGCGACCTGACCGTGACCGACCTCGTGTTGCTGCTCGGAATGCCGAAGAGCAACGCCTCGCGGCTGCTGCGGGCGATGCGGGACGAGGGAATTCTCGAGACCGTGGGCGATAGCAAGCGGTATCGGCCCTCGCTGCTTCTCAATCGGATTGGCAGCCTTTACCGTTTGGCCGCCCCGCTGATTGAGCGCTCGGATGCCGCCGTTCGCCGCATTTCGGACGAGTTTGGGCACGCGGGCTACGTGAGCGTGCGCCGTGGCGCGGATATTGTCGGCGTCACCGTGCATCCGGGTCGTCATGCGCTTCGGGTCGTCACCTCGATCGGCGACCACATTCCCGCTTTCGCGTCGAGCACGGGCCGCGCTCTGCTGGCCCGTCTCCCGGACAATCAAATCCGCGCGCTCTATCCAGCGGGCTTCACCGCGCCGTCAGAGACGGCCCCGCGAGACGCGGCCGATCTGCTCGCGCGGATCGCCATCGTGCGTCGAACCGGCTTTGCCGAATCTCACGACGAAGCGGTGCGCGGCGTGCACGCCATTTCCGTCGCGGTTGGCGATCCTGCGACAGGGGACGAGGCCGCGCTCTGCATTTCCTACCCGACCGCAATCGTTGCGGAGGATGAGCGGCAGGCCATCATCCGTTCACTTGGCGAAAGCGCCGCCGAAATCGCGGCGCTGACGCAGGATCCCCTTTTCTTTCCTCTGACCCCATCAACCGCGGAGGCGGCTCTGTGAGCAAGCGTTGGCGCATCGGCTTCGACATCGGCGGCACTTTTACCGATTTCATCCTCTACGACGCGCAAGAACGCTCGGTGCGCCTGCACAAGCGATTGACGACTCCGCATGATCCTTCCGAGGCCGCGCTTATCGGCCTTGTCGAGCTTACCGCAATGGCTGATATCGGGCTCGCCGATGTCGAGGACATCGTGCACGGCACGACGCTGGTCACCAACGCCATAATCGAGCGCAACGGCGCCAAGCTCGGCCTCATCACAACGCGAGGCTTCCGCGACATTCTCGAAATGGGGACCGAGCAACGCTACGACATCTATGATCTCTTCCTGACCTTCCCTGAACCGCTCGTCTCGCGCGACCTTCGGCTGGAGGTGGCCGAGCGGATCGACCACGACGGCCGGATCGTCACCACGCTCGACGCTGACGAGGTCAAGACGGCGGCGCGCGAACTTGCCGCCGCAGGCTGCGAGGCGATCGCCGTATGTTTTCTCAACAGTTACAGGGACGCAGCGCATGAGCAGGCGGCCGGTCGGATCATTCGCGAAACCTGCCCGGATCTTGACGTCTCGCTGTCCAGCGAGGTCGTCGCCGAGATCTCGGAATACCCGCGTTTCGTGACGACCGTGGCCAACGCCTACGTCCAACCGCCAATGCGGCGCTACCTCCAGCGATTGGAGCGCGAACTCGCCGTCCGCGGCTTCCATGGTTCGCTGCGGCTCATGCATTCCGCCGGCGGCCTCATTTCGCTCGAGACAGCGCGCGCCTTTCCGATCCGCCTGCTTGAAAGCGGTCCCGCGGGCGGCGGCCTCGCGACCGCTCTGTTCGGCGAACTCGCTGGTCATAAGGATGTGATTTCCTTCGATATGGGCGGCACCACGGCCAAGGCCTGCTTGATCGAGGATGGCCGCGCCGAAATCGCGCCGATGCTCGAAGCCGGGCGCGTCAATCGTTTCGCCAAGGGGTCCGGCCTGCCGATCAAAGCGCCCGTCATCGATATGATCGAGATCGGAGCCGGAGGCGGCTCGATCGCCGCGATCGACGAGGTCGGGTTGCTCAAGGTCGGGCCGCATTCCGCAGGATCCGATCCTGGCCCGGCCTGCTACGGGATGGGCGGCGTCAAGCCGACCGTTACCGACGCCAATCTTGTCCTCGGCTATTACGACCCCGAATTCTTCCTCGGAGGGAGGATGGCGCTCGATCTGGAGGCGGCGCGCAAAGCGGTGGCGACAGTGGCTGCGCCACTCGGCCTATCTATTGAGGAGGCCGCTTGGGGCATCCATAAGGTCGTGGTCGAGAGCATGGGCGCGGCCGCGCGGGTTCACCTGGTCGAGAAGGGAAAAGATCCCCGGCGCTACGCGATGGTCGGATTCGGCGGCGCCGGTCCGGCGCATGCGGTTGATGTCGCTCGAGTGCTCGGCGTTAACGAGGTCATCGTTCCGCCGGCCTCGGGCGCTGCTTCGGCCCTCGGATTCCTCGCCGCGCCGCTGTCCTTCGATTTGGTGCGCTCTTTGCCGGTCGAATTCTCAGATGGCTTCGATTCCGCGGCAGTCAATGCGCTTCTCGAGAGCCTCGAAATCGAGGGACGTCGGCGGCTTGCTGAAGCAGGGGTTGCGCCAGGCGATGTCACGGTCGAGCGCTCCGCGGATATGCGCCTGGTCGGCCAGATGCATGACATCGCCGTGCCCCTGCCGACTGACGCCCTCGACGCATCGAGCCTGGAAACCATCCGCACTGCGTTCACGACCGCCTATTCGGCTCGGTACACGTCGCTCTACGAGGGCGCCCGGCTCGAAGCGATCAATTTCCGTGTTCGCTGCGCCGGGCCGATCCCAAGCCTGTCGCTGTCTGGCGCCGCGGGCGGCGCGGACGCGGACGCAAAACTCAAGGGCGTGCGCCGCGCCTGGTTCGAGGGCGGCTGGCGCGAAGCGAATGTCTATGATCGCTACGCGCTCCGCTCGGGCGATAAGATCGAGGGACCCGCGATCATCGAGGAGCGCGAGGCGACCACGATCATACCGCACGGCAGCAGGGTGGCGGTCGACGAGGTGCTCAACCTTGTGATCGAGGTCAACGAGGCCGCCGCCGCAGAGGCGATGATCGCCGAAGGCATCCCGGTCGAAGAGGCTGCGCGTCGCATCGAGGCCGATCCAATCTCGCTCGAGATCATGTGGAGTCGCCTCGTCAACGTCGTCGAAGAGATGTGGTTGACGGTCTGCCGCACCGCCTTCTCACTGGTCATTTCGGAGGCGCAGGACTTCGCTTGCGAACTGCTCGATCCCGAGGGCGAAACGCTCGCGCATTCGCCGCGCGCCATGCCGGTGTTCAATCTGACGTTGCCGCGCGCTGTTAAAGCGCTGCTCGCACGCTATCCGGCCGAAACGCTCAAGCCCGGCGATGTGTTGATCACCAACGACCCCTGGCTCTGCGCAGGCCACCTCTTCGACATCGCATTGGTGACGCCTGTTTTTATGGGCGAACGCGTTGTCGGCCTGATGGGAACCGTCGGCCACGTCTCCGACATCGGCGGCACCAAGGACAGTCTCAGAGCTCGCGAGATCTATGAAGAAGGATTTCAGATCCCGCCGATGAAGCTCTACGAAGCGGGTCGGATCAACGAGACGCTCGTACGCTTGCTGGCGGAGAACGTTCGCAACTCGCAGCAGGTGCTGGGCGATCTGCACGCGTTCGTCGCGGCCAACGCGATCGGCGCCGAACGTCTGCAATCCTTCATGCGCGACTACGGGATGAACGACCTGCGCGCGCTCGCTTTCGTGGTTCAAAATCGCTCCGAAAAGGCGATGCGCGAGGCCATCGCCGCCTTGCCCAACGGGACCTATCACGGAACGGTATCCAACAATCCCCTCGGCGCACAGATGACCTATCCCTTGGCGCTGACCGTCAACGATCAATCGATCCATATCGACTTCACCGGCGCGCCGCCGCAGCTGCCGCAGGGCGGGCTGAACTGCACGCTCAATTACACGATGGCGCATGCGACTTATCCGCTGAAATGCATGCTGACGCCGCGCGTCCGGGGCAACGCCGGCTGCTACCGCGCCTTCACGATCGAGGCGCCGAAAGGCTCCGTTCTAAACTGCGACAAGCCGCTCGCGGTCAACCTGCGCACGCGCACCGGTTGGTATATCGCGCCCAACATATTTCGCGCCCTTTCGCAGGCCGCGCCGGCCCAGGTTCAGGCCTTCACCGGATTGCCAGTGGCGGCGAGCGTCTACGGGCGGGATTCAGCCGGCAACGCCTATTCGGACATGCTATTTGTCGGCGGCGGCCAAGGCGGCTCCTCTCATGGCGACGGAAAGTCGGGCCTGCTCTATCCGACCTCGGCGGCGAACACCTCCATAGAAATGTTCGAGGCGCGCGTGCCTATGCTGGTCATTGAAAAAACTTACCTGGCGGATTCTGGCGGGGCGGGCAAACATCGCGGCGGCCTCGGCCAGCGCGTCCGTCTCAGAAAGCTTGCCGACGACGGGCTTCCGACGCTCGTCTCACTTTATCCCGAAGGCGTCAACAATCCGATTCCTGGCTTGTTCGGCGGCAAGCCTGGCGGCGGCGCCTCCGGGCGGGTAGTAGACCAACAAGGCCATGTGCTCAAAGACGTCGGCACAGGGGAACTCGTTCAGGTGCGACAACCCAGCGAGGTCGTCGAGTTGGTGCTCGCCGGGGGCGCCGGCTACGGCCCGGCCTCGGAGCGGGCGCGCGACGCGATCGCTGAGGATGTCGCGCTCGGTCTCGTTTCCCCCGAAGCCGCGACACGCGACTACGGCGTTGAGCCGACGCACCGGGAGCGAAATGCGGGTGAAACCAAAGCCGGCATTCTGGTTGATTGAGACGCCGCGGATTCAGTCGCGAAATTATCGATGGGCAAAGAGTGAAGGACGACACGGACCCCACGCGCCGCTGACATCCAAGCTTGTTCGAGCATTCGTTGCGACGCGGCTTTTTCTGACATTGCTGGCGACGGCGCGCCTCTCACGAGGCGATAGGCCATCGCACCCACCTCATCAACAATCTGCCGGGCGTTAGGCCGATTGCGATTTGATCGCGCGAACTGTTTTGCTGGGCCAGCGCCCAATTAATGCCTGTTCAGAGCAATCCAAGAGCCCCCTTTCTCGTGCGACGACGCCGCAGCTTCGATTAGGCGCATGATTTCAATCCCATCTTGAACGTTGGGCAAAAGATCAAGGTAGGATTGATGCGGATCGCCAATCTTGCGCGCCAGAACCGCCCTGGGCGAGTGCAAGTCAGGATCGGCTGCAAGCCGATTTCATGCAGAGGTATTTGACGACCTACGCACTTGAGCTTGATGCTTTCATTGCCGCAGTGTCTTCAGGCGAGCGCGTCGATCCCTCTTTTGAAAGCAGGCGTCGCGCCCTGGCTCTCGCGGACGCCGCGCGCGTTTCAAAGCAACAGCGCACTCCACAATTCGTCACAATTGGATAGAATGCACTTGTCGCCTCTACGCCAGTTTACGACATTGCCATTCTGGCCCACCAGACGGCGGCGGCGCAATTGAGTTACTCGCCCCACTCGGAAACGTTGCGATTGTCATTGTCGGGAATCGGCGGCGGCAGCCCAAAGAGCTTGTAGGAAAGCAATCGCGCCTTACGCGCCAATTCGCTGTGCGCGCGCAGATAGTTGAGCGAATTGTAGTCGTAGATGGAGTTGGCGGGAAGCACGCCGAGGGTTTTCGGCATGTTGTTGACACTGAAAGTCGTGAGAAGGCTCTCGTTCCAGTCCAGCGTCTTGTGGATGTCGACGACGGCAAGGTCGCGCCAGGGATAAACCTCTTCATCCCAGACGACCATATTGTTGAAGACCTCGGGATCCTCGTCGTCCTGGGCCTGCCGCGTCTGGATCTGCATGATGTATTTCGCCCCTTCGCGGGCGACGCGGTCCCTGTATTCGTATTTCAGAAAATTCCGGCCGCGCGTCTCATGAGGCAGGACGCGCTGGTTGCATTGATCCCATTCGCTCGGATCGGTCTCGAGACCGGTTTCCGGCTGGCGATGAAACGGCATGACCCGATACTTCGCGTAACGTTTGATGCCGTCGTCTCCGACGAAGAGGAACGGCGTCAGGCAATAATAGTGCACATTGTGAAACGAACTTGCGTGCCTGCGGCCCGCCCCCTCGGAGCCCCTTAGCCCGTCAGGGTAGCGGCGATAAAATTCCTTGTATTCGACGCCCCATTTCTCCTGACGCATGCTGGCGAACTTCAGGAAGCTGACGGCGGACCAGAACAGGTTGATGGCTCCGCTGTTCATCTCGATGTCGAACGGGCTCTTGAGGTGGTGGTGCGAGAATTTGATGGAACAGCTGCGGATGCAGTTCATCGCGTCGTCGAGAAACGTAGCGGACGCATGGCGGATGCGGCAGGGATAGGTTTTGCCGGGAGCGAAGAATTCGTGCGCGGGGAATTGCGGATCGTCGACGATGCGCAGCACGCCGGTTGCTGCGATGCCGTTATTGTGGCTCATGCGCTGACGTTTCCATAGAGCGACGGCGATCGCCAGCATCAGCCCGAACGTCTTCGCGTAAATCCAGAGCACCGCCTTGTCATAGGCCCTGCCGATCATCCGCAAAGCCATTGAATTGTTGAGAGTGTCAGTATTCATGGGGCGCCCGCCGCGTGTCAAATGTTTGTTCGCGATTTGATGGTGTCGATGTCGACGCCGAGGGTCTTGAACGCTTCTCGCCGATCTTCCAAGAGACGGATGAGGATCGGATTGACGTCGCGTTCCTCGTTGCGCGTGATGAAGCCGTATTCGGTGCGCGAGAGAAAGTTCGTGAACCAGAGCATCTGCGTGCTGCGCGTCAGGTCGGGCGCGATCTCGTCGTCGCTCTCGGGCGCCATGATTCCGGAGGGCTTGTCGCCAAAACGCAGGCCGCCGCAACTGTAACGCACCTCGCCGAGATCGTCGTACTGATGCTCGTTGATCCAGGTGTGCATGAACGTGGCCTGCATGATCGCGTATCGGCAGGCGTCCTTGAGGTTCTGCCAATCGCCCGGCGCGGCCGCCTCAAACGAACTCGCCGCGGTGATGCGGGAAACGGTCTTGAGTTCGCCCCCGATCGTCTCGCGAGGCAGATCCGGATTGAACCCGTATTGCCGGCAATAATAGCGCAGACGCTCGGCCGCGAGTTCCTTGTAGCGCGGGTCCGGCGGCGGCGCATCTCGCGCGGCGGTGAGGAAGACCGGCACGCTATGTACGAGGAGGTCGTCCGAGAAGCGCTTGATTTCCGCCCAGTGGGACTTGATGCCTTCTTCGTGCCGTTGGAAATGTTCGTCCACATAGTCCCCGAGCACGTCCCAGAAGAGTTGCTCGGCTTTCGCGCAGGCATGCGCCGCGCTGATCGCCTGCATCGGCCGCCAGCCGCGCCAGTCCTGCAGGCCGAGAATGTCCCGGGTACGCTGCTGGAGTCCGGCAAACGTGAGCGCCGTCGCGGTCGGGATATAGCCGTGGATCAGCTCGGTGTTCGCCGTGTGATTGATGAGCGCGACTTCCTTGAGGTGCGGCAGGACCAGCCCGGCGACCGGATTGAGGCGCAGATTTCGGTATGCGGCGATGGCGTATTGCTCGACGTTGAGATGCGTGCCGGCGAAATGCTCGTCGACTTCGGTGCAGAAAGCTCCCGCGACCCGCGCGACGCGCTTGGCCTGCAGCCAGCGCTCGCCATCCGACGGCCGGAACACGCGGGTGTGGAAGGGGTCATGATCGGCTCGCGACAATCGTCCGGTGAGATGAATCTCCACCGGAAGCGGCAGACCGTCAGCCTTCAGCCTGAACAGAATGGCGACGTCCGGCGCGGCATAGAGATCGTTGATGTCATACCAGCAAGCGCCGAAATAGCGCATCCAATAATGGTCCGCCCGCTCGGCGTCCGGAACGAATGAGCCGCGGTTCATGCCGTTCATCATGCGCTCGCCGAACCATTCGTCGCCGCGCGTGTATCCAGGCAGCCGCTTCTCGATGCATACCGTGAGGTTCTCGGGATAGTCGGCCTGAATCTGCTCGATCGTCAGTGTCCCAGGGGCAAGCTCAATCTGTTCGAGATGTTTGATCTTGGTGAGCTCGAGCGGAAGCACCTGTTCGATGAGGGCGTCCTGGCGACCCTGCGAATAGGTTTCGGGCGCGTCCGCGCCGTCGACGACCGCACGTGGCGTCACGGCATGCGGATCATAGAGCCAATAGTCGAGCGGGATGGCGCGCAGATTGTAGTCGAGGCCGATCAGATCGCTCTTCGCGACCGGAATGGCCTTTATGAGGTCGAAGTGGAAATGCGGCGCGTCATCCTTGAAATAGACGCGCGTGGTCTTTTGAATCTCCACGGTCAGGGATCGGATCGATAAATTGCGCGCCGAGCGGAGCGGAAATGGCGCCGCGAAGCGCCCGTCCTCTTCCGTCCGCGCTTCCGCGATCTTCCGCCACGCAAACCAGTAGGTGCGGCCCCAGACCTCGAGGTGGAGGTTGGGGATCGGCGGCCCGTCGCCCCGTTCGGAGGCAAACACGATCTGTCCGACAATGCGACTGTCCCGCCGTCCAACCGGAAGCTCGGGGCGCCGGGGGAAGAGCCGCGCCTCGAAGCGCCGCCATCCCTCGCGCAGCCGCCGGTATTCCTCGTAGATCGCCTCCAGAAAGATGGTCAGCGGACTGTCGATGATCTTCGACTTGCCGACCTGGATGGAATTGACCCGCATGCGAGCGCGGAAGAAAGTGTTGCCGTTCGACTTGTATCGGATGCGCGCCTCTCGCTTGCACGCCTCCACGATCTCGCGGGTGCGCTCCGGCGGAAAGTCGGTTTGGTCTGCGGTCATCTCTGTTGCCGCTTTCAATCAATGCTGGAGCGGCTCGAGCCTCGGGATCACCTTCCACGCTGTCTCTTCCGGCGGATCCAGGCGGTCAACGAAGAACATGGCGAGCTTGCCCTTGCCCTTGACTTCCAGTTCGCCCCGCGGCGTGAATTTGAAGCGATCTCCCAGCAGGTCGTGGGTCGCCTTGGAGATGTTGACCTGCCCAGGAACGCCGGACGATTCCATTCGCGCTGCAGTGTTCACGGTGTCCCCCCAGATGTCGTATTGAAACTTTTTTCTGCCCACGATGCCTGCGATCACAGAGCCGCTGTGCACCCCGATGCGCATGCCGAGATTGAGGCTGCCGCTGCGTCTGCGCTCAACAATGAAGTCCCGCATCTCGAGTGCAGCCTGCACGACGTCGTCGGGATGGGTGGAATTCGGCACAGGCAGACCTCCGACGGCCATGTAGGCGTCGCCGACGGTCTTGATTCTTTCCACTCCATGCCTGGCGACGATGGCGTCGAAGGCGTTGAAGCACTCGTCCAGCTCCTGCACGAGATCGGCAGGAGAAAGGATGGCGGAGAGTTGTGTGAAGCCTACGAAATCGGTGAACAGGACCGTGACGCGATCGTAATGGCGCGCCTCCGCGCGCCCGTTGCGTTTCAACTCCTCCGCGGTCTCCGCGGGGAGAATATTCTGAAGCAGATCGTCGCTGCGGCGTTTCTCCTGGTCCAGTTCCAGCGTACGCTCGGCGACCTTCTGTTCGAGCTTCTCGTAGAACATCGCATTGTCGATGGACACCGCGATCTGGCCGGACAGCAGCGTAAGCATGTCGACCCGCTCCGGCGTGAAGGCGCCGGGCGCCAGATTGTTTTCCAGATAGAGCACGCCCACGCTGCGTCCGCGGTTCAGTATGGGAACGCACAATATGGAGATCGGCCGCGCCCGCAATACGTAGGGCTGCGAGCGGCAACGCTCGTCCGTAAACGCGTTGGCTATCACGAGCGGCTCCCCCGTCCGCTGGACGAACTGGGCCAGCGGCACGCAAAGGTCCTCGCGGGTCAGCGCAGGCTGGTTCTGCTGAACTTCGATCGCTGCGCCGGCGTCTTCGCCGTTGGCCTGAATCGACAACCCTTCAGGCCCATCGAGCAGAATGAAGCCTCTCTGCGCGCCCGCGTTCTCGATCACGAGTCTCATCAGGACCGAGAGCAGCTTGGAGGGCGTCACTTCGCGCGTAATGATGGTGGACGCCTTCAGGACGGTGCTGATGTCGAGCAGCGCGCCGTTCAGCATCGAGGTGCCGCCGTCGAGTTCGCCCGCGCCTTGCCCGAGCGCGGAAAGGCTCTGGCCTCTTTGGGTGATGTATTTCGGAAAATGACTGAGGAGGTCCCGTTGTTTCGCAGCGGCGCCCCACTCGCGGTACGCGTTATAGGCGGCCCTGAGATGAAACTCCGCAAGCACCTGGCGACCCGTGTTTGCGTAGAAGCGTCCTGCGAGTTCGAAGGCGAGCGCCTCCTCGTGGATGAACTCATTTTGCGACGCGCCGGCGATCGCGCGGTCGTAAGCCAGCCGGGCCGCGTCCTCATTTCCGGTGACACGGGCGTATTCCGCCGCGCACAGATCGTATTTGTGCCGGTGATTGGCCGGGGAATAGCGCGCCCAGTACTTCAGCCGCATCATCTTCATGCGCGCGCTGACGAGCAGGCGTCGGCGCTGCGCCCAGGGCGCCTGCTCCGCCAAAGCGATCGCCGCCAGGGCCTCGTAAAACCGCAGGTTCGGAATTTCGAACTTGCCTAAGACCGCGTCCAGCAGCCCGCATGCCGCGTCGCCGTGCTGGCGAGCCTCGGCAAAGCGGCGGAAATAGCAGCAGAGCATCAGCTTGTTGAAATGTATGAAGAAGGCGCCGGTCTTGTCTCCACGCTTGCGGTTCTGTTCGATCATCAGCTCTTCATCATAGGCGTCTCCGCTGAGCCGCACGGGGTCTTGACTGCGCCCCATGAAGTTCAGCATCGTCTGCCGGAAAACTTCGTTGTAATTGTAATTCGTCTCCTGTTTGAACTGACGATAGAGCTCGCTGTAAGCCCGTGTCTCCTCTTCCAGGCGCGTCAGCGGCCTGCCGCACAGGAAGGAGTGAATGCAGTAGATGTTGGTGTTCACGCAGGCGAATTCGATGAGCCCGGTTTCGAGCCCGATCTGGAAGGAATCCTGCAGTGGCCGGAGACTGCCGCGCACATGTTCGGTCCAGTGGAAGATCAGGCCGTAGGGCGGAATATAGATTTGGGCCTTCCATTCCTTGGCGTTGAGCTTGTCGAGCAGATCGAGCGCAAGGCGGCCGTACATCGCGCCCTTGTGCATGGCGCCGAGAACGCCGCACATGATGACCCCGTAAGAGCCATAGGCGAAACATGACACGGGGTTGTTTCCATAACGCAGCGACAGGCGGATCATGCGGAACACGATCAGCGGCAGCAGGTTCGGCCGACCCCAGTAGACGGAAGAAGTGATGTGCGCGATCATCCGCATCGCCGCGATCTTGCGCGGCTCCGCCATCTCCGGCAGCGACATCAGATCTTTTGCGGAATAGCGGCTGAGCGCAATCTCCGTCGCTGCGAGATCGGCCACGACATGCATGAGATTGGGCCGGGCGGGGAAGCGCTCGCCGAGCTGCGCCAGAACTTCGAGGCCGGTTTCAATCGCGTCGTAAAAGCGGTTCTCGGCTTTGTAGGCGAGGATGCGAACCTCGTACGGCTTGACCTTGTCGAGGATGTCGCCGAGCTCTTCGAGCAGCGTTCGCACCCGACGGTCCGCGAGTTCGAATTGGCCGCTGAGATAGGCGGACTCTGCGCTTTCCGTGAAGAGCTCGCGCATGAGAGAGGCCGCCTCAGTCCAGGGCGCGGCGCCGAGCTCGAGAAGGGCGATGCCCGTCTCGAAATAGTCGAGCGCGGTCGGAAACGCGGAGTTCAACTTGGCGCGACCGCCCGCCTGAAGGTTGAGTTTCGCCAGCTCGATCTGGTCGTCGCGGCCCGTCATGCCGGCGCGGCCGCTGTTCAGCTGGTCCGCGATGTCGAAGATGCGTGCTTCCCGCTGCCCCTCCGAAATGTTGGCCAGAAGCAGGCGGCCGATCTCCAGATGCACGCCGGCGCGATCCAACTCCGGGATCAGAGAATAGAGCGCCTGCTGGACGCGGTCGTGGCTGAATTTGTAGTTGGGCCCCTCGAGCTGACAAAGAAGCCCTGCGCCGAGGGCTACCTTCAGCAGCGCGGCTTCCTGCGACAATTCGCGTCGGTGCACCACGGCGAGCGTTTCGAGGTCGAACCGATTGCCGATGCAGGAGGCGAGCCGCAACGCTTCCTGAACAGCGGGATCGAGCCGACGCACCTTGTAGGTCATCAGATCGACCACGTTCTCCGCGATGTTCTTGCGGGCGATGAGGCTGGCGTCCCATTGCCAATGGTCGGCGGCAGGGTCGAAGGCGAGCAGGCGCTCGGCGGCTAAAGATTTGAGGAACTCCGTCGTGAAGAAGGCGTTGCCCTGGGTCTTGTCGTGCACCAGCGCTGCGAGCGGCGCCACAGCGGGGCGCGGCGCGCTCAACGCGTCCGACAGCATCGAAACCAGATCGTCCTGCGCGAGATTGCCGATCCTGATGATCTCGGGCGTCAGCCCGGAATCGCGGATCGCATCGACGGTCTGCATAAAAGGATGGGCCGCGCTCACCTCGTTTTCGCGATAGGCGCAGATCAGCATGAAATGGCTGCACTCCGGGTCGCCCATCAGCACTTGCAGCAAGTTGAGCGAGGCGGAATCCGCCCACTGGAGGTCGTCGATGAAGATGACGACGGGATGCGCCTCGGAACAGAGCGCGCGGACGAATTTTCGGAATACGTAGTTGAACCGGTTCAGCGCCTCGGCGCCGCCGACTTCGGGGATCGGCGGTTGCGGCCCGATTATGAGCTCCAGGTTCGGCAGGACGTTGGTTATGACACGGGCCTCCGCTCCGAGCGCCGCGCACAATTGTTCACGCAGCGCGCTGAGGCGCTCCTCGTGCTCCGTCAGCAGAGCGCCGACCAGGTCCTTGAAGGCTTCTACGAAGGCGACGTAGGGCGTGGCGCGCTTGAACTGGTCGAACTTGCCGCTGCTGAAATATCCGCGACGCCCGGTGATCGGCTTGTGCACTTCGTGAACGAGGGCGGTCTTGCCGACGCCGGAATAACCGCCGACCAGAACCAGCACTCGCGCGCCCTCCGCACAGCGGTCGAAGGCCGTGAGCAGCCGCGCAACCTCGGCCTCGCGACCGTACATGCGATAGGGCAGGCGAAAGATCGTCGAGCGATCTTTCTCGCCAAGGAGAAACGGAGCAGCGCCGGCCCCCGACTTCTGGAAGTCGCGCAGGCAAAGCTCCAGATCGTGTCGAAGTCCGTCGGCGGACTGATAGCGTTCGTCCGGATTCTTGGCCAGAAGCTTGTCGATGATCGCCGAGAGCGACTCTGGAACTCTTGGGTTCAGTTGCCTCAAGGGAGCGGGAACTTGCGCGAGGTGCGCGTGCACCAGCCCCATCGCGTCGGCGGCCCGGAATGGCGGCGCGCCGGCCAGGATCTCGTAAAACGTGGCGCCCAGGGCATAGAGATCGGCGCGAAAGTCGAGCGGACAATTCATCCGGCCGGTCTGCTCTGGCGAGCAATAGGCCAGCGTGCCTTCAATCAGTTCGGGGTTGCTCACATAGGGCTGTTTGAGATCGAACGCGGTCGCGATGCCGAAATCGATCAACCGGACGCTGCGCTCCTGGAGGTCGACGAGGATATTGAACGGGCTGATGTCCTTGTGGATGATGTGGTGGTGGTGGATCTCAGCCAGGGCGCGCGCCGTCGCGACGGCGATATGCAGCACATCCACGATGTCTGAAGATTTCTGACGAAAAGTGGTCTTCAGATTTTCGCCGTCCACCCATTCCATTTCGATGACATGGCGATTGTTTTCGCGGGCCTTGCGCAGCGCGGCGCGGATGCCCGGAAGTTTCAGGCCGCTGATGATGTCGAATTCATTGTTAAATTGTGCGATGTCGGCTGGCGTCGGGAACTCGTAGTTGAGCACCTTGACCGCCTTGATAGCGCCAGACGCGTCGTCCTGCCGCCGGAAGACTTTTGTCTTCTTGCTTTCGTAGACAAGGCGATCACCCATCGCAACTGGCGCTCCGACCACGGCTTGCGTCTTCGGGCCGCATCCGTTCCTACCTCGCCGACTGTGCCGCGATGACGGGCGGCTTAGGTGGAATTCTACCCTCCTTTAGCGCGCGCGCCACATTTTTCTGATGAGCGTCAAAAGCGGCCGGAATATTGTTTGCGTTCGCCACTTATTGTCCAGAAAAAGCGCATGGCTTATTCTCGCGTTCGCTCTGCGTGCTCCGTGGGGTCCAAAGCGATTGACGGACTTATTGGATGTGACGAAACCGCTCTCGCTGCTCGCGCGGCGATGGCATTGCGCAACGGCCGGAACGGTCAGTTCGCAGGGATCCGCGGAGGGCCCGGCCTAGGTAAGTTCGCTTCCGCGCGCAGGCTGGCTATGCACTGCCGTGCCTGTCGTCGCTGGCCACGATGAACAGCGCGCATTGCATTTGCGCATCGATGTAACGATACGCAGCAATCAAATGTCGATCGTAGCGACTACCGCGGCGCCGGCTCGCAAGGATCGGAGCGCGGCGCACAGCGCCGATTGGGACTATTGCGGGGGACAACGTCCTCACAACTTGCCGACCGGGCGACTTCGCAATATTTATTGCACGGCTGCCTGCCGCGACTCCGGATCATCCGGGGAACGGACATTTTCGCGGCTGGACTGGCTCTTGCTGGTCTTCTCGAATGGATGGACGCCGAGACCGCACGATGCTGAAGCCAAGCGCCCCCGCCGACTACGAGGAGCTCATTCGCGTCATTCACGAGCGACACGACGGCATGAGTAAGTCGTATCAGCGCATCGCGGTCTATCTGACGCAGAATCCGAATGACGTGGCGGTGCTCTCGGTCGGCGCGATTGGCGAGCGATGCGGCGTGCACGCGTCCAACGTAGTGCGCTTCGCTCAGGCGCTCGGCTACGACGGCTTCAAGACCTTGCAAACGCTCTTCCAGAAGCGTCTCTCGACGGCGGCGCCCGGCTTCGAGGCGCGGATAAAGGCGTTGGAGTCCGAGCTCGGTTCACGAAAAGACCGCAGCGAAGGGGGTTTCCTGAGAGATCTGGTGGTCAGGGACATCGCCTCGCTTCAAAACCTGCTGATCGAGATTTCTGAAGCCGATCTGAAGCGCGCTGTGACACTACTAGAGAAAGGCGAAGTCGTCTATCTGATAGGCCAGTTGCGCTCGTCTCCGGTCGTGGAGCTCCTGCGCTATATCCTGACAATGCTCGGCAAGCGGTGCGTGCTTCTGGATCCGAGCGGTGGCCTCGCGACCCATATGGCGAAGGCCATACGCAAGAGCGACGTGTTGCTCGCCGTGTCCTTCCGTTTCTACGCGACCGAGGTCGTCAACATCGTCGATGAATGTTCGCAGCGCAAGGTTCCCGTCGTCGCCATCTCCGACAGCACGCTGTCGCCGCTCGCCAAAGCCGCGAGCGTCCTGCTCGCGGTCCCCGAACACGAATATACCTTTTCAAGATCGCTCGCTGCGCCGATGTGTCTTGCTCAGGCGCTGACGGTGGCGCTGGCGGCGAGATTGCAGAAGAACACGGTAAACCCGCGCATTCCGACAGTCACGAAACAGTAAGGCTGGCAGTCAGACGCGTCCTTAACCTCGCCTGGCTCACGCGACAGTCCTCCATGCGCCGGCGCGGCTCGACTGCTGAATCGTCTCGACCAGAGTTTGTATGCGCAGCCCGGCGCGGAAGTTGAACGGCTCCGCGCGGCGTCCGGCGATGGCCTCGAGAAAACCCGCGACCTCGATGGCTTTCAGATCGTTGAAGCCGAGCTGGTGGCCAGGCGCGACGCAGAACAGGCCATAGGGCGCGTGATCGGGCCCGGCTTCGATGCGGCGAAACCCCTGGCGTCCCCGCGCATCGCCGGTCGAGAAGAAATGCAGCTCGTTGAAGCGCTCCTGACTGAAGGCCAGCGCGCCGCGCGTACCGTAGACCTCGAAATCATGCTGCATCTTGCGGCCGGTGGCGATCCAGTTGCCTTCGACCGAGCCGGTTGCGCCATTGGCGAAGCGCAGGAAAGCCCGGCCGATGTCGTCCACTTCCACTTTTCGTCGTCCGCCTTTGCCGTCCGGGCGCTCGGCGATCGCCGTCACGCAATCGCCCATGACGCTGACAATCGGGCCGGCGGAGTCTTTCAACAGGAATTCGGCGGTGGCGAGCGCATGGCTGCCGATGTCGGCGAGCGCCCCGCCGCCGGCGGGATCGTGTCTGAAGGTGAAGGGGCCGGCGGCGTCGGCCATGTAGTCTTCGGCGTGCAGGCCTCGATAGCCGCGGATTTCGCCCAAGCTCGCCGGCCGCAATCATTTCGCGCGCCAGCGCGAACAGAGGATTGCAGAGATAGTTGAAGCCGACCTGAGTCTTCACGCCCTTCGCCTCAGCGGCTTCCGCCATTTCACGCGCATCGACGGCGAGCGGCGCCAGCGGCTTTTCGCAATAGACATGCTTGCCGGCGGCGATCGCCGCGAGCGACATATCCTTGTGTAGCGCATTGGGCGCCGTGATGTTGACGACGTCGATCTCGGGATCAGCGACCATCGCGCGCCAGTCCGTGGTCGAGCGGCCGAAGCCGAGCGCCTCCGCGGCTCTGGCGGCGAGATCGTCGCGGACGTCGACCAGCGTGCGCAGTTCCGGCTCGAAGGGCAGGTCGAAGACGCGTGCCGCCATCGCATAGCCGAAGGCGTGCGCCTTGCCCATGAAGCCGCTTCCGATGAGTCCGATGCGTAGCCTTGGCTTGCTCATGTCAAAAATTCCGGTTCACAATCAGGTCGGGCTCGAGCCGCCCGGCGAAATAGTCGACTACGTTTTGCACGGAGGCGACCGCCATGCGCTCTCCGGCCTCGCGCGTAAGGCCCGCGACGTGCGGCGTCAACAAGACCTGGTCAAAAGCGAATAACGGATGATCGCCAGGCGGCGGCTCGTCGTCAAACACGTCGAGGCCAGCCGCGCCGACCCGGCCATCCGCGAGGGCAGCCGCGAGCGCCGTCTCGTCCACTATGCCGCCGCGCGCGGTGTTGACGAGCACGGCGCCGGGCCTGAGTTCAGCGAATTCTTCTGGGCCGAGCAGCGGCTTTCCCGCCTTCGGCACATTGACGGAAA
This sequence comes from uncultured Pseudomonadota bacterium, assembly GCA_963710855.1. GTDB lineage: Bacteria > Pseudomonadota > Alphaproteobacteria > Rhizobiales > Beijerinckiaceae > Roseiarcus. Next base: position 4,018 of record CAVQBX010000059.1, on the reverse strand, counting down.
TGAAGTCGGCCCAACCGAGCCCTTCGTTCAGCTTGGCGACCGGGGAAACCGCCCCTTCTGGCCAGCCGCGTTCGGCCACGAACGGATCGAAGGCGCGAACCTGCATCCCAAAACCCTGCGCCATACGCGCCAGATGCCGGCCCGAGCGGCCGAACCCAAGGATCAGCAGGCGCTTGCCCGTGACTTCCGTCGGCTCGAGCCGATTGCGCCAGTTCCACGCGCCTCCGCGCACCGCGCGATCGGCCCGGATCGCGCGCTTGGCGCAGGCGAGGAGCAGCATCATTGCGTGCTCGGCGACCGAGAGCGAGTTCGTGTCGCCGACGATGCAGAGCGGAATCTTGTGCGCATTGAGCGCCGACACGTCCACCGAATTGTAGCCGACGCCGTGGCGCGACACGATCTTCAGACGTGGCGCCGCCGCGATAGTGGCGGCCGACAGAGGCTGGGTGCGAATAACCAAGGCGTCGGCTTTGCCGATCAGCGGCGCATAGCTCGGCTCGGAGACTTCTTCGACATAGTCGTAGGTGAAATCCCCCGCGCCCTCGAGCACGGCGAGACCGGCCGGGTGCACCTTCCCCGCGATCAGCAGATGGGGCATCAACTGGCTCCCTTTATTAGGTAGGCGACGAGGGGACTTGTTGCGCTGCGCATGAATGATTTCCGCAGTAGAGTGGAGCGCCCGCAACCTGGGACTGCGATACCGACCATATCTGCGCCTCGCGTGATCGTATTCGCAATTTTTGTTGCATTGATGCGTACTTGTCAATATACGATGCGACCAATATCGTATGCGCCGGGATCGCCAAGGGAGGAGAACGATGACGCAGCCGACCGTCCGACTGACCATGGCCCAGGCCGCCGTGCGCTGGCTGACGCAACAGTTCACCGAGATCGATGGCGAGCGCGTCCCCCTGTTCGCAGGGGTGTTCGCCATCTTCGGGCACGGCAACGTGACCTGCCTTTCGGAGGCGTTGGAGAGCGTGCAGGACCGTCTGCCGACCTGGCGCGGACAGAACGAGCAATCCATGGCGCTGGCCGCCATCGGCTTCGCCAAGGCCAAACGGCGCCGCCAGACTCATGATCGCGGCGTCGTCGATCGGGCCGGGCGCGCTCAACATGGTCACGGCCGCCGGCACGGCGCACGCCAACCGGCTGCCGGTGCTGCTGATCTCCGGCGACACGTTCACCAACCGGCTTGCCAGATCCGGTGCTGCAGCAGGTCGAGCATTTCGGCGATCCGACCGTCACCGTGAACGACGCTTTCAAGGCGGTTACGCGCTATTGGGATCGCATCACCCATCCCGCGCAAATTCTCGCCTCGCTGCCGCAGGCGGTCGCGGCGATGCTCGACCCCGCCGATTGCGGCCCGGCGTTTCTCGCTTTGCCGCAGGACATCCAGGAGGTCGCGTTCGACTACCCGCTCGCCTTCTTCGAGGAGCGCACCTGGGCCATTCCCCGCGCCGCGTCCGGACCGCCGCAAGCTCGCCGAGGCCGTCGCGCTGCTCAAGACCGCGAAGAAGCCGATCCTCATCGCCGGCGGCGGCGTGCGCTATTCGCTGGCCGAGAAGGCGGTCGCGGAATTCGCCGTCAAACGCGGCATTCCCGATTGTCGAGACGAACGCCGGCAAGGGCGGCCTCACGCATTATCATCACGCGCATGCCGGCCCGATCGGCATCGTCGGTTCGACTTCGGCCAACGCGCTCGCCGACGGACGCCGACGTGATCCTCGCCATCGGCACGCGGCTGCAGGATTTCACGACGGGCTCGTGGACTGCGTTCAGCCCCGAAGCGCGCTTCATTTCGATCAACGCCGCGCGCTTCGACGCGGTCAAACATCGCGCCGTCGCCGTGGTCGGCGATGCGCTTGGAGACCGTGACGGAGCTCGACGCCGAGCTCGGCGATTGGCGCGTCGAACCCTCGCACATGAAGCGCGCGCAAAGCTCTGTTCAAGGAATGGGATGCGCTGCTCGACAAGCATCAGGCGCCGACCAACGCGCCGGTTCCGACCTATGCGCAGGTCGTGGCGACGGTGAACGCGGCGGCGGGCGAGAACGACACGCTGATCTCGGCCGCCGGCGGCCTGCCGGGCGAAGTGGCGAAGGGCTGGCGCGTCAAGGCGCCCAACACCTTCGATCTCGAATTCGGCTTCTCCTGCATGGGCTATGAGATCGCGGCCGGCTGGGGCCACGCGATGGCGAATGCGGGCCGGGCGGTCTTCGGCGGCACGCCGATCGTCATGGTCGGCGACGGCACCTACATGATGATGAACTCCGACATCTATTCGACGGTGCTCACCGGCCACAAGATGATCGTCATTGTCTGCGACAATGGCGGTTTCGCCGTCATCAACCGCTTGCAGCAGGCCAAGGGCGTCCCCGGGCTTCAACAATCAGCTTGACGACTGCCGCATCAAGGACCGAGCCCATCCGCTGCATGTCGATTTCGCCAAGCACGCGGAATCGATGGGCGCGGCGGCGCGGCATTGCGAGAGCATCGCCGATCTGCAAGCGGCGCTCGAATGGGCCAAGACCACCGATCGGACCACGGTGCTGACGATCGCCTCGGACGCTTACGCCTGGGTTCCCGGCGACGCCGATTGGGACGTCGGCGTGCCGGAAGTCTCGTCGCGCGAAGTCGGTTCAAGCCGCGCGCAAGCAACAGGAACAGATTCGCGCCAAGCAGCGCGTCGGAGTGTGAACCTATGGAAGCCAAACTCGGAATCGCGCCCATCGCCTGGTGGAACGACGATCTCGCCGAACTCTCGCGACGACGTGAGCCTCGAGGAATGCCTCCGCCAGGCGAGCGTCGCCGGCTTCACCGGCATGGAGACCGGCCGCCGCTTCCCGATGGACATGAAGGAGCTCGGGCCGATCCTCGCGCGCTACGGAATTCAGCGTATGCGGCGGCTGGTTCTCGGGCCTGTTGCTCGATGGCGACATCGAGCGCGAGAAGGACCGCATCCGCGCGCAGATGGATTTCTTCATCGCCGCCAAGGCGCCGTGCATCGTCTACGGCGAGACCGCGCGCTCGATCCAGGGCGTCCGCTCGGCGCCGCTCGCGACCAAGCCGAAGCTCTCGGAGGACGAGATCAAGGCCTACGGCCGCAAGATGACCGCCTTTGCGGAATGGTGCGCCGATCAAGGGCATGCCGATCTCCTATCATCACCATATGGCGGCGGCGATCGAGACCGAACCGGAGGTCGACCTCCTGATGGCGAACTCCGGCGAGGCGCTGCCGCTGCTCTTTGACGCCGGCCACATGGCGTTCGCGGGCGGCGACGTGATGCGGGTGATCGACAAACATCACAAGCGCATCAGCCACGTCCACACCAAGGACGTGCGCATGGGCGTCATCGACAAGCTCGACCGCAGCGCGAGAGCTTCCTCGACGCCGTGGTGCAAGGGCGCCTTCACCGTGCCCGGCGACGGCTCGCTCGACTTCGCCGCGATCGTCAAGCGGCTGGCGTCCCATGGCTATGAGGGCTGGTTCGTGGTCGAGGCCGAGCAGGACCCGAAGGTCAGCCCGCCGCTGGAGATGGCCAAGAAGGGCCACAAGGAGCTCCTGCGCGTGATGTAGCTCGCGGGCTATGAGGTCGTAAAAGAAGAGGCGCCTGCCATCGAAGCGCATGCAATCGAAGCGCGGGCTCGATCATTTCTTCGCTTTTGTCTGGAATAGCTTTTCGAGCACGCCCAACCGCGCTGTCCCTGCGAGGTGACGGAGCGACTCGCCGTGCAGCCGCTCAGCGCCTCGCGCATCGTGGAGACACTGACGTTGTAGCGTTCGCGCAAATCTTCTGTTCCCAGCTTCGAGCCCGGCTCCAGCGTCGGTCCTGACCGGGACGTCGCTGACCGGCGAAGATCAGGATTTACCCTCCGAGCGCCCCAGCGGGATTTTTGGGGAATTCTCTCGAAGAAATTCCCTTGACAAGTTTTCTGATTTTCAGGTATATTCGAAACTAAATTTTTCAGGAGAATACTTCTATGGCAGATAGCCGGCGCCTTCCCCTACGTTCTTC
>CAVQBX010000058.1:0-52978 GCA_963710855.1 uncultured Pseudomonadota bacterium | reverse complement strand
TGTACTGTTAGCCTGAACCAGTACGTATTGCTGATTGAGGGCCATGGCGTATTTCTTCGCGAAGCTCGTGCCGCCGCGCGCGTCCTTTACGCAGGACATGACGGCGGAAGAGGCGAGCCTGATGCGCGCCCATGCCGACTACTGGCTGCCGCATGTCAATGCGGGCCTCGTCATCGTCGATGGGTCCGGTCGCCGACCCTCAAGGCGGCTACGGCATGATGGTCGCCAATGCGCCGTCGCTCGCCTGGCTGGAGAAGGCCCAGGCGGACGATCCCGTCCTCAGGCGGGTGCAGGCTTTCGATTACGAGAATTATCCGATGCCGTCGATTCGGGTCGCTCCGCTGGAGCCGCTCGCGCCGGTGTCCTCGGTGTACTCCCTGAGGTAACAGAAGGGCGCCGTTTCCTAAGCGGCGCGATGTGAGATCATGGCCACGGAAATCAGGGTTCCGACACTCGGCGAAGTCCATCTCCGAAGCGACTGTCGGCAAATGGTTCAAGCAGAAGGGCGACGCCGTGAAGGCGGACGAGCCGCTGGTGGAACTCGAAACCGAAAAAGTGACGCTCGAGGTCAATGCGCCCTCCGCCGGCGTGCTGTCGGAAATCGCTCGTCGACAGCGGCGAGACGGTCACGATCGGCGCGCTGCTCGGCTCGCTGGCCTCTTCGGGCGCGGCCGCTCAGGCGGAGGCCCCGCCCCCGCCGGCGCCCGCGAGGCCGCAGAAGTCAGCGCCCCGCCGCGGCCGCCGCAATGCCGCCTGCCCCTCCGGCCGCCAAGATCGCCGCCGACAGCGGCATCGACGTCTCCGGCGTCGCCGGATCGGGCAAGCGCGGCCAGGTGCTGAAGGGCGACGTGCTCGAGGCCGTCGCTGCGAAGCCTGCCGCGCCGTCCGCCTGCGCCGGCTCCGGCCCCCGCGCCGGCGCCCGTGTCTGTGCTGCGCGCGCCGTCCGCGCCCGACGACTCCGCGCGCGAGGAACGCGTGCGCCTGACCAAGCTGCGTCAGACCATCGCGCGTCGGCTCAAGGACGCGCAGAACACCGCCGCCATGCTGACCACCTTCAATGAGGTCGACATGTCCGAGGTGATGTCGATGCGCTCCGCGCTACAAGGACGCGTTCGAGAAGAAGCACGACGGCAAGCTCGGCTTCATGGGCTTCTTCGTGAAGGCCTGCGTGCAGGCCCTGAAGGATATCCCTGCCGTCAACGCCGAGATCGACGGCGCCGACCTCGTCTATCAAGAACTACTATCATCTCGGCATCGCCGTCGGCACCGACAAGGGCCTCGTCGTGCCGGTGGTGCGCGACGCCGATCAGCTTTCGATCGCGGGAATCGAGAAGAAGATCGCCGACTTCGGCCAAGCGCGCCCGCGACGGCCAGTTGAAGATCGAGGAGATGCAGGGCGGCACTTTCACCATCACCAATGGCGGCATCTACGGCTCGCTGATGTCGACGCCGATCCTCAATGCGCCGCAGTCGGGCATCCTCGGCATGCACAAGATCCAGGACCGCCCGATCGCCGTCAACGGCAAGGTCGAGATCCGCCCGATGATGTATCTCGCGCTGAGCTACGACCACCGCGTCGTCGACGGCAAGGAAGCGGTGACGTTTCCTCGTGCGCGTCAAGGAGGCGCTCGAGGATCCGGCGCGGCTCGTGCTGGATCTCTGAAACGTCCCGCCTTGTTTGCGCGGTTCGGCGCGATTATCTTACCGCGTCTTACCCGAGGCCATGAAGATGAACGCCGCACCAGCAACAACCCGACTTCGACCAAAGGGCAGATCGTCTGCCCAAGGCGGTCGAGACGCGAGAACTGGAATGCAGGCAGGAGCTGGTCGTTGAACAGATTGTCGACGGCGTTGTGCTGCGCGCTGCGAAACCTTCCAAGACGGCGCGCTTCGAAGACGTCTTCGGATCGCTCTCGCGGTACGCAAAACCGATGACGGACGAGGATATCGCGGCCGCGCTGAAAAGGCTGCGAAGAAGCGCTATGCAAGCGATTGATACAATGTGCTGCTGCGATGCCTGATTGACGACGATTCCGGGCAGGCTGCGCGCGCCAGGATGGCCGTCCGCTCGGCCTGTCTTGACTCTTACCGTCTTGCTCGAAGCAGAGTGGGTGTTGCGCGACGTGTACGAAATTCCTCGCGCCGAGGTGCTCGGGAAGCTGGAGAGTCTTGCGATCTGCCGACGGTCGTGCTCGCCTCCGAGATCGTGGCGAGGGCCGCGTCGACTGGGCGAGTCGGCACTCGACTTTGCCGACGCGCTTCGCCTCGCCCGGCAACAGGCTGGAGAGCTTTCTCACTTTCGATCGCAAACTCATCAACAAGGCGCCGTCCGAAGCGGCGAGAGTTGTCCAGCCTCAGGCGATCGATCGCCAATCTGTTTCCTCCTTATCGAATGCGGGTTCATCAACGTGTCCTACGATCTCATCGTCATCGGCGCCGGGCCCGGCGGCTATGTCTGCGCGATCCGCGCGGCGCAGCTCGGCATGAAAGTCGCCGTCGTCGAGAAGCGCAAGACGCTCGGCGGCACCTGCCTCAACATCGGCTGCATCCCGTCCAAGGCGCTGCTCTACGCCTCCGAGATGTTCGAGGAGGCCGGCCACGGCATGGCCGCCGCTCGGCGTGAAGGTCGCGCGCGCCGCAAGCTCGACATGGCCGCCATGATGAAGCACAAGGACGACACGGTCGCCGCCAACGTCAACGGCGTCGCGTTCCTGTTCAAGAAGAACAAGATCGACTGGCTGCAGGGCGAGGCGCTCATCGCCGCGCCCGGCAAGGTCGTGGTCAAGAGCGCGGCCGGCGAGACGACGCGTCGAGACCAAGGCCATCGTCATCGCCACCGGCTCCGACGTCGCGCGCCTGCCCGGCGTCGAGATCGACGAGAAGAAGGTCGTCTCCTCGACCGGCGCGCTGCGCTCGACCCAGCCTCCGAAGAAGCTGATCGTCGTCGGCGCCGGCGTCATCGGGCTCGAGCTCGGCTCGGTCTGGCGCCGGCTCGGCGCGGAAGTGACCGTCGTCGAATTCCTCGACCGCATCCTGCCCGGCATGGACGGCGAAGTCGCCAAGCAGTTCCAGCGCATGCTGGAGAAGCAGGGCTTCAAGTTCCATCTGGCGACAAGGTCACCGCGGTCGACAAGGCCGGCGCCGGCGCGAAGGCGACGTCGAGCCGGCGGAGGGCGGCGAGGCGAAGACGCTCGAGGCCGATGTCGTGCTCGTCGCCATCGGCCGCCGGCCCTACACCGAAGGCCTCGGGCTCGAGGCGGCGGCGTCGCGACGGAGCGCGGGCAGGTCGTCATCGACGCTCATTTCGCGACCAACGTGAAGGGCATTTACGCGATCGGCGACGTCGTGCGCGGACCGATGCTCGCCCACAAGGCCGAGGACGAGGGCGTCGCGCTCGCCGAAATCCTCGCCGGCCAGGCGGGCCACGTGAACTACGACGTCATTCCCGGCGTCGTCTACACGAGCCCCGAAGTCGCCGTCGTCGGCAAGTCCGAGGAGGATCTGAAAGCCGCGGGCATCGCCTACAACGTCGGCAAATTCCCGTTCCTCGCCAACGGCCGCGCGCGCGCCATGCGCCACACCGACGGCTTCGTGAAGGTGCTCGCGGACGCGAAGACCGACCGCGTGCTCGGCGTCCATATCGTCGGCTTCGGCGCCGGCGAGATGATCCACGAGGCCGCCGTGCTGATGGAATTCGGCGGCTCGGCCGAAGACCTCGCCCGCACCTGCCACGCCCATCCGACCATGTCGGAAGCGGTCAAGGAAGCGGCGATGGGCGTCGCCAAGCGCAGCATTCACGTCTGAGCATGTGTAGCCGAGTCTCGTTGACTCGGCGGCCGCGCTCGGCGACCGCGGCTACAGTGACGCGCGTTCACTTAACTAAGCTGTTGCTCCAACGTATGCAGGGTCTGATAGCAGGGCAGAACCTGCTCGACGCTGGCATTGGGCTCGCGTCCCTCGCGGATCGCGGCGAAAAATTCGCGGTCCTGCAACTCGATGCCGTTCATGCTGACGTCGACCTTGGAAACGTCGATCTTCTCGTCCTTGCCGGTATAGAGATCATCGTAGCGCGCGATATAGGTCGCCGTGTCGCCGATATAGCGAAAGAACGTGCCGAGCGGGCCCTCGTTGTTGAATGACAGCGAGAGCGTGCAGATCGCCCCGTTCTCCGCCTTCAACTGGATGCTCATGTCCATCGCAATGCCGAGCGTCGGGTGGATCGGACCCTGCACGGCGTTGGCCTTGATGATCTTCGAGCGGGTCTGATACGCGAACAGATCGACGGTGTGCGCGGCATGATGCCAGAGCAGATGGTCGGTCCAGGAGCGCGCCTGACCCAGCGCGTTCATGTTGGTGCGGCGGAAGAAATAGGTCTGCACGTCCATCTGCAGTATATTGAACTCGCCGGCCACGATGCGCTTGCGCACATATTGATGGCTTGGGTTGAAACGGCGCGTGTGGCCGACCATCGCGACGAGCCCGGTCTTCTTCTGCGCCTCGGCCACCGCTTCCGCGTCCGCAAAACTGTCGGCGAGCGGGATCTCGACCTGGACATGCTTGCCGGCCCTGCAGGCACTCGATCGACTGCGCGGCGTGCATCTGCGTCGGCGTCGCCAGGATCACGGCGTCGAGGCCGGGCTGCTTCAGGGTTTCGGAGAGTTCTGTCGTCGCATGGCCGACGCCGTATTTGGCCGCGGCCTCCTTCGTCTTGTCGAGTTCGCGCCCGACCAGCGATATCACTTCGATGCCGTCGATCAGCTTGATCGCGTCGAGATGTTTGAGGCCGAAGGCGCCGGCGCCGGCGAGGGCGACTTTAAGCGTTTTGGTCATGGGAAGCCCTTTTGTGAAGAGTTCTGATGTAGCCGCGGTCAGCGACCCATAGGTGGGAGGATATGAAGGTGTCATCCCCGCGAAAGCGGGGATCCAGTGTCGTAGAGCGCAGCGATTTAAGAAATTTCAGCCTACGTCTGCACGCCAAGCATCACACGCTGGATCCCCGCTTTCGCGGGGATGACAGTGGGGCACAGTCAGGCCGCATTCTCGAGAATGAGATGTCCAACTGCGGTGTTCGACGCCGGCACGTGATAGAACCGGTGCGCGACCTTCGGCTTCGGGCCGCCGCGCGTGTCCGCCATCGCGCCGCGGGCGATCAGCCACATCACGAGTTCGATGCCCTCGCTGCCGGCCTCGCGCACATAGTCGATGTTCGGCATTTTCGCGAGTTTCTCCGGCTCGTCGATCAGCTCGTCGAGGAAATGATTGTCCCATTCCCGGTTGATCAGCCCCGCGCGAGGGCCTTGCAATTGATGGCTCATGCCGCCGGTGCCCCAGATCTGAACGTTCAGATCTTCCGGATAGCTCTCGATCGCCGCGCGGATGGCCTTGCCGAGCTCGAAGCAGCGCTGTGCCCGAGGGCACGGGATGCTGCACGACATTGACGGCGAACGGGATGATCCTGCACGGCCACGCGTCGACCTTGCCGAACACGCAGCTCAGCGGCACGGTCAGGCCATGATCCACGTCGATCTCATTGACCATCGTCGAGATCGAAATCCTTCTGGATCACTTCCGAGGCGATATGGGAGGCGAGTTCCGGGTCGCCGATGACTGGCGGCACCGGGCGGCGGCCGTAACCTTCGTCGGCGGGTAGATATTCGCGGCCCGGTCATGATCGCGAAGGTCGGGATCATGCTGCAGGCTGAAGGCGGTGGCGTGATCGTTGTAGACGAGAAAGATCACGTCCGGCATATGCGACTTCATCCAGTGCTTGGTGAAGTCGTAGCCTGAGAACAACGGCTTGCCAATAGGGCTCCTGTGGTCTTGCCGAGGTCGAAAGCCGCGCCGACGGCGGGGATGTGCGAGGTGTAGACGGATGAGGTGATGCGGGCCATTTCACTTGTCTTGTTTGAAGCCGGCGGGACGCTGGGCGTCGCCGTGCTCGCCGATCGCGCGATTTCCCTCGATCGAGCGGCCGCCGCCAACCATCATCTTGCGGTATTCTTCCTCGGTCATGCCGGTCATCGAGCCCGCCATCTGCTGAAAGCTCTTGCCGTCGGTCGCGCCGATCTTCGACAGGAAATAGATGTTGCCGCCAAGCGCCATCATGCGATTGAGATCGCGCGCCATGCACCGCCTGCTTCTGCTCCTCGCGTCATCTTCCATTCGTCGAGATAGGCGCGCTCGTTCGCCTTGAAGCGCGCGCGGTTCTCCGCCTTCATCAGCGACATGCAGAACTGGTTGAGCCAATAGCCCTTGCGCGACTGCTCGGCGTCGAACACGATCGTGCCGGGAATTTCCTTGAATTCCTTGTCGAGAGCCATCAGTTCCTCCCTTCGTCGGGCCAATACAGGCGCATCGGATTGTCGACCAGCAGCTTGCGCTGAAGCTCTGCCGTCGTCGCGATATGCGGAATCAAATCGACCAGCAGGCCGTCGTCCGGCATGTGATCCTTCAGATTGGGATGCGGCCAGTCCGTGCCCCAGAGCACGCGATCCGGGAAATTCCTCGACGACGCGGCGCGCGAACGGAACGACGTCGCGATAGGCGTTCTGTTCGCCGTTCGAGCGCCGGCGGCCCGGAGACCGAAAGCCGCTCGGGGCACGACACCTTGCTCCAGACATTCGCGTGCTCGCGCATGAACTTGAGGAACAGCGAGAACTCCGGCCCGTCGATCGGCTTCTTCACGTCCGGGCCGCCCCATGTGATCGACGACGACCGTCGTCGGCAGACGCGGTGAAGAAATCCCAGAGCTCCGGCAGGTCGACCGCCTCGAAATAGATCACGACGTGCCAGCCGAGCTTGGCGATGCGCCGGCAATCTCCATCAGCTCGTCCCTCGGCGTGAAGTCGACGAGACGCTTGACGAAGTTGAAGCGCACGCCGCGCACGCCGGCGGCATGCAACGCCTCAGCTGCGTCGTCGCTGACGTCGCGCTTGACCGTCGCGATGCCGCGCGCGCGGCCGCCGCCGCCTGTGCAGGCGTCGACCATCGCGCGATTGTCGGCGCCGTGGCAGGTCGCCTGCACGATCACGTTGCGCGCGAAGCCGAGCTGGTCGCGCAGCGCGAACAATTGCTGTTTGCTCGCGTCGCAGGGCGTATATTTGCGCTCGGGCGCGAACGGAAATTCCGCGCCGGGGCCGAACACATGGCAATGCGCGTCGACCGCGCCCGCCGGCACTTTGAAGCTCGGCTTCGACGGGCCCGTCGATACCAGTCGAGCCAGCCTTTGGTCTTTTCAAAGGGCCCGCTGACGGGCTTCACGGCTTGAGTCATTTTGCTCTCAGTCGACATATTTGAGCCCGGCTTTGGCGAGCGGCTCGCGCATCTTGTACATGTCGAGGCCCGAGCACGCCCGCGCCGAGCTTCTCGCGCTTTTCGCCTTCGTTGGCTTCGCGCGCGGCGGCGGCCTCCACCGTCTTTCCGGCCCAGGCGGCGGGCACGACGACCACGCCGTCGTCATCGGCGACGATCGCGTCGCCGGGATTGACCGCCGCGCCGGCGCAGACAATGGGAATGTTGACCGAACCGAGCGTCGCCTTCACCGTGCCCTTGGCGCTGATGCATTTGCTCCAGACCGGGAAGCCCATTTCGGTCAGGGTCTTCACGTCGCGCACGCCGGCGTCGATGATGAGCGCGCGCGCGCCGCGCGCCATGAACGAAGTCGCGAGCAGATCGCCGAAATAGCCGTCCGTGCATTCGGCGGTGATCGCCGCGACGACGATGTCGCCGGGCTGTATCTGTTCGGCGACGACATGCATCATCCAGTTGTCGCCGGGATGCAGAAGCACGGTGACGGCCGTGCCGGAGACCGAGGCGCCGGGATAGATCGGCCGCATATAGGGCTTCATCAGGCCGACGCGGCCCATCGCCTCGTGGACGGTGGCGACGCCGTATCTGGAAAGCGCGTCGGCCGCCTCGCCGGTCGGCGCGCTCGATGTTGCGGTTGACGATTCCGAGTTCGGTCATAAGCAGATCTCCTTGTATCGGCCCTGGCGCTTCAGCGCCGCGTCGAGCCGCGGATAGACGCGGCGGGCGTTGAGTTCGTAGACCTGCCGCTTCTCCTCGGCGTGCAGGTTGAGCGTCGAGCCTCGATGTAGCGCTTGGTGTCGTCGTAGTTGTGCCGGTCTCGGGATCGATGCCGCGCACCGCGCCGATCATCTCGCTGGCGAACAGGATGTTCTCGACCGGGATCACCTTGGTCAGCAGGTCGATGCCCGGCTGGTGATAGACGCAGGTGTCGAAGAACACGTTCTTGAGCAGGTGATCCTTCAGCAGCGGCTTCTTCAGTTCCTGCGCGAGCCCGCGATAGCGGCCCCAATGATAGGGCGCGGCGCCGCCGCCGTGCGGAATGATGAAGCGCAGCGTCGGGAAATCCTTGAACAGGTCGCCCTGGATCAGACTGCATGACCGCCGTCGTGTCGGCGTTGATGTAATGCGCGCCGGTGGTGTGGAAGCAGGCGTTGCAGCTCGTCGAGACATGCACCATCGCGGGAATGTCGTATTCGACCATCTTCTCGTAGATCGGATACCAGTGCCGGTCGGTCAGCGGCGGGCTCGTCCAGTGGCCGCCTGAGGGGTCGGGGTTCAGGTTGATCGCGACGAAGCCGTAGTCCCTCACGCATTTTTCGAGCTCGGGAATGCAGGTCTTCGGATCGACGCCCGGGGACTGCGGCAGCATGGCCGCGCCGATGAAACTGTCCGGGAAACAGCTTCGCGACGCGGAAGCAAAGTTCGTTGCAGATCGCCGCCCAGGTCGAGGAGACCTCGAAGTCGCCGATGTGATGGGCCATGAAGCTGGCGCGCGGAGAGAAGATCGTCAGATCGCGTGCCGCGCTCGCGCATGAACTTGAGCTGATTGGCCTCGATCGATCTCGCGCAGTTCGTCGTCGCTGATTTTCAGCTCCGACGGCCGTAGGCTTCTGCGACGGGTCCTTGATGCCGGCGATCTGCCGGTTGCGCCACTCCTCCAGCGCCTTCGGCGCGGTCGTGTAGTGGCCGTGGATGTCGATGATCATCTTTTTCCCCGTTTCGTATCGAATTCGCTTCTGTGGCGACAAAGGGAGCACGGCTGCCGGCTGCTATACGACGGGCGGCCCCGTCGAGGGTTCCCGCGACTTGCGGAACGATGACGGTTTGCGACTTTGCGGCTCCCTCCCCGACGCCGCCGACATTTCCGAGTATGGATTAGACCCGAAGGGGCCTGACCGGCAAATCAAAGTTGCGCGCGGGCGCCCGGGTGTCCGAGGAGCCCGGGCGCTCGCGCGCAAATCGATGAGACGGACCGTTTTCGTCACGCCGCGGCCAGAACCAGGGTGGCGGCCGCCGTGTTGCTGATCGGAATGTGATAATTGCCGTGCACCTTGACGACTTCGCCGGGGATCGCCGCGCGCGCCGCGAGCCAGTTGAGCAGTTCGATGCCCTGCGTGCCGGTCTTCTCGACGAGTTCGTTGATGCTGTATTGCGCGGCCCATGCCGGCTCGTCGACCATGCTCTGCATGAATTTCAGGTCGAATGGCTTGTTGATGAAGCCGGCGCGCTGTCCGTCGAGCTGGTGGCTCAAGCCGCCCGAGCCGATCATCACGACCTTCTTGTCGCCGTCCCAGGCCTGCACGGCCTCCCCGATCGCCTTGCCGAACGCCACGCAGCGCTTCGCGCTCGGCAGCGGGAACTGCACGGTATTGATGCAGACGGGAATGGCGACGGGACCGTCGCCCTCGGGCCAGAACAGTTTTTGCGGAATCGTGAAGGCGTGGTCGACCAGCATTTCCTGACAGGTGACGACGTCGAATTCCCGCTCGATCAGATGATTGATGATCGCCCAGGAGAGCTCCGCATCGCCCTTGAACGGCGGCAGCGTCGGAATGCCCCAGCCTTCGTCGTCATTGCGGTATTCGTCGGCCGCGCCGATCGGCGAAGGTCGGCATCTTGTCGAGGAAGAAGTTCAGGCCGTGGTCGTTGTAGAAGATGATCGCGACGTCGGGTTTTTCGCGCTTCAGCCAGGCGCGCGCCGGGCCGAAACCGTCGAAGAACGGCTTCCAGTAGGGATCCTGCTGCAGCCCCTTGGCGATCGCGCCGCCGATGGCTGGAATGTGCGAAGTCGGCGAGTCCGCCGATGATTTTTGCCATGTTTCCCCCCTTTAGTTCAGCGTTTCGGGCTGCTGGTTCTGCGCAACGAGGCGCGCCTTGAACTCCGCCTTGCTCATGCCGGTCTGCGCCGCGCCGAGGTCCTGCACGTCGAGGCCCAGGATGCCGGCGAATTTGGCGAGGTAGTAGACGTTGCCGCCCGCGGCGATCAGGCCGAGCACGTCGCGCTCGCGGATCGCCTTGGCCTGCGTTTCGTTGAGCGAAAAGCGCTCCATGTAGGCCTCTTCGTTCGCCTTGAAGGCGGCGCGATTGTCGGCGCTGTTGAACGAGAAGCACATCTTGTTGAGCGCGTAGCCCTTCATGGCCTGGTCGCCGTCGAAGAGCGTCGTCCCGAAAATCTCGTGTGACGAAGTCAAGATCGTTTCCCCCTCGAAAATTCATTCGATGCCGCCTTATGCGGCCGGCATTGCAAAAAATCGACGCATGAATGATCATGAGATCCATGAGCGATCTCGATGAATTGGACATCGACGGCCACCTGCTGAAACTGCTCGTCGCCGTCGTCGACGCGGGCTCGATCACGGGGGCGGCCCACACGCTCGGCGTCACGCAGTCCGCGGTCAGCCACCTGCTCGACAAGCTAAGGCGCATCGTCGGCGATCCGCTGTTCGTCAAGTCGGGCCGCGGCATTCGCGCCACGGCGCGCGCGACGGCGCTGGCGCCGCGGGCGCGCGAGCTGATGCGGGAACTGCAGCGGTTCGCCGCGTCCGGCGAATTCGATCCCGGCCAATGGCGGACCACTTTCACCATCGCCGCCAATGACGTGCAGCGCGAACTCGCTGCTGCCCGGGCTCGTCGAGCGGCTACGCGCCAAGGCGCCGGGCGTTTCCTTGCGCATCATCCCCTCCAACGTGCCGACGGCGGACATGCTGCGCAGCGAGGTCTGCCGGCTCATCGTCAGCCCGCGTCCGCCTCCGGGCGCCGACATCGTGCAGAAGAAGCTTTTCGAAGACCGCTACCGGGTCTTTTATGATCCTGGTCGCCGCGCCGCGCCGCGCAGCAAAGCCGACTATCTCGCCGCCGACCACGCCACTGTCATGTATGAGTTCGAACCGCAAGCTCGACCTCGACGCCCATCTCGAGGCCGAAGGCGTGTTCCGGCGCTTCGTGGTGATGGCGCCGGGCTTCGCGGGCGTGCCGGCCTTTCTGCGCGGCTCGGACCTGCTGGCGACAGCGCCGAGCCTGCAGCGCTTCGGCGCCTTTCAGGGCCTCGCCGACGCGGCGCCGCCGATCCCCTGCCCTACGCTGCCGATGTACATGATCTGGAGCCGCGGCGACCACGGCGATCCCGCGCACAAGTGGCTGAGAGGCGAACTTGAGGCGGTGGCGCGAACGGTCGCGGGGCGCGCTCGGTGACGTACGCGCAGCTTGCTCTCCTGACCCTCCTCTTCCTGGCGGCGCCGGCGCTCGCCGCGGAACCCACACCGGCTTCGCTCACCGGCAATGGCGCCAAGCTGGTCTGGAGCCAGGATTTCGGCGTCACGCCGCTATCACTTCGCAAGGCGTCCGATCCGGCCTCGGGAACGTGGATGCCGAACGACGAGACCTGGCAGTCGCCGCAGCAGGGCTATGTCGACTTCGCCGCGAAGCCGTGTTCGGCGGCCGAGGTCGATACGCACGTCTGCAACATGGCTGGCGGCACGTGGGACCTCAATCCGAACGATTCTTCTATGCAGGGCGTCACCCCGTTCTCGCAGGCCGACGGCTATCTGACGATCTCGGCCTTTCCGACGCCGAGCCGCCTCGTTCCCGCGATCGAGGCAGAGATGAAGGCGCAGGGCAACGCAGGCCTCGCGCCCTCCTTCGTCGGCGGCCATCTCGCCATCAACCCGGCCGCGTTTCCGGGCTTCACCTAAGGCTATTTCGAGTTCCGCGTCGCTTTCCCCAATGCGGGCCCCGGCATGTTCCCGGCCTTGTGGTTTTATTCGATGCCGGGAAAGAATCCGGACAGGCCTCGCGCGGAGATCGATCTCGTCGAATTTCTTGGCCGTTCCGACATATTCTCGACCACCATCTACCCGGGCCGCGCGGCCGACAACAAAGGCGTCCACGTCGGCCAGGCTCCCGGTTTGATCGACGGGAAGTTCCATACGTACGGCATGGACTGGACGGCCGACCACATCGACTTCTATCTCGATCAGCAAAAGCTCTATTCCGCGCCGACGTGGCTCGCCGCCGCCTATCGCGGCGTCTCGCTCGGGCCGATGATGGACTATGTGGTCGACGCGAAATGGATGACGTCGAACCCGCATCTGCGCGCCGATCCAGACCACCCCGAATCCGCTGAGGATGAACGTCAGCTACCTCAGGCTCTATTCCGTCAAGCCGTTCTAGAGCGTCCGGCGATGATATTGAGTCGTCATTGCGAGCGAAGCGAAGCAATCCAACTATCCGTGATCCGTGTTTTGTCGAGAAGGCACGCATCGCTTCGGCATGGATTGCTTCGCTTCGCTCGCAATGGCGATTGCGCTTAAGTGCAATAGGCTCCAGAAAACTTCAATCGATCACTTCGTCCGCCGCGGCAAGCAGCGTCGGCGGAACTTCGAGGCGGAGCGCGCTGGCGGTCTTCAGATTGATGGCGAGCACGAATTTCTGGGCCTGCACCACCGGCAGGTCGGCCGGCTTTTCGCCTTTGAGAACGCGACCGGTGTAGACGCCGGCCAGGCGGATGACGTCCATGAAGTCGTCGCCGTAGCTCGCGAGCCCGCCGGATTCGACGTACTCGGGCACGTCGAACACCGACACGAAGGCGCCGCGCGCGGCATAGGCGACGATGCGCTCGCGCCAAGCGTAGAACAGCGCGTCTGGCGAAGAAATGAAGATGTCGCCCGGCGAAGCCGGCAGATTTGCGAAGGCCGCATCGAGTTCCTGGAGCGTGTGCGCGCGAAGCACCACCACATGCGCGCCTGCGCCAGTCGCAACCGCCTGCAACCCCTCCACGAAGGGAACGCTGACCGGCGAAACCGGATTGACCAAGGTGTAGTAATGCGCGGCGCCCGGCGCCAGCTCGCGCGCGATCTGCCATCGCTTGCCGGCGAGCGATGCGTTCAACGAAGTCACCCCGGTCGCGTTGCCGCCGGGCCGGTTGAGGCTATCGACAAGGCCGAGAGCGACGGGATCGGAGCCAACCGCAAAGACGATAGGGATGACGCGGGTCGCCTTTCTGGCGGCGACCGCGGCCGCCGTCACAGCCGGCGTAACGATCACAGCGACATCGCGGCGAACCAGATCTTCCGCGAGGCTATCCAGCAGTTCTGGGCGACCCTCCGCCCACCGATACTCGATCTCGACGTTCTTTCCTTGCACGAAACCTGTTTCCGCGAGGCCGCTCCAAAAGGCCTCGAGACGCTTGGCATTTTCGGATTCCGAGCCGACATGCAGGAACCCGATGACGGGCTTCTTTTCCTCGGCGCGCGCAAATTGCGGGCAGGCCGCCGCCGCGGTGAGCCCAGCCATGAATTCGCGGCGTCGCATAACTTACCCCGGCGTTCGCTTAAACCTTACCATCCGCTGCAAGGACGAGCCAACTAGGGCTCAGGCTGTCGCCCGCTGCGCCTCGCGCCACGCCCGCGGACTCATGCCGATCCGGCGCTTGAAAAAGCGCGAGAAATAGGCGGGGTCTTCGAAGCCGAGCTCCAACGCCAGCTTTTCGGCGGGAAGCGCGACGAAATAGAGCCGCCGACAAGCCTCGCGCGTCAGGCGCTCGTGAACGACATCGAGCGCCGAGCGGCCGGCCTCCGCTTGAGCGAGGCGGTTCAACCTTTGGGTCGACAGGCCGAGCGCCTCGGCGTAGCGGGCCAGAGCCCAGTGCTCGGCGTGATGGCGCTCCACAAGCATGAGGAAACGGGCGTAAAGCGCCTGTCCCGCGGAGGGCTCGCTCTTCACGCCTTCCGGGGCGCAAGCCTCCGCAAGCCGCCAGATCAGCGCGCGCGCCAGCCACAGCGCCGCTGGCGAGCGCGCGCCCTCAGGCGCCGCGCACTGAAAGCTGAGTTCATCAAACAAAGCATTTACGCGCGCCACGCGAGGATCGTCCGCGGCTAAGCGCAGGACCCGCGCGGAACCGAACAGCCGCGCGATCGCCACGCCCGCCGAATGCGCGCCGCGCTCCAGCGCGAACGGCGCGCTCAGCGTCAGCACCAGCCCATCTGCCTCCGGCTTAAACTTGAAACCATGCGCGACGCCCGGCGGCAGCAGAATCGCCGCCGGACCTGCGACGCGCTCGCGCCGCTCATCGAGCTGCGCCTCGGCCTCGCCCGCCCGCAGCCAGAGGATCTGGTGCAGGCCCTGATGCAGATGCGGCTCGATTTCCCAGCCATAGCGTCGGCTGCGCGAGGCGATGTCCTCGATATGCAGCGCTTCCGGCTCGGCCGCCGGCGCCTCGCCATAAAGCGCGAAGCGCGGGATTTTGGTCTGCGGCCGGCGCGCCATCCCGCTCTGCCCTCCAATCGAAAAGTGCAAGATTTATGTCGGCTTTCTACCGGGCGCGCAAGTTTTCGGAGGCGTAGGGTGCCCGACAAATCAAACTCACGCGGAGGCGCGCCATGCTGCAATTCGATCCCTTCTCGCCCGTCGTCGACGCCGATCCCTTCCCGCTCTACCGGCGGCTTCGCGAGGAAGCGCCATGCTTCTGGAGCCGCGAGGCGGAGATGTGGGTGCTGTCGCGCTACATCGACATCGTCAACGGCCTGCAGGACTGGGAGACCTATTCCTCGGCCTCCGGCAACATGATGACGGAACTGCCGAACCGGGCAGGAGCGACGCTCGGCACCACCGATCCTCCGCGCCACGACCGTTTACGCGCCCTCGTGCAATACGCCTTCACCAAGCGCGGCCTCGAGGGCTTAGGAGATCCGATGCGCGAGATCGCCCGCGCCGCCGCCAAGGAGATCGCCGGCGAATTGAGGATCGACTTCAAGGATTTTTCGGCCAAATTCACGACGCGCGTGCTGATGGCGGCGCTCGGCCTGCCCTCCGGCGACGAGGCGATCGTCGACGAGGACACAGTGCGCGAAAAGGCCGTGACCATGGTGCAGAGCGACCCCATCACCCGCGCCAAGGGTCCGACCCATATTGCCGCCTTCAACTGGATGCAGGACTACGCGGCGACCGTGATCGACATGCGCCGCAAGGCGCCGCGCAACGATCTGATCTCCAACTTCGCCTCCGCCGAGATCGACGGCGACCGCCTCTCCGAACGCGAGGTGCTGCTGACCACGACGACCCTCATCATGGCCGGCGTCGAGTTGCTCGGCGGCTTCATGATGATGCTCGCCTATAACCTCGCCAGCATGGGCGACGCGCGCCGCGCTGTCGTCGAGAACCCGGCTCTGCTGCCCGACGCCATTGAAGAAAGCCTGCGCTTCAACACCTCCGCTCAGCGCTTCAAGCGCCGCATGCAACGCGATGTCGAGTTGCATGGTCAGGTGATGAAGGCTGGAGATTTCGTCTGCCTCGCCTATGGCGCGGGCAATCGCGACGACCGGCAGTTCGCCAACGGCGACAGCTACGACCTTGCCCGCAAGCCGCGCGGCCACCTGGGCTTCGGCGGCGGCGTGCACGCCTGCCTGGGCGCGACGGTCGCGCGCATGGCGACGAAGATCGCCTTCGAGGAATTCCACAAGGCCTTCCCCCGCTACGAGCGCATGCAGGACCAGCTCGCCTGGATGCCCTCCTCCACCTTCCGTTCCCCGCTGGCGCTGGAGCTGAAGCTCAATTAGAGCAAACAATCAACAACGGGAATCACGGCTTCCCCTCATCCGGCGCTGCGCGCCACCTTCTCCCGTAAACGGGAGAAGGGACTCACGGCGCTTTACGGCCCCCTCTCCCGCTCGCGGGAGAGGGCTGGGGTGAGGGGGGTCGCGCTGGGCGATGTTTTGATAATCTGGTGATTCGATTTCTCTTTCGAACGGCGAGATTTATGAGCGCGGCGACGCAATCGAGTGAATTGCGTTTTGATGCGTATGTCGAGTCTCTGGCGCAGGCGCTGGGGAATGTCCGCAGGGCGCGGGCGTTGAATGGTTATTGCACGGGATTGTTGATGCCGATGGAGCGCAAGAGCGTGGAGCCGATGGCGGCGCTGGTCGAGCCCTCGCGCGTTTCGGCGGAGCATCAGTCGTTGCTGCATTTCGTCGGCCAGGCCGCGTGGTCGGACGATGCGGTGCTGGCGAGGGTGCGCGAGCTTGTCCTGCCGGCGATGGAAGCGCGGGCGGTCCGATCGAGGCATCGATCGTCGATGACACGGGCTTTGCCAAGAAGGGCGTGCATTCGGTTGGCGTTGGCCGGCAATATTGCGGGCGGTTGGGCAAGACCGACAATTGCCAGATCGCGGTGACGCTCTCCATCGCCAATCACGCGGCAAGCCTGCCGGTGGCGTATCAATTGTATCTCGGGGAAGACTGGGCTGGCGACCCCGTGCGGCGCAAGAAGGCCGGCGTGCCCGACGAAGTGAGGTTCAAGAAGAAACCCGAGATCGCGCTGGCGCAGATCGCGGCGGCGTTGGCGGCGGGCGTTGGGAAGGGCGTCGTGCTGGCGGACGCGGCTTACGGCACAAGCGCCGAATTCCGCGCTGGCCTGACCCGCATGGGATTGACCTATGCGGTCGGCGCGCAATCGAATGTCAACGTCTGGGCGCCGGGCGTCGAAGCTCTGTCGCCGGCGGCGTGGGACCTGCGCGTGAAACGCGCGCCGCGCGGCTGGCGCGAGAAGCTTCCCGCGCCCGTATCGGTCAAAAGTCTCGCGCTGGACCTGCCCGCCGATGCCTGGCGGGAGGTCGCCTGGCGCGAGGGCTCCAACGCCACGTTGACCTCGCGCTTTGCCGCCCTGCGTGTGCAGCCCGCTTACGGCGGCCTCGATCGCAAGAAGCCTACATTGTTTGACGCATACTAAGGAACACACTCTCATGGCGCACATCAACTACATCGAAGCCGACGGCCGCTCCAAGACCGTCGACGTCCCGACCGGCTGGAGCCTCATGCAGGGCGCCGTCGCCAATGGCGTCACCGGCATCGTCGGCGAGTGCGGCGGCTCGATGGCTTGCGCGACCTGCCACTGCTACGTCGACGAAGCGCGCTTTTCCGAACTGCCCCCGCCGGAAGCCGGCGAGCTCGACATGCTGAGCATGGCGGCCTCCGAGGTGAAGCCGACGAGCCGCCTCTCGTGCCAGATCAAGTCTTCGCCCGCGCTCGAAGGCCTGACGCTGCATCTACCGCCGACGCAGATCTGAACCCCGAGCAACTAATTCCGGGTTCTCGCCCTTGCGTTCGCATGCTGGAGGAAAAAGCGGATCATCTCCCGGCTGGCGTCGGGGCCGCGCGCGTCCGCATAGGTGCCGTTGACGCTGCCGCCCGACCACGCGTGGCCTGCGCCGTGCACCACCCACTGCTCGAGCACCGCCCTGCCCGCCTCATCGAGCTGGGTCGTGCGGGTGAAGCTCACGCCATCCGCCGTCTCGCCCCGCGTCGCGATTTTCGTCAGCGCGATCTGCGGCGCCGCCTGGGCGACAACCTGATCGCCGTTGACAAGATTGACGGTGGGATCGGCGTCGCCGTGGAATACGATGGTTGGCACGCTCGTTCGCGCGCCTCTCGACCGGATTGTCCCACCGCCGCCCATGGCGGCGAAGGCTGACGGCATGTCCCTGGCCGCGCCGCAGGCCAGCCCCGAATGGACTCCGACCGCTGCGAAGAGATCGGGGTAGGTCGCCGCCATGATGGCCGCGGCGGCGCCGCCGGCCGACAGCCCCGCCACATAGACCCGGGCCGGATCGGCCAAAAACTCCTCGATCACCTGCAAGGCGATGCC
Organism: uncultured Pseudomonadota bacterium; assembly: GCA_963710855.1. GTDB lineage: Bacteria > Pseudomonadota > Alphaproteobacteria > Rhizobiales > Beijerinckiaceae > Roseiarcus. The sequence goes on along the minus strand of CAVQBX010000058.1, from coordinate 35,035 downwards.
GGCTATCAGCGACGGCTCGCCTCCGTCCCTCTGCTGGTCTTCGGCTTTGAACCAGTTCCAGCATTTCTGCATGTTCGCCGAGCGGGGTTGGCGGGGATAGGCGACCAGAAAGGTCTGCTCCTCGGCCAATTCGTTCATCCGCGTGCCTACGGCAAAATCGTCGGGGTTCTGGGTGCAGCCGTGCAGCATGACCACGACGGGCAGCGGCTGGCCCGTAGTAGCGGCTGGGCACGTACACTTTGTACGTCCGACTTCCCGCGTCGTTCGAATAGCTCCGCTCTTCGAACCGCGCGCCTTCCGGCACGGGGACCGATACCGAGCTCGCGTCCTCGCCCGGAAGGGAAAACGGGCGGAGCCCGGACGGGTTGCGGCGCGCTCGCTGCGTTCGCCCAAAGCCGGGGAGCGCCGTGGCTTTGGCGGAACGCCTCGAACTCGCCGGCCGTCGACTCGCTGGGAGGATTTGGCGCCGTCCAGGCGCCTCCCGGCATCGTGGGAGCTTCCATATCGATAGTGTTCGTTTGGCGCTCGATCCGTTGGAACGAGGCGGGGAACGGCGACTTGGCGTCGCTCCCGGCGGGGCCTGAGGCCGCTTGACCCTGCAGCAGCGCCATCGCCTCTTTGAGCTTGCCGGCTCGCGTGAGACGGGTGACCTCGGCCATGTCGATCTTCGAAAACGCGTTCATGATTGCGATCTTTCTCAGTGTGTCGATGCCGGCGGGATGCCGGGCGGAGCGGGCGGACTTGTCGTGGTTCAGACCGTGCGGTCGGCGAGCGCCGCCTTTACCGCGGGGCTCGCCTGGAAGGCGCCGAGAACTTGCACGGAGGCGATTGCCGCACGCGCCAGTTCAGGCGTGACGTCGCCGGCGAGGCTCGCGAGACCGAGAACGTGGATGTGAAGCGGCGTGCCCGCGTCCCGAGCCGCCTCGAGGTCCTGCGCCGTGTAGTGGGACAGCCCGAGCTTCAGCTCCCGGCGCGCCACGGATTGCCGAACCGCGTCGTCTTGCCTTTCGAGCTGATTACGGATCGCGGTCCGGATGAAGTCGGCGCGATTGCCGTAGAAACCATCGCGCACCAGCAGATCGACCCGTCCAAGATCGATGAAGCCGAGATTGACCGTGATTTTTTCGCTGTCGGGCGTTTTGGGTCGCAGCTCGTGAACGTCCGCCATCGTCTCACCTCTATTTTCCATCCGATTGGATGGTCTGGAGATGGGATAAGGATGGGCGGATTGCAAGGGCACGCTTGTGACTCCCTTGTCCGGCCAGTTCGAACGAGGCGCCGCCGGTCGCAACATAGAACCGTCCGCGCCGGGCCTCCGGGCCTTTGACCGCGCTGTCCGCCGGCGCGGGGCCAAGACGTGTCAGGGAAAGCTTCGTCAGAGCTGATGCCGCATCACAGCAGGGCTTTAGGTTCGCGAAGCGACTGCCGTAGGCGCGCGGACTCGACGGCGCTGTCGCGAGGCCTAGAAAGCGCCGGCGCGTCGAGTCAAATAAGTAGTCCTCACAACGAATCCGACTTTCATGCTCGTCAATGCTTCTTTCTCCGACGAGCCGACAACTCTGATTTGCATTCACGCGTTTTTCACTTCGAACGCGGTCTGCTTTTCACGTCATCCGGGAGTCGCCAAATTGACTTCCCCGCTGGATGAAGTCATAACAAACAAACATAAGGACCATCCAAAGTATTTGTGCGTATATGTTTCATTGTGAGTAAAGACCGCATACGTCAACCTGACTGATTTTATCACGTAACAATTTTCACTAAGTCCTAACGACGACCAGCAACAACACTATCGCAACCCTCTTGGCCGACGGCTCGAAGACCAGCCGACGTCATGCCGACAGCGCGCCTGAAGAGGCGCTCTGCCCGCATGGCTCGCGGTGTCGCTGCGGCCACGTACGCACATTTCAATCAGGCTCAATTCCAACCAGAAAATTGGGAGCATAACATGGCGGCGGCAAAGACATACGGCGAGTTGCGTCAGCAGATCGCGAATGAACGTCTTGGATGGACCGTCAATCCGAAATTCGCGGATGACGCCCCCATCGTTCACAAGGGGATCGGCGCCGATCTGACAAAATATCCTCAGGCGCGAACCACGCCTCGCACCGACGTGGCGGCGCTCGTCAAGGCGAAGCCTCCCACCAACGCGTTGCTGCGCGCACATCTCGTCGAGCGCAAGATGCTCGACCCCAGCGTTCTGACAACCAAAGGCACGAGCGGGACAGGAGCGGCGGTCGGCGGTTCCGGCGGCTCGGGTCTTCCGACTTCGGTCGATTGGCGCAACCGGTTCACCTGGAACTTCGTCACAAGCATCCGCGACCAGGCGCAGTCCGAGCATTGCTGGATCTACGGTCCGACCGCGCTGGTCGAATCGATGGTCCGCATCGAGCATTGCGTGTGGTGCGATCGTTCCGAGGGCGATTTCATCGAGGCCAACAAGATACCGGTGTTCCAGACCGGAAATCCCACTGATACACTGTCCTGGTACTCCAACAACGGGGTGTGCGGCCAGGATTGCGTCGCCTGGGTCGACTCCGATCCCGGCAACCGCAGCGGTCCCTACTGGAACCCGCCGTCGGGGCAGACGGTCCTGCCGCCCGCCTACAATCCGCCCTCAAACCGCGACGGCAAGACGGTCAAGATTCCCAATTGCACTTCGCTCGGCGATGTTACCGATCAGAAGAACTGGATCGACGCCATCGGCCCGCTGGTGGTCTGCATGGACATCTATACGGATTTCCAGGGCTGGTCCGGCTCGAAATCCCTATATCCGCTCATCGTCCGCGACCTATCGCGGTGGCCACTGCATGCTGGTCGTCGGCTACGACGACAGCAAGGAATGCTGGATCGTGAAGAATTCGTGGGGCGCCGATCTCGGCGACGCCGGGTTCTGGTTGATCGGCTATGGTCAGTGCAACATCGACAACAACGCCAAGCTCGGCTTTCAGTACTCCAATCCCGACCCCTGGACCAAGCGGCGCAATCATGGCGGCGGCATGATCGAGAGCGGCGATGGCGCGCTGCACCGAAATTTTGAACTGGTCGCGCCGATGGGCACGGCTTTCACGCATTGGTGGCGCGACAATTCCTCGTCGTCGCTGCCTTGGGCGAAGGCGGAGACCATGGGCAATGACGTCTCGAGTTTCCTTACCTTCACAGGCACCACCTACAATCGCAATTTCGAGACGATCTACCGCACGACGAGCAACAGGCTTCACCACTGGTATTTCGACCAGGCGTCGCAGAAATGGAACGACGGCCCTGTCTTCGGTCCATCCAATGCGTGCAATTGCGTCGGCTTCTGCGAGAGCAGCTACGGCATCGGCAATTTCGAGGTCGTCGTGGCGGTTGACGGCGGCGGCATGGAGCACTGGTTCCGCGCCGGCGGCGCCTGGGCGAAGAGCGTCTCCTTCGGCAGCGGCGTGCTCACCGCCGGGCCCTCGCTGCTGCAAAGCACATGGGGCAATCTCGAATTCGTCGCGACGCTCGCGAATGGCCAGATGCAGCACTGGTGGAGGAATGGCGCGACCTGGGAGGGCGACCAACTGTTCGGCTCGGGCGTAAAATCCCATGCCTGCATGATCCAGGGCGAGTTCGGCATCAATTCCGACACCGGGAACGGCAATTTCGAGCTCTGCGTCGCCATGCCGAACGGGACCGTGCAGCATTGGTGGCGAAACAACCAGGATCCGCATCTGCCCTGGGCGATGAGCGCTGAATTCGGATCTTCGGTCGCCTATGTCGTGGCCCTGCTGGAGGGAAGTTTCGGGTTCAATCTCGAGATGATCGTCCGGCGCACCGACAACATGCTCCAGCACTACTGGCGCGATGACGGAGGATGGCATGCCGGAGTTGTCATCGGGACCACCGCCTGAACTTCACTTGAGCGCGGGCGAAACCTTTCGCTGCGCGCTCCGCGGGGCCGGCGCCGCCGGCTACGACTGGCGATGGACGATCGACGGCGATGCCTCCGCGATCGTCGTCGCGGTCGAGCCGGCGGCCGCCGCCCGGCCTCGCCGCGGGTCGGCAGCGTCGGGCTTACCCTGTCGATCCGCGCCGCCCATGCGGGCGTCGCGCAGCTGAATCTAGTGCTGGCCCGGCCGGCCAGATCGCCTGCGCCTCCGATCGAGAGTTTTGGCGTGGCCGTGACAGTGTCTTGAGGCAGTCCGAAGCCCGCGCGGGAGAACGTTGATGGAGCTCAAGGCGCTCACCTTCGACATCATCGGCACGGCTTTCGCCGCTTACGATTCTCTGGCGGCGGGGGTCGCGCCGCTCAACGCCAAATACGGCGTCAACGTCAACGGCGCGGCCTTCGCGGCAGGCTCGCTGACGGGATATGCCGATGGCGTCGGCGCGGTCGCCGCCACCGGCGTCTGGACGCCGCCCGACGTCATCCTTCAGAACGCGACGCGCGCCAATCTGCCGCTGCAAAGTTTTGGCGCCAAAGCCTCGGCCGCAGTCGAGGATTATTTCCTGCTCTGGCGCGCGTTGAAACCGTGGCCGGACGTTCCCGCAGGGCTTGAGGCGCTGCACAAGCGTTTCCAACTGGCGATCCTGTCAAATATGAGCATCGCGACCCAGACCGCGCTGCGCGCCGCCGCGGACCTGCCCTTCGACGTCCTGCTGTCGGGAGAGACGGTCAAGGCCTACAAGCCGCAGCCGGCCGTCTATCAGATGGCGATCTCAAGCCTCAAGCTTGCCCCTAGCGAAATCCTGATGGTCGCCGCGCATAATTTCGATCTCGTCGCCGCGAAGGCGCAGGGCTTTCGCACCGCGTTCGTGGCCCGGCCACAGGAGGAAGGGCCCATCGGCTCGCCCGGCAATCACCCCGACCCTTCGTTCGACTTCAACGCCGTGAGTTTCGTGGACCTCGCCGAGCAGCTCGGAGCGTCGCTCGTTCCTTTGCCCAACGATTGCCTGCCCCTCGATCTCGCGCGGCTTCGCGTGGACTATGTCGGAGGGCGATGGAAGATCGTCGAAGACAGCGAATACGTTCTGGATTTCGGCGACTTGCGCGCCAACGCGGAGCGCGGCCTCGCCGCGCTTCAGCATTACAAGCTCAATCGCATGTGTTTCGTCGGCAGGCCGAACCCTCCGATGATGTATTTTACTGTCGACGGCGCGGCGCCCGTTGGGCCGATGGAGGGCGAAGATGCGATCGGCTTCGATCCCGACGCCCTCGTCGTGCAGAATGCGAACGGCTGGATCGTCACCGACGGCCGATCGCGGCTGCTCGACTTCGGCGCGAGCGAGGCCGAAGCGCTGCAGGCGCTCGCGGTGATCAGGACGCTCGGCTTCAATCACCAATGTTTTGTGGGCCGCCCGCATGCGCCGATGACATATTTCAGGCGGTGATGTGCGCCCTCGTCGGCCTGGAGGCCGACGCTCCTTGGAGGGTCGGCGTCCACGCCGACCATCACACCCTCGTCGGCCTGGGGAGCCTGCCCTGAGCCCGTCGAAGGACCGACGCTCCTCACCCCGCCTTGGCGAACTCCCGCAGATCCTTCTGCGGCAACCGGTCGAGCGCGTCGAGGATGATGTCAGTCGGGATCATCTGGGTCAGTTTGCAGTAGCCGGTCTTGGTCGCCTCGAACGATCCAGCCTCGTAGAGCTTGTTGACAGGAGCGCCGCCGCCGCAGACGCCGAAATAGCCGCATTCCTCCTTGCAGCGCTGCACGCCCGCCTGGATCGCGGCGTTGAGGGGCGAGCTCGCGCAGGCGTCGTACATTTCGCGCATAGATTGTTTGTGCACGTCGCCGATGATGAAATTGTCGTATTCGGCGTTCTCATAGCCGAGCAGTTCCGGCGAGAAGGTCGAGACATGGCCGAACCTGTCGATGTTGACCATGGCGAGCGGCTCGGTCTGCGGATTGCGGAAGCTCATGTCGGCGGGACGCACTATGCGCGGGATCATGCCGTCGATTTCGCGCACATAACCCATGTCGCCGTCGGCGCGGGCGAGACCCCAGAAGATCTCGAGGAACCTGCGATAGATCCCGTCGAGGTCCGTTTCGTGCAACAGGTCGGAGACGTGTTCGCCCTCGGATTCCTCGACGTTGAAGCAGACCTGCTGAACGCCCGCATCCCGGAAGAAACGATACATGCCTTCCGGACCGTCGCAGGCTTTCGGCGGTCAGCACGCAGTGTGTGGAATGGCACGTCGCGGCTCTGCAGCAACCTTATGCCGGCCATCGTCGAGTCGAAGGTGCCGAGGCCTTTGCGGGTGACCCGGTTCGCGTCGTTCTCTCCTTCGGACCGTCGATGCTGACGCCGACGTTGACCTGCCATTGCTCGATGAGATCGCACCAGGCCTTCGACAAAAGCATGCCGTTGGTCTGGAACGAATGGATGATCGTCGACGTCCTTCGGGCCGCAGTTCCTCGATGGTCTGAATGCCTGCGGTAGAAGGCGACGCCGGCGCCAACGGCTCGCCGGCGTGCCAGATCACGGTGACTTCCGGCGCCGCAAAGCCGGAGTTGAAAATGCGTTCGAATATCAGCCGGACCGTGCCTTGCTCCATCACGCCGCGCTGGTCGCGCCCCGGCAGATAGCAATAAGTGCAGGCGATGTTGCAGAAGTTGGTCGGCTGCAACACCACCGTCTCTATCAGCGGGTCGTTCACGGGCGCGGCGCCCGCGATCCCGAAGCCAGCGCCCGGTCCGACGGACATCAGTAGTTGCCCCAGCGATGCCAATTGCCCCAGGGATGCCAGTTGCCCCAGCCGCCGTTACGCCAGCCGTTGCCCCAGTTGCGCCAGCCGCCGTTACGCCAGCCCCAGCCCGGGCGCCAGCCGTAGTTCGCCCACCAGGCTTCCTGAACCTGCGGCGCGCTGGGCGCCGCCGGCGTGGCCTCGGAAGATTGAAGTTCGATATCGGCTACAGCTTTCTGGACGCCAGCCAGACGCGCGGCGACATCGCGGGTCTCCTGAGTTGTCGTCGGCTGGACAGCGGCGTGGGCGGGGGCGCCAGGGCCGCGGACAGCGCCAGCGGCCCCGCGGGCAGCAGAGCTGCGAGAAGAACCTTGAGCTTCTGATCCATGACTATGGTCTCCGTCTACGTCGGCGGGGCCGCTTCGGCGGTTAACGCAAAGGCAGTCCTGCCGGCGAAACGGAACATGCGACAATCCGCACTTTACGGCAACCCCAGTGTGCGCGGGTCGTTAAAATTGAACTCTGGCTTGTACTACGCAGCAGGAAATATCGCGGGATAAAGATGCCGGCGCGACAGCGTTCGCGCATTCGGCTAATCTCGGGTTGTTCAGCGACAAGGTAGCCATGGCCAAGCCTCAAAAAATCGCCTTTCTCGGCTTTGGCGAGGCCGCGCAGGCTTTTCTGAAGGGCTGGCGCTCGGTCGACGTATTTGACGCCGAGGTCGCGGCCTATGACATCAAGACCGACGCCGCCGATCCCGCGGTTCGCGCGGCCAAGCGCGCGGATTATGCGCACTGGCGGGTCGAGGGCGCTCGCAGCGCTCCGGAGGCGATGAAGGGCGCTTCGCTGGTCTTTTCGGTGGTGACGGCGGACCAGGCCCATCAGGCGGCGCTCGCCGCTCTGCCAGGCCTCGAGCGCGGCGCGCTGTTCTTCGATTGCGATTCCTGCGCCCCGCAAACGAAGCAGAAGAGCGCGCTGGAGGTCGAGGCGGTCGGCGCGCGCTATGTCGATGTCGCGGTCATGGCGCCCGTCCATCCACGCCTTCATCGCACCCCCCTGCTGATCGGCGGCCCTCATGCGACGGCCGGCGCCGAAGCGCTGCGCGCACTCGACATGAAGCTCGAAATCCACGACGGCCCGGTCGGCGCGGCGTCGGCCGTGAAAATGGTGCGCTCGATCATGGTGAAGGGGATCGAGGCGCTGGTCTGCGAATGCGTCCTGACCGGCGAGCGCGCGGGCGTCACCGAGGCCGTGCTCGCCTCGCTCGAGGACACTTTTCCGGGCTTCAACTGGCCCGCCCGCTCCGCCTACATGCTGGAGCGGGTAATAACGCATGGGGTAAGACGCGCGGCGGAAATGCGCGAAGTCGCGCTGACCGTCGACGCCTATGGCCTCGACGGCGGCATGTCGCAAGCTTGCGTGGACTGGCAGCAGCGCATCGGCGAATTGAAGCTCAACGCCAAGGCGATCGGCGAAGACGATTATCGCGCCCTGGCGAGCGCGATTCTCGCGAGGCTCACGCCTTAAGCTGCAGAGGCGCCGAGCCCGATCGGGCAGGACACGCCGGTCCCGCCGAGCCCGCAATAGCCGCCGGGATTCTTGGCGAGATATTGCTGGTGGTAATCCTCGGCGAAGTAGAACGGTCCGGCCGGTGCGATCTCGGTCGTGATCGGACCGTATCCCTCCTTCTTCAAGCGCGGCGCCGAACCGCTCGGCGGACGCCTCGGCCGCCGCGAGCTGCTCCGGCGTGGTCGTATAGATGGCCGAGCGGTACTGCGAGCCAACGTCATTGCCCTGCCGCATGCCCTGGGTCGGGTCATGGTTCTCCCAGAACACCTGCAGAAGCTGGTCGTAGGAGACCTTTCGCGGGGTCGTAGACCACCAGCACGGCCTCCGTGTGGCCGGTCATGCCCGAACACGTCTCCTGATAGGTCGGATTGGGCGTAAAACCGCCGGCGTAGCCGACCGCGGTCACATAGACCCCCTCTCCGGCCTGCCAGATTTTTCGCTGACGCCCAAAAGCAACCGAAGCCAAAAACGGCCGTCTGCAGGCCGGCCGGGTAAGGGCCTTTCAGCGCGCGGCCATTGACAAAATGTTTTGCGGCGGTCGGGATCGGCTCGGGCCGGCCGGGCAAGGATTCCGCCTCATTCGGCAGGCGCGACTTGCGGGCGAACAGATTGAGCATGGGAGCCTCCGGTTGCGGGCTTTTCGCCCCTGTTATCGCTTCAGGGGGCGGATTTGTTACGCCCGCCGCGCGCCGATCGGTTCTTCCTGCCTGCGGCGCGTGATCGCCATCAGCGCGAAGCCGACGACGGCGAGCGCCACGAAGGTGGGAGCATAGAGCACCGAAAGCAAGACAGGGTCCCACAATTTGGGGCTGATGCGGCCGACCAGATCCGGCAGAGCCGCGAACCTGTCCTTCATGACGTAAGCCAGCGTCACGCCGAGCGGAATCAGTTCGAGCTGCTGGTCTGCGAGCGTGCGCGCGCCGTCGATGACGGCGGTGGCGAAAGCCGAGGCCAGCGACATCAGACCGATAAAGCGAAACAGCAGCCTGAACAGCTTTCCCTCCCCGACCGCTTCGCTTTTGTACGAAGCCTCGGCCGCGCTGTCCACGACTTGGCTTTCAAAGAGCTGGCTTGCTCGGGCCCGCTCCCGGTGTTATGCGCGCGGGCCGCGCCTCAGGCGCGGTTTCGGAGAGGTGGCCGAGCGGTCGAAGGCGCACGCCTGGAAATTGTGTATACGGGAAACCGTATCGCGGGTTCGAATCCCTCCCTCTCCGCCAGATATGCATGCATGTATTTGAAGTAATTTAATTTTCTTGCGGGTTGGAATTGTTATGCATTGCGGTGCGCACAATTAGTCACGCGAACTCGCTGGATGTTTCCGGACGCTGAGACCATCCCGGTGCTCACGCATCGTGAAAAAGAAAACGGCCGTCTCAATTGGGTTGGGGCAACGACACTTTGCAAACACGCACCAAGTAAACTTGCAGGTACACTTCCCGAACAACTTCGCAGGGGACCAGGTAGTTTCCGACCCTGTCGCATTCGACATTTTTCGGCTTGGATATTGCCTCTGGTGGGTTCGGATGCGGGCATGAGCGGTTGTCGCGCCGAGCGCGGGCCGCCTTCTCGATCGCGCGCGCGCGCGCTAAGGATCGGTTATGTTACAGGTCATTTCCGCATTGAAGGGCTTCCCGATCGAAGCCAGCGACGGCCGGATCGGCACAGCCGCCGATTTCCTGTTCGATGACGCCAGCTGGCGCGTGCGTTGGCTGGTCGTCGAATGCGGGACCTGGCTAAAGGGGCGCAAGGTGCTGATCCCGCCTTCAGCCGTCTCGCCCCACCGTCTCGACGATTTGTGCTTCAACGTGGAGTTGACGAAGGCGCAAGTCGAGGGCAGCCCTGAATTGTCGGAGGATGCGCCTGTCTCGCAGCAAATGGAGAGGCGAGCCTATACCTGTTACGGTCTGGCCCCCGATTGGGACGCCCCCTATCTCGGCGGCATCCCCGGTGCGATCTCAACCCCGTTCCTGCCGGCTCCCTTATTCGGGGTAGGCGAAGCCGAGCCGCAAGGGAATCGCGAGCCGGGAGCGTTGTCGGGAAATAGGCATCTTCGCAGCGTCACGGAATTGACGGGCTATCGCATTCACGCGACGGACGGCGCGATCGGCCATCTCGAGAATTTCATGATCGACCTGCAAACTTGGCAGCTGCATTATTTCGTCGTCGACACGCGCAATTGGGGATTTGGCAAGCACGTGCTAATCGCTTTGTCCGCAGTAACGAAAATCGAATGGTTGGATCGATATGTGGAACTCGACGTCTCGCGACAGCAGGTGAAGTCGAGCCCACCCTGGGACCCGCTGGTCGATTTCAACGAGATCTACAAAAAGCAGCTTCACAGGCATTATGGTTGGGCGGGGTCCCAGGCATAGAGAGAGCCTGCAGCGCGCAAAATCCCCACGAGTGCGTGATTGACATACAAAGCCCTGCAAGAGCGCGTATTGTGTCGATGGCTTTCTGTATTTCTCTATGCAAGTACGCGTCGTAGGTAGTTTCCGAGGCTTCTCAGGGCGTCAGATGGCGGTTAGCAGTCGCAACCGCAGCTCGGAGCCATGCTCCCAAATCCACTCCTTGGGGCGGCTGGAACGCCAAAAACGATCGCCTAAAGAATACTCCCGCAGCTCATGCGAGATGCCTTTCGCGTGGGGGGCCATTTAAGTGGCGTGTTGCCGAGATGTTTCATCAAGCAGTCGAATTTGGGCGAGACAGCTCCTAGGAGGTCACTTCAATGACACAGACCGTGCGCGAATTGGCGCCTGAAAGCCCGCAAATCGAAAACGAGTCAGCTGTCCATTTGGCGCCCCGCCAGCCGGGATCCGACGCAGAAAAGGAAAAGTCGGAACTGGAGCAATTGACTTTGACGGCAACCACGAATGGTGCGCCGACGCCCGGACGCAGACCTCTCTTTCGCAGCTGAAAGCGGAATACCAAACGGTCGCACTAGGTAATTGGCGACGCATTCTGGACCGTCAACCATTGCGCTCGGCATCCGCCGGGCCAAACGGTCCAATTCGCCAAGTCGTCAGCGGTCCGAGCCAATCGCGACGCGCGGAGCAACCGTCGGTAGCGTAGATTCCGAAGCTATACTTGGCGGATCGCGCGCCTCTACGGTTAGCGCCTCGCATAGCGTCGACGGCGGTCGGACAGGCCGACGACCTTGTCGCTCTTCTCTTTACAACTTCGCTCGAAAGGAAACCCTCATGGAAAACTTTGAAACAGCGGTCGCTGTTTTTCCCACTCACGACGCTGCCGAAATGGCTGTGAAATCATTGACCGCGGCTGGATTCGAGATGACGAACCTCAGCGTAGTTGGGAAAGGCTATCATTCCGACGAGAAGGTCGTTGGCTTCTACAACATGGGCGACCGCGTCAAATTCTGGGGCTCGCGCGGCGCCTTCTGGGGTGGTTTCTGGGGGCTCTTCTTCGGCGGCATATTCATGACCGTCCCGATTGTGGGCCACGTCGTCGTGCTAGGCTACCTTGCTACGGTTGTTATCGCTGGGCTCGAAAACGCGGTCGTCGTCGGCGGCTTGAGCGCGCTCGGCGCGGCGCTATATAGCTTGGGCATACCCAAGGACAGCGTGCTCCAGTACGAGACGAACCTGAAGGCCGATAATTTTCTCGTCATGGCGCGAGGCCCAACTGCGGAAGTGGAGCGAGCGAAGACGCTGCTCATGACTTTGCATCCGTCACAGGTTGAAGTCCATCCGGCCAGCGCGTCGAAAGTTGTCATGGCGCCAGTTCGCGAGCACGTATGAGTGTTTGCCTCCGCCTGTCCAGGTCGGCGCGCAGGCAATGTCTAGCAACGTCGACTGGACATAAAATGTGGTAGGCTAGGTGTTCGTTTGCCCGCTGTCGCTGCAGAACGCGGAGGATCTTCCTGCGGAACGCGGGTTGGACGTCAGCTACGAAACCGTACGGTTCTCGTGGAACCGATGCGAACCAACCTGCGCCGCGGAGGGCGAAGTCCTGGAAGCTGCGGTCACCGCCAGATGAGATAAGCCCGCTGCGTTGAAGATTGCGGGACTGCGCGGGGTTTGGCGACACGCGTACTTTCCGGAGTCTGCCCATGGACCCCGCCGGCGACTACAATGCTCTCCAATTGGACAACGGGAATGCTATGTTGCGCGCCCTGAACTCCTGTTCGTCAAACCAAATCGGATGGGACGATGTCATGACCCGCGCCGCCTTCACCTTCACCCTCAATCCCGAATTTGGGCCCTTCCTGTTCGCGGCGATTGGTAGCGATCCGAACGGCAAGGTTCTGACCGTGCTGTCGGCCTTCGCGCGAACTTCGATGGATCCATGGCAGGAAGCGGCCAATCTTGCTCGCATGCCCCGCCAGGCTGCGACGCTCAGACTGGCCGAATTCATATCTTCGCTACCCAACAAGCCAAACGCCCAGATCCCCGCGAAAACCGTCGCTGGCGATCTGGTAGCCTTACTGCCCGCAGCAACAGATCTTGCTCTCAAAATGCCGGACAAGGCGTCGGACGTCTTCAAATCCAATTCTCACTTGGCGCTGACGCTCCTGGCGATAGCAATTGTGAACCTACTCATGTTTCTCGCGCTCAGCAATCCAGCCCCCAAGTCCGAACCGGCCGCCAACCCGCCCGCATCCAGCGACCAGAACTCGACACAAATGTCCCCGTCGTATCTCGCGCGCTGATTAAAGGGTTCGCCTTCGCATCATGAGTAGAATCCGAGGCTCCCTCCCGCATCGGGTCTGCTCTACTTTCGACCGGGGGGCCGCGTGCGTCGAACCGATAGCCGAAAAGGTCCCAGGTCATGTTTGCCATCGAATCCTATCTCATACCCCTGGTTTGCGTCCTGGCCGCCGCGACCCTGTTCGCCTCGGTGCGGATCCTACGTGAGTACGAACGCGCCGTCGTGTTCACGCTAGGTCGATTTCGACCGGGTCAAGGGACCAGGTCTGGTCCTGCTGATCCCTTTCATCCAGGAAATGGTGCGCGTCGATCTGCGCATTCAGGTTATCGAAATTCCGAGCCAGGACGTCATCTCCCACGACAACGTATCGATGAAGGTCGACGCCGTGCTCTATTTCAATGTCGTCAATGCTGAGCGCGCCATCATCAAGGTCCAGAACTACCTTCCCGCCACGAACATGCTCGCGCAAACCACATTGCGCGCTGTTCTTGGTCAGCACGATCTCGACGAGATGCTCTCCGAACGCAAGAAACTCAGCGCGGACGTGCAAGGCATCCTCGACGCGCAAACCGAGACCTGGGGCATAAAGGTCAGCAACGTCGAAATCAGAACCGTCGAGCTGACGGAAAACATGGTGCGCGCGATTGCCAAGCAGGCCGAGGCGGAGCGCGATCGACGCGCCAAGGTGATCCATGCGGAAGCGGAGTTCCAGGCCTCGCAGACCCTCGTCAACGCGGCGACAATATTGGGCAGCGTGCCCGCGGCGATGCAATTGCGATATTTGCAAACGCTGACGGAGATCGGCGCGGAGCAGAATTCCACAGTGGTCTTCCCGATGCCGATCGACATCCTGACGCCGTTTCTGGACATTCTGAGAGCATCCGACAAGTCGGCGCGAGCAAATGGCGTTGCAGTAGCCCAAAACCAGGATCGCTCTATCGCCCATTGAACTCCCATGCCGGGCGATATCCGCGGACTTCCCGGTTGGTCGCATCGCGGCTTGGCTCGCGACCCAAGAGTTAGATCTTTGCCAAGATAAACTGCGACGCGCCGCGCGCGTCGCTCCGGATTCGTTAGCATTGGTGGTTTCAAGCGGCCAGGGCGCGCCGATCGGCCAATTTCGGCGCGCGCCTTAGTTTGTTTTAACTTGCCGGTTGAGCAGATGGCGGTCCTGGTTGAAGTGGTTGCATACTTGAACTTCGACCGAACCGAATTTGAGCGGCGCTATGTGACTACGAAACCCCTGCATCGCCAGTTTCGCGTCGTTGAAATGGCATATGGAAATTCTACGCCCGATTGTTGCTGCGGCGATCGACTTCCTGACGGCAACGACGCCAATCTCTCTCCTGGCCGTGGCATGAGCCGGTAGACCATCAGTGACAATCTTTTCAGGACGGCCAGATCTTTTCATGATGCGCTGTAGCGCTTCAACGCCGCAACCTTGTCTGGCCTGGCCGTGACCACCGGGTAATCACGCTTATGGAATGCATCCCCGGAGGCGGCTGAGGACTGGCTCGCATAAGAAGGCGCGAGAGACGCACGATCAACGCCGGACGCGTGAAAGAACCTCAGATATGCGAATCCACGGCGGCTATGCGCGGACTGCTGATCGCCCGCTGAATAGCTGCGACGAGTTCGGCCTCGCGGTACGGTTTTTGAATGAGAATGGCGCGCGGATCGAGTTGTCCCAAGTTTCTCAATACGTTGCCTGACACAAAAATATGGGGCACGAATCCGCCGGACAGAATCTCATTTACCGCCGCGACGCCGCTCACCTCACCCAGTCCGACGTCCACGATCATCAGGTCGGGATGGCACAGCGCGGCGACGGCAACCGCGTCGGTCGCGTCGACCTCCACGCCGCATATGAAATGGCCGAGATCCTCGAGCATTTCCGCCAGCAGGGGCCCAATCAAGGGGTCGTCCTCGACGATCAGAATGCGCAGCGACGTCATCGCTTCACCTCGCCTCCCTGGCCTCCTTCATTGACCCAGACCGCAACGGATGTCGCCGCATTTGAAATCGCAGCCTTTTGCGCGATCGCACCCGGCGCGCATGCGTTCGTCTCGGCGCTTGGCGAAGCAACGGGCGGTTTGTCGGCTAAATTGTCTGTACGCTCCCAAGCGTCTGGGATCGGGTTCATTTTGGCGTGGCGTGCGATTCGACGAGCCAGATATGACGATCGACGCCGCGAGATATTTCGGTGAAGAGATCCGCGGTATCTGCATCGCCTATCGCGGCTGAATGGCCGATCGCTTCGCGGATGGATTGACCGAAGGCCGCAAGAGTTGAGGCGACTGCGAAGACATGTTCCTTCTCGTCGGCGATCCGGAGCGGATAAGGAACCAGGAAGGAGTTCGCGGCGGCGACCTGCACTGTGCCTTCGGCGATGGCGCCGAGACCGGCGGTCCGTTCGGCTATTTGGTCAGAATAGATATCGGCATCGGTCGCAACCTTGTCGAACAACTCATGGATCGCGATGAAATTGGGTCCGCGCACGTTCCAATGCGCCTGCTTGAGCTGACCGTGGAGATCGATCGCGGCGGCGAGGTGCCTGTTGAGCAGTTCGGAGGCCTGCGCACGAATATTCTCTGAAAGCGTGTTGTGTGTCATCTGCATGGCAAGGCCTATGGGTTCGAAGACCGAGCGCGGAGGGCCTGTGGCCTGATTATGAAGCCGTCTCAACGGGGTGTCTCTGCAGGAGGTGTAGCCGAGGGGGCGCTCGGCGCGAGACTCGGAATCTACTCATGTCACCGCGTACCCCCGCATCGCATGCGCAGTACGCCTCCAGCGTAACGCGCGTGGGTCGTCCTGCGGGCGCCGGTAAGCGTATGGTTGGTTTTCCCTCCGCGACGCGCGTGCGCCCAGAATGCCCACGCGAGGCCCGATCAGTAGAAATAGCAAAGGCCGCTTCTCGACCCCGGCGTCCCCATCGCTTGCATCGCCTTGCCACCCTCATGCGTTATATTCTGCGATAGTCCGTTGACGCCTTCGGCGACGTCGTATGCCGCGGTCGTGGATTTGTTTTGCGCCCGACCTTCAGATGCTGAAGAATGCGACAGCGTCGTTTCAAATTGCGTGAGAGCTAATCTGCGAAGCCTTGAGGGCCTCGCAAAAGTCGGACACCGCTCACGCGACAGCGATGCGCCGTTTGTTCCTTTCAATCTCCAGCAAAATAATGTGATCGTCATCAAGGACGGACAGTGGTAAGGGATACGAGACATAGGGAGACTTGTCGTTCCCGGAAAGATAATAACATGCCGAAGGGTCGTTCCCTTCTGAAGGCGGCAGAGCCGCGACGGTGGGTATCTCGACCGCTTTCCGCACGCCCTCTCGTAGTATTCCCGATTGTCGCAATCGGCGCATCGGCTGGTGGGCTTGAGGCCTGCAAGAGGCTGTTGAGGGCGTTACCGTCTACCACAGGCATGGCTTTCATCGTCGTTCAGCATCTCGATCCCAACCATGAGAGTCTGCTCGCCGATCTGTTGGCGGCGCAGACCTCGATGCGCGTTGTGCAGGCGGCGGACGGCGCGACGATCGAGCGCGAAAACGTCTATGTCATTCCCCCGGGGGTCTACCTATCGGTCGACGGCAAGGGCGCGTTGCGGCTTTCGAACCCGACAGAGCGACATGGCGCGCGCCTGCCATTCGACTTCCTCCTGAATTCGCTTGCCGAGACTTTCGGTTCACGCGTCATCGCCGTGATCATGTCCGGGACGGGCGCCGACGGAAGCGCGGGTCTGAAGGCGGTAAAAGCCAAGCATGGGCTGATTATCGCCCAGGAAATTGCCGAGGCCGACTATGACGGCATGCCGCGCAGCGCCATCGTCACGGGGGCAGTCGACCTTGTGGCGCCGGCCGCAAAGATAGCAGCCGCGCTGATCAACCGCGAGCGCGGCGACATTGTGAAGCAGACTGTCCATAAATCAGGTCCGCCGCGCTCGGTTTCGGATCTTCTTCCTGAGATCATCACCCTACTGCGCACTAAGACGGTTTATGATTTCAGCCTTTACAAGCACGGCACGCTCGAACGTCGTGTAGAACGTCGCATGGCCATGGCGGCGGTTTCGACTGCGGACGCGTATATCGCGCTGCTCCGGCGCGATCGGAAGAACTCCAGCAACTCTCCCGAGACCTGCTTATCAACGTCACCGCCTTCTTTCGTGATCCCGCCGTATACGAATACCTATCCGCCGACGTCGTTGCCGACCTCGTCCGAGATCATCCGCCGGAGCGACCACTGCGGATATGGATTGTCGGTTGTAGCACAGGCGAGGAAACGTATTCGCTGGCCATACTGTTTCGCGAACAGATTATCGCATCGAAGCAGGAGATCAAACTGCAGATCTTCTCCAGCGACGTCGATCCGGATGCGGTTGCGGTCGCGCGGGAGGGCCTATATCCCCAAGCGATAGAGGCCGATGTGTCAAGCGGCCGACTGGCCCAGTTCTTTATCCGTGAGGATCGCAGTTACCGCATAGCGCCCGAATTGCGAGCCAACGTTGTTTTCACCGTGCAGGACATACTCGTCGATCCGCCATTCGCGCGCCTCGACTTCATCTCGTGCCGCAATCTTCTGATCTACCTCAAGCCCGAAGCCCAGGCCAAGGCGATCTCCATCTTCCATTTCGCCCTGCGAAAGGGCGGGCTGTTGCTGGTCGGCAACGCCGAGACGGTAGACGTGGGCCAGCGCCAGTTTGAAATCGTCTCCAAGCCGAAACGCCTGTATCGACGGATTGGCGGAATCCGGTCCGGCGAATTTCCCTATTTGGAAGGTGCGGGCGAGGGTCTGCGCAGTCGCGCTCGTCCGGTCGCTCCCTCTTCCACATCACGGCAGGCGGCGTTGGCCGAGCTTTGCCGCAAGCGTGTTCAGGAGACCTACGGACCCGCGGCGGTGCTGGTCAATTCGAAGCTTGAGTGCCTCCACTTCCAAGGTCCTACGGATCTCTATATGAAGGTCGCCTCGGGCCGACCGTCACTCGATTTGATCGCCATGGCGCGTGACAGTGTGCGGACCAAGCTCAGAGCGGCGATCCAGGGCGCTCAGCAAAGCCAGCGTCGCTTCGTCGTAACGCGCGGGCGGATCACCGTCGGATCCGACGCCAAGACGTTCGACATCGTAGTCGAACCCATAACCCATGAGGGGCAGGACCTGCTGTTGGTTTGCTTTGTCGAGGCTACAGCGCCAGAAATTGTCAATACGGGGCCGCAACCCAACGCTCTTCCCCACGTGGTCGAGCTTGAACGCGAGCTGGCGACGACCAGGATGGAATTGCAAAGCGCTGTCCGCACACTCGAGACGTCCAGCCAGGAGCAGATGGCGATCAACGAAGAGGCGCTCTCGGTCAATGAGGAATATCAATCGACCAACGAAGAGCTTCTCGCTTCGAAAGAGGAGCTGCAGTCGCTCAATGAAGAGTTGAGCGCCCTCAACGGCCAGTTGCAGGAAACCCTGGAACGCCAGCGCACGACAGCCGATGATCTGCAGAACGTGCTCTATAGCACCGAAGTCGCCACGATCTTTCTCGACACGAGCTTCAACATCCGCTTCTTCACCCCCGCGACCAAGGGCCTCTTCAACATAATTCCCGGCGACATCGGACGCCCGTTGACGGATCTGAAGTCCCTCGCCATCGACGAAGATCTCCTGCCGGACGCCCGGCGGGTTCTTGAGACCCAAACTCCGATCGAACGAGAAATTCGAAGCCTATCCGGCGTCTGGTTCACGCGTCGAACATTAGCCTATCGGACACGAGACAAGAAGACCGAAGGCGTAGTCATCACGTTTGAAGACATTACGGAGCGACGCAACGCCGCCGAAGAACTGTCCAGGGCGAAGCGGCAGGCCGAGTTGGCGAACCTCGCCAAATCGCGTTTCCTGGCTGCGGCCAGTCACGACCTCCGGCAACCGTTGCAAACGCTCGCTCTTTTGCAGGCCTTGTTGGCCAAGGCGGTCGAGGGCGAAAAGGCGCAGAAGCTGGTCAACCGTATTGATGACGCGCTCAGCGCCATGACCGCGATGTTGAACACCCTGCTCGATATCAATCAGATTGAGGTTGGCGCCATAAAGGCGGAGCCGGTCGAGTTCCCAATCAAGGAATTGCTGGATCGTATCCGAAACGAGTTGACGGAACATGCACAGGCGGCAGGATTGAAATTGCTCGTGATGCCATGTTCATTGTGGGTGCGGAGCGATCCGCGCCTGCTTGAGCAGATGATCCGCAATCTGCTTTCAAACGCGATCAAATACACGGGACGCGGCCGTGTGCTCGTGGGATGCCGGCGCCGCTCAGGCGTGTTGCGCATCGAGGTCTGGGACACGGGGCTGGGCATTCCCAAGTCGGAGTTGCAGGCGATCTTTGAAGAATATTATCAAGTCGATAACCCCGCACGTCAGCGGACCCGCGGCCTTGGGCTCGGGCTCTCCATCGTCAAAAGTGTTGGCGAATTGCTCGGTCATCGGATCCGCGTTCGCTCGCTCACTGGCAAGGGATCGGTATTCTCGATCGAGGTTCCGACAGCCGCAAGACTTGCGCGTCCAGCGGGCGAGCCACCCGTCGCAGTCGAGACGACCCGTGTCGGCGCTCCGCATCGCGCGGGCTCGGTGCTGATTATCGAGGACGATCCCGAAGTTCGTGAACACCTCGAACTCTTCCTTGCAGGTGAGGGCTACACCACCGCGACGGCGTTCGATGGTCCTTCCGCATTGTCGTGGGTGGCGCACTCGGCCACTCCGCCCGACCTCGTTCTTGCCGACTACAATCTGCCAAACGGCATGAATGGCGTGGATGTCGCGGTGCGGCTACGGCGCGAGCTCAATCGTCAAATTCCGTTCATCATCGTCACCGGCGACATCACGACCAACGCGATGCGCAACATAGTGCTCCACAACTGCGTGCAATTCAACAAACCCGTCAAATTGCGCGAGCTTACAAACGCGATTGACAAGCTCATCCTGAAGCCGACAACTCCCATGATGGTCCCCACGGGGTTGCCGCCGATCGTCCCGCGACTTCCGAGAGCCCGATCGTCTATGTGGTCGATGACGATGACCTTGTTCGGGAGGCGTTGCGTGTTGTTCTGGAGGAAGCCGGCCGGCGTGTAGAGACTTACGTCGATTGCGAAGCGTTTCTTCAGACCTTTCAGCCGGAAAAGTCGGCCTGCCTCCTGATAGACGCCTATCTCCCGGGGATGAGCGGCCTGGATCTGCTCCAGAGGCTTCGGGCCGACGGGCGCAATTTGCCGGCGATCATGATCACTGGCGACAGCGACGTCGCAATTGCGGTCGAAGCCATGAAGGCGGGCGCCCTGGATTTTATCGAAAAGCCGGTCGGACGTGACGAACTCCTGCACAGCATCGATCGGGCGCTCGAATTGTCCAGGGACTCCCAAAAGTTGACGCAGTGGCGTAAGTCGGCTGCTACGCATCTCGCTGGACTGACGCCACGTCAGCGCGAAGTGATGGAGCGAGTTCTCGCCGGTCAGCCCAGTAAGAACATCGCGGCGGATCTCGGGATCAGCCAGCGTACGGTCGAGAACCATCGGGCGTCCATCATGAAGCGCACCGGATCGAAGTCTCTTCCCGCGCTAGCCCGGTTGGCGCTTGTGGCCGCAGGCGGAAATGGGGAAAAGCCCGTCGAGACCTGAGCCGCGACGGCCGTGGTTCCTAAGAGCTGGCGCGATATTCCGTGCGACCGCGGTTCTTCGGCGATCTGCAAACCGCGCGCCCTCGACGGCCATTTGACCGCCGCCGGTGTGCGCGACAGCGAGCCGCTACCGAGACGCAGGCCGGACAAGTTACACGCCAAAAAGGGCTACGACATCTCACGATGCCGCCACGACCTGCGCAAGCGAGGCACTATCTCAGGCATTGCCCGGCGAGGCATCGAACTCGACTGGGAATTGAATGCGAAGAGCGCGCCGCTGATTTCGTCGCAGGCCGGCCGCGTCAAGGTGCGGGTCATCCGCACCGACGAAGAACTCATGATCGCAAGGTCCGTTGCCCACGTCCTCGATCTCGGTCAGATATAGACGCTATAGCGCATCGCGCCGGTTATCGGCGGGTCATTCCCGTTGGCGCCTGTAGCGGCCGATCAGCGCGTTGGTGGAGGCGTCGTGCGTCAATTTCGGCTCTAGGCCGCGATCCAGCTCGGGTATGATGCGGTTGGCCAAAGCCTTTCCCAGTTCGACGCCCCACTGGTCGAAACTGTCGATCCCCCAGATTGCGCCCTGGGTGAAGACGCTGTGCTCGTATAGCGCGACGAGGCTGCCGAGCGTCGCGGGATCAAGCGTTTCGGCAAGGATCACGTTGGTCGGCCGGTTTCCCTCGGTGACGCGGAAGGGCGTCTGGAAATCGGGCGAGCCTTCCGCCTTCAGTTCCGCTTCCGTCTTGCCGAAGGCCAGCGCCTCGGCCTGCGCGAACAGATTGGCCATCAACAGGTCGTGCTGCTCGACAAGCGGGCTCAGCGGCCGGCAGAAGCCGATCATGTCGCAGGGAACGAGCTTCGTGCCCTGGTGGAGGAGTTGGTAGAACGAATGCTGGCCGTCGGCGCCAGGCTCGCCCCAGACGATCGGACCGGTCTGATAGTCCACGACATGTCCGTCGAGATCAACGTGCTTGCCGTTGCTCTCCATTTGGAGCTGTTGGAGATAGGCGGGAAATCGGGCGAGATAAGCGGCGTAGGGCATGATGCCGATAGTCTGCGCGCCGAAGAAATTGTTGTACCAGACGGTGAGAAGACCGAGCAGCAGCGGCAGGTTGCGGGCGGGCGGCGCGGTGCGGAAATGCTCGTCCATCGCGTGGAATCCGGTCAGCATGGATCGGAAATTGTCGGGCCCAACCGCGATCATCGTGGACAGGCCGATCGCGCTGTCCATCGAATAACGGCCGCCGACCCAGTCCCAGAAGCCAAAAATGTTGGCTGCATCAATGCCGAATTCGGTCGCTCCCTTGATGTTGGTCGAGACCGCGGCGAAGTGCTTCGACACCGCCGCGTCCGAGCCAAGGTTCCGCACCAGCCAGGCCCGCGCCGCCGCCGCATTGGTCATCGTCTCCAGAGTCGTGAAAGTCTTGGACGAAACGATAAACAGCGTCTCCGCCGCGTTCAGATCATGCGTCGCTTCGCTGAAATCGGCGCCATCGACATTGGCGACGAAGCGGAAAATCATCGACCGGTCGGTGAACGGGCGAAGCGCGCGATAGGCCATTTCAGGTCCCAGATAGGACCCGCCGATGCCGATATTCACCACATTGCGGATACGTTCTCCGGTATGGCCGACGAAGGCGCCGCTGCGCAGGCGCATCGCGAAAGCCGCCATCGCATCGAGCACCTTGTGGACATCCGGCACGACATCGGCGCCGTCGACCTCGATGCGCGTTCCGCGCGGGGCGCGCAGCGCCACGTGCAATACCGCACGGCGTTCCGTGGTGTTGATCTTCTCGCCCGCGTACATCGCATCGCGGCGTTTCATCACGCCCCGTTCTTCGGCAAGCCGCAGCAGCAGCCGTAGCGTCTCATCGGTGATGCGGTTTTTCGAGTAGTCGAGGAAGATGCCCGCGCCTTCGGCCGAGAAGCGCTCGGCTCGGCCGGGATCGTCGGCGAACAGATCGCGCAGATGCAAATCTTTGATTTGCGCATGATGCGTCATGAGCGCCTGCCACGACGGCATAACGGTAAGAGCGGTCATCGGTATTCTCCCTCAATCAGGTCAGGACCTTGCTCTTGGCGTCGATTGCCCCGAGCAACTCGCGCCAGGAAGCGACGAACCCCCTGGCGCCGTCGGATTGTAATTGTGCCGCCAATGGGATTACGTCAATGCCAGCCTGGGCATGTGCAAGCAGCACCGCCGCGGCATCGCCACCGTCGCGCGGCAGCAAGTTGCCTGCCATGCCGTGATCGGCGAAGGCCAACAGCGTTTCCTCCGGCATCGTGTTCACCGTGTTCGGCGCGGCGAGGCCGGAGATGTATAGCGTATCGGACGCGCTCTTGTCCTTTGTGCCGGTGCTGGCGAACAGCATCCGCTGCGCATGCGCGCCGACATTTGCCAGGCGCTGGAAGCGATCGCTGTCCAGCACGTCGCGATAGGCCTTGTAGCATTGCTTGCTGACAGCGATGCCGAGCGTGTTGCGCAGCTCGGCCGGCGCCTTGTGCGCCACGGCAACGTCCCACCGGCTGACGAACAGCGAGGCGACCGAGCGCACATCGGGGGACAGGCCGGCGGCGACGCGGCGCTCCAACCCCTTTAGATAAGCATCGGCCGAGGCGCGATACTGTTCGGCGGAGAACAGCAGGGTGACGTTGACCGGCACGCCGGCGAAGATCGCTTCCGCGATCGCCGGCAGGCCTTCCGTGGTGCCGGGGATCTTGATGAAGAGGTTGGGTTTGTTTGCCTGGGCGTGCAGCGCCTTAGCCTGCGCTACCGTCGCCTGTGTGTCATAGGCGAGCAGGGGCGATACCTCCAGTGACACGAAACCGTCCACCGTGCCAGTGCGCGCATGGACCGCCGCGAACAAATCCGCCGCGCGGCTAAGATCCTGTATGGCGAGGTTGAAGAACAGACGCTCGCCTGTGGCGCCGCGATCAATCTGTCGGCGAATTTCCGCGTCGTAGCGGGAACTGTGCGAGATGGCGTGATCGAAGATCGTGGGGTTGGAGGTCAGGCCAGTGACCGACAACTCGTCGATGTAGCGCTTCAGCGTCCCGCCATCGAGCAGGTCGCGGGTGATGTTGTCGAGCCACAGGCTCTGGCCGAGCCGGTTGAGCGCCTTGGGTGCATCCGAAGCCATGCATCATACTCCCGTTTATCTGGCGTCTGTACCGTGCCGTAGCCAAATTGTTCCCGCAAGGGTCGCCGATTTGCCGATGGGACATTGCGAGACGCACATCGGCGTCGGTCGCGCTCGACCGTGATGGCGTCACATAGAGCCTCCCCCGGGGTCTTTGTCGGCGCTTCAGTCAATATGCCGGGGCTTCGACCGCAACGCCTGCGACCGTATCAGTCGGAAAGTTGAGAGCGGGAGGTTCGGAAACTACTCAAACCCGAACTCGACAAATCACTTTCGTCGATACCTTGGCGTCTTTGCCGCGACGGACGAATTCAGACGCGGGAGGCACTCTTCTGTCTCGCCGCCATGCGCCGATCCGGGTGAGTTATCGTGCAGTTGGCTTCAGCTCTGCCCAACGCCAACGCTTGCTTCGCTTCGCATTGCACGGAGCGCTTGCCCGCCTGAGTATTTTCCGAGCCTCCTCTCGGCGCTCTCCAATCGATAAAGTCAGGCGATGCTTCGATCGACCCGCTCGATGCGGGCTGCCTAATCTGTGGTCACGCCGATGTTTATGCGGCCGACCTGGCGCCAGTCTGTCGAGGCTCGCAGAGCCTGCGCGAAGGCAATGCCAGGCACGCTGGCAGCATAACCGAAGCCAAATCGTTACACATGGAGCCAGCAGAATGGACGCAGTCATCTCAGCCCGAGAGCCTCAGAAGCGAAGCGATCACAATCGGTCTCCCGACAGGCAGGCGACAATCGGTTCCGCCGAGTTGGGCCGGATGAATGCCTATTGGCGCGCCGCCAACTACCTGTCGGTCGGGCAGATTTATCTCTACGACAATCCGCTGCTGAGGGAGCCGCTGAAGCTGTCACACGTGAAGCCGCTGGTGGTCGGGCATTGGGGCACAACGCCAGGTCAGAACTTCATTTACGTTCACTTGAACCGGGTCATCAAAAAGTATGACCTGGATATGTTTTACATCGCGGGCCCTGGCCATGGCGGTCCAGCGATCGTCGGCAACGTCTATCTCGAGGGCACCTGGAGCGAGATCTACCCTGATATCTCCCAGGACGAAGCAGGGTTGAAGAAACTGTTCAAGCAGTTCTCCTTTCCCGGCGGGATTTCCAGCCACGTCGCGCCGACGACGCCCGGGTCGATCCATGAAGGCGGCGAATTGGGTTATTCGCTCAGCCATGCTTTCGGCGCCGCATTCGACAATCCCAAACTGATCGTCGCCTGCGTCATCGGCGACGGCGAAGCCGAGACCGGTCCGCTGGCGACAGCATGGCAGTCCAACAAGCTGCTCAACCCGATCAGCGACGGCGCCGTGCTGCCGATCCTGCATCTCAATGGTTACAAGATCAGCAACCCGACCGTCCTCGCCCGCATCGAGCACGAGGAGCTGGAGCAGTTTCTACGAGGCTGCGGCTGGACGCCATATTTTGTCGAAGGCGACGAGCCGGAAAAGATGCATCAGCTGATGGCCGCAACCTTGGAGCAGGCCATCGAGGAGATTAGGCAAATCCAAAAGAATGCGCGCAGCAAGGACGCCGCCGTCCGTCCACGCTGGCCAATGATCGTCCTCAGATCACCCAAAGGTTGGACCGGGCCGAAAGAAGTCGACGGCCTGCCGGTCGAGGGCACCTTCCGGGCTCACCAGGTGCCGCTGCTCGTGGATGCCGCGCACCCCAAGCACGTCCAGCAGCTCGAAAGCTGGATGAAAAGCTATAAGGCCGAAGAGCTGTTCGATCAAAACGGCCGGCTTATCCCGGAACTGGCCGAGCTGGCGCCCAAGGGCGAGCGGCGGATGGGCGCCAATCCGCACGCGAATGGCGGCATTCTGTTGCGCGACCTGCGCATGCCGGACTTCCACGACCACGCCGTCAGCGTGCCCGTCGCCCGGCGCCGTTGACGGGCAGGATACGCTGGTCCTGGGACAGTTCCTGCGCGATGTGGCCCGGCTGAACAAGGATCAACGCAATTTTCGCATCTTCGGTCCGGATGAGACGCTCTCCAACCTCCTCGGAGCGGTTTTTGAAGTGACCAACCGTCAGTGGGATGCCCGCGAAGTTGCGAATGACGAGTTCCTCGCGCCCACCGGACAGGTTCTGGACTCGATGCTCAGCGAACACCAATGCGAGGGCTGGCTCGAAGGATACCTGCTGACCGGGCGGCACGGGCTGTTCAACAGCTACGAAGCTTTCATCCGCATCGTCGACTCGATGTTCAGCCAGCACGCCAAGTGGCTGAAGGTAACGTCGGAACTGCCGTGGCGCCGCAAGATCGCCTCGCTGAATTATCTGCTCGCTTCCCATGTCTGGCAGCAGGATCACAACGGCTTCACCCATCAGGACCCCGGCTTCATCGACCACGTCATCAACAAGAAAGCCGACATCGTGCGCGTCTACCTGCCGCCCGATGCCAATTGCCTGCTGTCGGTTTTCGATCACTGCCTGCGCAGCCGGCATTACGTCAACGTCGTGGTGGCCGGCAAGCACGCGCTGCCGCAGTGGCTGACGATGGATGAAGCGGCCGTGCACTGCACGGAAGGCATCGGCATCTGGCAATGGGCCAGCAACGACCAAAACGCCGAGCCGGACGTGGTGATGGCCTGCTGCGGCGACACGCCGACGCTGGAAATCCTGGCCGCGGTTTCGATCCTTCGCGAGCATCTGCCCGATTTGAAGATCCGGGTGATCAATGTCGTCGATCTGATGAAACTGCAGTCCGCCAGCGAGCACCCGCATGGGCTGAGCGAGGCCGACTACGATTCGCTCTTCACCAAGGACAAGCACATTGTCTTCGGCTTTCATGGCTACAGTTCGGTGGTTCACCGGCTGACCTATCGCCGCACCAACCGCAACCTGCATGTCCGCGGCTACAAGGAGGAAGGCACGATCACGACGGCCTTCGACATGCGGGTGCAGAACGACCTCGACCGCTTCCACCTGGTGCAGGACGTGGTCGACCGGCTGCCGCATCTGGGCGCCAAGGGCGCCTACCTGAAGCAAATGGTTCAGGACAAGCTCATCGAGCACAAGCACTACATCGGCAAACACGGCCAGGACCTGCCGGAAATCCGTAATTGGAAGTGGGGTAATCCCAGGGGGCGGCGCACGACCTCGTCTTCACCGCCAGGGCCCTAGTGCCCGATGACAAAGGCCTGCCGGCGATGGGTAAGAGCACGCCTGCCTGCGACAGACGGTTTGCCGCGCTAGCGATCCCGCAGATAGACAGAAAGATCAGCGATGACGGAACCCAAAGCCAAAGCTGAAGCTGACTACGGGGTTACGCCCAAGGCTGAAACCAAGATCGCGCCCAAGCCGGGATTGGCGCTCGATGCGAAAGACGATCTGAAAACCCTGCCCATGGCGGAGATGGAGAAAAAATTGGGGTCGTCGCCGGACGGCCTCACGCAAGCCGAAGTGCAAAAGCGGCTGACGCAATACGGGCCGAACGAGATCGAGGAGAAGAAAACCAACCCGATTTTGAAGTTCCTCACCTATTTCTGGGGCCCGATCCCGTGGATGATCGAAGCGGCAGTGATTCTGTCGGCGGTCGCACGACATTGGCCGGATTTCGGCATTATCCTTGTTCTGCTGCTGTCCAATGCCGTGGTTGGATTTTGGGAGGAACGACAGGCAGGCGACGCGATCGCCGCCCTGAAGGCCAAGCTTGCAATCAAAGCGAGGGTGAGGCGCGACGGAAAGTGGGTCACGCCTCCGGCACGGGAGCTTGTGCCGGGCGACGTCATCCGCTTGCGTCTGGGCGATATCGTGCCGGCCGACGCGCGTTTGCTGGAGGGCGACGAGGTCTCCGTAGATCAGTCCGCTCTCACGGGTGAATCGTTGCCCGCCACCCGCAAATCAGGCGACGCGGTCTTCTCTGGGTCAATCATACGTCGCGGCGAGATCGGCGCGATCGTCTATGCGACGGGCACGAAGACTTATTTTGCCAAGACGGCTGAACTGGTGGAGACGGCGGTTACTGTCAGCCATTTCCAGAAGGCAGTGCTGAAGATCGGCAACTACCTGATCATGCTGGCTATGACGCTCGTGGCCGTGATCATCGCGCTTGGGATCTACCGCGGCGACCCCATCCTCACGACGTTGCAGTTTGCCCTCGTGCTGACGGTGGCGGCGATACCGGTGGCAATGCCGACGGTGCTGTCCGTCACGATGGCGGTCGGCGCCCGCCTGCTCGCCAAGAAACAGGCGATCGTGAGCAAGCTCGTCGCCATCGAAGAACTGGCCGGCGTGGACGTGCTGTGCGCCGACAAGACCGGCACCCTAACGCAGAACAAGCTGACCCTGGGCGATCCCTTCTGTCTGGATAAGATCACGGTCGACCAGGTCATCCTTGCCGGCGCCCTGGCCTCGCGCGCGGAGAACAACGATACGATCGATCTCGCCGTCCTCGGCGGCCTGAAAGACAAGGCGGCGCTGACTTCCTATCAGGTCACGCATTTCCAGCCGTTCGATCCGGTGCACAAGCGCACCGAGGCGACCGTCAAGGACAAGGACGGAAAGACGTTCAAGGTAACGAAGGGGCGCCGCAGGTTATCGTGGCGCTGTCGGCCAATGCAGCCGCCGTGAAACCCGCCGTCGACAAGGCCGTCAACGATTTCGCCGCGCGCGGCTTTCGCGCTCTCGGCGTGGCGCGCGCCGACGGCGACGGGAAGTGGCAGCTTCTTGGCGTGCTGCCGCTGTTCGATCCGCCCCGTGAAGATGCCAAATCCACCATCGCGACCGCGGCCGCGATGGGCGTGAAGATCAAAATGGTCACCGGCGATGCCCTGGCGATCGCTAAGGAGACCGCCAAGACCTTGGGGATGGGCACGAACATTCTCGATGGCGGCATACTTGGTGATTCCAAGACCAAGGAAACCCCGGCGATAACCAAATCCATCGAGGACGCCGATGGTTTCGCCCAGGTCTTCCCGGAGCACAAATTCCATATCGTCGACGTGCTGCAAAACCACGGTCACATCGTGGGCATGACGGGCGACGGTGTAAACGATGCCCCGGCGCTCAAGAAGGCCGATTGCGGCATCGCCGTCTCGGGCGCAACGGACGCCGCCCGCGCCGCGGCGGCGATCGTACTCATGACTCCCGGACTGTCGGTGATCATCGACGCGATCAAGGAAAGCCGGCGAATCTTCCAACGCATGAACAGTTACGCGATCTATCGCATCGCCGAGACGTTGCGTGTGTTGCTTTTCATGACACTGGCAATCGTCGTGTTCAACTTCTATCCGCTGACGGCTGTGATGATCGTGATGCTGGCGCTGCTGAACGACGGCGCCATCCTGTCGATCGCTTATGACAACGTTCAATACAAGAGTGCGCCGGAAGCCTGGAATATGCGCCTGGTGTTGGGCGTCTCCACTGTGTTGGGCGTGGCTGGCGTGATCGCCGCGTTTGGACTCTTCTACCTCGGCGAGCGTGTCTTTCATCTCGACCGGGCGCACATCCAAACGCTTATGTATTTGAAGCTTTCGGTGGCCGGGCATCTGACGATCTTCTTGACCCGAACGCGCGGCCCATTCTGGTCAATTCGGCCCGCCCGGATTCTGTGGATGGCGGTGTTGGGCACGCAGGCGGTGGCGACATGTATCGCAATCTTTGGTCTTGGGCTGGTGACGCCGCTCGGTTGGAATTGGGCCTTGTTGGTCTGGGGCTACGCCCTTGCCTGGGCTCTCGTGAATGATCGCATAAAGCTGTTGACGTATCGGATTCTGGACATTGCGAAAGTCCAACCTCAGCTCGATCGGCAGTCCAATGCCGAGCCTCAGTCCGCGTCCGCAAGCGAAACTGATTTTGAGGCCAAGACCGATAATGAGCCGAAGCCGACTGCCAAATCCGAAACCACCCCCGAGGCAAAAACCATGACACTGCCACACGCAAAAGGCGACATCGCGCCTGATGCCAAGACCGAAACCAATCCGGGCGCCAAATCCAAGGCGCCGGCCGGCGGAACCCCGCAGGCGGCCGAGTGAACTGGATGTCCGGGACAGATCAGTGATGGAACAAGGGCAATGAAGATACCAACCAAGGGATTTTGTGTCGGCGAAGGGGACAAGGTCGATCTCGATCAATGGCCGACCGAGGTCGATCCGGTTTACGATTCGAAGCACGACTATGACAGGCTTCTGAAGGATCACTTCGACCAGATCAGTGAGCAACGACAGCTCCACTGCGCGTCAAACCGTTTCAAGGAAAGGAGCCTCTGGGAAGAGTATTTGAAGGCCTGTGAGGCCTGCCTCGGCGCCGCCGGCACAAGCAATTCGCACTGGTATGTTGTTCCCGCGGACGACAAGCACAACGCGCGGCTGATCGTCTCCCAGATCATCGTCGATACGCTCGAGGACCTCTGCGTGAGATACCCGAAAATAAGCGTCGCACGCGAGCGGGAGTTGTTGTCTATCCGTAAGCAGCTGTCGACATGAACGCCTGGGTTCAACGGTTCTTGCCCGACCCGTCCGGCCAGCCTGAAACGGGCACGACCAGTAAGAGGGTCGAACCGCCGGTCGCGGCGCACGGCAACGCCGGCCCTGGCGTCTCGCCAAGCCGCGTGTTCAGGCCGCCCGTTTCGAAGCCGCCGGAGCCACCTATTCGCGCCGAACTTTTCGGCATCGAACGCCTTGAGCAGCATGCGAAAGTCTGGCGGCCGCACAGCTAATATCACCCCGTGCGAATCAGGGCCGCCGCCTCGCGAAACGGCTTTATGACAACACCATGGTCATTACGGAGACCTATCGCGCCATCGTCGGGGCAAACCTGGCGCGTCAACCAATCACGCCGGCGGGCGAATGGCTGCTTGACAATTTCCATGTCGTCGACGAACAAATCGCGCGAAATCAAGAATGACCTGCCGCCCGGCTTTATCAACAAACTACCGAAACTGGCGGGACGGACCATTGCAGGGCTATCCGCGCGTCTTCGGTGTTGCCTGGGCCGCTAATCGCGCATACCGACAGCGCGTTCGACCTCCAGAAGCTTACGCGCTTTGTCGAGGCGTATCAACGGGTCCAGCCCTTGACCATCGGCGAATTCTGGGCGCTCGCGATCACGCTTGCGCATCACGCTCGTCGAAAATCTCCGCCGTCTCGCCGAAGCCATCGTGGCGCGCCAATCGGCGGTCCAGTCGGCCGATGCCCTGGCCGACCAGTTCCTGGGCGACGATCGCCGAATGAAGCCGAATCTCGGCATCAGCCACCTGCGCAGCCTCGATCAGGCGCCCTGGTCGGCCGCATTCGCCGTCGAATTCGCCCAACGCCTGCGGGACCATGATCCCGACAATACGCCGGCGCTGCGCTGGCTGAACGACAAATTGAGCGCGGCACATACGACCACCGATCAGATCGTTCGTGAGAAGTTCCTGCGCCAGAGCGCAATGGATGTCACGGTTCGCAATGTTATCATGAGCATGCGCCTGGTCTCCATGATCGATTGGGCCGAATTCTTCGAAAGCGTCAGTCTTGTCGACGCCGTGTTGCGCGACGCCAGCAATTTCGCCGCGATGGATTTTCCCACGCGCGACCGTTATCGCCGCGCGATCGAGGAACTTGTCGCGCGGATCCGGACCGCGACGAGACTCGAGATCGTACCAAGCATGCGATAGCGCCGGCCATAAGCGCGATCAGCCCGAAGGCCGAAAAGGTGTTCGCGATCAGCGGCGCGAAGGCGATCCGGGGTACTATCTTATCGCCAAAGGCCGCCGCGCTTTCGAAAAGGAGCTCGGTTGCCGTATTCCGCTCCGACCCGGCTCTTTCAGCCTCCACTCCGATCTCGGCGTGTGAGCTATGTGGGCATGATCGCCGTCCTTACCTCGACATTCTCGCACTCCATTTTCTCGGCATACTATGCTGGATTCGCTGGCTGGCCACTTCTGGTTCTGGCGATTGTTGGTTTCGTTCCGGCCTCGGATGTCGCTATCGCAATCGTCAACCGATGATCAGCCGACAGGTTGGTGGAAAGGTTCTACCAGGGTTGGAACTTGCGCAACGGGCTTACGCCGGATCTGCGCACCATCATCGTTATGCCGGTGTTGCTTGCCAGCGTATCGCGTCGATCGAAGAACAGATCGAACGGCTGGAGGATCACCATCTTTCCAACCCGGACGATAATTTCACGTTTGCGCTGATCTCTGACTGGCAGGATTGCGAGACGGAGCATGACGCCGACGACGATAACTCTTCTCGGCCAGCATCTACCGCGGCATTGCGCGGCTGAACGCCCGCTATGGGCCGATACGGAATGGCTCTCGATTTTTCCTTCTGCATCGCCGCCATGTCGGAACGAAGGCGAGGCAAGTGGATCGGCTGGGAGCGCAAGCGCGGCAAACTGCACGAACTCAACCGGCTGCTTCGCGGCGCTACAGACACGACTTTCATGCCCATCGATGGCCATGCGCCCGCCACCCACCGACATCCGCTACGTCGTCACGCTCGATGCGGATACGCGTCTGCCGATCGGGACCGCCAGGCGGTTGGTTGGAAAGATGGCGCATCCGCTGAATAGGCCGGATTTCAGTCCGCGCGCCGGCATGGTCGTGCATGGTCACGGCATGCTGCAACCCCGCGTGACGCCATCCCTGTCCATTGGCAGCCAAGGATCGCTGTTCCAGCGCGCCTTTTCCGGACCGAATGGATTCGATCCGTATGCTCTCGCGGTGTCCGACATCTATCAGGATCTGTTTGAAGAAGGCTCGTATTGCGGCAAGGGCATCTATGAAGTCGATACCTTCGAGGCGGCGCTTGAAGGTCAGATCCCGGACGACTCGGTCCTAAGCCACGATCTGCTCGAAGGCATATTCGCGCGAGCGGGGCTGGCATCCGATATCGAGGTGGTTGAGGAATTTCCCTCCCGCTATGAGGTCGCCGCGGCCCGCCAGCATCGCTGGGTGCGCGGCGACTGGCAGTTGCTGCCCTGGATCTTCGGCTTTGGCGACAGGTCCCGCGACGGTTCGCCGAAAACGCCGTCCGCCGTCGATCGGGCGGTGGAAGCTGATCGACAATCTGCGGCGCTCGCTTTCGGCGCCGGCGACCCTTCTCGCCATGCTGGTCGGCTGGCTGCTGCCGATGACGGCCGCCGAGATCTGGACCGCCTATATTCTTGCGACCATCGCGGTCCCTCCCTGCTGCCGGCGATTGACGGCATCATTCCGCATCGCGCCGGCGTTTCGCTGCGCAATCATCTGCGCACACTGCGCAGCGATCTCGCCCTCGGCCTGTTGCAGAGTGCGTTCCTCATCATCTTCCTCGCGCATCAGGCTTGGGTCATGGTCGATGCGGTGGCGCGCACGCTGTTCCGCGTCTTCATTGGCCGGCGTCATTGCTCCAGTGGGTGACGGCCGCACAGACAACAGAGGACTTCACGGTTCGACGCTCGCAGCCTTTCACTGCAGATCGCGGCGAGCGTGGGATCCGCCGGCGTTGTCGCCGTTCTATTTTATGCCTTTGGGTCGCATAGCTGGCCGATCGCCGTACCATTCGTCGTCTTGTGGGCGCTGTCGCCCCTCGTCGCGCGCTGGGCAAGCATGCCGCCGCTTCGCGGACGCTCACCTTTCGCTCACGCCGGCGCATGCACTGGCCTTCGGCTGGTCGCTCGGCGCACCTGGCGCTTCTTCGAAACATTCGTCACGGCAGAAGACAACATGCTGCCGCCCGATAATTTTCAGGAAGATCCTGAACCGGTCATCGCCCACCGCACCTCGCCGACCAACCTGGGGCTGTATCTCCTCTCGATCATTGCCGCACGCGACTTCGGCTGGCTAGGGACGCTTGACGCGCTGGACCGGCTCGAGGACACATTCGCGACGATGGCGAAGCTCGAGCGCTTTCGCGGCCATTTCTACAATTGGTACGATACAAGCGATCTGCGCGCGCTGGAACCGAAATATGTCTCCTCGGTGGATAGCGGCAATCTCGCCGGCCATCTTATTGCGCTCGGCAATGCCTGCCGCGAGATCGCTTAGCAGGCACGGTCGGCGATCCGCGCTGGATTGAAGCGCACCAGGACAGATCTGACGCTAATGCGCGAATCCTTGCGCGTCAAGACGGGGCGCACCCCAGACGCCGCGGAAATCAAAACTGCTTGGTGACATCGACGCGCTCTCCGCACCCCTCGAACGATACCGGCCAACGCCTGTCGGCCTCGCGCGGCACCTTTCCGACCTGGCGCAAGGCGCGATGCGCTGATCGAATCGGTGCGCGCCTGGAGCGAGGGAATAGCTGCCGCGGGGGGGACGGACATCATGATTTGGGCGGAGGCCTTCCACGCCGGCATCGTCGCCAATCGCCGCGATTTCGATACGCTGATGCCCTGGGCGAGCCATGATCGCCCAGGAAGCGGCCACCGGCGACGACGTCGTCGCGCTCCTCGACACTGTCCCCACGCTCAACGCCCTGCCGGAACAATGCGCAGCCGCGTTGAAGATGTTGGCAAGTCGCGGAGAACGCAGCGGTCGCCGGAAGGTCCTTCGTCCCTGACTGCCGCCCTCGAGAAATCCGCCAGCGCAGCGCAATCGCTGACATACCGCCTCCTGACGCTCGCCGACGCCTCCAAATCGATGTTCAATGTCGATGGAGTTCGGCTTTCTCTTCGATCCCAGATCGCCAATTGCTTTCCATCGGCTATCGCTACGCGATGGCAATCTCGACGACAGCTTCTACGATTTGCTCGCCTCGGAAGCGCGGCTCGCCAGTTTTTTTGCGATCGCAAAAGGCGATGTACCCGCGAAGCATTGGTTCCGGCTCGGTCGAACCTTGACACCTATCGACGGCGGATCCGGGTTGATCTCCTGGTCCGGATCGATGTTCGAATATCTGATGCCGTCGCTGGTGATGCGTGCCCCCGCCGGTAGCCTGTTGGAGCGGACAAACTACCTGATCGTTTGGAGGCAGGAAGAATACGGCCGCGAACTCCACGTGCCATGGGGAATGTCGGAATCCGAATACAACGCGCGCGATATCGAGCACACCTATCAATACTCCAGCTTCGGCATACCCGATCTCGGATACAAGCGTGGCCTCGGCGAAAGCACCGTCATCGCGCCATATGCAAGCGGACTTGCCACGATGGTCGATCCGGTCCGCCACGCGCAATTACCGGCGCATGGGCGATATCGGCGCATGCGGCGCTATGGCTGGTACGAAGCGCTCGATTACACACGGTCCCGTCTCCAGGATGCGCCAAAGTCGCGATCATCCGTGCCTATATGGCTGACCATCAGGCCATGACGATCGTCGCCATCGCCAACGCACTTCAGGACGGGCTGATGCGCGCCCGCTTCATCCCGAGCCGATCGTTCAGGCCGCTGAGCTCCTGCTGCAGGAACGCATGCCGCGCGACGTGGCCGTCGCGCGGGCGCCGGA
>CAVQBX010000057.1:0-93892 GCA_963710855.1 uncultured Pseudomonadota bacterium | reverse complement strand
CCTCGCGCCTGCCGCGCTGATCGACGGCGAAGTTGCCCTCGCAGAGGCCGCTGCGGCGCTCGCCCTGCTCGATCCCGAAACGATCCCGCGCCTGATCGAGATCGGCGGAGCGCCGCCGCTGAGGCTGCGCGAACCGGGCTTTGCAGGCATGGCGGCGATCATCGTTTCGCAGCAGGTCTCGGTCGCGAGCGCGAACGCGATCTACGGCCGGCTTCAGACCCTCCTCGCGCCGCTCGAGGCGCCAGGCGCTACTCGCCGCGCAAGAGGAGGCTTTGCGCGGAAAGTGCAGCCTTTCGACGCCCAAGCTGAAGGCGCTCAGGGCGCTTGCGCATGAGATCGCGCGCGAGGGGCTCGATCTCGCCGCTCTGGCCGCGCTCGAGGCCGCGGAGGCGCACGCGCGCCTAACCAAAGTGCATGGCGTCGGCCCGTGGACCGCGGACATTTTCCTGCTGTTCTGCCTCGGCCATTCCGACGCCTTTCCGGCCGGCGACCTCGCGCTGCAGGGGCAGCCCGGCTGGCGCTCGGCCTCAAAAAGCGGCCCGACGCGAAGCGGCTGACGAAAATCGCCGAACGCTGGCGGCCCTATCGCGGCGTGGCGGCGCGAATGCTCTGGGCCTATTACCGCGTCGCCAAGCAACGCGCCGGCGTCACGCTCCAGGCGGATTGAATTCGGCGACCAGATGCTTGAGGCTCCTGGAAGGTTCGGCATAACTGACGATGCGCACGTCGAGATCGAATTCCGCAACGCGGCGCAGGGCAAGTCGGATGGCGTCGAGAATCCAGGCTTCGCGATTGCCGAAAACGCCGCCGCCAACCAGCGTGAGCAAGACCGTCTTGGAGGCGCCGAGCGCAGTGTTCAAGGCGCCGGATAGCAGCGTGCCTCATAGCTCGCCTCGAGCACGAGGCGGGCGAAGGGCTCCCAGAAGTCGACCGGGATCGGGCCTCCGTAGGCGACCGGCAGGGCGGAACAGAAGGCTTGCGAAATGACAGGGCGCGGAACGGCCGTAGCGTCCGTCACCTCGACATCGCGGTGAAGCCCGATGCGAAGTTTTGCCCCGAGCGCGTCGCGATCTTCGGCGGGCAGCGTCGCCAGATAGGCGGCAATTGCTTCCAGTCCTGAACGTGAACAGAGCGCGTAGCCGTTTCGCATCTCCCATAGAGACTGGACCGGCTTGCCGAGGGCAGCGCTCAATCCGGCGCCGACGTCGCCCAGCGTGTCGATCTGCCGGGTCGCGGTCTGGCCGAAAGCGTCTCCGAACGGGACGAAGTAGTTGCGGTAAATCGTCGCTGCGCCGGCAGCGATTGCGCAGGCCGGCCCCTGTGTCTGGTCGTGCTCGTAGCGCGTCACGCCTTGCTCCGGCGTAACGTTGGGACCGATCATTTCCAATAGATTGAATTGCGAGGCGACTTGAAACAACGCGCCCTGGAATTCACATTGCCGGTGCAGGGCTCTCGCATCCCCTCTGAGGACGCTGACACTTAACCGCCCTCCTGCTCCCCTTCCGGCCGTCTCGATTTGTTCGCGAAGCTCACGGAGAGACGGGAGGCCGAGCTTGCCGACGCCATAGCTGACGCGATTGGCCAGCGAAACCAACCGCCCCTCTTCATTGATGCGCAATTGCGAGCGCGCAAGCTCATAATTGTCTTCGCGGAAACCGGTCAGTCGCTCAAACCAGTCCATAATCGTCGTCCTAGTCGCGAGGCCGGCCGCCCAGATATTGTGTTGCGGCCGAGCCTGCGGCGACGGCCCGCACGAGACATGTCTGCTCGTCTTCGCCCTGAAGCCGGGCGGCGAGAAAGGCGGCGGCGAAGGCATCGCCAGCGCCGGTCGTATCAACGACGGCGACCTGCGGCGCCGAGACGCTCCAAAACTCCGCGCCGCTCCACATTACCGCGCCCGCGCCGCCGCGCTTGACGATCACCCGATCAAAACGCGCGCCAAGTCTTTCGCGCTGACGCGCCTCGTCATCGCTGCACGCAAGCACCGCCGCTTCCTCGGCGTTCGGGAACAGCATCTCGGCTCCGGATACCCAATCCAGAAAAACGTCCGGCCCTATCTCCCGCAAGAACTCAGCCGAGCCCGGGTCGACGCTGACCGGCGTTCCCACGGCGCGTTTCATTGCGGCCATCACAGCCCCGCGAGGGCCGGGAGAGATGAGCGCGTAGCCGGAGATGTGAATGTGGTCGGCGGCCTCGACGACGCCCAAGGGGATATCCTGTGGCGAAAGCGCATCATTGGCCCCACGGTCGGTCAAGAAACTGCGTTCGCCCGTGGGGTCGACGAGCGCGATCAGTCGGCCCGTCTCGAGTTCGGGATCCGCGGCGAGACGCGGCGTCACGCCCTCGGCGCGAAACCGTTCGTTTTCGCGCTCGAAATCCGCAGCGCCGACGCGCCCGACAAAATCTACGTTCACGCCGCAACGGGCCAGCCAGACAGCCTGCGTCGCCGCGGAGCCGCCGGGACCCACGTGAATTCGGGCCCTGCGATCGGAGCCGACGGCGATCGGCCCGACAGAACCGCGGTGACGTCCGTCATGACATCGCCGACGACGAGAACGCGTTCGGCATCCGACATCAGAGTTTTGGCGAGTTCGACCGCGACTTGAGCCGCCGACGGCGGCGTTGTTCTTCACCAGCGCCATGTTGGCTTCGAGGCTGCGGCCTTCCGTCAGCTCGACGATCGCGGCCGAGCAGGAACGGCGTCACCTCCTTTTTCTCGATCCCCTTGCGCGCGCGCCTCCGCCACCGCCTCGCCGATGCGCTTCTCGATGGCGTCGGCGTCGAGCGCGTGCGCCTCGGGAATCGGATTGGCGATCAGCACGCCGCCGGGCCCGATCTCGCGTTGCAGCCGCAACCATGCGGGCCAGATCGCGCGGCGCCGTCGAAGCGATGGTCGAGCTTGTGGCCGCTCGTGCGCGCATAGAAGGCGGGAAACTCGTCGCAGCGGTAGCCGCAGACGGCGACGCCCTGCAATTCCAGATATTCGAGCGTCTTGCCGATATCGAGGATCGATTTCGCCCCCGCGCAGACGACGGCGAGGCGCGTGCGCGAAAGCTCGACGAGATCGGCGGAAATGTCGAAGGTCTCCTCGGCCCCGCGATGCACGCCGCCGATCCCGCCGGTCGCGAAGATTTCGATGCCCGCGAGATCGGCGATATACATGGTCGCGGCGACCGTCGTGCCCGCCGAGCCGCCGCGCGCGACGACGGCCGAAAGGTCGCGGCGCGAGGCCTTCACCACGCCGCCGGAAAGCCGCGACAGCTTCTCGAGCGCGCCGCGGTCGAGCCCCACCTTGAAGCGACCTTCGATGACCGCGATCGTCGCGGGAACGGCGCCGCGCTCGGCGACCGCCGCCTCCAGCATCAGCGCCGTCTCCAGGTTTTTCGGGTACGGCATGCCGTGGGTGATGATGGTCGATTCCAGCGCAACGACCGGGCGGCGGTCCCGCCGCGCGGCCGCGACCTCGGGCGAATAATCGATGAGCGCGGCGATCGACATGAGGCTCTCCGGTTGGCGTTTTCACGCCAGGAATAGTGGTAGCGGCGGCCGGCCGCAAACGCCCAGCTTGGGCAACCTTTCTCGCGTCCCCAAACGTTCAGGGCAGGCCGGAACCCTTGAGAAGCGCCTTAAAAGCCGCATAGAGCGAGGCGCGCGTTTCGCGGTCGGTGATCGTGATGTCCGTCTGCGCCTTCATCGATGGCTTGCCGTCGTCGACGGAGCGGATGCAATCGCCCTTCGGGCATCTGAACAAGATGCCGGCGGCCTCATCGAGGCTCTCGACAGGAAGCCATGCGGCGCTGATCAGCCCGACGCCCGTCACGTCGAGCGGCACTTCCGTGTCGTGCGTGCCCTGACTGATGAGGGCGCCGCCTCGGTATTTGAGCACGTCCTCGTGCATGGCGACGACGAGCCCGCCATCCTCGCCCTTGCGGAACGCGACGGTCTTGGTGAGCCAGCGCGTCTCTACGTCGCTGCCGGGGTCCTTGTAGGCGGGATTGGCGGCAGTCGCCTCCGGCAGGGCGCGCGCGAGATAGGCCTCCGCCGCCGCCCGGCTCTCGAGAGCCGCTGCCGCCGTTGCGACGCCCGCCGCCGCGGCAGTGCCGATGAGCACCTGCACTGCGCGGGATTTCGCGCGGTCCTCTGAGGCCATCTTAACCGCCCTTCCGCCCTTGAAACTCACCGGGCTTCGCGCCATTTCCGGCTGAGCTTAAAGCAACCCGATCCTGTCAGTCGAGGGGCGCCGAGTGACCGAGGTAGTCGAGACAGGCGCGCCCCGGTCGCAAACACCGCGTTCACCGCTAGCCCTGTTCAAAAACCGCTCTTTCGCCGCGATCGTCATTGCGAGCGGCGTCGCCAATCTAGGCGCCGCGATGTTCGATACGGCCTCGAGCTGGCTGATGACGAGCCTCAATCCCGATCCGGTGCTGGTCTCCGCCGTCCAGGTCGCCACCATGGCGCCGATGTTTCTGTTGACGCTTCCCGCGGGCGCGCTGGCCGACATCGTCGATCCGCGCCGCCTGCTGATCGGCTCGGAGATTTTCGTCAGCCTGGTCGCGCTGACATTCGCCATCGCCGTGTCGTTGCAGCTTGTAAGCGCGCAGGGACTGCTGGTCGCGACTTTCCTGCTCTGCGCGGGCGGCGCGCTTGCCGCGCCCGCCTGGCTTTTGATGGCGCCGATGCTGGTCGAGAAGGCCGATCTCGACAGCGCCGTTGCGATCAACAATGTGAGCTTCAACATCTCGCGCGCGGTCGGCCCCGCGCTCGGCGGCCTTGCGATCGCGCTGTTCGAAATCGGTGTGCCCTTCTGGTTCTATCTTGTCGCCAATCTGGGCGTCGTGGCGACGCTGATCTGGTGGCGGGCGCCGTCGCGGACGATGGAAAGCCTGCCGGCCGAGCGGTTCGTCAGCGCCATCGAAAGCGGCGTCAGATACGCGCGCAACAGCCGCGACCTTGGGGCGACCGTCGTGCGCGCGCTCGCCTTCTTTCCTTTCGCCAGCGCCTACTGGGCGCTGCTGCCCCTGATCGCGCGTGCGCAGGCGGACGCGGCCGCCTTCTACGGCGTGATGTTCGGCGCCGTCGGCCTTGGCTCGATCCTCGGATCGGCAGGCCTCAACTGGCTGAAAGCGCGCGTGGGGCCGGACCGGCTGGCCGCGCTTGGAACCGTCGGCACGGCGATCGCTATGTGCGGCTTCACGACGACCCACAATCCCGACGCTGGCGCTGGCGGCGAGCCTGCTCGCCGGCGCCTCGTGGATCGTCACCATGACGACGCTGTTCATCTCGGCGCAGGTGGCGCTGCCGAGCTGGGTGCTCGGTCGCGGCCTCGCGATCTTCCTGACGATCTATTTCGGGGCCATGACCGTCGGCAGCGCGCTTTGGGGCAAGATCGCCAATGTCGAGGGCCTGCCTTTGGCCCTCTTCATCGCGGCCGCCGGTTCCTTCGCCGCAATGATCGTCACCTGGCCCTGGAAACTGCAAACGGGCGCGGCTCGCGACCTCACGCCATCGATGCACTGGCGCGCGCCCGTGTTCGTCCAACGCGTCGAGGACGACTCCGGCCCAATTCTGTTGACCCTCGAATACCGCATCGATCCCAAGGACACGGTTCCCTTCCTCGTGGTCCTCCACGACATCGGGCTCGAGCGGAAGCGCGACGGCGCCTTCGCCTGGGGCGCCTTCGAGGATGTCCGCGACGAAGGCCGCATCGTGGAGACGTTTCTCGTCCGCTCGCTCGGCGAACTCAAGCACCTGCGCGCCCGGGTGACGGTCGCGGACCGAATGATCGAGGAGAAGGCGCGTCGCTATCTGCTGGCGCCGCCGAATGTCGGATTTCTGGTCGCGCCGCGGCGGGAACGATTTGCGCGCCGCAAGCGTGCGCCGGCGCCTCAGCGCGTCGCGGACGCGTCGGCGTAAGTCGAGAACGCCGCCTCGGCTTCGCTTGCCTCCGCAATCCTCTGAAATCGCTGAAGCGCGCCGACAGAGGCGAAAGCCTCATGGAGATAGCTGCCCGGCGGCGGTCCGACCGCGGCGTCCCAGCCGCTCCATTTGATCGCCTCGGTCCACAAATGCAGGAAGATGGCGCCCTCTATCTTTGCCTCGATCTCGCGGCGCCGCGCAGGCAGGAAAAGCTTCCAGAACTGCTCGGGTTCGACCGGATAGAAAGTGCGAGGCAGGCGCGCACGCGCGTAACTTCCGTGGCGCTGCAAAACGGGGGTAAGCAGGAAGGGCCCGAGCGCGCCCCATTTGACATCGCGATCGATCGCGGCGTCGGCCGTCGCGATCATCTCGCCAAGCGCGGGATCGTCGGCCGGCAGGCGCAGCACTGCATTGTTGACGAGCTCTTCGCTCACCGCGTCCGCCTGACGGGCAAAGATGAAGGGCTCGCTCAAAAAATCGGGGCGCTTGAGGCAGATGAGGTCGGCGTCGACCCAGCAACGCCCCGTGTCGCGGATCATTCGGTAGCGGAACATGTCGGCGAAGGTCGCAATCGACGGCTTGTCCTCTACTCGATAGCGCTCGATCACTGACGGGTCCGGGCAGATGTCGCGCGCATCCGCCAAGCCTACCCCGGCGGGCAGCTCCAATTGCCGATCATAGCTGTAGACGACGAGCGGCGCGCCTTGTTTGGGAAACGAAGCCAATGAGCCGTAAGCGATGGCGCTCAGCGGCCCATGCCAGAACGAAGCGAAGCCTGGGTCCGTGGTCACAGGATGCGCGCAAGCAGGTTGCGACCCGCATCCTCCCAATCGTCGAACAGGGTTTCCGCTGTCAGTTCGCCGCGCGCGACATGTTCGCAGACGATATCGAAAATCCAGCTCGCGTGCGTGTCATCGATCATCAGATGCCGCCCGCGCGCGCCCTCGGCGAGCTTGATGCAGTTTGTCACGTCTGACTCGCAGACCTCGCTAGTATGCCCGCCATCGACATGGAACAGATCGAAATCGAATTCGACGCGCCTGCCCACGAGTTCGGGCAACACCTGAAGCGAATTGCCGACGAACATATGAACCCGATCCGGGAATTCGGCCTTCAGAAATTCGACACAGGGCGCCGTGTACGCATGCTCATTAAGATCGACGGCGCAATAGACGAGACGCGGGTTGCAGGAGAGCGCTAGCAGCGCGCTGTGCCCGGCGTTGAAGCCGACTTCCAGCATGCGCCGCTTGAAACGCGCCGCCCGCCAAACGTTGCGCCGCGCTGGCGCGAGCGAGGGGGCCGGCAGGCGATTCGGCTCGATGGCTTCCTGGTCCGGATAGAAGATGTTGCCTTCCGGTATTTCCTTCGAAGCGGCGACGACCTCGTTGAGGCGCCTCAAGCGAAGAAGGAACGTCTGCGACAGAGATTCTTCGAGCGTGTCGCGCAGAACATCATAGTCGGGGATTTGCGAGGCCGGCAGCGGCCTGCCGGGAATGAGCCTGCGACCATCCATGAGCTAGTGACTGCCCCACGAGAAACGGCCATTGCGTGACCGGCGACCGGCTCCCTAGCAGAGGGCGCCCGTCGCCACAAACGCCGGAGATCGGCGTCCCCGACGAGCGCTCGAACCCTTCCGTTGGGGCAATTTGGCGCTTGTTCATCGCGCGAAAATGCGCAGAATGACCTCGCGCATCCTAGGGTTGAGTGCGCGCGCGGACAGCGGGGGGGACCTGCTGTCGATCAATATTGAAGCAGATTTCACGATCAATATCCGGCGGTCTTGAATGCCACTTGGTGTCTGAGACCCCGACCACCAGTCATTAGCTTTCGAGCGCCCGCGGACCTCCGCGCGTTGCTTAAGGGTAAATTTGCCAGAATTGTCACCGCCAAGCCCGGAGAGCGAAAATGACAACTTATACTTGGGATGGGATCACCGGGGATTGGAGCGATGCGGGCGACTGGAACCCCGCGAGCGGTCCGCCGACTGCGACTGACGCAACCCTCATCGCTGCGGGCGGTCCCGCCTATGTAGTGAGCGTCGACAGCAGCGACGCCGCGCTTTCGCTAGATCTATCGAGTTCGTCTGCGACCCTCGATATTTCTTCAGGCGGCGTTCTTTCCCTCGCCACCACCCTGCTCATGACCTCGGGCGTTCTCGCGGTCGGGAATGGGGGCCTGCTCGAGATCGGGACCGGGATCGATCTTCTCGGAGGCGCTCTCCAGCTCGACGCCGGCGGCGCGATCTCCGGGGGGACGCTGTCGGCGGCGACGGGGACCGTCGCTTGGAATGGCGGCGCGTTGAGCAGCGTGACCTATGAGGGGACTCTCAATCTGAACAAGCTCGGCGCAGCCGTCGTTTTTGAGGCGGGCTCGAAGGTCGTCAAAAAATCCGGCTCGGGCCCGGGCGTCATCAACGTCAGCGGCGGCAGCGCAGATCTCGAATTCATCGGCTCGCAGACGGTCAGCGACGAAACGATCAATCTCGGAGTGATCAGTCGTTTTGTGTCGTTGACGGTCGAGGATGCGAGCAACGCCGGAAATCAAGTTTTGACGCTCGCCGGCGACGTCACGATCAATGCCGCAGGATATGCGCTCATCACCGCCGGTTCGGCCGCAGGCGACGGCGTGGTCAACGAAGGGTTCATCACGCAGACGGCCAATGACGTCGGGCTCAGAATTGCGGGCGACGATTTTTCAAACAGCGGCCAACTGGATGCAGCCGGGGCCAACTCGTATTTCACTGTCGAGACGACCAACTTCTTGAACAGCGGCGCGATCTCGGCAAGCGGCGGCGGAATATTCAGCGTATTCACGACGAACTTTTCGACCACGACGGCCAGCACAATCACAGTCGGCGCCAATTCGACGCTCACATTCGACGTCGCAAACGACTGGACCAATCTTGGCTCGATCGTTGCAGCCGCGGGCTCTACGATCAAGCTCTACGGCGATGTGTCGGCGGCCAACCTGGGCGCGATTTCGAACCTCGGCACGATTGAGATCGGCGGCGTCTACGACAATTCCGGCCAAACGATCGATGGATCGGGCGGCATCGGCCACGTCGCGCTTGTAGACGGCACGATCGAGGGCGGCGTCGTCACATCGGCCGGCCTCAGTTTCTACTATGACGGCGGCGTACTCGACGATGTCACTTACGAAGGCGGCTTGACCCTTGGCGACGAATCCTGGGTCGAACTCACCAATGGCAGCACCGTCGTCGGCGCCTCCGGTTCCCGGGGCTTGATCAACGCCACAGCCTCAGGCGACAATATTTTCTTCGTCGGAACGCAAACCGTCGCGAATGACACCATCGACGTCGGCGGCAACGACGTTCAGGACAACATCATTTTCTCCAGCGCAAACAGCGCCGCCGCGACCCTGACCCTGGCGTCGGACGATACGATCTACGCTACCGGCAACGTCACCATCGCCAACGGAGACTACGGCACGGGCCCGGCCGACATCATCAATCAAGGAAAGATCCAGCAGTATTACGGCCGACTCAACATCGACGGGGACACATTCGAAAATGACGGTTCGATTGTCGTCGGCGGAACGACAT
Organism: uncultured Pseudomonadota bacterium; assembly: GCA_963710855.1. Lineage (GTDB taxonomy): Bacteria > Pseudomonadota > Alphaproteobacteria > Rhizobiales > Beijerinckiaceae > Roseiarcus. The sequence goes on along the minus strand of CAVQBX010000057.1, from coordinate 84,414 downwards.
ATATCTATCCCGACGATCTCATAAACACGGGTTCGATTACGGTCACCAGCGGCGGCGTGCTGTGGATCGGCCCGCAGTCGTTCACCACGTCGAGTTCGAGCGTCATATCGGTGGGATCAAGCGGCTCGGCTTATGTCGAAGTTGACGACTGGGTCAACAATGGCGTGGTCAAGCTTGCAAGCGGATCCGAGCTTTTTTTGAGCGGCGACGTTTCGCCGGCGAGCCTCGGCAAGATAAAGAATTCCGGCGGCTCGATCATCATCGAGGGTGTTTACGAAAATGCTGGCCGGACGCTGAGCGGCGTAGGGCCGCTCGGCGTGCTTGGCCTGCAAGGGGGAACGATCAGCGGCGGCGTGGCTACGAGCGCGGGCGTTTTCTTTGCCGCGGACGCGGCGGCCGACACCCTGAGCGGCGTCAAGTTCAAGGGCCCGCTCGACGTGGCGACCGCCGGTGTGAACGTGGCCGCCTCGAACGGAACCACGTTCGTCGGCTCGAGCGGCTCGGGTCCGGGACTGATCGACCTCAGTGGACAAAGCGATGGCTTCAGTTTTGATGGAACGCAGACCTTCGATGACGCGACGCTCGAGCTCGGCGCCGCGAGCGGCGGAATCAGCCTGCTTTCCCTTATCGATCCCTATCCCCCGGCGGGCCCGCAAAGCCTGACCCTCGGCTCGACAGCGACGGTCGATGCGTCCGGCATTGTCGAATTCGTCGTGAACGGCGCGTCCGGGGATGCGCTGATCAATCAGGGCGTCATAAACGCCTCCGCGGGCGAGTGGTTTGTGTACGCCGCCAGTTTCACGAACTTGGGTTCCATCAATCTGGCGAGCGCAGAAAAAGGTTCCATCGAGGCGACTTAATTCACCAATTTCGCCTCGAATACGCTGGCAGGCGGCAGCTATTCGGTCGGCGCCAACGCTACGCTCACGATCGATGGGGTCGGCCGCATCGCGGCGCTCGACGCCGATGTGTCGCTCGACGGCCCCGGCTCCGAAGTCCAAATCTTCAATCCGAAGACCTACGCGACGACCTCGCTCGATTCCTCATTGCGAACCATCGTCGCAGGCGGCGAGTTACAGTTGCTCGACGGCCGCGACTGGACGCTCGCCGCTTCGGTCGTCAACAAGGGAACGATCAATCTCGCCGGCGGCGCGATCGACGGCTCCGCCAGCGGCGCCAAGCTCTCGGACATAGCGGGGTCCGAATTCAGCGGTTTTGGCGCGATCGAGTCGGCGTCCTTCGCCAATTCCGGCACCCTCGCCGCCCTCGGCGGCCTGCTCGCCGTCACGGGTCCGGTTTCGGGCCATGGCGCGGACGTCATCGTGGGGGCCGCCACGCTCGAATTCGAAGGTTCGGTCACATCAGGCCAGACGATCGAATTCGCCGGGGCGGGCGGAACGCTGGATCTTCTCGATCCCTCCGGCTTCGCGGCTCACGTCGATGGTTTCGACGCGAACGGCGGCGCGAATTCCGCGATCGAAGTCGGCGCGCCCTGGACTTTCGGCGGCTACTCGCAAGCCTCGGGCTCGATCGGGAAACTCACGTTCGACGACGGGTCGGTTTCCGCCGAAATCACACTTGCGGGTCAGTACGCGGCGGGCAAGTTCCACGCTCACACGCTGTCGAGCGGCGCAACCGTCGTCACCTACGGGTGAGCCTGATCGGTTTCGTCTGACCCAAGTTCGCGCTAGAGCAGGGCATCGACGCGAAAGGGGCGCGGGGAATCGATGCAATCATTGGCGTTCGTCGCCTTAGCGGCGCTGCTTGTGCTCGCGGCCGGCTTGCTGGGTCTGAACCTGCGCCATCGGCTGCCCGACGAACACGGACCGGACCGCGCGCGCGACATGATCGGCGCCATGACCGGCCTGCTCGGCCTGTTGCTGGCGCTCGTGCTAGGCACGCTCGTCGGCTCATCCTATACGGTCTACGCGACCCAAAAATCCGAGCTCGAGATGATGGCGGCGAAGTCGCTGCAGCTCGACGAGGCGCTCGCGGTTTTCGGGCCGGAGGCGGATCCGGGCCGCGCCGGCCTGCGACAGGCGATTGAGGAGAGCTACCGCAAGATCTGGGGAGAATCGAACGCAGATCTTAGCGTGCTTTCGCTGAAAGCCGCCGTCGCGGGCTCCAGGACGCTTGACGAGTTCCTGCTCTCGCTGAACCCGAAGACGGATGCGCAGCGCCAGTTGCTGACGAACGCGAACATCGCGGCGGGGCTCATCAACCAGACGCGGTTTCTGATGATCTTCCAGCTTGCGACGGCCGTATCCTGGCCGATGATGGCGATCGTCACGGTGTGGTCGATGCTGCTGTTTTGCGGCTACGGGCTCATCTCGACGGTCAACCGGACGTCGATCGCCGCGCTCTGTCTCGGCGCCTTGTCGGTGGCGAGCGCGATGTTCCTCATTCTGGAGCTCAGCCACCCTTATTCCGGATTCTTCCAGATTTCGCCGAAGGGAATTGAGTTGCTGGTCGATGTCATCGATGCAAAGTCGGGGTCTTGACTGCGTGAGGGAAGCTTCATGTTCGGCGCATATCGCATAGACGGATTGGCGATCGTGTCGGTCGAGGGCAACATCGCCGACCACACCGGCTACATGCCGAATTCGCTCAAACTCGAGGCAGACCAGGCGCTTTATGCGAAAGCGCTCGCCGACGCCGCAGTCGTCATTCACGGCAAGCTCTCCCATGAGGGCGGGTCGGACTCGAGCCAGCGCCGCCGGCTCGTCATGACGCGGCGCGTCGCGAATCTCAGCCCGATCGAAGGCGAGCCCAACGCCCGCTACTGGAACCCCGCCGGGGCCGGACTTGCCGAGGCGTTGTCCGAGGTCGGCGCGCCCCCAGGCACGATCGGCGTACTCGGCGGCACGGACATATACAGCCACTTTCTGGCGCTGGGTTCGACGGCTTCGTCCTCTGCCGCGCGACAAAGGTGTCGTTGCCCGGCGGCGTGCCTGTTTTCGCCGAGATGCGCGAGACCGGGCTCAGTCCCGAACAGGTGCTCGAGGGCGCGGGCCTTGGCATTAAGTACGCGCAGCGGCTCGATGACGAGGTCAGCGTCGCTTTCTGGTCCCCACAGGCGACCTGATCCTCAGGTCTCGCGCGTGCGGGCGCTGTCGTGCCACTCGCGCAGCAGCCAGTAGGAAAGCGCGGTCAGGATCAGGTGGATCAGCACGCCGACGACCGCGATCAGCAGCAACGCGGCGAACATGCGCGGTATGTTGAGCCGGAAGCCCGATTCGACGATGCGATAGGCCAATCCCGCCGACTTGCCGGCGGTGCCGGCCGCGATCTCAGCGACGATCGCGCCGATCAGCGCCAGACCGCCCGATATTCGAAGTCCCGCCAAAAAATAGGGCAGCGCGGAGGGAAGCCGCAGCAGCCACAATTCCTGAAACCGCGAGGCGCGATAGAGCCGGAACAGATCGACGAGATTGTGGTCGGCGGACGACAGGCCGAGCGTCGTATTGGCGAGCAGCGGAAAGAACGAGACGAGAAACGCGCAGACCATCACCGCCATGGGCCCACTGAGATAGACGAGCAGCAGCGGCGCGATCGAGACGACGGGCGTGACCTGCAATGCCACCGCAAACGGATAGAAGGCGCGCTCGGCGAGCCGCGATTGCGAGAAGATGATCGACAGAGCCAGCGACCCGATGACGGCGCTCAGCAGAGCTTCGGCCATGATCGACAGCGTCACCCAGAGCGATCCCGAGAGCGTCGGCCAATCCTGATAGAGGGTCAGCAGGACGAGGCTCGGCGGGGGAAGGATATAGGTCGGCACATGGTTGTACCGGACGATGATTTCCCAGAAGGCGAGCCCGGCGAAAAAGGTGATAGCCGGTATGACGCGGTCTAGCGTCTTGTCTTGCACCGTCACCCGAACATCTCCGGCTTGTCGTTTTCGCCCATCGCCTCATGCAGCGACTTGGAAGCCTCGCGGCAGGTCTGCGCAAAGGACTCGGTCAGCCGGAAATCCTCGCTGCGCGGCGTCGGCGCGTCGACTTCTATTTCCGCCACCGCGCGCCCGGGCCTCGCCGCCATTACGACGATCCGGTTCGACAGAAACACGCTCTCAAACACCGAATGGGTGACGAACACGACCGTCGAGCCGATCTGGCCCTGCAACGCTGCGAGATCGACATTGAGCTTTAGACGGGTGATCTCGTCGAGCGCCGCGAATGGCTCATCCATCAAAAGCATGGTCGGGCGCGTGACGAGCGCGCGCGCGATCGAAACCCGCATCTTCATGCCGCCCGACAACTGGCGCGGATAGGCCTTCGCGAAGCCCGAGAGGCCGACCTTCGCCAGCGCCTCCTCGACCCTGTCCTTGGCCGCCTGTTTGCTGACGCCGGCAAGCCGCAGCGGCAGCCAGACATTCGAGAACACGTCCGACCAGGGGGTCAGCGTCGCGTCCTGGAAAACGAACCCGAATTCCGGGCGCTCGACGTTCCACCGCATCTCGCCCGCCGTCGGCGACATGAGCCCGGCGAGCAACCGCAGCACCGTCGATTTGCCGCAACCCGAGGGTCCGAGCAGCGTCAGGAATTCGCCGGGGCGAATGTCCAGATTGAGACCGGAAAGCGCAACGACTTGGTTGGCGAATGTCTTGTCGACGCCGCGCAAGCAAACAAGCGCCTCGCTCGCGTCGGGCATTTCGGCTTGCGGCGTTGGCGCGGTATTCACCGTCGTATTCGTCATCCCCCGCCGCCGCGCTATAGCCGTCTTCGTCTTAGATTTAGGCATCGCTAACAAGCTTTGACCTCGTGGTCAAACAGGTTGCCTGCCTCTTCGCGCGCCCTTGTTGACGAGGGTCAAAGCCCGTGCGATGTCCGGCGACCTGCGCGCCGCCCTCAGACGGCGGCCCGATGGGACCTTTGAGATTGGCGAACGCACCGCGCGACTACGTCTCCGAAAATCTTGAGGTCCCCCGCCTCGATCGCCTGTTTCCCGACATGATCGAGGCCGACAAGGCCCTTTCCACCTGGCCCTGGTTTCGCAAGTCGGTCGATCACGTGTGGCGCGTCGACCGCCGCAACACGATCGTCGGCTTCATCAGCCGTGACGAGGCGGCGGTGCTCTACAGCAACGCCAAGCTGTTTGCCGGCCGCAAGGCGATCGAGGTCGGCGCGCTGCGCGGCTGGTCGAGCGTGCATCTGCTCGCCTCCGGCGTCGCTTCGCTCGACATCGTGGAGCCGCTGCTCGCCGAGCCCGAGTGGAACGCCGAATTCGTCGCGACTTTGAAGCGCTCAGGCGGATACGCGCGCGCGCATCTCACGCCCGAGCCGAGCCCGGAGGGCGTCGAAAAACTCGGCGCGGCGGGCGCCCGCTGGTCGTTCGCCTTCATCGACGGCGACCACGACGGCGACGCGCCGAAGCGGGACGCGCTGACGGTCGAGCCGTTTCTCGAGCCGACCGCGATGGTGGTCTTCCACGATCTCGTCTCGCCGTTCGTCGCCGCGGGCCTGATGACGCTCGGTGCACGCGGCTGGAACATCGCCGCCTATCAGACGGCGCAGATGATGGGCGTCGCGTGGCGGGGCGATGTGAAGCCGGTCGCCCATATCCCCGACCCGCAGCAGAAGGTCTGGGACATGATGGACCATCTGGACGGCTTAGGGATCATCGGCCCCGAAGGCGTCTGATCCGTCCGCCAGCCTCAAATCACTTCGGGCGCTGGTCGACTCCGACGCCCTTGTTGACGAATTTCAGGGTGTAGATCTTCTTGTAGTCGGTGTCGGCGGGCACGATGCCGATCTTCACCATCTTGTCGAAGAAGTCCTTCCAGCGCGCGTCGGTCATGGCGCCGATGCCGCTCTTCTCGGTGTCGCCGGAATTGACGATGCCGTGTTCCTTGATCATTTTGAACGCGAACGCGATCTCCTCGGCGCTGAGATCGGGATTTTCCTTCAGGATCATCTCGTTGGCGGCTTTGTTGTCGCCGTAGAGATAGTGGTACCAGCCGACCGCCGAGGCGTCGACGAAGCGCTGCACGAGATCGGGGTCCTTTTCGACGATGTCGCGCCGGGTCTCGATCAGCGTTGCGTAGGTGTCGTAGCCATAATCGGAGAGCAGGAACACGTTGGGTTTGAAGCCGGCCATCTTTTCGATGTCGTGCGGCTCGGAGGTCAGGTAGCCCTGCTGAATGGAATGCGTGTCCGAAATGAAGGGCGCGGAATTGTAGTTGTAGGGCTTGGTGTTCTCATCCTTGAAGCCGTAGGCGAGCCGCATCCAGGCGTAGAACGTGTTGAGCGCGCCGGCGCTGACGAAAGCGGTATCGGCCTTCGGCAGGTCCTCGAACTTGTCGAGCCCGACGCCCGGATGCGACATGAACACCTGCGGGTTCTTCTGGAAGTCCGCGGCGACGGCGACCGTCGGCAGGTCGTTGTGGGCGGCGAGAAAATCGCCGATCATGTCGCCGCCGATCGCAAACTCAATCTTGCCGGCGACGAGCAGCATGCCGCCGTTGACCTGCGGGCCGCCCGGCATCAGCGTAACGTCCAGTCCGTATTTGGCGTAGGTGCCGTCGACCTGCGCCTGATAATAGCCCCCGAACTGCGGGTCGGCGAGCCAGTCGAGGGCAAGCGTCACCTTGTCGGCCGCCAAGGCCGGCGCCGTCAGTCCCGCCAGCGCCGCCGCAGCCAATATCGCTCTTCGCATTTACCGCCCCTCCTTGCCCCTGAAGTCTTGTGCTTGCCGTGTAACGGCAACATAGACAAACGTCGCCAAATCGTCGAATTGCCAAGTCCGCGACAAAATCTCGGGGTTAACGTCTGCGGGCGCGCCGCCCGCAGCGCCGGAACAAGAGGACGAAGCTTGCGACTCTGGATCAAGGATCCTCTCGCCATACTCGCCGGCGACGCGGCCCGCGGCCTCGTCGTCGAGGGGGCGAAGATCGTCGAAATCATTCCGCGCGGCCAGTCGCCCGCCAAACCCTGCGACCTGACGTTCGACGCCTCGCGCCATGTCGTGCTGCCGGGGCTCGTCAACTCTCACCACCATTTCTACCAGACTCTTACGCGCGCCCATCCGGTTGGGGCCGAGATGGAGCTCGTGCCCTGGCTCAAGGCCATGGAGCAGGTCTGGGCGCGCATGACCCCGGCGGCGCTGCGCGTCGCGGTGCGCATGGCGCTCGTCGAACTGATGCTGTCCGGCTGCACCACCGTCGCCGACCATCACAATCTGTTCCCGCGCGGGCTCGAGAACGCCATCGACATCGAGGTCGAGGAAGCGCGCCGTCTCGGCATACGGATGACCGCGACGCGCGGCTCGATGGGCATTTCGGAGAAGGACGGGGGTCTGCAGCCGGACAGCATCGTTCAGGACGCAGAGACAATCCTTGAGGATTGCGAGCGCGTGCTGAATCTCTATCACGATCCGCGACCGGGTTCGATGATCCAGATCGCTCTGGCGCCCTGCTCGCCGCTCGCCGTGCCCAAGGAGGTGATGACCGGGACGGCCTCGCTCGCCGACCGCTTCGACTGCCGGCTTCACACCCATCTCGTGCAGTCGGAGGAAGAGGACATCTACAGCGTCTCCGCCTTCGGCGTGCGGTCGGTCGACCTGCTCGAGGAGGCGGGATGGATGACGTCCCGCACCTGGGTCGCGCACGGCATTCATTTCAACGAGGAGGAGATCGCGCGTATCGGCCAGGCGCGCGTCGCGGTCAGCCATTGCGCGGCCTCCGACATGTCGTTCGGCGTCGGCATTTGTCCGACCCTCGATCTCGAAGCCGCGGGCACGTCGATCGGCCTCGGCGTCGACGGCTCGGCGTCCAACGATTCCTCCAACATGATGGAGGCGGTCCGCCATTCGCTGATGCTGGCGCGGCTCAAATATGGCCACTCGAGAGTGTCGCCGCGGCACGCGCTCGGCTGGGCGACCGAGGGCTCCGCCGCCTGCCTCGGGCGCGACGACATCGGCCGCATCGCCGCCGGCCGACAGGCCGATCTCGCGCTCTACAAGCTCGACGCGCCGCGCTTCAGCGGCGCCCAGGACCCGATCGCGGCGCTCGCCCTGTGCGGCGCGCATCGCGCCGACCGGGTGATGATCGCCGGCCGCTGGCGCGTGATCGGCGGCCAGCCTGAGGACGTCGACCTCGCCCAGTTGATCGCGGAACACACCGCGGCCGCGAAGGCTTTCGCCTGATCAGAGCGCCTCGCCGCCGTCGACCGTGAGGATCTGCCCGACGACATGCCGCGACCTGTCGCCCGCCAGGAACAGCACGGCGTCGGCGATGTCCTCGAGCGCGGCGATCCGGCCCGCGGGAATGTGCTGCAGCATGGAAGGCTCGTCGAGCCTGCCCGAGCGGAAATCCTCGAGCACCCCCTCGGTCTCGACATGGCCGGGCGCGACCGCATTGACGCGCACGCCGCGCGACGTCCATTCCAAAGCCATCGTGCGGGTCAGACTGTCGAGCGCTGCCTTCGAGGCGGAATAGAGCCCGCAACCGGCGGCGGCGCGAGCCCCCGCGATGCTCGAAATGTTGACGATCACGCCGCGGCTCTCGCGCTCGATCAGGCGGCGCGCGAAGGCGCGGGCGCAGAACAGCGGGCCGAAGACATTGGCGCCGAAAAAGGAGGAGGCGTCGGCCTCGCCCGACTCCAGCAACGGCTGCACGGCAAAATGGGCGGCATTGTTGACGAGGATGTCCGCGGCGCCGAACCGATCAATCGCGGCCTGCACGATGCGTTCGCAATCCTCTGACGACGAGACGTCGGCGGGCGCGACCTCGACCTCGCCGCCCAGCGCCTCCGCCGCGGCTTCGAGAGCCTCGATCCTCCTGCCTGCGATGACGACACGCGCCCCGCTCGCGACGAAGGCGCGCGCGATGGCGAAGCCGATGCCCGATCCGCCGCCTGTAACGATCGCGACCTTGCCTGCGAATCCTCTGATGTCGGCGCTGTCCATGATCTGTTCCTTTGCGCGGGCGGGCCCTATAGAGGAGCCCGCCTGTCGTCAACCGCAACGGCTTTGTTGAAGAGGACGCTATCCATGACCTCGAGCGGCGACGATTTCTACCTGACCGTTCCGGCGATCGCGGATTTCGGCGAGGCCTTGAAGCCGGAGGCCCATCTGCCCTTGCCGGACGACTGGGTCGTCGGCTTCGCGGATGTCGTCGGCTCGACCCAGGCGCTCGAGGACGGCCGCTACAAGGCGGTCAACATGATCGGCGCCGGCGTGATCGCCGCTGTCAGCAATGCGGTCGGGCGGCGACCGTTTCCCTTTGTGTTCGGCGGCGACGGCGCGAGTTTTGCCGTCCCCGCCGCGTATGGCGAAGCCGCCGCCAAGGCGCTCCAGGCGATGGCCGGCTATGCCGAGGACGAGGTCGGACTGCAGTTGCGGGTGGCGACCGCGCCGGTCGCGACGATCCGGGCTTCTGGCGGCGATGTACGCGTGACCCGCTACGAAGCCTCGCCCGACTGCGTCTATGCGATGTTCTCCGGCGGGGGCCTGAGCTGGTTCGAGACGCAAGCGAAGAGCGGACGCTTCCTTCTGCCTCGCGCCGCCGCCGGTGTGCGTCCCGACCTTTCCGGACTTTCCTGCCGCTGGGGTCTCGCGCCCGCCAGATATGGCCTCATCTTGTCCGTCATCGTCGCGCCGCGCGGCGAGGATCCGCGCTATGCCGCCTTGCTCGCCGACATCGTGCGTTTCGTCGCGGCGGCCGAGGGTTCGGGCCGGCCGGTGACGATGGAGGCGCTGCAGCCGGGGCCGGCGGCGCAGGCGATCGCCTATGAGGGGGTGAGTCTTTACTCCGCGGGCGGAGCCCGCTGGCTGGCGCGGGCAAAGGCGGCCTTGCTCTATGGCGTCGGCTACCTCGCCTATCGCACAAAACTCAAGGCCGGCGACTTCGACATGAACGCCTATATGGCGAGCATCACGACCAACGCCGATTTCCGCAAGTTCGACGACGGATTGCGCATGACGCTCGACTGCTCGCCGCAATTCGCCGACGAACTCGAGCGCCGTCTCGCGGCGGCGGGGGACTTCGCGCGCTACGGCACGTTCCGGCAATCGAACGCCCTGCTGACCTGCTTCGTGCCGACGAAGGAGGCGCTCGGCAGCACGAAGCCCATCGCCCCCGGCGACACCATGCGCCACATCCATTTCGTCGACGGCGCCGGCGGCGGCTACACCATGGCCGCCAAGGCGATGAAGGCGCGGGCTTTGCCCGAAGGGGCCGAGGCGCCGTAGCCGCGTCGCCGAGCGCGGGGGAAACCGCCGCCACGCATCAGAAAATTCGCGATTGACTCCCGCGCACGACGGGTTTCAAATCTTGGTCCCGCGAAGAATGAGCGGGAATTGGCCTGTGGCGACGCAGGCAATATTGCACACGGCGCATTTGAATACGGTTGGCTTTTACAAGCGCTAATTTTGCGACTTGTGAGTGTGAGAACGGACCAGCCTGATCGCTCCTGCGATCGGCGGGAAGGAGCACGATCATGAATCGGACAATCAGCACAGTCGTCACCGGACCCATTTCCAGCAACGGCGACGCGATCACCGTCACCGGCACGGGCGTCATCAACGGCGATCCGACGGGCATAGCGGCGCTCAGCGCCAACATCACCACGCTTTTGAACAACGGGTCGATCCTTGGCAGCGTCGGCTCCAACTCGTTCGCAGCCGGCGGCGTCGCCGTGCAGAACGCTCAGACCATTACGTCGTTGATCAACAATGCGACGATCGCCGGCGGGGCCGGCGGCAGCTTCGGCGCCTTCTCGTCTTCCCTCGAGGCCGGGACCGGCGGCGTCGGCATCGGCAACAGCGGCACGATCACTACGCTGACCAACAAGGGCTCGATCAGCGGCGGCGCCGGTGGCAAGAATGGCAACGCCAGCTTCGGCGGCGCCGCCATCGTCAATTCCGGGAACATCGGCTCGGCAAGCGTCAGCGGAAGCGGCTTCCACAACGAGGGGACGATCGCCGGCGGCGGCGCCACCTACGGCAGCGGCAGCGCGGGCGTCATCAACTCGGGCGCCATTACGGTGCTGACCAATGGCGGGACGATCTCGGGCGGCAGCGTCCTGTTCGGCGGAGGCGCGAGTGGGATTGCAAACACGGGCGCGATTACGACGATCTCGGACAGCGGGACGATCCGCGGCGGCGGCGGCTCCCGCGGCGGCGCCGGGATTTCGAATTCGTCAGGCGGAAATATCGGCCGCCTCGCCACGGGGAGTTCGGGAGCCATCGACGGCGGGGCCGGTATGGCGGGGCGAGCCGGGACCACCAGCCGCCCGGCGTTCACAGGTGGCGCCGGCGGCGTCGGCGTTGCGAACTCGGCCACCATAACGACGCTCGCCAACGGCGGAACCATCTCAGGCGGCGCGGGCGGCCGGGGCGGATCCGGCACGACCAGCGGCGTCGCCGCCTCGGGCGGCGGGGGCGGCATCGGCGTAAGCAACGCTGGCAAGATCTCGACGCTCACCAACACCGGGACGCTGAAAGGCGGGGCCGGCGGCGTGGGAGGCGCGGCCGGCAAGAGCGAGGGCTATGGAGGCGGCGGCGGCGCCGCTCTCGCCAACGCCGGCTCCATCATGACATTGAACAACAGCGGTAAGATCACCGGCGGATTCGGCGGCAACGCAGGCGGCGAGACTTCCGGCTTCGGCGGCGGCGGCGGCGCGGGCGTCTCCAACACGGGGACGATCACGACGCTCGTCAACACCGGCGCCATCGCCGGTGGAGGCGGCGGCAGCGCCTCGTCCATCCCACCACCCTTCAATATCGGCGGTCCCGGAGGCGCCGGCGTATACAACGCTTCGGGCGGTTCGATTGATCTTCTCAACAACAAGCTCGGCGCGACCATATTCGGCGGCGGCGGCGGCACCCACGACGGCGGCGGAGTTGGCGTGGCGAACGGCGGGACAATCACGACGCTCAACAATGCGGGCGCGATCAAAGGCGGCTCAGCCGCCGAGTTGACGGCCGACGTCGGCGTGCGCAATACAGGTTCGATCGCGATTTTGACCAACTCGGGGACAATCACCGGCGGCGCCGGCGAGGGCACCTCGGGCATTGGCGGCTCTGCAATCTCAAACTACGGCGCGATTACCAGCGCGCTCACCAACACCGGAACAATCACCGGCGGATCGGGCGGAAACGGTTTGTTCGGCAGCGCCGCCGGCGCCGGCCTGATGAACGATAGCTCCGAGACCTTCAAGTTGTTGAACAACAAGGCGGGCGGGACCATCGTTGGCGGCGTAGGCGGGTTCGGCTTCGGCTCGGGTGGCGGCGCAGGCGCCGGAGGCTCGGGCGGCATCGGCGTGAGCAACGCCGGCACGATCACCACGCTGCACAATTCCGGCGCCATCACCGGCGGCGCCGGCGGGAACGGAGCGACCGGCTTCGGGACGGCCAGCGGCGGGGCGGGCGGCGCCGCCATTTCAAACATCGCTGGCGGCCTCATCACGACGCTCACCAACTTCAGCGGCGCAAAAATCACTGGCGGGAAGGGGGGATCAGGCAATACTGGCGGCGCCGGAGGCGATGGCGTGTTCAATGCCGGCACGATCACGACGCTCAACAATCAAGGCGCGATCCTTGGCGGAAACGGGGGCGGCGGGTCGCCCGGCGGCGCGGCCGGCCTCGGTCTCGACAACATCGGCACGATCACGACAATTCACAATACCGGCACGATCGGCAACGGCGTGCACGGCTTTGCGGTATTCAGCACGGGCCGGATCGGGTCGATCGACAACAGCGGCCTCATCGACGGCGCGGTTTTGCTTGGCGCGGGCGGCGTCACGCTGACGAACTCCGGCGACATCTCCGGGGCTGTGACCTTCGCGGGTCCGATGAGCGCGCTCGACAATTCCGGCCGCATGACGGGCGGGGTCAATCTCGGCGACGGCAATTCTCTGACCGACACCGGGGTCATCGACGGCGACATCGTCGCCTCGGCAGGGGATCTGCTCGCGTTCGGCGGACACTTCGGCAATGTGACGATAAAGGATTTCGATGTCGCCGGCGCCAACCACGATACGTTGCTCATCGAAACATCCGGCGCCGGGGTCCTCTCCGCGGGACCTGTCCCTGCGATGTCGCAGAGCGGTTCGAACGTGGTGATCAGGGTTGACGCATCGGACTCGATAACGCTCACGGATGCGAGCTTGCCGACTTTGACAGGCGCCGATCTAAGGTTCGTCTGATCGCTTGCCTGCGGAGGGTCGGCGGCCTGAAGGCCGCCGCTCCTTGCAACTCTCACCCCGCAACGAGATGCAGCTTGGCCTCCGGCATGTCGTCCTGTGTAAGCGTGTCCGCGTGGACGACCCGATTTAAGAGGGGGGTTCAACGTTAAGGAAGCGGCCAGAGCGGGAGGCAAGACGGTGAGCGCCTTCTCCCGTTCGGGAGAAGGTCCCCGCAGGGGGGATGAGGGTTTTCATCTACGGGAATGGGAGCCGCGTCACACAGTGCAATTCTTTGCAGCGTGAAAACCCTCATCCCCGGCACGTCTGCCGAACGGAGCAGGCGAACATCGGCTGCCGTGTGAAAGAGCTGTATTGCCCCTACTCGAACCACTTTGCCGAAAACGTAGCGAGCGCGCCGTTCTCGATTTGCATGTGCAACCACTGATCGACGAATTCCTTCAGAGGCAAGTCGAAGGGCATCCAGTAGGCTTTCTCGGCGAAGCTGAAGGGAGCTTCCGGATGGATCGCGCACAAAACCCCAGGATGGAGCTTCTGCTGATACCGGGCCTCGGAAGCGTCGGTAATCATCAGGTCGGCGTCGCCCGCGGCCAGGCTGTCGAAGATGGTCGTGTTGTCGTCGTGCGTGACGATCGTGGCCTCTTTCAGATTGGCCCGATCGAACTTCTCGTTCGTCCCGCCCGGGTTGACGATGACCTTGATGCGAGGGCGATCGATATCCGCAAGGGTCGGAAATCTCGTCACTTCCGAACAACGCGAAATCGCGGCCTTGCCGTCGCGCAGGTACGGCGTCGAAAAAAGACCCTTCTTTGCCCGCTCCAACGATATGGAAACCCCGCCCATGGCAATGTCGAAGGCGCCGGCGTCGAAATCCCTGGCGAGGCTTTGCCAACTCGTCGGCACGATCTCCAGGTCGACGCCCAGAGCCGCGCTCAGCGATCGGGCCATATCGACATCCAAACCCGCATAGGTTCCGCTGACCCGGTCAAGGCTGCCGAACGGTGGATAGTCGCCGGTCATGCCGACCCGAAGCACTCGCTTGTGCAATATGTCTTCGAGCCGCGACGGATCCGCCAGAGCTGGCCCGCAAACAAAGACCAAAACAAGCGTCAACACCCGGAAAAGATCGATCCCCATATTCGCCCTCCCAGAGTGGACCGAGGAAACTTAAGCTCGTTAGCATAAGACGACGGGATGTCGATTGGGCGCAAAGGGTCCCGTTTTCTCCCTCGAGGCGGCGCGCCCTCATCCGGCCTTCGCCACCTTCTCCCCGACGAGAGAAGGACGAAATTTGTAGGCTTCAGTTCAAGTCGATAAAGCTCTGCCTGTCCAAAAACGCCTTCAGCTTTTCGCGAAATTTTTTGCGCGCCGGCGTGAGGCGCGGCTTGCCTTTGCGCCAGGGGGGCGACGCCGGCGTCTCGGCGAGGTCGGGCCAGGGCGAGGTCTGAAACCAGTCGCGGTAGGCGAGCGCGAAGCGCGCCTCGCCCTTCCAGCCGGCGAGCTCCCAGGGCTTGGGCGCGTTGACGAAATGCAGCACGCTCGGCGCGATCTCGCGCTCGAGATCGAGCAGCAGAAAATCGCCCATGAAATTGTAGCGCGGCGACAGCGGCGCGAAGTTTCCTGCGAGCGTCGCGTTGAGCGCGTCCTGTTCGAGGAAGGGGTAAAGCTCGGGTTCGCGCGTCAGCCTGTCGATCACGGATTCAGTGATTTTCAGCTTGCGCCAGAGCGCGCGGTCGATCGTCATCAGGCCCGCATTGAAATAGGGCGTGTCGAGCGCGAGCCCGAGCGAGCGCCGCGCGGCCTGGAAGCGGCGCGCCAGCCAGTCGCCGCGAAAATCCATCAGAAAAATCATGTCGAAGGCGGCGGCGATCGGGCGGCCGCCGAGATCGATGTCGATGAGGCGAGACAGCCCCGGCCGGACGATCAGCATGTCGGAATCGACGGTGATGATACCGCTCGTATTCCCCAGGCAGCACCGGTCGAGAAACAACCGGCGGAACACGGCGCGCGAAAGTCTTCCACGCGGCCTCAGGGCCGCTGTCGAATTTCGAGAAATCGACCGTGATGAGGCGAATTCTTTCGCGCAAGCGACGGCTCGCAGCCGGTCGAAGCCGGGCGCGACGTCCCGCGGCTCGCAGACCAGAAAAATTTCGAACGGCGCCTCCGGCTCGCTCGCGATCAGCGAGGCGATGCCGCGCACGGCGGGCTCGAAAAACGAGCGGTCGGGGGTGAAGACGAAGGCGGTTCGCAAGGATCAGGCGCCGATCGCCGCGGCGATCTGTTCGCGGCTCCAGACGCAGAGCTCGCGCTGGGGAAACGGGAAAATGTAGTCTGCGATGCGAAAAGCGACTTCGCGCGGAAAATTGTAGGGCGGCAGGTGAAGGTCGAGCAGGCGGAATTCCCCGTCCGGAATGTCGCTATTGAAAAAACCTGTGGTGTTGAGATGGGTGGTGAGCATCGCAAAGCCGATGCCCGAGCGGCAGAAGTTCCGCAAGGCTTTTAGGACATTCGCCTCGGCTGAGGTGGAACAGGCAGTCGCGGCAGAGCCAGAGGTCGGCCGGCGGAAAGGGGTCATGCACGATGTCGAACACAGCGAAGCGGCGGCCGGGCCGCGCCTGTTTAACGCGTAGATCGTCGATCAGTGAGGGCGCGACGTCGCCGCCGAAATAGTCAAAATTTAAGGGAAACTCGACCTCAGCCATCCAGTGAAAATCGCCGCACGGCGCGTCGAACAGGCTGTTGACGCCGCTCTCGCGCACGAACCGGGCGAGTTCCGGGCGCAGGTTTTGCGTGTAGGCGAGCGTGGAGCCGGGGCCGCTGCGGCTTTCGACGCCGTTCCAGCGGTTGAGCGCCATGATGCCTTCGAAAACGTCACTGAGTTCCGCCATGCCCCGCCTCCGACGCCGCTTTAGAGTCTTTTGCGCGCAAAGTACCCCGTCATTGCGAGCGCAGCGAAGCAATCCACGCTGAAGCGACGCACGCTGTCCATGACCAAACACAAATCACGGAAGGATGGATTGCTTCGCTTCGCTCGCAAAGACAATTCGACCGCCCCTTGCTACATTCCAAGTTCACAGGCAGATTTTGCAAAACCCAGGGCGCCGCGAGAGCGCCTGCTCAGGAGGTCTGAATGCTCGGGCTGATGCAAAACCGTCCGCTGCTCATTTCCGGCATCGTCGATTATGTGGAGCAACTCCACCCGACGCGCGAAATCGTCTCGCGCGATCCCGACGGAGTCGTCCATCGCACGACCTACGGAGAGATCGCCAAGCGCGCCAAAAAGCTCGCCCATGCGCTGCAAGGGCTCGGGTTGCGGCAGGGGGATCGCGTCGCGACGCTCGCCTGGAACGGCTTCAGGCACCTCGAAATCTACTACGGCGTCACCTCGTCGGGCCTGGTGCTGCACACCGTCAACCCGCGGCTGTTTGCCGAGCAGTTGCAATACATCATGCACCACGCCGAGGACGCCTATGTCTGTTTCGATCCCGTCTTCGCGCCGCTGGTCAGTTCGCTGGCGCCGCATCTGCCGCTGGTGAAGGGCTGGATCGCGCTTTGCGACAGAGCCGGCCTGCCGAAGGTCGATGTCGCCAACCTGCTTTGCTACGAGGACATGCTCGCCGCCGCGCCCGAAAATTTTGTCTGGCCGAGCTTCGACGAAAACACCGCCTGCACGCTCTGCTACACGTCCGGCACGACCGGCAATCCGAAGGGCGTGCTCTACAGCCATCGCTCGACCGTGCTGCATGGATTGGCCGCCTGCGCCGCCGACGCTCTGGCGCTCACCGCGCGCGACACCATCCTGATGGTGGTGCCGCTGTTCCACGCCAACGCCTGGAGCCTGCCGTTCTCCGGCGCGATGAGCGGCGCCAAGATGATCCTGCCCGGCCCGAAACTGGACCCGGAAAGCCTCTACAATCTGATGGAGAGCGAGGGCGTCACCAAGGCGTTCGGCATCCCGACCATCTGGCTCAATTTTCTGGCCTGGGTGGAGGCCAACAAGAGCAAGGCGGACATCGCCCGGCTCAAGCTCAAGACCGTGGTCAGCGGCGGGGCCGCGGCGCCGCGCGCAACAATCGAAAAATTCCATGAGCTGTTCGGCGTCTACATGCTGCACGCCTGGGGCATGACGGAGACGAGCCCGCTGGCGACGACCGGCGCGCCGCTCGCCAGGCACGATGGCGTCCCGCTGGCGGAATTGGTGGACATGCAGATCAAGCAGGGCCGTCAGGTGTTCGGCATCGAGGTCGGCTTGTTCGGCAAGGCCGGCGAGCGGCTGCCGCACGACGGCGCATCCGTTGGCGAGCTAAAGGTGCGCGGCAACTGGGTGATCTCAGGCTATTTCAAGGGCGCGGGCGGCAAGGTGATGGACGACGAGGGCTGGTTCGGCACGGGCGACGTGGCGACCATCGACCCCGACGGCTATGTGCGCCTGACCGACCGACTGAAGGACGTCATCAAGTCGGGCGGCGAATGGATCTCTTCGATCGACATCGAGAACATCGCCGTGTCGCATCCCGACGTGTTCGAAGCCGCCGTGATCGCGGTGCCGCACCCCGTCTGGCAGGAGCGGCCGCTGCTGTTCGATTCATGCGCGCCCCGGCCGTTCGCCGACCAAGGAGTCGATCCTGGAGTTTCTGTCCACGCGCATCGCGAAATGGTGGATGCCGGAAGACGTCGTGTTCGTCGAAAGCCTGCCGCACACCGCGACGGGCAAGCTGCTCAAGACGGAGCTGCGCGATAAATTTGGCGGAAGGCTCGCAGTGACGGGGTAGAGAGCGCTTTCCAACTCCCTCCCCCGCTTGCGGGAGAGGGCCGGGGTGGGGGGAAACCACCGCGTTTTCAGGATGTTCCCGCCCCCACCCTACCCTCCCCCGCGGAGCGGCTACGGTATGCAGACATCTTTGTTTGGCCCAGCACCGCGGGGGATTTGTCCAGCGGGATGATTGGTAACACTTTGGACCGGGATGATGGGTAACAGAATTTGGGGGTTTCGGGCGGGGTGAGGGAAGCCGGTTTGAGCCGTCGATGTCTTGGCGGCGCATTTGTCGAAGGGCGGAGCTTCGTCAAGGCCGAAGCCGCCGGAGGCGGGGGCCGAAGGCCAGCCTTTACGAGGCTCGGCCCATCGACGATCATCGGACGCCGAGATCGCGGCTTCGCGTGGGTTGCGGCCTTCGGCGTATTTGCGAGGCGGAGCTTGTGCGACATTAGGCGATCGGGGCGTCCGGCGCCGCGTTTTCGGCTTCGTCAGGCCGCAGGCGGCGCAGCCGATGGGTTTTGGCGTCGATGACGCCGAGCGGACGCGCGTAGAAGCGGACGCGCCATTCGCCTTGCGTGTTTTCCTCGATGCACACGGTCTCGCCGGCGAGTGCGGTCGAAATGGCGATGAACTCGCCGCGCCAGCGGATTTCGCCGTTCTGGCGCACCTGGCGTTTCATCGCGTCGTTGGGATAATCGGGCTCGGGAAGCGCGTCGGGAAAGGCGCGTGGCGAGGCTGTGTAAAACCGCGCCGGCGGCTTCTGTCCGAGCGCTTCGTGCGGGCGCTCCTCGTTGTATTCGCGCTGAAAATTCTCGAAGCGCTTCGTCTGTTGCTCGCGGTTGGCCGAGGGCGGCCGCATCGCCTCGAGCAAGGTGAGATGAAGGCGCTCCTGACCGCCGTTCTGTTGCGGCTGTCCTGGGTCGATGCGCTCGTGATCTATGCCCAGCTTGGTCCACCATACCGAAAGCGCGGTCAGGCCCGTCACGCCCGTCGAGGCGAACGGCGGCCCATTGTCCGAGCGGATCACATCGGGCAGCCCATGCTCTCGAAAAGCCTTCACGAACCGGGGCCTGGCTTCCTCTTCGCGCGTGCTCGCATCGGCGCTGAGGCTGATCAGATAGCGGCTGAAGCGGTCGGTGATGGTCAGCGGCTCCAGGCGCGAACCGTCGCCGAGCCGAATCCATCCCTTGTGATCGACCGCCCACAGATGATGGGGCCGCGCCGCCTGCGTCAGCTCGCCGAGCCGCGGCGGCGCGCGACGACGAAGCCGCCGCGGTTCCACATGCCCGAGCCGCTTCAGAATCTCGCCCGCCGTCGAGGGCGACGGCCACGGGACGTCGGGGCGAATATCGGCGAGCCTGCCGATGATCTTGCGCGGCCCCCAGGTCGGATGAAGCAGACGAAGGCCGACGATCTCCTCGACGAGCGCCGGCGGCGTGACATGCGCGGGACGCTTGGGCGCATGCGAGCGCTCCTCGAGCCCCGCCGGACCGAATTCCTCGTAGCGCGCAACCCACTTGTAGCCAGTCTTGCGGCTGATCGAGAACGCCTCGCAGAGCTCCGTCATCGAAGCCTCTCCGGACAAAACATACCCGATGAAACGCATCCGCTCGTCCATGGCGCAGCTTTCCTTGAAAGGCATCGGCCGGTCCTCCCAGCCGACAGAAAACTGTCACCCATCATCCCGGTCCAGTTTGTTACCCATCATGCCGGGCTGGACAGATTTCCCCTTCTCCCCTTGCGGGAGAAGGTGGCCGAAGGCCGGATGAGGGGTCCGCGCCGCGAGAACAGTATGTTTGAGGGTTGGACGCGCCGCAATTGCAATCCTGGAAGCCTGCAGAAGCCGGAGGCGACCCCTCATCCCCCCTTCGGGGACCTTCTCCCGCAAGGGGAGAAGGGGGTAAACCCCATACTTCGCCTCAAATGAAATGTCTGCATACTATAGCGCGGAGCGGGGGAGGGGATCGGAAAGGGACCGCTTATTCCCTGAACAGCTCCCCGTAGGCATCCCGCAACTGGCGCTTCAACAGTTTCCCGCTCGGGTTCTTCGGCAAGGACGACGCGAACACCACGCGCTTCGGCGTCTTGAAATGCGGCCAGTTTTTCGCGCGCATGTTCGAGAATGTCAGCTTCGCTCGCCGCCTCGCCCGCCTTCAGCACGACGACAGCGACGACCGCCTCGACCCAGCGCGGATGCGGCACGCCGATGACGGCGACCTCGGAGACCGCGGGCAGGTGATAGAGCGCCTCCTCGACCTCGCGGCTGGCGACATTCTCGCCGCCGGTCTTGATCATGTCCTTCTTGCGGTCGACGACGGTGATGTAGCCCTCCTCGTCGATCATGGCGAGATCGCCGGAGTGGAACCAGCCGCCCTCGAAGGCCGCCGCGGTGCGCTCCTCGTCGTGAAAATAGCCGGTCATCAGATGCGGCGAGCGATGCACGATCTCGCCGATCTCGCCGGGCTTCACGTCGTTCATGTCGAGATCGACGACGCGCGTCTCGACATTGAGCACGGGGCGCCCGCACGAGCCCGGCTTTCGCAGCTGATCCTCGGGCCCAAGCATGCGTCGCCAGCGGCGCGATCTCGGTCTGGCCGTAGAGGTTCCAGAGCCGCACGTTCGGCAGCCGGCGCGCCATCTCGCGCAAAACCTCGACCGGCATGATCGAGGCGCCGTAGTAGCCCTTCTTCAGCGTCGAAAGGTCGGTCGTCTCGAACAGCGGCGAGCGCAGCAGCGAGATCCACACCGTCGGCGGCGCGAAGAACGAGTTGATGCCGATAACGCGCTATCAGCGGCAGCAGATTGTCGGGCGTCGGCGCCGCCGTGATGACATTGGTCGCGCCGACATAGATCGCCGGGCCGAGGAACACGTCGAGCTGCGCGCAATGATAGAGCGGCAGCGCGTGCAGCATCAGATCGTCGGCGGCGATGCCGGCGTCGACGATGCAGCAGACATATTGCGAGATCACCGCGTCGTGCGTCAGCATCGCGCCCTTCGGCAGCGATTCCGTGCCGCTGGTGTAGACGATCTGCGCGAGCTCGTTTTCCGCGAGGTCCGACCTCCGGCGCCTCCTGCGCCCGTCTCGAGCAGCGTCGAAGCCGAGCATGCCGGCCTGGCGCTCGCTTTTGTCCTCCGACGGCAGCCAGATCAGCCGCTCGACCGCGGCGTCGAGCGCCGCGCGCGGCGCGCGCCGTCTCGGCGAGCCCGCGAATCGGTCGCCAGCAGCCGGGCGCCGGCGTGTCGGAGGATGAACGCCGCCTCCTCCGCCTTCAGCATGAAATTGATCGGAACCAGCACCGCGCCGAGCCGCGCGATCGCGAAACGCATCGCGGCGAAGGCGTGCGAATTGCGCGCGAGTATGGCGACCCGGTCGCCCTTGCCGACGCCCTCGCGTCGCGAGCCCCGCCGCGAGCCGCAAGACGACGTCGTGAAACTCCGCGTAAGTCCAGCTCGTCTCGCCGCAGACGATCGCGATCTTCTCCGGCGTGCGCGCCGCGCTGCGCCGCACGAGGTCGTAAAGGGTCTGGCGGCGGGCGATGGACGTCACGGCGTTTCCTCGGATCAACCAGGGCAAGCTGGACGAAATTGCCGCTTGCGACAAGCCTGACGGCGTCGGCGTAACCCCAGCAAGTGGGGCGGTGGCTGCACTGGCCGCCGTGAATACGGGAAATCGCGGAGCGACAGGGCGCAACAAAACTGATTGCTAATAAGAGAATTTATGTGATATGAATAGGTCTGTAAATCAGAATACAATACCATGCATACGGCGAATCAAGGCGGAACTGGCGGGGAGCTGCAAAAAACGCGTTAACCACCCGCAAGCCCTTGAAAACACACAAACTTGCCCGATTGAATTTGGATTTGTTTGGATTTGTTTTGCTCTTGCTTGGATTTGTTTGTCGCTTGTTTGGACTTGTTTGGCGCCAATTTGGCGATGTTTGTACCCAGGACAAGCTCCCAGGCGCCGTTGTGGCCGCGGTCAGCGACCCACATGCGCCCGGCTAGACGCACTCCGATGTCATCCCCGCGAAAGCGGGGATCCAGCGTGTGATGCTGGGCTTGCAGACAGGACTGGAAACTTGAAGCCGCTGAGCTCTATGACGCTGGGTCCCCGTTTTCACGGGGACGACAGTTTCCCAATCCGAGCGCAAATGGGTCAGCGACCGCGGCTACAGCGCAGTGTTTCAAAACGGCAGCAGGGGCGACTTGCAGCGCACGAGGTCGCCGATGCCGTCGATCTCGACGTCGGCGGGCGGAAAGCTCGCGATCGCGTTGGCGTCGGTCGCGTAATGGCCCTGCTTGACGAACACGGTCGTCACCTTGTCGCCCCAGGCGCTGCTTGACGGCGGTGAGGATGCGCAGCTTGTCGTCGATCAGCACGTAACGACGGGCCGGATACCAGTGCTCGACGTCGTCGAGCTCCTCCTCCTTGTGGATGTAGATCAGCACGCGCTCCTCGAACTCGCGCCACAGGCCCGAGCGCGCGACCTTGCGCGGCTGGAACACCGCGTCGCCGTCGGACAGGATGACCGGATCGCCCCAGCGGCGGACATGGCCGACCGCCTCGAGCGCGCCGGGATAAAGCCGGTTGGAGAAGGGATAGTCGACCAGCCAGTTCGCCATATGCAGGATGCGGGGATCGTGCAGGTCCCCGAGCCGGTAACGTTCGAGCGCGCCGAGATAGTCGGCATAGCCGAGCTCGGAGCGGATCTGCTCGAACAATTGCCCAGTAGCGGTCGCGAACGTCCGCGCCGTACTCGGCGTTCAAATGATCGCTCAGGTCCTGCTGGACCTGATCGTTGTCAATGAGCGTATTGTCGACATCGAACAGAAAGACGAAATCGGCCACATCGGCCATCGCGCGCCTCCGGGGATCGGCGAATCTAGCTTGCGTCAAACCGCGGCCGGCCGCAAACTCATTTCCGCGCCGCGGCGGCGTGGGGAAACGAATGTAAGGAGACCGGACATGGCCAATAACGAAATGATGGCGCAGATGGCCAAGCAAGCCGGGCTTCATCGCCGCGCTCGACCAGAGCGGCGGCTCGACGCCCGGCGCGCTGCGGCTCTACGGCGTCCCCGACGACGCCTACAACGGCGACGCCGAGATGTTCAGCGCTGATGCACGCGATGCGCGTGCGCATCATGACCGCGCCGGCCTTCACGGGCGACAAGGTGATCGCGGCGATCCTGTTCGAGCGCACCATGGACGGCGAGGCGGAGGGCAAGCCGGTTCCGACCTTCCTGTGGAAGACGCGCGGCGTCGTGCCGTTCCTGAAAGTCGACAAGGGCCTCGAGGCGGAAGAGCGACGGCGTCAGCCTGATGAAGCCGATGCCCGGAGCTGGACGCGCTGCTCGACCGCGCCGTCGAGCTCGGCGTCTTCGGCACCAAGATGCGCTCCGACATCCACCTGCGCCTCGCCCACCGGCATCGCGGCGATCGTCGCGCAGCAGTTCGAGGTCGGCATCGAGATCGCCAAGCACGGACTGGTGCCGATCCTCGAGCCGGAAGTGTCGATCAAGAGCCCCGACAAGCCGGGCGCCGAAACGCTGCTGCGCGACCAGATCCTCGCCGGCCTCGACGCGCTGCCGCGCGGGCCTGCAGGTGATGCTGAAGCTGACGATCCCGGACATGCCCGACCTTTACGCGCCGCTGATCGCGCACCCCAAGGTGGTGCGGGTCGTCGCGCTCTCCGGCGGCTATCACGCGAGCCGAGCCTGCGAGCGCCTCGCCGGCCAATCACGGCATGATCGCCAGCTTTTCGCGCGCGCTGGTCGAGGATCTGCGCAAATCGATGAGCGACGCCCAATTCAACGCGGCGCTCGGCGAAGCGATCGACGAAATCTACAAGGCCTCGACCGTCAAAACCTGAGGGCCAGCGCGGTGATTCGAGCTTCGGCGCGGCCGAGAAAGGTCGCGTTGACTTCTGTAACGTTATAGTTACAGTTCGACTGTCAACTTAAATTGACATCTTTTGACCACCCGGCCACACTGGCTTTGCGGCGTGTTCGCCGTTCGCCGGAGATCGGAAACTAACCTTGCGGCCAAGAATTGTCGCAATCTCTTGACCGCTCTGATATCGTGATTATGTGACCAGACGAAAATGCGCCCCTGTAAGGCGGACCTTACGCTTGGGACGCAAGCTTGGCATGCAGGGGAGACGTGATCTAACGAGGGGCGAAAACTTAGCCGCGCAAAGGGTCGTATCGTGATCGACGAACCTGCCGACAGACCGGACATCACGCTGACGCTCGACCGCGACGGCGTCATCCGCAATGTCGCGCCCTCGGATGCGCTCGAGAATGATTCGCTCGATCGCTGGCGCGGCCGCCCCTGGAGCGAGACGGTGCCGCCCGAACTCGTCGAGCCGCGTCGCCGCAAGCGATGGAAGCTTCGCGCCAAAAGCGGCGAATCCCAGTGCTTTCCGCGTGCAGCAGATGCTGCCGAGCGGGCGCGAAGCTGCCGGTCGAATACACCACCGTCAGCCTTGGCAAGAACGCCGGCTTCGTCGCCATAGGCCGCAATCTGCAGAACGTTTCGGACCTGCAGACGCGCCTGCTCGACGCGCAGAAGGCGCGCGAGCAGGATTTCTGGCAGCTCGCGGGACATCGAGCGGCGCTATCGGGCCGTGCTCGACGCTTCGAGCGAGGCGGTCGCGCTGGTGCGCGCCACGAACATGCGGGTCGTCGAGGCCAATGTCGCGGCGGCGCGCTCGCTGGGGCTCGTTGCCCGGCGCGGAGTTCCTTCCCGATCTTTCCGCGCGCGATCGCAAGGCGCTCGACGCCGCGCTCGATCTCAGGCGAGGGCGCAGGGCCGCGCGCCCAACATCGCCCTGCACCTCGCCAGACGGCGCGCAATGGGGCCTGCGCGCCTCGATCGTGACCAACGATTCGGACGCCTTCTATCTCATGCAGATGTCGGCGCTCGGCGCCGCGCCGGCGCAGACCGCGGAGGCCTTCAATCTCGACCAGATTCTGCATCGGCTTCCCGACGCCTTCGTGATCGTCGACAAGCGACGGCGCGCTCCTCAAGGCCAACCCGACCTTTCTCGATCTGCCCAAGTCGGCGTGGAGAGCGCGGTCTCGGCCAGAACATGGGACGCTGGCTGTCTCTTCCCGGCGAGGATTTCCAGGTCGTCCTCGCGCCTCGTGCAGCGCCACGGCAGCGTCAGGGCGTTCCGCTGTCGCCTGGAGGGCGAACTCGGATCGGTGACCGAGGTCGAAATCTCCGCCGTCGGCGACCGGGCGCCGAACGCGCAGCACATAGGTCTGCTGATCCGCGACGTAACTTCGCGCGGCGCAGCGGCCGGAGCGCCGGCGCGCTTGATCTCGGCAAGCTTGCGGTCGGCGATTTCGCGCCGCGCGAACTCGCTCGAAACGGTGGTCGCAAGCCGCGGTGGAGGCGATCGAGCGCCGCTACATCGAGGAAGCGCTCGCCAAATTCCGGGGCAACCGCACCCTGGCGGCGCGCCGCCTGGGCTTGAGCCGGCAGACCCTGCACGTTAAGCTCAATAAATATAAGCTTGATCTCGGCTGAATGGGCGACGAAGATCATCCCGGGAGGAGGATCGCGTGCGGCACGACCCTTCAGCCGGCTCGCCGCCTTTGGCGCCGCTAATCTTTCGAATTGCGAGCGAGAGCAGATACATCTTGCCGGGTGCATCCAGCCGCACGGCGCTCTCCTCAGCGTACGCGAGAGCGACCAGTCCATTCTGCAGGCAAGCGCCAACGCCCACGCCTTCCTGCGGCATCGACGGACGCATTGCCGGGTTTGCGACTGCGCGCGCTCGGCGGCGATCTCTGGCGTCGCGCCCAGGAATTGCCGAGCCATCCGGAGGTCATCCCCTACGTCGTTCGTTGCCGACTTCAGCCGAATCCGGCGCGATTGGTCACGGCGCTGCTGCATCGGGCCGTCAGGCGGCGAACTCGTCATCGAACTCGAGGAAGCGGCGCCGCCGACGGATCTTTCCGCTTCCGTCGAGCGTGCGCTGCAGGCGATCGTCAGCGCGGGCTCGGTTGCCTCGCTCAGCGACGTGACGCGCGCATATATTTCAGGAGATCGCCGGTTACGACCGCGTGATGATCTATCGGTTCGACGAGGACGGTCACGGCGAGGTGTTCGCCGAAACGCGCCGAGCCCGAACTCGAAGCCTTTCTGGGCAACCGCTATCCCGCCTCCGACATTCCGCAGATCGCGCGGCGGCTTTATCATGCGAAACCGCGTGCGGCTGTCTGAGCGACGTGAACTACGCGCCCGCCCCGATCGGGCCGAAGCTTTCGCCGCTGACGGGCCAGGACCTCGACATGTCGCTTGTGTTTCCTGCGCAGCGCGTCGCCGATTCACGTCCAATATCTCAAGAACATGGGCGTGTCGGCGACGCTCGTCGTCTCGCTGATCGTCGGCGACAAGCTGTGGGGACTTGTCTCCTGCCATCACTATTCGCCGCGTTGCCTGCCATTCGAAATGCGTTCGGTGTGCGAATTGCTCGGCGAAGCCGTCGGCACGCGCATAGCCGCGCTGGAGAGTTTTGCGCGCGGACAATGCGAACTGGCCGCGCGCCGTCTCGAACAGCGCATGGTCGAAAGTCATTTCGCGCGAAGGCGACTGGCGGGGCGCCCTGTTTGACGGCGCGCGCTCGCTGCTGCTGCCGCTCGACGCGAGCGGCGCGGCGCTGGTGTTCGAAGGCCAGATCCAGACGATCGGCGAGGCGCCGGGCACGGAACAGATCCGCGACGCTCGCCGGCTGGGTGCGAGCCGAAACTTTCCGACGGCTTCTATGCGACCAACGCGCTCGTTGCGCGAGGCGCCGGAGTTCGCGAATCTGGCCGGCGTGGCGGCGGGGCTGGCGGCGGCGCAGGTTTCCGGCGACGGGGCGAATTGCTGCTCTGGTTCCGTCCGGAGCGGATTCGAACGATCACCTGGGGCGGCAATCCGTTCAAATCGCCTTCCGACGCCGACGATCCGAGCGAACTTTCGCCGCGCCGATCTTTCGCGCAATGGCATCAGGTGGTCGAAGGCACGTCAGATCCCTGGACGCCGACCGATATCGCCACCGCCCGCATGATCGGCGCCAGCGTCACCGACGTCATCGTGCAATTCCGCGCCGTGCAGATCGTCGATCGCGAAAGATCAACTCGATCGGGTCTCGCGGCGCGTGAATGCGGCGGAGCAACTGGTGATCGTCGCGGACGCGGAAGGGCGCATGCTCGAGAGCAACCCTGCCTTCGAATCCCTGCTCGGCGCGCGTTCCGGCGCTCTTCTCGGTCTTGACGATCTGCCAAACTATTTTGAAGATGGCGACGAATTCGCGGCGCGTCTGAAGGCGCTCCAGACAGGGCGTCGCAGTTGGCGCGGCGACCTATCGCTACGCACAGGCGCGACGCCCGGCGCGGCGCTGAATGTGCGGGCCGACGCCGTGGCCGCGGCAGACGACCGGGCGCTCGGCTTTGTGGTGATTTTCACCGAAATCAGCGAATTGCGCGCGGCGGAAGCCGCGCGCCGTCGTTTCCAGGAGAGCATGCTGCAAAGCCACCGTCGCCTGTCGGCTCGCCTCGAAACGAGAGCGGATCCGGCGACCCAGAGCCTCATGTCTTCGGTGGTCGAGAACGCGCAGCTCGCCGCCCTCGAGGTCACCGATTCCGCGGACCCCGTCAATATGCTGCCGCTCCTGGAAGGCATCCGCAGTTCTGTCGAACGCAGCGCCGAGGTGCTTGAACGACTGACGATGGGTTCCCATTCGCCCCCCTCGGCGCTCGCTGGGCGCAAGCCATGAAGGTTGCCGCCGACCTCAGGGCGCATCTTCGCGAGACGACCCGCGATGTTCATGAACGCATGCACACGCATCCCGGCTTCAGCGCAGCCGCGTCTGGCAAGATCGCAATGTCGAGCTATCGCGACCTGCTCGCACGCCTCTACGGTTTCCATCGCGCCTTCGAACGCGATTTTGACAAGGCGCCGGCCGAAATGGCGAGTTCGATCGCATTGCGCTCTCGCGCCCGTTCCTCCGCTTTGGCGCTCGACCTCGCGGAGCTCGGGCTCGCCGAAAGTCCTGCCGCTTTGCCCTTGTGCGAAACCGTGCCCCGGCTCGAAACCGAGCCCCAGTGGCTCGGGGCGCTCTACGTTCTGGAAGGCTCTACGCTCGGCGGCGCGACGATAGCGCGGGCCTTGCAAGTGGCGGGTTTCAGCGGTCGGCAACGCCATTTCTTCGAGGCCTATGGCGACCGGCGCGGCGAAATGTGGCGGTTGTTCATCGCGCGACTCGAAACCCATGCCGGCGATATCGACGCTGCGGCCAGCGCCGAAAACACGGCGCGATCGGTCTTTGACGCTTTCGAGCAATGGATGGCGAATTGGCGTGATGCCGCGTTCGCAGGCGCGGCAAGATCAGCCCGACCGCCGCTTTCCGAAGAGTTGATGGATGTATAGCTTGTGCGCAAGCAGGGCGGCGCTCGGGCCATCGTCGGCTGTCGCATCGCCGCCAACCCTCGCAACCAGGCCGGGTCGCCTGTGACAGGCCCCTCCGCCAATCATGATCGAGATCGAGCGATTGAGCGAAGCGCGCCGCACCGCCTCGATCGCGCGGGCCGCGTTCGGGATGCTGCTGTCATCCGCGATGGTGACGCCGGCGACCGCGAACCATCGCGAAGCGGCAACCCTCGCGTTGTCTTCCGCCGATTGAGCGGCTTCGATCTGAACCTCCCAGCCGCCCGCTCGCAAGAAGCTCGCAACCATGTCGAGACCGAAAATATGCCCGTCGTTCTGCGTGGAGATCAGCAACGCGCGACGGCGGGTGTCGCCGACGGAGGTCGGCGCCTGGCTGTAGAGCTCGAGCAGGATGCGCAGCCGATTGACCCCGATAGCCACGGCGACGAAATCGCAGACATCTTCGAACCACAACTCGCCAAGGCGGCGCGCGGTTGGGGCCAGCAGCGTCTCGAACAGCGCATCGCTCGACATGCCACGTGCACGCATGCTCTCGAAGAAACGCTCCGCTTCGGAGAGTCCGGCCCGATGACAATCCGGCCAAATTCCTCGATATCGTCGAAGGTCGGCGCGTCGACAGTCCTAGGAGCGGCATTGTTCTGATGGATCTGAACAAGCTTCGGAACAATCTGTTCGCGTACGACCTGCTCCAGAAGCACATCGAGCGGCTTCTGGCTGATCGCCGGGAACCGGCCTCCCTCCCCGTACCAGCCTTCGCCAATCAGCATCCCGAGTTGCGGGTCATGGCAATCGCTGGCTGCCATCTTGCTACTCATCGCCCCCTCCCGGTTTTCGCACCGTTGGGCAAGTCCGCCGCGCTATTTTTTCTCGCGAGCCATTCAAACCGATAATCGACCAAGAGTAAAGCGAAATTGACAAATCGAAGATATGTAAGGATGACTTGTCATATGCTCAATGCCGCTGCTGGAGCCTGACCGCCAACGGGTGCGCAAAAAAGACCTGCGAGCAGCCGCCAAATGTTCAGCTTGCTCGCTTGTGGGTCGAGGCTTGCGGGCCGAGCGACGACCGCCTCGCCGACTCGCCGACGTCAGTCCGCCAACGGCCCGCAAGATCGAAAATATGCGCGACGAGCGCCGCAGCGAGCGCTGCGCCAATCGACAACGAGTTGGCGCCGGTAAGCGCGCCGCGCGCGGCGACAAGAAGGCTGGCGCCCGCCAGCAGATTGGCGACGAGCGCTCGAGGCTCAGGTCCCCGGCCGCTTGACCATCGCCAGGCGAGCAGCGCAACGGCTTCGAGCGCGATCAACGCCAAAGCAATATCGACAAAGCGAGGATCGATGGCGGCCGCGGCTTGCATCGCCTACCTCAACAGACGTTCGGTGGCGCGTCCGAAGGCGACGTTGAGCCGCACGATGCGCCAGTTGAACCAACCCGCGAACGT
This sequence comes from uncultured Pseudomonadota bacterium, assembly GCA_963710855.1. Taxonomy (GTDB): domain Bacteria; phylum Pseudomonadota; class Alphaproteobacteria; order Rhizobiales; family Beijerinckiaceae; genus Roseiarcus. Next base: position 54,631 of record CAVQBX010000057.1, on the reverse strand, counting down.
CACCCACGCGAGATAGGGCGCGCAGCAAGCCGGCGGCGCGCGGCGAAAACGGCGCGACGAACAGCAATCAGCGCGAAGATCGAAGCCAGAACGGAACGACTTCGAATAAGCGCCCAGTCCGGCCGCTTCAGCTTGAAGAACAGCGGGCTCCAGCCGACGTTCAGCAGGCCGTTCAGCGCGAACAAGGCGATCAGCGTTCGACGCGCGGCGCTGTCTGGCGCAGCGTCCCAGGCAAGTACGCCGGCCGTCGCGATCAGCGCGAAGATCAAGGTCCAGGCCGGAGCCGAACAGCCAGTTCGGCGGACGCAGCGCCGGAAAACGCAGACCTTCGTACCAGGGCCCGATCTCGGTCGCGAGGCCGCCGGCAACCGCGACGACGACGACCGCCATCGACTGCGACCACGATCTCCGGCAGATGCTCGTAGAGCCCCGCGCGTCACGGCGAAACCAGATGCAGCAGATGGGCAAGGTCCTTGAAGAAAATCCTGACATGCGCGAGCGGATCGCGCCGCGGCAGTTCCTTGTTCATATAGGCTTCCCAGGTCAGCCGCTGCACGTCGGGGTCGCGGCAGATGCTGACGAAACGCTCGCGCCGCCTGTCGTTGGCGTACCAGAAATATTGCATGATCGCCGAGAATCCAGAACACCCGCCCGTGCGCCTTCATGAAGCGTTTGCGCGCCTTGCGAGCGCGCGCGCGTCGCCGCGTCTCAGGCCTCGCTCGACGGCCTCGGCCGCCAGGCGGCCCCCGAGCATCGCGTAATAGATGCCCTCGCCGGAGGCGGGCGCGACGACGCCCGCGGCGTCTCCGGCGAGCAGCACGTCGCGGCCATTGTCCCATCGCTTGAGCGGCTTGAGCGGGATCGGGCGCGCCTTCCTTGCGGATCGTCGTCGCTGCGCGGCAAGCTCGGTTCTGGCGTCTGAGCGAAGCTACCGAGCCCTTTAGCGAAAATCCCTTGTGCGCCGAGCCGACGCCGACGCTCATGGTTCCGCCGTGCGGGAAAATCCAGGCGTAAAAATCGGGCGACAAGGCGCCGCGTAGAATATCTCGCAGCGGTCCGGCCGCTCGTGCGGGCGTCTCGACGATCTCGTGATAGGCGAAGACGAAGGGCGTCCGGTCGGCCCCGTTGACTTCCTGCCGTCCGACCTCGCGTCAGCGCGCCGTCGGCGCCGATGACGAGTTGTGCTGAAATCGCAGATTCGTAGGCCTCGCCTTTCGGGCGGTAACGGACGACGACCGTTCCGTCGGCTTCGCGTGTCAATCGCTCGATAGGCTCCGAAGACGCGCACCGCGCCGGAGCGCTCGGCGCGCTCGCCGCAAATATTCGTCGAATTCGGCGCGGTCGACCATGCCGACGTAGCCGCCTTCGATCGGCATGTCGACGCGCTCGCCCTTCGGCGAGACCATGGTCGCGGTACGAAACCCGCGCCTTGAGCATGAGATGCGAGGAATGGCGAAATCGCGGATCAGGCGCGGCGGAATTGCGCCGCCGCAGGGCTTGATGCGGCCAGCCTTGTCGAGCAGCGCGACGCTGTGGCCGCGCCGCGCGCAAGATCGGTCGCGGCGGTCGCGCCTGCCGGTCCGCCGCCGACGACGACCACATCAAAGCGCTGAGCGGCGCGCATGGCTGTCTCCTCAAAGCGTCTGTTGCGCCACTCGCACGAGAGTCGGGTCTGCGCGTTGCGGCACGGAGTTCGAAACGCCAATCCTGGCGGCGAGAATCGCTGATGCGAGGAAAGCCAGCGCCTCGACAGCAAACACGAAGCTGTAGGCGAGGAGCGGCGATCCGAGCGCAAAAGCGCGCGAGGTCAACGAGCGCGCGTTGCGACGACCCCGCCAGCGCCCATCGCCAGCGCCTGCGCCGCGCCCCACAGGCCCATGCGCGTGCCTTCCCGCGCGGCCGCGCCCTTGGCCGCCAATCCCATCATCGAACCGATAGCCGCGGCGGCGTAGACGCCGTTGCCGAGGCCGAGCGCGAAAACCGAGGCGCGCAGCGGGCCGGCGCCAGCGGCGAGCATGCCGGTCGCGCAGATGGCGGCCAGCGCGCTAGGCCGACGCGACGCATCCCGAAACCGTCCAGAACTTGAGATCTCCGAGCCTCGCGCCGCCGATAGCAGAAGCGCAAATCGCGACGAGGATCATGCCGGCGAGCGCGCCGCCATGTTGCAGGCCGGCGAGCTTGGTGGTCACACCCGGCGGCAGACCAAACACAAGCCCGGCGAACGGCTCGACCAGCAGTTCCTGCGCGCTGTAGGCGAGCATAGAAACGAAGATGAAGATCGTGAATCGGCGCGCCGCGGGCTCCGACCAGTCTTGCTGGAACGCCTGCCCGGAAGCTCGCTCTCTCTTTGTTCGCCGGTTGCGACCTCGCGGGCGCCGAGGTTTCGACGCCGAGAAGAGCGAGGCAGGCGACCAGGAAGGCCGATCGCCGAAATCACGCTCGAGACGGCGATAAGGCGCGCTCGGCGAATATGGGTCGAGAAAATGCCCGGCGAGCGGCGCGGTCAGCGCGAAGCCGAATATCATCATCACCCAGACCGTGGTCGCCGCCGCGGCGCGGCGACCCGGGCGCGACGCGGGCGGCGAGCGTCGCCAGCACATTGGTGCCCGCCGCGCCAGCGCCGGCGCCGACCAGCAGAAAACCGACGGCGGCGACAAACAGGCCGAAGCCTGCTGATTGCGCCGCGATCGCCGTGCCGACCGCCGCCAGTGACGCCGCCGATCGCCAGCGCCGCCATGCCGCCGACGATCCAGGGCGCGCGTCGCCCGCCGATGTCGGAGCGATAGCCCCAGGCAGGGCGCAGGATTTGCACGCCGTGAAACAGCCGCAATGAGCACTCCAGGGACCAGCGCAGGCAACGCGAGTTCGACGACCATCACGCGATTGATCGTCGCCGTCATGAGCACCACGATCGCGCCGAGCGCCGTCTGCACGAGGCCGAGCCGGGCAATGGCGGCCCAGGAGAGCGTCGCGCTGGTTCATGGCGCCCCCGGACCGGCGCGAGCGCGAAAGCGCTGATCAGCATGCCGAGCACATAGAGCGTCGTGCCCGTGGCGTTGTAGAACGCCGCCTGGCCGCGCGGATCCTTAACGAGGCGCGCCATCAGGACGAACTGACCGACCAGCAGCGCCGCAACTCCGATCGCGTGGAGCGGGTGCGCCCAGGTCACGAGCAGAACGATCACGACGGCTTGCGGCGCGCCATCACGACGCAGGCGAGGCGCGTCGCGCCGAGAACGCCGAGCTGCACAGGCAGCGATCTGCACGCCCATCTGCTGATCGCCCTCGATCGACTTGAAGTCGTTCAGCGTCATGATGCCGTGGGCGCCGAGACTGTAGAGCAGCGCCAGAACGATCACGCGCACATCCGGCAGGCTCGAGGCCATGGCGGCGGCGCCGGTGAACCATGGCAGGCCTTCGTAGCAGATGGCGACCGCGGAATTGCCCCGCCAGCCGTTCAGCTTGAGCCGGAGCGGCGGCGCGCTATACCCCCAGGCGAGCGCCAGCCCGAAAACCGCGGCGACAAATACCCATATGCCCGAGAGTCGCCGCGACAAACAGCGACAGGACGGTCCACAGGCAGGCGATGTAGAGGCCCCAGCGGCCCGGAATCCGGCCGGAGGGGATCGGGCGGTTGCGGCTCGTTGAGCGCTATCGACATGGCGATCATACCAGTCGTTGACCGCCTGGCTCGTCGCGCAGACCAGCGGCCCCGCGAGGACGACGCCGACAATCGCCGAGACCCAGTGCGCCGAGACGCCGCTCGACACGACGCCGCAGGCAAAAGCCCACATCGGCGCAAACCAGGTAATCGGCTTCAGCAGCTCGAGGACGGCTGATGGATCGGGCCTGCGCATGGGCAGAGGCTAAGCCTGAGCGCAATAAGTGTCAAGTTAAGTTGACGATCTCGCTGTCGGACCGTCAGAGATTGGCGACAGCAAACTACTCCTCCGCCGTCCCCGAGGTCGCCGAGCCCATAGCGGCGCAACTTCGCGTAAAAACCCTGGCGACTGAGGCCCAGCATTTCGGCCGCTGAGGCGCGATTGTCGCCCGTCAGTTCGAGCGCCGCCTCGATGCAAAGCCGCTCGATGAGATCGGTGGTTTCGCGGACCAGGTTTTTCAGCGGCACGCGACCGACGAGTTCGGCAAAGTGTTCGACGGTGCGCGGCAATTCGCGCCCGCCGAGCCGCTCTCGGCCCGCGCGACGCTCGAGGAGCGGATCGTCAGGCCGAAACAAGTCTCTTCGCCCTCCGGCACCGCTACGCCCGCGATCTCGACGTCTTCGCTGGAGCCGAATTCGCCGCGCGCGATCGTCGAAAATTGGCGCACGACGCCGTGCGCCTTCAGGTTGGCGAACAAGCACTTCGATGTCCACGCCCGGACGGCCGATCCATCGATCGATGACTTCTCCGCGCGCTTGCGCCTCGCCGCCCAACTGGACGAGATCGACGAAGGCGGGATTTGCGCTCAGAATGCGGCGTGACCCGTCGACCACGACAAAGGCCTCGGGCATGGCGTCGACGATGCGCAGCAGGCTCAATTCCTGCGTGTTCGCTCTGACCCGGCGTCCGGCTCGGCCCGCGTCAAAAGAACGAGCAGGTGCGAGGCGCTGCTCCTGTCGATAAACCGAGCCGGAGATCAGCACGCGCGCTGGCTCGCCGGCGAGTTCGACCAGCACATTGTCGACGCGCGGCGCGAGCCGCGCAGCCGCGCATGAAGGATTGCATGGCCTGACGGCTCGCGGCGGCGAACAGATCGGCGAAATTGAGCGCCCGGAATTCGCCGTGCGTCCACGCCAAACAAGCGCGGCGGCGGAGGGATTGACCTCAACGACGCGCTGGCTGCCCGCGTCTACGATCGCGACGGGCTCGCCGGAGAGCTGAAACAGCAGGCGATAGCGCTTCTCGCGTATCGCGGATGCGCGCGTATTCCCGCTCCATACCCTGCTGGGCGTCGGCGAGGCGGCGCTGCAGCGCGGCGAGCGCTCTCAAATCGCGCCCGAGCACGACCAAGCGCATTTCGCCGCCGAACCGCATCGCGCAATAGCGCACCGGAACGTCGGGGCCCTCGGCCGCGGGATGGTTGACCTGTCGCCAGCGCGTCGGCTGACCGCGCCCGGGCTTCGCGCAGCAGTTCCTCGATCTTCGGCCGCGTGTCGGCAGTGACCGTGTCCACCCATTTGCGGCCGACCCAGTCCCGGTAGGCGGCCTTGGCGAGTTCGGCGTCTGAGAAGACCACGTCGAGAACGACGCCGTCGCCGCCCACCACCAGCGCGACATCCGCCGACGCGGCGATCAGCGCGCCCGGCCGACTCTGCGTCGATCCCGGCAAGATGATCCTTGGCGGATTCAAATGTCGCGTTGGGCGGTGACGGGCTAACCGCGGGGCTCAACGAAGGCCTCTCCTCTCAAGTGACCAGAAGCGCGGACAGCAGATTGTGTTCGGGCGGAATTACATGATGAGTGCCTCTAGCAAAGCGACCGCGGGATGGATAGCGAAGTTCCCTTCGGACCCACAGGGATCGGCGCCATCGCTCCCGCGCGCCACGTCGTAAAGTCCTCTCGGGCTATGCGCGTTGGGATAGGCTCTGCCGAACGCATCGCCGCTCCGTAACTCTCTAGCTTCCCCCGCCTCACTATAAGTGTATTTGTAACTTGACGTCAATTTATGTTGACAGTGTCCCTTGACGGGGCCTACGATCGGCCATCACGCGGCGGGTTCGCCTGCTTCAAGGGAAGGACAAATGAGCGCGGATCGGCCGAACATTTCGCGATCGAAACCGCTCTACACCGCAGAACAAAGGCGGCGCGGGATCTGTCGCGTTGGACCCTCGTCCAGGGCGTGCTCGCCCCCTTCCAGTTCTTCGTCTTCCTGATCTCGCTGGCCCTGGTGATCCGGTTCCTCGCCACCGGCAAGGGTCAGGAAGCCGCGACAGTTTCAGTCATCGTCAAGACCGTCGTGCTCTACGCCATCATGATAACCGGTTCGATCTGGGAAAAGGCGGTGTTCGGGCGCTACCTGTTCGCCGAGGCGTTCTTCTGGGAGGACGCCTTCAGCATGCTCGTGCTCGCGCTGCACACGGCCTACATAGCCGCGCTGATCACCGATGTTGTCGATGCGCGCGTGCAAATGGCGATCGCGCTCGCAGCCTATGCCGCCTATGCGGTGAACGCAGCACAGTTCCTGCTGAAGCTGCGCGCCGCGCGGCTGCAAACTCCACATCGCGTTGCGACAGCGGAGGCGACGTCGTGAATGCTGTCGATCTCGGCATGTGCCGACCCGCCGCGCGAAATCGCAGTCGTTCGCGAGCGCGGCCAGCGAGAGGTTTTCTGCGGCCTCACCGGCATCGTCTGGCTGCATCGAAAAATCCAGGATGCGTTCTTTCTCGTCGTCGGCTCGCGCACCTGCGCGCATCTGCTGCAGTCCGCGGCCGGCGTGATGATATTCGCCGAGCCGCGCTTCGCGACCGCGATTCTGGAAGAGCGCGACCTTGCGGGCATAGCCGACATCGACGACGAACTCGATCGCGTGACCGCGCGCCTGCTGGAGCGGCGCCCTGACATCAAGCTGCTGTTCCTCGTCGGCTCATGCCCATCGGAGGTCATCAAGATCGACCTGCGCCGCGCAGCGCAGCGGCTGAATCGCGTCCATGCGCCCGCAGGTGCGCGTGCTCAGCTATTCCGGCAGCGGCATTGAGACGACTTTTACTGAGGGCGAGGACGCCTGCCTCGCCGCGCTCGTTCCCGAACTGCCTGACGAGGGCGCCGAACGCAAAACCGTCTCTGCTCGTCGTCGGCGCGCTTGCCGACATCGTGGAAGACCAGTTCGCCCGGATATTCGGGGAGATGGGCATCGACAGGGTGCGCTTCCTGCCGATGCGAAAAGCTGACGCTCTGCCCTCGATTGGCGACAACACGCGCCTGCTGCTCGCGCAACCCTTTTTCGCACGAGACGGCGCGCACGCTCGAGGCGCGCGGCGCGCAAAGGATCGTCGCGCCGTTTCCTCTCGGCGTGGAAGGGACGACGCTGTGGCTGAAGGCGGCGGCGGAGGCGCTTGGCGTCGCGGCCTCGCGATTCGACGCCGTCGTCAGCCCATCGCGGACGCGCGCGAAAAAGCTCTCGAGCGCTATCGCGGCGCGCTCGAAGGCAAACGCATTTTCTTCTTCCCCGATTCCCAGCTCGAAATCCCGCTCGCGCGATTCCTCTCGCGCGAACTCGGCATGCGGCCGATCGAAGTCGCGACGCCCTACCTTCACAGACAGCTTCTCGCGGAGGAACTCGTCAGGCTGCCGCCAGGCGTGCGCCTCTGCGAGGGCCAGGATGTCGAGCGTCAGCTCGACCGTTGCCGCGCCGAGCGGCCGGACCTGACGGTCTGCGGCCTGGGCCTCGCCAACCCCCTCGAGGCCGAGGGACTGCCGACCAAATGGTCGATCGAACTGCTGTTCACGCCGATCCAGGGCTTCGAACAGGCAGGCGATCTTGCGGAGCTCTTCGCAAGGCCGCTCGAGCGCCGCGCGCGGCTGGAGGTCTGACCATGCAGCTCACGCTGTGGACCTATGAAGGGCCGCCTCATATCGGCGCCATGCGTGTCGCCGCTTCGATGCATGGACTGCACTATGTGCTGCACGCCCCGCAAGGCGACACCTATGCCGATCTGCTTGTTCACGATGATCGAGCGCCGATCCGATCGGCCGCCGGTCTCCTACACGACCTTCCAGGCGCGCGATCTCGGCTCCGATACCGCGGAACTCTTCAAGACGACCATGCGCGAAGCACACGAGCGCTTCCGCCCTCAGGCGATGATCGTTGGCGCCTCCTGCACCGCCGAGTTGATCCAGGACGACCCCGGCGGCCTGGCCCGCGCGCTCGATCTGCCGGTCCCCGTCATTCCGCTCGAACTGCCGGCCTATCAAAAGAAGGAGAATTGGGGCGCAGCCGAAACTTTCTACCGACTCGTGCGCACATTGTCGGGGCCACGTCGCGAACGGACGCCGCGTGCAAAACCTCTCGTGAATTTGCTCGGCGCGACCGCGCTCGGCTTCCGCTGCCGCGACGACGTGAAGGAAATCGCGCGGCTGCTGGCTTCGCTCGGAATTGACATCGGCGTAACCGCGCCTTTGAGCGCCGCGCCCGCCGACCTGGCGAAACTCGGGGAGGCGGATTTCAACATCGTGCTTTATCCGGAGATCGCGCTGCCGGCCGCGCAATATCTCGAGAAGGCGCATGGCCAGCCCTACACGAAGAGCGTCCCCATCGGCGTCGGCGCGACGCGCGATTTCATAACCGAAGTCGTGCGAACTCGCAGGGATCAACAAGCCCGCGCTCGAGGAGGGCTCGCGCCTGCCGTGGTATTCGCGCTCGGTCGATTCGACTTATTTAACCGGCAAGCGCGTCTTCATTTTCGGCGATGCGACCCATGCGCTCGCGGCCGAGCGCATCGCGCGCGAAGAGCTTGGCTTCGACGTTGTGGGCTTCGGGACCTACAGCCGCGAATTCGCACGCGAGGTCCGCGAGCGCGCCAAGCGACATGGCTTTGAGGCGCTGATCACAGACGACTATCTCGACGTCGAGGCACAGCATCGCCGCGGCGCGCCCGGACCTCGTGCTCGGCACGCAGATGGAGCGCCATATCGCCAAGCGGCTCGGCCTGCCCTGCGCGGTGATTTCTGCCCCCAACCACGTGCAGGATTTTCCGGCCCGCTACTCCCCGCAAATGGGTTTTGAGGGCGCGAACGTGCTGTTCGACTGCTGGGTGCATCCGCTGATGATGGGTCTCGAGGAACATCTTATCGGCATGTTTCGCGATGACCCCGAATTCAACGAAGCCGCTGGCCCCTCCCATCTTGGCAACACCAACTTCAACGACTGCGGCGCGGTTCAATCCTCGGCGCCGGCGCTGGACGGAAGAAGCGGAAAAGGAGCTGAAGAAAATCCCCTTCTTCGTGCGCGGCAAAGCGCGCGGCAACACCGAGAAATTCGCGCGCGAGCTTGGACTGACCTCGATAACCGTAGGGACGCTATATGATGCGAAAGCCCACTACGGTCGCTGACGTCCCTCCCTATCGCGTGACAATCGTCACGCTTGACAACCATTTGGCGAGCGCTGTCGCGCGCGCGCGCCGGGCGCTTAGCCGCGAATGCCCAGAGCTGGATTTACGCTTCCACGCCGCCGCCGACTGGAACGATCCGGCTTCGCTCGACGCCTGCCGGCAATCGATCCTGTCGTCCGACATCATTGTCGTGACCATGCTGTTCATGGAAGAGCACGCCGAGACTGTCATGCCCGCGATGCTGGCGCGGCGCGATCATTGCGACGCGATCCTGGGCTGCATGTCGGCGCCGCAGATCGTGAAACTTACGCGCGTCGGCCGTCTCAACATGGATGGCGCGAAGCGCGGCGCTTTCGATTTCCTCAAGAAACTGCGCGGCGGAAAGAATTCGAGCACAGGCGGCGAGCAGCAGCTCGCGATGCTCCGCCGCATTCCCAAAATCCTGCGCTTCATTCCGGGCCCCGCGCAGGATCTGCGCGCCTATTTTCTGACGCTGCAATATTGGCTCGCGGGCTCCGACGAGAACGCCGCCAACCTCGTGCGCTATCTCGTCAACAGATACGCCGGCGGCGCGCACGCGCATCTTCGCGGGCGCTTCCGCGTTGCGCTGCCGATCGATTATCCCGACGTCGGCGTCTATCATCCGCGCTTGCCCGGCCGCGTCGCAGCAAACGCGCGAACCATTGCCGCAACCGCTCGGCGCCACGCGCGGCGTCGTCGGCCTGCTGCTGATGCGCTCATACATCCTCGCCAGCAACACGGCGCACTATGACGCCGTCATCGCTGCGCTTGAGGCGCGCGGTCTCGCCGTGATCCCGGTGTTTGCGAGCGGGCTCGACGCACGCCCGGCCGCCAAGGCGTTCTTCTATGACGCCAGCGGGCGCCCGCGCATCGATGCGTTCGTGTCGCTGACCGGATTTTCGCTTGTCGGCGGGCCCGCCTACAACGACTCGCGCAGTGCGAGCGAACTGCTTCAGGATCTCGACGTCCCCTATCTCGCCGCGCACGCGCTCGAGTTCCAGACGCTCGAGCAATGGCAGGCCTCTGAGCGGGGATTGCTGCCTGTCGAAGCGACGATCATGGTCGCCATTCCCGAACTCGACGGCGCCATCGCGCCCTCAGTGTTCGGTGGTCGCTCAGGCGAGGGTGAAGCCTCGCGCGATCTTCAGCCGCATCCCGAGCGCGTCGCCGCCCTCGCCGATCGCGTCGAGCGGCTCGTCGCCTTGCGCAAGACGCCACGCAAGGATCGCAAGCTCGCGATCGTCTTGTTCAACTTCCCGCCGAACGGCGGGGCCGCCGGCACGGCGGCGTTTCTCGGCGTCTACGCGTCCCTCCTCAACACGCTGAGGGCGCTGAAACGCGAAGGCTATGCGGTCGAGGCGCCAGCCAACGAGGACGAGCTTCGCCGCCGGATTCTTGAGGGCAATGCCGCCCGCTTCGGCGCTGCGGGCAATGTGATCGAACGCATTCCGCTCGACGATCACGTCCGGCGCGAGCGCCACCTGAAGGAGATCGAGGCGCAATGGGGTCCGGCGCCCGGCCGCCACCAGACCGATGGCCGCTCGCTATTCGTTATCGGCGAGCGCTTCGGCAATGTGCTGGTGACGTTGCAGCCGGCCTTCGGCTACGAAGGCGACCCGATGCGGCTGCTGTTCGAACGCGGATTCGCGCCGACCCATGCTTTCTCCGCCTTCTATCGTCATCTGCGCGAGGATTTTCGCGCCGACGTGATCCTGCATTTCGGCATGCACGGCGCGCTCGAATTCATGCCGGGCAAGCAGACGGGCATGTCCGCGGCGTGCTGGCCCGAGCGGCTGATCGGGGCTACGCCGAATGTCTATCTTTATGCCGCGAACAACCCGGCCGAGGCCGCGCTCGCCAAGCGCCGCTCGGCGGCGACGCTCGTCAGCTATCTCACGCCCAGCCTTTCGCAGGCTGGTCTTTACCGCGGCCTACTCGATCTTAAGGCCTCGCTGGAGCGCTATCGCAGCTCTCGAGCCGGATGCGCACTTGGAACGCGAGGAACTCGCGGCGCTGATTCAGTCGCAGGCGGCCGCGATCGATCTTGTCGCGGCGGAGCCAGCCTGGCGCGCCGAGGCGCCACTGCGGATCGCCAAGCTCGTCGCGGCCGTGCTGGAGCTCGAATACACGCTGATCCCGCACGGGCTGCATGTCGTCGGCGAACCGCCGAACGTCGAGGAGCGCGAGGACACGCTGACTGCGATCGCCGAGACGACGCATGGCCTCGAAAACGCCCGCGGCCTGGTGCGCGCGCTGATGTCCGGCAAGGCTCCAAACTCCCTCGGGGCGGATGAAACCCAGCGCGCCGCCCTCGTCGAACTCGAACGCATGGCGCGCCTGCTCGGGGAAGATCACGAGACCGAAGGTCTGCTCCGCGCGCTCGATGGCCGCTACATCGCGCCTGTCGTCGGCGGCGATCTGATGCGCACGCCCGCCATTCTGCCGACCGGCCGCAATCTGCATGGCTTCGATCCCTACCGCATCCCCAGCGCCTACGCGGTCGCCGACGGCAAGCGCCAGGCGGAGCGCGTGATCGCGCGCTATCGCGAAGATGGCCATGACCTCCCCGAGACGATCGCCGTCGTCCTGTGGGGAGCAGACAATCTGAAGAACGAAGGCGGTCCGCTAGCGCAGGCGCTCGCCTTCATCGGAGCGCAAGCCGCGCTTCGACGCCTATGGCCGGCTTTGCGGGCGCGGAGCTCATTCCGCTCGCAACGCTCGGACGCCCGCGCATCGACATCGTCGTCACGCTCTCCGGCATCTTCCGCGACCTGCTGCCGTTGCAGACCCGGTTGCTCGCCGAGGCCTGCTGGCTGGCGGCCAGCGCCGACGAGCCCGAAGACGCGAATTTCGTTCGCAAGCACGCGCTCGCCTTCCAGGCCGAGCGCGGTTGCGATTTCGAGACGGCGGCGTTGCGGGTGTTCTCGAACGCCGAAGGCGCCTATGGCGCGAACGTCGGCATGCTGATCGACTCCGGCGCCTGGAGCGACGAGGACGAAATCTCCAACACTTTCGCCCGCCGCAAGTGCTTCGCCTATTCGCGCAAGGGCGCGGCGACGCAGCAGCTCGGGCTGCTGGAGAGCGCGCTGAAGACTGTAGATTTCGCCTATCAGAATCTCGACAGCGTCGAACTCGGCGTCACTTCGATAGACCAATATTTCGACAGCCTCGGCGGCCTCGGCCGCGCGGCGGCGCGCGCACGCGGCAGCGCGGCGCCGGTCTACATCAGCGATCAGACACGCGGCGAGGGCAGGGTGCGCTCGCTCACCGAGCAGGTCGCGCTCGAAACCCGCACCCGCGTGCTCAATCCCGAAATGGTACGAGGGCATGCTCAAGCATGGCTATGAGGGCGTGCGTCAGATCGAGGCCCATGTCACCAACACGATGGGCTGGTCGGCGACGACGGGACAGGTGGAGCCCTGGGTCTATGAGCAGATCAGCCGCACCTTCGTGCTCGATCCCGAAATGCGAGCGCGGCTGAGCTCAGCTCAATCCAGCCGCATCCGCCAAGATGACCAATCGCATCCTCGAAGCCCACGCGCGCGGCTACTGGAATCCGGATCGCCGACACGCTCGCTTCGCTCAGAGACGCGGGAGACGAAATGGAAGACCGCCTCGAAGGCGTCGATCGCGGAGGTCGCATGAATATCGCCATCCGAAATCGCCAGCCGCGCCGGCTCCGTGCAGGTCGAACTCGATCCGAACGTTGCAGATCGGGACCGCGAAAGTGTTCGCGGTCTACGGCAAAGGCGGCATCGGCAAGAGCACGACCTCGTCGAACCTTTCGGTCGCGTTCTCGAAGCTCGGCAAGCGCGTGCTGCAGATCGGCTGCGACCCCAAGCACGATTCGACCTTCACCCTGACCAAGCGCCTCGCGCCGACCGTCATCGACGCGCTGGAAGCGGTGCAGTTCCACATCGAGGAGCTGCGGCCCGGAAGACTACATGGTCGAAGGCTACAATGGCGTGATGTGCGTCGAGGCCGGCGGGCCGCCGGCCGGCACCGGCTGCGGCGGCTTCGTCGTCGGACAGACGGTCAAGCTGCTCAAGGAACATCGTCTGCTCGAAGACACCGACGTCGTTGTGTTCGACGTGCTCGGCGACGTCGTCTGCGGCGGCTTTGCGTCGCCGCTTCAGCACGCGAACCGCGCGCTGATCGTCACCGCCAACGACTTCGATTCGATCTTCGCGATGAACCGCATCGTCACGGCGATCAACGCCAAGGCGAAGAACTATGAGGTGAGGCTCGGCGGCGTCATCGCCAACCGCAGCGCCGGCACGGACGAGATCGACCGGTACTGCGACGCAACCGGCCTCAAGCGCGTCGCCCATATCCGCGATCTCGACGCCGTGCGGCGCAGCCGCCTGAAGAAATGCACGCTGTTCGAGATGGACGGCTCGCCCGAGATCGAGGAGGTGCAGAACGAATATCTGTCGCTCGCCGACCGGCTCTTGCGCGGCTTTGAGCCGATCGAGGCCAGCCGATGAAGGACCGCGAGCTGTTCGAGTTCCTGGGATTCGACTGATGACGAGCGCCACCTACCTGAGCCGCCGCAACGAATTGCAGACCTATTTCGACCGCACGGCGGTCGAGGCCTGGAGGCGGCTGACCTCCGACGAGCCGCTCAGCGGCATTCGCGCGACCGTGCGCGCCGGCCGCAACGGAGATGCGCGAACACGCTGCTCTCCTGGCTGCCGCAGCGACCTCCGCGGCGCTCGCCTGCTCGACGCCGGCTGCGGCTCCGGCGCGCTCGCCGTCGAACTCGCCGGCCGCGGCGCCGAGGTCCTCGGCGGTCGACGTTTCGCCGACGCTCATCGATCTCGCCCGCGAGCGCGCGCCGCGGGCGCTGGCGGGCGCCATCGATTGGCAAGTCGGCGACATGCTCGACCCGCGACTCGGTCGGTTCGACTATGTCGTCGCGATGGACAGTCTCATCCATTACGAGAGCGTCGACATCGCGCGGGTGATCGCGACGCTGTCGCCGTCGCACGGCGCAGGCGATCCTGTTCACGGTCGCGCCGCGCACGCCGGCGCTTGACGCTGATGCATGCGGTCGGCCGCTTCTTCCCGCGCGGCGATCGCGCGCCGGCGATCGCGCCGATCTCGGCGCGACGGCTCGGGAGAAGCCTGAAGAGCCCACAACTGGGCTCGACGCGTGGCGCCTCGCGCGCAGCCATCGCGTGGCGCGCGGCTTCTACATCTCGCAGGCGATGGAGGCGCTGAGATCATGAACCGCGCCAGCGCCGCCCTTGTGCAAAGCTTCATGCGGATCGGGCCGCAATTCCTGCCCTTCGCGGACGCGGCGACGGAGGAGCTGCCGCTCGGCCGTCTGCTGCGGCTGTCGCTGTTCCAGGTGACGGTCGGCATGGCGGCGGTCCTGATGATCGGCACGCTGAACCGCGTGATGATCGTCGAGCTTGGCGTGCCCTCCTGGATCGTCGCGCTGATGCTGGCGCTGCCGCTGCTGTCGGCGCCGTTGCGCACGCTGGTCGGTTTCCGCTCCGACCATCACCGCTCCGTGCTCGGCTGGCGCCGCGTGCCGTTCCTCTGGTTCGGCACGATGGCGCAGTTCGGCGGCTTCGCGATCATGCCGTTCGCGCTGTTGATCCTCTCCGGCGACACGACCGGGCCCGCTGTGGGTCGGCGACGTCGCGGCGGCGCTGGCGTTCCTGCTGGTCGGCGCGGGACTGCACACCGTGCAGACGGTCGGCCTCGCGCTCGCCACCGATCTTGCGCCGGAGCGCGCGCGTCCGAAGGTGGTGGCGCTGCTGTGCGCGATGCTGCTCGTCGGCATGGCGGCGAGCGGCGCTCGTGCTTCGGCGTGTTGCTGCGGCACTTCAGCGAGGTTCGCCTCATTCAGGTCGTGCAGGGCGCCGCGGTCGTCACCATGGTCCTCAATTGGCTCGCGCTGTGGAAGCAGGAGCCGCGCAACATGAAGCCGGTCGCCGGCGTGAAGCGCGTCGGCTTCTTCGCGCGCCTGGGACGCCTTCTCACAGGAAGCGCGCACGCGGCGCCGCCTGATCGCGATCGGCGCTCGGCACGGCCGGCTTCTCCATGCAGGACATTCTGCTCGAACCCTACGGCGGCAAGATTCTGAAGCTGCCGGTCGGCGCGACGACCGCGTTGACCGCCATGCTCGCCCTCGGCGGCGGCATCGGTCTGTGGATCGCGGCGCGACGCCTCAATCACGGCGCCGATCCGCATCGCGTCGCGGGCTTCGGCGCGCTGGTCGGCGTCATCGCCTTCGCCTTCGTGATGTTTGCTGCGCCGCTGGAATCCGGCGAGATTTTCGGCATCGGCGTCGGCCTCATCGGGCTTCGGCGGCGGCCTGTTCGCGCATGGCACGCTGACGGCTTCGATGGCGGCGGCGCGCCCGGAGGACCGTGGCCTCGCGCTCGGCGCCTGGGGCGCGGCGCAGGCGACCGCCGCCGGCCTCGCCATCGCCGCCAGTCGGCTTCATCAACGACGGGGCGAGCGCGCTCGCGGCGAACGGCGCCTTCGGCGATGCGCTCGCCGATCCGGTCACCGGCTTCACGCTGGTCTATGCGCATCGAAATCCTGCTGCTGCTCGCGACGATCGTCGCCATCGGCCCGCTCGCACGCCGCATCCGCAATCCCGCCGATCTCGCGCGCCTCGCCGCTTCTTCACCCATTGGCTTCAACCCCGGAGGGTCTGCCATGATCCGCGGCGCAATCGGCCATCTCGATGTGGCGCAAATCGTGCTCTACGCCTTCTTCGCTTTCTTCGCCGGGCCTGCTCTGGTATCTTGCGCACAGGAAGACCGCCGCGAGGGCTATCCGCTGGAATCCGAAACGCCGATGCGGCTTCAAGCCGCGAGGCCGTGGCTGTTCATTCCCTCGCCCAAGACATTCCGTCTGGCCGATGGCTCAATGGTCACCGCGCCGACGCTATTGGAGACGACGCGCGACCCATCAACGCCGCCAAGGTCGAACCCTGGCCCGGCGCGCCGCTCGAACCGATTGGCGATCCGCTGCTTGCTGGCGTCGGCCCCGGCTCCTGGAACGGTGCGGCCGGACGTTCCCTACAAGACCGCCGATGGGCATGATCTCGTCGCGCCGCTGCGAGTCGCCACCAACTTCGCCGTCGCCGCGGATGGCGGCAACCCGCTGGGCTTCACGGTGATCGGCGGCGACCGCAAGGCCGCGGGCACGATCAAGGACCTCTGGGTCGACCGCGCAGAGAGCCTGCTGCGCTACTATGAGATCGCGTTGACGAGCGGCAAGTCGGTGCTGGTTCCCGTCCATTTCGCCGACGTGAATTTCCGCACGCGCACGATCACGATCAACGCTCTGACGGCCCAGCCAGTTCGCCAATGGTCCCCGCGCTGAAGAACCCTGACTCGCGTCACGATGCAGGAAGAAGACAGAGATCGCCGCCTTCTACGGCGGCGGCACGCTCTACGCGACGCCGGCGCGCGCGGAGCCGCTGCTATGAAAGCGATCAATCTCGAAAAACTGCTGCCGGCCGATATTCCGCCGGGCGAGCGGTGCTGTGGTTCGGCAGGCCGGAGCCGGTCGAGCCTCTGGCGGCGCGCCTACCGCGCGGATTGGGTCGGCGGCTGGTTCGCTCGCGATGTCGGTCGTGGAATTTCGTCAGCGTCCGCGCGACGCGATGGCGACGCTGCGCAGGCTTCGTCTCCGCGATGCGCACGCTGGGCTTCGGCGCGGCGGCGCTTGGCGATCCTGGCGTTGCTCGCGTGGCTCAGCGCGCGCACGACGCTCTATGTCGTCACCGAGCGGCGCGTCGTCATCAAGACGGGCATCGCGTTGCCGATCTTCATCAATGTGCCCTTCAAACAGATTGCTTCGGCGAACGTGCGCGCCTTCGCCGACGGCGCGGGCGAAGTGACGGTCGCACTGATCGAGGGCGAACAGCGCATCCCCTATCTTGCGCTGTGGCCGAGCGCGCGTCCTCTGCGCTTCGCCAAGCCTGAACCGGCGCTTGCGCTGTATCGCCAACGCGCCGCGACGTCGCGATGACGTTGGGCCGCGCGCTTGCCGAAGCCTCGGGCGCCAGCGCGCCCGCGGCCGCGCGCGCCCGCGCAGCCGGCGAGCGAGCCCGCCTGATCGCGACGGCGGCCGCATGAACGATGGAGCGACCTCGATGAGCGATAGCCGCGCATGTCCGCACGGCATGGCGTTCCGCGCGGCGTTCTGCTCGCCGCGGGGGCGCTTGTCGCCTTCGCGCTTGTCACCACCATGTTTGCGCGCAAGTCCGGCGTCGGCGACGTCCCACATGCCGCTCGAGTTCGGGCCTATCAGGTGCTGCATCTGCGTTTCGACGACGGCGACGACGGACGCGTGCCGTCCGCGATGCCGCGGACGGGGCCGAGCTGTTTACCGGTGGCGCCGGGAACCAACGGATTCCTGCGCAGCGCGCTGCGCGGCTTCGCCCACGAACGCAATCGTGACGGCATCGGACGCGTCTCCGCCCTTCACGCTGACCCGTTGGCGCGACGGCACGCTGTCGCTCGCCGACGAGGCGACCGGCCGCCGGATCGATCTCGACGCCTTCGGTCCAACCCAGGCCGCAAGCCTTCGCCCACCTGTTCAACGCCAAGGAGACCGTCAAATGAGTTTCCTGACTTCTCTCAGCCGGCAGTCGCTTCGAATTCCCCTGCACGATCGAGATCGAAAACACACCGCGAATCGCTTGCACGCGCATGTTGAGATCGACGGCGATTTCGCGATCGAACCCGGCGACGAGGTGCAGGTCGATCGACGCCCCGAGCCGCCCGCCTTACGGCGGCAGCATCGTCGTGCGCCGCAAGGTCGGTCGTCACCCGCGCGGGCGCCCTCGAGCGACTGTGGACCCGGCTCAAAGGCAATCTCGAACTCACCGAACTCTACGACGTCAGCTTCACCGAACGGAGGCGCCTATGAACGCGACCACTCGCAGGATCGAGACCGCCGAAGCGACGCGCATCGCCCGAGCAGAACACGGTGCTGAGCCCGCGCTTCTACACCACGGATTTCGCGGAAATCGACCGCATCGACGTGAGTTCCGTGCGCGACGCGTGGGACAAGTTGATGGCCGAGATGCGCGCCGATCCTAACAGGCGCCATTTCATCCGCAACGAAGAGTTCGATCGAGGTCGCAAAGCTGGAGCCCGAACTCGACAAGGAATTCCGCGATTTCCTCATCTCTTCGATCACCGCGGAATTCTCGGGCTGCGTGCTCTATGCCGAGATGAAGAAGCGCGCGAAGAACAAGGACATGAAGGAGCTATTCACCTACATGAGCCGCGACGAGGCGCGCCACGCCGGTTTCATCAACGACACGCTGAAGGATTTCGGCATCGGCGTCGATCTCGGCTTTCTCACGAGGGTGAAGAAATACACCTTCTTTCGGCCGAAATTCATTTTCTACGCCACCTATCTCTCGGAGAAGATCGGCTATGCCCGCTACATCACGATCTACCGGCAACTGGAGAAGCATCCGGAGCTGCGCTTTCATCCGATCTTCAAATGGTTCCGGGAATGGTGCAACGACGAGTTCCGCCACGGCGAGGCGTTTGCCTTGCTGATGCGGTCGAACCCCAAATTGCTGACAGGCATCAACGTCTGGTGGATCAAGTTCTTCGTGCTCGCGGTGTTCGCGACCATGTACGTGCGCGATCACAGCCGCCCGGCATTCTACAAGGCGATCGGCCTCCCGCCCGACGACTATGATTTTAGGGTGTTCCGACTGTGCTCGGAGATTTCCGAGCAAACCTTTCCTGCTGACTCTCGACCTCGACCATCCCGCCTTCAAGGCAGGCCTCGAGCGCCTGTTTCACATCGCGCAGGCAATGGAGGCGGCCGAAGCGAAGGGAGGCTTGTGGGGCGCCGTCAAGAAAGTCGCCTGCGCCGGCGCGGCGGCAGCGACTTTCGCGCGGCTTTATCTGATCCCCGGCAAGCGTCACGCCCTGCCGGCCGAAATCCGGCTCGAGCCGATCTGGTGAAGCCGGAGAGGACGAGATGACGGACTACGGGCTTCCGATCCTCGCAACGCTCGCGCTCTGGTGGGGCAGCACCGGAGCGATCTTCTACGTCAACAATTTGCCGCGCCGGACGTTCAAATACACCGTGGCCGCTGCAACCGTGCTTGTCGGTCTCGCGCTTTGGGGCGTGGCGGCGACCGCATCTGACCAAAGTTCCGGCGCCATCTACGGCGCTTTCTGCTACGGGCTCATCGTCTGGGGCTGGCAAATCGTCAGCTTCTATACCGGATTCGTCACCGGGACGCGGCGCGCGCCCTGTCCACCTGAACTGCGCGGCTTGTCGCGTTTCGTCGAAGCGGTGCGCACCAGCCTCTATCACGAGATGTTCGCGCTGCTCGGCGCCGTGCTGCTGCTCGCGATGACGCATGGCGCCAGAAACCAGCTCGGTTTTTGGACCTACGTCACTCTGTGGTGGATGCACGAGAGCGCAAAACTCAACATCTTTTTTGGCGTGCCCAATCTCGGCGAGGAGATGCTGCCCGAGCACCTTCGCTATCTGACGAGCTACATGACGCGCCGGCCGATGAACATGTTCTTCCCGTTCTCGGTGACGGTCTCGACCTTGGTGACGGCGTGGCTTGGCTGGCGGGCGAGCGTCGCCGCAACGCCGTTTGAGGTGACAAGCTTCACCATGCTCGCCACATTGATGGCGCTCGCCGTCGCGGAGCACTGGTTCCTGGTTGTTCCCCTCAACGCCAATGCGCTCTGGGGCCCGATGTCGCGCCGGCATGGGGTGGATCCCTCAGCCCTGCTGGAGGGTGAACTTTCCACCCTCGCGACATTGCGCGAAGCCGCCGCGACGGATCGCGGCCAGAACTGGAGCGCTCCGGCCTTGAGCAGCGCGCGAAACAAGACCGAGCGCCTTGAAAAAACGAAACCGGATCTGGGAAGGGAAGGCTCATGAACGCGATCGCGAAGGATCACATCAGGCATTTCTCGGGCGCGATCCAGAAACTGAAGGACGAGAAACGATACCGCGTGTTCGCCAATCTCGAGCGCAACGCCGCGCGCTTTCCCGTCGCGCTGTGGCGACCGGACGAAGCGGGCGAGAGCCCGCGCGAAGTGACGATCTGGTGCTCGAACGACTATCTCGGCATGGGCGGTCACCCGAAGGTGCTGGAAGCCGCGGCGACGGCGATCGGCGTCCATGGCGCGGGAGCGGGCGGCACACGCAACATCTCGGGCACGCATAACCCGATCGTCGAGCTCGAGCGCGAGCTTGCCGACCTGCACGGCAAGGAGGCCGCGCTCGTTTTCACTTCCGGCTGGATTTCCAATCTCGCCGGCATCTCGACCATCGCTTCGCTGCTGCCCGATTGCCTGATCCTGTCGGACGCGCTGAACCACAATTCCATGATCGAGGGCGTGCGGCGGTCAGGCTGCGAAAAGAAACTGTTTCGCCATAACGATGTCGCCGATCTCGAAAGCCTGCTCGCGGCCGAGCCGCGCGAGCGCGCCAAACTCATCCTGTTCGAGAGCCTCTATTCGATGGACGGCGACATCGCGCCGATTGCCGGGATCGCGGAGCTCGCCGAGAGATACAACGCGATGACCTACATCGACGAGGTGCATGCGGTCGGCATGTATGGCCGGCGCGGCGGCGGCGTATGCGAGCGCGAAGGCCTTATGCATCGCATCGACGTGATCGAGGGCACGCTCGCCAAGGGATTTGGCGCGCTCGGCGGATATATCGCGGGGAGCCGGGAGGTGGTCGACGCTGTGCGCTCCTACGCCCCGCAATTCATTTTCACGACCACGCTGCCGCCGATGGTGACGGCCTCGGCGTGCGCAGCCGTCAGGCATCTCAAGGCGTCGAACGTCGAGCGCGAGCGGCATCAATATATGGCGCAGGCCGCCAAACACGCATTGCAGGCGGCGGGCCTGCCTGTGCTCGAAAACCCCTCGCATATCGTGCCGCTGATGGTTGGGGACGCCGAGCGTTGCAAGGCGGCGAGCGACCTTCTGATGCGCCGCCATTCCATCTACATCCAGCCGATCAACTATCCAACCGTCGCGATCGGCGCGGAGAGGCTGCGCATAACCCCGACGCCGCGGCACACCGAAGCGCATCTGGCAGAGTTGGTTGAATCGCTCGTCGACGTCTGGACGACGTTGCAGTTGCCGTTCGTCGGCGCGAAGATTGTTCCGCTTCGCCGGCCGAATCGCCAAGGCCGAGCCGGCATGTCTCTACCCGGAGATGCGCAAGGCCGCAGAATAGGCTAGCTTCCGCTCCCTGACGCGACGGCGCAAGACTTGGCTTTCCCGCCGCACTCGAACGAAAAAGGGCGCCGATGACGACCGAGTGGACGCCGCTCTGCTCTGCCGCCCGACCACCCTCAACGCATACGCCTCAACGACGAGGTGCACGCCCGTCCCCCGGAACGCATTTTTCCGCCCGCGCGGGTTTCGTTCATTGCGGTGCTGGCCGACGAGGCCGAACGCGCCGCCTCCTGGCGAACGATAGCGGAAGTCGCGACGCGCGCCGGCGCGCCGCCGCCGTCCCCCGACGCGCCGCACTACAGCCAGGAAATCGACGGCTACCGGCTCAAGGCCGAACGCCATACCGAATTCCTGCGATTGAAGATCATAGCGCCCGGATTTGGCCGAGGCGGAGCCGAGCAGCCATTTCTGGAGAGCGCGATCGAGAGCGCAGGCGCGGATTGGCTCGCTTCGTTGCAGGGCCAAACCCTTTCGGCGATCCATGTCGCGGTCGTGCCCGCAACCGTTTGGCCGCCAAAGGCCGAGCTCATCGGCGAATGGCTCGGTTCGCGCGACACGCCGGTCGGCGCGATGGTTTCCGACCGGCGAGGCGCCGCCTTCACGGATTTTTTGATCGGCGCCGATGGATTTCAGCCGTTTGCTGATCATCGACAACGGCATGACGCCGGGCCAGGCGGGCCGAAACCTGCAGCGCCTCGTCGAAATCGAAGCCTATCGCATGCTGGCGCTGCTCGCCTTCCCGCTCGCGCGGGCGCGGATGGGCGAACTGAACAAGCTCGAAAGCGAATTGCGCGATGCGACCACCGCGCTAGTCCGCGCGGCCGAGGCGGAAGAGGCGCATCTGCTCGAACGCCTTACGCATCTGGCCGCCGCAATCGAAAATTTGCAGTCGGCAAGCCAGTTCCGCTTCGCCGCAGCCGCCTCCTATCACGAACTGGTCGAACGCCGGATCGACGAATTGCGCGAGGACCGGCTCGAAGGCTTGCAGACATTCAGCGAGTTCTTCGACCGCCGGCTTCAGCCCGCGATGCGAACCTGCCGCGTCGTCGTGGAACGGCAAGCTGACCTGTCTGCGCGCGTCGCCCGCACGACGGAATTGCTGTCGACGCGGGTCGAGATCTCGAGCCAGCGTCAGAGTCACGCTCTGCTCGACTCCATGGACCGCCGCGCGCAACTGCAACTGCGCCTGCAAGAGACGGTCGAAGGTCTCTCGGTCGCCGCGATCACCTACTACATCGTTTCTTTGGTCGGCAAAGGCGCGGAAGCGCTGGGCGCCGCAGGATTGAAGGTCGACCCGGCGATATCCATGGGCGTCGCAATCCCCATCGTCGCGCTGATCGTCGCGATCGGAGTCTGCGCGCATCCGCCGCAGCGTGGCGAAAACATTCGACAAACATTGAATCGGGCGCCGCGATTTCCAGCCTACCTGACCCGGATCATCACTTCGTTGCGACGCCAGGGGCCAAGCACCCAGGGCGGATCATATTGGGCGAGCGCAGGCGCGCCGTCCGGGCTGAAGCCGTTGGCTTTCAGACATTTCGTCAAGTCGGCAGCTTTGCTTTCGATATCCTGATCGGAAGCGTAGCCGGAAAATGCGATGACGCCGACGCGCGTGGGCGGGACGACCGCGATCGCAACCTTCGCGTTGGTAGGCGCCGGCAGGTCGCCGAGCGCGCGGCCCTGCGGCATTGTGAAGCGCATCGTCCAGGTTTCGCCGCTGCGCGTCTCGAGCACCGGCGCGGTCATCGCAATCTTTTCCTGGCTGGCATTGCCGCCGAAGATGTAATTGGCGAGCGCCCGAAAGGTCGCCCATTCGCCCGCGCTGCGCGTTCCCGCCATCCCGCTCTCGGCCGCCACGAGAGCGGGATAGGAGCGCACCTCACAGTCTTTCCACTTCCCGATGAGTTGAAACGGCGGCTCTTCGACCGCCGCGGCAGAACTCACCCCGAACACCGAGAGCAAAGCTGCGATCAGTTTTCGCGCCATCTCATTCACCGTGCAACTCGTCCACGATGCACGCCACAAAAAGCGGCCCGCGATAGACAAGCGTCTATCTCGAATGACATATAGGAAGTGCATCGAGCCAAGCAACGCATGTCACAGCCTTTCCCGTTTTCCGCCATCGTTGGTCAAGAGGACATGAAGCTCGCCTTCATGATCGCAGCCGTGGATCCGACCATCGGCGGCGTACTCGCTTTTGGGGATCGCGGAACGGGAAAGTCGACGGCGGTGCGGGCGCTGGCGGCTTTACTGCCAAAAATTCGTGTCGTCGCCGGATGCCCCTACAATTGCGAGCCTAATAGGATCGCAGGCCTCTGTCAGGCTTGCAACGGCGGGGCTAAACAAAAATCCACGTTACGAAGCGCGCCGGTCGTCGACTTTCCGCTTGGCGCCACAGAGGACCGTGTGGTTGGAGCGCTCAATCTGGAACGCGCGCTGAATTCCGGCGAAAAACATTTCGAGCCCGGCCTGCTCGCCGCGGCCAACCGCGGCTTCCTCTACATCGACGAGGCCAATCTGCTCGAGGATCATCTCGTTGACCTGCTGCTCGACGTCGCGGCCTCCGGGATCAATCTGGTCGAGCGCGAGGGACTGTCCGTGCGCCATCCCGCTCGCTTCGTTCTGATTGGCAGCGGCAATCCGGAAGAAGGCGAGTTGCGGCCGCAGATGCTCGACCGGTTCGGGCTCGCCGTCGACGTGAAAACGCCGCAGGATGTGGCGACCAGAATTGAAGTTGTGCGCCGTCGCGATGCATTCGAACGCGACCCTGAGGCGTTCTGCCTCAAGTGGGCGGGCGAAGAGAAGAAATTGCGCGGAAAGATTTCGCGGGCGCGCGAACGCATCCGCGATGATCGAGACGCCCGACGCCGCGATCGAACGCGCGACGCGCCTCTGCCTCGCGCTCGGCACCGACGGCCTGCGCGGCGAGTTGACGCTCATTCGCGCGGCGCGCGCCTTTGCGGCGCTCGAAGGCGCGCCGAAGGTCGGCGACGCCGAGCTGCGGCGCGTCGCACCGATGGCGCTGAGCCACCGCCTGCGCCGCAATCCCCTCGACGACAGCGGCTCGGCAACGCGCGTCGATCGCGCTCTGCAAGAGACGTTTGGCGCATGAGCGCGGCGGAGGCGATCGCTACGCCGTGGCGGCGCGCCAGCCTCGCCGCCGCTTTGTTCGCCCTCGATCCGCTAAGTTCCGGCCTATTGATCAGGGCTGCGCCCGGGCCGGCGCGCGACGCTTTGCTGGAGCGGCTCGCGCAGGAACTGGCGCCACTGAGGCTGATCCGCGTTCCCGCCCAGATCGCCGACGATCGGTTGATTGGCGGTCTCGACGTCGCCGCGACGCTGAGAGCAGGCAAGCCCGTCGCCGAGAAAGGCGTCATGGCGAGTGCGCGACGGCGGCGTGCTCGCGGTCGCGATGGCGGAACGGGTTTCGGCTTCGATGGCGGCGCGGCTTGGCGCGGCGCTCGATAATGGCGAACTATCGATGCAACGGGATGGGCTTTCGCTCACCCTGCCGGCCCGCTTCGGCCTCGTCGCGCTCGACGAAGGCTCTGATGAGGAGGCGCCGCCGGCGGCGCTCGCAGAGCGGCTAGCCTATTGGGTCGATCTTGAGGGCGTTGCGCTGCGTGATCTCGAACCGCCCCTGTTCGAGCCGGAGGATTTTCTCAGGGCGCGCGAGCTATTGCCGCGTGTGCGCGTGGCTGAGAGTTCGCTGACAACGATGGTGGCGATTGCACATCAGCTCGGCATTGCCTCGATCCGAGCGTCCTTGTTTGCGCTCAGATGCGCCCGCGCGCTCGCCGCGCTGCGCGGCGCCGGCGAGGCGGAGGACGAGGACGTCGAACTCGCCGCCGCGCTGACGCTCGGCCCGCGCGCGACGCGGCTGCCGCCACCACCGCCGGAGCAGCAAGACGCGCCCGACCCGCCCGACGCGCCGGACAAGAACGACGAAGACGAAGACGTCGCGCCGCGCGAGCTCGAGGAGCGCATCGTCAACGCGGCGCGCGCGGCGATTCCGCCCGGCCTCCTGGCGCTGCTGGCGCAAGAGCGCGGCGCGAGCCGGCGAACAGCGCAAGACGGCAAGTCGGGCGAGGAGACTTTTTCGCGCCGACGCGGGCGGCCATTGGACGCAAGGCCCGGTTCGCTCGCGCAAGGCCGGCTGGCGCTGGTCGCGACGTTGCGCGCAGCGGCGCCCTGGCGGCGGCTTCGCCAACCGGAGTCGCCGGGCGCCTCGGCGCGGGTGATCGTGAGAAAAGAGGATTTTCGCATCGTGCGCTATCGCCAGCGGCGCGGCGCGACGACGATATTTGTTGTCGACGCCTCCGGCTCGCTGGCGATCAACCGACTTGCTGAGGTCAAAGGCGCGATCGAACTCCTGCTCGCTGATTGTTACGTGCGGCGCGACAATGTCGCGCTGATCGCCTTCCGCGGGCGCAGCGGGGAAATCGTGCTGCCCCCGACCCGCTCGACGGCGCGGGCGCGTCGGGCCCTCACTGGACTGCCGGGCGGCGGCGGCACGCCGATCGCTTGCGGCCTTGACGCCGCGCTTGTGGTCGCGGAGCAGAGCCGCCGCAAGGGCCAGACGCCGCTCGTCGTGCTGATGACGGACGGCCGCGCCAATATTACGCGTAACGGCGCGCCCGGCCGTCCGCAGGCGATGAAGGACGCGCTCGACGCGGCGCGCCGCCTCGGCGCGGCAAGGGTCGCTTCGCTGACGATCGACACGTCGCCGCCCTCGGCGCGCGACGACGCCCCGGCCTCGGCAATCGCTGAGGCCATGAACGCGCGTTACGTCAGATTGCCGTTGAGCGACGCGGGCGCGATCAACACGCTCGTGCGCGGCGCGCTCAATTCATGAGCTCGCTTGAGCTGTCGCGCGATGGGGCCGACTGGCCGCTCAGAGAAGCGAGCCGTCTCGTCGAGGCCGGCGGCTTGAGCTGGCATGTGCAGGAGCTCGGCGACGGACCGTCCACGTTGCTGTTGCACGGCACGGCGGGAGCGACCCACTCCTGGCGCGGCCTCGCGCCCTTGCTGGCTGAAGACTTCCGCCTCCTCGCGCCAGACCTGCCCGGACACGGCTTCACGACATCGCGACGCCCCGCGGACATGTCCTTGTCTGGCCTCGCAGGTTCGGTGGCGGCATTGCTCGCGAAACTCTCGTTCTCGCCGAAGCTCGTCATCGGCCATTCGGCCGGCGCCGCCATCCTCGTGCGCCTGATCGCGAACGGTCGGATCGCGCCCGACCTCTTTGTTGCGATCAACGGCGCGCTGCAGCCTTTCGAAGGCGTGGCCGGACACATCTTCCCCGCGATGGCGCGCATGCTGCATCTCAATCGGCTGGCCGCGCGGGTTTTTGCCTGGCGGGCCGACCGCGACGGCGTGGCAAAACTGATCGCCGGCATGGGCTCGCGCCTCGATCAGCGGGGCCTCGACCTCTACACGCGCCTCATGAAAAGCCCGACGCATTGCGCGGCCGCGCTCGACATGATGGCGAACTGGGACCTCACCCGGATGAACGCCGATCTCGGCCGCGTCACTTGCCCCGCGCTGCTGATCGTCGGCGCGAAGGACATGGCGATAAGACCGGCCGAAGCCGACAAGGTCGCGCGACATATGTCGCACGCCCGGATTGAATCCGTGCCGGGCGCCGGGCATCTCGCCCATGAGGAGCAGCCGCACGCGGTGGCGGCGCTCATCCTTGCCGCCGCGCGCGAGGCTGGCCTGCTTCCGCCCTCTTGAACAAATTTGCTGGACACCTATAGTGTCAAGTTATGTTTACTCTCGGCGATCCGGGGCCAACGGGCGGCGGGCGGCGCAAGCCGACGGCGATCGTCATCGGCGCCGGCTTCGGCGGCTTGGCGGCGGCGATCCGGCTGGGCGCGCGGGGCTATCGCGTAACCGTGCTCGAACGGCTCGACGCGCCGGGCGGACGCGCCTACGTCTATCGTCAGGACGGCTTTACATTCGACGCGGGCCCCACCATCGTCACGGCGCCGTTCCTGTTCGAGGAACTCTGGCGCCTCTGCGGCCGGCGCATCGCCGACGATGTCGAACTGAAGGCGATGGATCCCTTCTATCAAATCCGCTTCGCGGACGGCGAGACATTCGCCTATCGCGCCGACCCTGACGCGATGCGCGCGGAGGTCGAGCGCTTTTCGCCGGGCGAGGCCAAAAATTTTGACGCCTTCCTCGAGATGAGCGAGGCGATCTATCGCATCGGCTTCGAGCAACTCGGCGACGTTCCCTTCGATTCGCTGTTCGACATGGCCCGTATCGCGCCGGATCTGATGCGGCTTCAAGGCTATCGCAGCGTCTACGGCCTCGTTTCGCAATTCTTCCGCGACGAACGTCTGCGCATGGTGTTCAGCTTTCATCCGCTGCTGATCGGCGGCAATCCTTTCCGCGCTTCGTCGGTCTATTGTTTGATCGCCTTTCTCGAAAAGTCTTTCGGCGTCCATGCGGCGATCGGGGGAACCGGCGCGCTCGTTCGCGGGCTCGTCCGACTGATCCAGTCGCAGGGCAATGAAGTCCGCTGCAACTCCGACGTCAGGCGCATTCTCATCGAGAACGGAGCGGCGAAAGGCGTGGGGCTCGAAAGCGGAGAGCGCATCGCCGCCGACATCGTCGTGTCGAACGCGGATTCGGCCTGGACCTATCGCCATCTCGTCGCGCCGGAGCATCGCCGACGCTGGACCGACGCCGAAACTCGACCGCGCACGCTACTCGATGGGTCTGTTTGTCTGGTATTTTGGCGTCGACCGTCGCTACGACGACGTTGGCCATCACACGATCTTGATGGGCCCGCGCTATCGCGAGTTGCTGAAGGACATCTTCGACCACAAAACACTCGGCAACCGACTTCAGCCTCTATCTGCATCGCCCGACCGCGACCGACCCCTCGCTCGCGCCGCCGGGCTGCGACGCGTTCTATGTGCTGTCGCCTGTGCCCAATCTGCTTGGCGGCCAGGATTGGCGGGTCGAAGGCGGAGCCCTATCGCCGCCGCATCGCCGACTGGCTGGAGGCGAACCTTCTGCCGGACCTCAGCAAACATATCGTCGTCTCGAAAGTTGCGACGCCGCTCGATTTTCGCGAGCGGCT
The DNA here is from genome assembly GCA_963710855.1 of uncultured Pseudomonadota bacterium. Taxonomy (GTDB): domain Bacteria; phylum Pseudomonadota; class Alphaproteobacteria; order Rhizobiales; family Beijerinckiaceae; genus Roseiarcus. The sequence continues at coordinate 26,241 of CAVQBX010000057.1, read as the reverse complement.
CAACGCGACGCACGGCGAGGGTTTCGGTCTCGAACCGCTGTTGACGCAAAGCGCCTGGTTCCGCCCGCACAACCGCAGCGACGACGTGAAGAACTTGTTCCTCGTCGGGGCGGGCGTGCATCCCGGCGCCGGCTTGCCTGGCGTGCTCTCCTCCGCCCGCATACTCGACAAGGTGACGCCGAATGCCAGTGCGTTTGTCTGAAGCGCCCATTCGCGAGTGAGCCGGATCACCGCGCCTGCCGCAGCCGCGATCCGCGGCGGCTCGCGCACGTTCTATCTGCCTCCTGGCTGCTGCCGTCGGCCGTAAGGCGGCCGGCCTTCGCGCTCTACGCTTTCTGCCGTCTCTATGACGACGCCATCGATCTCGAGGGCGGCAAGGCAGAAGCGCTGAAGCGGCTCAGAACGCGGCTCGATTGCGTTTATGAAGGGTCGCCTCAAGATCATCCCGCCGATCGCGCCTTCGCCGATCGTTGTGCGCGACCATGACATTCCGCGCGCCCTTCCCGAAGCGCTGATCGAGGGCCTGAGCTGGGACTGCGAAGGCCGGCGCTATGCGACGCTCGATGACCTTCACGATTATGCCGCGCGGGTCGCCGGAACAGTCGGTGTGATGATGACGATCCTGATGGGCGTGCGCGATCGACAGGCGCTCTGGCCCGCGCGTGCGATCTCGGCGTCGCGATGCAGCTCACGAACATCGCGCGCGACGTCGGCGAGGACGCGCGCGCCGGCCGTCTCTATCTGCCGCTCGCATGGCTCGAGGAGGCCGGACTCGACGCTGACGCGTTTCTCGAGGCGCCCGAGCCTTCGCCAGCTCTCGCCGAAACGACGGCTCGCCTTCTGAAGTCAGCGGATCGGCTTTACCTTCGCGCCCGCTCAGGCATTGCCAGGCTGCCGTTCGCTTGCCGCCCCGGCATATTGGCCGCGGCGGCGATCTACGCCGAGATCGGCCGTGAGGTCGAAAGGCGCGGTTTCGATTCGGTGACGGCGCGCGCGAGGGTCGGAGCGGCGCGCAAGCTCGCGCTGCTCGGCCGCGCCAGCCTGCAGGCGGCGATGCTCTCGCCTCTTTCATCAGCGCCCGCGCTGCCCGCGGTCGCGTTCCTCATCGACGCGGCCGCGCGCACGGGCCCCGCAAAGGCGGCCCGCAGCGGCTATTCGCCGAAGGCGCATGCGTTGCGCGTGCTGGAGATTTTCGAGCGGCTGGAGCGCGCCGACCAGTTGGGAAAATGACATGGACCCGAACTCATACGGCCTCGTCGAAATGGCGGCTTCGTTCGGCGTCGTGCTGTTGTTCCTGGTCTGGCAGTTGATCGTCACGCGGCGCGGCATCCGCGAACAGAGAGAGCGCGACAAGAAAGGTTCGGCGGACGGGGAGAAGTAAGCGGGCCTCGTTAGCGGCGTCAAAATCCGCCAAAGGCCGTCAAGAGCCGGCAAGCATCCGTTAAAGGCCGGCATCGGGAATTAACCGCCGCTTTAGCGTCCGCTAAAGGCGGTTAAGGCGCCGTCAATTTCGTGTACGCCCTCCCATGTTTTCAAGGGATTGAGTGACGAATTCTGTCCCTCGTCGAGCGTTGCCGTAGCCGCGCTCGCCGAACGCGGCCCCCGAGGTCGACGACCCATGTGCGCCAGGATAAGAATCTGTCATCCCCGCGAACGCGGGGATGACACTCGTAGCGTCTAATCCTCAGCGCCAGTATCGGGTCAGCGACCTCGGCTACAAACTCCGACGCTCCGGAAGTTGGAAAAAAACGAGGAGCGGCGGCGAAGACCGTAGATGTCGCGACAAATTGTCAAACAGCAACTCCAAACTGTAGGCGAATATTCTGTTTTTGTCAAGAAATTATCTCATCTATTTTTGATAATCATTACTATGACCTTCCAACTCTCGGCATGCGGAACGGCAGCATGGCCTTGACGACCGGCGAGGCGAAGCGGTCGAGATCGAGCGCTTTCGTGCATCGAGACCGCATCCTCGCCGTCCAGGCGATGCGCGATGCGCGCGCGCGCGTAGAACGGCGCGTCCTCGAGCGATGCTCGAGCATGCGCGCCGCCGCCCTCGCTGCGCGTTTCGCGCGCGAGGCGCCAAAGGCTCCGTCGGCAGAGCGCGCGCGGCGGGCGCTTCGACTTCGCGCGCCGTTCCGTCGCGTCGGCAAAAGCCAGGCTCAACGACAGCGGCCCGGTCGCGGCGCCGCTCGGCTTCGTAAAACACGCGCGCCGCCGTCTCTCAATCCGCGCGCGCGACCAGGTCCAACGACGGAACCCGTGCTTCCAACGGCTCGTCGCCGCGAGTTGGCGTCGAAATAGCCGAGCCGCTGCCAGGAAAGCTTCGGTCGCTCCATTCGCGACGCTGCACGCGCGCGCAGCGGCGCGATCGGCCGCCAGACGATGGCCGCCGGCTCGCTCGAGTTCGAAACGTACGCGCATTGAGCGCCCTCGCAGTCGAGCCGCACCGGCCCGCGAGGCGATGCGGCCAGCGGCGCGCAGGTCTCGTCGATCGCAAATATCGAGACCGCGCGCCGTCCCAGCCCAGCCGGCTCGGCCCGACGCGAACGCATCGGCGCGAACGGCGCAAGGCGCGCCGCGCCGCGCTCCGTCATCGCCCAGCGCTTGCGCTCGCCGTAGAGCGCGACGTTGATCGCGCAATGATGTTCCGGGTCGCGCCGGCCGCGCCAGGCGTAATAGGGCGAGAACACGCTGCCGACGAAGGCGATGATCGTCAGCCCGAACCGCCCGTCGTCGCTGAACGCGTCGACATACCACCAGGCATAGCCGCCGGGACCGACGGGCGCGTCGAAGCGAGGTCCGCGATCAGCGCCAGCGCCGCCTGCCGGCCCGACAGCGCCGCCATCGGCACGCCCGGTCCCGGATGCACGCTGCCGCCCGCCAGATAGAGACCCGGCAGGCGCGAGCGCGCCCCCGGGCGGCGGAACGAGGCGCCTCCAACCGTGCGAGGCCGGGCCGTAGAGCGCGCCCCCGGTCGCCGGAAACATCTGCGCGAAATCCGCGGGCGTCGTCCGCATCGCGGCTTGCCATGTCGAGCGTCAGCCCGCATCGTCTGCATCAGCTTCATCGCCGCCGCTTCGCATGACTGCAACTCCTCGGCGCGAGCGCGCGCCCTCGGCCGGCGCGTTGACGAGCACAAACAGCCGCTCCGGCCCGTCTCGATCGCCGTCGTCCTTCGCGGTCGCTCGCGCAGACATAGATCGTCGGCTCCGCGGGCAAGCGCCGTTGCTGAAGATGGCGTCGAATTCCTGCGCGATAGTCGCCGCCGAAGAACACGTTGTGGCGGACCAGCGGAAAGCCGCGGCCTCGCCGACGCCGACGAAGGTCAGCGCCGACAGCGAGCGCGCGCGCGGCGGCGTGCTCGGCGGCCGCGGCGTGGCCGGCCTCGCCGAGCGAGCCGGCGCCGAGCGCCGACACATCGCCGTTGAACACGATCGCGTCCGCGGCGAAACGCTCGCCGCTGCTGCGTCACGACGCCGCGAGCGCGGCCGCCTTCGACGACGATCCGCTCGACCTCGGCCCCGAACACGAAAGCGCGCGCCCGCGCGTTCGGCGACGAGTTCGACGAACGCGTCGGCGAGCCGCCGCATGCCGCCCTCGACGTACCAGACGCCCTGCGCGTTCGACATGGGCGACCAGCATCAGCGTCGCCGGCGCCAGAAACGGCGAAGAGCCGCAATAGGTGGCGTAGCGGCGCGAACAACTGCCGCAGGCGCGGATCGTGGAAATGCGCGCCCGAGCGCGCCCCAAAGCGTCGCGAACGGCGAGATCGCCATCAGATCGCGCGCACATCGAACAAGCCGACGCGCGCCGCCAGCGACAAGGGGTTCGGGCCGCGACGCGCGCATGAAAGTCTGGTCGAGCGTTCGTACAGCATGTTCGCGCTGCGCGCCGCGAAGGCGCGATAGCCGCGCGCTTCGCCGCGCCGGCGAATTCGCCGATCGCCTCGCGCGTTGGCGTCGACGTCGCCGAAGAGATCGAGCCGCGAGCCGTCGGCCCAGGCGTGGCGCGCCAGAACGTCGGCGCGCGTTCAAGCTTCAGATGATCGCCGAGCGAGGCGCCGGCGCTCGCGAACAGTTCCTCGAACACCTCGCGCATCGTGAACACGGTCGGACCGGCGTCGATCTCGTCGCCCGCGACTTCGCATTCGCGCATCTTTCCGCCGGGCCCCGCGGCGCGTTCGAGCACGAGCGTGTCGAAGCCGTGCGCGGCCGAGAGCAGCGCGGCGACGAGCCCGCCGATGCCGCGCCGATCACGATGACCCGCCGCTCGTCCCATCGCGCCCGTCCTTGCCGCTCCGACGAAAAAGATTGACGCGGCTGCAAAAAATGTCAATCTATAGATGGACACGGAAGTGACAAGATGAATTGTCACGAGGAGCGAACGATGCAGCCCTCCGAGCGCGTCGAACAGGCCCTGGAGCACGCCTGTGGCCGAGCGCCGCGGGCGCCGGGCGCGCCGCCCGCTGCTCGCCGCGCGCTGCGCTATGCGGTCTTCCCGGGCGGCCACCGCATCCGCCCGCAGATCGTCGCTCGCCGTCGCGCGCGCCTGCGGCGACCGCGACCCGACGGCGGCCGACGCCGCGGCGGCGGCGATCGAACTGCTGCACTGCGCCTCGCTCGTGCACGACGATCTGCCCTGCTTCGACGACGCCGACCTGCGGCGCGGCAAGCCCTCGGTGCATGTCGACTTCGGCGAGCCGATCGCGGTGCTGACCGGCGACGCGCTGATCGTCCTGGCCTTCGAGACGCTCGCCCGGGCTTGCGAGCGGCAAGCCGCCGCAGCTCGCGCAGCTGACTGGCATCGTCGCGCGCGCCGTCGGCTCGCCCGGCGGCATCGTCGCCGGGCAGGCCTGGGAATGGGAGGCCGCCGTGCCGCTCATCGACTATCAGCGCGCCAAGACCGGCGCCCTGTTCGTCGGCGCGACGCTCGCCGGCGCCGCCGCGGCCGGCGCCGATCGCGAGCCCTGGCGGGCGCTCGGGCAGGCGATCGGCGAGGCCTATCAGGTCGCCGACGACCTTCGCGACGTGCTCTGCGACGCCGAGGAACTCGGCAAGCCGATCGGCCAGGACGCCGGCCGCCTGCGGCCGAACGCCGCCGCCCAACTCGGCGTCGGCGGCGCCAAGGCGCGGCTGGAGCGCGCTGGTCGACGCCGCGTCGGCGGCGATCCCGATTGCCCGGGCGCGGCGGAACTGCGCACGCTGATCCGGGCGCAGACCGCGCGTTCTTCCCCAAGCAGCTCGCGCGCGTCGCGGCCTGAGATGTCGGCCCCGGCCGCCGCACGCGCGAGCCGCGCCGCCGCCGTTCGGCGAGCGGCTGCGGCACTGGCGGCGGCGGCTCATCGCCAATCCCGCGCTTTCAGCGCTGGGCCGCGGCGTTTCCGCTGACGCGCGCGATCGCCGAGAGACGGGCGCGCGCGCTGTTCGATCTCTGCGCCGGCTTCGTCTATTCGCAAATCCTGCCGCCTGCGTGCGGCTCGACGTGTTCGAGCGGCTCGCCGACGGCGCCGCGCTCCAGCCGCTCGCTCAGCGCCGAAATCGGCCTCGACGCCGGAGGCGACGGAGCGGCTGTTGCGCGCGGCGGCGGCGCTGAAGCTTCTGCGAGCGCGACTGCGCGACGGCCGCTTCGCGCTCGCCGACCTCGGCGCGGCGCTGGTCGGCAATCCCTCCATCGCCGCCTTCGTCGAGCATCACGCGCTGCTCTACGACGATCTGCGCGATCCCGTGGCGCTGCTGCGCGGCGAGACGCACGACGCGGCTCGCGCACTTCTGGCCCTACGCGGCGCGCCGGCCAGGCGATCCGCCGCTGGCGCCTGCGCGCCGAGGACGCGCGACGCCTACGCGCCTATAGCGAATTGATGTCGCGTTCGCAGGCGCTGATCGCCGAGGACGTGCTCGACGCCTTCCCGCCGCGCGGCACGGCGGCCTGCTCGATGTCGGCGGCGGCGAAGGCGCTTTCTCGCGCGCCGTCGCCGGCGCGCGCGCCCAGCTGCGACCTGATGCTGTTCGATCTGCCCCCGGTGGCGGAGCGCGCCCGCGCGGCGCTCGCGAAGCGCGGCCTTGCGGCGCGCGTCGCGCGTTTTCGCCGGCGACTTCCTCGCCGATCCGCTGCCGCAAGGCGCGGACATCGTCTCGCTGGTGCGCGTCCTGCACGACCACGACGACGAATCGGCGCTGCCGCTGCTGCGCGCGCGCACGCGGCGCTTCGGCCGGGCGGCGCGTTGTTGATCGCCGAGCCGATGGCGGCGACCCCGGCGCCGAGCCGATCGGCGACGCCTATTTCGGCTTCTATCTGCTGGCGATGGGCCGCGGCCGCGCCGCGCTCGGCCGGCGAAATCGTCGCAACTGCTGACGACGGCGGGCTTCACGGCCGGCCGCAGCGCTGAAGACGCCGCCGGCCGCTGCTTGGCCAGCGTCGTGATTGCGCGACGTGTGTAAATTTAAGTTGACGTTTTAGAATGTCATACTAGACTGACACTCGGGCCAGAACGATCGAGAGGCGGAGGGTCGACAATGATGAAGTCCCTTGCCGTCGTGATGGAGCAGCCGGAGCGTCTGGCGCTGACGTCGCTCGCGCTCGACGAGCCGCAGCGCGCGAGACGTCGTCGTCGAGACCCGCTGGAGCGGCATCAGCACCGGCACCGAGAGGCTGCTCTACACCGGCCGCATGCCCGCCTTTCCCGGCATGGGCTATCCGCTGGTTCCCGGCTACGAGACCGTCGGAACGGTCGTCAGCGCGGGCGCCGGAGGCGGGCGTCGCGGTCGGCGCGACACGTCTTCGTCCCCGGCGCGCACTGTTTCGGCGCCGTGCGCGGCCTGTACGGCGGCGTCGGCCTCGCGTCTCGTCGCGCCGGGCGCGCGCGTCGTGCCGATCGATGCGGATCTCGGCGAACGCGGCGTCCTGCTGGCGCTCGCCGCGACCGCCCTGCACGCGCTCGAAGATCGCCGCGTCCCGAAGGACCGACGCTGATCGTCGGCCACGGCGTGCTCGGCCGGTTGCTGGCGCGGCTGGCGGTGCGCGTCGGCTGCGGCGCCGGTCGTCTGGGAGACAACATCGCTGCGCGCCGAGCGGCGGCGTTCGGCTACGACGTGATTGACGCCCGACGACGATCCGCGCCGCGACTATCGAACGATCTTCGACGTCAGCGGCGACGCGCAGGCTCTCGATCGCTGATCCAGCGCCTCGCGCCGCGGCGGCGAGATCGTGCTCGCCGGCTTCTACGACGTCGTCAGCTTCGCCTTTCCGCCGGCCTTCATGCGCGAGGCCGAGATCCGCATCGCGGCGCAATGGCGCCGGGCGATCTCGCCGCAGGCGCGCGACCTTGTCGAGCGCGGCGCGCTGTCGCTCGACGGCCTGATCACCCATCGCCGCGCCGCGCGCGAGGCGGCGGACGCCTATCCGACCGCCTTCAGCGACCCGACTGCCTGAAGATGGTCCTCGATTGGAGCGCGACATGACCGAGCTTTCTGAGCGAGGCGGAACTCGCCAACCCGCCCGCGCATCTCGATCGCGGAAGACCGACGCTGCCCGTAGGCCGAAGAAGGCGACGCAGATCATCGCGATCTACGGCAAGGGCGGCATCGGCAAGAGCTTCACGCTCGCCAACCTCTCCTACATGATGGCGCAGCAGGGCAAGAAGGTGCTGCTGATCGGCTGCGATCCGAAGAGCGACACCACTTCGCTGCTGTTCGGCGGCCGCGCCTGCCCGACCATCATCGAGACCTCGACGAAGAAGAAGCTCGCGGGCGAGGCGGTCGCGATCGGCGACGTCTGCTTCAAGCGCGACGGCGTGTTCGCGATGGAGCTCGGCGGCCCGGAGGTCGGCCGCGGCTGCGGCGGACGCGGCATCATCCACGGCTTCGAACTGCTGGAGAAGCTCGGCTTCCACGAATGGGGCTTCGACTACGTGCTGCTCGATTTCCTCGGCGACGTGGTGTGCGGCGGCTTCGGCCTGCCGATCGCGCGCGACATGTGCCAGAAAGTGATCGTCGTCGGCTCGAACGATCTGCAGTCGCTCTATGTCGCCAACAATGTCTGCTCGGCGGTCGAATATTTCCGCAAGCTCGGCGGCAATGTCGGCGTCGGCGGCCTCGTCATCAACAAGGACGACGGCACCGGCGAGGCGCAGGCTTTCGCCGAGGCGGTCGGCATTCCGGTCCTCGCGGCGATTCCCGCCGACGAGGACATCCGCCGCAAGAGCGCCAACTACGAGATCATCGGCAAGCCCGGCGGCCGCTGGGCGCCGCTGTTCGAGCAGCTCGCCGCCAACGTCGCCGAGGCGCCGCCGATCCGGCCGAAGCCGCTGACGCCAGGACGCACTGCTCGGCCTGTTCAAGGGCGAAGCGGTCGGCCGCGACGTCGTGCTCGATCCCGCGACGATGGAGGACATGTGCGGCGCGACGCTTCGCGCCGAAGCCGTCGCTCGAAGTCGTCTACGACACCGTGTGAGGTCGCCATGACGCTCGACGCCATCGCCGACCCGACCGCTCGAAGCCGCGAGCTCCGACGAGCCGACGAGCGCGCACGGCGTGCGCGGCGACGGACTCGGGCTGCCACGGCGGGCAAGGCAAGGATGCGCGCGCGCGGCCGAGAAGGCCGGCATGAGCGAAACGCTCGCGCGCTACGCCAAGGACTATCCCGCCGGCCCGCACGATCAGCCGCAAAGCATGTGCCCGGCCTTCGGCTCGCTGCGCGTCGGACTGCGCATGCGGCGCACCGCGACCGTGCTGTCGGGCTCGGCCTGCTGCGTCTACGGCCTGACCTTCACCTCGCATTTCTACGGCGCGCGCCGCACCGTCGGCTACGTGCCGTTCAACTCCGAGACGCTGGTCACCGGCAAGCTGTTCGAGGACATCCGCGAAGCGGTCTTCAAGCTCGCCGACCCCGACAAATACGACGCGGTCGTCGTCATCAATCTCTGCGTGCCGACCGCCTCGGGCGTGCCGCTGCGGCTGCTGCCGAAGGAGATCGACGGCGTGCGCATCATCGGCATCGACGTGCCCGGCTTCGGCGTGCCGACGCACGCCGAAGCGAAGGACGTGCTCGCCGGCGCGATGCTGCATTTCGCGCGCCAGCGAAGCCGAGCAGGGCCCGGTGCAGGCGCCGCGCACGCCGCGCGCGGAGATACCGACCGTCACGCTGATCGGCGAAATGTTCCCGGCCGATCCGGTGCAGATCGGCGGCCTGCTGGAGCCGCTCGGCCTGGCCGCCGGGCCCGTCGTTCCCGACGCGCGAATGGCGCGAACTCTATGGCGCGCTCGATTGCGCCGCCGTCGCGGCGATCCATCCGTTCTACACCGCCTGCGTCCGCGAGTTCCAGGCCGCGGGCCGGCCGGTCGTCGGCTCCGCGCCGGTCGGCGTCGACGGCACGGCGGCCTGGCTCGACGCGATCGCCGCGGCCTGCAACGTCGAGGCCGCAAAGCTCGACGCCGCCAAGGCGCGGCTGCTGCCGGCGATCGAGGCCGCGCTCGCCGCCGCGCCGATCCGCGGCCGCATCACGCTCTCGGGCTACGAAGGTTCGGAACTGCTCGTCGGGCGCCTGCTGGTCGAGAGCGGCGCGGACCTGCGCTATGTCGGCACCGCCTGTCCGCGCACGCCGTATTCGCAGCGACGATCGCGATTGGCTCGAGGCCCACGGCGTCGATGTTCAGTATCGCGCCTCGCTCGAGCAGGATCTCGCGGCGATGCGACGAGTTCGAGCCCGATCTCGCGATCGGCACGACGCCGGTCGTGCAGGAGGCCAAGACGCTGGCGATCCCCGCGCTCTATTTCACCAACCTGATTTCGGCGCGGCCGCTGATGGGCGTCGCCGGCGCCGGCTCGCTGGCGCAAGGTCATCAACGCGGCGCTCGCCAGTCGCGGCCCGCGTTTCGCCGAGATGCAGATCTTTCTTCGACAGGCGTCGGCGAAGGCTTTGCCGCGGGCGTATGGCGCGAGGCGCCGAAGGACCGGCCAGAGTTTCGCCCGAAGCGCACGCAAGGCCAAGCCCGCGAAGCCAGGCGAGGAGCTGGGCGCATGCTAGTCCTCGATCACGACCGCGCCGGCGGCTATTGGGGCGCGGTCTATGTCTTCACCGCGATCAAGGGTCTGCAGGTCGTCATCGACGGTCCGGTCGGCTGCGAGAACCTGCCGGTCACCTCGGTGCTGCACTACACCGACGCGTTGCCGCCGCACGAATTGCCGATCGTCGTCACCGGCCTCTCCGAAGAAGAGCTCGGCCGGCACGGCACCGAAGGCGCGATGAGGCGCGCCCACAAGACGCTCGATCCCGATCTGCCGAGCGTCGTCGTCACCGGCTCGATCGCGGAAATGATCGGCGGCGGCGTGACGCCCGAAGGCTCGAGCCTGCAGCGCTTCCTGCCGCGCACGATCGACGAAGATCAGTGGCAGTGCGCCAACCGCGCGATGCTCTGGCTGTGGACCGAATTCGGCGCGAAGGCAAGCCGCCAAGGCCAAGCCGCGCGAGGCCGGCGCCAAGCCGCGCGTCAACATCATCGGCCCCAGCTACGGCGTGTTCAACATGCCCTCCGACCTCGCGGAAATCGTGCGGCTGGTCGAGGGGATCGGCGCCGAGATCAATCTCGTCTTTCCGCTCGGCGCCATCTCGCCGATGTCCCGCGACTCGCCGACGCCGACGTCAACGTCTGCATGTATCGCGAATTCGGCCGCGCTCTGTGCGAGGCGCTGGACCGGCCCTATCTGCAGGCGCCGATCGGCCTGCATATCGACGACCAAATTCCTGCGCAAGCTCGGCGAACTGCGCGGCCTCGATCCGCGAGCCCTTCATCGAGCGCGAGAAGCACACGACGATCAAGCCGATCTGGGATCTCTGGCGCTCGGTGACGCAGGATTTCTTCGGCACCGCGACCTTCGCGATCGTCGCCAACGAGACCTATGCGCGCGGCGTGCGGCATTTCCTCGAAGACGAGATGGGCCTGCCCTGCATGTTCGCGATTTCCCGCAAACCGGGCGAGAAGACGGACAACGCGGCGGTGCGCGAGGCGGTCCGCACGAAGACGCCGCTGGTGATGTTCGGCAGTTACAACGAGCGCCTGTATCTCGCGGAAGCCGGCGCGCGCGCCATCTACATTCCCGCCTCGTTCCCGGGCGCGATCATCCGCCGCCACACCGGCACGCCGTTCATGGGCTATGCCGGCGCCACCTATCTCGTGCAGGAAGTCTGCAACGCGCTGTTCGACGCGCTGTTCCACATCCTGCCGCTGGCGACCGACCTGGACCGGGTCGAGGCGACGCCGGCGCGGCTGCATCGCGAACTGCGACTGGAGCGACGAGGCGAAGGCGAGGCTCGACGAATTCGTCGAGGCGAGCCCGTCCTCGTGCGCATTTCCGCGGCCAAGCGCTTGCGCGACGCGGCCGAGCGCGAAGCGCGACGACTCGGCGAGACTGAGGTTGACGTTATCGAGGTCGAGCGCGCGCGCGCGAGCTCTCGACGCTGAGCGCGAGCAAAGAGCATTGAGGGAGACGAAGCCATGAGACTGGCTCATTCCTGCAGTCGAGGGCGCGCACGTCAGGGGACCTGCAGTGGCGGCTGGTCTATGGCCGTCCTGCTGCCTTTGTTCGTGATCTCTGAGGGTGTTTACGCGTCTCTATGACGCGCTACGGCTGAACCCGATGAGCACCGATCCCGCAGCGCGACGGCTCGTGGAGCGTCGAAGCGCGCTCGCAAGCCTCTATCGCGACCTCGTGCGCCTTGATGGCCAAGATCGATGTTGCAATCATCCGAGCGGCGCAACCGCCCGGAACGCCTGTCGTGACTCTGACAAAGTCTCGACGAATTCCCGCCGCGCTAGGGCGTGCGCGGTAACTTGAACGGAGGTCAAGCCATGACATGGCCAACGAGTGCCACGGCAGATCGATCTCTGTCCGGATTGACGGAAGCGGAGGCCAGGGAGTTTCACGCCCTGTTCGTCACGAGCTTCATCGCCTTCACCGTCATCGCGATCATCGCGCACATCCTGGTGTGGATCTGGCGGCCCTGGATTCCGGGTCCCAAGGGTTACGCGCTGCTGGATGGCGCCACTTCGGCCGTCCATCACGTCGATGTCGCTGATCGGTTGAGAGGAGAGGCACATGTACAGAATTTGGCTGCTGTTCGATCCGCGCCGCGCGCTGGTCGCGCTTTTCGCCTTCCTGTTCGTTCTGGCGCTGATGATCCACTTCATCCTGCTCAGCACCGATCGGTTCAACTGGCTGGAAGGCAAGCCGTTCAAGACGGGTCAGATCGAACAGACGACCAGCGCTCGGTCTGAGCGTTTGGCCGAGACGTAACAGTCGACTGCGGCGCGGGCGGGCGATTCAAGCGCCCGTCCGCGCCGGCAAACCTACCACAACAACGAATCATCCGGGGAGCGCCGGCCATGGCGATGCTCAGCTTCGAAAAGAAATACCGCGTGCGCGGCGGCACGCTCATCGGCGGCGATCTGTTCGACTTCTGGGTCGGGCCGTTCTACGTCGGGTTCTTCGGCGTCACGACGCTGATCTTCACCGCGCTCGGCACCGCGCTGATCCTCTACGGCGCCGCGCTCGGGTCCGACCTGGAACATCTGGCAGATCAACATCGCGCCGCCCGACCTCAAATACGGTCTCGGCTTCGCGCCGCTGAAGGAAGGCGGCCTGTGGCAGTTCATCACGGTCTGCGCGATCGGCGCCTTCGTCTCCTGGGCGCTGCGCGAAGTCGAAATCTGCCGCAAGCTCGGCATCGGCTATCACGTGCCGCTCGCCTTCGGCTTGGCGATCTTCGCCTATGTCACGCTGGTCGTGATCCGCCCGGTGCTGATGGGCGCCTGGGGCTACGGATTTCCCTACGGCATCCTCAGCCATCTCGATTGGGTGTCCAACACCGGCTACCAATATCTGCACTTCCACTACAATCCCGCGCACATGCTGGCGGTGACGTTCTTCTTCACGACCGCGCTCGCGCTGGCGATGCACGGCTCGCTGATCCTCTCCGCCGCCAATCCGCGGCGCTGGACAAGACGGTGAGACCGACCGAGTACGAGGACACCTACTTCCGCGACGCGATCGGCTATTCGATCGGCACGCTCGGCATTCATCGGCTCGGCCTGTTCCTGGCGCGTCTCCGCGGTGTTCTGGAGCGCGGTCTGCATCATCATCAGCGGACCGTTCTGGACCCGCGGCTGGCCGGAATGGTGGAACTGGTGGCTCAACCTGCCGATCTGGCGCTAGTCGCCGGGAGGCTCGTCCATGGCCAGTCTATCAAAACATCTTCACGCAGGTTCAGGTTCGGCCCGATCGATCCCGATTTCGGCGTCGGCGAATCGGCGATCAGCGCGCGAGCGCGTCGGTCGTGCCCGGCTTCGAATATTGGTTCGGCGTCATCGGCAACGCCCAGATCGGCCCGATCTATCTCGGCGCTCTCGGCGTCGCTGTCGCTGCTGTTCGGCTTCTTCGCGTTCGAGATCATCGGGCTCAACATGCTGGCCTCGGTGCACTGGAATCCGATCCAGTTCGTGCGCCAGTTGCCCTGGCTGGCGCTCGAGCCGCCGAAGCCGGAATACGGCATCACGATCATGCCGCCGCTGGCCGAAGGCGGCTGGTGGCTGATGGCCGGATTCTTCCTGACCACGTCGATCCTGCTGTGGTGGGCGCGGATGTACCGGCGCGCCGTCGCGCTCGGCCTGGGCACGCACACCGCCTGGGCGTTCGCCTCCGCGATCTGGCTCTATCTGGTGCTCGGCTTCATCCGGCCGCTGCTGATGGGCCACTGGAGCGAGGCGGTGCCGTTCGGCATCTTCCCGCACCTTGATTGGACCGCGGCGTTCTCGATCCGCTACGGCAATCTGTTCTACAATCCGTTCCACATGCTTTCGATCGCGTTCCTCTATGGATCGGCGCTGCTGTTCGCCATGCATGGCGCGACGATCCTCGCGGTCGGCCGCTTCGGCGGCGAGCGCGAGGTCGAGCAGATCCTCTATCGCGGCACGGCGGCGGAGCGCGCGGCGCTGTTCTGGCGCTGGACGATGGGCTTCAACGCGACGATGGAATCGATCCATCGCTGGGCCTGGTGGTTCGCGGTGCTGTGCCCGCTGACCGGCGGCATCGGCATCCTGCTGACCGGCACCGTGGTCGACAACTGGTATCTGTGGGCGGTTCAGCACGGCATCGCGCCCTCCTACCCGCATGTCTTCCCGCCGGTCGTCGATCCGGCAGCCGCACGGGAGCCTCGCAATGAGAGACATCGTCCTGCTGTTCGCCGGCGGCGGCGTTCGTCCTGCTGACCGCGGCGATGCTGTTCACCGCGGGTTGGAGCCATCCGCCGATCCACGGCGCGCCAAAGCGGCTTTCGCGGCACTCGGGATGGAGCAACTGTCGACCAACGAGTCCGAGCGCCTGCTCAAGCTCGCCAACACGCTGCCCGATCCGATCGACAAGGCCTCGCCGGACGGCGACAAGGCGACGAGCGTCTACAAGAACGTGCAGGTGCTGACCGATCTCAGCGCCGACCAGTTCAATCGGGTCATGCTGGCTATGCCGCATTGGGTCGCGCCGCCGGATCAGGGCTGCACCTATTGCCACAACGCCGACAACATGGCCGACGACGGCCTCTACACCAAGCGCGTCGCGCGCGTCATGCTGCAAATGACGCGGCACATCAACAAGGATTGGCAGGCGCATGTCGGCGCAGACCGGCGTCACCTGCTACACCTGCCATCGCGGCCAGCCGGTTCCCGCCAACATCTGGTTCAATGAGCCGCCGCGAGAGCCGGCGGGCTTTGCGACCGACAACTGACGGCTTTGGACATCCCGAACAAGTTCAACGGCTCGACGGGGCTGAGCACGGATCCGTTCTCAGGCCTGTTCGACGGCAACGGCGTACGTTCGCGTGCAGGCGACGCAGGCGCTGCCGGTCGGCTACGGCGCGCCGATGCAGGCGACGGAGAGAACCTATTCGCTGATGATCGCGATCTCGAACAGCCTTGGGGTCAACTGCACCTTCTGCCACAACACCCGCGACGTTCGGCCAATGGCCGGAGAGCACGCCGCAGCGTGTCGACCGCGTGGCACGGCATGCAGATGACGCGCGATCTCAACGTCAACTATCTCGATGACGCTTGCAGACAGGAATGGCCGCGCCAATCGGCTTGGACCCGACTGGGGACGGCCCGAAGCTTTACTGCGCCACCTGCCATCAGGGCGCGCAAAACCGCTGCTCGGCGTCAGCCTCGCCAAGGATTGGCCGGAACTCAACGGCGTCGCGGCTCAATAAGAGGAGCTACCGGCGGGGCCTCAAAGCCCCGCCGAAAGAACCGGGTGATGGCGCCAGTTCGCCGTGCTCCCAAAGCTGTACTTGCACTCGACAACCGACTCACCTGATTGCAATCCCCTCAAAGGCCGACGCGCCGCATGTGTTCATCTGCGTAGCGATTGCCTTCGACGGGCATCGTGGCTCTGCTGTCGTTCAGCGCTTTCAAATCCTCGTCGCTCAATTTTACGCGCAGGGCGGCGATGTTCTCCTCGAACCTTTCCAATGTGCGCGTGCCGAACAAAGGCACGATCCAGGGTTTCCTGGCGAGCAGCCATGCTAACGCGACCTGCGCGGGCGTCGCCCCGCGCCGCTCGCCGACTTCGCGGATGAGGCCGACGATGCGCTGGTTGGTTTGGCGCGCCTCGGGAGCGAAGCGCGGGATGGTGCGGCGGATGTCGCGGTCGCCGAAGGCGGTCGCCGTGTTGATCGTCCCGGTCAAAAAGCCCTTGCCAAGCGGGCTGAACGGAACCATGCCGATGCCGAGTTCCTCGAGCACGGGCAAAATCTCGTCTTCCGGTTCGCGCGTCCAAAGCGAATATTCGCTCTGCAAGACCGCCACGGGCTGCACGGCGTGGGCGCGCCGAATGGATTTCGCGCCGGCCTCGGACATGCCGAAATAGCGAACCTTACCTTGAGCAATCAGGTCCTTCACGACGCCGGCGACGTCCTCCATCGGCACGTCCGGATCGACTCGATGCTGGTAGTAGAGATCGATGTAATCGACGCCGAGGCGTTTCAGGCTGCCTTCGACCGCGCGGCGAATTTGCGCCGGTTTGCTGTTGACGCCGCCGCGGTGTTCGCCGGTGCCCTGATCGATATCCCAGCCGAACTTGGTCGCGATCTTCACTTTTTCGCGTAGCCCACGAAACGCCTCACCAACCATCATCTCGTTGGTCCAGGGACCGTAAGTTTCCGCGGTGTCGAAAAAATCCATGCCGTGATCGACGGCTTTGCGCAGCAGCGAGATCATCTCGGCGCGGTCGGGGATGTCGCGCGATTTTCCGTAGCCCATCGCGCCCAGCGAGAGCGCCGAAACCTCGAGCCCTTGTCCTAGCTTGCGCTTTTCCATTTACCTCTCCTGTTGTTTGTCCGCCGCGAGTGCGGCCTCTTCGAAGACCTTGCGGGCGATCTGCAAGCCGGTCATCGCCGGCGGCCAACCCGCGTAGAACGCGAGATGCGTGATTGTCGCGATGATCTCGTCGTGTGTGACGCCATTCTCCAGGGCGCGCTTCAGGTGAAACGGCAGTTCATTGACGCGGTACAGGGAGATCAGGCTCGTGATCGTCACCAGGCTCCGGTCACGCGGGCTGAGCGTCGGGTTTTCCCAAACGTCGCCGAACAGCACCTTGTCGGTGATTTCGGCGAGATGCGGCGCGATGTCTCCAAAAGATTTCCGCGCATTGGTTGGTTCTACTTTCATTGTCTCTCTTTCCGTTGATCGGCGACGGTCAGCGTCCCGTGGCGGCCATCAGGTGCGGGGGATAGCGCTCGCCTTCTATACGGATCGCCGCCGCCTCCTTCTCGATCTCCTCCAGGTCGTCCTTTGTGAGCGCAACCTCGGACGCGGCGAGGTTTTCCTCGAGGCGATGCAACTTGGTTGTCCCGGGGATCGGGACGATCCACGGCCGTTGCGCGAGCAGCCAGGCGAGCGCGAGCTGGGCCGGCGTCGCCCTCTTGCGTGCGCCGATCGCTTTGAGGAGATCGACCAGGGATTGGTTGGCGGCCATCGCCTCGGGCGTGAAGCGGGGGAGCATCGCGCGGAAGTCGCCGCCTTCGAGCTTGGCGCCCTTGCCCATAGTACCGGTGAGAAAACCCCTGCCTAGCGGGCTGTAGGGGACGAGGCCGATGCCGAGTTCCTCGCAAGTTGCGAGGATGCCGTTGGTCTCGGGCCCGCGTGTCCACAACGAATATTCGTTCTGGAGCGCCGTCACCGACAGCACGGCATGCGCCCGGCGCACCGTGTGCGAGGCGGCCTCCGACATGCCGAAATGCCTGACCTTGCCGGCTTCAACCAGCTCCTTGACGGCGCCGGCGACGTCCTCGATGGGCACATTCGGATCGACGCGGTGCTGGTAGTAGAGATCAATCGTCTCGATCCCGAGCCGCTTCAGCGAAGCGTCGCAAGCCTCTCGGATGTGCTCAGGCCGGCTGTTCGTACCGACGTTTTTGCCGTCGTCGATGTCGAAGCCGAATTTGGTGGCGATGACGACGCGCTCGCGGATCGGGCGTAACGCCTCGCCGACGATCTGTTCGTTGGTGAAGGGGCCGTAGACTTCCGCCGTATCGAAAAAGGTGACGCCGCGTTCGGCTGCGTCGCGGATCAGCTTGATCGCGTCGGCGTTGCTAAGCGGGTGACCGTAACTGGAGTTGAGGCCCATGCAGCCGAAGCCGATCGCCGAAACTTCGAGGCCGCTCTTGCCCAGGGTTCGCTTTTGCATTCGACTCTCCTTTTCTGAGATTCAATGCGGACCTAAGCGGCCATTGCGCCAGATTTAGAGCTGGCGAGCGCATTCGATTAGGCCGTATAATCCGCATACACTCATCGATATGTGATATAAATGCGGAGGGCTCATGCAGCGCGGCGATCTACGCGACCTGCTTTGGTTCTTGAGCGTCGCCGGGGAGCGCAACTTCACCAGGGCCGCCGCGAAACTCGGCACCTCGCAATCGACTTTGAGCCACACGATCAAGCAGCTCGAAGCACGGCTCGGCGTTCGTCTGCTCACCCGCACCACCCGCAGCGTCGGGCTGACGGAACCGGGCGAGCGGCTGTTTCTCTCGCTCCAGCCGCGCATAGCCGAGATCGAAGCCGAAATCGCCGACCTCGTCGCCTTCCGGGACACGCCGGCCGGGACCGTGCGCCTCACGCTCTCGGATCATGCGCTGCAGACGACGGTCTGGCCGAAGCTGCAGCCTGTGTTGCGCGACTATCCAGACGTAAAAGTCGAGCTCCACAGCGACAATCAGATGCGCAACATCGTCGAGGAGCGTTTTGACGCAGGTGTGCGGCTCGGCGAAAGCATCGACAAGGACATGATCGCGGTGCGCATCGGCCAGGACTGGCGTCTTGTCGCCGTTGCGTCGCCGGACTACGTGAAACGACGTGGACGCCCTTCGACGCCGCAGGATCTCGTCCATCACGTCTGCATCAACCTCAGGCAGACGACGATGGGCAATCTCTACGCCTGGGAGTTCGCGAGAGACGGCCGCGAACTGCGAGTGAGAGTCGACGGCCAGCTCACCTTCAATTCGACGCTTCCCATGATCGACGCGGCGCTAAGCGGATACGGGATCGCCTACGTGCCGGAAGGCGTCGTCAGCTCTCACATCGCCGAGGGGCGGCTCACGCTATTGCTCGACGCGTGGAGCCCTCGCTTTTCCGGCTATCATCTTTATTACCCGAGTCGGCGCCAGATGTCCGCGGCCCTCGCCGTCATCGTCCAGGCGCTGCGAATTCTGAGACTGACGCCTGACGCTGCGCGTCAGACATGAGATGAGCGCTTCCTTGCGCCCGCCTCTGAAGCGTGCAGCGATGAGTTGGAATCGTCATTGCGAGCGAAGCGAAGCAATCCA
This sequence comes from uncultured Pseudomonadota bacterium, assembly GCA_963710855.1. Taxonomy (GTDB): domain Bacteria; phylum Pseudomonadota; class Alphaproteobacteria; order Rhizobiales; family Beijerinckiaceae; genus Roseiarcus. The sequence goes on along the minus strand of CAVQBX010000057.1, from coordinate 7,379 downwards.
ACTCACCGTGATTGGCGGTTTGTCAGGAAAGCCAGCATCGCTTCAGCATAGATTGCTTCGCCGCGCTCGCAATGACGAGTACGCTTGAGTGCAAAGGGCTCCACGCATGAGGCAGCCGGAAAGCGCAAATCAAACTAGGCGAGGGAGGCCGCGACCTCGGGCGGCTTCAGCGCGGCGGGTCTGGAGCCGGTAAGGTTCGCGTAGAGCGTCTCGACGCGGGCGCGATAGGCTTCGGGCGAGAATTTTTCGGCCTGAAGGCGGCCGCGCCGCGACAATTCCGCGCGCAGGTCTGCATCGCTGTCGAGCGTTCGAATGGCGCGCGCCATGGCGGCGACGTCGTAGGGGTCGACGAGCAGGGCGGCGTCTCCGGCGACTTCTGGAAGCGACGAGGTCGTCGAAGTCATGACCGGCGCGCCAAGCACCATGCTCTCCAGCACCGGCAATCCAAAACCTTCGTAGAGCGAAGGAAACAACAGCGCCTTGGCGCCGCGGATCAGCGCGACGAGGCTGGCGAGCGACAGATATTCGAGCCGCCGCACCCTGCGCTCGCGAACGATGCGATCCGTCGCGATCCGATAGGAATCAAAATGCTCCTGCTCGATCTTTGCGACCGCTTCCTCGAAAGTCCAACCGAGGCCGCCCGCGATGATCAGAGGTCCGGCTGCGCCGGACGCCGCGAAGGCGTCGATCAGACGCGACACGTTCTTCTTCGGTTCGAGCGCGCCGACAAACACGAAATAGGATTTCGGCTCGAGGCCGAACACATTCTCGACGAACCGCGCCACGTCGTCATCAGACTGAGCGCGGATTGACGCCGGTAACCGCACGGTCTGGTAGGTGTTGGTGATCCTGTCCTCAGAAATGTCGGCGACGGAGAGGATGTCGCGCCGCGAATGCTCCGACACCGTCACGATATGGTCGGCGGTTTTGCAGATCGCGCGGACGGTCTCCAGAAACATCTTCTTGTTGTCGAGCGTCGCATAGGGCAGGCGCAAAGGCACAATGTCGTGGATGGTGTAGATATTGAGCGCGCCTGCCGCCCGAAGCGGAACCGCCTGCGAGGCGTGGAAAATGTCGGGGCGATGATCGAGATTGACGCGCGCGAGTTGGCCGTAGCGCTTCAAATGAAGTCGAGCGGTCTCGGCAAACCAATAGGCGATGCGGACGCTGTCGAACGCCTTCGAGTCGGAAGCGCGCGATTCGTCAGGCCGCACGACCACGCCGCTTCGCGGCAAGGCCATGGTCGGCACGCCGAAGGGAGCGCCGATAGCATATCGAATCGGAACGCGGACGAAGGTGTGCATAATGGATTGGCGGCGCTTGGCCTCAAAAAAGTCGACCTCCGCCAGCAGCGGGTCATTCTTGTTGAGCGGGCGCGCCGAGGACAGCAGGGCCTCGGTCTTGTAGCCGACGCTGCGCGCGGTCTGCGCGAGATTCTCCACATAGGTCTTTATGCCGGTGCCCCCCGGCTTGGTGAAATTCTCCGCCTCGTAAAGAATGGTGGTCATATCGTTTACAGCGTCTCGTAGATTTTCAGAGCGAAATCGAGATCCTCGAATACTCGCCCTCGGCCACCTTTGAGAATGAGCGCCTTGTTGCAGAACTCCCGGATCGAATGCACGTCATGACTGACCATGATCATTGCGCAATGCGCGCGTTCGACAAACAGCGCATCGCGGCATTTGCGATGAAAGCGCTGGTCGCCAACCGCCAGCACCTCGTCAATGAGAAAACATTCGAAGTCGATGGCGAGAGTCAGCGCGAAAGCGAGCCGCATGCGCATGCCTGACGAATAGTTCTTGACCGGCAGCAGCAGTTGCCGCCCGAGTTCGGCAAAGTCGTCGACAAACGCGATCGCCTTCTCGATATCGCGCTGGTAGAGCGTCGCGATAAACCTGATGTTGTCGATGCCGCTCATGCTCGGCTCAAAACCGCCGGCAAAGGCGACCGGCCACGACATGAACAGGCCGCGATGGACGACCCCGGACGTCGGGGCCTCGACCCCGCCGACGATCTTGACGAGCGTCGATTTGCCCGCCCCGTTCTTGCCAAGGACAGCAATCTTGTCGCCCATGCCGACGTCGAAGCTGACGCCGTCGAGAACCCTTCGGACGCCGATCGACGTGTGGTAGGATTTGACGACATCGCGAACGACGATGCGAGGCAAAGTTTGTCGAGCGGGCCGCGAGACGATGCCGGATGCAGGCGCGTCAACCGGCCGGGCGTTCGCCATGCGTGTGAAGAAGCCCATCACGAGCCGTGCTCGGAGGCGTTGATGCGAAGCGAGCGCTGGATGACCCAGACGCCGCCGGCGACGAGCGCTGATATCAGCAAGTCGAGAAAACGACGTGGATATTCGGGCGTATCTGCCAGGCTCGGCTCGGCGACGGTCTCGATATAGAGGTGCTTCTGCTGGGCTTCTTCGCGGGCGCGCTCGAAATTCAGCACGGCCGCCTCCAGCGACTTCGCCGAGAGCTGACGCTCGAGGACGAGCAACTCGTAGGCGGAAAGCGAAGATGCGGTCGAACCCGCGCCGCCCACGACCCCGCTCTTCAACTTGGCGATTTCGTCCTTGTAGGACTGGATCTTGTCCTTGAGCGAATCGTTCGAGGGGCTTGACGGCGTCAACGTCATCTGGCGGCTCAGCGCCGCCTCGAACTTCGCCTGCTGCTCGCTGAGGCGCGAAATGAGTTCGAGGGAGGCGAGCAATTCCCTGCCGGGATCGACAGTGCCATGCGCGTTGCGGAACAAGGTCAGTTTGGCTTCGACGTCCGCGGTCTTTTCGCGCGCCTTGTCGACGATCATCTGCGCATACTGCAACTCGTCGTCATGGGCGCGATCGTTCAGTTTGTTTATGAAGGCGTCGGCGTGCGTCATCACGAGCGAGGCCAGGTTTCTGGCGTCCTCGCCCCGGTAGGCGATCGCGCGCAGCGTGGTGATTCCGGCCGTCTCGTCCAACGAGACGTCGATCGCGCTGAGATAACGCTTGAAGAGATGTTCGAGGTCGTTCCTCGAATAAAAATTCGGAAACCGCGAGAAAAGATCGGCTTCCGGCCGGTCAAACAGATCGCGAAGATGGTCGCGCTCGGCCATGACGCTCACAATGTCGCGCGATTTTATGTATTCGTTGACGACATAGTTCTCGTCCGTCGCGCGCGACAACCCTTGAGTTTGGACGAGCGAAGTTACGCCCGCCAGCGACGATCCGCCGCCCGACCTGACGATATATTTGGTCTCCGACACGTAGCGGTTCGAGGCGACGGCGAACAAATAGACAGCCGCCACAATGACCGGCGCGATGACGACAGAGAGAAAGTCATGCCATCGCCGCCAAAGCGTGACATGCCGGGGGGCGGGAATTTCGTAGCCGCCGCTGACGACGAGGGCGCCCTTGGAATCGACCGGCGTGAGTTCGATCTGTTCGATGAGCGGACGCGAAAACTCGCCGCGCGGTTCGGAGCCGTCCTCGCTCATTGCTGGTGCTCCTGGGCCCCGACGGTCAGGATCCAGAGCACGCCGAATATGGCGAAACCAAGCACGAGAAAGGTCGACGCCGTCCTCAAGACGCCCGGCTCCGTCGCCTCGTCCGGCAGATTGGGCGCAACGATCTGCTCGACATAGATCAATTGCCGGCGGGCGTCCTCCCTCGCGAGTTCGAGCGACTGGATCGCCGCGGAAAGCGACTTGTCGGCGAGATCGCGGCTCAGCGTCAGTTTTTCATATTCCGAGACCTGACCCGCCAGCGCTTCGTCGGAACCGGCGAGTTTGGCGCGCTCGGCGGCGATTCTTTCGTCCAGGGCCTGCGCCTTGGCCCTCAATCCCTGAGTGGTGGGGTTGGAAGCCGCCGACAGGCTCTCTTCCTTGATGGCCGCGCTCGTTTCCGCGTATTCGGTGGAAAGCGCGGTAATCGTGTCGAGTTCGGATTGCGAGCTTTTGCTAGGATCGACCAGCAGGTGCTTGTTGCGAAAATCGGTCAGCGACGCCTGCGCCGCCACAACGTCCTGTTCGGCAAGCGAAACCTGCAATTCGGCCGCCGCGACCGTGTCGCTTTCCGCCCTGACATTCAGGCGGTTGGCGACGTCCTCGGCCAGCGCGAGCAGGCTGTCGCCGATCCGTTGCGCATCCGCGGCGGTGAACGCGACCACATTCAGCGAGGAGATGCCTTTGACGCCATCCTGCACGACCGAGACCCGGTCGAGGTAATATTGGTAGAATTGCTCGTCGCTGTCGGATTGCCAGAAATGGGGAAAGCGGGCGACGAAGTCGATGTCCTTGCGCTCGAACATCGCTCGCAATGGCATCTGCGCTTCGAGCGCCTTCACCGCGTCGCGCGACAGTATGTAATTCTGCACGACATTGGCGTCGTCGACGGCGCGCGAGATGCCGAACGTGCGAAAAAGCGCGTCGAGACCGGTCGAACGGGAAGTCGACAGGCCGCGGACGACAAACTGGGCTTCCGAAACATATCGCGGCGTCGCGAGCAGCCCCGTGTAAAGCAAGCTCAGCGCCGTCGGCGCGATCACGATAACCAGGAACGCCCAACGGACGTTGCGTGCGCGTGACCTGAGCCTCGGACCCGCCAGGGCCGCGGCCGACCCGCCCGCGGCCCCCGGGAGGCGCGGAAGCCAGCGCGCCCCGAAAGGTTGCACCATCTGGTCCTCGATGACCGCCGCTCGGTCTGCGGCCCTTTTACCGGCAGTTTTTCCAACACGCCACTTGTGGCAAAGCTTTGGCCAAGTGAAATTCGGCAAATTCTTGCATTAGGAGTCGAGGCGGCTTAGCTCCGCCGGAACTTAAATGGAGCGCCAAAAACTTTGTCCGAGACGCGGACGCCTTCTACAGTGATGATTTTTCAGGCGCTGGGCACACCCTCCGGGCTGTCCTACGCGTGTTTCGCGCTCCTGCAAGCGATCGTCGACGCGCTTTATGGCCGGTACGAACTCATCCAGGCGGTATTTCTCGACGATGTCAGGGAGCGCTGGACGTCGCGAGACCGCAACGATCCCAAACCCGTCATCATCATCTCCGACTGCCCTTCGACGGCGCTGACGCGCATCGTCAAATCGACGCGCCTGCCTTTCCTGCTGGTGTTCGACGATTTCGCCGATACTGTTCGCGAGGTCGTATCGACGCGCAACATGCCGCTTCCCGAGGCCGTGCGCTTCGTCACGCAGTCCATTTGCACGGTCGCCGCGTGCCGGGGCGAGGAAACGATCTCGATCATGCGTCGCGACCTGCGTCGCTCGGTGAGCGAGATCCTGACGAGGTTCGCCGCGCATTTCGGCCTTGAAGACAGCGACGAGGTCGCTGCACGCGCGCTGGCGTCGCTCGGCTATGCGCTGGATGGGAACGAGACGCTTCTCGAATACATGCGTCGCATCGGGCTGACCAGACCCGACGAGGCCGAAGCGGGTCTCGCGCGCGATACCGAAACTGAGACCATCCTGAGGACGATGGGCGCAGGCTACGATCGCATCGTTCGGGGCGAGCCGGTCAAAAAGTTCGAGTGGCCGACCGAGATGTTTCTGGACTGGGATCGTCCGGGGCAATTCCTGCGCTCACCCGTCCAGCTTCCTCGGCCCCGCGCGTTTCATCATCTGCGGACCCTATTTTCATCTTCCCGTCGGGGAGTGGAGCGCGCGCGTCCATGTCGAGCTGTCGGGCAATGCTTTCGGGAAATCGCATGAATGTCGACGTTTTCTCCGGCGAAATCCTCGCCGGCGTCGCGATGCCATTGCCCGCCGCCGGCGTGTTCTCGTTCGAGAATCCGTTCAGGGTCGGCGATCCGTTCCTGCCGGTCGAACTGCGGTTTCAGTTGCTCGAGGGCGCCATCGAGGGCAGCCTGCGGCTTCGTTCCGCCGTCTTCGAACGAAGGGATTAGCGGCATGGTCCGTTGAATGGCATTGTGCCGCCCGCTAAAAGGCGCCGCAGTTATTCGACCATCGCGGCGCTTGCCAAACTGCACTCAGAGTGGCGTAGTTGACAGAGCAAAGCAGTACGGGGCCACAATATTTGCAGATCGATCTGCCTCGCGTGCTCGCGCCGACCGACGCAAAGTCTCGACCCAATCTGTCGCCGCTCCGGCTCGAAGTCCGGGAAATCAGCGCGCTTGCGATGAACGTGAAGGCGATGGGGTTCGAGCTCGCGCGCGCTCTGGCCGCCTCTATCCCGCAGCGCGACCACCTCGGCGCGCGCTTCGTGGGACTCGCCTGCAAGCCTTGCACGCAATCCGACCTGGAGAGCGATTGGGCGTCCTTTTGGCTCGCAGAACTCGGCGTTTCCGTCATTTTTCACAGAAAATTATGGGAATACGCTTATCTTTTGCAGGCCCTGCATGACGGGGGGTGCCTGCGGGAGGGCGCGCGTGGGATTGGGTTCGGTTGTGGGGCCGAGCCGATCGCGAGTTATCTCGCGCAGCGCGGTATTTCGACGCTGGTCACCGACCTGGAACCCGAGGCCATGGCCTCGCAGGGCTGGCGTCAGAGTGGCCAGCACGCGGAGAGCCGCGAGGCCGCCTACCATCCGCATCTCGTCTCCCGGCAACTCTTCGATGAGAAAGTCGCGCATCGCTTCGTCGACATGAACGCCATTCCCGAGGATCTGGGCGAGTTCGATTTTTGCTGGTCGATTTGCGCCCTCGAGCATCTGGGCTCGATCGAGAAGGGGCTCGCATTCGTCAAGCAGGCGATGGCGGCCCTGAAACCCGGCGGCGTTGCGATCCACACCACCGAGTTCAACTTTCTCGACGACGAGCAAACCATCGACAATTGGCCGACGGTGCTTTTTCAGCGCGCCCATTTCGAGCGGCTGGTCCGGGAGCTCGAAGCCGCAGGCCATGTCGCGGCGCCGCTCGATTTCGATACCGGCTCGAAGCCGCTCGATCGGTTCATCGACATGCCGCCCTACGAGCACGACTGGTCTGCGGCGATACGAACCCACCTCGGTGGCGAAAGCCGTCATCTGAAACTGACGATTGACGGCTTTCCCTCGACCTGCTTCGGTTTGATCGTCAAGAAGGCAGGCTGATGCCGGCTCACCCCAGAGGCTTCGGCGCACAGCTCAGCGTGCTGCGCGCTATCTGCGCGACGCCTTGATGCGGTTCGGGCACGAAAATCTCGGCTTTTTCTGGGTGATCCTCGAGCCGCTGATGTTGGGCTCGGCGTCACTGCGCTCTGGACGATCGGCAACCATACGCACGGCCAGGTTTCGACCGTGATCTTCGTGATTTCCGGCTACAGCCTTTTGACCATGTTTCGCCACATCGTATCCGGATCGATCCGGGTGCTGAGCCGCAACCTGGGCTTAAGGTTCCACGCCAACGTCAAGCCGCTCGACATTTTTGTCGCCCGCGCGCTGCTCGAGTCGCTGGCCTGCCTTTC
>CAVQBX010000056.1:0-186872 GCA_963710855.1 uncultured Pseudomonadota bacterium | reverse complement strand
GCCAGATTGCTCGAGCAGCCCGATCATGACGATCTTGCAGACGACCGGGTGGGCCGTCCAGAACATCGAAAGCAGGCGTGGCTTCCGGATTATCCATGAGCGGGCGGAGCCTTGTTCATCTTTTAGCCGTTCGGGCGCAGGAACCAGAACGTCCTTGCCGCCGCTACTTCGTGCGAAGCGCGGGCGCAGATCGCCGCAAATGGGCCCGAACCTTCGTTACATCAGCCGCCTATCTACGGTCTCGTTTGACGCTTTCGAGTTAAGCGCTTGATAGGGTTAAAGGGCGGGTTAGCGCCGCTGCCCGATGGCGGCCAAGGACCGACAACATTCTCCTGTCATCCCCGCGAAAGGGGTATCCAGCGGTGCGATGCGTGGCCTGCGGAAGAGCGCCGGGAACTGAGGCCGCAGCGCTCTGATGACACTGGATCACCCCGCTTCGCGGGGATGACAATGACGGCGGGCCCGCCACACGGCGCCCGCTCGCCTCTCTGGGCTGCAACTTCGCCGCAGACATGCCGCAACTCCTCGACCGCGAGATCGATGAAGCTTTCGTGCGCGGCGGCAGCATGCGGCGGGTGGGGTAGAGCATGCCGAGGGTCACCGGCGTGGGCTGCGCCTCGGGCAGCACTTCGACGAGCCGGCCGTCGGCGAGATAGGGCGGCGACTTCGAACAGCGGCTTCAGCACGATGCCGAGGCCGTCGAGCGCCCATTGGGTCAACACGTCGCCGTCGTCGGCGTCGACGCGGGCCCTCGATCGGGGCGGAGACGAATTCGCCGCGAAAGTCGAGCGTCCAGCGGAATTGCTGCGAGCCGGGAAAGCGCAGCAGCAGGCAGTCGTGGCGCGAAAGGTCGCGCGGGCGCCTCGGGCGCGCCGCGGCGCGCGAGATAGGCGGGCGCGGCGCAGAGCACGCGCTCGACCTCGGCGACCTTGCGCAGGGTGAAGCTCGAATTCTCCATGCGCGCCAGCCGGATCGCGAGGTCGACGCCCTCGCGCACGATGTCGAGGATATGGTCGGAAAGGCGCAGGCGCACTTCGGTGTGGGGCTGCAGGTCGCGATAGCGCGCGACCATCGGCGCGATCGACGCGCCGCCCGAGGCCGAGCGGCGCCGTCACTCTGAACACGCCGCGCGGCGAAGCGCCGCTGCTTTCCGCGACGCTCGCCTCGGCGCGCTCGACCGCCTCGACGATCTCCCGGCAATGTTCGAGAAACACCTCGCCCGCCTCGGTCAGGCGCATGTTGCGGGTGGTGCGCGTCAGCAGCCGGGCGCCGAGCGTCTCCTCGAGCAGTTGAATGCGATAGCTGACCACCGAAGGCGACAGGCGCAGCATCCGCCCGGCGGCCGAAAACGAGCCGGTCTCGATGGCGCGCAGGAAGATGCGAATGTTCTCGAGGGCGATCATCGCGGCGTCATTTTCCAGATTCTGTCGCAAAATATTCCTGAGATTTGTCGTGGGCAAGCCGCAGGCAGCGGCCGGTATCTTGCACCTGCGTCGGTGGCGAATGCGCGGCGCTGGCGGCGATCGGAGGATCGCATGGGGGCGTGGGGGCCGTATATCTGGTGAGTGGGGCTCGATCCTGCTGCGCTGGCTGCATGTGACGGCGGCGATCGCCTGGATCGGCGGCTCGTTCTTCTTCATGCATCTCGACGCGTCGTTGCGGAAACGCGCCGACATGACGCCGGGCGTCTCCGGCGTCTCCTGGCAGGTGCACGGCGGCGGCTTCTACGAGATGAGCAAATATACGCTCGCCCCGCCGTCGCTGCCCGACGATCTGATCTGGCACAAATGGCAGTCCTACTGGACCTGGATTTCCGGCTTCTGCCTGCTGTGCTGGGTCTATTACGGCCAGTCGAGCTTCTTCCTGATCGACCCCGCGGTGCTGCCGCTGCACGCCGTGGCAGGCGGCGCTGATCGGCATCGTCTCGCTGGCGCTCGGCTGGGTCGTCTACGACCTCATCTGCAAGTCGCCGCTCGCCAAGAACGACGCGCTGCTGGCGCTCGCCGGCTTCGGCTATGTCGTGCTGACGAGCTATGTCTTCACGCTGCTGTTCTCGGGCGCGCGGCGCGCTGATCCATACCGGCGCGCTTGATGGCGACGATGATGACCGCCAATGTCTCCATGGTCATCATGCCCAACCAGCGCAAGTCGGTCGCGCGCGCTGATCGCCGGGCGAGACGCCCGATCCCGAAATGGGGCAAGGAATCCAAGCAGCGCTCGACGCACAACAATTACATCACGCTGCCCGTGCTGTTCATGATGCTGTCGAACCACTATCCCGTCACCTACGCCAATTCGCGCGATCATTCCCGCGCTGGTCATCTGCGTCATCGTCGCCGGCGCGCTGATCCGCTATTTCTACAACATGCTGGCACGCCGACCACGGCAAGGCGCCGTGGTGGGCTTGGCTCGCCGCCGCCGCCGCGCTCTGGGCCGCGTTCTGGATCGCCACGTCCGGCTCGCCCGGCATGCGCGCCGACGCTGGGCCTGGCGACTTGCCGCCCGAAAAGGCCGCCGCGGCTCGATCGCGCCCAAGGCGCCGGCCGAAGTCGTCGACGTCGTCGAGACGCGCTGCTCGATGTGCCATGCGGCCGAGCCGGCCTGGGAGGGCATCGGCGAGGCGCCGAAGGGCGTGCTGCTCGATACGCCCGAGCATATCGCGCGTTTCGCGTCCGGCCATCCGCATGCAGGCGGTGCTGACCCATGCGATGCCGCCCAACAACCTGACCGAGATCACGCCGCAAGAGCGCGAAATGCTCGCGCGCTGGCTCGGCGACGCAAACGTCGCCGCAAACTGAAGGCTCGACGTAATGGATGACGCCGCGACGCCGCGCGCCGGCTGATGGCGCGCCTCGACGAATTCGCCGACTTCACCGACGAGCCCGGCAAGCTGACGCGGCTCTATCTCTCGCCCTCCTATCGCGCCGCCTGCGAGCGTTTCGCGCAATGGGCGGACGAGCTCGGCCTCGAGCGCGCAGAAATCGACGCCGCCGGCAACGTGCACGCGCGCTACGAGGGCCGCACGCCGAACGCGCCGATCCTGATGATCGGCTCGCATATCGACACGGTGCGCGACGCCGGCCGCTACGACGGCAACCTCGGCGCGCTCGCGGCGCTCGCGGTCGTCGAGCAGCTGGCGGCGGCGGGCGAGCGGCTTCGATCATCGCGATCGACGTCGTCGCCTTCGGCGACGAGGAGGGGGTGCGCTTCCCGACCACGATGACGGGATCGCGCGCGCTCGCCGGCCTCGCGCCGCAGACCGCGCTCGTCGCGCAAGGACAAGGAAGGCGTCACGCTCGAGCGAAGCGCTCGTCGCCTTCGGCGGCGATCCCGAGAAGCTGTACTCAACTGCGCGCGCGCGGCATCAACGCGCTTCGTCGAGCTGCATATCGAGCAGGGGCCGGTGCTGGAGGCCGAAAATCTGCGCGATCGGCACGGTCGGTCGCGATCAACGGCGCGACGCGCTTGCCGCGACCGTCGAGGGTCTCGCAGGCCACGCCGGCGCCGTGCCGATGGATGTTGCGCCAGGACGCGCTCGCCGCGGCCGCGGAGATGATCCTCGCGATCGAAGCGCGCGCGCGGCTCGGAGCAGGACCTCGTCGCGACCGTCGGGCGGCTCGACGCCGAGCCCGGCGCGGTCAACGTGATTCCCGGCCTCGTCGCGTTTCTCGCTCGACATCCGCGCGCCGCGCGACGAATGGCGCCGGCGCGCGGTCTCCGACATCGCGCGCTTCGCTGCAGCCGATCGCCAAGCGCGCGCAACGTCGACGCCGTGATGCTGCCCACACCCACGAGGCGCCGGCCTATGTCTGCGATCGCGCGCATCGTCGCCGGCTTCGACGCGCGCTTCGCATGGCGCTCGGCCAGCCAGCCTTCCACCTGCCCTCAGGCGCCGGCCACGACACGATGGTGATGGGCCAGATCTGTCCCGCCGGCATGCTGTTCGTGCGCTGCAACGGCGGGATCAGCCACAATCCGCTGGAGTTGATCACGCTGGAGGATTGCGAAGTCGCGCTGGCCGCGCTGACGAGGTTCGTGCGGGAGTTTCGGCCTCTTTAATCACGTAGCCCAGTCGTCCCTCCCCTGTGAAGCGCTACGGTATGCAGACATCTTTTTTCTGGCCCAGCACCGCGGGGGCTTTTCCCCTTCTCCCCTTGCGGGAGAAGGTGGCCGAAGGCCGGATGAGGGGTCCGCGCCGCGAGAAGGTATGTTTGAGGGTTGGACGCGCCGCAGTTGCAATCCTGGAAGCTTCGCAGAAACCGGAGGCGACCCCTCATCCCCCCCTTCGGGGACCTTCTCCCGCAAGGGGAGAAGGGGATATTCTGCCAAACTTCGGCTCAATCAAGATGTCTGTATACTGTAGCCGCGAGCGGGGGAGGGAGAGTTTCACCCCTTCGGGCGAAACGCGACGCAGACCTCGGGGTTCGTCTCCAGCCGGTCGCCGCCGATCAGGTCGAGGCAATAGGGGATCGCGGGAAAGACCGCGTCGAGGCAGGTGCGGATCGCCGAGGGCTTGCCGGGCAGATTGACGATCAGGCTGCGGCCGCGCAAGCCCGCGATCTGGCGCGACAGGATCGCGGTCGGGACTTCGAGCAGGCTGCGCGTGCGCATCAATTCGCCGAAGCCCGGCATCATGCGGTCGCAGACCGCCTCGGTCGCCTCGGGCGTCACGTCGCGCGGGCCGGGCCGGTGCCGCCGGTGGTCAGAATCAGCGAGCAGCGCTCGACGTCGGCGAGTTCGCGCAACGTCGCTTCGATGCGCGGCGCGCTCGTCGGGAATGACGCGCCGGACCGGCGCGCCAGGGCGAAGCGAGGATCGCTGCGAGCGCCGCCTCGATGCCCGGGCCGCCCTTGTCCTCGTAGACGCCGGCCGAGGCGCGGTCGGAGACGGTGACGACGCCGATCGGGGATTTCGCTAACTCCGTCATCCCCCGAACGCGGGGATCCAGCGCGTAGTCGAAGTCGCAGCCCTGTTGATGCGACTGCCCTACGCGCTGGATCCACGCTCGCGGGGTCGGTCATGTCGACGCTCGCGGCGTCGCGCGTCCCGAGCGGCTTCAGACCGTAGCGCGTTTCGATCAGCTTGAGGATCGCCGTCGTGTCCATCACCGTGTGATCGATGAAGCCGCGCTTGGCGAAAGGCGAGATCAGCAACGCGGGAACGCGCGTGCCCGGGCCCCAGCGATCGATCGACGGGCGGCGCGACATGGTCCCACAGGCCGCCGTTCTCGTCATAGGTGACGATGATCGCGTGTCCTTCCAGAGCGGGCTGCGCTGGATCAGCTGGATCAGCAGCGCCGTGTGATATTCGCCCGCGAGCACGCTGGAATAGCCGGGATGCTCGTTGTCCTCGCCGCTCGGCTTGAAGAACACGACCGGCGGCAGCTTGCCCTTCTCGATGCCGTCGATGAAATCCTTCTCGTCCTTCAGATGCGCCTTCGCGCCCGCCGTGCCGACAGCGCGTATTTCGCGAAATAGGCGAAGGGTTGATGGTGGAACTGGAACAGCGGCCCCGGCTTGCCCGCGACCGCCGTCGTCCCAGCCGCCGGAATACCAGGCCCAGTCGATGCCCTTCTCGTCGAGCCGGTCGCCGATCGTCGCATCGGTCTGCGGCGGCAACAGCAGTGTTTTGGGGAAATTGGCGGGATAGGGCCCGCCTGCGGCGAGCAGGGTGTTGACGGCATAGCCGTCGGGCGTCACCGCGCCGTCCTTGACGAGCCCGCCCTTGTCGTCGAGCTTGCGCGACGATCGTGGCCGGCGCGTCGGGAAATTTCGGCGGGCAGGCGCAGATCATGAAGATATGGTTGAAGAACGAGCCGCCGAACGCCGCGTGATGGAAATGGTCCATCAGCGTATATTCCTTGGCGAGCGCCCACATCGGCGTCGGCGAGCCGTCGAAATAGCTCATCACCAGCGAGCCGGCGTCCGACCAGGCGACGAACTTGTCCATCTTGCCGCCGTCGATCTGCAACTGCTCCTGATAATAGCGATGCCAGGCGTCGCCGGTGACCTGGCTCGAGCGTGACATAGGGCTCGGCGCGATAGGGCTTGTTGTCGAGCGCCAGCGGAAAGCGGGTGTCGATCTGCGGCGGCTTGTGAGTTGGTGTTCAGCACCGGCGGCAGCTTGTCGTAGGGCTTGCCGTCCTTGTCGACCTGCGTCGACCGCCGCGCCCGCGTTGGCGACGCCGTCGGCGCCGGGGAACAGGCCGTAGAGCTGATCGAAGCTGCGGTTCTCGAGATAGATGACGATGATGTGGCCGATCTTTTCGAGGCCGGCGACCGGCTTCGGCGCCTCCTGCGCCCAGCCGCCGAGGCGACGGCCGCGCGCGTAGAGCCAGCGAGCGCGAGCGAAACTTCGCATCATCGAGCCCCCATGTCAGAGAAGAAATCCATCAGCGCGTGCAGCGTCGCCTCGGGCGCTTCCTCGGGCAGGAAATGGCCGCCTCGGATGCGCCGTGCCCCGCGACGTCTTCCGCCCAGCGCGCCAGATGTCGAGCGGCGAGGCGCCGGCGGCGGGAATGCCGTGTTCGCCCCAGAGCGCGAGCAGCGGCGCGGCGATCTTGCGGCCGGCGCGCCGCGTCCGCTTCGTCGGCCTCGCGATCGAGCGTCGCGCCGGCGCGATAATCCTCGCACATCGCGTGGATGCGCTGCGGATCGGCGAAGGCGGCGCGATAGTCGCGCCAGCGCCGTCGGCGAAACAATCGAGCGATTTTCGCGCCGTCCAACTCGCCAGCGTGTGCTCGATATATTCGCGCGACGCGCGCGCGATCAGCGTCTCCGGCAGCGGCTGCGGGCTGGGCGAGGAACATCCAGTGATAGACCTGCATCGCGCGCGCCGGCGTCCATGCCGCGCCACATCTCGCCGGTCGGCACGATGTCGAGCATGGCCAGTTTTTCGACCCTCTCGGGATGATCGAGCGCGAGCCGATAGGCGACGCGCCCGCCGCGATCGTGGCCGGCGACGCGAAAGCGCTCGTGACCGAGCTCTCGCATCAGCGCGACGATGTCGACGGCCATCACGCGCTTGGAATAGCCCTCGCCGTTTCGCGAGGCGGGAATCGAGGAGCGGCCGTAGCCGCGCAGATCGGGAACGACGACCGTGAAACGGCTCGGCGAGCGCGGGCGCGACGCGCGCCACATTTGGTGCGATTGCGGATAGCCGTGCAGCAGCGCCAGCGGCGGCCCGTCGCCGCCGATAGCGCATGGAGTCTGACCCCCTGCGCCGCGATGTGGCGCGAGGCGAAACCCGGAAACAGATCGGCGCCGCTCGAAGTTTTTTGCCTCCCGATCGCTGATGCAAGGCCAGCATTTGACGCCCTCTATGTCATCCCCGCGAAAGCGGGGATCCAGCGTGTGATGCTTAGCTTGAAGCAGAAGCTGTAAACACAAGCCGCTGAGTACTACGACCCCTGGATCCCGGCGTTCGACGGGATGACAGCGTTATCAACCCAGCCTATTCAGGGCGCCCCGCCCATCCGCATCATCACCGCCTGCGGCGACGCATAGGCCTCCTGCCGCTCGACGCTCCAGTAGCGCAATTCGTCGAGCGGAATTTGCACCCCGGTGACCGCGCAAAGCACGAACAGCCCCGGCCGCAGCACCCGAAAATCCCCGTCCTGATAGAGCAATTGCGCCTCGCTCGCGGCGGGCGGGCGGCGTTCGTAGCGGTTCATTGGTAGAAACCTGTGCAAGCGAAGTCGCCGTCTATATCGTGATTTTCGGCGCGGGACGCAATGCGGGCGGGGCCGCTGTAGCCGCGGTCGCCGAGCGCTGTAGCCGCGGTCAGCGACCGCGGCTACAGCGCGGCGTTCTGCCCCGATTGCGAAGGACATTGCCAGTAGGCTGATTTTAAGCGAATTTCGAGCCGGCAAGCTCGGAAATTTGAACACCGTCCGTCATTTCAGATCGAGCGGAAGCGCATTTGGTCGGATTGAGCCCCTGGGCAAAGGCCAGACTTCGCCTGAGCGGGCGCTCGCGACGCCCGCTCGCGGCCTTTGACGCGGCAACGCCGTCGGTCGATGACGGCGCGGCCGCAGCGAAGCCTAAGCCCGCAGAAGTCGGCGCCGAAGCTGCCGACGGCGCAGCGGCCCCTAGACCCGACCTGCCGGATTTCGCAAAAACGGCCGACGATCTCGAAGCGCTGAAGAAGGCGGTCGACGACGCGGCGGCGGTCGGCGGCGGCCTGTGGTTCTCCTATGTGTTCACGCTGTTCTATCTCGCGGTCGCCGCGGGCGCGGTGACGCACGCCGACCTGTTCTTTGAAAAGCCGATCACGCTGCTGCTTTTGAACGTCCAGGTTCCGATCGTCGCCTTCTTCGCCCTCGCGCCGATTCTCTTTCTGGCCCTGCACGCTTACACGCTCGCCCATCTCGTCATGCTGACCGAGAAGACGAAGGCGTTTCACTGCGCGCTCTACGCACAGATCGGCGAGACCGGCGAGGCGGGCGAGGACGCAAAGCGCAAGGTTTTGCGCGATGGGCTCAGGGGCCAATTGCCGAGCAACGTATTCGTGCAAGTTTCTCGCCGGGCCGCCGGACATGCGCGGCGGCGCTTTCGGAGTTGGGCTGCGTTCTGTCGGCTGGATCACGCTCGCCTTCGGGCCGGTGCTGTTGCTGCTGCTCTTTCAACGACAATTCCTACCCTACCATAATTCGCTGGTGGCCTGGATCCATCGGGTTCTGCTGCTGCTCGATTTCGGCTTTATCTGGCGGCTATGGCGCCGAAATCCTTTCCGGACCCGAGCCTGACGACAAACACCCTGTGAAAGCTCGGCGCAGGGCGGCAGGAGCGTGGACTCCTCGGCCGCTGCCGTAAGCTTCGTCGTTATTCTGTTCTCGTTCCGATTGGCCTATTTCTATGACGAACAGCCGTTCGCTTCGCTCGCGCGCCTCGAACTCGACGCACGCTGTCGCGTCGCTGCACGAAAAAATCTTCCGTTCAAAGGTGGTTGATCAAACGCGTAGACGCCAGTGGCTCCTATCTGACAATTTCAGTATTGCCCAGGTTGGATGCGCTGGCGAACCTGAACATCGACGACCCCGACAAGTTGAAAAACAAGGATTTTATCTTCATCGCCCAGGGCCGTGACCTTGCCGGGGTAAACTTCGAACGCGCGACGATCGCGCGCATCGACTTCAGCGACGCGATTTTGACGGACGCGAGAATTTGGGTTCGGCGCAGATGGATACTGGGCCTCGTTCGATGACGCGCACCTGCAAGGCGCGATGCTGCGCGGCGCACATCTTCAGGCCGCCTCACTGAAGGGAGCAAGTCTTCAGGGTGCGTCACTCGACAAAGCGCAACTTCAAGGCGCGTCGCTCGTGCTCGCACACCTTCAAGGGACCTCGTTTGATGCCGCACAACTTCAAGGCGCATCGTTGGGCGCAGCAGGACAACAGGGCGCTTCGCTCGAAAAGGCAAATCTTCAGGGTGCATCGCTCGAAGCCGCGCAGCTCGAGGGCGCAAACCTGGCCGGCGCACAGCTTCAGGGCGTGTCGTTCGACTACGCGCGCCTCATTTTGACGGACTTGGATTGGAGATTTGCTCTGGCGGGGCCACAGCCATCCGGCCGAAACAGAGTCTTTACACTTCACTGACGTGTATCTAGCCGCGGATCACTACGGTCCGCTCGGAAACATAGTTCTCTGGAACAAGGATGCCTACGAGACACTGGTCAAAGACAGTAGAGGCGGGATTACCTCGCCCTGGCCAGAACAGAGACGATGCTTTGCGGCGCATTCATGGGCTCGATTGCCTTGAGACGTCGGCCAACAGGTGCGAGCCACAATCGCCCAACGCACCGTTAGATATTACTTCGTTTGAGCAATCCCTCTTGCAAAAAAAGCTACGCGACGCGCGAATCAGCGAAGAAGCGTTCGCCAGCGCACTCGCCGAGGAATTGCGCGCGCTCATTTGCGCCAAAATAGAAAAGTTTAAGCCCTTTATTTTTGCCCCAGGCTTCGAAGATCAATTGGCGGCTGTGGAGCGCGAAGGCGGTTTTGCGTTGCAGGCACGCGAGTATCAGGAAAATCTTCGCTATGTGGTCACTGGCGCGGGTTTTGCCAATCGGTTAAGTGCGGCTGGCTCCAGTGCGCGTGACCTTGTTGAGGATCTACTCAGCAGAAAAAGCGCAGACTGTCCCGTGGCGGCGCTACTCAGCGACGAGGACCTTTACAAGTTAGCGAACATACCTCTGCTGCCATAGCATAGCTACCCCGCCTTGACGCCTCCGCCCGCTTCCCCTATAGGCCCGCGACCCTAATCGCCAGGGAAGCTGCGGGCGGATCGGCTGCTGTTTCCTAAATCGCCCCTTAGGGCGAAAAGTTTTGAAGGAAGTTCAATGTCGCGCCGTTGCGAGCTGACGGGCAAGGCCGTCCTGAGTGGCAACAAGGTTAGCCACTCGAACCGCAAGACGCGGACGCGCTTTCTGCCAAATCTCGTGCAGGTGACGCTCATCTCCGAGTCGCTCGACAAGTCGGTGAAGCTGCGCGTCGCGGCGGCGGCGCTGCGTTCGGTCGAGCACCGCGGCGGCCTCGACGCCTTCCTGCTCAAGGCCGACGACGCGCAGCTTTCGAGCGGCGCGCTCGCCCTCAAGCGCGAAATCGCCAAGAAGGCCGAGGAAGCCAAGGCCGCGGCCTGATTTTTCTCCTTAGCGAAGTTTTAGGCCGGCGCCCTCGGCGAGCGCCGGCTTTTTGCGTGGTATTGCTGAAAGCGCCGCGCGCGGGCGCCTTCCCCGCGAAGGCGGGCTCAGGGACGCAAGCGTTTCCCAGGGGTGGGCGAAGCCCGGATGGGGTGCGGCGGCCAGCCTTGTCAAGCGGTCGAATTTGGCTCGGCGTCGTTTGCGAGCTTTTCAGCCGAACGTCATCGTCCCACATCTCATCCGGCCTTCGGCCACCTTCTCCCGCAAGCGGAGAAGGACACCGGGCGCCGGCCTGCCCCTCGCCTACGCCATCCGCCGGCAGCGACAGGACGCGTCAGAAATCAATTGCCAATAAGCGAATTATTGTGCTAAAAGTCATTCTGTATATCGAAATATTACATTCTACATATGAAGAATTGAAGGGGAAAACTGCGGAAAACGCGAAAACGGCGTTAACCACTCGCAAGTCCTTGAAATTCCACAAACTGGCCTGATTGAATTTGGATTTGTTTGGATTTGTTTTGCTCTTGTTTGGATTTGTTTGGCTCTTGTTTGGATTTGTTTGCCTCCAATTTGGCGCTGTTTGCCTCCCCTCGCGCCGAGCGTTCACGCCCCCTTTGCCAGCTCTCGCGCGATCACCATGCGCTGGATGTCCGACGCGCCCTCGTAGATCTGGCAGACCCGGACATCTCGATAGATTTTTGCAATGCCGAAATCCTCGAGATAGCCGTAGCCGCCGAGCGTCTGCAGGGCGCCGGAAACCACCGCTTCCGCCGTCTCGGAGGCGAAAAGTTTCGCCATCGAGGCTTCCTTGAGGCACGGCAGGCGCGCATCCTTCAGCGCCGCGGCGTGCAGCATCAGTTGCGTCGCCGCCTCGAGCTTCGCGGCGAGATCGGCGAGCCGGAAACCGACGGCCTGATGGGAGAAGATCGGGACGCCAAAACTCTTGCGCTCCTGCGCGTAGCGGACCGCCGCGTCAAGCGCGGCGCGCGCCATGCCGACGCATTGCGCGGCGATGCCGATGCGGCCGACTTCGAGATTGGAGAGGGCTATGCGATAGCCCGCGCCTTCCGCGCCGAGCCGCAGATTGTCCTCGACGAACAGGTCCTCGAAGCGCAGCGCGCAGGTGTCGGAGGCGTGCTGGCCGAGCTTTTGCTCGACGCGCTCGACGACATAGCCCGGGCTGTCGGTCGGCACGAGAAAGGCGGATATGCCGCGCTTGCCGAGGTCGGGATCGCTGACCGCATAGACGATCGCGAGGCCGGCCGTGCGGCCCGAGGAGATGAACTGTTTCGATCCATTGAGCCGGTAGCCGCCGGGGACCGGCGCAGCGCGCGTCCGGATCGCCGCGGCGTCGGAACCCGCTTCGGCTTCCGTCAGCGCGAAGGCGCCGAGGAGCCGCCCGCTGACGAGAGCGGGCAGGAAACGCGCCTGCTGGGCGGGCGTCCCGTCCTTGAGGAGCGCCGAGACAACGAGGCTGTTCTGGATCGACAGGATCGTCGACAGCGCGCCGTCGGCCGCGGCGATTTCCATCAGCGCCAGCGCGTAGGAGACGAAATCCGCGCCCGCCCCGCCGACGTCCTCGGGCGCCGTCATGCCCATCAGGCCGAGGCCCGCCAGCTCGACGTAGAGCTCGGGAGGGTACGCCCCTTCGGCCTCGAACTCGCGCGCCCGCGGCGCGATGCGCTCGGCGGCGAATTTTGCGACTTCGTCGCGAATGGCGGTCTGCGTTTCGTTGAGGATCATGGGCCAGCCCCGGATGCGCCCGAAACCTTGCGGCGTCGGGCGCAGCCGCGCAAGCCCTCAGCTCTCGAACTTCTCGCTCACGCCCGCGGCGCCCGCCACCCAATAGCCGGAGGCCTTGAGCCAGGCCGGAGGGTGCCGGCGATCGCCGAGCATGTAGTCCTTGGCGGCGCGCGCGGCCTTCGCCTCGGCCGCTATCCAGACATAGCCTTCGCCCTCGGGCGCGGTCCATTCCCAAAGCGCCTGCCGGAGACGTTCCCCGTCGCCGGCCCCGTCGCGAAAAAGCCAGATCGGGCGCCAGTCGGCGCGCGTCTCGAAGTTTTGCCTTTCCTCGGGAGCGTCGACGATGACGATCGTGGTCACCGGAACGCCGGCGCGCAAACCCTCGACGCGCCGTCCGATCGCCGGCAGCGCCGTTTCGTCGCCGACGAGCAGATACCAGTCGAAATCGTCGGCGACGATCATGGAGCCGCGCGGGCCGCCGATCTCGAGCGCGTCGCCGGGCTTCGCGCCAAGCGCCCAGGCAGTGGCCGGGCCGGCCTGATGCAAGGCGAAATCGATCGTCAACTCGCCTTTTTCCGCTTCGTAGGCGCGAGGCGTGTAGTCACGGCCGCTGAAACCCTGCGGCGCATTCGGATCGGGCGCGAACAGTTTGACGTGGTCGTCGACGCCGAGGCTCGCAAAATCCCGGAGTTCGGGAGATCTGAACACGATGCGGCGCATGTTCGGCGTCAGCCCGTACGCCTCAGCCACCGTCAGGCGGCGGCGCTTCGGCTCACGGCGCACACGCTCGATGGCGTGCCGGGTTTCAGCGGTCATGTTCACTCCTTACAGCCGTTCGATCTTGCGCGCCGCCTCGTCGATCGGCGTCGGCGACAGCGAGTTTCAGCGTCTTGTCGGCGGCGACCGTCAGGCGCTGCTTCAGCACGGCCTTCAGGTTCGAAAGCGCGCGGTGCACCGGGCCGTCCTCCAGCGCAGCGTCCTTGGCGCCGAGCGCGTCGAGCCTCGCGAGCGCCACTTCCGCCTCGCGGCGATTGGCGTTCAGATGCTCGAGTCCATCCGCGGTGATCGCGAACAGTTTCTTGGCGCCCTCGGAAGCCCTGGCTTCGACCTGGCCCATCTCTTCGAGCAGGGTCAGCGTCGGATAGACGATGCCTGGGCTCGGCGCATAGGCCCCGCCGGTGCGGGTCTCGATCTCGCGGATGAGGTCGTAGCCGTGGCGAGGCTCGCTCTCCATCAGGAGCAGCATGACGAGGCGCAGTTCTCCGCCCTCGAACATGCGCCGGCGCCCACGCGCCATTTCGTCGCGCTCGCCGAACTGGCCGAAGCCGCGGCGGTGGAAACTACGCCCGCCTTCGCCGCGCATGGCGTCGGGATCGCGACGGCGGAAGTCCTGCCGGTCTTCGCGACCGCGCCAGTGATGGTTCATTTTACGGAATTCTTTCAAGTTTTTCAGTCCTTTCGTTAAGTCTCAACTGTCTGAGACAGCACTGAGATATATCTGAGATAGTCGAGTGTCAAGGGGAAAATTGTCGCCAAGGTTGAAATTGTCGTTCCCGCGAACGCGGGGACCCAAAGTCGTAGGGGTCAGCACTTTGAAAAACATCAACTTTATCTGCAAAGACACGGATCACGCCCTGGGTCCCCGCGTTCGCGGGGACGACACGGAAGGCGTTCGTGGCTATCGTCACGCCAAACCGAACAACCATCGAAGGGAGCCCAGGCAGTGCTGGACATGGATGCGGTCGAACTCGTGAAGGCGATCGCCGATCGCAAGCTGTCCGCGGCGGAGCTGATGACCGCGACGCTCGCGCGCATAGAAGCGCTGAACCCGCGCTTCAACCCGATCGTCGCATTGCGCGACCCCGATCAGTTGATGAAGGAAGCGCGCGCGAAAGATGCGGCGTTGGCGCGCGGCGACGCCTTGGGTCCGCTGCACGGCTTGCCCATCCCCATCAAGGAGTTCGTCGACGTCGAGGGCCTGCCGACCACCAAAGGCTCGCCGCTGCTCCGCGGCTCCATCGCGCCTGCGGATTGTCTGATGGTTCGCCGAATGCGCGCGGCGGGCGGGATTCTGATCGGCAAGACCAACGGGCCGGAATTCGGGCTCGGCTCCTATTCGTCGAACCCCGTCTATGGGGTCACCCGCAACGCCTACGATGAGCGTCTGAGCGCCGGCGGCAGCAGCAGCGGCGCGGCGGTCGCGCTGGCGCTACGCATGACCGCGCTCGCCGACGGATCGGACTATGGCGGCAGCCTGCGCAATCCCGCCGGCTGGAACAATGTTTTCGGCTTCCGCCCGAGCTACGGCGTCATCGCGCGCGAAGAACTCGATGCCTGGAACGCCTCGATGACCGTCTACGGCCCTATGGCAAGAAGCGTAGCCGATCTCGCGCTGCTGCTCTCCGTCCAGGCGGGCGCCGACGAAATCGCGCCGCTGTCGCACGAGGCCGACCCGTCGCGCTTCCGCGCGCCGCTCGAAGCCGATGTGAAGGGAGCGCGCATCGCCTGGGCCGGCGATTTTGGCGGCGCACTGCCGTTCGAGCCGGGCGTGCTGGAACTGGCGCGCTCCGCGACGCGCGTATTCCAGGACCTCGGCTGTATCGTCGAGGAGGCGCATCCGAAATTCGACTTCGAGGAACTCTGGCGCGCCTTCGTGACGCTGCGCTCCTGGCATCAAGCGCCGCTGCTCGATGTCTACCGCGATCCCGTCAAACGCGCGCAACTGCCGCCGAGCGCGATCTACGAGATCGAGAACGGGTTGAAACTTTCGGCCTATGACGTCGCCGCCGCCTCGCAAACCCGCACACGGTTCGGCGGCTCACTGCGCAATTTTTTCGCGCGCTACGACTATTTGGCTTTGCCGACCGCGCAAGTGTTCGCCTTCGCCGCCGAGGACCGCACGGTCGAGGAGATCGCGGGCCGCAAGATGAAGACCTATCACGAATGGATGCAAAGCGCGGTCCCCGCCGCGATGGCTGGCGCGCCCGCCGCCGCGCTTCCCGCCGGTTTTGACACGCGCGGGCGCGCAATGGGAATCCAGCTCATCGGCCGGCCGCGTCGCGATCTCGAATTGCTGCGGCTCGCGCACGCCTACGACGTCGCGACGCGCTGGCCGAGCCGCCGGCCGCCGCCGGCGATTTCGTCATCGTGAGCGGAGAACGTGGCTTGCAACCAATCGAAGGCGCGCTGGTTGAAAAGCGCGCGCGCTCCGGACTCGCAATGTTCGCCGGCCCCTTCCGCGACGAGAAATCGCTGAAAAGTCTTTGGCGATTGGATGCCGTCAAACAAACGTCGCGCGGTCGCGCCGATCTCGTCCGCTTCGGCCGAGGCGACCAGCACCGGGCAACGAATGCGATCGAGCCGACCCTCGGACGTATAGTTGGCGAGCAGCTTCAGATAGTCGAGCGGCGTCTCGACGTCGTGAACGTAGAGGCCGCGCCGGAGCGCCCAGCCCTTGATGGGGTCTTTGATTCGCATCTGCAAAATGCGTTCGAGCGCGCCGAGCCAGAACTTGCTTCCGTCGGGCAGCGCCCGGGCGATCGGGCCGGGAAGACGGGTGCGCGTCTCTTCCAGAAGGCTCAACTGGCCGGGGTCGGCGATCAGCGCGGCGAGGTTTTGGCAGCCCGTCGCGGCGCGCGGCGCCAGATAGCCCCCAAAGCTAATCCCCATGGAGACGATGCGGTCGGCGCGGACGTCCGGCCGCGTCTCGACGGCGGCGAGCACGCAAGCCATCACCGCCTCCCAATCGGGCCGGAAGACAAGGCCGTCTTCGAGCGCCCTGCCCTGGCCCGGCCCGTCGTAACAGACAAAGTTCCAGCCCCGCGCCAGCGCGGCGGCGCCGCTGAAGAAATAAGCCTCTTCCGCCGTGCTGTCGTAGCCGTTGGTCGCCACCAGCGTCGGCTTCGGCCCTGGGCCGCGCGCTGCGAAGAACAGGGCGTGCAGAGAGCGCCCTTCGTAAGGAATTTCGAGGCTTTCGCCCCAGTCTGGCTCCGATGCGATCGCCGCGGCAAAAACTTCGCGTTGGCGGCGCATCAATTCGCGCAATCGCGGCGCCTCCTCGCGGCTGAGCAGAAACAGAGCGGCGGCGCGGTAATAATTGGCGGCGCGCAGCCAGGCGCCGCGCGCGCTCTGATCGCATCCCGCCGCCGCGCTTCTCTCCGCTTCGCCCGCCACGCGGTCTGCGAGCGCGAGCCAGGCGCTTCGCCAGCTTTCGGGATCGTTTTCCTTCACCTGTTCGGCGACGAGAAAACATTCGGCGAGGTCAGCCCCGCCCGAGGCGGCATGGCCCGCCGTCCTCAGCCATTGCGTGGCGAGAAAATCGTTCTTCAGCGGCAGTCGCACGACGCCCTCCTTGCAAGTGGCGTGAAATATGTATACGACTCATACATCTGGAATGTATGAGATGTCAACATTGAAACGCGACGCGTACCACCATGGGGACCTGCGCGAGACGTTGATCGATCTCGCGCTCGAGGCTTTGGAGGCCGACGGCCCCGAAAGCCTGTCGCTAAGGCTCCTTGCCGCTCGCGCCGGCGTCTCCGGCATGGCGCCCTACCGCCATTTCGAGGACAAGGCCGCGCTGATGGCCGCGGTCGCGCGACGCGGCTTTGCGATGCTTGCCGCCGAGTATGCCGCGGCGGACAGGCTGAAAGATCCTCGCGCGCGGCTCACCAAATACGCCGTCGCCTATGTCGAATTTGCGGCGCAGCGTCCGGGCCTGTTTGCAACCATGTTTGGCGCCGCGCCGCCAACGCCTGATGAGGAAACGGCGAGCCCGGACTCGGCTTACGCGAAATTCGACGCTCTGATCGCAGAGCTGAGCCCGCCGGAGAGGCGCAACGACCTGTTTTTGACTTCATGGGCCGCCGTGCACGGCCTTGCTTGTTTGTGCCTTGCGCGCCGCCTGCGCGGGAATGCCGAGAAGCCAGCGGAGCTTGCAAGGCGCGTCGCGGCGACGCTCAGCGAATTGTTTGTTGATCTACCTTCGCCGCGACAGACGAAGCAAAGAGCTTAGGACGCTAAAGGCTCTTGCGATGAACCGCCCTCACCCCAACCCTCTCCCGCAAGCGGGAGAGGGGGCCGGACCCTTCTCCCGCCTGCGGGAGAAGGTGGCGCGAAGCGCCGGATGAGGGTTGTTTGAACGTCAAACAAACATACCCCGATCGCGCTCGATGCTCGCGATGATATGGTCGTGCGCGGCGCGGATGCGGCCGAGGCCGCGCGTGTCCTCGTGCGTCACGATCCAGTAGGCGCGCCTGGCTCGGCGCTCGGGCAGCACGCGCACGAGATCAGGAAAACGCCGCGCGATGAAATCATGCACGACGCCGAGGCCGACGCCCGAACGTAGCGCTTCCAATTGCGTCACCGCGCTGGCGCATTCGAAATGCGTCGCCGCGCCGTCGTAGAGCTCGTGCACGTAATCGAGCGCGGCCGAAAAGGCGTATTCCTCGACGTAGCCGATGAGGCGATGGCGCTTCAGCTCGGCGACTTCCGCCGGCGCGCCGCGCTCGGCGAGATAGGCGGCGCTCGCATAGACGCCGAGCGAATATTCGGTCAGCCGGCGCGCGACGAAACGGCCGGTCTCCGGCTTGTCGAGACCGACGACGATGTCGAGCTCGCGGCGCGCGAGCGGGGTCAGGTGCGGCAGCGGCGCGAGCTGCAGGCGGACGCCCGGATGCTTTTCGACGAAGTCCCGCAAGGCGCCGGCGAGATAGTAGGTGGAAAAGCCGTCGGGCGCGCCGATCCTGACATCGCCTGTCAGCTCGACGTCGATGTCGGAGACCTCCGCCTGTGCGTGCAGGAAGGCGCTTTCCATCTGCTCGGCGGCGGCGACGAAGCGCTCGCCGGCGCTCGTCAATTTCGCGCCCGTCGTGCGGCGATCGAAAAGCTTTGCGCCAAGCGCACCTTCCAGCGCCGCGACGCGCCGGCTCGCCGTCGCATGGTCCAGACCCAGCCGCCGCGCCGCCGCGACGAATTGCCCGGCGCGGGCGACGGCCAAAAACACCCTGACATTATCCCAGTCCATGACGCTGCATGGACCGGGTGCGCGATTTGTTCAATTCAGCCCGTCAATTTCCTGTGCGCCTTTTCAGCGCTGCGGGGCCTGATAAACGCCGACCGGCGAACCCAAATCGTCGGGCAGGCAAGCGTTGTGGTCGCGCGGATATTCGCCGCGCTTCTGCAAGTCGCAGATTTCCTGCATGTAGCGCATGTGCGCGCTCGGATCGCCCATGTTGCCGGCGTAAGACGGTCCCGCGCCGGCGAAGCTCGTCGCCAAAGCCAGGATCGCCAGTATTGAGAGATTGCGCATGCTCAAAACTCCTGTCGTGAGTGCGAACGCGCTGTCGGCATCCGCAGTCTAACCTAGATACGCGCCAGGGGGCGAATGGTTTTGTCTTCAGCGCGAGCGCGCCCTGAGCCGGCCATAAAACCCGGTCCAGCCGCTCGGTTCGACGTTGTCGCGTTCGAAGGCGTCGCGGGCGGCGGGCGACATTTTGCCGTACCAGCCGCGGAATTCGATCCAGTAGAACTCGCCGGAGCCGAAGCTCCAGCCGAGCGAACCTTCGGCCATCAGCGGATAGGCTTTCCAGGGCGGCAGCATGGGGAGGCTCCGAGCGAACCTTTGCACGCCCAAACTTTACGGGACGATGGCCCCCTACCCCGCCGGCTTCGCCGAGGCTTTGCCCAAATTTGCACATTCGATGCGCAATATCTTCGATTGCTGTGCAGGAAAACAGGGTTCATAAGCTCGGCAAAGCGACACCCATGAGGGAGCGAACCATGATCCAATACGGGCATTTCATCGGCGGCAAGCCTGTCGCCGGCACCTCCGGCCGCACGGCGAAGTGTTTCAGCCGATGGACGGAACGGTGCGCGGCACGGTCGCGCTCGCGACGCCGGCGGAAGTGCGCGCCGCGGTCGAGAACGCCAAGGCGGCGCAGCCGGCCTGGGCGGCGACCAATCCGCAGCGCCGCGCCCGCGTGATGATGAAGTTCTACGAGCTCATCGTCAAATACAACGACGAGCTCGCCGACATTCTGGCCCGCGAGCACGGCAAGACGATCGCCGACGCCAAGGGCGACATCCAGCGCGGCATCGAAGTGCTCGAATTCTGCTTCGGCGTGCCGCACATGATGAAGGGCGAATACACCGACGGCGCCGGCCCCGGCATCGACATCTATTCGATGCGCCAGCCGCTCGGCGTCGTCGCCGGCATCACCCCGTTCAACTTCCCGGCGATGATCCCGCTGTGGAAGCTCTCGCCGGCGATCGCCTGCGGCAACGCCTTCATCCTCAAGCCCTCCGAGCGCGATCCCGGCGTGCCGATGCGGCTCGCCGAACTGTTCGTCGAGGCCGGCGGCCCTCCCGGCATTCTCAACGTCGTCAACGGCGACAAGGTCGCGGTCGACGCGATCCTCGACGATCCCGACATCAAGGCCGTCGGCTTCGTCGGCTCGACGCCGATCGCCCAATACATCTATTCGCGCGGCACGGCGGCGGGCAAGCGCGTGCAGTGCTTCGGCGGCGCCAAGAACCATATGGTCGTCATGCCCGACGCCGACATGGACCAGACGGTCGATGCGCTGATCGGCGCCGGCTACGGCTCGGCGGGCGAGCGCTGCATGGCGGTGTCGGTCGCGGTGCCGGTCGGCGAGAAGACCGCCGACGAACTGGTCAAGCGGCTCATCCCGCGCGTCGAATCGCTGAAGGTCGGCCCCTCGACCGATGGCAGCGCCGATTACGGCCCGCTGGTCACCAAGGCGCATCTCGAGAAGGTGAAGGGCTATATCGAGCTCGGCGTCGAGGAAGGCGCGAAGCTCGCCGTCGACGGCCGCGGCTTCAAGATGCAGGGCTACGAGAACGGCTTCTATCTCGGCGGCACCCTGTTCGACAACGTCACCAAGGACATGCGCATCTACAAGGAAGAGATCTTTGGCCCCGTCCTGTCGGTCGTGCGCGCCAAGACCTACGAGGAGGCGCTTGGCCTGTGCAACGATCACGAATACGGCAATGGCGTCGCGATCTTCACCCGCGACGGCGACGCGGCGCGCGACTTCGCGTCGAAGGTGCAGGTCGGCATGGTCGGCGTCAACGTGCCGATCCCGGTGCCGGTCGCCTATTACACGTTCGGCGGCTGGAAGCGCTCGGGCTTCGGCGACCTCAACCAGCACGGCCCCGACGCGTTCCGCTTCTACACCAAGACCAAGACCGTAACCTCGCGCTGGCCCTCCGGCGTCAAGGAAGGCGCCTAGTTCGCCATTCCGACGATGGGATAAATCAAAGGGGGGTCGGCCTCCAGGCCGACCCCTCGGCGGCGTGGACGCCGCCGCTCCTCAAGGAAGCCATCTGAGCGCCCCTCTGGACGCCCGCGCCATCTCGTCCCAGGGTGGCGCGGGAGTCCGAGAAAACCATGCAAAAATTCGAAAAATTTCTGCATCACCTCGCCGATCTGCTCGACGTCGATCTCAGTGTTGAACTGTGGAGCGGCGAGGTCATCCCGCTCTGCCGACGGCCGACGAGCGATCTCGCGCTGCGCATCGCCGATCCCGGCGTGATCGCGAGCCTCTTGCGTTCGCCGCGCATGCTGAAATTCATCTCGCTGTTGGCGAGCGGACGGCTGCGCCTCGTCAACGGCACGCTGTTCGAGTTCGAGCCGCGGCGCCAGGAGATCACTGCGAAGCTGCGCAATGGCGGCTGGCGCAGGATCGACAAGCGGCTCATGCTGAGCGCGCTGGCGCCGTTTCTGATGATGTCCGGCAAGGCGTCGATCGACGACCAGGCCTACAAGGGCGAGAGCCGCGGCGCGCGCGACGACAAGGCGCTGGTGCAGTTCCACTACGACCTCTCCAACGATTTCTACGCGCTGTTTCTCGATCCGCTGATGGTCTATTCCTGCGCCTATTTCCCGACCTTCGAGGCGAGCCTCGAGGAAGCGCAGCGCGCCAAGCTCGACATCATCTGTCGCAAGCTGAGGCTGAAGCCGGGCGAAAAATTTCTGGACATCGGCTGCGGCTGGGGCGGCCTCGTCATCCACGCCGCTCAGAACTACGGCGTCATCGCGCATGGCGCGACGCTGTCTCAGAAGCAGTTCGACTACGCGAAGGCGCGCGTCGCCGCGCTCGGGTCTCGAGGATCGCGTCAAGATCGAGCTCGCCGACTTCCGTGAGTTCGAGGGCCCTTACGACAAGATCGCCTCGGTCGGCATGTTCGAGCATGTCGGCGAAAAGAATCTCGAAGCCTATTTCGCCAAGGTGTTTTCGCTGCTCAAGGTGCGCGGGCTCTATCTGCATCATGCGATCACGCGCCGCTCGCGCCGCGACAATCGCTATCGGCGCATGCCGATCACCCGCGCGGCCATGCAGATACATTTTTCCCGGCGGCTGGCTCGACCCGATCGCCAACACTCATCGCCTCGCTCGAGAAACACGAGTTCGACGTGCACGACGTCGAAAACCTTGCGCGAGCATTATGCGCTGACCTGCCGCGCCTGGACCGATCGCCTCTACGCGCGACGCGCGAAGGCGACGGCGATGATCGGCGAGGCGCGCACCGACCTGTGGCTGCTCTATCTCGCCGCCGGTTCGCTCGGCTTCGAGAGAGGCGCGGCCGCCATCTTCCAGACGCTTGCGTCAAGGCGCGCGCGGGCGCCTCCGGCCTGCCCGCGACGCGCGCCGATCGTTACGCGCAGGGGCGGGGGCGCGGGCGGCTGCCGAGGCGATCACGGCGTAGGGGTCGAAGCGGTTGTTGGCGGTCGCTACCAACGCGCTCGAGCATCAAGCAGACATCGCCAAGGTGCGGGAATGGCTCGGTCACATCAACATTGCCACAATGCGCAGCTACGATCATCGGCGCACGCGCCCCGCGGACAGCCCGACGTTTGAAGTTGCCCACTGACGGCGAAGCCCGGGCTGCCGGCGTTGATAACGTCTATTCCGGGGTGAGACGCTTCCGAAGGAAAACTCTCGGTATTCCGTGCTCCGTTCGGCGGTCGGTTTCCTCGTAACCAAGGTGCTTGTAAATCGCGACGTTGCGGGGCATGAGTTGGTTTGTATAGGTCCTCAGCTCGCTGAGACCCACGCGACGCGCTTCTGCCTCCGCAAAATCCATGAGCCATCGTCCGAGTTGACGACCGTGGTAAATTGGCGCGACCGCAAAGTTCTCAACGATGACATGGTCGACTTCAACGATCAACTCCAGCAATCCAATCAGCACGCTGTCAGCGTCGACAGCGACCCACACCGGATTTTTGCCCAGCAACTCGGTGTAGTTTTTTCGCATCGGTGGAGGGGCGTAGCCGAGAGTTGGAATGTAAGGCGAGTAGGCCGCGCGAACTAATTCGTGCATGGCGTCCACGTCGGCGTTTGCGGCCGTTCTGACGATCACCGACGGGATGTGTGTTTCGGTGACGAAGGGCGGCCCGTCTTTCGTCGGAAGCCTTCCACCACCGCCACGCGCGGCGCTCGAAGAGTCCATTTCCATGGCGGACCTCAACGGTTCTGAGGGAGAATTGTTAGGCGTCTGGTCGAGCCGCCGACGCGGCCGGTTCTATTCTCAAAACACTATCCTGGCGGAAGCGCGAGAGATAAAGTCAAAACCGCTATAACCCGGTCATATCCGCCATGCGGACAG
Source organism: uncultured Pseudomonadota bacterium (assembly GCA_963710855.1). Lineage (GTDB taxonomy): Bacteria > Pseudomonadota > Alphaproteobacteria > Rhizobiales > Beijerinckiaceae > Roseiarcus. The sequence continues at coordinate 163,859 of CAVQBX010000056.1, read as the reverse complement.
CCTCCGACAAAACTCAGAAAGTGAATGTCGCCATTCTGGCGGTGCCTGAGGTGACGGCCTCGGCGGTCTATGGGATGCTTGATCTCTTCGCTTCGGCGGGCCGGGACTGGTCCTTTATGATCGAGGGTGTTGCAGGCGAAGCGCGCATGCAACCCTATATTGTAGCGCGTCAGCTTGTCGGAATTCGCGCCTCTAACAACGTCTTGATAACGCCCGATCATTCAATCGACGATTGCCAAATTCCCGAGATCGTCTGCGTACCCGACTTTTTCATCGTGCCCGGCGAGAGTTGCGCGGGGCGGTTCCCCGACGAGGTCGCCTGGCTCCGGAAATGCCACACCGCTGGAGCTACGCTCGCCAGCGTTTGTTCAGGCGTCGTCCTGCTGGCGGAGGCGGGACTGCTGGACGGCTGCGAGGCAACGATCCATTGGGCTTACGGCAAATCGCTCACGGCGAACTATCCCAAGGTGCGAGTTCATACCGATCGGGCGCTGATCGTGAGTGGCGTCGCGCAGCGGATCGTCACTTGTGGCGGGGGAACGAGCTGGCTGGATCTTGCCCTATTCTTGATTGGTCGATTTGTTGGCCTGAAAGAGGCGTTGGAGGTTTCGAAGACCTATCTTGTCGACTGGCATGAAGGGGGTCAGCAACCCTTCGCTGCGCTACTCATGAAAAAGCAGGTTTCCGACGCGTTGATCGCGCGATGTCAGGAATGGATCGCCGCACATTATGATCAGGCGTCGCCTGTCGCCGCCATGGTCAAGCAATCGGGTATACCGGAAAGATCGTTCGTTCGACGCTTTCGCAAAGCCACGGGAATGCAGCCACTGGACTACGTTCACGCCTTGCGGATCGAAGAAGCGAAGCAAATGCTTGAAACCGGCGATCTGTCTATCGAGGAAATAGCCGGTGAAGTCGGATATGAGGACGCGAGCTTCTTCGGACGCGTGTTTCTAAGGAAGGTGGGCATTAGCCCATTCGCTTATCGGAGACGTTTCGGTTCATTGCGGGGCGCTTTGCGCGGGTAGCGCTCTGCTCGACGACACCAAACTCTGCACCGCCTCGTAGGCCACTTCCCGCCCAATGCTGACTTTTACCTCCGGCGCGCCAAGCGTCGAATTTGATCTTTGTAGAACGCGTACGCCCCCTCACGCCTTCGCGTGCTCAGCGTAAATCTCCTCGCTGATCTCCCACAGCTTCGCCGCCAACGCATCGTCCTGCGCCTCGGCCGTGCGCCGCGCCGGCTTGCGCTTGGCGAAATATTCGCCGCTGACGCTCGCGGTCTCCGGCGCACTGGCGAGCCAGATCAGGGTGTCGGCGCCCTGCTCCGGCGTCAGCAGCAGCGGGCGCGCGATCGACAAAGCCCAGCGCAGAAAACCGCTCGCCTCGCGGCCAAAACCGGTCGCGACGACGCCGGGGTGCAGGCAGTTGGCGACGACGCCCGTTCCTGACAGGCGGCGCGCGAGTTCGCGCGTGAACAGGATATTGCAGAGCTTGCTCGCGCCATAGACCCCCATCGCCGAATAGCGCGCTTTGCGCGTCTGTAGGTCGTCGATGTCGAAGCGGGCGCGCATATGCGCATGCGACGCGGTCGAAACGATGCGCGCCGGCGTAGAACCTTTCAGCGTGTCGACGAGCGACTTGGTCAGCGTGAAATAGGACATGTGGTTGAGCGCAAATGTGAGCTCCAGCCCGTCGATGCTGATGCGGCGCTCGCCGAACACCGCGCCGGCGTTGTTGACGAGCACATCTATGCGCGACTCTGCAGCAGCGATCTCGTCGCCGACGCGCTTGGTCTCCGCGATCGAGGAAAGGTCGGCGTAATGGGCGCGATGGCCAAGACCCGGCGCCGCCGCATTCAGCGCACCGAGCGTCGCCTTCGCGCGGCTTTCGTCGCGCGCGATGAACACGATGCGGGCTCCGGCTCTGGCGAGCGCCAGCGCGGCGGCCGCGCCGATGCCCGAGGTCGCCCCGCTCATGACAACGACCTTGCCCTTCATGCGACCCTCGCCGGCAGTTTGAGAAATCCGCGGAAGCGCGCCCGGCCGCCCGGCGTCGGCGCGCCTGCGAGTTCGTAGTCTGGAAAGCGGCGTAAAAAATTGCCGACGGCGATGCGACCCTCGAGCCGCGCGAGGCTCAGGCCCGCGCACTGATGAGCGCCCGCCGCGAAAGCCAGATGGCGGTTCGGCGCGCGCGCGATGTCGAGCCGCTCAGGATCTTGAAACTGCGCGGGGTCGCGATTGGCGGCGCCGATGCCGAGCGTAAGGAAGGCGCCCGCCTCGATGGACACGCCGCCGATCTCGGTCGCGCGCGTCGCGCGGCGGTTGCCGAGCTGGTTGGAGCTCTCGAAGCGCAAGAATTCCTCGATTCCCGAGGCGATGAGGTCCGGCCGCTCGAGCAGCTTTTTGCGCTGGTCGCGCCAAGTGCAAAGGGCAGCGAGCGAATTGCCGATCAGGTTGGTCGTCGTCTCATGTCCGGCGTTGAGCAGGAAGATGCAATTGTGAATGAGCTCCTTCTCCGTCAGCCGCTCGCCGTCCTCGCCCATCAAAAGCCGCGTCAGCACATCGCGGGCGGGATCGCCCGGCTCGGCGCGGCGCTCCGCGATGAGGGCGTTCAGATAGTCGCTCATTTCGTGGACCGAGCGATTGCCGCGCTCCAGCGCTTCGGCCGTCGGCGCCGGCTCCAGCGCGCCCAAAATGGCGAGCGACCACGCTCGCAGCGGTCCGCGCTCGTCATGCGGCACGCCGAGCAGGTTGCCGATCACTTCGATCGGGATCTGCGAAGCGAAATCCTCGATGAGATCGACGTCGCCCTTCTCGGCAAGCGCGTCGAGGAGATTGTCGACGAGCCGTTCGAGATCGGGCGCGAGGTCTGATATCGCGCGCGGCGTCAGCGCGCCTGCTATGAGCCGCCGAACGCGCAGATGCAGCGGCGGATCGCTGAACACGAGGCTCGTCGTGTGGTGCTCGTAGAGCGGCGTGTCGCCGAACTTCGGCCAAAACTCTTCGCGCTTGTCGGAGGAGAACTGCGACGTGTCCTTGTAGACCGCGACGAGATCGTCATAGCGGGTCAGCAGCCACGAGCCGTCGGGCATGCGCTTGACTGGCTCGCGCTCGCGCAGCGCGCGATAGACGGGGTAGGGGTCGAGATAGAATTTCCCCGGCAGGCGCCGCAGATCGAACTCACGCGCCGTCTGCTCGGCCTCGCCAGGCTCCCAGATCAAAATCGGCGTCCTCCGTTCGCGCCGCGCGGGGCGGGCCCGCGCCGGCGTTCAGGAGAACATGCCATAATCGCCGGCGATGGTTACGTCCATGGCCTGCGGCGGGGCCTCGCAGCGCTTGGCGACATCGCGGGTAAAAGCCTGGAAGGTGGCCAGCGCGACGAGCGGATTGCCGCTGTCCATGGCGGCGATATGGGTGAAGGCGAGCCCGTCAGGCGCTCGCGTCACGCCATAGCGCAGGCCGGCGGGGCGCATGCGCCCGAGCTCCTCGAACACGGCGGCGAGCAGCGCAAGGTGCTCGTCGAGGAATTCGCTCTTCAGCGTGTAGCGAACGATGACGTTGCGCATGAGCGCCTCCGCTTATTTGATTGCCCCGTAAAATAGCCCGAGGACCGCGACGAACCCAAGCGTGAACACGATCGTTCGGACATAGGGCCAGCCGGCGAGATAGATGATCGTATAGAGCACGCGCAGCCAGAAGAACGCGATCGTCCAGAACGCGGTCATGCTGGTTTCCTTGCCCGCGACATGGATGATGAGGACAAGCGCAGCGAACGGCGCAAAAGTTTCGACCGCGTTGAGATGGGCGCGATTGGCGCGCTGGCCCCACATCGGCACAGGCCGCTGCGCGGGATCGACGTAATTGCCAGGCTCTAGAAAGCCATTCGTCTGCACCTGGCAGATGATGTAGGGAATCCACAACGCTGCCGTCAGCAGCGAGGTATAGGCGAGATAGGTGAGTTCGGTCGGCATGAGGGCTCCGGCGTTCGAGGCGAGGTGGCCGGGCGCCTCGAAAAGACGCCCGGCCCGAGGCTCACATGTCCATCGCCTGAGCGATTTCGATCGTGCCGCCGTTCTTCAGGAGCGGGCAGCCCTTGGCCTTGGCGTGCGCGTCCTGAAGGCTCGAGGCCTCGATCAGGCTGTAGCCGCTAGCGGGATTGGCGCCGCCGCCGTCGGCGAGCGAACCATCTGATTTCACGGTGGAAGATTGGCCGACGGGGTTGCCGCCGTCGATGATCGCCGCGCCGAGCGACCCGAACCAGGCGCCCCACGCCTGCATCGCTTCCTGACGTCGTTCCGGATTCACTTCCATGCTGCCGCCGTGGTACACGAACAGATACTTGGCCATCGGTTTGCTCCTTGCATCGAGGGACGAGAACACGGCAACGGCTATCATCGGGGGAGGAAACCGCACATGGCGAGTTTTACCGGCGATAGTCCGAGGTGATTGTGAAGAGTCCACAGGACGCGCCGGACCGTGCGCTCGCCCGGAGCCTCGCGGCGCTGGTCGCGCTCGGCCTCGTGCCGGACGCCGCGCCAGCGCTGCGCCGCACGACGCGCGCCATGGAGACGGCGCTGCTCGACGCCGTGCTCGGCGAAGTCGCGGGCTTTCGCGAGTCGCACAATCCTGAAGTGCTGCCTGACATGAAGGAGCACGCCAAGGCGCATGTCGCCGAAATCCTGAAACTGTTCGCGGGCGAGGGGATTGGCGACTTCACGTTCGTGAAGGATCACGCCCGCCGGCGCGCCGAGCAGCGCTTTCCGCTCGAGGCGTCGCTGCACGCCTATCGTTGCGGGCATCGCGTGATGTCGCGCTGGATGCGCGACGGCGCCGCGGCGGCGCGGCCGGAGCGCGCGCGCGAGGCGGTCGACGCCGTCGCCGATTTCGCGATCGAATACACCAACGTGATCAGCGCGGCGATGACGTCGGAATATGTGGCGCACACGCGCCGCGTCGAGGCGGCGGAGGGCGACCGGCGCACCGAACTGCTGAACCTTCTGCTCAGCGGCTATGACGAATCCGATGGCCGCATCGCGCGGCTATTGAAAGGCGCGGGCTATCTCGACCAGCGCCAGTCCTATTGCGTCGTGGCTGTGAGGACGCCGATCGCGACGGAGATGGATCAGCCGGAGCGCGCGAGGCGCCTGATCGCCGCGCTCGACGACGAATTGCAGTCGACCAACATCAAATGGCTCGCGGGCCTGCGCGACACGCGCGCGATCGGCGTCGCCTCGGCGCTGCGCCGCCTTTCCGGCTGGACGGCGCCGCAGACCAATCTTGCCGAGCGACTCGCGCCGTTGATGATGCGGCTCGGGCCTTCCGTGCTGGTCGGCATAAGCTCCGATCATCCCTCGACCGCCTCGATCCCACGCGCCCAGCGCGAGGCGTTCGCGGCGCTCGATTTCGCCAGCGTCGAGCGCAGGGTGGTGGCCTTCTCGAACCTGCCGGTGCGCAGCCTGCTGGTGCACGCGGGCGGCGAATATGTGCGCTCTGCGCCGCCCGCCTGGGCGGCGGCGCTGCTGGCGGCGGACGCGAAAGCGGAGGGGACCTTGGTTGGAACGCTCAGCGCGCTCGCCGATGCCGACCTCAACATTCAGGCCGCCGGCCGGACCCTGAGCGTGCACCCCAACACCGTCTACGGCCGCCTGCAGCGCATCCGAGAGCTCACCGGCCGCGACGGCCAGCGCCACCACGATCTCGTCGAACTGCTGCTGGCGGTGGACTGCGCACGGATTTGAACAACCTCGAAAACAGGTCTCGTGCGGGAAACACTGGCGACTTTTCGCGCAAACTCGGATGATCGCTTCGATCGCCGTGCAAACCCCTAATGCGTCGTAAGCGAGCGCAACAGCCGCCAGGTGTAGACGCCGGTGTCGTGGCCGTCGTCGAAGCGGATGCGCACGGCGTTGGCCTCGACCTGCTCGATGGCGATGATCGCGACTTCGCGCCGCGCGATTTGCGGGCGGGCGACGTCGGGCAGGGCGTCGCGCAGCCGGATCGAGGAGACGCTGCCGACCACGCCGTCCTCGAAAGTCACCTTGAGCACGCGACCGTTGTTCTGTACGCGCAATTCCGCCGGCAAGGGTTGAAGCTTTGACGCCGCTTCCTCTTCGGCCATTCCCGACCTCCCATCGCACTTTTAGGCCGAAGCTAGCGAGGCGGAGCGGCGTCGTAAACCCGTCGCGGCAAGAAGCTCGCCCGCTTCTTCGGCATTCGCTCAAAGGTTGGGCGCCGTCGCCGACTCTTTCGCCCGCCTTGCCATGGACGTTCCCGACTTCGCCCGGCATCGTAGGGCGTTAAGAGCGAAAAATAGCTGGCATAGCGATTGCTTCCTTCGTGTATGCATGGCCGGCGCTAAGCATACGACCGGTCCGGGGAGCTCCGTCATGAGTTATTCACCTGTTTCCCGCCGCGCGTTTCTGCAGACGAGCGCCGTCGGGACCTTGGGCCTGTCCGCGGGCCTTGGCAGTTTCACCGCGGCGCGCGCCGCGGACCTCACCGTCGGCATTGTCTATGTCGGCGCGCGCGACGACTTTGGCTGGAATCAGGCGCATGCGGTCGCCGCCGCGTCGCTCGAACTCGTGCCCGGCGTCAAGGTCGTCGAGGAAGAGAACGTACCCGAGACCGACGCCGTCTCCAAGACGATGGAATCGATGATCAATCTCGACGGCGCCGGGCTGATCCTCGCCACCTCGTTCGGCTATTACACTCCGTTCGTCATCGACCTGGCGAAGAAATATCCCAAGGTCGAGTTCCGCCACGCGGCGCCGCTGTGGAACAAGGACAAGGACCCGAAGAACGCCGGCAGCTATTTCGGCTATCTCAACCAGGCCCATTACGTCGACGGCGTCGCGGCCGGCCTTTGCACCAAATCCAACAAGATCGGCTTCGTCGCCGCCAAGCCGATCTCCAGCGTGCTCAGCAACATCAACTCGGTCCTGCTCGGCGCCCGCAAGACCAACCCGAAGGCGATCGTGCAGGTGATCTTCACCGGCGATTGGTCCTTGCCCGTGCGCGAAGCCGAGGCGGCGAACGCGCTCGTCGACGCCGGTTGCGACGTCATCACCTGTCACGTCGATTGGCCCAAGGTCGTGATCGAGACCGCCGAGAAGCGCGGCGTCAAGACCTGCGGCCACAACGCCAGCCAAGCCCCGCTGGCCCCGAAGGGCTTCATCACCGGCGCCGAATACAAGTGGTCAACGATCTACAAGGGCTATGCGGCGGACTTGGCGGCGGGCAAGCCGTTGCCGAACTTCACGGCCGGCGGCTACGAGGTCGACTTCGTCCAGAACACGCCGTTCGGCGCCGGCGCGACGGAGGAAGCCAAGGCCGCTGCCGTGGGGGCAATCGCGGACATGAAGAACAAGGTTCCGATCTACGTCGGCCCGCTGAAGGACAACAAGACCGGCAAAGTCGTGATCGACAAGACCTACGGCAATCTCGATCCCTATCTCGACCAGATGAATTATCTGCTCGAAGGGGTCGTGGGGTCGATCACTTAGAGCGCCCTCACCCGGGCCCTCTCCCGCAAGCGGGAGAGGGGGGAACCCCTTCTCCCGCTTCGCGGGAGAAGCGCGTAGCGCCGGATGAGGGCGGGCGCCCCATATGGCGCCCCGCTTGCGTCGCAAGCCCCCGTCCGCCGCACGCGACGGGCTTCGCATGGCCAAAGGGAAATTGACCGCATGTCCGACAGCGCGGCGACGAGCCCCCCTCAAACCGCCGTCCTGGCGTCTAACGCGAGCGCCGAATGGATCAGGCGCCTGCGGACGAGTTCCGAATATATCGCGATTCCGCTGTTCGCGCTGATCGTCGCGGCGATCGCGTTCGGCATATTTTTGCTGGCGATCGGCAAGTCGCCGCTGGAATTCGTGGACTATGTATGGCGCGGCGGGTTCGGCACCGCGTTTTCGTTGCAGAACACCCTGCAACGATCCGCGCCGCTGATTCTCACCGCGCTTTGCGTCGCCATTCCCGCCCGCATCGGCCTCATCATCATCGGCGGCGAGGGCGCGCTGGTGCTCGGCGGCTTTGCCTCCGCCGCAGTCGCGCTGCCGCTGGTCGGCGTGCTGCCGCCGCTGCCGACGCTCATCATCATGTTCGTGGTCGGCGCCTTCGTCGGCGCGGTCTGGATCGCGATCGCCGGCTGGCTCAAATACGCGCGTGGCGTCAACGAGACGATCTCGTCGCTGCTTCTGACCTATATCGGCATCGCCATCATGAACTTCTTCGTCGAAGGCATGCTGCGCGATCTTTCCAATCCCAACAAGCCGTCCACCAAGCCGATCGGCGACGACTACATGGTCGGGAAGATTCCGGGCACTGACGTGCACTGGGGCCTCGCGACCGGCATCCTGCTGGCGATCGGCCTGCAGATCCTGATGACGCGCACCACCTTCGGCTTCGCCGCGCGCATCACCGGCGGCAACTATCGCGCCGCGCTCGCCCAAGGCCTGCCGGTCGGGCGCATCATCATCGCCTGTTCGATGCTCGCCGGCGCCTGCGCGGGGATTGCGGGCTTCTACGAAGTCGCCGCAATCCAGGGCCGCGCCAACGCCTCGCTCGCGGCGGGCTACGGCTTCACCGGCATCCTCATTTCGTTCCTCGCGCGACATAACCCGATCGCCATCGTGCCGGTCGCCATCCTGTTTGGCGGGTTGGTCGCTGCGGGCGGTCTGGTGCAACGGCGCATGGGTCTGCCCGACGCGACCGTGCAAGTGCTGGAAGGCCTCATCTTCATCGTGCTGCTGATCTCCGAGACGCTGTACGGGCGCTTCGCGATCTTCCGCCCCGAAGCTCCGAAGGAGCGCACATGAACGCGAGTCTCGACATCGTCCTGATCGCCATGCTGGGAGGCGCAATCCGCGTTTCGACGCCGTTCATGTTCGTCGCGCTCGGCGAGTGCCTCACGGAGAAATCGGGCCGGGTGAACCTCGGGCTGGAAGGCACGCTGGTGCTGGGCGCGATGGTCGCCTACGCGACTTCCTATCACACGGGTTCGCCTTGGGCCGGCGTGTTCATGGCAGGCGTCGCCGGCGCCTTGCTCGGCGCGATGCATGGCTCGATCTGCAGCCTGCCGCGCGTCAACGACGTCGCCGTCGGCATCGCGATGATGCTGTTCGGCACCGGCGTCGCGTTCTTCTTCGGCAAGCCCTACATCCAGCCGACGGCGCCGCGCCTGCAATCGATTCCGTTCGGCGGCTTCACCGACAATCTCAATCTGCGCAGCGCGCTCGACATCAATCCATTGTTCTTCGTAGGAATTCTGCTTGCCGTGGCGATGGCCTGGACGTTCGCGAATACCCGCTGGGGTCTCGTGGTGCGCACGGTCGGCGACAGCGCGGCGGCCGCCAAGGCGATGGGCATTTCCGTGAATTTCGTGCGTTTTCTGTCGACCTCGCTCGGCGGCTTTTTCGCCGGCATCGGCGGCGCGTTCCTGTCGCTTTCCTATCCGGGCTCCTGGAACCAGGGGCTGTCCTCGGGCCAGGGTCTGATGGCGGTGGCGCTGGTGATTTTCGCGCGCTGGAGTCCGCTGCGTTGCGTCGGCGCGGCGTTGCTGTTCGGCGCGGCCGGCGCGCTTGGGCCGTCGCTGCAATCGGTCGGCATCACCCAGGGCTATTATTTCTTCAATGCCGCGCCCTACATCCTCACGCTCGGGCTCATGATCGCCACGTCCAGCGCCAAGCGGTCGTCGCGCGACATGCCCGGCGAATTGTCGATGGCGAAGTAGACCGGGAAAGGTGGGCTTCATGAGCGGCTTGGGCGGGCTCAACAAGTCTCCGGACGGCGTCGTCATCGGCGTCGTGCAATTGCAATTGCCGTTCGTCGCCACGCCCGCCGATGTCGCTGCTCAGACCGCGCGGATCGTCGCCATGGTCGGCAAAGCGCGCCGCAACATGGCGACCATGGACCTCGTCGTGTTCCCGGAATATTCGCTGCACGGCCTGTCGATGGACATGAACCCAGCGATCCTCTGCTCGCTCGACGGGCCGGAGATCGCTGCGTTCAAACGGGCGTGTCGCGACAATGCGATCTGGGGCTGTTTTTCGATCATGGAGTTCAATCCGAACGGCAACCCCTTCAATTCCGGCGTCATCATCGACAACAACGGGCAAATAAAACTCTATTACCGCAAGATGCACCCGTGGACGCCGGTCGAGCCCTGGGAGCCCGGCGACATCGGCATTCCCGTCTGCGAGGGGCCGAAGGGTGCGAAGCTCGCGCTCATCATCTGCCACGACGGCATGTTCCCCGAGATGGCGCGCGAATGCGCCTACAAGGGCGCGGAGATCATGATCCGCACCGCCGGCTACACCGCGCCGATCCGCACCGCCTGGCGCTTCACCAACCAGGCCAACAGTTTCCAGAATCTGATGGTCAGCGCCAATGTCTGCATGTGCGGCAGCGACGGCTCGTTCGATTCGATGGGCGAGGGCATGATCGTCAATTTCGACGGCTCGATCCTCGCGGAAGGGACGACCGGCCGCGCCGACGAGATCATCACCGCGGAAGTTCGCCCCGACCTCGTGCGCGAGGCGCGCAAACACTGGGCGGTCGAGAACAACATCTATCAGCTCGGCCATCGCGGTTTCGTCGCCGTCGACGGCGGCGCCGGCGACTGCCCCTACACGTTCATGCAGGATCTCGTCGCCGGCCGCTACAAGCTGCCGTGGGAGGACGAGGTCGTCCACACCGACGGCGTCGCCTACGGCTTTGCGAAGCCGACGCGCCGTTATGGCGAAAAGCTCAAACAGGCCGCGGAATAGCAATGCCGACCGTCGAAGTCACAGCCCTATCCCTGGCCCTATAACGGCGACCTGCGGCCGCAAAACACAGCGCTCGTCATCATCGACATGCAGACCGACTTCTGCGGCGAAGGCGGCTATGTCGACAAGATGGGCTACGACATTGCGCTGACGCGCGCGCCGATCGGGCCGATCAAGGCGTTGCTCTCAGCGATGCGCGAAAAGGGCTATCAGATCATCCACACCCGCGAAGGCCATCGCCCCGATCTCGCCGACTTGCCGCCCAACAAGCGCTGGCGCTCGCGCCGCATCGGCGCCGGCATCGGCGACCCCGGCCCCTGCGGAAAAATCCTGGTGCGCGGCGAGCCGGGCTGGGAGATCATCGACGAACTGAAGCCGCTGCCAGGCGAAGTCATCATCGACAAGCCCGGCAAGGGCTCGTTCTGCGCGACGGATCTCGAACTGATCCTGCGGACGCGCGGCATCGAGAATCTGATCCTCACGGGCATCACGACCGACGTCTGCGTGCACACCACCATGCGCGAGGCGAACGATCGCGGCTTCGAATGCGTGATCGTCGAGGACGGCACGGCGGCGACCGATCCCGGCAACCACGCGGCCGCGCTCAAAATGGTGACGATGCAAGGCGGCGTGTTCGGCGCCATCGCGCCATCGAAGGCGATCCTCGCGAGCCTGCCGTGACGCGGCGCGCGTTCGTGCATCGCCTGTCCGCCGCCGCGCCCGACGATGTGTCGGGCCTCGCGGCGGGTTTTGCGAGCGGCGCGATACAGGTAGCCGAACGTTGTCGCAATTCTCGGCAAAACCGAGGGCAACGGTTGCGTCAACGATTTTTCGCGAGGATTTGCGACACGCGCTTTGTCTGATGCGCTCCGCGAGGCCGGCGTAAAGCCTGAAAATGTTTGTCTGGTCATGTCCGGCGGCACCGAGGGCGGGCTCGCGCCGCATTTCACCGTGTTTGAGGCGCGTGAGGAAAATTCGCCGTCGTCGCGCGGAGCGCTCGCGGTTGGGCGCGCGCGCACGCGTGCGGCTGCCGTACGAGCAACTCGGGCGGCGCGAGCAGATCGGGCTGGTCGCCGACGGCGTCAGATCCGCGATGCGCGACGCCGGGCTCGAGGATCCCGATGACGTGCATTTCGTGCAGATCAAATGCCCGCTGCTGACGCTCGATCGCGTCGCGTCGGCGGAAGCGCGCGGCGCGATCCTCCTGACGCGCGACACGCTGAAATCGATGGGGTTTTCGCGCGCCGCGTCGGCGCTCGGCGTCGCCGTGGCGCTCGGCGAGATCAAATTCGAAACCATCAGCGATGAGCAGATCGGCCGCGATGTCTCGCTCTATTCTAGCCGCGCCTCGACTTCGGCTGGCGTGGAGCTCGAGGATCACGAGATTGTCGTGCTCGGCGCCGCGCCCGGCGGTTGGTCAGGGCCGCTGCGCATCGATCACGCTGTCATGAAGGACGCGATCGACATCGAGCCGGTCAGGCAGGCGATGCGGCGGCTCGGCCTCTGCGCTCAGGGCCAGCTCGGCGAGGCCGAGCGTGGGCGCGTCATCGCCTTGTTCGGCAAGGCCGAGGCGAGTTCGAACGGATCGTTGCGCGGGCGCCGTCACACCATGCTCGATGACAGCGACATTTCCGCGACCCGTCATGCCCGCGCCTTCGTCGCGGGCGCGCTCGCTTCGCTCGTCGGCCACGCGGAGATCTATGTCTCCGGCGGCGCCGAGCATCAGGGTCCCGACGGCGGCGGCCCCGTCGCTGTCATCGTTGATACAAGCCTCGCTACCGGAGCCGCCGCATGACAGAAGCCCTTCCGATCGCCGAAGCGCCGCAGCCGCCAGCGCGCGGGCCCTCGCTCGAGACCTACGGCATGAGCAAGGCGTTCGGTCGCTTCAAGGCGCTCGACGACGTCTCGATCAAGGTCCCCGCCGGCACCTTCCACGCGCTGCTCGGCGAGAACGGCGCCGGCAAGTCGACGCTCGTCAAATGCGTGATGGGCTTCTACACCCCCGACAAGGGTCAGCTCATGCTGAACGGGCAGGAGGTCCAGGTCGCCAATCCGCGCGACGCGCAGGCGCTCGGCGTCGGCATGGTCTATCAGCATTTCACGCTTGTGCCTTCGCTGACGGCGGCGGAAAACCTCGTCGTCAGTCGCGCCGATGCGCCCGACGTCATCAACTGGCGCAAGGAGCGCGCGCACGCTGGAGGAATTCCTGTCGCGCATGCCGTTCCGCGTGCCGCTCGACCGGCCCGTCGCCTCGCTCGCCGCGGGCGAGAAGCAGAAGCTCGAAATCCTCAAGCTGCTCTATCTCGATCAGCGCTTCCTCATTCTCGACGAGCCGACGTCCGTGCTCACCCCCGGCGAGGCCGACGAGATTCTCGGCCTGCTGAAAGGCATGGCGCATCGCGGCGAGATCACCGCGTTGATGATCACCCACAAGTTCCGCGAAGTGGAGGCGTTCTGCGACGACGTCAGCGTGCTGAGGCGCGGCGTCAAGGTCGGCGGCGGCAAGGTCGGCGAACTCTCGACGCGCGAGATGGCGGCGATGATGATCGGCGACGCCGTCGTGCGCCCGAGCGCGGCGCGCGTACAGGCGCCGCGCAAGCAACAAGATGCTGGAGATCGCCGGCCTGCATGTCGAGAACGACGAGGGCCGCGAGACGGTCGACGGGCTTCGATCTCACAGTGAGCGCCGGCGAGATCGTCGGCATCGCCGGCGTCTCCGGCAACGGGCAGAGCCAGCTCGTCGAGGCGCTGACCGGCCAGCGGCCGATCAAGGCGGGCCAGGTGCTGGTGCGCGACCAGAATTTCGAGCCGAAGCGCGATCATTTCGACAAGTTCAAGGTGTTCGGCCTGCCGGAGGAGCCTCTGAAGAACGCGACGGCGCCGACCATGTCGGTCGCAGAGAACATGGCGTTCCGCGCCTTCGACAAGCCGCCGATCGCCTCGTATGGGCTGGTGGCTGTCGCCGGGGCCGATGCGCGCCAAGGCGCGCGAACTGATCGCGCGCTATAATGTGAAGACCGTCTCGCCCGATGCGCCGATCCGCGACCTCTCCGGCGGCAACGTGCAGCGCGCGGTGCTGGCGCGCGAACTTTCCTCCGACGTCGATGTGCTGATCGTCGCCAACCCCTGCTTCGGCCTCGATTTCGTCTCGGTCGCCGACATTCGCGCGCAGATCGTCGAACAGCGCAATCGCGGCGCCGCGGTGCTGCTCGTCTCCGAGGATCTCGACGAGGTGCTGGAATTGTCCGACCGCGATCGCCGTCATCTCCGAAGGCAAGGTCGCCTATCAGACGGAAGCGGCGGGCGCGGATCGCACGACGATCGGCCGCCACATGGCGGGCCATTGACATGACCGACGGTCCCCGCCGAGCCCTTTCCCTTTAATTTCGATCCCGCGCATGCCGCGCTGGTCGTCATCGACATGCAGCGCGATTTCCTGGAGCCCGGCGGCTTCGGCGAGACGCTCGGCAACGACCTGACGCCGGTCGCGAAATCGTGCCGACGGTCGCCGCGCTCATCGCGCTGTTTCGCGCGCATGGGCTGGCCGATCCTGCACACGCGCGAGACCATCATGCCCGACCTCTCCGATTGCCCGCCCGCCAAGCGGCTGCGCGGCAAGCCGTCGCTGCGCATCGGCGATCCCGGTCCCGATGGGCCGCATCCTCATTCGCGGCGAGCCGGGCGCGGCGATCGTGCCGGAATGCGCGCCGATCGCCGGCGAAATGGTCGTCGACAAGCCGGGCAAAGGCATGTTCTATGCGACCGATGTGGAGACCATGCTGAAGGCAAACGGGCATCACGCAACTGGTGTTCGCCGGCGTGACGACCGAAGTCTGCGTGCAGACCTCGATGCGCGAGGCCAACGATCGCGGCTATGAATGCCTGCTGATCGAGGACGCGACGGCGAGTTATTTTCCAGACTTCAAGGCGGCGGCGATCGCCATGATCCGCGCGCAGGGCGCGATCGTCGGCTGGACGACGCCGCTGGCCGCCTTCGCCGGAGCGCTGTCCTTGAGCCGAACAAAATTTCGACGCTGACGCGCTGATTGACGCCTCGCTGCCGCTGCTCGGCATGACGCTGGCGCCGAGAATTCGCGCGAGGTCGTGAAGTTGCATCTGGAGACGCGCCGAAAAGCTTTCGCGACTGGTCACGCGAATTCGAGCTCGACGACGAGGCCGAGCCCGCGCCGGTGTATTCGCCGTGAGGAGCGGCGCCAGCGCCCCCCTCTCCCTTCGGGAGAGGGGTTGTGGGCGATCACGGATAGGGCATGACGGAACTGAATCTTGAGTCGCGCTTCGCATCGCCGAAAGCGTCAAGTCCGGCGCGGCGAGCGCGCGCGAGATCCTCGCAGCGACGCTCGCGCGCATCGAAAAGCTGAACCCAAAACTCGGCGCCTTCACCGATGTCACGGCAGAACGCGCGCTCGTCGTGGCCGAAGCTCATCGACGCGCAACGCGCGCAAAGGCCAAGACGCTCGGCCCGCTCGCCGGCGCGCCTTTCGCGGTCAAGAATCTGTTCGACGTCGCGCGGCCTGCCGACCCGCGCCGGCTCGAAGATCAATCGCGAGCGAAAGCCCGCGGCGGCCGACGCAGCGCTGGTCGAACGGCTCGAAGCGGCCGGCGCCGTGCTCGTCGGCGCGCTCAACATGGGCGAATACGCCTATGATTTCACCGGCGAGAACGTCGCATGACGGCCCGTCGCGCAATCCGCACGATCTCGACCATATGACCGGCGGCTCGTCGGGCGGCTCGGGCGCCGCGGTCGGCGGCGGCCTCGTGCCGCTCGCGCTCGGCTCCGACACCAACGGCTCGATTCGCGTGCCCTCCTCGCTCTGCGGCATATTCGGGCTCAAGCCCACCTATGGCCGGCTTTCGCGCGCCGGTTCGTTTCCGTTCGTTGCCAGCTTCGATCATCTCGGCCCGTTCGCGCGCTCGGTCGCCGATCTCGCCGCCAGATATGACGCGATGCAGGGGCCGGATCCCTTAGACCCCGCGCAGACGCCGCGTCCGATCGAGCCGACGTCTCGCCGGCATTGAGAAGCGGCGCCGGGGGCCTACGCATCGCAAAGCTCGGCGGCTTCTTTGCGCGCGGCGCGGAGCCGGCCGCTTTCGAGGCGGTCGAGCGCGTCGCCGCCGCGCTCAAGGCCAGCGAAGTTGTGGAACTGCCCGAGGCGCAGCGCGCCCGCGCCGCGGCCTTCTCATCACCATGGTCGAAGGCGCGGCGCTGCATGTCGACCGGCTGCGCGAGCGCGCCGGCGATTATGATCCCGACGTGCGCGACCGCCTGATCGCCGGCGCGATGCTTCCCGGACACTGGGTGGTGAAAGCACAAAAATTGCGCGGCTGGTTCCGCGCTCAGGTGCTCGAACTGTTCAAGAGATATGACGTGCTGCTCGCCCCGGCGACGCCCTGCCGCGCGCCAAAGGCCGGCCAGAAGACCTTTGTGCTCGATGGCGTCGAAATGCTGGTGAGGCCGAATCTCGGCGTGTTCACGCAGCCGATCTCCTTCATCGGCCTGCCCGTCGTCGCCGTTCCCGTTTGGACGAAGGGCGAGCGGCTGCCGATCGGCGTGCAGGTGATCGCCGCCGCCCTGGCGCGAGGATCTGGCTTTGCGCGTCGCGCGACACTGGAGCAGGAGGGCGTCGTCTCGGCGCCGGTCGGCCGGGCGGCCGAGGCGTGAGCGCGCCGAAATGTCATCCCCGCGAACGCGGGGTTTTATCGCCTTCCCCGCGAAGGCGGGGAAGGTGGCCGAAGGCCGGATGGGGTGTGGCGGGCCACGACGAAATCTGCGGAAGCTCGCGCATCTATTTGGCGTCCGCCATCGGCCAAGCGATCCAGACAACGGCATTAAGCGCGATGAAAACCTTCAGCGTAACCGCTTTGGCTTTCCGCACCTCATCCGGCCTTCGGCCACCTTCTCCGCCAAGCGGAGAAGGGGATAACCTCCGGAGCTTTGCTCAATCAACTCGCATGCTTGCCCAAGCGTTTTCTATGGCGATGTAGTTCAATCTCTGGTGCTGTCTCCATGATCATCAATGATCCCGCAACGCTCGCCGAAGTGACGGCTCTGTTTGAAGCTTACGAGCGCGCCTTGGTCGGCAACGATGTCGAGGCGCTCGACGCCTTCTTCCTGCCGGGCGCCACGGCGATCCGCTACGGCGCGACAGAGAATCTGTATGGCATCGAAGAGATCCGCGCCTTTCGCGCCGCGCGCTCGCCGGTCGGGCTGTCGCGCACTTTGGACCGCACGCAGATCACCACCTACGGGCGCGATCTCGCGATAGCGGCGACCTTGTTCCGTCGCGCCAATGCGCCGGGCAAGATTGGCCGGCAGATGCAGACCTGGGCGCGCTTTCCTGAAGGGTGGCGCATCGTCGCCGCGCATGTCAGCATCATCGACGAGCCGAAGGGTGAGTGAGATGGACGCGATTCCCGTCATCGACGTGCATGATTTCGAGGACGCCGGCTTCGGGCGCTGCAGCCGAGGAGATCGCGCGCGCCTGCCGCACCATCGGCTTCTTCTATCTCGTCAATCACAGCGTGCCGCGCGCCCTGATCGATGCGGCCTTCGCTCAATCGCATGCCTTCTTCGCGCTGCCCTTCGCCACGAAGATGGAGATCGCGATGGCGAAGGTCGGCGGCAACCGCGGCTATTCCGCGCTGCGCAACGAATCCCTCAATCCCGAGCGCGGCGACGACGTGAAGGAGGCGTTCAACATCGGCGTCGACTATGCGCCCGACGATCCCGAGATCGTGCTGAAGCGCCCGTTCCGCGTGCTCAACGCCTGGCCGGATCTGCCTGAATTCCGCGCGACCATGCTCGCCTATTTCGAGGCCTGCACGACGCTGGCGCGCTCCGTCCACCGCGCTTTTACGCGCGATCTGGCGCTGCCCTCGGATTTCTTCGTCGACAAGCTCGACAAGCCGCTGACGACGCTCAGGCTCCTGCATTATCCGACGACGCCGCCCGGCGACATCGGCGCCGGCGAACATACGGACTACGGCAACATCACCTTGCTCGCGACGGACGATGTCAGCGGCCTCGAGGTCAGGACCCGCGCCGGCGAGTGGGTCGCCGCGCCGCCGATGCCCGGCGCGTTCGTCGTCAACATCGGCGATTGCCTGATGCGCTGGACCAACGATGTCTATGTCTCCAATCCGCATCGCGTCATCAACGCCTCGGGCCGCGAGCGCTATTCGATCGCCTTCTTCTTCGATCCCAATCCCGATGCTTTGGTCGAGGCGATCCCGAGTTGCATCGCGAGCGGCGAGGCCGCCAAATATCCGCCGATCCTCGCGGCGGACTATCTGCAGAGCCGGTTCGAGGCGACCTATCTGAAGAAGTGACGTTGTAGCCGCGGTCTGGTTCGACAGGCTCCCCACGAGGGATCCGCGGCCTGCCGAGGTCAACGACCTCGGCTACACATCCTCATCCAGCCCCGCGATCGCCCTCGCGAAATCGCGCGGCGTAAAAGGCTCGAGATCATCAACCGTCTCGCCGACGCCGATGAAATGCACCGGCGTCTTGAACTTGTCCGCGATGGCGACGAGGATGCCGCCGCGCGCGGTGCCGTCGAGCTTGGTCATCACGAGCCCGGTGACGCCGGCCGTGCGGCCAAAGATCTCGACCTGATTGAGCGCGTTCTGTCCGACCGTCGCGTCGAGCACCAGCAGCGTCGCGTGCGGCGCGCTCGGGTCGACCTTCTTCATCACGCGGATGATCTTCTCGAGTTCGCTCATCAGTTCGGCGCGGTTCTGCAACCGGCCCGCCGTGTCCATCAGCAGGACGTCGGCGCCCTCGTCCCTTGCGCGAGTCAGCGCGTCGAAGGCGAGGCCGGCGGCGTCGCCGCCCTGCTCGCGCGCGATGAAACCGGCATGCGAGCGGTCGGCCCAGATCCGCAATTGCTCGATCGCCGCGGCGCGGAACGTGTCGCCGGCGGCGAGCATCACCTTGCGGCCTTCGGCTGCGAATTTGGCGGCGAGCTTGCCGATCGTCGTCGTCTTGCCGGAGCCGTTGACGCCGACGACCAGGATGACGAACGGCTTTGATCGTCGGCGTCGATGACGAGCGGCCTGGCGACCGGCGCCAGCGTGCGCTCGACCTCGCTCGGCGAGCAGCGCCTTCACCTCCTCGGGGTCGATGGTCTTGTCGTAGCGGCCCTTGCCGACCGCCTCGCGGATGCGGGTCGCGGCGCCGATGCCGAGATCGGCCTGGATCAAGATGTCCTCGAGATCGTCGAGCGAGGCGGCGTCGAGCTTGCGCTTGGTGAAAATGTCGGTGATGCCGCGTTTCAGCGCGGTCGACGAGCGCGACAGCCCCTCGGTCAGCCGGCGAAACCAGCCCTTCTTCTCCGCCGCCGGCGGCGGCTCGGCGACTTCGGGCTCGAAGGCGAGTTCCGGCTCGGCCGCGGTCGGCGGCGCGTTCTCGCCGCCGAACAGTCTTTGCATCAGGCCGGACCGCGGCGCCTCGGTCGGCCCGACGTCCGGCGCCTCCTGCGGCGCTGGCTGTTCGGGCTGCTCGGAAGGGGTCGGCGATTTCTCCGGCGGCGTCGGCGGTTCGACCTGCGGCTCCTGCGGGACCGGGATTTCCGGCTTTGGGTTTGCGGGGATTACCTCCGGCGGCTTCGAAGGCTCGTCCGCGCCGCCGAAAAATCGGCGCAGGAAGCCGACTTTCGGTCGTTCAGTGCCGGTCTCGCTCATTGCGCCTCGCTGGCTTCCGCCCCGATCGGGCGATAGTGCTATGGGGCCATGACGAGCGAAGAGACAAGCTCCCGGCTCGCCGTCCTCTACCGAGATGGGCTGATGCTGGTGATTGACAAGCCCGCCGGCTTGCCGGTCCACCGTGGGCCGAAGGGCGGCGCGTCGCTCGAGGACGAGTTCGACGCGCTGCGCTACGGCCTGCCGCGCGCCCCGGCTTTGGCCCACAGGCTCGATCGCGAAACGGCGGGCTGCCTGGTGCTCGGCCGGCACCGCAAGGCCTTGCAAAAACTCGGCAATCTGTTCAAGCAGGGACGCGTCGGCAAAACCTACTGGGCGATCGTCGCGGGCGGTCCGGAGGCGGACGAAGGTTTTGTCGACAAGCCGCTCGGCCGCCTAGACGCGACCCGCGGCTGGTGGATGAAGGTCGACCCCCAAGGCCAGCCGGCGCAGACGCGCTGGCGGATCATGGGGCGGGGCCGTCTCGACGGTTCAGCCCTCGCCTGGCTCGAAATGCAGCCGCTGACCGGGCGCACGCATCAGCTCAGGGTCCACGCGGCCTCCGAAGGCTGGCCGATCCTCGGCGACGGTGTCTATGGCGCGAAAAACCCGGCGCGGCCGCTGCAATTGCTCGCCCGCCGGGTCGAGATTCCGCTCTACGCCAACAAGCCGCCGATCGTAGTCGAGGCGCCCGCCCCTGAGCACATGCTGGAGGCGCTGGCCGCCTGCGGCTATGTCGCCTGAGGCTTCAGCGTCCGGTCAACGCAACCGCTTGCCTGAAGTCAGCGCCAAGACTTTGTTTGGCTGGGACGGCGGCGCGCAAGAAAAGGAGCGGAATTTGCCCCGCAAACCGCCAAATTTTTCGCCTGATTCTCCAAATTTTTCCAAACAATGTCTTGGCCGTTTTGAACCTTTTCATGGGCTTGCCGGCGCCGGCGGGCTGTTTTCTTCTATTTGAGGCGCTTTCTCGCCGTTCCGCTCCCGCGCCTCGTCGAGCCGCCGCACGTTGAGGTTGAGTTTCGCCAGCAGTTTTGCACGCGCATCGCCGTCGTAGCGCGGATGCGCGGGCGGGCTGTATTTATCCATCCGGTCCATCACCCTGATGAGCGGATTGATCGCCTGAGCCGCCCCTCCGCCACCGCCCTCGCCGCCAGTTGCATCGCCGGCTCCAGCCGCGCCGCATTGAGCAGCCGCGTGTCGACATTCAAAAACTCCCGATCCTCCTTCAGCGAGGTCGTGACGATCTGCCGGATCCGCTCCCTCGTCAGATTTTCCCCCCGCGCAATGGTATCATAGGAAATCCCGCCCCTGACCAGCGCCATGATCCGCTGCCTCCGTCGCTCGCGGTCGAAGGCGGTCATTTTGGGGCGGCGGGATGTGGACATGGGAGAGCTCCAGAATTTCTTTGGATGAGCCTAGCATGAAATTCTGATTATCGGAAGTTTTTTCTGAAATTTCTTGAAGGTCGCCGGAAAAGCCCTTCTCCCTTCGGGAGAAGGTGCGCGAAGCGCGGATGAGGGGGTTTCGGCAGGGAGGAAAGGGGATCGGAGCGGCGGCGCCCCCGCCGCCGTGTCGATGACACCCTCGTCGGCCTCGAGGCCGACGCTCCTCGGGTCGGCGTGCGTCGGCGCCACGTCGAAGCCTATTCGGCCAAAGCGCGAAGCCACACGCCCCCCGGGTTTTGCTTTGCAAAACCCTAGGCCGCGTCAAGGACGCCCTCGGCGCCGCCCTTCGACAGGCTCAGGGCAGGCTCTCCGGCGGTGGCTTCGCGATCCTTGACCCGGCTACGGTCGTGCGGCGTTAGAGTTTGGCAAGAGGTTTTGCTGACGCGCTCGCGCGGGCGCGTCAGCAAAACCTCTTGAGGTGCAGCGGCAGGCGCGAAAAGCGCCCTTGTTGGCGTGGGCCGAACGCAAAATCGCGCAACGTGGAGCCGCCAGAAGTCACGGCGGCGAGGCGGAGCGTTATGCATGCCAACCCTGCAGCGCGCGCGCGACCCCGTCCGGATCGGCCGCGATGACCGTCAACAGCACTTGCGCCGCCTTGTCGGGGCGATGCGCCCCTTGCTCCCAGTCCCTGACTGTCCCCAGTGGAAGGTGGAAACGGTTGGCGAACTCCTCCTGTGTAAGGTTCAGCTTTTCGCGCAGCGCGCGCACATTCGGCGCGCGGCGTGCGCGCGCAAGCTGCCCGTCGGTCGCGGGCGGCGCGTCCCTGTCGCCAAGTGCGGCTCGATGACGCTCGTCGTCGGTCATCGCATCGAACGCCTGCCAATCGGAGATGGGCGGATTTTTGGGATCAAGCCTAAAGCTCGTGATATTTCCTTTTTTCATGCGGCTGCGTGGACTTCAGAAAGCTTAGATCACGCCGCCAGACGGGCGAGCGTGGGGATGGTGTCCCGGATCGCCTGCGCGAGCGCCCGCGTCTCCTCGCTCGGCGCGCCGGGGCCGAAGATGAGGCCCATGCTTGTGTCGGGGAGGGGCGGCAGGCCGCAATCGGCGGGGAGAATGCGCAGGCCCTCGCCGATCATGCCGACCGGCAGCACGGTGGCGGCGAGGCCGGCGCGGGCGACGGCGCCGATCGCGGTGAAATTCTTGGAGACGAATACCGCGCGGACGCAGTGCTTGTTCGGCGCCCAGCGCCTCTTCGGTCGCGCGCCGCCAGACGCAGGCGAGGCTGCCCTGGGCGATCGGGATCGGCTCGCCCTCGCGCAGCTTCAGTTTCGGCGAGGCGCACCAGGCGAGCGGCTCCTCGCGGATCAGTTCGAAGTCGTCGAGCCCCTCGTAATAAGTCACCAGCGCGATATCGAGCGCGCCGGCCTCGGTCAGCGACGAGAGCTCCATGCGAATTCTCGCAGGTCGCGCTGATCTCGACGAGCGGATGCAGGTGATTGAAACGGGTCAGGATTCGGCGAGGTAGGCCTCGGCGTAGTCGTCGGGGATGCCGAGCCGCACGGCCCCCCGTAAACCTTTGCGCGAGAGCGCGGCGACGGCGCTGGCTTCCGCTTCGACGATGCGCCGGGCGTAGGCGATCAGGTCCTCGCCCTCGCGCGTCAGCCGCGCGCCGCGCCCCTGCTTGGCGAACAGGGCGCAGCCGAGCTGCTCCTCGAGCCGCCGGATGTGCATCGAGACCGCGGATTGCGTCTTGTTCACCCGCTCCGCGGCGCGCGTAAAAGAGCCGAGATCGACGATGGCGAGGAAGGAGCGCAGCTGGTCGGTGTCGAGCATGGGGATACATTCCAATTCTTCATCGATTTCTATATAAACATTCGTTGGACGGATCAATGGGGCACGCCCATATTGTGTGTGCCGTGCCCATAAGGGCGTCGACGAGGCCAAAAGGAAGGCTCGGGGTTAAAATGTCCAGAGACTTCTGCTCGTCGCCCCCTCCATTCCGTTCACGCCCGCCGAGCGCGCCGAGGCCGGCGTGTTGGCCCGGGCGGTCAAAGGGCTCGCCGCGCCATGGCGCTGGCTGGAGAGCCGCCGCGTCGCCAGCGAACTCGCCCACTTGAGCGAGCGCGAGTGGCATGACATCGGCGCCGGCGCGCGTGATCCCGGTTGCGGCTACCCTGAGTTCGACGACGCGGACGAGCGGGCCGCGCGGCGCGTCGCCCTCAGGGCGTGGCGTCCGACCCGCCTCGCGGCCTGAACGAAGCCGCTTTCCAAGCCGGCGCGAAAATCTTTCGCGCCCGACCCCCTGTTTGCGGCGCGCGATTTTCTTGCTAAACGACGGACTTCCACACCCGACACAAAAAAGGGGGAGTCCGTCATGAGCGCAGCCGCTGATCTCCGCGACGTCGAAATCCGCGCCGGCGAGACGCCGCGCGCCGACGAAATCCTGAGCGAAGCCGCGCTCGCCTTCCTCGCCGACCTGCACCGCCGCTTCAACGCGCGCCGCCTGGAGCTGCTCGCGCGCGCGCGCCGACGCGGCAGAAAGCGTTCGACGCCGGCGAGACGCCGGACTTCCTGGCCGAGACCAAGGCCGATCCGCGACGGCGACTGGAAGGTCGCGCCGATCCCCGCCGACCTGCATCGACCGCCGCGTCGAGATCACCGGCCCGGTCGACCGCAAGATGATCGTCAACGCGCTGAACTCCGGCGCCAAGGTGTTCATGGCCGATTTCGAGGACGCCTCCTCGCCGGTGTTCGCCAACATGATCGAGGGCCAGGCCAACCTGAAAGACCGCTGGGCGGGCGCGATCGACTTCACCGACGCCAACGACCGGCAAGCGCTACGCCGTCGAAGAAGAAGACGCGCGGCGCTGATGGTGCGCCCGCGCGGCTGGCATCTCAACGAGCGCCATCTGCATGATCGACGGCGAGGAGACCTCGGGCTCGCTGTTCGATTTCGGCCTCTATGTCTTCCATTGCGCCAAGGCGCAGCAGGCCGCCGGCTCGACGCCCGCCTTCTATCTGCCCGAAGATGGAGAGCCATCTGCGAGGCGCGGCTGTGGAACGACGCATTCGCCTATCGCCGAGGACAAGCTCGGCTTCCCCGTCGGCGCCTTCAAGGCGACGGTCCTGATCGAGACGCTGCCCGCCGCCTTCGAGATGGACGAGATCCTCTACGAGCTGAGGGACCACATCGTCGGCCTCAATTGCGGCCGCTGGGACTACATTTTCTCGTTCATCAAGCGGCTCGGCGAAGAACGCCGAAATTCCTCACGCCCGACCGCGCCGCGATGACGATGGGCAAGGCGTTCCTCAACGCCTATTCGCTGCTGCTGATCAAGACCTGCCATCGCCGCGGCGCCTTCGCGATGGGCGGCATGGCGGCGCAAATCCCGATCAAGGGCGACCCCGCCGCCAACGAAGCGGCGTTCGCCAAAGTGCGCGCCGACAAGGAGCGCGAGGCCGGCAACGGCCACGACGGCACCTGGGTCGCGCATCCCGATCTCGTGCCGGTCGCGATGCAGGTGTTCGACCGCCTGATGCCGGAGGCCGAACCAGCTCGGCAAGCTGCGCGACGGACGTGAAGGTCGCCGCCGCCGACCTGCTGCAGGTGCACGAGGGCGAGCGCACCGAGGCGGGCTTGCGCGAAAACATCCGCGTCGGCGTGCAATATATCGAGGCGTGGCTGCGCGGCCGCGGCGCCGTGCCGCTCTACAACCTGATGGAGGACGCCGCGACCGCCGAGATTTCGCGCGCGCAGATCTGGCAATGGCTGCATCACAAGGCGAAGCTCGCCGACGGCCGCATCGTGACGCCGGACCTGTTCCGCGCCACGCTCGACGACGAGATGGAGAAGGTGCGCGCCGCGGTCGGCGAGGCAGGCTTTCACGGGCGGCCGCTTCGAGGAGGCGATCGAGCTGTTCGCGGAGATGTCGCTGAGCCCGACGTTCGAGGAGTTCCTGACGCTGCCGGCCTATCGGCTGATCGATTGAGGCGCGGCGAGCCTTGTCGCGCCACGAGCCGGACGCCGTCTCCAGGGGCGCAACCCTAGCCGCCGCATCGCTCGGCGAGGCCTGGATCGACGTTGCGGAGCTGATTCTGGCTCGCGGCGTGGCCGGCAGCTTCGGCGGCCTGCCTCACAAAGAGATCGAACTCGTCACGCTCGACATTGCGCGCCCAGACCCGGAGGACGCGCTGATATTCGAATTCGCGGACGCAGATTGGCTTGCCTGGATGCGCCGCAATTTTGTCGATCACGCGCGCGTCGCCGAGCTTGGGGCGGCGCGCGGAGCTACGCGAGCCGGCTGTTTGATTATGGCGGCGCCGGGCGCGATCAGATCGCCTTGGTGATCGAGACGCTCAAGCGCGATCCCGCCGCCAGCTACGCCGCGATCACCACGTTCGAGCCGCTGACCGACACGTCCTACATCCCCTGCGTGAGCCTGATCGATTTCTGGCTGCGCGCAGGTCGCCTCGACCTCGTCGTCTATGCCCACAGCATCGATTTCGGCAAGAAAGGCTACGGCAATCTCGTAGAACTCGCCGAATTGCAACGCCACGTCGCCCAAAACCTCGCAAAGACGGTTGGCCGGCTGACGATGATCGTCAAGACCGCGCATATTTATGAGACCGAGCGCGTGATGATGGGCGAAGTGGTGAAGGCGGCGCGGCAGCGGCTGTCTGAAGCAAGCAACAATTGATTGGAGCCGCGCTCTCCGATCCCCTCCCCCGCGGCGCGGGGGAGGGTAAGGGTGGGGGTGTGCGAGCCTCGGTTGCGCGGTTCAAGCCTTCGCGCTATACTGAACCACATGGTTCAGTATAGCGCCGCCCGGCTCGACGCCTCATTCACCGCCCTTTCGGACGCCACGCGGCGCGGAGTGCTGGAACAACTCGGACGCGCGGAGGCTTCGATCACGGAGCTGGCGGGCCGGTTCCGCATGACGCTTACCGGCATGAAGAAACATGTGGCCGTGCTCGAGCAGGCGGGCCTCGTCAAAACGGAGAAGATCGGGCGCGTGCGGACCTGCAAGCTTGGTCCTCGCAGCCTCGAGCAGGAAGCGGCGTGGATCGAGCGGCGCCAAAAAATCTGGGCGGCGCGTTTCGACGAACTGGACAAGGTCGTCGAGCAATTGAAGCGGAAGGAGAAGGCCGATGGCGGCAAGAGACGAACTTAGAGCCGCGAACGCCACGACGGTCGAGCGGACATCGGAACGCGAATTTGTCATCACCCAAATCTTCGACGCCCCGGCGCGCCTGGTGTTTGAAGCCTGGACCACGCCGGAACTCCTAAAGCTCTGCGTCGGCGACGAAATCGTCGGGCCTCACTTTGAAATCCTGCGAGGCCGATGTGCGCCCCGGCGGCCGCTACCGTTTCGAATTCGATCTCGGCGACTCGAGGACCATGGCGTTCTTCGGCAGATATCTCGAAGTCACGCCGCCCTCGCGCCTCGTCTGGACCAACGAAGAAAGCGAAGGCGGCGCGGTGACCACAGTCACCTTCGAGGAACGCGACGGCAAGACACTGCTCGTCATGCGTGACCTCTATCCCTCGAAGGAAGCCCTCGACGCCGCCGTCGAAGGCATGGAGAGCGCGATGCCCGAGACATTCGGGCAACTGGACGAACTTCTGGGAACGCGAACCAGATAGAGCGCTTCTCGATCAACCAAAATCGCCCACTCCGACCCCCTCCCCCGCTTGCCAAGGAGGGGACCGGAAATCGCAAGTCAATCTCAACGGAGACCGCTCTACGGGCGCTTCTCTGAGCCCGGGAAATATTCGGTGTGCGTCTCGCCGGTGCGGCCATAGTAGAGCACGCGCTTGCCGAGGATCGAGACGATATAGCCGGCGCAACCCGCTGCTGCGACCTTCGCGCAGAAGCCTTGGTACGTGTAGCCGGGAATGAGGGCCTGCGCCTCGCGGATCGCTTGCTTCACGATCTCGGCGTCGAAACTTTCGGCGACTTGTAGCGGCGCTCGCTCCGACCGCAATTCGATCGCCTGACCGTCGCTGAGGTAATAGGCGTGCGTCGAACGGCGGAAGTCCACCGCGTAGCCGTCGAAGCCGGCTTCCCTCAGCAGGCGCACGGCTTCGGGAAAGGGAATCTTCCCGGATTCGGCGCCCTCGAGCGTCGTCTGCGCCAGCGCCTTCCAATCTGTCGTCATGTTTTATCCTTTCTCAATCAACCGGCAGGGTCTTGAGCCCTCGATTTTCCACAATTCGCCGCAGGATGCGGAGCATTGCCGCTCGGTCGGCGGGCGAGAGATCATGGAAGAATTCCGCGTCGTTGGCGTCGGCCAGCGCGGCGAGTTTTGGCGTCAGCGTGCGCCCTGCCCTGGTCAGCGCAAGAGTCTGAGCGCGTCCGTCATCGGGGTCCGCCGTCCTGACGATCAGCGACTTGGCGATCAGCCGATCGGCGAGTTTTGAAATCGCGCCGCGCGTCATGCCCATACGCGCGGCGAGCCGGCTCGGGCTCGACGCGTCGCAATCGAGCAGTTGGCGCATCAAAACCCATTCCGCGACCGTCACCCCATGCGCCTCGACCTTGCGCGCGAAGGCCTGCGACACATGGTTCGATACGTAGCGCAGCCAATAGCCGATGTGGTCGGTGAGTTCGGCGGTTTTGCGCGGCTTCGGCACCAGCAACTCCTTTGTTGCCTAGGAAACTATATCACATTGATTTCCTAGTCAACAAATTTGTCGCGCAGACGGGCCTCCCTCCCCCGCTTCGCAACTACAGTATGCACTCATCTTTGTTTGGTCGACGACCGCGGGGACTTTTCCCCTTCTCCCCTTGCGGGAGAAGGTGGCCGCAGGCCGGATGAGGGGTCCGCGCCGCGAGAATAGCATGTTGGATTGTTGGACTGACCGCCGTTGCAATCCTGGAAACCAAGCAGAAGCCGGAGACGACCCCTCATCCCCCCTTCGGGGACCTTCTCCCGCAAGGGGAGAAGGGGGTAATCGCCAAACTTCGGCTTAATCAAGATGTCAGCATACTGTGGCGCTTCGCAGGGGAGTTGAAACGAAAAGCGCGGCTCAATCGCCGACAAAACTGTACTGGATGGTCCGGCTGATGAACGGCGGCGGGGGATAGGGCGCGGCGGCGATCAACGCATTGATCTCGGCCCGGTCCCAATCCGGCGAGCGGCTGTGCACCACGAACCAGTGGTTGACCACCCGGCCGTTCTGATCGACCGAAAACTGGATCACGCCCTGCGCCTTCGAGCCGGGCAGATCGAAAACAGGCCTGCGCAGCTTCGCCTGGATCATGCCGTAGACGATGTTGAGATAATTGCCCGGGCCATGCCCGTTGGCGATCGGCGTCTTGATCGCGGCGCCGCCGTCGAAATTGACGTCAGGCAGCGATGCGAAAACCGGTGAGTTGAATTTTCCGGCCGACGTGAAAGGTCTTGGCGCCGCCGCCGGCGCGGGGCTTGCGGCCTGCGGACGGGCGAGCGGAAGCTCGCCATTCTCGGATTCCCGCAAGGTCGGAAGCTCAGCCTCCGCGGGCTCCGGCGACGGCGCCGGGCTCGCCTCAGGCTTCGGCGCCTCATCGCGCGCCTGCGCGCTCGGCGCGCGTTCGGCGCTCTTGTCGGGCGCCTCGGGCGCGGGCGGCGGCTTCGCGTCCTTCGGCCGGTCGCCATTGTCCTCTTTCGCTTCGCCGGGCTTTGGCGCGTCGAACGCCGGCGAGAGATCGGCCTCGCGCTTTTTGCGCGTCTCTTCCTTCTGCTTTTCGGGCTCGGGAGGAGGCGGCTCGGGCGGCGCGACGACGATCTCGACCGGGATCTCCTCCGTGCTGACCGTGGTGACCCCATCGTTGCGAAACAGCAGCGCCGCGGCGAGGCCGCCATAGATCAGCGCGACGATCGCGACCGACAGCGCCCGCCGGCGCGCATCCTCGCGGCGATGCTCGGAGACGTGAAAGATTGGCTGTTCGGCGAGGGCTGAAATCGAGGGGATCGGAACCGCGCGGCGTCGCGCAAAGCCTCAGTCGGCCTCGTAACGGTACTCGATGGCGTTGTCGAGGTAGGGCGGCGGCGGGAACGGCGCGGCCGCCTGCAAGGCCGTCATTTCCGCCTTGTCGAGCTCCGCCGAGCCGCTGCCTTCGGTGCGCAGGACATCCATCAAATGGCCCTGGCTGTCGAGGCGGAATACGATGACGCCATAGCCGCGCCCTTCCGTCTGCCGGTCGGCGGGCGGCCTGCGCAGATGGGCGCGGATCATGCCGACGACGACGTTGAGATAGCCGGCCGGGCCTTCGCCGCCGGCGACCGGGGCTTTTTCCGCAGGCGCGGCGAATGCGACATTGGGGAGCGATGCGAACACCGCGAACTTCGCCCTGCCTGCGGCCGGGCGCGGCTTTGCCGGCGCGGCGGGCGCGATGGCCTCGCCTTGCGGGCGGCTCAGCGGCACATCGCCTTCGTCGGCTTGCGGCAGGAGCGGAACGGGCGGCGCGCTGGACTGCGGCTCGGGCGTTACGATCGCCTCGGGTTTCGGGCTTTCTGCGCTGGCCTCTGCGCCGGCGGCGCGCTCGGCCGTCCTGTCGGGCGCTTCTGGCGCCGGCGCCGCCTTCGCCTCGTCGGTCTTGTCGCGCGACTCCTTGTCGGCCGCCCCAGCCTTCGGCGCGTCATAGGCGGGCGCGACCGACAGGTCTTCTTCATCGCCGGCGGCTTTTGCCGCTCCGGCACGGGAGGCGGCGGCGGGGGCGGCGGAGGCGGAGCGATCACCACCTCGACGGGAATTTCGAGCGCGTCGGACTTCCACCCGCGAACGTTCGAGCCACAATGCGGCGGCGAGCGCCAGATAGAAGAGTGCAGCAATCGCGAACGCGCCCGCGCGCCGACGAGCATCCTCGCGGGCGTGATCGAACTCGACCGAAATCCGCTCGTCAGCGAGCGCTGCGAACACGTCTGCCACTTCGGGCGCGATCTCTACATGAGCGGCCCGCGGCGACGAAGCCTGACTTCGCCCGCTTTCGCGCCAGTGTGGTAGAATGCGGCGCGTCAGCGACGGCGGGGACACCTTCATGCTCGGACTGCCCAGTCTCGGCGCCTTGTTCGGCGCGCCCCCGGACACCGAGACTTTTTTGGGTCTCGAGTTCCTGCTCGGACCTTTCGGCTCTCGCCGCGCCGATCGCGCTGATCGGCGCAAGCTGCGCTTCGCCCTACGCGTCTGTCGGCGCCTACTGCCGCAACGGGCCGGGCGCCCTGCGGAAAGCCGCGGCGGCGCTGGCGGCCAATCTGGACCGGCATGATTTCGATCTCGGCGGCCCGGTTTTTCCGGGCGCCAGAGCCGTCGACTGCGGCGACATGTCGCTCGACGAGACCGACCCTGCGGGAAACCGCAGCACGATCCGCGGCGTCATCGGAAAATTATGCACGCGAGGGGCAATTCCGGTCGTGCTCGGCGGCGACGATTCCGTGCCGATCCCGATGATCGAGGCGCTGGGCATTCCGCACGATGGGCGCAAGTACACGATCCTGCAGATCGACGCGCATATCGACTGGCGCGACATTCACATGGGCGAGCGCTTCGGCCTCTCCTCCACCATGCGCCGCGCCTCCGAAATGGAGCACATCGAGCGCATCGTACAGGTCGGCCAGCGCGGCATCGGCTCGGCGGCGAGTGCGGACCACGCCGACGCGCTCGCCTGGGGCGTAAAATTCGTCAGCGCGCACGAGCTTCACCGCAGCGGGGTCGACGCGGCGCTGTCGCTTGTTCCCGAAGGCAGCGACATCATCCTCTGCTTCGACGCGGACGCGCTCGACCCCGCCATCATGCCCGGCGTGATCGGCCGTGCGCCCGGAGGCCTGAGCTATTACCAGGCCGCCGACCTCGTGAAGGGGGCGGCGGCGCGCGGAAAAATAGCAGCCGCGAATTTCGTAGAGTTCATGCCCGAGCGCGACGTCGACGGCATCGGCGCGCTGACGCTAGCCCGGCTCATCACGACGACGCTTGGCGTGCTGGCGCGACAGGCGCGGGAGTGACACTGTTCATACGAAGAGGTGGGGAGCGCCTAAACCCGTTTACTGTGGCCGTCTCGCCCAGAGCAGCGCGATCGCGGCCGAGCCCAATCGCGCCAGCGTGCCGTCGGCGCGGCTTGTCAGCATGATCGGGACCCGCGCGCCCATCACCAGCCCCGCCATGTCGGCGTCGGCGAGATAGACGAGCTGCTTGGCGAGCATGTTGCCGGCCTCGAGATCAGGCGCGATCAGAATGTCGGCGCGGCCAGCGACGGGCGAAGCGATTCCTTTTGTCCGCGCGGCCTCGATCGAGACCGCATTGTCGAACGCCAGCGGGCCATCGAGCAGGCCGCCGGTGATCTGTCCGCGATCCGCCATCTTGCAGAGCGCGGCGGCGTCGAGCGTCGAGCGGATGTCGGGCGAGACCGTTTCGACCGCGGAGAGAATCGCGACGCGCGGGATCAGAATGCCGAGCGCGCGCGCCAGGTCGATCGCGTTCTGCACGATGTCGCGCTTGTCGATGAGGTTCGGATAGATGTTGATCGCGGCGTCGGTGATGAACAAGGCGCGCGGATAGCTCGGCGCATCGATCGCGAACACATGGGTGATGCGCCGGGCGGTGCGCAGGCCCGCGGCCGCATCGACGACCGCGCTCATCAGTTCGTCCGTATGCAACGCGCCCTTCATCAGCGCCTCGACCTTGCCGGAACGGGCCAATTCGACGGAAGTTGTGGCGGCGGCGTGGCTGTGCTCGGTCGCGACGATTTCGAGGCCGGAAATGTCGAGGCCGTGCTCCGCGGCCGCGGCGCGGATGCGCTCTTCCGGCCCGACCAGCACGGCTTCGATCAGTTGCTCGCGGTGCGATTCCAGCGCGCCTTTGAGCGAAGCGCCGTCGACGGGATGCACGATCGCCGTTCGCAAAGGCGGCAGGCGGCGCGCCATTTCCATCAGCCGGCGATAGCGGCGGCCTTTTTCGCGCGGCTCCGCGGGCTGGCCATTGACGGCGCCGATCGTCACCTTCTCCTGCGGGGCGATCACTTCCGCCTCTCCGTGCGCCGCAAGTTCGCCATTCGAATCCACGACGCGCGCCTCGATAACGACACGGCGGCCTTGCTCGGTGCTGGATTTGACGGACAGTGTGAGAGATGATCGCATCGCCGGGCGCGATCGATCGCATCACTTCGAACCGATGGCTGACGATGACCGTCCCCGGACCCGGAAAGCGGGTGGCGATCGAGGCGCCGATCAGCGCTTCCGCCCATCGAGGCGCCGGCCGCGATCGCCTGAAAACCATTGGTGGTCGAAAGCCCTATCGCCTCCGCGTCAGGGTCGAGCGCGGCGACTGCCTCGGCGAGCCGCTCGACGTCCTCATGCGAAAACGTGCGCGTAAAAGTCTGGCGCTCGCCGACCTGCAATTCGTCAAACGTCCGGTTTTCGAGCCTGATCATCGGCGATGCTCCCAGCCTTTCGCTTAGCCGCGTAAAGTTCTGGGAGCTTGAGGAAGGTCAAGTTCGAATTGCCCGCAAACGCCTAACCGAGGGGTGCGACTTGAGGAAGCCTCACTCCGCCGTAGACCGCTGGCAGACGCCGACTTGCCGCAAGCGCCGCGATTTGATCGACTAGGGCGAACAACAGATCCGTCGCTGCTCACGAAAAGCGCGTCAGCCCGCTGTTCGGCAAGAGTCTCGAATGCCGTCTCGATATCGCTCGGGCGACTCGCGACGACAGGCAGAAGGCGAACCCTCGCGGCATCCGCCGCAGCCTGGATCGGTGTCTTTTCGGACTTAAGGAAGACCGGGTTGATCGGATTTTACAGGTAGCCGATCGTCTTGGCGGACGGCGCCAATTCGAGCAGGAACCCGAACCGCTTTGCAGCCACTTCCGTCAGGAAAAGACTGATCCCAGTCGAGGTTTCCACCAGGATGATGGAGGCTGCTGACGAGGCCGATCCGAACCGGGTCGGCGCCTTGCAAAAAAACGATCGAGATGATCCGGGTCGCGTCTTTCGCTTCGAGCGCCCCCGCAGTGCTCCCCAGCACAACGATCACGTACACCCTAAGGCGAACCAATTCGGCGACGAGCGTCGGCAGCCCCTCGTTTCGAATTGCCCGCGATCGCCTTTGCGACTGCTACGAATCTGAGGCAAGCCGCACTCCGCTCGAACAGCAACTACTCGTCCATGCCGTCAGAAGAGTTGTCCTCGCCGTAGCAGCTATAAGGATGCCAGTAGCACCAGCCCCGGCCGTAACCGTAGCCGTACGCAAAGAGGGGGGTCGCCGATTGCTGGTCATGCTGACTGATTTCTGCGGTCAAGCCTGCGGTCTGCGGCGGAGCGCGGTCCGAAGCGTAGGCGTTCGCGGACAGCAACAGAGCGGCGGCGGCGGAAGCGATGGCCAGAAAAGAGTGCGGCTTGAACATTTTGATCTCCTTCAGGTGTGGCCGGAAATCGGCCGCAGAAGATCTTTAGGCGTATTGCGCTGACGCGGCTGTTCTCTGCGGAACAGGGCCTCGCTCGTTTGCATATCTGCTATGGGCGCGAGGCGTTAGGTTCGTGTGTCGAGAGCAATTTGCACTCAAACGTACTCGTCATTGCGAGCGAAGCGAAGCAATCCATGTTGAAGCGATGCTGGTCTTCCTGACAGAGCACGAATCACGGGAGCTGGATTGCGTCGCTTCGCTCGCAATGACGATTCCAACTCATCGCTGAACGCTCTAGCGAAACTGAGGGCTGCCGATGCGCGGGACCGAGACCGAAGCGGAAAACGCGCAAGCCCCGACGCTCGACTGGCTTAAGCGCACGCTCGCCGACGCAAACCGGCCAGCCGGTCAAGCGCATCGACACGCAGGGCGCCATCGTTCTGCTGTCGGGCAGCGAGGCGTGGAAGCTCAGGCGCGCGATCCGGCTGCCTTTTCTCGACTATTTTACGCCCGAAAAGCGCCGCGCCGCGGCCGAGGCGGAGATCCGCCTCAATCGCCCGGCGGCGCCCGACATCTATCGCGACGCCGTCGCGATCACGCGCGCAGGCGGCGGCTTCGCGTTTGACGGATCGGGCGAAACCGTCGACTGGATCACCCGCATGCGCCGCTTCGACGAGGAGGCGACGCTCGACCGTCTCGCCGAGCGGGGCGAGCTTACGCGCGAGATGATCAACAAACTGGCGCGCGCGATATTTGCTAATCACGAGCGTGCCGAGATTCGCGACGCACGACGCGCGCTCGCCGACCTCCAAGGTTGGATCCAGCAGAACCGCGCCGCGTTCGCCGAGCATGAAGATCTGTTTCGCGCCCGAGCGCGCCGAAAAACTCGACGCGGCGAGCCGCGCGGCCCTCGACGGCCTGCGGCCTTTGTTGCTCGCGCGCGGCGAGGCCGGTTTCTGCCGCCGCGGGCACGGCGACCTGCATTTGAAAAACATCGCCGTCATCGCCGGCGAGCCGACGCCGTTCGACGCGATCGAGTTCGACGATGCGATCGCGACCGGCGACGTGCTCTATGATCTCGCCTTCGCCCTGATGGATCTTTGGGAGCGTGACTTGCGCGTCGAAGCCAACGCGCTGCTCAACGGCTATCTGACACGAGGCCCGGAGGACAACTACGCGGCCCTCGCGGCGCTGCCGCTTTTCTTAAGCGTGCGCGCTGCGATCCGCGCCAAGGTCGAGGCCGGCAACCGCAGCCATCTCTCGGGCGAGGCGCGCGCCGGGGTGGAAGCCGCGGCGCGCCGCTATTTCGATTTCGCCGGCCGCTTCCTCGAGCCCGCAGGCGCGCGCCTCGTCGCGATCGGCGGGCTTTCGGGCTCGGGAAAAAGCGCGCTGGCGCGCGCGCTCGCGGCCGACATCGGGCGCGCGCCGGGCGCCGTCTGGCTGTCGAGCGACATCGAGCGCAAGCACATGCTCGGCCGCGAGGAGTCCGAGACCTTGCCGGACGCGGCCTATGATGCTCGCGACCTCGACGCGCAGTCTACGAGCGCGTGCGGCGGCGCGCGGCGCTCGCGCTTCGCGCCGGCCATAGCGCCGTCATCGACATGACCCACTCGACGAGCTCGGCGCGCAGCGAAAGCTCGGAGCTTGCCGCGGCCTGCGGCGTTCCCTTCCTCGGCCTGTGGCTGGAGCTGCCGCTTGCGCTTCGCTTGCAGCGTGTCGGCATGCGCCGTGGCGACGCCTCCGACGCGGATGCGCGCGTCGCCGAGCGTCAGCATGCCGAACCCTTGCGCGAAACGGGCTGGGCAGCGCTCGACGCCTCCGGCTCTCTCGACGCGCTCGCCGCGAAGTCGCGCTCCGGCTCGCGATTTACGCACGATTTGGCCTGAAGGCGGCCCTCTGCTATAGCGCGCCCGATATAGGGCCAGGACCGCGAACGCCGAACCCGTTCGCAAATCAAGGAGTTCTGCTCGGGATGAACTATTGCGACTTCGACGCGCTGGAGCGCACGCCGCTCGAAAAAGACCCGTTCGAATATGTCGTCGTCCCCGATTTTCTGAAGAGCGAACGTTTTGGTGAGGTGATCGCCGACTACCCGCAGGTGCCGGGGCCGGGCTCGCACCCGCCGGCGGAGCTCGAGATCAAGCGGTCATTTCAAGGCGCTGATGGACGAATTGCGCGGCCCCGAATTCCAGCGCGCCGTGGAGCGCAAGTTCGACATCGACCTCTCGGGCCATCCAACCATGTACACGGTGCGCGGCTTCATCCGCGAGAAGGATGGCTCGATCCACACCGATTCCGAGACGAAAATCATCACCGTGCTGCTCTACATGAACGAGCGCTGGGAGAATGACGCGGGCCGGCTGAGGCTGCTGCGCTCGGGCGACGATCTCGAGGACTACGTGGCCGAGGTGCCGCCCTATGGCGGCACGCTGCTGGTGTTCAAGCGTTCGGACAATTCCTGGCACGGGCACAAGCCGACCTCCGGCCCGCGCCGCGCGATCCAGCTCAACTGGGTGACCTCGCAGGAGGTCGTCGACCACGAGCAGCGCCGCCATCAGCTTTCGACCCGCTTCAAGAAGATCAAGAGCTTGTTCATGCCCAGTTCAGCGGCGTAGGCATTGAAAGTGACGCGAGGCCGCGGCGTCGTTGCGCGGCGATCAGGCAAAGGCGCCGGGCCCGGGCCACCGGCAGCGGGCGCAAGACGGAGGGGAATGTAAATGGTGAAAACGAATATGGCGGCGCTCGGCGCTGCGGCGGCGCTGGCGGCGCTCATCGGCTTCGGCATGACCGCGCCGGCGAGCGCGCAATCGCGTCGCCAAGCAGTGCGGCGCCGACTGGAAGGCCGCCAAGGCCGCCGGCACGACCAACGGCCAGACCTGGTCGCAATTCCATACGCAGTGCAAGGCCCAGAAAGCCGGCGCAACGCCGGCGGCGACGCCTTCAGCCACGCCGGCCGCCGCCGCGGCCCCGGCGCCTGCGCCGACCCCGACGCCCACGATGGCCAAGCCTGCGCCGACGCCGAAGAAGACCCCGGTCGCGGCGACAGGCGCCGGCGAATTCGCCAACGAAGCGGAAGCCAAGTCGCATTGCCCGACCGACACCGTCGTCTGGGTCAACACCAAGTCGCACAAGTACCACTACGCCGGCCATCGCTCCTACGGAACGACCAAGCAGGGCGCCTACATGTGCGAAGCCGACGCCAAGGGCGCGGGAGACGCCGCCGCGAAAGGCGAAGCCGCGCCGAAGTGATCGGGGCAATCAGGAGCGGCGGCGTCCACGCCGCCGACCGGTCGGCCTGGAGGCCGACCGTCCTCAAAGCCGCGGTCAACGACCGCGGCTGCAAACCTCACTTCACCGTCACCGGCAGAATTTCGGCCGAAAGCTGCACCTTGTCGCCGAGCCCGTAGGCGTAATAGGCCGGGCGCGAAACGAGCCTCAACAGCAGGAACAGGCGGAACCGCAGGCGCCGCCAACCTGACATGCGGCCATCGGGCAACAGGTTCTCATGGCTCACATGGACGATCCATTGCGAGGGATCGGCGGGCAATTCGATCTGATGATGGCGGGCGAGATCGGCGAGACGTCGCTCGACGTTCGGCTCCTCCATGAAGCCGAAGCGCAGTTCGACGCCGATGACGGCGCCGCGCTCGGGATCGCGATCAAACACCGTCACATGATACCGGTTGGCGAGCACGTAGGGGACTTTGGGATGCGTCACCTCGACGAGCAGCAGGCAGCGCGGCAGCAGGCCGTAGCGCTCGTAGAACAGGCTGACGAGCGCAGGCGCGTTGTCTTGCGGGTGCCGCACCGGATGGGGCGACATCAGCAGCGCGTTGCGTTCGATGAACGCGTCGCTCTCGCGATGGAGTTTCACGAGATCCGCCATCGTCATGGTTGAGCGCGCCGCATAGGCCGAAAAGGTCGCCTTGCGGCCCCACTTCCAGGTCGCCATCACCAGGAAGGCAAAGAGGCCGACCGCCAGCGGCACATAACCGCCCTCAAGGAATTTGACTGAGGAGGCGACAAGGAAAGCGCCGTTGACGATCGTCAGCCCACCCCAGACCAACGCAGTCGCCCAGACATTCCAGCCCCAGCAACGGCGCGCGATCAGCGCCATCGCGATCGAGGTGATGAACATCACGCCGGCGACGGCGAGGCCGTAAGCCGCGGCCAACGCGGAGGCCGAGCCGAAGCCAATGACCAGCGCGACACAGCCGACATAGAGCAGCCCATTGACGAACGGCATGTAGATCTGCCCGGCGTGCTCGAAATGGGTGTGCCGAATGACAAGGCGCGGAAACAGCCCGAGGCCGATCGCCTGCGAGGCGAGCGAGAACGCGCCGGAGATCAAGGCCTGGCTTGCGACGACGGTTGACAGCGTCGCAAGCACGACGAGCGGCAGCACGAGAGCCGGCGGGGCCATCGAATAGAACAGTTTTCCAGCCTCCACTTCCGCGCCGGAGAGCAGCAGCGCGCCCTGCCCCAGATAGTTGAGGATCAGCGCCGGAAACACGATCAGGAACCAGCCGAAGCGGATAGGACGCGCGCCGAAATGACCGAGGTCTGCGTACATCGCTTCGCCCCCCGTCACGACGAGCATCATAGCGCTGAGGATCATGATCGCCTCGCCCGCGCCGGCGCGGAGCAGGAAGGCGAAGCCATGCCAGGGGTTGAAGGCGACGAGGATTTCGGGATCGCGAACGATTGCGGCGAGCCCGAGCGCGGCAATGACGACGAACCAGATGACGAGCAACGGCCCGAAGGCGGCGCCGATCCTGGTTGTTCCCTTGAACTGTATGGCAAACAGCAGGGTCAGCAACGCGACGGTGATCGGCAGGATGTAAGGAGAGAAGGCGGGCGTCGCGACCTGCAGCCCCTCGACCGCGGAGACCACCGAAATCGCCGGCGTGATCATGCCGTCGCCGAACAACAGTCCAGCGCCCAGCATCAGCGCCCAGAGCAGCGGCCGAAAACCTTCGTTGCGAAACGGATGCAGGAGACCATAGAGCGCAAACACGCCGCCCTCGCCCTCGTTCTCGGCGCGCAGCACCAGCACCGCGTATTTGATGGCGACGATGATGGTGATCGTCCATATCGCGAGCGAGATCGCGCCGACCACATGCTCGCTTGTCGGCGCGACGTGCGCCGGGCCGAAAAAGATCTGATCGATCGCATAGAGCGGCGACGTGCCGATGTCGCCGTAGACAACGCCAAGCGCGCCGAGCGCAAGCCACGGCAATCCGGCGCGGCGCTCGCGCGCCGCCTCGAAAGCCGGCTCGTCCCGCGCCGCGTCGATCGCCATGTCCGCCCCGCTCGTGAGCGGAAATTTTTACGGCGCGAAAGATTTGTGGCTTTGAGCCGGATCAAGGCGCGGCGCGAACTATGTCCGTCTCCGCGAAATCCTTGCCCTTGAACAGCAGCGGCGCGTCCAATATTCGGGCGAGCGCATAGGCTGCGCAATCGGCGAGGTTGAGGCTTGCCTTAGAATTGATGCCCTTGCCATAGCGGTCGAAGGCCTCGGCCGCCGTGCGAGCCTGCGCTTCGTCGAACGCAACGATTTCGACGCGATTGTCCTTGAGCCATTGCCAGAATGCGGCTGCCGCTTCCCTGCCCAGGCGACCGCGAAGGACGCTCGCGGTCTCATGGGCGTTTACTGCGGAGAGCACGCAACGATCTTCGCCATCGATGATCGCGAGAAGCGCCATCTTCTCGGGTTCATCGAAGAAAACCGCGCATAGTGCGGAACTATCGACCACGATCATGGCGAGTTGAGATCATCCATGATCTCACGCGGCGAGCGCGGGTCCAGCACCGGGAGCGCAGCGAATTTTGCGAGAAGCTTCTCTGTGCGCGCCCGCCGGGCCGCGATCGCTTCGGGAGAAGTATCGCGGGGCGGCCTGCCTGGTTCGACGAGTAGGCCCTCCGCGCGCGCCTTCGCCTCAAGCGCGGAGCGAACGACCTCCTCGACGCCGACTTGCTTGGCTTGGGCGATGCGCTCGGCGAGCGCCTCTGTTTTTTCGGTCAGATTGAGCATGGCGCCTTCTATCACGAAGTCCGCCGAGCCGCGAGGAATGCGACGACCTGCCGCGCCCGGCGGTCGATTTCAGATCAATGCGGTGTTCGTCGCCGTCATGAACGTGGCGGCAGAAAGGCTTCGCGCATGCCGGGACCGGACAAGCATTATGTCAACCGCGCGGCGTGGCTGCGGGCCGCCGTGCTCGGCGCGAACGACGGGCTCATCTCGACCGCGAGCCTTGTCGTCGGCGTCGCCAGCGCCTCCGCCGGGCGCGGCGAGATCGTGACCGCGGCGTTCGCCGGCTGGGCGGCCGGCGCGATGGCGATGGCGGCCGGCGAATATGTGTCCGTCAGTTCGCAGGCGGATTTGGAGGCCGCCGATCTCGAACGCGAGCGCCAGGCTTTGCGCGACCAGCCGGAAGCGGAACTCGAAGAACTGACGGCGATCTACGAACACCGCGGCGTCTCGCACGAGATCGCTGCGGAAGTGGCGGTCGAACTGATGCATGAGGATGCGCTGGCCGCGCATGCGCACGACGAGTTAGGATTCGATCGCCAGCACAGAACCCGTCCGGTCGTCGCGGCGATCGCCTCCGCGCTGAGCTTTTCCGCGGGCGCGCTGGCGCCGATGCTGGCCGCTGTCGCGAGCCCGCCCGCAGCTACCGCCGTCGTGACGGCCGTCGCGACCCTGATCCTGCTTGCGCTGCTCGGCGCGCTCGGCGGCTGGCTCGGCGGCGCGCCGGCGTTGAAGCCGGCGCTCCGCGTCACTTTTTGGGGCGCGCTGGCGCTGGCCGTGACGGCCGGCGTCGGCGCCCTGATCGGCCGCGCCGTCTAGACTTCCTCCTCGTCGGTGATCAGCATGTCGACGCCGCCGGTCGCGAATTTCGCCACATCGCCCCCGGCGGCCTGGCCCTCGGGGCTCGCAAAGGCGGCCTGGATCGCGGCCACGTTGTCGAAATGCAGGGCCGCGACGAGGTGAACCGGCGCCGGGCCGGCGGGCGTCATCACCGGGCCGCGGCTCACCGTGTATTTGCGCAAGCCCGGAAGTTTCTTGGCGATGGGAATGTGCGTCGACTTGTAATAGGCGTCGAACGCGGCGGGGTCGGTCGGGGTCTTATAGAGAACGAGTAGCGTGGCCATGCGTTTCCTCCGTGGTCGCGGCGTTGCGCAACAGTAACTATGCTGTGACGCAGACAGCGCCAACATGGCAAAAAACCACCCTCGCGTCGCGCGCGCCGAACAGCTAGGTTCGAAAATCTCAGGGAGCGCCCGTGGCCGAATTGACATCTCTGCGCGCCTGCGTGTTCGACGCCTACGGCACGCTGTTCGATTTTGCCTCGGCGGCCGCACGCGCCCCCGGCGTACCCGACGACAAGCGGGCCGCGCTTGCCGTGCTCTGGCGCGACAAGCAGTTGCAATATTCCTGGCTGAGAACGCTTCAGAACGCCTACGCCGACTTTCAGACCGTCACCGCCGACGCGCTCGATTTCGCGCTCGAAACTCTGGAGCTCGGCGAGGCTGGTTTGCGTGACCGCCTGATGGCGCTCTACTTCGAGCTCGACGCCTTTGCCGACGTCCCCGCCGCGCTCGCGAGCCTCAAATCCAAAAACTTCCGGCTCGCGATCCTCTCCAACGGCTCGCCGCTCATGCTGCAGGCGGCCGTCAATCACGCGGGCCTTTCCGAAATGTTCGATCGCGTGTTGTCCGTCGATGCGGTCGGCGCGTTCAAGACGGACCCGCGCGTCTATCAATACGCGCTCGACGAACTCGGCCTCAAGGCGCGCGAAGTCTGTTTCTGCTCCTCGAACGGCTGGGACGCCTATGCGGCCTCGGCCTTCGGCATGCGCGTCGCCTGGATCAACCGCAACCATCAGCGCCCGGAGCGCCTGCCGGGCTCGCCGGACCTTGTGCTCCACTCGCTGGCCGACCTGCTGCCGACCTTGCGACCCTTCTCAATGCACAAAGGAGCTTTTGACATGAGCGAAACGACGGCCTGGCGGGCCGACCCCCTCGTCTGGGGTCATGGTCCGCGCGTTTTCGAAGTGTTTTTGGAGCCGACCTGTCCCTTTTCCTGCCGCGCGCTCGGCAAGCTCGACGAAGCCTTGGCGCTCGCGGGACCGGACAAGGCGACCATCAAGATCCGCCTGCAATCGCAGCCCTGGCACATGTATTCGGGCGTCGTCACCCGCGCGGTGATCGCCGCCGCGACCCTGCCCGCCGGCAAGGAAGCGGCAAAGACCGCGCTGAAGGCGATCGCTGCGCATCGAGAAGAATTCGAGTTCGAGCGCCACGCCGGCGGCCCCAACATGGATGCGACGCCGAATGACATACTCAAACGCCTCGAAGGCTACAGCGGCCTGAAGCTCGCGGAAGCCTTCGCCATTCCCGATCTCGACAAAGAGATCAAATGGCACTGCAAATATGCGCGCCAGAACGGCATCCACGTCTCCCCGACCTTCATGATCGACGGGCTTGTTCGGCCAGACATGGGGAGCGGCGATGCCGTCGCAGATTGGGTGCAAAAACTGCTGGCGTGAGCGCTCGGCTCGCCTCGTTCCCTATCTGTTCATCCCCAAATTTGTGAGATTGTCTATTAACGCAACGTAAAGAATAGTTGGGAAAGCAGCGATTCGCGAGACAGACCAAGGACTTCGCCGAGGCGCTGCCCTTCCTGGCGAGGGCGCGTGCGCGCCCTTCGAAGCTGATGGGCGTCGATGTCCTACATATCGCGAAGGCCGTTTTTCCCGGCGAGCGGGCTGGACAGCGCGGGAGAAGCGCTGGCGGATCAGGACATGCTGGAATTCGTTCTCAATCGAGTTCCTGTCTCGAAGAGAGAGCCGGCGCCTCGCGAAGGCGATGATGACGCGTTTCGGATCGTTCGCCGACGCGATCGCGGCGCCCCCGACGCGGCTGACGGAAGTCGAGGGCATGACTTCCCAGGCGATCGGCGAATTCAAGTTCGTCGCCGCCGCCGTGCAACGCTTCACCAGGGAGACGATGAAGAAGCGCCTGCCGCTGGGATCGCTCAAGGAAGCGGTCGAGTATTGCCGCGCGGCGATGGCGTTCGAACCGCGCGAAATTTGCCGCGTGCTGTTCCTCGACAAGAAGAACGGTCTGATCGCCGATGAGGTGCAGGGCGTCGGCACGGTCGATCACGTGCCGCTCTACCCGCGCGAAGTCATCAGACGCGTGCTCGAACTCTCGGCCAGCGCCATCATCCTCGCGCACAATCATCCCTCCGGCGATCCGATGCCTTCCGCGCGGGACATAAGGCTCACTCACGACATCATCGCCATAGCCGGCCCGCTCGCCATTTCGCTGCGCGACCACATCATCATCGCGCGCGAAGGGCACGCCTCCATGCGAGGGCTACGGTTGATCTAGGAGGTTTGGCCCCCTTGCCCGCTTGCGGGCGAGGGTCCGGGTCAGGGGCGAAACCCACTTCGTTTTCAGGGTGTTGCGGCCCCCTCCCTACCCCTCCCGCAAGCGCGGGAGGGGAATCCGATTAACCTTTATATTCACATTTTCCGAAAATCTGTTGCCGAATTTCTGCCGATCCCAATACTAGAACAAATAGGGAACATTCTAATCGGCAGAGGAGCCAGTCATGATCCGCCTCATTCCGGGATCGCTGTCCCATCGCTACCCCGAAGACATCGACGCGATGTTCCGCAGCCGGGCGGAGACGTTTTATGAACGGCTCGGGTGGGACGTCGTGGTCGAGAGTGGCTACGAAAAGGATCGTTTCGACGAATTCGACCCGCTCTATCTCGTCTCCGTCGATCCCGACAGCGGCGAATACTGGGGCTCGCTCCGGCTGCTGAAGACCACCGGGCCGAACATGCTGAGGGACGTGTTTCCGCAATTGCTGGGCGGCCACGAGCCTATCTGCGACCCCGGCACATGGGAAAGCTCCAGGAT
This sequence comes from uncultured Pseudomonadota bacterium, assembly GCA_963710855.1. GTDB lineage: Bacteria > Pseudomonadota > Alphaproteobacteria > Rhizobiales > Beijerinckiaceae > Roseiarcus. Next base: position 120,698 of record CAVQBX010000056.1, on the reverse strand, counting down.
CAGCGTCGCCATCCGCGATAATACGTCGGAGCGCACCAAGGCCTGGTTGAACTATGCGCTTTGCGAACTGCTGCTCGGCGTCGGCGAGGTCGCGGTCGCCGCGGGGCTGACGCGGATCGTTTCCGTCTTCGACGCCCGCATGTTGCGCATACTCAGGACCGCGGGTTGCGAACCACGAATCATCGGAACCCCGCAGCGCGTCGGCAAGGCGATGAGTTACGCCGGCCTGTTTGACGCATCCTTCCTGATGAAGCTGCAGGAGAACCTTGGGATAAGCTCATCGGTGCTGGCGCCCGAAACGTTGGAACATGTTACTTCACCCAGCGAGCGCAGCGCCGGCGTCTATGTCGCGTGATCACCGAAAGCCGTTGATTTACAAGCGAATGAGGTCTGACGCGGCCGATCGTCGCTGATGTAACGCAAGGCGCCCTGCCCTTGCGTCAGGCAAGAGGCCGGTTAGGCTCCGCCTGGGCATAAGCAATCAACATTCCGACATCCAATCCAGAGCGCATTCACAAAAGGCTCAGCCGGCCTTGTCGAGGAACGGCGTGTTCAAACACGACCGTCCTTGATGGACCGGGATTTGTCTGGCGCGGGTCCGCTCCGGGCGCTGCTTGGCGGCAATGTTGTTGCGTCAATCAGATGGCGTCAGCAATTGACAATCAGCGCGCTTTCCTCCGACGATCTCGCCAGCGGCTTCGCGACGACCTGCGGGCTTCTTTCCGGACTGATACGGGGCCAAAGCCCTGGAAACCTCACCAGCCTGCTTGGCGAAATCACGCCGCTGCTCGGGCTCAAACATCTCGTCTTCACCCGCTTCGACAATCACAAGGGCGCCGACGCCGCGCTCGCTTCCGTCTTCGCTACTTATCCGCAATCCTGGCAGTTGCGCTACGTGGCGCGCGGCTATGCGGACATCGACTCTGTCTTCTCCGCCTGCCGCAAAGGACCCACGACTTTCGATTGGCGCGCGGTTCAGGAGCACTCGACCCGATCGACGGAGTTTCTCGCCGACGCGATCGCGCACGGGGTGGGCCGCAACGGCCTGACGATTCCCGTGCCCTTGACGCCCACCGCCTATGCGATGGTCTCATTCAACAGCGACCTGCCGGATGGCGAGTGGCACGCCTACAAGAAGTGCAATATGGCGAAGCTCGAAATCGTCGCCTGCCTGATCGAGGCGGCCGCCGCGCGCAACTCGAAACTCCCGTCGAGGAAGATCGACCTGTCGAACCGTGAGCATCAGGCGTTGAGCTGGGCGGCGCGCGGCAAGACCGCCGCTGAAATCGGCGAGATCATGGGGATCTCCTATGCGACCGCAAGGTCTCACCTCGAGGGCGCGAGGCGCAAGCTCGATTGCGACAATGTCACTCACGCCGCGTCCACGGCGCTGGCGACCGGACTGATTTCGCCGATGGCGCTCAAAGGTTCCGATCCCGCCGGCTACGACGGCAAGGAGGCGGCCGCGCCGGAAATCCGCAGGATCATTCGCATGTTCCCTCCCCGTCGCGCCCGGCGGCTGTTTCCCGCATCCAATTAACCGTGCCTGAAGGCGACCGCTTCAATTGAGTGGCGGTTGCCGCCTGTTTTGTTCTATGTTTGTTCTCATCAGCCTCGCGCTGGGTCTAGCCCCGGAAGGCATCAAGATGATGAACGACACAGAACTTGCAGAATCATCCTTTTCCGCTCTGCTGCGCGGACGCGCGTATCGCCCGCCAAACAACACGCCGGCCGTTGGTTCGACCGTCGGCGAGGGTTTTGCGCCCGGAATTCCACGGCCTGCGCTGTCCCTACTGTTTCGGCGCGCTTCATCGCAGCGTCGGAGGTTTTGCCTGCGCCGACGAAGGCTGCGGCGCGTTTCTTCCCGTGCGGGACGGCATCGTGGTCGCGCGCGACGTGATGAGCGGCGACAACCAGATCGCCGCGGATTTCTATAACAGCCGGTTTTGGCCGAGGCTCAAACTGTGGGACGGCCTGTTCTGGCTGCTCAACGGCGGCCAGAAACGCGCGAGAGCGGTCGTGTTGAGACATCTGCCGAAGGCGGCGGGCGTGCGACTGCTCGACGTCGCCGTCGGCGACGGTCATTACACGCGTTGGCTGCCCGGGGACTGGTCGATCGTCGGGCTCGATGTCTCCGAGGCCCAACTCAACGCCTGCCGCCGGCGCAACGCCGGGCGCGATCTGAGCCTCGTGCTCGGAGAAGCCGAGCGCCTGCCGTTTCGTGACGGAGAGTTCGACGCCGTGCTCAGCAACGGCGGCTTCAACCATTTCGACGATCCCGAGCGGGCGCTTCGCGAAATGGTTCGCGTCGCGAAACGCGGCGCGCCGATCGTCATAGCAGACGAAATGCCCGACTTCCTCAGCATCGGCCATCGATTGGGCGCGCCTGCGCTCGACCGCTGGATCGCCTCGCGGGTGATGGGCATGGGCGACGCTTTCGCCGCGCTCGTCGAAAGCCATCGCGACATCGACATCGCCGCGATCGGGGCGCGAGTTCTGGCGGATTGCCGATACGAAGTGATCTGGCGCGGCCTGGGCTACAAGATGGTTGGAGCCGCGCCATGAATTCGCTACATTCTCCCCTCTCCCGTCCGGGAGAGGGGCCGGGGGTGAGGGTTTGCGTGATCGGCCGCCAGGGGGGTTCCCTCACCCCTGCCCCTCTCCCTTTGGGAGAGGGGTTCTCCGCCGCCACCCTCCCCCGCGAGCGGGGGATCGGAGGGCTTACGCGCTGGCGGCGGGCGCTTTCGGCTGCGTTTTCAGCCACGCGCTCAGCGCGTTGAGCAGGGCCTGACCGTTCGGCGCGCCCCAGCCGCAGCAGAGATTATATCCATTCGCGCCGCTGTAGCCTTTGACCTCGGTCGAGATGTTGTCGCCGACCACGGTCACCGCGCCGAGCACTTCCTGGCCTTGGTTGTTGTAGGTTACGCCTATGCCGCCTCCCACCGTCCGGAAGGCGCCCGACTTGCCGTTCGCGTAGACGAAATCGTTGAAGAAGAAGGCGGCCGGCGCAGCGCCGTTCGCCGTGGTCAGCGCCTCGCGCACGCAGGCCGTCAGCGCGGCCCACATTGGCGCCGCCGCGCTGGTCCCCCCAACGGGCGCGATCGAAACTTGCGACCCCGGCGGCTGGGAGACCAGATAACCGCTGGCGACGCCCGCATTGCCCGCGACGTCCGGCACGCAGCGGCCCGCCTTGTTCGGCGGATTGGCGGAAGTCAGCTTGACCCCGGCGCCGGTCTGATAGCTCGGCGCCGGATAGCGATCGCTGACGCCGCCTCCGGTCGCGCCGCCGAGGTAATATTTCTTCTGGATGAGGGCGCCGAGCTCGTTCCAGATCACTTCGTTCTTGATGGCGCCGTTCTGCGCGAACAACAGCGTGCCGCCGACGGCGGTCGCATAGGGGCTGCTGCACGGGATAGGATACATGCGCGTCCGGCGCGTAGAGGGTTATCTCCTCGCCGTTCTGCAATTGCCCGCGCAGGCAGCTCGAACCCTGGTCGCCGGAGGAAACAAACAAGGGAACGCCGAGCGCGGCGGCCTCGCGGAAAGCTTCGTCGACGAGCTGGTTGAGCGCCGGCCAGCCGGGATTGGCGGAGTCGCCCTGCAGGTCCTCGTCGATCCCGTAGCTGATCGACACGGCGGCGTAGTCGTCGTTGTGCACCGCCTGCTCGATCGCGGCGAGATAGCCTCGTCCGGTCCAGGGCGCGAAGAAGACGTCGATCGTCGCCTGCGGCGCCATGGCGCCGACGACTTCGATGTCGAGATAGACTTCGCCGGTCGCGCCATCGTTGATGTTCATCTGCGTGCCCAGCACCGAGACCGGATTGACGGTCGGCGTTGCGGCGAGACCAATATGCTTGCTGAAATAATTGGCGAGCGTGTTCTGATTGAAGCCGCCGCCGAATTCCAGGATCGCGACGCGCTGTCCCTTGCCCTGGGCCTGCGGAAAACCGTAGAGTTTTGCGACTTCGTTAGGATAGAACGAGCCAGGATAAAGCGTCTTCGGGTCAGCCGATTGCGGATTGCGGGCGACCCTCGCGCCGTTGCGGACGACAACCGGCATGTCGTTCAGGCCTATGACGCCCATCACATATTTGGAAAGGCTTTCCGGCACGCTCACGTCCTTGTCCGGGCAGCGGAAATCGACGTTGAGCCGCATGTGCCGGTATTTTTGCAAATGGATCTGGAAGGCCTTTTCGACCGCCGCGATCGTGCCGACGATCCGCATGTCGCGTTTTCCGAGATCGACAGCGGCGACAGACAGGCCCTGCTGGCGCGCCCAGGCTCTGACCGCGTCGGCGGCGTCCTCGGAAGCGCCGTTCTTTTCTTCGAGCGACTTTCGCGTCAGGCCGACGGCGCGTTTTCCCGCGATGAATTCGTCGAGCGTGGGAAGGCCATCTTCCGACTTGCGCTTGAGCTTAACGGTGAACTCGATGTGGTCGCTTGCATCGCAGGGGCCGAGCAGTTGATGGTGATGACGAGGGACTGAGCCTTTGATCTGATAGGAAGCTTCAGGCATGATTGTCCTCCTTGCGGAAGGGCCCCGAGAGGCTCTCGCAACTTCAAATGAGATAACCCAGACGGCCTGATCGCCAATGCAGCGCAGGAGTCCGAAGGTCTTGTTGAGAGTTCAACCGCCTGTTGTCCGGCCAACAATGCCTTCGGATCAGGACAACAGGTTCAATTGACAACTTGTGACAATGGCAATCAGTACGACAAACGCAAGTGATGAAAAATTGCTTGCAACAGACACGCATAGCGGGGCGAACGCGTATTGTCATCTGTTATTTGACGATCAGCGACTGTCTGTATGAGGATTCGGCGCGGCCGAATATCCCAGGGGCGTACCCGCGACGGCGTTCGAATTGCCGGCCGTCGACGCGCCGCCCTTGCCGCCGGAGCGCCGCGCGACTAGATAGGCGCGGAAAAGTCATATCGAATTGGCCAAGACCCTCAAAAGCTCCCATGCGAAACCCGCGCCCGACGAATTGCCTTCGCGGGAAACCTTGCTCGCCTATCTCTCCGGGGAGGCCGCGCCGAACGGCGCCGAACCGCCGGCGCGCATCACCAAGCGCGAGATCGCGCGCGCTTTCCGCGTAAAAGGTGAGAACCGAAGCGCGCTCAAGGTTTTGCTCAAGGATCTCGAAAACGACGGCGCAATCGTGCGCGGCCGCAAAGTCCTGCATCGCCAGGGCCGCCTGCCGGCAATGGTGGTCGCCGAGATCGTCGAACGCGACCGCGACGGCGACCTCGTCGCGAAGCCCGTCGACTGGAAAGAGGAGGGCGAGCCGCCGCGCATAAATGTGCGCCAGGCGAAATCGAAGCGCCCGACCGGCCCGGCCCCCAGCGTCGGGGCGCGTGTGCTGATGCGGGTCGAGTTCGATCCTGCCGCGCACGGCCGCCAGCCCCCCTATTCCGGTCGGGTACTCAAGCTCCTCGACCGGGCCCGCGCCCGCGCGCTCGGCGTCTACCGCGAGCTCGAGACGGGCGCCGGCCGGGTGCTGCCGATCGAGAAGCGCGCCTCCGGGCGCGAGATGTTCATTCCCGTCGGCCTCTCCGGCGGCGCCAAGGAGGGCGATCTCGTCGCCCTCGAGATTTTACGCGAGGGCGGCTTTGGCTTGCCGTCCGCGCGGGTCGTCGAACGGCTCGGAAAAGTGGACACCGAGCGCGCAGTCTCGATGATCGCGCTCGCCGCGCATGACATCCCGCACGTCTTCTCGCAGGCCGCGCTCGCGGAGGCGGAAGCGGCGAAGCCCGCCTCGATGGAATCGCGCGAGGACTGGCGCAAGCTGCCGCTCGTCACCATCGACCCCGCCGACGCGAAGGATCACGACGACGCGGTTTATGCCGCCTTCGACGACGACCCCGGCAATCCCGGCGGCTTCGTGCTGACGGTCGCGATCGCCGACGTCGCCTATTACGTCCGGCACGGCTCCGCCCTCGACAAGGAGGCGCTGGAGCGCGGCAATTCCGTCTATTTCCCTGACCGCGTCGTGCCGATGCTGCCGGAGCGCATCTCCAACGATCTCTGCTCGCTGCGCGCGAACGAGGACCGGCCGGCGCTCGCAGTGCGCATGATCGTCTCGGCCGACGGCCGCAAGAAGCGCCACACGTTCCACCGCATCATGATGCGCTCGGCGGCGAAGCTCGCCTACGAGCAGGCGCAGGCGGCGATCGACGGCCGCGCCGATGAAATTACTTCCCCGCTCGTCGAACCCGTGCTGAAGCCGCTCTGGGCGGCGTACGCCGCGCTTAAACACGAGCGCGGCCTGCGCGACCCGCTCGACCTCGACCTGCCCGAGCGCAAGCTGATCCTCGACGAGGACGGCCGGCTGAAAGGCGTGCGCTGGCCCGAGCGGCTCGATGCGCACCGGCTGATCGAAGAATTCATGATCCTCGCCAATGTCGCGGCCGCCGAGACGCTGGAAGCGCAGTTGCATCCGCTGATCTATCGCGCCCATGACGCGCCCTCGGAGGAAAAGCTCAGCGCGCTCGGCGAGTTTCTTTCGACGCTCGGCGTAAAACTCGCCAAGGGCGAGCACATGCGGCCCGCCCATTTCAACCGCGTGCTCAAAAACATTCGCGGCGAACCGGCCGAGGCGCTCGTCAACGAAGTGGTTTTACGCGCCCAATCGCAAGCCGAATACACGCACGAAAATTACGGCCATTTCGGCCTCAACCTGCGTCGCTACGCGCATTTCACCTCGCCGATCCGCCGCTACGCCGATCTCATCGTGCATCGCGCCCTGATCCGCGCGTTGAACCTCGGGCCGGGCGGCATGCAGGAGGGCGTGCATGAACTCGCCGACATCGCGGAGCGCATTTCAGGCGCGGAGCGGCGGGCGATGGCGGCCGAGCGCGACACGCAGGATCGTCTGGTCGCGGCCCACCTCGCCTCGCGCATCGGCGCGACCTTCAAGGCCCGCATCGCCGGCGTCACCAAGGTCGGGCTGTTCGTAAAACTCGCCGACACCGGCGCCGACGGCTTCATTCCGGCCGCGCAGCCTCGGCGCGGACTATTTCCGCTTCGAGGAAGCCAAGCGCGCGCTGGTTGGAACGCGCACCGGCGAGACATTTCGGCTCGGCGACAGCGTCGATGTGAGACTGATCGAAGCGGCGCCGTTCGCGGGCGCGCTGCGCTTCGAGATGCTTTCGCGCGGCGGATCGGGACGCAAACATCGGGAGCGACGGCGATGACTGAGACTTATGCCAATCCGGCGCGCGTAAGCGTCGCATCCGACCGCCCGCTGCGGCCGGCGCTTCGTCGAGGCCTGATGGGCAAATGCCCGCGCTGCGGCGAAGGCAACATGTTCCGCGCCTATCTGAAGGTCGCCGACGCCTGCCCGGTCTGCGGCGAGGAACTGATCCACCAGCGCGCCGACGACGCGCCCGCCTATCTGACGATCCTGCTCGTCGGCCATTTCACCATCGCCGGCGTGCTGTTCGAGGACGAGCTGTTCCCGACGATGAACATGGCGATGATCGGCGTGTTGTGGTCGCTCGTCGCGATCGCGTCCTCGCTGCTGCTGCTGCCGCGCATAAAAGGCGCGCTCGTCGCCTATCAGTGGGCAATGCGCATGCACGGGTTCGGCGGCCCGGAAAAGGAATTCGGGCTTTTGGAGCCTTGATTGTTGATCAACGATAACTTCAGCATGATGCGGTTCGGCGGCGTGACGGAATCTCATTCCGCTGAGTTTGGCCTTCCGCCACGCCGCGTCCCTCATGCTGAGCCCGTCGAAGCATGGCGCCGTCAGAGCTGCGGCCGATGCCAGCGAACCGGTGCGCTGCACGGCGCTCCGGCCAGGCTGGAGGATGCTTCGACAAGCTCAGCATGAGGTTCGTGGTGGCGGCAACGATGGCTTTACAAGAGCCAGATTTCATCTGAACCCACCTCTCATGAGCAAGAATCCCTATTACGCCGGACCGCGGTCCGACCATTTCGACGGCTTGCGCTTTTTTCTGGAGGGCGGACCGCCCGACAAGACGCTCGGCGACGTCGCCAAAATGCTGTGGGGCGCGCGGCGCACGCGCCTCCCGTGGCCGACGGCAGGCTTGTCTCAACGCGCCGCGCCTCCGCCGCCGCGCGTCGAAGGGCCAGCCATCCGTCTGACCTTCATCGGCCATTCGAGCTTTCTTCTACAGACCGAAGGCGTCAACCTGCTGATCGATCCCGTCTGGTCCGAGCGCGCTGGCCCAGCCGGGCTCGGGCCGCGCCGCGTCACACCGCCCGCGCTCGCGCTCGACGAACTGCCGCCGCTCGACGCCATGCTGGTCTCGCACAACCATTACGACCACATGGACCTCGCGACGCTGCGACAGCTCGCCAAGTCACGGCCGTCGCCCGTGCTGACGCCGCTCGGCAACGACACGATCCTGAAGCGCGCCGACCGCATGATGCGACGCGCGGCCTATGACTGGGGCGAGGTCGTGCGCGTCGGGCCGCTGAAAATGCATTTCGAGCCGGCGCTGCACTGGTCGGCGCGCGGACGCAGCGACCGGCGCATGGCGCTTTGGGCCTCGTTCGTGATCGAGGGGCCGAGCCGAAAGATCTATTTCGCCGGCGACACCGGCTACGGCGACGGCTCGCTGTTCGAACAGCTCGGCGCAAAGCACGGCGCGCTTCCGGCTCGCCATCGCTGCCGATCGGCGCCTATGCGCCGCGCTGGTTCATGGGCTACCAGCACTGCGACCCCGACGAAGCGGTGCGCATCTTCCAGCATCTGAGCGCCGACTTCGCGTTCGCCTGCCATTGGGGCACGTTCCGCCTGACTGACGAGCCCTACGACGAGCCCCGCGAACGGCTTGCCGTTGCGCTTGAAAAGGCGGGGCTCGACCCCGTGAGTTTCGCGCCGATCCGCCGGGCGCTGTGGTGGAATGGCAGTAGGGAAGCGGTCGCCTACCCCGCGCCCGTCGGACGCGCTAGTCTGACGTAAAACCTCGCCGAGACGCCGTGCGCCGCCTGCTCAAATTCCTCCACGAGATGGGGTCGATTGGATTCATGGGCGCGATCGCCGCGCTGGTGATCCTGCTCGGCGTCGCGCCGCCGCCGACCTCGCTATCCGAATACGCCTTCGTCTGCGGCGCGATGGGAAAGATCGCGACCTGGATCCTGCTGCCTTCGCTCGCGCTGACGATAACGGCGGGACTGCTTTCGATCGCGGTCAACCGCGCCTTTCACAATGCCGGCTGGGCGTGGATCAAGGCCGCGACCGGCATACTCGTGTTCATGGGCGGCCTGCACGCGCTGGCGCCGATCCAGCAGGGGGCGGCGGACAGCGCTGATGCGCTCGCGGGCAAGGTCGACGCCGCGACGCTTGCCGGCGCCTTTGACGGCGTTTCCGCGACCCTGTGGGTTCTGCTCGTGGTCTCGACGGTCAATGTCGTATTCGGCGTCTGGCGGCCGAGGCTCACAAGGCTGAAGGCTTGAGCAGAAATCAACCGTAGGCGCCTTTTGCGTAGCGTCGTAGAAGCGACCCGCAAAAGTTTGGACGACCCCTATGTCGCTGCCCTCGATCCCTGCATCCTCGCCCCGGGCGGCCAAGGCGCTGAAGCCGCGCGACGCGGCGACGCTCATCATCTGCGACCGCTCCGGCGGACGGCTTCGCGTGCTGATGGGCAAGCGCAACGAGCGGCAGAAATTCATGCCCGGCAAGTTCGTCTTTCCCGGCGGCGCCGTCGAACCCGCCGACCGCAAGATGAACGTCGTGGGCGCGCTCGACGAAGCGGTGGAGCAGAAGCTGCTCGTGCGCGCGAACGGCGTGTCGCCGGACTATGCGCGCGGCCTCGCGCTGGCGGCGATCCGCGAGACGTTCGAGGAGACCGGGCTCGCGCTCGGCGTGACCGAGTTCGGCGCGCCCGAGAACCCGCCGAACGCGGAGTGGCGCGCCTTTGCCGCCACCGGCGTATTCCCGACGCTCGAGGGCCTCGATTTTCTCGGCCGCGCCATCACCCCGCCCGCCCGCCCGCGCCGTTTCGACGCCCGCTTCTTCGTCGCTGACAGTTCGCTGATCGCCCACGAAACGAAGGGCGTCGTCGGCCCGAGCGCCGAACTCGTCGAGCTCGACTGGATCGCCATCGAGGACACGCATGCGCTCGATCTGCCGAACATCACGCGCGCCATGCTCGACGAATTGCAGGCGGTCGGCCCCAACGCCGAACGCTTCCGCCCGAGGCCTCTTTATCGCGTGCTGCGGGGCAAGGGTTTGAGGGAGATGCTGTGAGGCGACAGAGGAACGGATTCTGCTAGAATGGCGTTGCGCCTATAAGCCGCAGCTCGACAAGGAGGAGCGCCCGTGAGCGAATTCTAAGAAGTTTCTCGTCCTGTTTCTCGCGCCGGCAAAAGTTATCGAGGACTGGTCGAAGACAGATCCGAAGGTTCGAGAAGAAGCCGAGCAGAAGATGCGCGGCGACTGGATGAAATGGATGGGCGATCATGCGAAGATGATCGTCAGCACCGAGGCAGGCGGCCAGACAAAGGTCGTTACGTCAAATGGCGTTTCCGACATCAAAAATGACATCATGCTATATTCGATCGTCGAGGCGGAGAGCCACGAGGCGGCCACGAAAGCCTTCGAGACCCACCCTCACCTCGGGATTCCGCAATCCTCGATTCAAGTGATGGCGATCCGGCCGATGGGCCCGATGTAGGCGGGCGCGCTCAGCGTTTTTGATCGTCATGGCGAGCGCAGCGAAGCACGTCATTGCGAACGCAGCGGAGCCATCCAACTCTCCGCGACGCGTGCTCTGTCTAGGAAATCGTGCGTCGCTTCAGCATGGATTGCTTCGCTCCGCTCGCAACGACTGGGCGGTCTTTGCTTACGCCGCCTGGGCGGGCGGCGCGATATGGGCGGCGAGCTGCATAAGCGCGAGATGGTAGTTGCGCGAAATCTTTGGCGAGCCGCGGAAGCGGGCGATGACGATTTCGAGCAGCTCGTTCATCGTCTCGTAATCAGCCTCGGCGAGGTGGTCGAGGGTCAGCCCGTGCTGTACAAGCTGGAAGGCGAGCTCCATGCGCAACGATTCGAACGTCGCCATTTCCGAGGACAGCAATGCGCGCCAGACGCGAGCATGCGTCCGCGCCAGAGACATGGCCGCGAAGCGGTCGGTGAGGCGGGCTTCATAAGCGAAGCAGAGCCTGTCGTAGATCACAGGACCCGCCCATTCGAGCAGGCCGGCCAGGCCGGAATTTGGAAAGTCGTCGGACATCGCGATCGTCCATTGTCGTGGGACCACAACGCGACAAACAGCTTACGTTAGGTGATCCCATCACTATGGAATCTATACGCAATTAGGGTTAATAGTCCGTTAACCGCCCGTCAAGCCGGATGGGGGCGCTAGACGTCATCCTCGCGCAGACGTTGAAATATTCCACAGGAATCGTTCCGAGCAGAATGCCCGAGAGGCGCGTGTGCTGACGCGAGCGCACGAGGAATCTGAACAAGGCGGGCGTCAGCCGTCGCAGGCCGCCGCCGTTGAACCGCGCCGCGTGCTTCTGCAGCGCGGCCTGCATGTCGTAGGGCACGCGGGCTCCGGACTCCCGCAAGGCCTGCGGGAACGACTGGCTGCGGGCCATCTCCTCGGCGACCGACATCACGATCATCAGGCGCCGCACGAGTTGATAGTGCTTGTCAGCGAGATCGTTGGGATTGGCGGCGACGTCGCCGAGCGACTTCGCTTCACCTGAGAGCAGCCGGTCGAGGGCCTGGTCGAGTTCCGAGGGGTCCTGTCCCGCGACGATCGCCTTCACGTCCTCATCGCCGACTCTCGCCGCGCCCATCGTGTAGAGGAAAAGCTTTTCGAGTTCGTGGCGGTTGATGAGCCGGTCGGGCCCAAGCAGGTCGAGGAGCGCCGCGCGCGCCTCTTCGGAAACTTCAACGTTGCGCGCGCGCGCCTCGTCCTCGATCAGCCTGCTATGAGACGCCCGGTCCTCGGGGGCGCCGACGATTATCGCCGTCTGCTTGGCCGCGCCAAACGCGGCGCGTAGCGCGGCGTCGCGGTCCTTGCGCAGGTTCGCAGCCTCGATGATGAGGAAGACATCGTCAGAGGGCGAGCCCAGCAGCGGCGCCAACGCGCCGGTGATGTCGCGCCCGCCCTGTCTGATGACGAGAATGCGCGTGCCGCCGAACAGCGAGACGCCGTAGAGGTCCGACACATAGGCGTCGGGATCGGCGGCGATGCGGTCGCCATCGATGCGGGTGACCGCCGCATCCGCCCCGGCGCGCTCGGCGAGCGTTTTCGTCAGTTGCTGCGAGCGCTCCGAAACAAGCCCTTCGTCTTCGCCCAGCAGCAGGAAAGCCCTGATGTCGAGCGGCGGCGAACGCACGAAAACATCGGCCTGATCGTTCTTGATGGTCAGCATAATGGGAGGATCTTAGCGTGTCTGTCGGTCGACGGGAACCGCCCTCACCCCAACCCTCTCCCGCAAGCGGGAGAGGGGGCTCGAAGGCGCCGCAAATCCCTTCTCCCGTTCACGGGAGAAGGTGGCGCGCAGCGCCGGATGAGGGGGAGCCGTGATGCTTTCTGCTCGGAAGCCAATTGAGCGGCAGTTGGACCAATGGCCCCGCGCCCCGCCCTATCTTTTCCGTGCGCGCGGCGAGCAGCGCCTGGCGCGTAAAAGCTTTCGCTTCCGCCACGGCCGTGACAAGATCACGGCCCTGCACAATCGCCGCCGCGATCGCGCTCGACAAGGTGCAGCCGGTGCCGTGCGTGTTAGGCGTGTCGATGCGCGGGGCCGCGAAGCGATGCGTTTCCGACGCCGTCACCAAAATGTCGACCGCCTCGCCTTCCAGATGTCCGCCTTTCATGAGGACCGCGCGCGGACCGCGCGAGAGGAGCGCGCTGCCCTGCCTCAGCATTTCCTCTTCGTCCTTCGCCGGTTCGACGCCGAGCAGCGCGCCTGCCTCGTGGAGATTGGGAGTCAGACAATCAACGAGCGGCGCAAGCTCTTTCATCAACGATCGCGATGAGTCCCCCGCGCGACAGAGCGCCGCCAGTGGAGGCCGCGAGAACGGGGTCGAGCACCACGAACGGCGGAGAAAATCTCCTGAGCGCCGCCGCGACGACGCCAGCGATTTCCGCCGAGCCGAGCATGCCGATCTTGACCGCGCCGACGTCGAAATCCTCGAACACCGCTTCGATCTGTTTGAGCACGATCTCGGGCGGCGCGAGATGAACCGCGCTGACCCGCTCGGTGTTCTGCGCGGTGATGGCGGTGATGACGCTCGCGCCATATACCCCATGCGCGGCGAAAGTTTTCAGGTCCGCCTGGATGCCGGCGCCGCCGCCGGAATCCGAGCCCGCGATCGTCAGCGCGATCGGACGACCCGTCACGGCCGGGTCGCCGCGACCCATTCGCGCGTGCGGCCTTCCGGGTCGGCGTTGAGCGTAATGTCGGTGACAACGGAAACGAGGTCCGCGCCGGCGGCGAGACAGGCTTTACCACGCTCCACATTGAGGCCGCCGATCGCGCAAAGTGGAATCGCGCCGACGCGCCGCTTCCACTCGCCGATTTTTTCCAGACCCTGCGGACCAAATCGCATCGCCTTCAGGATCGTCGGATAGATCGGCCCGAGCGCGATATAGTCAGGCTGCAGCGCGAGCGCGCGCGCGAGTTCGGGGTCGTCATGCGTGCTGACGCCGAGCTTCACGCCGCTCGCGCGAATCGCGGCTATGTCGGCGCCATCCAGGTCTTCCTGGCCGAGATGCACGAACGGCGCGCCGATCCGCATCGCGATCCGCCAGTAATCGTTGACGACGAGCACGGCGCCGGCGCGCTCGCAGGCAGTCAGAGCCTCGCGCGCCTCGCGCTCGACCTCAGTCTCCGAGCGATCTTTGAGGCGCAACTGGATGAGACGCGCGCCGGCGCCTGTCAGCCGCGCGACCCAGTCGGCGCTGTCGACGATCGGGTAGAAGGGATCGAGCTTCAAGACAGGTTCGCCCGGCCGAGCACCGGCGTCGAGGGCGCCGCCATGTCGCGCGGCTCCATCGGCCGCGCCTCATAGGCAAGCCGCCCCGCGTCGACCGCGAGAGCGAAGGCTTTCGCCATCGCGATGGGGTCACCGGCCTTGGCGATCGCGGTGTTGAGGAGGATCGCGTCGTAGCCGAGCTCCATCGCGGCCGCGGCATGCGAGGGCAGGCCGATGCCGGCATCGATGATGAGCGGAATGTCCGGGAAATGAGCGCGCAGCGCTCTGAGGCCAAACACGTTGTTGAGCCCCTTGCCGGAGCCGATCGGCGCGCCCCACGGCATCAGCACGCGGCATCCGGCCTCGACGAGCTTTTCCGCAACAACCAGATCTTCGGTGGTGTAGGGAAAAACCTCGAAGCCGTCGGCGCACAAAGCGCGCGCGGCCTCGACGAGGCCGAACACGTCAGGCTGGAGCGTATCGGCCTCGCCGATCACTTCGAGCTTGATCCATTTCGTGCCGAAAATCTCGCGCGCCATCTCCGCTGTAGTGACGGCCTCTTTCACGCTGTGGCAGCCCGCTGTATTTGGCAGCACGCGGACGCCGAGTTCGCGGATCAGCCGCCAGAAATCCTGCCCATCCCGCAACCGCGCCGCCTCGCGCCGAAGCGACACCGTGACGATCTCGCATTCGCTGGCGCTGACCGCGTCGGCGAGGATCGCGGGCGAAGGATATTGCGAGGTGCCGAGCAGCAGGCGGGAGCGTGGCTTGAAGCTGTAGAGGTTCACGTCAGCCTCCGCCGAATTCGATGCGACATCACGTCAGCCGGCCGTCCCCTCCCCTGCGAAGCGGGGGAGGGCAAGGGTGGGGGTGAGTGCGCGCGACGTTTGGTTGGTTTGATTGAGGTTACGAAGCGTGGCAAGCGCCCCCACCCCGGCCCTCCCCCGCTTCGCAGGGGAGGGAGGGTCTTGTCGGCAGGCGCCGCGAGATAATCGGCTCGGATCACATCACCCTCCCTGCCGGGGCGCGACGATCTCGATGCGGTCGCCGGCCTTGACGGGCGTCGCCGCGCGCTTGCGCGCCGGCACGAAATCGCCATTGAGCGCGGTCGCGACGATCGCGTCCTCGTAGCCGAGCGCGGCGAGGACTTCGGCGAGATTCGGCCCGGCGAGTTCGGCGGGCTCACCGTTGACGATCAGCTTTAGCCGGGTCGGCGCGCTCAGGTCGTCCATGGGTTCACCAGCTCAATTCCGAGCCGCTCGAATTCGGACGCGCTTGACCCGTCGCCGAACGGCGCGCGGCGAGTTCCCTCGCATATGACCTCGGGCGCCCGTCGATTCACTTGGCTATGCCGAAGAAGAGCGCGAGCCGCCGCTCGACTTCACTGCAGCAGCTCGGATTCCAGGCGGCCGAACGGCTGCCCCGTCCTCGATCGAAAGGCCGTCATCGCCTTGTCCATCTGGATTTGCGAACGGCGCCGAAGCCCGTTCTGGGCGCTCCGCTCCACGGTCACGCGCAACAGGGACATTTCGAGCAACTCGCTCGTCAGCAGCAGCAGCGTTACGGTCGCGGTATCCGGGAACACGTCGGATTGTATGACCAGCGCCGGCCGCGGCTTGCCGAAATTGCTGGCAATGGCGATGGGCGCCAGCGCGCCGCGCGTCATTCCCAAGCCGACGATTCCCAGAGGTCCGCGAGCGCGGCGTCGAGGAATTTTGCGAGCCCGGGATCCTTGAGATCCGCATGCGCGGCGAGCTGCGACTGCCTCCGGCATTCCTCGGTGAAACCTGGCGCGCGCGTGTCGAACGCCCAGATCTGCACGGGACGCAAACCCTGCGCGTGAAGCGCCTCGCGGCGGCGGCGCACGCGCTCAATGACCGACTTCGGCAAATCTCATCTCCTACCGACTTAAGTTACATGTAACATCGACGCCGTTTCGCGCGATAGCCATCGCCCGCTCCGCCGCCCTCGCCGCGAAATGCGGCGCGAGCAGGTAGCCGTGGCGATAGAAACCGTTGACATGGATGCGGCCGTTGCGCTCCTCGATGCGCGGCTCGTTGTCGGGATAGGCCGGGCGCAGGTCGGCGCTCATCTCCAGAATCTCTGCCTCGCCGAACGCCGGATGCAGCGCATAGGCGGCGCTCAAAAGTTCGATCGCCGAGCGCACGCTTACCCCGCCCGGGTCGGCGCTCTCAATCATCGTCGCGCCGATCATGAACACGTTTTTCGCGCGAGGAACGATGTAGAGCGGGATGCGCGGATGCAGCATCCGAACCGGGCGGCTTAGTCGCACTTCGGCCGTGCGCACGAGCAGCATTTCGCCGCGCACTGGCCTCAGGTCCGGCAGTTCGCGCCGCGCCGCGTAACCGCGGCAATCGACGATCGCATCGAAATCGCCCTCCGCCTCAGCGCCGAAGCGCAGCTTAGCGCCCATGTTTCCCGAGCGACGACGACCAGCGCAGCGAGCGCGCGGCGCGGGTCGACATGGCCCTCGCCGGCGTAGAACAGGCCCTTGCGAAATCGACCGGCAAGGTCGGGCTCGAGCTCTGCGATGCGCGCTTCGTCGACTCGCTCGTAGCCGCGCGTGCGCGCCGCGAAGCGCTCAATCTCGGCGACATCGCGCGGCGGCGCGACCACCAAGCTTCCGGCGCGAACGACGTCCTTCACGCGCTTCGCCCACCAATCGATCGCCTGCGCGCCACGCAGAACAACGCTCTCCGGCGCGCTTTCGCCCTCGCAGAACGGCGCGAGCATGCCGCCGGCGAGCCAGGAGGCGTTGCCGCCAAGCTCATGGCGGCGCTCGAAGACGGTCACCTCGGCGCCGCGCTCGGCAAGCTCCGTCGCGCAGGCGAGGCCGACGACGCCCGCGCCGATCACGCAGGCGCGCATCATTCGGCCGCGTCGACGTAGAGTTTGCCGCCCTGGTCCAAGAACTCCTGCGACTTTTCGGCCATGCCGGCCATCGCCTCGGCTTCCTTGCGAAGGTCCTGGGTGATCTGCATCGAGCAGAACTTTGGGCCGCACATCGAGCAGAAATGGGCGACCTTGTGGCTGTCCTTGGGCAGCGTCTCGTCGTGGAATTTCCGCGCCGTGTCAGGGTCGAGCGACAGGTTGAACTGGTCATCCCAGCGGAAATCGAAGCGGGCGCGGCTGACGGCGTCGTCGCGGATCTGCGCCGCAGGATGCCCCTTGGCGAGATCGGCGGCGTGGGCGGCGATGCGATAGGTGATGACGCCGGTCTTGACGTCGTCGCGGTCGGGCAGGCCCAGATGCTCCTTCGGCGTCACGTAGCAGAGCATGGCGGTGCCGAACCAGCCGATCATCGCCGCGCCGATGCCGGAGGTGATGTGGTCGTAGCCCGGCGCGATGTCGGTCGTGAGCGGGCCAAGCGTATAGAACGGCGCCTCGCCGCATTCGCGAAGCTGCTTTTCCATGTTGACCTTGATCTTGTGCATCGGCACGTGGCCGGGGCCCTCGATCATTACCTGGCAGCCTTTGTCCCAGGCGACCTTGGTCAGTTCGCCGAGCGTCTCGAGTTCGGCGAACTGGGCCCGGTCGTTGGCGTCGGCGATCGAGCCGGGGCGCAAGCCGTCGCCGAGCGAGAACGAGACGTCGTACTTGCGCATGATGTCGCAGATGTCTCCGAACCTCTCGTAGAGGAACGATTCGCGATGGCCGGCGAGGCACCAGCGCGCCATGATCGAGCCGCCGCGCGACACGATGCCGGTGACCCGCTTCGCCGTCAGCGGCACGTAGGCGAGCCGGACGCCGGCGTGGATGGTGAAATAGTCCACCCCCTGCTCGGCCTGCTCGATCAAGGTGTCCTTGAACACCTCCCAGTCGAGCTTCAGCGGATCTCCGCCAACCTTTTCCAAAGCCTGATAGATCGGCACGGTGCCGATCGGCACGGGTGAATTGCGGATTATCCACGATCGGATATTGTGGATGTTGCGCCCGGTCGACAGGTCCATCACGGTGTCGGCGCCCCAGCGGATCGCCCACACCATCTTTTCCACTTCTTCGGCGACGCCGGAGGAAACCGCGGAATTGCCGATGTTGGCGTTGACCTTGACCAAAAAATTGCGGCCGATCGCCATCGGCTCAAGCTCAAGGTGGTTGATGTTGGCAGGAATGATGGCGCGGCCCAGCGCCACCTCCTGCCGAACGAATTCCGGCGTGATGAAGTCGGGGATCGCCGCCCCGAACGATTCGCCATCGGCCAAACGAGCTGCGCCGCCCTCGACGGCCGCCTCGCGCGCCAAATTCTCCCGCTGCGCGACGTAAATCATTTCCTCGGTGACGAGTTCCGGCTCTTGCGAATTCGTATTGAGTGACGAGTTGACCCGGCGCGCCTGCCCTCAATGCGCGGGTCGCCGGACAATGAGGCGCGAGCCGGTCGGTGGAAACGTGACCGTTGTCTTCCGGCTTCACCTCGCGCCCGGCAATGGTCGCGTAGCCGCGAGAGGCGACCCAGCGCTCGCGCACAGGCGCCAAGCCCGCGGCCAGATCGGCCTTGAAGCCGGCTTCCGTGTACGGGCCCGATGCGTCATAGACCCTGACCGGGGCTTCCTTCGCGTCGCTCAGCCGGATTTCGCGGAACGGCGCCAGGATATCGGGGCGTCCCTTCGGCGCGGCATAGACCTTGGCCGAGCCCTGCACCGGACCGGTCGTAACCGTCTCGGGGGCGGCTGTGTTCAACCTGGCGTGGGTGTTCATTGCGCTTTCCTCCGCTCTCCGTCGGAGTTGCGAGCGAAGGATGTGGGCGGAAGCCGCGCATCGTCCCTTCGCCGGCATGACCCGGATCAGGTTCAAAGGGTTCGGCCTCTTTTCGCCGTCTCAGCCCATACGGGCGCCCCTCGAGCGTTAATATTCTGCTACCGTGCCCGTTCCCTGTCAATTGCCGGAAATCTCAGCGTAAAGAGGTTCAGTCGGGAACGTTGCCGATCTTGTGACATTTGCGTCACAGCGGTGGGCCAAATGAGGCGGGGGCACGGCAAATCCGACTTTTTATGTTTCCTTCGTGACGGACCGCGCGTATCAACGAAGCGTGATCGGATACGTCCGGTTGCAGAGGGACTGCCGCATGGATGGGCAAATCCGACAAGCGGAAGTTCCGAAGCGGGAATGGGGACGGTGCTGAACAAACCTCGGACTTCGGCCGCGTAGCGGGTCGCCGGCGAGGGGGCGAGGCTCAACCAATTCTCAGATTCAATGTACCTGGAGGTCAACAAATGACGCTCATTAAGAGCCTACTGCTTGGATCGGCGGCCGGTATCGTCGCCGTCGCCAGCGCGCAGGCCGCCGATCTTCCCACGAAGAAGGGCGCTCCCGCCGCTGAATATGTCAAAATCTGCACCATCAACGTCAACGGCAAGCCGATCGTCGGCTTCACGCTGCCCGGCTCGGACACCTGCCTGAAGCTCAGCGGTTACATCACCGCCCAGGTCGAAGGCGGCAACCTGTCGCAAGGCTATGTCCAGTCCTACACCGCGGGCGACGCGATCCAGGCGCCGGGCACAACCGCCACGGCGATCCATGTCCCGGCCACCTTCGGCACCCCCGCTCACACGATCCCGGCAGGCACCGCCATACCGGGTCAGCCGGCCTCCAACACCGTCTCGCGCAACGCGTTTGGCTACACCACCCGCCTGAATTTCGCGGCTGATATCGTGTCGAACACGGCCGCCGGCCCGCTCGCCGGCCACGCCGAAATGCAGTTTGAAAACGGCAACGGTTTCGACAACACCGGCACCGGCGCCTACATCAACCTCGCTTACGTCACCTGGGCGGGCATCACGGCTGGTAAGGCGCAGTCGTTCTACTCGTTCACCGGCGGCGGCGCGGGTTGGGCGAACTTCTTCTCGCCGGACCAGAAGGGCTTCAACCAGCCTGACCTGATCGCCTACACCGCCTCCTTCGGCGGCGGCTTTTCGGCGACCTTAGCGGCCCAGAGCGCCGGCTCGAACGGCTTCTCGGGCGGCGGCACGAACTTCTCCGACCTCAGCAACTCGGCCACGGTCGGCGGGGTAACGTACGGCAGCACCAACTACAGCTACAACGGCATGCGCTGGCCCGACATCGTGGCGACCCTGAAGATCTCGCAGGGCTGGGGCTCGGCGCAGATTTCGGGCGTCGCTCACCAGGTCGACGTCACCGCCGGCAGCACGCCGGGTCTCGCGGGCGCGGCAACCCAGAACACCTGGGGCTGGGGCGTCGACGCAGGCGTGAGCTTCAACCTGCCGTCGTTCGGCGCTGGCGACCAGATCCTGGTCACCGGTTCTTACACGGAAAACGCCGCCTGGTACTCCGGTCTTCCGGACGGCATGTGGGGTGAGAACGGCGCGGTCAACGGCAACGGCCAGCAGATGCCGCTCGCCGACACCTACTACAACGCGGTCTCGAACACCTGGGAAGCGCCGCACGCGTGGTCGGTTTCAGCTGAGTTCGACCACACCTTCAATCCGGAGTTCACCGCTTCGCTCGAAGGTTCGGTTGGCGGCGTCAACTGGAACGGCCAGAACTCCGCCACGGCGGTGTCGAACGCCACGTCCTGGCTCGTCGGCGGCGTCGCGCACTACGACCCCGTCAAGAACCTCGATTTCGAGTTCGAGCTTCTCTACCAGAACAGCCAGACCAACCGTCCGAACAGCTTTACGACGGCCGGCGCTGGCTACAATGGCAACGCTGACGGCGCGGCGGCTCGCTTCGAGATTACCCGCTCCTGGTAATATCAGAGCAGGTTCAGAAAACGGGCCCGGAGCGAAAGCTCCGGGCCTTTTTTCTGTCATGGGGCGCCGCCGCACACCCGAAACGAAAGGCGACGCCTGTCGATTCGCTTCCCGTGCGCCAGGACCATCCTTGGCGCACTTTGTGAAGTATCTTTCGGCGAACCCTGATGGCGCGGCAAGGACACTCTGTCCCTCACCCGATCGACTATAATTTGTTACGTTTCGCACAACTTGCGCTCAATAAAGCGCCTGGGACACACCAACACTACGACGACAAGCACAAAGTTCACAAACAGTTTAATGCCTTTACATTCAAAGCCGTGGTATTTGAGTAAGTGTGGTTCGGGAACGCTACAAATATCTCATGGATAGTTACATTCACGACTTTGTGAATACTATTGGCGGATGGCGTGCGACGGGTTTCCTGTGCGACTCCTTCCTTTCCATGACCTGCGACGACTGGGTTGGGCCCAACGGAATCAGGCGCGACGCGCGGGCTGGGCCAACGGGCAATTCTGATTTTGAGGGACAAAGCAAATGGGCCGGGCGCTTCTGATCGAGCACTCCGCTCAACTCCGAGCGAGTTTCTCTGAATATCTGTCCGAACGCGGAATTGACGTTTACACCGCGCACGGCGCCGCGGACGGGATAGCTATGCTGACGGCGGTAAAGCCGGAAGTGACGGCCCTCGCGCTCTCGTTCCGGGATGACGACGAGTTCGGACTTATCCCGTCGATTTGCGACTTCAGGCTCCCTCTGCCTGGTCGTGACCGAGCAGGATGATTCGGAAAATCGGATGCGGGCGCTTTCGCTCGGAGCCGATGGTTACGTGGTCAAACCCGTAGAGCCCGAAGAACTGTTTTTGCGGGTCCGCAATATGATTGCGCATCGGCAGCCGTGCGCCGGCCAGGAGGCGCAGAACACAATCCTCGATCTCAACGGCATTCGCGTCGATCTGATGTCGCGCGCGTTGATCGGACCCAATGGGGAGAGCGATGTCGAGCTGACCGCGACCGAGCTCACCATGCTGCGAAAGCTCAGCGAAAACATCGACCGAATTCGTCAGCAAGGAAGCTTTGTTCAGCGCGATGCATAACGAAGCCTATTCTTCCGCGACCCGCTCCCTGGACGTCGGCGTCTCCCGCCTGCGCATAAAACTTCGCAAGGCCGGCGCGCCTGTCGACATCCGCTCCGTGCGACAGGCGGGCTACATCCTATCGCGCGCCGCGGCCGGCCGGGCCGAAGGCTGAAGGGCGACGTCGAGCGGCGAAGGGGTGTCGCCGCCGCGGAGCGCCCGCTGGAACGCGCTTCTGCGTAGACGCCGGATCAGGCCCAGGCTCAAAACGGGTTGATTCCCATCGGACTTCCGTCCCCGGTGGACCGCTTTGGTAACAGCATCAGTGACAATTGTTGGTGATATTTGAAAATAATGAACGCTCTTATGTTTCATGAGAAACCTTCAAAGTAACTTTAGAAATAAATCTAAACACCTACGATGCGCCTATAGTAATAACGTGTCATTTCGGCAACAAAAAGCGACCAAAATCGGTCGAACGCGGCGCGAATCATGGATTTTCCTTGAGCGAAATCGGCCAACTACTATCCTTTGTGGCGTGAGCGGGAGCTTCCCGGTCGCAAAGAAATCTGCGGCGGCTTGGCAACGAGGGGGATTTAGTCCCAACGCCTAGGGTTTCGAGGGTCGGGAAGAGGGGCGCGAAATCGCTCGGTGGCCAGAGGGAGCTCGGGGCCGTCCGAAACGAGCAAGCGGTCAACTCCCAAAAATGTATCCATGGAGGTCAACAAATGACGCTCATTAAGAGCCTACTGCTTGGTTCGGCGGCCGGTATCGTCGCCGTCGCCAGCGCGCAGGCCGCCGATCTTCCCACGAAGAAGGGCGCTCCCGCCGCTGAATATGTCAAAATCTGCACCATCAACGTCAACGGCAAGCCGATCGTCGGCTTCACGCTGCCCGGCTCCGACACCTGCCTGAAACTCAGCGGTTACATCACCGGCCAGGTCGAAGGCGGCAACCTGTCGCAAGGCTATGTCCAGTCCTACAATGCTGGCGACCGCGATCCAGGCGCCGGGCACAACCGCCACGGCGATCCATGTCCCGGCCACCTTCGGCACCCCCGCTCACACGATCCCGGCTGGCACCGCCATACCGGGTCAGCCGGCCCCAACACCAACTCGCGCAACGCGTTTGGTTACACCACCCGCCTGAATTTCGCGGCTGACGTCGTGTCGAACACGGCCGCCGGCCCGCTCGCCGGCCACCTCGAAATGCAGTTTGAAAATGGCAACGGCTTCGACAACACCGGCACCGGCGCCTACATCAACCTGGCGTACGTGACCTGGGCGGGCATCACGGCTGGTAAGGCGCAGTCGTTCTACTCGTTCACCGGCGGCGGCGCGGGTTGGGCGAACTTCTTCTCGCCGGACCAGAAGGGCTTCAACCAGCCTGACCTGTTCGCCTACACCGCCTCCTTCGGCGGCGGCTCTCGGCGACCATTGCGGCCCAGAGCGCCGGCACGAACGGCTTCTCGGGCGGCGGAACGAACTACTCCGACCTCAGCAACACGGCCACGTTCGCCGGGGTAACGTACGGCAGCACCAACTACAGCTACAACGGCATGCGCTGGCCCGACATCGTGGCGGCCCTGAAGATCTCGCAGGGCTGGGGCTCGGCGCAGATTTCGGGCGTCGCTCACCAGGTCAACGTCACTGCCGGCAGCACGCCGGGTCTCGCGGGCGCGGCAACCCAGAACACCTGGGGCTGGGGCGTCGACGCGGGCCTGAGCTTCAACCTGCCGTCGTTCGGCGCTGGCGACCAGATCCTGGTCACCGGTTCTTATACGCAGAACGCCGCGTGGTACTCCGGTCTTCCGGACGGCATGTGGGGTGAAAACGGCGCGGTCAACGGCAACGGCCAGCAGATGCCGCTCGCCGACACCTACTACAACGCGGTCTCGAACACCTGGGAATCGCCGAACATTTGGTCGGTTTCGGCTGAATTCGACCACACCTTCAATCCGGAGTTCACCGCTTCGCTCGAAGGTTCGGTCGGCGGCGTTACCTGGAACGGCCAGAACTCCGCCACGGCGGTGTCGAACGCCACCACGTGGCTTGTCGGCGGCGTCGCGCACTACGACCCCGTCAAGAACCTCGATTTCGAGCTCGAGCTTCTCTACCAGAATGCCCAGACGGACCGTCCGAACAGCTTTGCGACGGCCGGCGCTGGCTACAATGGCAGCGCCAGCGGCGCGGCGGCCCGCTTCGAGGTCACCCGCTCCTGGTAATATCAGAGCAGGTTCAAAAACGGGCCCGGAGCGAAAGCTCCGGGCCTTTTTGCTTTTGTGAGCAACCCGCTTGTGTTTTGAAACAAAGCTGGCGACATTTCCGTTTTGTAAAGACCCTGGGCCCTTGAATTGTCGCGTTCTTCGCGCATAGGTCGTGACGGTGGCGCCGCGGTTAGGAGATTTGGAGCCTTGAAAACCGACCGTCCGATTTCACGGCCGCTCGTCCTGGTGTTCGCGCTGGTCTTCCTGTTCGAGACCTGGGTCTGGGACAAGGCGGTGCTGGCGCTCAGCTGGGTCGCCCGCCGTATCCCATGGCAGCGCATCCGCCGCTCGTCCAAGGACCTCATCAACCGCCTGCCCGCCGTTTTCGCCGTGCTGCTGTTCGGCGTGCCGGTCGTCGCGATGGAATTGGGCTCCGCGGTCGCGGTGGTGTTCGCGGCGCTCGGACATGTCGTGCTCGGCGCCTGCATGTATGCGTTCATGAAGCTGTTCGGCGTCACCCTGATCGCCGTCATTTACGATCTGACGCAAGAGAAGCTGCTGACGCTTGCCTGGTTCGTCTGGCTGCACGGCAAATACGAGCGGCTGCACGAGTTCGCACGCGAGCTCGTCAAACCCTACCGCGAGGCGGTCAAGGCGCAGATCGCGCGCCTGAAGCAGCGCGCGTCGACGATCCTCAGTAGCTGGGGAATCGATTTTCACCGCGCGAGGCGCGAGGCGCGTCCTCGCAAATCCGAGGCCTTCGCGTCGCGCTCGGAATACGACTGAAGCGGCTGATTTCGCGCCGAGACCCGCTCCCCGCCCCAATGCAGCCACTAACGGCCTGTTAACCCTAACCCGCGGTTCGAGGGGTTTTGCGCCGCCGCGGTAAGGGGTCGTCAAGGTTGACGGAACCTTCCTTTAAGGAAGCCCGGTCTAGTTCCGGACCGAAGCCGCGTCGCGACGAAGGGGTTTTTTGCATGCTCGTTTTCCATGGGGCGCGCCGGGCGCCGCTCATCGCGTTCCTTTCGTTGGGGCTGGCGCTCTCCGCCTGCGCCCACAATCCCAACGAAGTCGACGCCGCCAATGGCTCGGGCGGCGCTTACGGGGCGGCCGGCGCGCCGGGCAGCCCGCAGGAATTCACCAGTTCCGTCGGCGATCGCGTGTTCTTCGACACCGATTCGACCGAGCTCAACGCCGCCGCCCAGGCGACGCTCGACAAACAGGCGGAATGGCTCAACCGCTACAACCGCTACGCCTTCACGCTCGAAGGCCACGCCGACGAGCGCGGCACCCGCGAATACAATTTTGCGCTCGGCGCGCGCCGCGCGGAGGCGGCGAAGCAATATCTCGTCGCCAAGGGCGTCTCTGCGACCCGCATGAAGACGATTTCCTATGGCAAGGAGCGCCCGGTCGCGGTCTGCAACGACATTTCCTGCTGGTCGCAGAACCGGCGCGTAGTGACCGTGCTGAATGGCGCCGCGGGCTCCTGATCGCCCGCCAATCACGAGGCGCCGATTTGCCGCATTTTTGTCGCGCCTGGCGTCGATAATGACGGGAAAGACGCGCGCTTTGGCGCGTCCTTAGGATCTGCGGGGCTAAGGTGGTCGGATCAAGGTTGCTGAGAAGCGCTTTCGTTGCAATGGCGCTGGCCGGCGCGCCGTTCGCCGCAAGCGCGGGATCCGCAGACGCCCCCCGTTATGCGCAACTCGCCCCGCCGGCCGCCATCCCCGACGCGGGCGATGAGCAGAGTCCTGACGCGGCGCTTCTGTTGCGCGTGGAACGACTCGAGTCGGACCTCCGGCGCGCCACTGGCGAAATCGAGGAATTGCAGAATGAGAATCAGCGTCTGGCCGAAGAGCTGAAGCGTTTCCGCGATGATGTCGAGTTCCGGCTTTCCGGCGGCAAGACGCCCCTGGCCTCCGCGCCGCCGCCGGCCGCGCCTCAGTCCACCTCGCCGGCGCCGCAGGTGCGCAAGAGCGACGCGTTCGACCCCAACGCCCAGCCGAACGCGGCGGGAGCTCCCCATGAGCTCGGCACGACGGCGCCGAGCGCTCCGCTCGACCTGACGCCTAAAGTGGCGGAGGCGGCGCCCCGGCCGGCCCGCTGCCCGCGCCGGTCGCGCCCGGCGGTCCGACCGTCGTGGGCACTGGCGTCGATTTCACCGATGGCCCGCGCAACCAGTATAATAACGCCATAGAGGCCTATAAGGCCGGGCAGTACCAGGTCGCCGAAGATCAGTTCAAAGCCTTCGTCGCCGCAAACAACGGCCATAGGCTCATTCCCGAGGCCTTGTTCTTCTTGGGCGAGACTTACTTGCAGCGGTCGCGTCCGCGCGAGGCGGCCGAGCAGTATCTGCGCCTGTCGACGGATTATTCGCGCTCGCCGCGTGCGCCCGAAGGCATGATGCGGCTCGGACAGACGCTGGCGATGCTCGGCAATTCCGAGCAGGCCTGCGCGACCCTCGCCGAAGTCGGCCACCGATATCCCGCCGCCCCGGTCACGGTCAAAAAGGGCGTCGAGCGGGAGATGCAGAAAGACCATTGTTGACGCTCGCGCGCCTGGAGGCGCTGTTCGCGCCGCTCGCCGGCGCCAAAGGCCTGCTCATCGCCGTGTCCGGCGGACCGGACTTCGACCGCCCTGCTCTCGCTCGCGCTCGCCTGGCGAGGCGCAAGCGAAGCGCCGCCGATTGCCGCCGTCACCGTCGACCACGGCCTGCGCGCGGAAGCGGCAGACGAGGCGCGTGCGGTGGCGGCGCTCTGCGAACGCCTCGAGGTCGCGCACAAAACGCTCGTCTGGCAGGGCGCCAAGCCGAAAACCAGGCTGCAGGAGCGTGCGCGCGAGGCGCGCTACGACTTGCTCAGCGCCCACGCACGCGCCATCAACGCCGACGTGATCGTCACGGGCCATCACCTCGACGACCAGGCCGAGACGGTGCTGATGCGGCTCATGCGCGGCAGCGGCGTCGCGGGACTGGCGGGAATGGCGCCTGTTGCCGAGCGCAACGGCCTGAAAATCGCACGTCCGCTGCTTGCTATTCCGAAAGCCGAACTCGTCGCCTATTGCGAGGCGCAAAGCCTCCCGTATTTCGACGACCCCTCCAACCGCAACCCCGCCTATGCGCGGGCGCGTTTGCGCGAACTCATGGCTTCAGAAGGGTTGGACGCGAGGGCGCTCGCCCGCCTTGCAGAGCGCGCCGCTCGCGCCGATGAGGCGCTCCAAGCGACGACCGAAGCGGCCGAAGCTCGACTTCGATTGCTGGAGGACGGCGTGTGCGATGCGGCCGAGTTCGCGGCCTTGCCTCGCGAGATCCAGATCCGCCTGGTCACGCGCGCATTGTTAAAAGCAGGCAACGCAAAGCGGCCGGCGGAACTCGAGAAGGTCGAGGCGCTTGTCCAGAAACTTGTGGAGGCAGCGGGAGCCGGTCGTGCGTTCAGCGCCAATCTCGCCGGCGCGCATCTGACGCTCTCGCGCCAGCGATTTATCAAGGTCGGCGCCGAACCTGCCCGTCGCCCCATCCGGCCGCGCCCTGATCGCGCCGCCGAGGTTTTCGCAGACATCTAAAACCCTCAGAAGCGAAGGCCCCGCAGCTTTCCGCCACGGGGCCCCAGGACGCTCTCTCCATTCGAGATGGAGACGACGTCACTTGTTCTTGTGGCTCTGCTCTCCGGCCTTCATGCGCTGCTCGGCCGAGCCGCCGCGCATCCCCGAAGAGTTCCTGGCTCGAACCACTCTTGCGGCCCGGTTCGCCGGCCTTCATATGCTGGTCCGGCAAGCCGCCGCGGGATCCCGATGATTTCGGGGCTCGAACCCTGGATCCTGTGGCTATGTTCGCCGGCCTTCACATGCTGCTCATGTGAGCCGCCTTGCGTTCCTGGCATGATGGGTGTCCTCTCTTGCGAGGGTCAGCGCCTGTCGGCGCTTCCATCAGCGTAACGCCGGGATTCGGCGATCGTTCCCGAACGCAAAACGCCCGAGGAATCAAGGCGAAGCGAGCAACAGATAACGCGCCTATCAAACAAATACGCATCAGGCGCCAATCAAACGAAGCGAGCTTTTTGTTGGGCGAGTTAGGCCTTTCTTCCGCATAGCGGGAGACGGTGGCCGAAGGCCGGATGAGGGATTTGACACGAAGCAGGCGCCGACACACAGCCCCGAGTTCGGCAGACGCAACAATTCAACAGGCTTTAATGAAACACCGGCCCTCATCCGGCGCTGCGCGCCACCTTCTCCCGCAAGCGGGAGAAGGGGTTCACCACATGTCGAGGGCGACCCGCGCCTCTTCGGACATGCGGCTCTGATCCCATGGCGGATCGAACACCATGTTGACCTTCACGCCGGATACGCCCGGGCACGGCGCCGACCGCGTTCTCGACCCAGCCCGGCATTTCGCCCGCGACCGGACAGCCCGGCGCGGTCAACGTCATGTCGATGGCGACGAAACGATCGTCGTCGACGTCGACGTTGTAGATCAATCCGAGTTCGTAGATGTCGGCGGGAATTTCAGGATCGTAGACCGTCTTCAGCGCCGAGACGATTTTCTCGGTCAGCTCGCCAATTTCCTCCTCCGACATGTTCGAAGGAGTCTTCAACAGATGATCGGGACTGTCGGTCATGACCTTATCCATTGTCAGGCGAAGAGTTTCTGGGCGCGCGCAAGCGACTTCGCAAGCGCGTCGACTTCCTCGAACGTATTGTAGAGCGCGAACGAGGCGCGGCACGTCGATGTCACGCCGAAGCGCTGTAGCAGCGGCATGGCGCAATGCGTGCCGGCGCGCACCGCGACGCCGGCGCGATCAATCACGGTCGCGACGTCATGCGCATGCGCGCCTTCGAGCGTGAACGACAGGATCGGCCCCTTGCCCGGCGCCGTGCCGAAGATGCGCAGCGAATTGATGCTGGAGAGGCGCTCGTGGGCGTAGGCGCTGAGCCGCGCCTCATGCGCGGCGATCGCCTCGCGGCCGAGGCCTTCCATGAAGTCGAGCGCGGCGCCGAGGCCGACCGCCTGAGCGATCGGCGGCGTGCCCGCCTCGAAGCGATGCGGCGGCTGGTTATAGGTGATCGCATCGCGCGTCACCTCGGCAATCATCTCGCCTCCGCCGTTGAACGGCGGCAGCGCCTCGAGCCGCTCGGCCTTGCCATAGAGCACGCCGATGCCGGTCGGCCCGTAGAGCTTGTGGCCTGTCATCACGTAGAAATCGACATCGAGCGCGCGCACGTCGACCTTGCCGTGCACCGCGCCTTGCGAGCCGTCGACCAGCACGGGAATGCCTCGCGAATGCGCGATGCGCACGATGTCAGCGATCGGCGCCGCCGTGCCGAGCACGTTCGACATTTGTGAGATCGCGACGATTTTTGTGCGCGACGTCAGCGCCTTTTCGAAGGCTTCGATCGACAGCGAGCCATCGTCGTTGACATCGACCCATTTGAGCACCGCGCCCTTGCGCTCGCGATGAAAGTGCCAGGGCACGATATTGGCGTGATGCTCCATCACGCTGAGCACGATCTCGTCGCCCGCGCCGATATGGTCGAGACCGAAGCTCGAAGCCACGAGATTGATCGCCTCGGTCGCCGAGCGGGCGAACACGATCTCTTCCGCCGAGCCGGCGTTCAGAAAGCGCCGGACGCTCTCGCGCGCCGCCTCATAGGCGTCGGTCGCGGCGTTGGCGAGATAGTGCAGGCCGCGATGCACGTTGGCGTATTCGTGCGTATAGAAATGATTGACGCGATCCAGGACCGCGCGAGGTTTCTGCGCGGAAGCCGCATTGTCGAGATAGACGAGCGGCTTGCCGTAAGGGCGCTCGGCGAGGATTGGAAATTCCGCGCGCACCGCCTCAAGGTCATACGCGGGTGAGGGATGGCTCATCGCGCCGCCCTGCCCCGGAGCCAGGCCGTCGCAATCTCCCGCAAGGCATCGGCGAGATCGGGATGCTCGACGCGCTCGATCGCCTCCGCGCCGAAAGCTTCGAGCAGCATGGCCTCGGCTTCCGATCGCGCGATGCCGCGCGCCATCAGATAGAAAAGCTGTTCGGGATCGAGCGCGCCGACCGTCGCGCCGTGGCCGCAGACCACGTCGTCGGCGAAAATCTCGAGCTCGGGCTTGTTGTTCATCGTCGCGGTCGGCGACAGCAGCAGCGCCTGGCTCTTCATGCCGCCATCGGTCTTTTGGGCATGCTGAGCGACGATCACCTTGCCCTGATAGACGCCCGTCGCCTCGTCGGCGACGACGTGACGATAGAACTCGCGGCTCATACCGTGCGGCGCGGCGTGATGGATCTGCAGCGTCGTGTCGGCGTGGCGCGCGCCATCGAGCAGCGAGAGGCCAGCGAGCGAAATTTTCGCATTGGGTTCGTCGTGGCGCACAAAAATCTGTCGGCGCACCAGATCGCCGCCGGCGACGAGCGCGAAGGCGCTGAGTTTTGCGCCGCGTCCGAGCAGCGCCTCCTGGGATTCGACATGCAGGCTCGGGGCGTCGTTGAGGATAGTCACCAATTCAACTCGCGCGTCGTCGCCGAGGCTGATCCGGGCGAGAGCGTTGCGCTGAGAGCCCGTATCGGCGCCGACGAAACGTTCGACGAACGTCGCGCTCGCGCCGCGCAGCAGCGTAAGGCTGACGTGAGAATAGATCGCGCGCGCCGCCTCGCCGCCGGTGAAATGCACGATCTCGATCGCGCCTTCGATTGTCTGGTCCTCGTCGACGACGAAGTGCAGGCCGCCGGGCGCGAAAGCGTCGTTGAGCCAAACTGCGGGGTCTGCGACCGAGCTGCGCGCGGATTTGACGAGCAGGCTTGGCTTGAGGCCACGCGGGGCGCGATCGGAGAGCGCCTCGACGTAATGGCCATCGACGAGGACGAAGCGCGTCGCCCCGAGTTTCGGAAGTTTGCCGAGCGCAACGCGCGCGGCGGCGAGACGCCGCTCGTCAGGGCGCGGCGCCGGCGCCGCCGCTTCGCGAAGCGCAGCGCGCAAATCCGTATAGTGCCAGTCTTCCCGTCGACGCGTCGGCAGGCCGGCGGCGGCGAAGGCTTCGAAGGCGGCCTCGCGATCGGCGTCCGCGGTCGCCAGCGCCGCGAATTGCAACCCCAGCTCGGTTTCGGCGGCGCTCGGCTGACGCGCGCGCGCACTCATGCCGCTTCCTCGACGAAGTCGCGATAGCCGTTGCGTTCGACCTCGAGCGCGAGTTCGGGCCCTCCGCTCTTCACGATCCGCCCCCGCGACATGATGTGCACCACGTCTGGCGTGATGTGATCGAGCAGGCGCTGATAATGCGTGATGACGAGGAACGATCTTTCAGGATCGCGCAAAGCGTTGACGCCCTCCGACACGATCCTCAGCGCGTCGATGTCGAGGCCGGAATCGGTTTCGTCTAGCACGGCGAAACGCGGCTTCAGCATCGACATCTGCAGGATCTCGATGCGCTTCTTCTCGCCGCCGGAGAAGCCGACGTTGACCGGCCGCTTCAGCATGTCGGGATCGACCTTGAGCGACTGCGCGGCGGAGCGGACCATGCGCATGAAATCGGGCGTCGTGACATCGCTCTCGCCGCGCGCGCGGCGCTGCGAATTGAGCGCGGCTTTCAGGAACGTCATCGTCGCGACGCCGGGGATCTCGACCGGATACTGGAAGGCCAGGAACAAACCCTTCCGGGCGCGTTCATAAGGCTCGAGCGAAAGCAGGCTCTCGCCGTCGAGCAGGACGTCGCCGCCGGTGACCTCATAATCCTCCTTGCCCGCCATGACATAGGAGAGCGTGGATTTGCCGGAGCCGTTCGGCCCCATGATCGCCGCGACCTGCCCGGTTTCGACCTTGAGGCTCAGCCGATCGAGGATCTGCTTGCCCTCGATGCTGACGCTGAGATTTTTCACTTCAAGCATGAGACTTCAACTTCACTTTTCGCCGTCGAAATAGTCGACGGCGCTCGCCAATCGACCGACATATCGGATGCCGCCGCCGTTCGGTCGGCTCCAGTCAAAGCGTGAGCTGACGGCGAACTTGCCCGAATCCGGATATTCGACGACATCTGTCGTCGTCTTGTCCGAGATGCCGAGATATTTCATTTCCGTCGCGCCGCTGTTGACGATTTGATGGGCCATTTCGGGCCCGCTGCCCGCGGGCGCGGCGAGCACGTCGCCGGCCCCGATCGGATAGGTCTCGGCGCCATAGCGGTATTCGCCGGTCCCTTCGAGAATGACGAACAGTTCGTTCGTATTGTGATGCACATGGAAGGGAAACGCCTTCTTGCCCGGCGGCACGATCGTCACCATGCAGCCGATCCCTGAGGAGCCGATCGATGGCGCGATCTGGCCGATCCTGGCCTCGAAGGCGCCGCCGGCGCCGTTGATCTCATTGAGAGCGGCGTCGGCGATGTTCATCACCGGCTTCATCCGACGCTGCCCTCCAGCGAAATCGCGATCAGCTTTTGGGCCTCGACCGCGAATTCCATCGGCAATTGCTGCAGCACGTCTCGCACGAAGCCGTTGACGATCAGCGCGGTCGCCTCCTCTTCGTCGAGCCCGCGCTGCAGGCAGTAAAAGAGCTGGTCGTCCGATATCTTGGAGGTCGTCGCCTCGTGCTCGAACACGGTCAGCGCGTTCTTGGCCTCGATATAGGGCACGGTATGCGCCCCGCACTGATCGCCGATCAGCAGCGAGTCGCAATTGGTGAAGTTGCGCGCGCCCGTCGCCTTGGCGTGGGCGGAGACCTGGCCGCGATAGGTGTTTTGCGAGCGGCCCGCCGCGATGCCCTTCGAAATGATGCGGCTCGTCGTGTTGCGGCCGAGATGGATCATCTTCGTTCCGCTGTCGACCTGCTGCATGCCGTTCGAGATCGCGATCGAATAGAATTCGCCGCGTGAGCTTTCGCCTCTCAGAATGCAGCTCGGATATTTCCAGGTGATGGCCGAGCCAGTCTCGACCTGCGTCCACGAAATTTTCGAGCGCGCGCCGCGGCAGTCGCCGCGCTTCGTCACGAAATTGTAGACGCCGCCCCGTCCCTCGGCGTCGCCGGGGTACCAGTTCTGCACGGTCGAATATTTGATCTCGGCGTCCTCGAGCGCGATGAGCTCGACCACGGCGGCGTGCAACTGGTTCTCGTCGCGCTTCGGCGCTGTGCAGCCCTCGAGATAGCTGACATAGGCGCCCTTGTCGGCGATGATCAGGGTGCGTTCGAACTGCCCGGTGTTCTTCTCATTGATCCGGAAATAGGTCGAGAGCTCCATCGGGCAGCGCACGCCCGGCGGCACGTACACAAAGGAGCCGTCCGAGAACACCGCCGTATTGAGCGTCGCGTAGAAATTGTCGCTCGCCGGCACGACCGAGCCGAGATAACGCCTGACCAGGTCCGGATGCTGCTTCACGGCTTCCGAGAACGAACAGAAGATGACGCCGACCTTGGCGAGTTCGGCCCGGAAGGTCGTCGCGATCGATACGGAATCGAACACGGCGTCGACCGCGACGCGTGGCTTCTCGACGCCGGCCAGAATTTCCTGCTCGACCAGCGGAATGCCGAGCTTGGCATAGGTTTTCAGAAGCTCGGGATCAACCTCGTCGAGCGACTTCGGCCCCGCCTTCGCTTTGGGCGCGGCGTAGTAATAGATGTCCTGAAAGTGGATTTCAGGATAATTGACCCGCGCCCAGGTCGGCTTTTCCATCGTCAGCCAGCGCCGATAGGCTTCGAGCCGCCATTCGAGCAGCCATTCCGGTTCGCCCTTCTTGGCCGAAATGAACCTGACGGTGTCTTCGTTCAGTCCCTTCGGCGCCATATCGGATTCGATATCGGTCACGAACCCGTACTTATAGGCGTCGACCTCGATCGAACGCACGCGGTCGACCGTCTCCTGGACTGCCGCCATATGACTTCTCCTCGCCTTGACGGTTTCAAGGACCGTCGGTGGGGGTCAATGAGAACCCCCCGAGCGGCTACGCCGCAGTTGAGGGCACGGACCTATTTAGGCCACGAGCGCTATACGCGAAAGTGGCGATGTAGATATAGTCTCTCCCTGCCGAACTTTCGAGGCGGCGCTTAAGGACGCATCGGGGCGCGGGTCGGGCGCCTCAGCGGCATGTCGAACAGACCGAACAGCAGCAGGCCGGCGACGAAGCCGCCGACATGCGCGACCCAGGCAATCGGCCCGTCGGCCGCGCCGAGCACGCTGGCGCCGGCGCCGAACAGGAAATTCGTCGCGAGCCAGATTCCGAAGAAAACCAGCGCCCTCCTGTCGGTCATGAGCTCTCGCAAGGTCGCGAGCCGCATCGTCCCGACATTGGCGTTCGACAAGGCGTCCGCCTTCGCCGCCTCGCCTCGCCGGAAAATGAACCGCGCCGAGGCCGCCATCAGCCCGGAATCGCTGGCCGAAGCGCCGATGACCGGAATGACCTCGAACGGCGCGATCGCCCATTGCGCGAGAGCGCCGGCGATCGCCAGGACAAGGAAAAACGCCAGAAAACGCACCGGGCCGAACCGCCTCGCGACCGGCGGACCGAACGCGACGAGCCATACGCTGTTCAGCCCGACATGAACCCACGACCCATGCAGAAAGGCATAGGTCGCGAACGTATGCAGTCGCAGGCAATCGCTCGACAGGCAATAATCCCGCACCGCCCTCGCCTGCGCCAGCGCATCCGGGCTGACCGCGCTGCTAGCGACATGGCTCCGGAACCAGGCAGGCGCCGCCGCGAAGGTGAATTCGCCCGGCACAAATCCCCACGTGTAGGCGAGACTGATCTGCTGCGGTTCGCCGAGCAAGCTCATCACGCCGTAAATGGCGAGCAGGATGCCGACGAGCACGATCACGACGGCCGGCAGGAAGAACGCAGGCTCCCGCCGGGGCGGAGGCAGTTCGAAACTCATGGAATTCATTTGCGGCCAAGCGTCCGGTGCGGGCGTCCTTCGCATCCAGGCCTGGGAGGCGAGGAAGCGCTGACGCTTTAAATCAGGCCGCCAAAAAAGGAAAAGGGAGAGCCCGGAGCAAGGGCTCTCCCCAAGCCTGTTGTGCGGTCCGCAGCCTCATGCCGCCAGTCCGCCGCGGGACGCTTCGGGGAGCAACCGAAGCATTGTCCTGCTGATCGCCTCTGCGCCTCTAGTCGGTGTGGAGCGGGTCCGACGTGGAGGGCTGCGACCATGGTTGCAGAATGCCGAAAAGCCCCGCACGGCGCAATGTCTTCGTTGCTTTATTGTTAATTTCGAAAACCATGGTCGCCCCCCATGGCATGCGCTCTGCACTACGTCCAAGGATGCGGGCCCTCGCGGGGCCGCAATTGCCAAATTGAGACACTGTCCGGTTCGCTTTGGGGGTTTATGAGTGAAGCTTGCCGCAACCCAGCAATTGTTTGCCTACTGGCGTCGGCTGAAAGGCAGGCGCAGCGCGCCGGAGCGCAACGACATCGATCCCGGCGAGATCCGGGGCGTGCTCGCCGACACCTTCGTTTTCAGCTTCGATCCCCTAATGGGATTTCCGTTCCGGATCGTCGGGACGCGCACCAACGCCTTGTTTCAACGCGAACTTCGCAATCAACCGTTCCTCGACATGTGGAGCCGGAGCGATAAGGGCGAGGTCGCAAATCTGGTGGAATCGGTCTGCGACGAGGCGCAGCCGTTCCTGGTTGGCGCGAGCGGCGCGCCGCAAGGCGGCGAAGGCGTTGATTTCGAATTGCTGCTGCTGCCGCTGCGCCATCACGGCGCGACTCATGCCCGGCTGCTCGGCTCCTGCGCGCCGCACCGCCTGCCGCAATGGCTCGGACTGCTGCCGATCACCGCCCTGTCGCTGATCTCGCTCAGGGCGCTACGCGACGAGGACGGCCCGGGTGAGGCGCCGGGCGACCGCAGCGGCTTCGATCGCGCCGGCAAGGTCCGGCGCCGCGGTCATCTCGTGGTCTATTCCAATCCTCACTGACCGGGCGTCCGCGCGAATTTTTGCCAGATAGGCCCCGCCGAGTCCCCGATATGCATAAGGTTATCTTAAGGACGCGGCGGCACAGTAACGACTGTGTCCGTGACGGACCGCGCCTGTGGGCGCGCGCCTGTCATCGCACATGTGGAGATTGAAATCTTGACGGCCTTGGCATTGAAGACGCGCTTCGCGCCTGACAATGAAGAGCGGCGGCGCCATGCGCGCGTCGAATTGCGGCTCACCGGGCAATTCATGCGTGAAAACCGCCAGGAATTTCCCTGCTCCACGATCGACGTTTCGCCCGGCGGCATCGCCTTCGCGTCCGACGTGCCCGTTTTGGCGGGCGAG
Organism: uncultured Pseudomonadota bacterium; assembly: GCA_963710855.1. Taxonomy (GTDB): domain Bacteria; phylum Pseudomonadota; class Alphaproteobacteria; order Rhizobiales; family Beijerinckiaceae; genus Roseiarcus. Next base: position 84,559 of record CAVQBX010000056.1, on the reverse strand, counting down.
AAGATCATCGCCTATCTCGCCCAGATCGGCCGCGTGCAGGGCGTAGTGCGCCGACAGTTCGTCGGCGGGTTCGCCATTTCGATGTCGCTTCCCGCGCTAAAACGGGAGAAGCTGGCGGACCAGTTGACCTGGCTCGCCAACCGGCAGGCGCTCGGCATGCCGGAGGATCGCCGCCACGAACGCATCACGCCGCAAAATCCGCACAGCACGCTGACTCTGCCCAACGGTCGCGAAATCCTCTGCAAGATCATCGACATTTCGCGTTCTGGCGCGGCGATCAAGGTCAGTCCGGCGCCCGCCGTCGGCGCGACGGTCAGCCTCGGCAAGACGCGCGGGCAGGTGGTGCGCGAATTCGCCGGCGGCGTCGCCATCGAGTTTCATCGCATCGTGGCGGAAGATCAGTTCGCCGCCGATTTCCGGCCCTGAAAGCGGCGGGTTAGTTCCGGCGCATCCCTTTCCGTCATGGCCGTCCCCGGGCATGACGCGGAAAGGCCGCCATTTTCCTCCCAACCTGTTTTGCGCCGCGCGCCGAAAACACCCGATTTAACCAGATTTGCGACCTGCAGTTGATTCAATCTTCACGCGGGGCGAGCATTCTCTGGACCCAGCAAGAACGCAAAATCCGTCCGGTTTCGGGACACGTAGAGTCCCGCAGCGGGAAAAGCTCTCGCCGGCCGCCCCCCCAGCGCGCTGGCGATCCCTGGCCGCCCGTAACACAACGGGCGGCCTCTTTTTTCAGCGGATCTCGGCGAGGCCCTTGGCGAAGCGCCGCGCGTTCTGGACATAATGCGCCGCCGAAAGTTTGAGCCGCGCGCGCGCCTCCTCGTCGAGCTGGCGGATGGCCTTGGCCGGGCTGCCGATGATCATCGAGCCGTCAGGAAATTCCTTGCCTTCCGTCACCAGCGCGCCCGCCCCGATCAGGCAGCCGCGCCCGATCTTGGCGCCATTGAGCACGATCGCGCCCATCCCGACGAGGCTGCCGTCGCCGATCACGCAGCCATGCAGGATCGCATTGTGGCCGATCGTGCAATCCTCGCCGACGACCAGCGGAAAGCCGGGGTCGGTGTGCATCGTCGTCCCCTCCTGTATGTTGGAACGCGCGCCGATGGCGATTGTCTCGTTGTCGCCCCGCAGCGTCGCGCCGAACCAGATGCCGCAATCCTCGCCGAGCGTGACATTGCCGATGACGATCGCATTGGGAGCGACCCAATAGCGGCCATTCGCAGGCGTTTTGGGCGCGCGTCCGTCGAGCGTGTAGAGCGGCATGAAAATCTCCTCGGGGTCGGGCATAGCGCAGGCGGCGCGCCGCCGCCAGCCGCCTGCGCCCGCCCGCAATCAGCCGCTGAGCAGATCGCCGAACAGCCGCCAGCTCTGCCCGTCAAAACTTTGCAGGCGCGCCTGATGATAGGGGGTGTAGTCCGAGGGCGTGAGGTTGATCGCGACGCCCGGCAGATTCAGCGCGAGGCGGAAATCCTTGATGTTGATCGACTGTTTGAGCGCGTTGTCACGCGAAAGATCATCGCCGCAAAGTTTTATCAGGTTGACCAGCGCCTCGGCGTAGGAATAGCCGGCGGTCGCGAAGAAATCGGTGTAGCCGACGCCCGGCATGTATTGTTCCATGAAGGCGATGTAGGTCTTGACGTCGGGATCGTCCGCCCAGGTCGGGTCGCTCGGGTCCTTCAGCACCGCCGTCGTGATGACCCCCTTCGCCTTTTCGATTCCCGCGGGCTTCAAAACAGCGGGGATCGAGGCCGAGACGTAACTCATATAGCGCGTCGGCGACCAGCCGAGATCGCCCGTCTTGCGGATCGCCTGCGCCGCGGCCTTCGGCGTCGCGGCGATGATCAGCGTGTCCGCGCCCGAACCCTGCAGCGCGATGATCTGACTGTCGACGGTTGGATCGGTCGTCTCATAGGAGACAGCCTTGAGCAGCATGGCGGCGTGTTCCGATCCCAGCACGTCCTTGAGGCCGGAGACGTAGTCGCGGCCGAAATCGTCGTTCTGGTAGAGCGCCGCAATCTTGGCTTCCGGCCGGGTCGCCAGAATATGTCGGGCGAAAATGCGCCCCTCGGTGCGGTACTGAAAGATGCCCGGCACGCTCCAGGGATAGTGCTCGGGATCGGCGAACACGCTTGCCCCGGACTGGATCGTCAACTGGGGAATCTTCTTGTCGTTGAGATACTGCCGGATCGCCAGATTGGGCGCGGTGCCGAGGCTCGCGTGGATGAAGGCGACATTCTCCTCCTCGACGAGCCGCCGCGTCTGCTCGACCGTCTTCGGGGGAGAGTAGCCGTCATCGACGCTGACCAGATTGATCTTGCGCCCGTTGATCCCGCCATGATCGTTGATCATCTTCAGGTAAGCGAGTTCGGCGCGCCCGATCATCCCGTAGGCCGACGCCGGCCCGCTATAGGCGATCGTCTGGCCGACCTTGACCTCGGAGGCGGTGACGCCCGGCGCTTCGGAAGCACGCGCAAGGCGAAGGACAGCGGGAGAAGCAAGCGTGAATGCGGAGGCGGAAGCGAGGAAAGCGCGGCGCGTAGTCATGAGACCTCCCTTGGGGCGTGAGCGCCCTGGCGTATTCTCCCTTTTGCTTTCTGTGGACTGTACGCCACGTCCGCGCGATCGGCAATTTTTACGCTCGCGCAGGCGCGGGAACGCCCGGTGATGACCTATTGATCGATCACCGGCGCGCCAACATCAATCGCATCTCGCTCTCACTCGATCACGTCGTCGGCGGCCGCGAGCAGCGTCGGTGGAATTTCGAGGCCGAGCGTCCTCGCGTTCTGCAAGTTGACGACCGTGATGAACTGGGTCGCCTGTTCGATCGGAATATCGCCGGGATTTGCTCCCTTCAGAATCTTGTCGACGAAGGTCGCGGCGCGATGAAACATCGAGGGAAAATCGGCGCCGTAGCTGAGAAGCCCGCCGTTCCTGGCGAACGTTGAGCCGCCGACTGTTGGCAGGCCGAGGCGCGTGGCCGCCGCCGCCACGACGGCGGGTCCGGAACCCGCGTAGAAGGGCGGAAAATCGGAGACGACCAGGCCATTTATCGACGCTGCGGGGCCGGTCTTCAGCGCGGCCGCGCCCTCGTTGGCGTCGCTCGCTTCTATGACTTGCACAGCGAGCCCCATCGTCTTCAGCGGCTCCTCCAGTGCGCGTAAATATCCCTGCACCGAAGGGATGTGCGGCAAAACGAGCAGGCCGACGTTTGTCATCGACGGCTTGACGAGTTTCAGCAATTCTACCCGCTTCACGATCAGTTGCGGCGCGAAATACGTCAAACCCGTCACGTTGCCGCCGGGATGGGCGAGGCTTTGGGCCAGGCCCAGTTCGACCAGGTCGCCGGAAACGCCCGCGACGATCGGAACCGTCTTCGTCGCTTGCGCCGCGGCGAATACGCCAGGTCCTCCCGTCACGATCACGTCGGCATCGAGATCGACGAGCTGGCGGGCGAGTTCGATCAGGCCGACGCCGAAGGTCCGCGGATGCCGGGCGATGATTTCGATGGACTCTCCCTCGACATCGCCGAGCTCGCTGAGGCCCGTCCGCAACGCCTCATAATGACCGGGATCGGCGTCGACGGGATCGGGGCCCAGATAGCCGATGCGGGCCATCAGCGGGTTGGACAAAGCCGAGAGCGGCCACGCCGCTGCGGAGGCGCCGAGCGCCGCGAGGAATGCGCGTCGTCTCATTCGATCCCCCCATCGCCGTCGAACGGCGCCTGCGCATTTCCCGCCTGAGCCTCATTCGCGAGCGCCGCGCTGCACGATTGCTTTGACCAAACCATTATCGGGGCGCCTCGCCATGGGTCAAATGTCCGCAAAAGGTCGATCCCGATCTTCCTCGAATTGCGCCCGGCCGACGGGCGACTAACTTCGTCTCGGCTCGATGACAGCAAAAGCCAGGCCGCCAAGCACGATCATCCCGCCTACGATCGAAAGCAGAGAAAGGCGCTCGCCAAGCAATATCGCTCCCGCGAGAACGCCGATTACCGGCATGAGAAGCGCAAACGGAGTCACCTGATCGACGCGAAATCGCTGCATCAGTCCGTACCAAATGGAGTAGGCAATTACGTAAGCTCCGACCGCCAGAACCAGAACCGCCAGCCAGATGTCGAGCGTGGCCGAATACAGCGACGCCATCTGCCCTGTTTCGAACAAGAACGACGCCAGCATCATCTGCGGCGCGGCGTAAAGCGTCAGCCAACCAATGGTCGTCGGGCCGTCGTCTCGCCCGAACGTTCGCACCAACGCTTGCGACACGCCCCATGACAAGGCGCCGAGCAACACCGACAGCAAAGAGCCCAGCGCGCTCACTGCCTCCGGAGCGCCCGCAACCAGAACGATGCCAGCGAAGACGATCGCCACGCCAGCCAGACGCCTGAGGCTTGGGCGTTCGCCGCAAATGATCCATGCGCAAAGTATCGCGAAGGGAACCTGCGACTGCACGACCAGGACGGCCGTAGAGGCGGGCAGCGCCTTAAGCCCGGCGAAAATCAGACTGCTCTGGATTGCGCCGCCGAAAGCGGCGATAGCGAACATGGCCCATGGCGACGTCCGCGACCTGAGCGCCAACCGCAACAGGATCGCGGCGCTGACTGCGTAGGCCAGACCAACCATGAACAATGGCGGGAAATGAGCTACAGCCGGCTTGGCGACAACGTAGCTCAAGGCCCACAGCGCCGGAGGGATGCAAGCAAAGAAAATCTCGTGGGGTCGCATCGAACTTTGCATCTGGGTTCGGAAGGGTTGAAGCAATCGCGATTGGCTCGTCGGCCGGACGGTGCGCCAAATGTTGGATTGGCGCCACTATCGGCGATTTACCTGCCTTCGCGCGACGGCTCGCGTTTCCCGCTAGATTGAGGCTCCTGATTCGCTAAAGGGGTCGGACTTGCGGTTGGCGCTCTGGTTGGGGCTGGCGTTGCTCGGGCTTGCGCTCGCCGCCTATCTGATCCTCACCTTCGCCTTTCCCGGCGGGACGGCGGCGGCGAAGGCGCAGTTTTCGGTCGGCGGCGTGCCCTTCGAATTCGATGCCCGCTATCTCGGACCGGAGCGCGAGGATGGGGTCAATGAGATCGAAGCCTTCTTCCCCGATTTTTCGCCCGCCGGCGAAACCGCCGACGTGAAGGCCAAGACCGACGTCGCCGCTCGTTTCAAGCGCACGATTTTCTTAGGGTTGCGCACCGTCGATCCCGAGCTCGATCCGGCCGACCGCACAGCGCGGCTGTACCTGCGTTTTCTCGGCGAGGCGGTCGGCGACGAGCCCGGCGGGCTCACCGGCCGCGCGTTCGACCGCGGCAGTCCGTTCGCGGGCGACGATCTTTATTTCGCGCCGCCCGAAGGCCGGGAATTCGCCGCGCGCTGCCGCGCCAGCGCCAATCCCGAACTGCCGGACACCTGCGCCGCGGTGTTCCGCGCCGGCCGCGTCGACGTCGAGCTGCGCTTTTCAAAGAACCTGTTGCCGGAGTGGCAGGCGATGCTGACCGGCGCCCAGAAACTCGTGGCGGCGGGCCAGAAATAATTGAGGCCCTACGCCGCGTTCAGCACGCTGAATTTTGAGCGCATGCCATCGGGATCGAATGGCTTCATGATGAAATCGTCGGCGCCGGCGTGCAGCGCCTTGGCGATCAGCGGCAGGTCGTTCTCGCTGGTGCAATAGAGGATCTTTGGCTCGTCGCCGCCGGGCATGCGGCGCAGCTCCTTGATGAACTCGATGCCGTCGATAACCGGCATGCTGGCGTCGACGAACAAGGCGTCCGGCATATGGAACGCGCAGGCGGCGAGCGCCTCCTGGCCATCGGAGGCTTCGATGACGGTCAGGCGCAACTGTTCGAGGATGCGCCGCGCGACTTTGCGCACGACGGGGGAATTGTCGACAACGAGAACTTCTTTCATCCGAGACCTCCCGAGCCGACCGGCGGCGGGCTTCGCTGCCGGACTCTGGAACGTCGTGCTTAAGAAGTGCTGAACAGATTTACGCCGCCGCCGCCGCCGATGGGCGCATCGCCGTCAGGGAAATACAATCCGGCTCGACTTTCAGCTCGACGTCGAGGCCGCAATCGCGCGCGACGAGGCCGGCATAGAAGGGCTGAATGGCATGGGCGTCGACCTTGCCGCCTTCGGGCCGGCCCGCGAGGCTGTCCGCGACGCCATGCTGCAGTTTGGCGATCGCGCCTTTGGCGACGACGCTGAGCAGCGCTTCATCGCCCTCGCCCGCCGCGTGAACGGAAACGACCCCGCCGCGCGGGATGGTCGCGGTTGCGATGAGGCAGAGGTTCAACAGCAGCTTGACCCGGTTCTTCGGCATGAGCTGGCGCGGCGCGGTCCATTCCAGCGAAACTTTTTCGTTGGCGATCAGCCCCCGTGCGACCGTCTCGGCGTCGCCGGTATCGATCGAGGCGCCCGCCGACCCCGCGGCGCCGAAGGCGAGACGGCAGAATTGCAGGCGCGCCGAGGCGGAGCGCGCGCTTTTCTTGATGAGATCGAGCGCCATCTCGCGCATCGAGCCGTCCCTCTCCTCCTCGAGCATCTCGAGCCCGTTGACGATCGCGCCGACAGGCGAAATGACGTCGTGACAGACCCGCGAGCAGAGCAGCGCGGCGAGATCGAGAGGGTCGATTGTGAGTGTGGTCATCAAAGGGCCTCGTTCCGAATCGGCTCAAGCGTTCGAATCACTCGCGCTATGGTAGCGAATTTGCCGCCGCCCCGCGACTTCACGCATTCGGAATAAGATCAATAGTTCTTATTGTGTTAAGGGTTTGCAAACAACTGACGTCCGCAGCCATCCCTCACCCCAACCCTCTCCCGCCAGCGGGAGAGGGGGCCCGAAGGCGCCGTGAAGTCCCTTCTCCCGTTCACGGGACCGAGGGAAACGCTTCGCGTTTCCCGGGGGGTGGCGCGAAGCGCCGGATGAGGGCCCGGCCGTGGTTCAAGCTGAGGGTCCCCCGCCGCGCCTCAGGCCTCGGCGCGGAGCGCCTCTTCCGAGACCGGCGTGATCGCCACGCTCTCGCCGCAGCCGCAGGCGGAGGTTTCGTTGGGATTGCGGAACTGGAAGGTCGCTGACAGGCGATCGGCCTTGAAGTCCATTTCGGAGCCGAGCAGGAACAGCACCGCCTTCGGGTCGATCAGCACCTTGACCCCCTTGTCCTCGATGACTTCATCGAGCGGCTCGATGCTCTCGGCGAGTTCCATCGTATAGGACATGCCGGCGCAGCCGCCGTTACGGACGCCGACGCGCAGGCCGACGCTCGGTTTGTCGGTGTTGGCCATGATCTGCTTGACGCGCTCGGCGGCGGCCTCGGTGAGGGTCATGACCTTGAAGCGCGATAGTCTCGCCATTTCGTTCTCCGTCCTCCGGGTTCAAGGCCCGGAAACGAAATAGATATAGCAAGCCTCGCGCCTTTTCCCAAGGCTCACCCGACGCCGCTGGCCCGCGACGCGCTAAACCCCCTCTTGCGACGCTGACGCTTTCGCATAGATTATCCTGGTAAAGCAGGCATTTTATACAGGTATAGAGAACAACAGGATGAGCCTGACCAGCGCCGACGACAATCCGCTCGGGACCTACCTTAAGGATCGGCGGGGCAAACTCGACCCCGCCGCCTTCGGCCTGCCGCTGACCCGCCGCCGCACGCCGGGCCTCAGGCGCGAGGAGGTGGCGCAGCGCGCCCATGTCAGCGCCACCTGGTACACCTGGCTCGAACAGGGCCGCGGCGGCTCGCCCTCCCCCGACGTGCTCGACCGGATCGCGCGCGCCCTGATGCTGACCGAGGCCGAACGCGAGCATCTTTATCTGATCGGCCTCGGGCGGCCGCCAGAAGTCCGCTTCCAGCCGCCGCAAGGGGTCACGCCGCGCCTGCAGCGCCTGCTCGACGGGCTCGAATACAGCCCCGCGTATCTCAGAACCTCCGTCTGGGACATCGTCGCCTGGAACCGCGCCGCGGCCGCGGTGCTGCACGATTACAGCGCGATTCCGCCCGAGAAGCGCAACCTGCTGCGCATGGTGTTCATGAGTTCCGAGCTTCGACGCCAGAACCCGCATTGGGAGAAGGTCGCGCGCTGGGCCGTCGCCTCGTTCCGCTCGGATGTCGCGCGGGCCGGCGCGGCGGAGAGCGTCGCAGGGCTGATCGAGGAATTACGCCGCGCCTGCCCCGAATTCGAGGCGATCTGGCGCGACAACGACGTCTCAAACCCGTTCGGCGAAATCTCCAAGACTTTCCGCCACCCTGATGTCGGCGAGATCACTCTCGACCACTCCGGCTTCTCGGTTGAGGGCCGGCCGGATTTGAACCTCGTAGTGTTCACGCCGACGACGGATGAGGATCGGGAGAAGGTGCGAAGGGCGATGGGGGTTTGATAGCGCGCTTGCCGCGAGGCGAGTTAGAGTGTCGCTCGCACGAATGGCCCTATTTGCTGATGACCATTTCAATCACATCGACAAAGCGACCGGCGGCCTTGATCGCTTCCGTCGCTTGGGCGTACGAAACCTTTGACCCCGGTCCGGACTCATAATCGGCAACGGCTTTGAGATTGTAAGCTCGCCCAAGGAAAGCGCGCAGCCCGCTGTCGAAATGCGGATCTTCCTTTACGAGCCGGGCAAACTCGCCCTGCACGCCATTGTGCGTCTTGAACACCTTGTCTTCGCGTTGGAATATCAATCCCTGCGCCGCATGATAGCCGGCAAGATAGGCAGCGCGTCCGGCCTCGTCGGTAAACCCGGCTGCAAGCAACGCCGGCGCTCGACCGAGCAACTCTCGCGCTTTTTCGAGAAACGCGCCAGATTTTGGCTTCAAAAATCGAGCCCTTCCCGCCGGATCTCATGCATCAGCGGCATGCGCGGGTCGTCGTAGGCGCTGGCCACGTACGGCATCGCGTGCACCAGTTCGCCGGTCTCATAAAGAACGTCCGTGCCGAGATCGGCAAGCCGGTTCAGCTCGATCGCGCGATCGGGCATATCGCGAAGGAACACCGCGACGTCGTAGTCAGACTCCGGCCCGGCGTCGCCGCGCGCGCGCGAGCCGTAAAGTATGACGCGCTCCAACCTCGAACCATAAGCCCTCTCGAGCGCGGCGCGGAAGCGTGTCAGAACCGGATCGCTAGTGAGGGTTTTGTCCACGGTTCTTCATACCACGAACAACCTGGAAGCGGTAATCAGGCTTTGCCTGGGGCACACGTCAATCGGGCTGCGCAACGAACAGCTGATGCAAGGAACGCAGCGTCGCCTCCCACTCACTTGAGGGTGTGGAATCCTCGCGCCCAGTGCACGAGCGGTCCCTCGCCGGCGGTGGTGAAGATTTGCTGCGCCTCGCCGATGAGGATCAGATGTTCGCCGCGCTGCATTGTTTCGATGACGCGGCAGCCGAAAGCGGAGATCGCGCCTTCGAGCAGCCAGGAACCGCCGGCGCCGCCTCCCGCCAGCGCCCTAGAGCGAAGCGCGGCTCGCCCGACGGCGCGTGGATGAAATTCTCAACCGTCGCACGCTGCGAGGCGGCGGCGAGGCTGACGCCAAAGCGGCCAGTCTCGCCGATAAGTCGCGCGGTGGAATTGCCCTGCAGCAAGGTCAGGAGCAGCGTCGGCGGCTGAAGATTCAGCGAGACGAGCGAACTGACGACGCAGCCCGTGCGCTCCGCGCCCGACCTCGCGGTGACGAGGCTGACGCCGGAGGCGAGCCCGCGCATCGCGACGCGGAACATTTCATCCGGCGCCGGGCTCGAGCCCGGCGTCTCCGTTTCAAACATGAGTTTCAACTTCAGGCCGCCGCGCGCTCGCGGGCGCGCAGGCCGCGCGCTTCGAGCAGCGGAAGGACATTGTCGCGGAAGTACGGGAACTCCTTGACATAGTCCACGAAAGAAAGCGTCGTGCCCTTGAATCCGGCCTCGTGCAAAGCGGAGATGCCGTCGGCGACCTGCGTCGGAGTGCCGACCAGCGGGAAGCCGCCGTGGCCGGCCGCCATTCGGTCGCGGATCAGCGCGAGCAGGTCATGCGGGAACGACTGCGCATTGGCGAATTGCAGCGCGATGAGGTTGTCGACCGCGCCCCAATCCGCATTCTTGTCGGCGAAATATGTCCAGTAGTCGCGCGCCTCCTGCTCGCTCGGCCGGCAGACCACGTGCGAGAAAGTGAGCACCTCGACGTCGCGCCCCACCCCCTTCGCTTTGGCCTTGAGTTCGGCGACTTCCTCCTTCGAACGGCCGAGGTCGATCGCCGGCGTGAACAGGAAGTCGGCGTTGCGCGTCGCAAATTCGCGCCCCTCGCCGGAGCCCGCGGCGTTGATGATCGGCGGCCGCTCGCCGCGCCAGGGACGCGGGCGGCCGTAGCAGTTCTTCAGCTTGAAAAACTCGCCGTTCCAGTCGAACGGTTTTTCGCTCGTCCAGATCTTTTGCACGACATCGAACCATTCCTGCGCGTAGCGATAGCGGGTCGGATGGTCAGAGGGCAAAGCGAGGCCGAGCGCCTCATATTCCGGCTTGTTCCAGCCGGCGACGACGTTGAGGCCGATGCGGCCGCGGCTGATCTCGTCGGCGGTGGCGATCTGTTTGGCGACGATGACGGGATGATTGGCGGTTACGTGCATCGTCGTGAACACCGTGATGCGCTTCGTCTTGGCGAGCAGCGCCGTCGCCCAGGTCATGGTCTCGAGCACGCCGCCATGAAAATCGGTCTCGCCGCCATAGCCGATCCAGCGCGCGATCGGCAGCATGAAATCGATGCCGGCCTCGTCGAGCAGCACGCCTAGCTTCTCGTTGTTCTCCCAGCTCGAGTCCCAGCGCTCCGCGAGCTTGGTCGGCGTCATGCCGCCCGAGCAGTTGGAGGCGAAAGTGCCGAGCACGAAATCTTTCGTTCCGAGAATTGCACGCATATGCTTGCCTTTCAGTTTGAGCTTCGGAGAACGGAATGGCGAGGGGCGCGAAGGAACACGCGGATCATTCCTGGCATCTGGCGGAAGATCCGACCGGCCTCGCGCTGGCCGATCTCGAATATGCGCTTTTGCGCGCTGGCGAAGCGTTCGGACGCTGGCAATCGGAATGTCTGGCAGCGGTTTCCGGCGCGACGATCTCTGGCGCGGAGAATGTGCTGCTGCATGTCATCGCGATGAAGTCGCGGCCGAAGACGATCCACGACCTGCAACTGCTGACCAACCGCACCGACACGATCAATATCCAGTACGGCTTGCGCAAGCTGATGAAGCTCGGCTTCGTCGTGAAGGAGGGATCGGGCCGGGTCGGCGTCTATTACCGCTGCACGAGCGAAGGCGAGCGCATCTGCCGCGAATACGCGAATTTGCGCAAGAAATTGCTGATCGCGGCGGTGCGCGCGCTGCCGAAATTCGAGACCGAAAGCGCGCGCGCAACTAGCCATCTCGAAGCGCTGGAGAAAGCCTACGCCGCCTCGACGCGCGAAGCCGCGACCTTCCACCGGCGCTGAAATCTCGAAACGGTCAGGCACGGCCGACCCCGATGTTTTAAGCTTGAAACGATTTAAATGGATTTTACATGTGATTGTCAATGGGAAAGAAGAGGCGTTGAGCAGGATTTTTGGGCGTGGCCGCCAGCAACTCATGTTGGGGCCGTGTGAATGAACAGCGCGTATCCAAGATCTACGCCTTCCCCGCGTAGGCGCTACGGTATGCAGACATCTTTGTTTGGCCCAGCACCGCGGGGGCTGTTCCCCTTCTCCCCTTGCGGGAGAAGGTGGCCGAAGGCCGGATGAGGGGTCCGCGCCGCGAGAAGGTATGTTTGAGGGTTGGACGCGCCGCAGTTGCAATCCTGGAAGCTTCGCAGAAACCGGAGGCGACCCCTCATCCCCCCTTGGGCCCCGGGAAACGCTACGCGTTTCCCTCCCGCAAGGGGAGAAGGGGATATTCGCCAAACTTCGGCTCAATCAAGATGTCTGTATACTGTAGCGTGTAGGCGGGGAAGGTGGGCGAAGCCCGGATGGGGTGCGGCGTGCAACGACGTCCTTTGCCGTTGCGGAGCGCCCCGAACGAGCATCTATTTTCGTCGGGGTCGTGACAGCACAAGATGTAGTGAGAACCCTCCGCACCCGTTGCCGCTTCCCACACCTCATCCGGCCTTCGGTCCACCTTCTCCGCCGAGCGGAGAAGGGCAACTCCCTACTCGCTCTGCTCGCCGTCCGCGGCCCCTTCCCAGCCTTCCCCGACCGCGACGGTGAGGTGAACATGCAGCTTCCTGCCGCTGAATGTGAGAACAATCTTTCTCTGTTCGCCATATCCGATGAGCGGCGCATCGATCACAAAAGTCTCAGGGGTCGACCATGTTCCCCTCGCCGTCGGGATCAGGCCCATGCCGGGGTCGAAGAGTTTTGGGGAACCCTTGCGATAATATCCGTCGAGCCCGATCGGCAACGTGTATCTGACCGACGAACCGACGGGATAACGCAAGGCGGTTTCGTATTGGAATTCAGGTCGAGGGCCGGTCAGGTTGAGCATGAACGACTTCAAGCCGAGATCGTTGTCAGGAAATTTGTAGAGCTTCCCGGAGATAGCGGCAGCAATCTCAGGCGTCACGCCGACAGCCGCCGGTTTCTCGGTTGCGGCGTCCTTGACGGCGTCAGCGAGCTTCTGGGCGCCTTCAGGGTTTGGCGGAAGCGCTGCGTCGGACTTGACCGCACTCGAAATGGCGGCGATCAGGTTCTTCAATCGGGCCTGCTTTCGGGCGGTAATCACCGCGACGATATCCTGATCCGGCAGGATCGTGATCAACTGGCCGTTCTTGCCGTTCATCTGGTAAGCGCGCCGGTCAGGGAACACCCAGAAGAAATCGGAATAGCTCTGAGCGGGATCATAGGAAGCGTGCGTGTTGACGAGCTTGTGGTCGAGGATGTCCGCCCAACCCTCAGGCAGGAGTTTTTGGCCGTCCCATTGGCCGTGATGCAGGTACAAATAGCCGAGCTTCGCCATGTCGCGCGGCCTCAGATACAACATGCCCTCGCCTTGCGTGAGGCCTTGCGGATCGCGATCCCAATGCAGATTGACAATCCCCAAGGGATCAAACAGTTTTTGCCTCGCATAATCCTCGGCCAGTTTGCCGGTCAGCTTGGTGATGATCGCGGAAACGAGGTCCGGGTTGCCGTTGCTATAGTTGTAGACCTCGCCCGGCGCGTGCGCCATCGGACGATCCAGAATGAACTGAGTCCAGTTTGAGGCCTTGTACAGATCAAACATCGTCTGCTGCCTGCCGCCCTCAAAACCCTGATCCCAATCAAGCCCCGAGGTCATGTCGAGCAGGTTCTGCAATGTGATCGCCTTTTTTCGATCGTCGAGATTGGCGATGGCGCGATCCGCGAAGAAATCGACCATGGGATGATCGAAACTGTCGAGCAATCCATCCTTGTAAGCAAACGCGAGCAGCGTGCCGGTGACCGCCTTGGTCGAGGAGAACAGGTTGTGCGGAATGTCCCCGGTGTAAGGCGCGTAATAGGCTTCCGCGACGATGCGCCCGTGACGAATGATCAGCAGACTGTCGAGACTCTGGCTTTCTCCGTCGGCGACAAGTTTTGCGAGCGCCGAAGAGTCCATGCCCTGCTCCTCCGGCGTCGATGTCAGCCATTGATGTGTCGGCCAGAGCTCTTGTGCAAAGGCGGAAGTCGAGGCGGCCAGCCAGACGAGCAGCGCCAGAGCCACACTGAACATCGATCGGAATTTGGTGGGCATGGCGGACCCGTCGGGTTGAGGAGTTGAGTTTCGTGTTTCGATATTCGGGGCATCGCCGCTCGCTGTCCAGCACTCGGACGCTGCGGCCACCCGCCTTCGCGGGGAAGGCGCTAAAGTAGGAAACTGTCATCCCCGCGAAAGCGGGGATCCAGTGTCGTAGAGCTAAGAAGCTTCAAGTTTTTGAGCCATTTCGTGCGGGCCAAGCATCACACGCTGGATTCCCGCTTTCGCGGGAATGACAGCGAAAATCTTAGCGCCTATGCGCCTTCGCGGGGAAGGCGCAAAATCCCACCTCTTGCGTCTCACTCGTTGTCGCGCGACGCTCGCGCAAAACCCCTACCGAGGAAATCGACGATGCCTTTGCCCGCTTTCGAAACCATCTCCGTCGCCCTCGATGAAGGCGTCGCGCATGTCGCTCTGAACCGGCCCGCCAAGGCTAACGCCATCAATGCGGCGATGTGGCGCGACATGAAGGCGGCGGCGGAATGGGTGGACGCGACGCCGCAGGCGCGTGTCGCCATCCTCTCAGGCGAAGGCAAATATTTCACCGCCGGTCTCGATCTTTCCTCGCTTGCCGATCTCAAGGGCGATGCGGAGGCGAGCGGCGGCCATGCGCGCGAAAAACTCACCGCCGACATTCTGGCGCTGCAGGATTGCATCACCGCCTTCGAGCGCTGCCGCAAGCCTTTCATCGCAAAAGTGCACGGCGCCTGCGTCGGCGGCGGCGTCGACATCATCACCGCCTGCGACCTGCGCTACGCCTGCGAAGACGCGTGGTTCTGCGTCAAAGAGATCGACCTCGGCATCGTCGCCGACGTCGGCACGCTGCAGCGCCTGCCTCTCCTGATCGGCGAGGGTTTTGCGCGCGAGCTGGCTTATACGGGCCGGCGCGTCAGCGCGCGTGAGGCGGCGGAGATGCGGCTCGTCAACCGCTGTTATGCGACGGCGGAAGAACTCGACGCCGCCGTGAAGGGAATCGCCCGCGAAATCGCCTCGAAGTCGCCGCTCGCGATCCGCGGCACGAAGCAAACAATCACCTACGCGAGGGATCATTCGGTCGCCGACGGGCTCAATCAGGTCGCGACCTGGAACGCGGCGATGCTGTTTTCCGCCGATCTCGACGAAGCCCTCGCGGCGGCGCGCGAAAAACGCCCGGCGAAATTCCGGGATTAGAAGCAAATAACGTTCAACTACAATCACGCATTCCCCTCACCCCTGCCCCTCTCCCGATGGGAGAGGGGTTCTGCCTCACTATGAGAGAGGGGCCGGGGGTGAGGGTGGCGCCAGCGCGCCCGCTGTGGCAAACGGCGATTACGAGACACAAGGAGAAGCCGTGCCCACGCTCGCCGCCAACGGAATTCGCATCGAATATGAGATCGCCGGACCCGATGAGGCGCCGGTGGTGCTGCTCGTCATGGGGCTCGCTGGAAACCTGAAGGCCTGGCCAGATCCGCTGTTCTTCGGGCTCGCCGAGCAAGGCTTTCGCGTCATCCGCTACGATCACCGCGACGTCGGCCATTCGACGCATCTGATCGAGCTCGGCCTGCCTGATATTCAGGCCATGGCGGCCAAGCGCATGAAGGGCGAACCGGTCACGCCGCCTTATCGCCTCGAGGACATGGCGGCCGACGCCGTTGCGCTGCTCGACGGGCTTCAAGTCGAAAAGGCCCATGTCGCGGGCATGTCGATGGGCGGCATGATCGGCCAGATCCTGGCGCTCGATCATCCTGAGAAAGTGAAGTCGCTGATGTCGATCATGTCGACGACGGCGCGGCCGGGCCTCCCTCCGTCGCGACCGGAGGCGATGGCGGCCCTGCTGACCCCGCCGGCCTCGCTGGAGCGGGCGGATCGCGTCGCCCACAGCGTCAATTTTTTTCGCATCGTGGCCGGCTCCGGTTTTGGGGCGCCCGATGAGGAATTGCGCAGGATTTCGGAACGAATCGTCGACTACGCCCCGGCCGACCCCGCCGGCGTCGCCCGCCAGACCGCCGCCGTCATCGCCGCCGCGCCGCGCAACGAACGGCTGCGTAGCGTCGACCTTCCCGCTTTCGTGCTGCACGGCGACGACGACCCGCTGCTGCCGCTGCCGCACGGCGAGGACACGGCGGCCTCGATTCCGAACGCCCGCCTGCGCGTGGTCCCCGGCTGGGGCCACACCGTCGCCGGCCCCGCGACGCCGCTGGTGATGGACGCGATCGCAGGTTGGGTGATGGAGGCGGAGCGGCGCTGAAGGCGCACGCGTAAAATCGGCGGCCTGGAGGCGGCCGCTCCAAGGCTTGCGGTCGAGCCTTGGGCCGCGTAAGTCGGCGGCGCTCAGCTTGAAAAGGTCGCGCCCTTGTCGGAAAATTTGCTCGCTCGCATCGCGGAGGCGTTGGAGCGCCTCGCTCCTGCCCCGCCGCCAAAGCCGGATTTTGCGGCCGCCGACGCCTTCGTCTGGCACGCGGACGCTAAGCGGCTTCAGCCGGTCGCGAAGGTCAACAGGGTCGAGATTTCGCTGCTCCGCGGCATCGATCGCGTGCGCGATTTGTTGATTGAAAACACCTCGCGATTCGCGCGCGGCCTGCCCGCCAACAATGCACTGCTGTGGGGCGCGCGCGGTATGGGCAAGTCCTCGCTGGTCAAGGCCGCCCATGCCGCCATCAATGCGGGTTGGACGCTGGAGCGGCCCCTGAAACTGATCGAAATCCACCGCGAGGACATCGAGAGTCTGCCGGACCTGATGGCGATGCTGCGCGCCGATCCGCATCGATTCCTGGTGTTCTGCGACGATCTTTCGTTCGACAGCGACGACACGTCCTACAAGTCGCTCAAAGCCGCGCTCGAGGGCGGCGTCGAGGGGCGGCCCCAAAATGTGCTGTTCTACGCGACCTCCAACCGTCGCCATCTGCTGCCGCGCGACATGATGGAGAACGAACGCTCGACGGCGATCAACCCGCACGAGGCGGTCGAGGAAAAAGTCTCGCTCTCCGACCGCTTCGGCCTCTGGCTCGGCTTTCATCGCTGCAGCCAGGACGAATATTTGCAAATGGTCTCTGGCTACGCCGCGCGCTACGGCCTCGAGGCGCCTGAAGAGGAGATAAAGCGCGACGCGCTCGAATGGGCGACGACGCGCGGCTCGCGCTCGGGACGCACGGCCTGGCAATATATCCAGGAGCTGGCGGGCAGGCTCGGCAAGACGATCGACGTTTGAAAGATTGGCGATTGTTGCAAAGATTGGTGAAACACCGGGTCGATCAGATTGGCGCTTGAGCCTGTCACGCCGCTTTCCGTCATGGCCGGGCTCGCCCCGGCCATCCACGCCGTCGAGTGATGCGCGGCTCAATGTCTTGCACGGACAGTCGAATTCACGCTGCAATGGCGTTGGCTGCACAGCGGCGTGGATGCCCGGAACAATCCCCGGGCTTGACCCGGGGACGGCATGACCGGGCGGCGCTAACTCCATCCTGTTGACTTTTTCAGAACTACATGGTATATGTCTTTCGTTTTATAGAAAGACATACCATTGCGTTATTTGTTCGAAGGCGGCACGGACGCGAAAATCAACTTTTGCGCGGGGCCAAAGGGGCAGATAAGAAGTTTTCTCGCCCTCGCCCCGTCGTAACCCACTTGAAAAGGCCCAATTCCGCCAAGGGATTGTTTGGAAAAATTTGGAGAATGAGCCGGAAAATTTGGCGGAATCGCGCGCTTTTCGATCGCCTTTTCGGCTCAAACGGCGATTCGGCCAAACAAAAGCTTGGCGCTCTCCTCCCCAGGGGACGACCCCCTCCCCCTTGATGGGGGAGGGACGGGGAGGGGGTGAAAACCACCGCGTTTTCAGGATGTCGCTACCCCCCTCCCTGACCCTCCCCCACAAGGGGGGAGGGGATCGGAAAGTGCGGGTCAGCCCGCGGCGACGCCCCGCCGCGTCGGCCAGTTCATGGTCAGGATCCCGGCCGCGACCAGCCCCACCGCGACCAGAAAACTCGGCGTCAACTGATCGCCCAGAATCAGCCAGGCGGCGATCACGCCGAGGATCGGCGCGGTGAACGTGAAGGCCGAAAGCTCGGCGGCGCGATAGTTGGTCAGCAACCAGAACCAGATCAGATAAGTGAAGCCGACGACATAGACGGATTGATAGAACAGGCTCAGCGCGGTCACCGCGCCGATATGGCTGGGTAGCGGCTCGCCGATCGCGTAAGCATAGAAAGCCGGCGCGATCGCGCCGACGATTGTCTGATAGAGCAGGATTTTTGTGGGATCGATGAACCTGAGCTTGCTCGCCTTCAGAACGACCGTCGTCGCGCCCCAGAACGCGCCGCCGAGCAGGGCCAGCAGATCGCCATAGAGGGTGACGCCCGCCGTCGGCTTGAGGAGGCCGACGGCCACGCCGAGGAAGGCGAGCCCCATGCCCGCCCACTGGATCGGCCGCAGCCGTTCATGCGGAAAGGCGATGAGGCCGAGCCCGACGAAGAACGGGGCGGTGTAGACGAACACGATCGCGTGCGAGGCGGTCGTCCATTTGAGCGAAATGAACAGCGCGATGAACTCGGCAGCGAACAGCAGCCCGACGATCAACCCCGCCAACAACGTGCCGTCACGGCAAAAAATTTGCGGGCGCCAGCGCCAGGCGTAGGCGAGCACGACAATCGAGCCGATGCCGGAGCGCAGGGCCGATTGGGTGACGGGCGCGATATCGACCAGCGCCACTTTCGCCGCGACCTGATTGAGCCCCCAGCTTCCGCACAATCCGCACATCAGGAGAAAGGCGAATCGGTCGAAGGAGCGGGGCGCGGCGGACATGCCGCTTAGAGCCACGCGGACGCGCTCCGCGCAACCCGAAAACGATGCGGGGGACAGGCCGTTCCTGGGACCTGTCCCCCTGCGCGTCGCGGCGGATCTCGAAGCGGGTTCGAGCGCGACGTGTCTCTAACGATATTTGGTTGTGAAAGCCTCAGATGCCGGCGAGATAGCCCGTCGGATCGACGGGCTGGCCCGACTTGTCGCGCAACTCGAAATGGAGCTGCGGCGTCGAGACGTTGCCGCTCTCGCCGGACTTGGCGATCACCTGGCCTCGCTTCACCTGGTCGCCCTTCTTCACGTCGATCTCGCCATTGTTGGCATAGGCCGTGACGAAGCCGTTGGGATGGCGGATGAGGATCAGATTGCCGTAGCCCTTGAGCTCGCTGCCGGCATAGGCGACGACGCCGCTCTCGGCCGCGCGCACCGAAGTGCCATCCGGCACGGAGATGTTGATGCCGTCGTTGCCGCCGGATTTGAAGGCCTGGATGATGCGGCCGCGCGCCGGCCAGCGGAACTCGGGGTTGGCGCCGTCGGCGTCGGCCTGGGCCGAAGTCTTCGGGTCCGCGGAGGCCTGCGGCGCGGTGCGGGCGGTCGGCATGTTGTCGACGTTGGCCGTCTTCGGGTCTGGCTTGGTGGCCGGGACTTTTGTCGTCTCGGCCGGCGTGGATTTGGCGTCGGCGGTCTTGAGCTTGCCCTGCGCGCCATCGGCCGCCTTGGCCTTCGGCTGCGAGGCGTCGGCGGTTTCGGTCTTGGCCTTCTTGTCCTTGGCCTTCGGGTCAACAGCTTCGGCGGACTCGGTCTTCGCCTTCTTGTCCTTGGCCTTCGTATCCGTCGCGTCGGCGCTCTCGGCCTTCGACTTCTTGTCCTTGGCCTTGGCCGGCTGATCGGACTCGCTGTCGGCGGTCTTCGCCTTCGCTTTCGCCTTTGCGGCCTTCTTGTCCGTATCGTCGGCTTCCGCCGCTTCGGTCTTGGACTTCGCCTTCTTCTCGGTCGCCTCGGCGGTCGAGGTCGCCTTGTGCGGAAGCTCGGTCGCGGCCGGGATCGGCGCCGGGGCGTTCGCGGCGACGCCATGGGCATTGTAGACGGGCACGATGACGTGCATGCCCGGATGGACCTGCGAGGCGGACTTCAAGCCATTCGCGCCGAGCAGGGCCTGGGGCGGCACGCCGTAGCGGCGCGCCAGGCTGTCGGCCGTGTCGCCCTGGATGACGAGCACCGGCGAGCCGCCGACAGCGGTCCAGCCGCCGGGTCCGCCAGCGACCGTGGTCTGCGACGGGGCTCGGATCGAGCCGGTGGCGACGGGCGCCGGCGCAGGGACGGGCGCGGACGAGACCGGGCTTGGATGGGCCGGAGCCTGATAGGCGACGTTGCCGCCGGCCGCCCCGGACGAGGCGAGCGGCTGCGACGATACGGAAGGAGTGGGGGCCGCGCCGTTCCCCTGCGCCGTCGAAGGCGACGAGGCGAAGGGATTGGAGAAGGGTGTATTCATCGCTTCGGTGAAGCGCGTCGCATCCGACGAGCACCCCGTAAGCCATATTCCTGACACGGCGATCAGCGTGAACCTGACGACGTTACGGCCTTGGTAAAGCTTGGCGCTCGCGAGCATGAACTTAATGACCTCAACGCAAAACCCTGATCGCGAGCACATTGCGCCATTCGGGTTAACGTGCGGTTTAAGATGAATCTTTCGTGTAACGGATCGCTCGTTCAGAGCATCTGCGCCAAGCCTGGCGCAAGTCCCGTCAGCGTCCGGATCTGCGCGAGCGTATGGGCGTGGACGGCGCCCTTAGTGGGGCGAGAAAGGCGCAAGATTCGCTGCTCGCCCCGCTCCTCGCCCAGGATCCCCGCGATGAGCAGCCCGCCGGGCGCGATGAACCGGGCAAGTTCTTCGAGCGGCGGCTCGACGAGGCCGTGCACCAGGATTCGCTCAAAAGTCCGCTCGAGGCTGAGCGCGAGGCCGTCGGCGTGATCAACCTCTACGCCTGAAAGTCCAAACGCGGTGAGGCGCGCCCGCGCTTCGAGAGCGAGCGTCGGGCGCCGTTCGACGGTGAACACGCGGGCGCCCATGTGGGCGAGGAGCGCGGTCGCATAACCGGAGCCCGTGCCGATCTCCAGGAGCTCCACGCCCTCCCGCACATCGAGCGCGTCGATCATCAGGGCGAGCGTGGAAGGGCGGCGAGGACGTCTGTCCGCAGCCGATCGGCAGCGCGATGTCGCGCGCGGCGATATCGGCGAATCGCTGCGGCAGGAACAGCGAGCGGGGCGTCAGCTCCATCGCCCGGAGCAACGGCAGGCCGCCAATTCCTCGCGCCCTGAGGCGCAAAAGGAACTGGGCCCGCTCCTCCGCCTCTTTCGCCGTGCCGCCCCCGTGCATCGTCGTTTCCGGTCCCTCTCAGGCGAAGGCGGCGGCGTAGCGCTTTCTCAGCGCCTCGTCCGTCAGGTCGAGCTTCAGCGGCGTGATCGACACTTTTCTTGAGGCCAAGGCCTCGAGATCGCTGCCGTCGGCGGGAATGTAATCCGGCTTCTGAAACATCAGCCAGTAATAGGGAAGGCCTCGCCCGTCGCGGCGCTGCTCGATGCGAATGAGCTCCGCGGCGCGCCGGCCTTGCGAGGTTACCGCGAAGCCCGCAACGTCGGCGGCCGGGCAATTCGGGAAGTTGACGTTGATCAGCACGCCCTCGGGGATGCCGAGCGCCAGGATCTTTTCAATGACCGCCGGCGCGTGGGTTTCCGAGCTTTCCCAGTAGGGTTTGTCGCGCGTCTCGATCCCGCCATAGGATTGCGACAGCGCGATAGAGGGCACGCCGAGCAGGGTCCCCTCCATCGCCGCCGCGATCGTGCCGGAATAGGTGACGTCCTCGGCGACGTTCTGACCTCGGTTGACGCCGGACAACACGAGGTCAGGCTTCTTGTCGCCGAGCACCTTGCGCAGCGCCATGATGACGCAATCGGTCGGCGTGCCCTGCACCGCGAAGTGACGAGGCGTGACTTCGCGCAGGCGCAGCGGGTTCGAGAGCGAAAAGGAATGGGCGACGCCCGATTGGTCGGTCTCCGGCGCGACCACCCAGACGTCGTCGGAAAAACCCGCGGCGATCGTCTCCAGCAGCTTCAGCCCCGGCGCGTGAATGCCGTCGTCGTTGGTCAGCAGAATGCGCATCGGGTCATCTTCCGTCTCGTGGGGATCGAGGCGTTGTAGCGCGGCCGTCGATTCGGGCGAAAGGCTTTGTCACCTCGCCGGTTCGATCCGGGTCAGCCCGCCCATGTAGGTCCAGAGCGCCTCGGGGATCGAGATCGTCCCGTCCGGGTTCTGATAATTCTCCATGACGGCGACAAGCGCGCGGCCGACCGCGACGCCGGAGCCGTTCAGCGTATGGACGAAGCGCGTCGATTTGGCGTCCGCCGCCTTGGAGCGCGCGTTCATGCGGCGGGCCTGCAGATCGCCGCAGACCGAGCAGGACGAGATCTCGCGGAACCGCCCCTGCCCCGGCAGCCAGACTTCGAGATCGTAGGTTTTGCGCGACGCGAAACCCATGTCGCCGGCGCATAGCAGCACGGTGCGGAAATGCAGGTCGAGACGCTTCAGCACCTCTTCCGCCGCGGCCGTCATGCGCTCGTGCTCCTCCATTGCCTGTTCGGGCGTGGTGATCGATACGAGCTCGACCTTTTCGAACTGGTGCTGGCGGATCATGCCGCGCGTGTCGCGCCCCGCCGCGCCCGGCTTCGGCGCGGAAGCAAAGCGTGCCGGCGGTGAAGCGCAGCGGCAGGCGCTTCTCGTCGACGATGCCCTCGCGCACCAGGTTGGTCATCGGCACTTCCGCGGTCGGGATCAGCCAAAAACCGTCGCCGACGGCGAACTGGTCGTCGCGGAACTTCGGCAATTGCGTCGTGCCGAACATCGCGGCATCGCGCACCAGCACCGGCGGGTTGATCTCGGTGTAGCCGTGCTCCTGCGTGTGCAGGTCGAGCATGAACTGCATCAGCGCCCGTTCGAGCCGCGCCAGCGCGCCCTTGAGGACGACGAAGCGCGCGCCGGAAAGTTTCGCCGCCGCCTCGAAATCCATCAGGCCGAGCGCCTCGCCGAGCTCGTAATGCTCCTTGGGCTTGAACCCTTCAGGAAAATTCGGCGGCTGGCCGACGCGGCGCACTTCGACATTGTCGTTCTCGTCCTTGCCGTCGGGAACTTCGTCGAGCGGGATGTTCGGGATCGCCGCGAGCGTCGTGTCGAGTTCGGTGGACGCCGCCTTCTCGACCGACTCGAGCTCGGGCATGGCGTTCTTGAGGTCGGCGACCTCCTGTTTCAACTTGTCAGCGAGCGCGGCGTCCTTTTTCGCCATCGCCGCGCCGATCTCCTTGGAGGCGGCGTTGCGGCGCTCCTGGGCGCGCTGCAGTTCCGCGATCGCGGCCTTGCGGCGGTCATCGAGCGCGATCAGCTCCGCCGCGCGCGGCTCGAGCGATCGCCGCGCCAGCCCGCGATCGAAGGCCTGCGGGTCGTCGCGGATGAGGCGGATGTCGTGCATGGGGATTCCCGGGGGACGCGAGGCCCGCCCTTACCAGAAGCCGCCCACAAAACTCAATGCGCGCGGCCCTCGGTCAAGAGCCTTTGCGCTCTCGCTCCCTGCGGCGCTCGATGTACTTCACCGCGAGCACGGAGCCCTCGTAGAGCAGCAGCATCGGCACGGCGAGCGAGCACATGCTGATCAGGTCCGGCGGCGTCAGGATCGCCGCGACGCCCGTCACGGCGACAATCGCGTAGCGGCGCATCGACGACAGCCATTTCGAATCGATGATGCCGACCTGGCCGAGCAGGGTGAGGATGACGGGAAGCTGGAACGCCGCGCCGAAGGCGAGGATCAGCGTCATGATCAGCGACAGATACTCGTTGACCTTCGGCAGCAGCTCGATCGTCGCCTCGCCTGGCTGCGGGTTGAGCTGCTGGAACGACAGCGAGAAGCGGATCAGCAGCGGCATCAGGCCGAAATAGACCAGCAGCGCGCCGAGCAGGAAGAACACGGGCGTCGCGAACAGATAAGGAAGGAACGCCTTTCGTTCGTTCTTATAAAGTCCCGGCGCAACGAATCGGTAGACCTGGGTCGCAATGACCGGGAACGCGATGAAGACGCCGCCGAACATGCTGAGCCGCACGTCAGTGTAGAATTGCTCGAGAAAGCCGGTCGCGATCAGCTTGGCGTGCTCGGCCCCCGCCACCCGCACGTAGGGCCAGGTGAGGATGTTGTAGATCGCGCGCGAAAAATAGAAGCAGACCAGGAAGGCGGCGAAAAAAGCGTAGAGCCCATAGATGAGCCGCTGGCGCAGCTCGATGATGTGATCCATCAACGGGGCTTTGGTGGCCTCGATATCCGCTTCCGTCATGGAGCGTGGCTCACGGCCGCGCTTTCGGTCTTCGGTTCGGGCGACGGCTCGGCCGCGGCGATCGCGATGGGCTCAGGCTCGCTCGCGAGCGGGGCGACGACGACCTCCTTGAGGAACGGCTCGTCGATCTTCGGCTCCGGGGCGGCGGGATCGATCGTCACGGTTTCGACCGGCGGCGTGGGCTTGTTGTCCTCCACCGCCTTGGTAATCTCCGAACGCATCGCCATCACAGGGTCGAACGAAGAATTGACCTTGGCGGAGGCTTCGAGCGCGGCAAATTCCTTTTTCACGCTCTCGACGTCGGCCTCGCGCATCGCCTCCATGAACTGGCCCTGGAAGTCAGACGCCATGCGCCGCATCTGCCCGACATATTTGCCGACCGTCCGCATGACGCGCGGCAGATCCTTCGGCGGGATCACCGCGAGCGCGACGATGCCGAATACCAGCATTTTACCGATGTCGAAATCGAACATGGGACGTCAGTCAGCGGCTGGGCCGCGCGCTCTCCTCCGCAGCGCTCACGCCGCGCCTAGCCACATCTGCGAGCGGCGAGCCTCAGCCGACCTTCTCGCGATCCTTGTTGGCTTCGATCGTCTGGCGGCTCTCGAGGGCGGCGACCGACGGGGCGGCGCCTTTTCCTCGTCGGTGTCGTCGGCCATGCCTTTCTTGAAGGATTTTATGCCCTTGGCGACGTCGCCCATGATGTCGGAAATCTTGCCCTTGCCGCCGAACACCAGCAACGCGACCGCTCCGAAGAGCATCCAATGCCAAATGCTGAAACTACCCATGGCGTCACCCTGGTACCCTGACGCGCCTCCACCGAGAGGCGCCGAAAGCTTTGGCGCGAACCTAAGCTTTGGGGGCGCCAAAAACAAGCGGCAAGGCGCACGGCTTTTTGATGTCCTTGACGCGGCTGCTGTCCGGCTCGCTTCGGCTCTAGCGCGCTGGTACATTGCCCCTCGAAGACGACTGCAAGGAGCGTTGCATGAGCGCCATTGAAAAACGGCTCGAATCCCTCGGGATCACGCTGCCGACGCCGGCGAAGCCGGTCGCCAACTACGTGCCGGCGGTGCGGACCGGCAATCTCGTGTTCGTCTCGGGCCAGTTGCCGCTCGGTCCCGACGGCAAGCTCGATCCCACCCATATCGGCAAGCTCGGCGCTGGCTCCGAGCCCGGAGCGGCGCGCGAGGCGGCGCGGCGGGCGGCGATCAACGTGCTCGCCCAGGTTAAGGCGGAAATCGGCGACCTCGACCTCGTTTCCCGCGTCGTGCGTCTCGGCGGCTTTTTCGCGGTGGATGGTGAATTTTCGGCGCTGGCCCAGGCGATGAACGGCGCCTCCGATCTCGTCGCAGAGGTTTTCGAGGCGCGGGGGCGGCACGCCCGCACGACGATCGGCGTCTCCTATCTGCCGCTCAACGCGATCTGCGAAGTCGAGGGATTGTTCGAGATCCGCGCGTGAACGGGCGCGACTGGCTGGTTCAGCGGCCGATCGCGCACCGCGGCCTGCACGAAGCGGCGAAAGGGATCGTCGAGAACAGCCGGGCGGCGGCTGAGGCCGCGATGGCGCGCGGCTTCGCGATCGAATGCGACGTCCAGCTTTCGGCGGATGGCGAGGCCTTCGTCTTTCACGATGACAGGCTCGACCGGCTGACAGGCGCCAAGGGCGCGCGTCGGCGATTTCGCACGCCCGCACGCTTGCCGCGACCAGGCTCGCAGGCGCGGATGAGACGCATTCTGGAATTCGCCGGCCTTCTGGCGTTGGTCAAAGGCGCGGTCGGGCTGATCTGCGAGATCAAGAGCCGTTTTGACGGCGATATCCAGGCTTGCCGAGCGGGTCGTCGAACTCGCGACAGGCTATGACGGCCCCCTCGCCTTCAAGAGTTTCGATCCCGACATCATCGCTCATCTGCGCCGCGCCGGAATCGCGCGCCCGCTCGGGATTGTCGCCGAGGCGAACTACGATCGACCCTTATTTTGCGGGCATGAGCGAGACGGCGCGACAAAGCGCGAGCCGCGTTCCTGCATATCGGCGAGACCCGCCCGGATTTTCTCTCCTGGTCGGTCGATGACTTGCCGCACGCCACGCCGACCCTGATGCGCGCGCTTGGAAAAATTCCTGTCATGACCTGGACGGTGCGCAGCGCGGCCCAGAGGCACCGCGCCAAAATGTTCGCGGATCAGATCGTGTTCGAAGGCGAACCGGACTGGCAGCAATAAAAAAGGGGCGCCGAGCGCCCCTTTTCGGGAAGTTCCTAAGAGATCAGAACTTGTAGTTGACGCCGACGCGGGCGATCGAGCCTTCCGGGTTGACCTTGGCGTTGAACGTAAGGTTCGACGCCACCGGGCCCGACCCCGTCGTGTAGTAGTTGTAGGTGCCGAGATCGTAGTAGAGATATTCGGCCTTGATCGTCCAGTTGTAGGTAAGCGCGTATTCGGCGCCGACGCCACCGCCCAACCCACCTGGGTCGCGCCATTGGAGCCGTAGAAGGTGTCGCCGTTCGGAGCGATCGAGTTGATCGAGGCCGAGCCGCCGCCGTAGGCGAGACCGCCGTCGACGTAGAGCAGCAGATGGTTGTCGGGCATCGGCGAGAAGCCGAGGCGCAGACGGGTCGTGCCGAGCCAAGTTCAGGCGGGACGAAAGCGTCGTCGTCAGATTGCCGTTGATCGGCGGTCCAAGCGTCGCGCCGGTGTAGGTGGCCGACTTGCTGTTGGTGACCCATTGCAGATCGTCTTCAACGCCGACGACCGCGCTGCCCATCTGATAGTTGTAACCGACTTCGCCGCCGCCGAGCCAGCCGCTGCTTCCGTTACCGAGCGAGGTCGGAATGTAGGCGCTGCCGAGCACTTGGCCATTGTAGGTTGCATTCGCCGACGCGGTGCCCGTTCCCCAGACGCCGCCGACCGTGGCGCCGACGTAGAAGCCGGTCCAGCTGAAGGGCGGCGCGACAGGCACCATCGGGGGCGGTGGAGACTTCCGAGTGGGAAGATCGGCGGCGCCCGCGGCCGTCGCCAGCGCGACGGAAGCCGCTGCCAAAGCCGCCGTCCAACCGAGTTTCTGCATTCTATTCATATCTGAGTCCTTTGTAGATCACACCGAAACCGCGAAATGCCCCAGGTCGAAACTTCTCTACGCAAACCGTCCAGGCATAGGTCGTAACTCGCCCATTGCGCTCGAAGCCGTATCTTCCTCTCTCACTTCGCGCGCAGCTTGAGCGATCCGTTGCATCAAAGAAGTTAACCAATCATTCCTTCACAATTGGTTTCTGCGTGGGCAGAATTTTCTGTTGCTCGTTCGCTTTTTCTTGTTGTTCGCCGTTTCGAAGGCTGCGCGCGCCGAACCGACGGATTTCACTTTTCCGACCAATTTCATACTTGGCTTTAGCCCGAAAACGCCGTCAGATGGTCAAGGTTCCATCATGAGAGCGCTGCAGAGGCGTCCAAAAGCGCACCAAGGCCTTCTGAACTGGGCGCAGCAGTACCGGACGAAGGCGGGCCAAATTGTGACATGCGCTTGGCAGTCCGCCAATCTCCAAGGCGCTGTGTCCCATGCGCAACACAAAAAGGTCGTCGCGCTCCCAAGCCTGGCTGCTAACGAGCCCGCGCGACTCCGGAATTCGACACGCGCGTTCCCCTATTGCGTTCCGGAGCGCTCTCGACTATGAGCCCGCTCGTTCGAAGTTCCCGCTGGGGGCTGAACGGAAGGCCTTTCGAGAAACTCGTTTTCGATTGGCAGGGCTCGCCCGGCTTCCCGTGTCTCCGCCTTCGACAGATCCGGTTCGAGCCTTGTCGGGCTCGGAGGGCTTTGCGCGGGGACTTTGAGTTCCGATTTGAGAAAGGCTCAAAATGGCTCTCTATGAGCATGTGTTTCTTGCGCGGCAGGATGTCACGCAGCAACAGGTCGAAGCGCTCACCGAGCAGCTGAAGACCGTCATCGCGCAGCAGGGCGGATCTGTCTCCAAGGTCGAACCCTGGGGTCTGAAGTCGCTCGCCTACCGCATCAAGAAGAACCGCAAGGCGCATTTCACGCTCATGAACATCACGGCGCCCGCGGCCGCGATCCAGGAGTTGGAGCGTCAGCTTTCGATCAACGAAGACGTGATCCGCTACATCACGCTGCGCGTCGAAGAGCATGAGGCCGGCCCGTCGGCCATGCTGAGGAAGCGCGAGGATTCGGACCGCGACGACCGCGGCGGCTCGTCGCGTCCGCCTCGCGGCGACCGATCCGATCGCCCTGACCGACCGCCCCGTCGCCCTCGTGACGACGCGCAGACCGGAGCCTACTGATGTCGACCGCGCCCCGCCGCCCCTTCTTCCGTCGCCGCAAGTCCTGCCCGTTTTCCGGCCCTAGCGCGCCGAAGATCGACTACAAGGACACGCGCCTGCTGTCGCGCTACATCTCCGAGCGCGGCAAGATCGTGCCTTCGCGCATCACCGCCGTCTCGGCCGCCAAGCAGCGTGAACTCGCCCAGGCGATCAAGCGCGCGCGCTTCCTGGGCCTGCTGCCCTACGTGATCCGCTAACCGGATGACGCTTCAAGTCGTCTGCGCCGCGGCGCAGACGACAGTTGGGCGGGGATGGTCCCCTCCCTAACCGCCGCCACGCGGGACAGCGACAGAAATGCTCAGCAAGTTCGGCATAGCGCTCGGCGCCGGCATGGCAGCCGCCCTCCTGTTCTCCGTCACCGCCAAAGGGACGGCGATCAGCATCGCGCTTGCCTATCTCGCGCCGCTGCCGATCATGATTGCGGCGATCGGCTGGGGCATCGACGCCGGAGCCTTTTCTTCGCTGGTCGCGGCCGGCGTCGTCGCGCTCGTAATCGATCCGGTCTCCGGCCTCATCTTCTGGCTGACGGTCGCGCTGCCCGGCGCTGCGCTCGCGGCCGAGACGATCGCGACATCCTTCAACCCGTTCGACGGCGCGCCGGTCAACGCACAATCCAAGCGTGCAAGTCTCGGCGTGATGACCGCGACCGCAGCCGTGATCGGCGCGCTCGTCAGCGCGGGCGCGCTTGCAACCATGGTCGTCATGAACGGCGGTTATGCGAATGCAGTCGTGGCATTCCGTCAGATGCTCGAACCGACGATCATGGACGCTTTGCGCGACAGCGCAGGCTTGCCCGAAGAGCTTGGCGCCGACGAACTCGCACGGCTCATCATCCGCTATGCGCCGGCGGCGATCGCCGCTTCGACGGCGCTGATGCTGATCCTCAACCTTTATGTGGCGGCGCGCGTCACGCAGCTTTCGCAGCGCCTGCCAAGGCCGTGGCTCGACATTCCGACCCAGCTTCGGCTTCCGACGGCGCTCGGCGCCGTCGCCGTCGCGGCGGCCGTCGGCTGGCTCTTTCTGCCGGAGCCCTACAACCCCTTCGTGGCCGCGCTCGCGGCGCCTCTGGCGCTCATCTTCGCCTTCCAGGGGCTTGCCGTGTTGCACGCGCTCTCGCGCCGTGCGCCCGGCCGGATCGCCCTGATCTTCGCCCTCTATCTGGCGATTTTTCTGGCGCCGCGCTGGGTTGGTCCTGCGCTCGCCATCATCGGCCTCGTCGAAAGCGTCGCATCGTTGCGCGCCCGGCAATCGGCCAAACCGTTTCAACGCTGAAGCAAACCTCTGAGAACAGGAGCAGGAACATGGAAGTCATTTTGTTGGAACGCGTCGGCAAGCTCGGCCACATGGGCGAGACGGTGAAGGTCAAGGACGGCTATGCCCGCAACTTCCTTCTGCCGCGCGGCAAAGCCCTGCGCGCCACCGAGGCGAACAAGAAGAAGTTCGAGGGTCAGCGCGCCGAACTCGAAACCCGCAACCTCGCCCAGCGCGGCGACGCGGCGACCCGCTCCGCCAAGCTCGACGGTCAGAGCTACGTCATCATCCGCCAGGCGGGTGAGACCGGCCAGCTCTACGGTTCGGTCTCCGCGCGCGACATCGCCGAGGCGATCGCCGCCGCCGCGGGCTTCCCCGTCAACCGCAACCACATCGCCCTGCTGCATCCGATCAAGAACCTCGGCCTGCACAAGGTCGCTGTGCATCTGCACCCGGAAGTCGAGGCGAATGTGGGCGTCAATGTCGCGCGCTCGCCGGAACAGGCCGAGCGTCAGGCCAAGGGCGAGGACCTTACCGTGCGCGAGACGACCACGATGGACGATCTCGGGCTTGAAGTCGGCGCAGCTCTGGCCGAAGCCGGCCCGGGCGAAAGCCTCGGCGCGCTGAGCGACGTCTCGCTCAGGCGCCGGAACCGAAACTCGCTGACGTGGCGGTATTCTTCGTCCGGCCGCAGCACGCAAGGCGTGAAATGCCGGCGGTTCGGCGAATCGGGAAACACTTGCGGCTCGAGGCATAGACCGGCGTGGGCTCCGTAGCGCGCGCCGTCGAGGCCCGGGAACCGGGCAATCGAGTTTCGCGGCGTCGTAGAATTGGACGCCGGGCTCGGAACTGTGCAGCTCCAGCCGCACGCCGCTTTTGCGCGAAATCACAGTCGCGACCCAGGCGAGGTCATCGAGCCCTGGCGTGGCGGAGACGACGAAATTGTTGTCGTAGGTGTGACCGGCCGCATTGCGGACCCTGCGCGAGCTGCCGGAAATCGAAGGGCGTGCCCTCGACCGAGGCGATTTCACCAGTCGGTATCAGCTCGGAATCGACCGGCGTGTAGAAGCCGCAGCCTAGCTGCACCTCGTGGTCGAGAATATCGGGCGAGCCATCCAGGTTGAAATAAGAGTGCTGGGTCAGGTTGACGATCGTCGCCTTGTCGGTGACGCCGCAGTTCCACGCGCAACGTCGCGGGCTCGAGGAAACGATAAACGCAAGTCGCCGTCAAAATGCCGGGAAAGCCGCTGTCGCCATCAGGCGAGACGAGCTCCAGATAGGCCGCATGCGGTTCGCTGGATCTCAACTTCCAGATCTTTTTGCCGAAGCCTTTTGGACCGCCATGCAGCGTGTGCTTTTCGCCCGGCTTCCGATCGAGCTGATAGCGGGTTCCGTCGAGCGTGAACATGCCGTTCGCAATGCGATTGGCGAAGCGGCCGGGCACGGCGCCGAAACTCGGCGAATGATCGATGTAGTCCTCGATTGAGTTCAGTCCCAGCACGACGCGCTGCTCGCCCGAAGACGTCGGAATGACGAGATCACGCACGACGGCGCCGTAAGTGAGTATTTTCGCGCGCGCGCCCGCCTGAGAGCGGATCTCTACTTCCATGACGGGCGCGTCGCCGATCATTCCGAAAACGTGCACGCCCATCCGGCTCTCCTCTCTGGGGACTTAGCCGGCGAATTAGTCGCACACTCGCGGCCCCCCGCAAAGCGCGACCCCGCAAGTCTCTCGCGCAGGCAACCAATTTCACATAGCATCGGGAACAAAATACGCCGCAGCAAGTCGCTGATCGCGAACGCCGCGCCGGAAAAACGGATGGGGGCGATCAGTGTCAACTCGATTGCAATTTCGCCACGGTTGGCCGATCGGGTTGGTTGCATTCGTCATCTGCGTCTGCTTCGGCGCCGGCCGTGCGGAGGCTCAGCAGGCTCCGGAGGGTCAGGCGGCGAAGCCTGCGGCCGCCGCAACCCAGGCGACGCCGTCGAACGCCGATTTTTCCGACAGTCTGACGGGCGACTGGAACGGCTATCGAAGCTGGCTCCATAACCACGGCGTCGACATCGTCAGCAGCTACAAGGAAGAGATCGGCGGCAGCGTCTACGGCGGCGTCTCCCCCAGTGGTCGCAGTCCGGCGAATTCGACCTCGGGGCTAAGATCGACACTGAGAAGGCGTTCGGCCTTGTGGGCGGTCTCTTCGAGACCACGATGACCGTTCGCGAAGGCGAGCCGCCGCCCGGAGATCTGCTGCAGCAATCTCTGGAGGTCTATGGTCGCGGCAATATCGCAAGGCTCACCGAATTCTGGTATCGGCAGAAACTGTTCGATGACAAACTGACGATCGAATTCGGTCGCATCCCACAGGGCGATTTCAACGGCTTCACCTGCGATTTCTTGAACCTGACGTTTTGTGGCTCGCCCTCCGGCAACACCAACGGAAATTATATCTACACATGGCCGATCGCCCAATGGGCGGCCTGGGCGCGCTACGATTTCGGCGATTTCGACTTCATGGCCGGCGCCTACACTTTTAATCCAGATGCGCTGAACCAGCAGTTCGTAGCGGGCGCTTTCTGCTGCACCGAGGGCGCGGTGCTGCGCGTCGAACTCGGCTGGACCCCAAGCTTTGGCGGGCTTGTGGGGCATTATCAGGCGGGCTTCTGGGACGACACCGCCGGCAACCCCGACGTGCTCACGGGAACCAACGGTCAACCCTACGTCCTCACCGGCCTGCCGGCGCTTCAACGGGCAAACAGCTACGGCGTCTATCTGCAGGGAATACAGCAGATCACCGGCAAGGCGGCCTACGACCGCGACACGGGGTGGAAGGACACGAGCGGCCTCAGCGTATTCTTCAACTTCGTGCAGTCCGATGTCTGGACCTCAACTCTCGATAACCAGGTTGCGGCCGGCCTGTGGTACGCGGCGCCATTCGCCTCGCGGCCCGCGGAACTCGCTCGGTCTCGCCATCGGCCGCACGCAGTACAACCCGCGCGCCGCGCAGTCGCTTGGGCTGGCGACGCCGGGCGCGCCGACGCCGCAGGCCGAATATCCTCTGGAGCTGTTCTATTCATATCAGGCGACGCCGTGGTGGGATATCCGGCCCGATTTCCAGTTCATCGTCCATCCGGGCGGTTACGTGAATGCGCCAAACATGATCATCGTCGGCCTGAGAAGCGACGTCAGGTTCTAACGCGCGAAATTGTCAGCCGATGAAGGCGCGCAGGCTCGCGATCACCTCGCGAAACATTTCCGCCGTCAGCACGCCGGTGTTCGTGTTGTAGCGGGAGCAATGATAGCTGTCGAAAAGGACCGGGCGGCCAGGTCCGAGGTCATGACGCGCGCCATGGGCGAACGGCGCCGCCGTCAGGCGTAGCCCTTCCGCTCTCAGCACGCTGTCATGCGCGATGCGGCCGAGCGCCAGTATGGCCCGCA
Source organism: uncultured Pseudomonadota bacterium (assembly GCA_963710855.1). GTDB lineage: Bacteria > Pseudomonadota > Alphaproteobacteria > Rhizobiales > Beijerinckiaceae > Roseiarcus. The sequence goes on along the minus strand of CAVQBX010000056.1, from coordinate 51,726 downwards.
GCTTCGGCAACGCTGCGAGAGTCTCCGTCAGAAACGAACGGCAGGCTGAAATTTCCGCGGGCGTCGGCTTGTTCTGCGGCGGAACGCAGCGCACGGCATTGGAAATCGCGCATCGTTCAAGCCGCAGCCCGTCATCGGGGCGGCGGTCATAGGCGCCCTTCGCAAAGCCGAATTCGAGCAGCGACGCGTAGAGCAGATCGCCCGCGTAGTCGCCGGTGAACGGCCGGCCCGTACGGTTGGCGCCTTTGAGACCCGGCGCCAGGCCGACGATCAGCAGTTCTGGCTGCGCATCGCCGAACGAGGCGACAGGGGCATTGGCGAAGTCGGGATAGACGCGCCGGTTTTCCTCACGAAACGCCTTTAGCCGCGGGCAAAGCGCACAATCGCGCTCTGGCCCGTTTTTCAGCAGCGGATCGAGACCGACCACAAGCTAACGATCACTCGCGCCCTTCGTCCATCGGCTGCCCGGCCGGGGCCAAAGCCGCATTGCCGAATGCGGGCGCGCCGAAGCTTCCGTGGGTCGCGCGGCGCGCTTCGCTGGCGCGCATGCGCTCGCCGGGATCGCGGCCGATACGCGGCATCAGCGAGGTCAGATCGACGAATTCGTCGGCCTGCCGCCGCAGTTCGTCCGCAACCATCGAGGGCTGTGTCGCGACGGTGGAAACCACGGATACCCTGACGCCTTTGCGCTGTACGGCCTCGACCAGCGACCGGAAATCGCCATCGCCTGAGAACAACACCATGGAATCGATATGGTCAGCCATTTCCATCGCGGTGACGGCAAGCTCGATATCCATATTGCCCTTCACCTTCCGCCGACCCATCGAATCGACAAACTCCTTGGTCGGCTTCGTGACGACGGAATAGCCGTTGTAGTCGAGCCAGTCGACCAACGGCCGGATCGAGGAATATTCCTGATCCTCGACCAGCGCAGTGTAATAGAAGGCCCGGATAAGGCGACCTTTGGCCTGGAATTCCTTGAGCAATCGCTTGTAGTCGATGTCGAAGCCCAGGGATTTTGCGCTTGCGTAAAGATTGGCCCCGTCAATGAAGAGGGCGATGCGTTCTTGTTCAGCCATGACCTTGTCTTTTCTTTTGATAGGACGCCGCCGGCGGTAGACACGAACGTCTGCCGATGGCGTCGATTACCCCACCTAGCCCTTTGCGCTTGATGGCCTTTGCGGCGGCCGGACCGAAATATTCACTCGGACATCTAGAATTCTGCACCATCCACCCTGGTCGAAAAGAATCATCTCTGGAAGGTCACAACCTGACAATGCTTTTGAATAGCGGTCGCTTTAAGGCCAAATCTTTCCAAAGCCGAACTCGATTTGAACGAGCGTCCCCCGTCGCATTTTCGTAACAACCCACCCCCAGATGACGCCCTTTGCTCGGAAAAGCAACCGTCGGCGTCAAAACTTTTGTGCATGCCCTTATGACGAGCTCGCCCGCCGGCCTTTGCATTTGGTAATAATTGTACCGTGCCGGCAATCGACTTGCAATCGGGCCTTTGCCGGCGCGGGCTGGCGGCGAAACAGCAAATCGGCTAGGGCTTGCCGGGTTTTCAGGATCGCATGCCCGGGAGGATAGAATGAAGTTGGTGCGTTTTGGCGAGGCAGGCCGCGAGAAGCCGGGCCTCATCGACAGCGAGGGGCAGATCCGCGATCTCAGCGGCAAAACCGCGGATTTCGCGGGCGTCGGCGTGGCGCCCAGCGCGCTCGCGAACTTGAAGAAGATCGACGTCGCGAGCCTGCCGGTCGTGAAGAACGCCCGTCTCGGCCCGTGCGTGGGCGGCGTGACGAATTTCATCGCCGTCGGGCTCAATTATGCCGACCACGCCGCGGAATCGAACATGCCGGTGCCCAAGGAACCGATTCTGTTCAACAAGGCGCCCTCCTGCATCGTCGGTCCGAATGACGAAATTGTGATTCCGAAGGGCTCGGTGAAAACCGACTGGGAAGTCGAGCTGGCGATCGTGATCGGGGCGCGCGCCTCCTACCTCAGCGAGGACCAGGCGCTTTCGGTCGTAGCGGGCTATGCGGTCTGCAATGACGTCTCGGAGCGCGAATGGCAGATCGAGCGCGGCGGGCAATGGATGAAGGGCAAGGGCTGTCCCACCTTTGGACCGCTCGGACCCTGGCTCGTCACCACGGACGAGATCGCGGACCCGCAGACGCTCGGCATGTGGCTCGACGTCAATGGCGAGCGCATGCAGAGCGGCTCGACCTCCACGATGATCTTCGGCGTGAAGACGCTGGTCTCCTACATCTCGCAGTTCCTCGAATTCGCCCCGGGCGATGTCATCACCACGGGCACGCCGCCCGGCGTCGGCATGGGCAAGAAGCCGCCGCGCTTCCTCAGGGCGGGCGATGTCGTGACGCTGGGAATCGAAGGGCTCGGCGAACAGCGCCAGAAGGTCGCGGCCTACAAGGGTTGAGCCTTGAGGGCGAAATCCTGGGCCGGCGGACTGCTCGCGTTCCTCTACGCGGCCTTGTTCGCCGGCGCCTATTTTCTCTATCTGCAGCGGGTCGGCCAGTGGTTCGCCGACCTGCCGGTCGTGTCGGTGTCGCTGCCCTATCTCTATGTCGCCCGGGCGCTCTCGGGCGGCGAATATTCGTTTTCCGGCGACATGACCGGAGCGGTTATCGCGGCCGCCGCCTTCGGAATGGCGCTCGCCTATTTTGCGGGCTGGCTCGTCGAGTTGATCGCGCGCGGGCTTTGGCGGCTCGCGCGCGGGAGATGAGCTACCCCTTCAGCATCAGCTCGAGGTTTTGCACGGCAGCGCCCGACGCGCCCTTGCCGAGATTGTCGAACCTCGCAATCAGTACCGCCTGCCGGCGCGCCTCGTTCTCGTAGACGTAGACCTCGAGATCGTTGGAGCCGTTGAGCGCCTCGGGCTCGAGCCGCGGCTCGGCCGAGGTCTTCTCGTCGCTCATGACCTTCACGTACGCCTGCCCCTCATAGTGGGCGGCGAGCGCGTCGCGCAGCGACGACGCCTTTGGCGCGCCCGGGAGCGCGTCGAGGTGCAGCGGGACGCTGACCAGCATGCCCTGCCGGAAATTGCCGACCGACGGCGCGAAGATCGGACGTCTCGTCAAACCGGAATAGAGCTCGATCTCGGGCATGTGCTTGTGCTCGAGCGCGAGCCCGTAGATCTCGAAAGCCGGCGCGCGGCCGCTCTCGTAAGCTTCGATCATCGCCTTGCCGCCGCCGGAATAACCGCTGACGGTGGCGATCGAAACCGGCGCGTCCTTGCCAATGAGGCCGGCCTCGGTGAGCGGCCGCAGCAGCGCGATCGCGCCCGTCGCATGGCATCCGGGATTGGTCACCTTGCGCGCGTAAGCGATCTTGTCCGCTTGGCCCGCGATCAGCTCCGGAAACCCGTAGACCCAGCCGGGCGCCGTCCGATGCGCGCTGGAGGCGTCGATGACGCGCGGAGCCTTGTCGCCGAGTTCGTCGATGAGCGCGGCGGCTTCCCTGGCCGCGGCATCGGGCAGGCATAGGATGGTGATGTCGACGCCGGCAAGCAACGCGCGTTTGGCGGCGGCGTCCTTGCGCTGCTCGGCAGGCAGGCTGACGAGCTCGATGCCCGCAAACCCGGCGAGCTTCTCGCGGATCTGCAGGCCCGTGGTGCCCGCTTCGCCGTCGATGAAAATCGTCTTCGCCATGGCGAGACCTTTGGTTGCTGACGCTTTGGAAAGGCGTGCCTTTATCCTATGCGACCCAGCGATGCAAACCGCGCTTCGCCGGCTGGACGGCGGCACGATATTCGCCGAACATGACACGCCGTCGAAACATCCCACGGTCATAAGGGGAGGGGAAAAAATGTTTGCCTGCGAAAGTTGCGCCGGGACCAGCCGACGAGGGTTTTTGCGCTACGCCGCCGCCGGTTTGGCCGCGGGCGCCCTGCCCTTCGGCCGCGCGGCGCGCGCTGCGGGGGACGCCACCAAGCTCAGCGCTGATGACGCGCTCGCCAAACTGAAAGAAGGCAACGCGCGCTACCTCAAAGAACCGCAGCTTTGCCAGGTCAATCTCGCTGCGGCACGGGCGGCAAACGCCAGCGGGCAGGCGCCCTGGGCCACGATCGTCGCCTGCTCCGACAGCCGCGCCGCGCCGGAAATCATCTTCGGCGGCGTCGATCTCGGCGAGCTGTTCGTGGCGCGCAACGCGGGCAATGTCGTCGATGTCGCAGTTATGGGCACGATCGAATACGGCGCCGAGCACCTGGGCTCGCCGCTCGTCGTCGTGCTCGGCCATTCGAAGTGCGGGGCCTGCGCGGCGGCCTGCGACGTCGTCGCTAAGCACGCCAAACTGCCCGGCTCGATCGGCCCGATGGTCGAGGCGATCGTGCCGGCCGCGCGCAAGGTATACGGGAAACCCGGCGACTTCATCGACAACACGGTGCTCGAGAGCGCCCGCATGACCGCCGCCAAAATCGCAGCGAGCCCCCTTATCGCCCATCATGGCGGGGTCAAGGTGGTGTTCGCTCGCTACGACATCGACACCGGCGTTGTCGACTTCTTCGACTAGGCAAGCTTGCGCAGCGCCGACAACGTTTGGAGCGGCGGCGCCGCCGCCGCCGACTGTTGCGCGCACTTAAAAGTCGTCGACAAGGGCGTCGACGCTCCAAGCGCGTTCAGTAGCCCTGCTGCCCGATCGGCACGCAGATGTAGCTCTGCCCATTGGGCCAGACCTGAGCCTGGAGGCCGGGGCCGCAGCGCTGGTCGACGGTCGGAACGTCGGGCTGGCAGTCGCCCCGGCGGTCGACGTGATAGCCGGCCCAGCACTGCGTCGACTGCGCCGCCGCGGGCGCGCTGAATGAGCTGGCGCCGAAGGCGGAACCGATGAGCAGCGCGCCGAGCAGCAGGATTCTCTGCGTTCATGGCTTTGTCTCCTTGGCCCCTGAATGACCTGTTTACGTGAGAGCCCCCCTCACGGATGCAGATAAGCGCGACGCGCCAAAAGAAAACGCCGCGCGGAGGGCGCGGCGTCCTAAAATATTGTTGACCTCGCTTCGAGGCGGTTAGCGCTTCGAGAACTGGAAGCTGCGGCGGGCCTTCTTGTGGCCGTACTTCTTGCGCTCGACGACGCGCGAGTCGCGGGTCAGGAAGCCCTCGGCCTTCAGCGAGGGGCGCAAATCGGGCTCGTACAAGGTGAGCGCTTTCGAGATGCCGTGCCGCACCGCGCCGGCCTGTCCCGAAAGGCCGCCGCCTGCGACCTGCACGACCACATCGTACTGGCTGAGCCGGTTGACGACCACAAGCGGCTGGTTGAGGATCATGCGCAGAACGGGGCGCGCGAAATAGACGTCGAGCGGCTTGCCGTTGATGGTCGCCGAGCCCTTGCCGGGCTTGATCCAGACGCGCGCGATCGCGTTCTTGCGTTTTCCCGTTGCGTAGGCGCGGCCTTCCTTGTCGAGCTTCTGGACATGGACCGGGGCTTCCGACTGCGGGGCGACGGCCGAGCTCTTGAGGTCGGCGAGCGAATTGAGGGTCTCGGCCATGGTCAGGCGCTCCGGGCGTTCTTGGCGTTGAGGGCGGCGAAGTCGACGACCGTCGGCTGCTGGGCCGCATGCGGGTGGTCGGGGCCCTTGTAGACATGCAGGTTGCCGAGCTGTTTCTTGCCCAGCGGACCGCGCGGCAGCATGCGCTCGACCGCCTTCTCGACGATGCGCTCGGGATAGCGGCCCTCGAGGATCGACTTGGCGGAGCGTTCCTTGATGCCGCCGATGAAGCCCGTGTAGTGGTAGTAGACCTTCTGGTCGCGCTTGCGGCCGGTGAGCACCACCTTGTCGGCGTTGACGATGACGACGGAGTCGCCGTCGTCCATATGGGGCGTGAACGAGGCCTTGTGCTTGCCGCGCAGGCGCATCGCGACAAAGGAAGCGAGCCGCCCGACGACGACGCCCTTGGCGTCGATGACGAGCCACTTCTTCTCGATGTCGGCGGTCTTGGTCGAATGGGTCTTGCCGAACATGGAACCGTGTATCCGTATTGAGGAAGGCGCACTCGCCCTTCGAGCAGAGCGGCGCGGATACAGGCATTTGCGGCGTTCGTCAACGGCGAGCGTGCGGAATCGCTGCTATTTTCGCGTGATTCCGGTGCACGGTATCATAATACCGCCAACGCCATCCGCAAATGGTTCGGAGCCAGAACGGAATTTGCGCGAGAAACTCGAAATTCGGGCTTTCCCACCTTCGGCGTCGCTGTTCGACTAAATTTACTTGAAATATCATATCGTTATCTTGCCGAGGCGGTGGCCGAAGGCCGGATGAAGTGTGGCGAGCGAGGCGAACGCTCGATGGATGCCCATGTCACGCGACGTATTGCCGTTCGAATGCGCCACGCGCCCTCTGGCCGACACCCCATCCGGCCTTCCTCACCGAGCACAGCTGGGGAAGGATCACGTCTCACAAAGCCAACACACTTACGGCTGCCCTGCCCCGCCCGACGAGCCGTAGACCTGGCCCGTCGCGTAACTCCCGTCGGCGGCCGCGAGCTGCACGTAGATCGAGGCGAGTTCGGCGGGCTGGCCGGGGCGGCCCATCGGCGTCTTGCCGCCAAAGCTTTCGAGCTTCTCCATCGTCGCGCCGCCCGACACCTGCAGCGGCGTCCAGATCGGCCCGGGCGCGACGCCGTTGACGCGGATACCCTTCGAGCGCGAGCTGCTTGGCGAGCGACTTGACGTAATTCATCGTCGCCGCCTTGGTCTGCGCATAGTCGTAGAGGTCGGGCGAGGGATCGTAGGCCTGCTCGGAGGTCGTCGCCGATGATGGCCGAGCCCGGCGGCATGTGCGGCAGCGCCGCCTTGATGATCCAGAACGGCGCGTAGATGTTGGTCTTCATCGTCGCGTCGAAATCCTCTGAGGACACGTCGAGGATCGAAGGCCGCGACTGCTGCCGGCCCGCGTTGCTGACGAGCATGTCGAGGCCGCCGAGCCCCGCGACCGCGTCTGCGACCAGCTTCTTGCAGAATGCCTCGTCCCTGATGTCGCCGGGCAGCGCGACCGCCTTGCGCCCCGCGTCGCGGATCAGTTTCACCACCTCCTCGGCGTCCGGCTCCTCGGTCGGAAAATAGCTGATCGCGACGTCGGCGCCTTCGCGCGCAAAGGCGATCGCCGCGCCGCGCCCCATGCCGGAATCGCCGCCGGTGATCAGCGCCTTGCGCCCGAGCATACGCCCCGAGCCCCTGTAGACTGTTCGCCGTGATCGGGACGCGGATTCATGTTCTTCGCCAGTCCCGGCCACGGCTGGCTCTGACGCTCGAACGGAGGTTTCGGATGAATCCTGGTCGGGTCCTGCATGGTGTCTTCGGCCTCGCGGAGGGATGCGGGTGTGGCGCTCTGCGCCGATGAGGAATTGGTCTGCGCGAAGGCGGGCGCGGCCGAACTGGCGGCAAGGGCGGCGCCGACGATGGCGTTGCGACGGGACATGATGGCCATTGGGGTCTCCGAGAATGGGGCTTACCCACTGAACCGACGCCCCGGGCGGGGGGTTCCCGAAGCCAAGTCCTTCTCGCTCGATCATGCGCCGACAGCGCGTGCGATTGGGCGACTGGCAGTTGGTTGCTGGAGACTTCAATGATTGGTTGGAATTGCCACGGCGAGCGAAGCGAGCAATCTTTCCACGGCGCCTACATTATCCAGGAAGCATGCATCGCTTTAATATGGATTGCTGCGCGCTACGCAGCTCGCAATGACGCGTATGCCCCAAGCGCTCTACTTCTGCGCTGGCGCGTCGCCGGCCGCGGGCTTGTTGCTTTCGGCCGCATCAGCGCCCTCACTGAGCTTGTAGGCGAAGTAATAATTGTAGATGTTGCGCACGGCCCGCACCGTCTCCTGGCCTGACGGCTTCGCCGCCGCCACGCGCTCGACATTGTTGAACCAGACGTTGGGGTCCAGATCGCCGTATGGACGCTGGTCAACGAAAGGGTCGCCGAAGAGCCGGCGACCCAGATAAACTCAACCGCGCGACGAAATCTTCGGGCGAGCGACATCGGCCGACGCGCTCTGGCGGCGGGGCAAAGACGGCCCGGCATGGGCGCTTGCGGCGCCGGTTCGCTTGAGGCTGAATTGATGCACGAGTTCTGCGAGCTGCTTGCTCTCGTCGGTCAATGAGCGGCTCGCCGCGGTCGCCTGCTTCGGCCATGGCGGCGTTCTCCTGCGTCATCTGATCCAATTGCACCACGGCGTCGTTCGCGGCGCCGAGGCGCGTCGATTGCGCCTTCGTGCTCTCGGCGATCTCGGCGATGATCGCGTTGACGTTGGCGACCTTCGCCGCGATGCGGTCGAGCGCCGCTCCGGTTTCGCCGACCAGCTTCGCCCCATGCCCGACCTGAACGGTCGAGGTGGAGATCAGGCTCTTGATCTCCTTGGCGGCGTCCGCGGATCGCTGCGCGAGCGCGCGCACCTCGGAGGCGACGACGGCGAAGCCGCGGCCTGATTCCCCGGCCCGCGCGGCCTCGACGCCGGCGTTGAGGGCGAGCAGATTTGTTTGAAAGGCGATCTCGTCGATCGCGCCGATGATCCGCCCGATCTGCGACGAGGAGCCGGATATGGCGTCCATCGCGGCGACGGCGTCGCGCACGATGACGGCGCTCGATTTGGCGTCCTCGTTCGTGTCCGAAACCACGTCGCGCGCATGAAACGCGCTCTCGGTGGCGTGTTTGACGTGCGTGGTGACCTCTTCGAGCGATCCGGCGGCGCGCTCCAGGCCTGCGGCCTGCCGCTCGGTGCGCGCGGCAAGATCGCCGGACGCCTGGTTGATCTGAGCGGCGCCGTCGCGGACCCCGTCCGCGCGTTCGGCGACGCTGAGAATCGCGGCCTCGAGCTTTTCCACCGCGCCATTGAAATGGCTCTTCACCTTGGCGAACTGACCATCGACCGCCTCGTCGATGCGCGCCGTAAGATCGCCCTCGGCGATCCGTTTGAGCTTGACCGACAGGAGCTCCACCATGGCGTTCTGCTCGGCGACGATGCGCTCCTGATAGGCCTGGCTCTCCACATGCGCCTGACGTTCGGAGGCTTGTGTCGTCGCCAGTTGTTTGTTTGCAGTTTCCGCGGCGGCGCGCGCGGCATTGGCGGCTTCCGCCTCGGCCTCCTCTCTTTGAAAGGCGCTGGAGAGCATCACGCTCATCCAGATGAGGCCGCCCGCTTCCAGCAGCAGGATGCCGGCGTGCAGCAGAACGCGGAAAAAATCGGAGCCGCCGGGATAGACCGCATAGGGAAGCAGGAAATTCAGCGTGAGGTGATGCACGGCGACCGCGGCCGTCGCGGCCAATATGGCGATGGGGTCGCAGTAAATGGCGATCAGCGCGACGGCGGCGAAGTAATACATGTGAATGTCGACCTGCCACGCCGCCCCGGAGGCGGCGCCGAGCAGCAGGGAGATTTCCCCAACGTAAGCGACGGCGATCGTCGCGCGGATCGCGGCCTGCTGCTTGCTCACCCGCCAGAGCGCGGTCGCGACCGTCGCGCAGGCGAGAGAGCCGAGACCAATCATGAGCCAGGGCGCCGACAGCCAATAGGCGACACAAAGGTTGATGGGCGCCTGCGCCCAGAGCAGGGATATCAGCAGGCGGTGGACGCTGAGTTTGTGGAGTTCCAGATCCTTCATGAGGTCCTCGTTCAGGGACGGGCAAGGCAGGCGGGGAATTTCGAGCCGTCGAACACGGCGAGCGCGCCGGCCCTGCGGAATTCGGAGGCGAGCCCGGGACGGCCGCCGGCGACGCTGACGATAAAGGGAAGCGCGCCGACGCCGGTGACGGCGGCGATTTCGGAAGCCGCCGCGAGGCTCTCGTCGCTCGACCACCAGAACGGGAAGACGATCGCCAGACGCCCGGCGTCGGCCGGCCGCAGGCTGGAGACGGCGGCGACCGCCAGCGAGCCGACCAGCAGCGCCGCCAGCGGGAGCCAGGCGACGGCCCGGCCGGCTGCGTTTACGTTAGGATCGGGACGCCTTGCGGCGGACATGAGGGGTCTCCGTCCGCGCCGCCGTCCTGCATGACGCGCGCGGACAAACCTCTCTCCTCATGAGACAGGGAAAGCTGTCGATGGGGTCGACCCTAAGCGCGTGGGGCTGAATAATGAATTAACCGTGGAGGAAGAGCGCTGCGACGCCGTCGCCGCGGTTGTCGACCCAACAGCGCTCGGATAGGAAATTGTCATCCCCGCGAACGCGGGGATCCAGAGTTGTAGGGCTCAGCGGCTACAAGTTTTCAGCCCTGTCCTGCAAGCCGAGAATCACACTCTGGATCCCCGCTTTCGCGGGGATGACACTGGAATTGTCTGATCCGACCGCATGGAACGGGCGTTGCGCAACGCAAGCATTCCTGCTGATATTCGCTCGCCTTGCGGTGGAGGTCGGAGATGCACGGTCCGCTAAGCCTTGGAGACATCACCATTCATCGCATCGTCGAGCGAGAGGGGCCGTTTCTCGGCGCGCTCGACGTCTTCCCAACGCTGAGCCGCGATCTGCTCGACGAGAATCGAAGCTGGCTCGCGCCGGCGGCGCTCGATGCCGAGGACAGGTTGCTGTTCAGCTTCCAGGCCTACCTGGTGCGCACGCCGCATCACACCATTCTGGTCGACAGTTGCATCGGCAACGACAAGAACGTTCCGTCGCGACCGGAATGGAACCAGAAACGCGACGACAAATTTATGCACGCGCTCGCCGCGACCGGCTACGGAATCGACGACATCGACTTCGTCATGTGCACCCATCTGCATGTCGATCACGTCGGCTGGAATACAAGGCTGCAGGACGGGCGCTGGATCCCAACCTTCCCGAAGGCCCGTTATCTGTTCTCCAAACAGGAATACGATTTCTGGGCCGAGCGGCACGCTGGCGCGCCGCTGCCCTATTTCTCGGACAGCGTGCTGCCGGTCGTAGAGGCCGGAAAAGTGGAGTTCGTCAGCGACGATCACGCGCTCGACGATCACGTGCGCCTCAAGCCGACGCCCGGCCACACACCGCACCACGTCGCCGTCGCCTTCGGGCTGAACAGGGACGACGCCATCATGACCGGCGACATGTTCCACTCGCCGCTGCAATTGCGCTATCCCGAATTGTCCCCCCGCTTCGATGTCGACATGACCCAATCCGCAAAAACCCGCCGCGATTTTCTGGAGCGCTATTGCGACGCGGACACCCTGTGCTGCACCGCGCATTTTCCGTCGCCGTCGGTAGGGCGGATCAGGCGATGGGATGGGGGGTTTAGGTGTGAGGTTGTGGAGGATTGAGGGGATATGCCGGCGGGGATTGATCAGCTGAGTGCAATGCGCTGTCACCGCAGTCCGCCTCGCCGCGAGCCCTAATGAGTCTCCGCCTTTTCAGGGGTTTTGTGATAGAAAACTATATGATCCATCTGTCGCGAGAGACCGAAGCTCTCGCGCAGCGGCTTGCCGAAGCGCAGCGGCTTTCTGTCGAGGCCGTGATTCAGCGAGCGCTTGAGGTGCAGGCGCGCGACGCTGGCATCGACTTGCGGGTTCCGCGCCGCCGTGACACGTCTCCCGAAGCGGTCGCCGCGCGCATCGCGCGTTTCGAAGCCCTCGCGCAGCGGATCGCGGTTGCGCCGGTCAATGATACGCGCCTGATCAGCGAGATCGTGGACGACCTCAACGCGCTATGATCGTCGTCGATAGTTCCGCGCTGCTTGCCATACTTTTCAAGGAAGCCGAGCGGCCCGGTTTCGAGGCGACTATTGCGAAAGCCGACCGCTGCGTGATCTCGGCTGTGAATGCGCATGAGACGGGAAGCGTTTTGCGTCTTCGCCACGATCAAGCGATGGTCGATGAGTTTTGGCGCCTGCTCGCGGAAAATGAAATCGAGATCGTCGCCTTCGATGAAATTCAAGTGCACGCCGCCGCCGTTGCGCTTGACCGTTACGGCAAAGGCAAAAACCGGCTCAATCTCTGCGACAGCGCAGCTTATGCGCTGACCAAGACCTTGAATGCGCCGTTGCTGTTCAAGGGGAATGATTTCTCAGCGACGGACCTTGCTCGCGCGTAAGTTTTCCCTTTGAGGGTCGCGAGACGCCCATTTTATGAGTGTCCACAGAGGCCGCCGATGTAGTCGCGGTCGACGACCGCGTCTACATCGGCGGCCGGGAATTCGCCTCGCTTTCCGCGGGACGCCCCCTACCCCGCCCGATCCGGTATCGAATACGTCCCCACCGCATGCGCGACGAGATCTCTGCTCCTCCGCCGAATGGATCGCGACTTCGCCGACCGCCAGCCTTTTGCCCAGCTTGAGCAGGCGCGCTTCGCCGATCAGGTCCGCCGGCGGCGGCTTTTTCAAAAAATTGATGTTCATGTTGGTGGTGACGGCCAGCGCGACGCGGCCGATGCGGGCGAGGACGGCGACGTAGAGGCCGACGTCGGCGAGCGAGAACATGGTTGGGCCGGAAATCGTGCCGCCGGGGCGCAAATGTTGTTTGCCGTATCTAAGTCTTATGCGGGCGCCGTCCACCCCGATTTCCTCGACGACGAAGGTTTCGCCGATGTCGGCCTGCGGAAAGACGTCCTTCAGGTAGGCCTGCATCTCCTCGGGCGTAAAATGGAGCGGTCCGGGTCTTTTCGTCATGGCCTCGTCCGGCGATTGAGGGTTTTGGCGCTTTTGGGCTAGAATTGCCGCCGAACCTGCCCTTGGGACGCCTGATGATCCGAGTCGAATCCGTTCCTTCTGATTTAGTCAAGCGGGCGCGGCGCGGCGCGGTCATGACGCTGACCCTCGCCTCGCCCGGGACCCGCAACGCGCTGAGCCTCGAAATGATCGAGGCGCTGATCGACGCCTTCGAGAGCGCGGCGTACGACGAGGCGGTGCGCGTCGTGGTGCTGACCGGCGAAGGCCCGGCGCTCAGTTCCGGCCATGATCTCAAGCAACTCCAGGCGCATCGCAACGACGAGGATCGCGGCCGCGCCTTCTTCGAGCGCGAGATGGAGCGCTGTGGGGAGCTGATGCAGAACATCGTCGCGCTCGAAAAGCCCGTCATCGCCGCGGTCGAGGGCGTCGCGACGGCGGCGGGCTGCCAGTTGGTCGCGAGCTGCGATCTGGCGATCGCGGGCGAGAAGGCGCGCTTCGCGCTGCCGGGCGTCAACATCGGCCTGTTCTGCTCGACGCCGCTGGTCGCGGTCGGGCGGGCGGTTGCGCGCAAGCACGCGATGGAAATGGCGCTGACCGGCGAATTGATCAGCGCCGAAAAGGCCGAGCGCATCGGCCTCGTCAACCGCGTCGTGCCGGAAGGGACAGCGCTCGCGGTCGCGGAGGAACTGGCGACGAGCATCGCGTCGCGCTCGGCGGCGACGATCGCCTTCGGCAAGCCAGCCTTCTATCGCCAGATCGAGACGCCGCTCGACGAGGCCTATGAGATCGCGGCGCGCACGATGGTCGACAATCTCGAGCACGAGGATTCGAAAGAGGGCATCGCCGCCTTCCTCGAAAAGCGCGCGCCGAACTGGCCAAATCAGTGAACCACGATCGCTACGACGACCGTTACATCGGCGACATCCTGAATTCGGTGAAGACGATCGCCATGGTCGGCGCCTCCGCCAATGTCGCGCGGCCCTCCTATTTCGTCCTCAAATATCTGTCGGGACGCGGCTACAAAGTGTTTCCAATCAATCCGGGGCTGGCGGGCGGCGAAATTCTGGGCTTGCGCGTTTACGCGCGGCTTTCAGAGATCGCCGAGCCCGTCGACATGGTCGACATCTTTCGCAATTCCGAGGCGGCGGGCGCCGTCGTCGACGAGGCGCTGGCGCTCGACCCCCTGCCAAAGGTGATCTGGATGCAGCTCGGCGTGCGCAACGACGCGGCGGCAGAGCGCGCGGAAGCGCTCGGCGTAAAAGTCGTGATGAACCGCTGCCCGAAAATCGAGTTCGGCCGGCTCTCCGGCGAGATCGGCTGGCACGGGGTCAATTCGCGCGTGCTGTCGGCGAAAAAGCCGATCGCCGGCCAGGGCTTTCAGAGGCTGACGATCGAGAAGCGATGAGGCGCACGCGACAATGTCGCAATTGCGTGCTGAGAATGACGCGCATTGCCTATGCAAGGGATTGAGGAGATTCATATGAGGCGTTTCGCAAGATCCATGCTTTTCGCGCTTGCCTGCGGCGCCGGCGCCGTTGCGGCCTACGGGACGCAAGCCTGCACGCGCGTGCTGTGGAACGACAACGGCTATGCCGTGATGGTGAGCCGCACGATGGACTGGCCGGAATCGACGCATCCGATCCTCACCGTTTTCCCGCGCGGATCGGCCCGCGACGGCGGCAAGGTCGGCGACGCCACACTGTTTTCCGACAATCCGGCGAAATGGACCGCCAAATACGGCAGCCTCGTCACGACCACCTACGGCATCGGGTCGGCCGACGGCATCAACGAAGCCGGACTCGGCGCGCACATGCTCTATCTTACGGCCGCCGACTTCGGGCCGCGCGACTCCTCGAAGCCGGCGCTTCATGCGGGACTTTGGGCGCAATACGTGCTCGACAATGCGGCGACGGTCGCGGAAGCCCTGAAAATGCTCGAAGGCGTGCAGATCGTCATGGTCGAGGCGCACGGCCACAAGGCGACCGTGCATCTGGCGATCGAGGACGCGACGGGCGATTCCGCGATCGTCGAATATATCGGCGGCAAGCCGGTCATACATCACGGGCGCGAATTCAAGGTGATGACCAACGACCCGACCTACGATCAGCAGCTCGCCCTGCTCGCCGGCAAGGATTTCTCAAACCCCTCGAGCGAGATGCCGCTGCCGGGCAACGTCAACCCGCGCGACCGCTTTCAGCGCGCGAGCTACTACAGCGCCCTGCTGCCGAAGCCTGCCAACGAGCGCGAAGCGGCGGCGAGCATTCTGGCCATCGCGCGCAACGTCTCCGTGCCGTTCGGCGCGCCCTACAAGGGTTTTGGCATCTACAACACAGAATACCGCTCCGCCGCCAATCTCAGCGACAAGCGTTATTATTTCGAGCTGACAACGAGCCCGAACGTGATTTGGGCGCAGTTGACGAAGTTCGATCTTTCGCCCGGCAAGCCGGTGCTGGCGCTGAACCCGGACAATATCGATTTGTCCGGCGACGTGGATCAGGATTTTAGGCCAATCGCGGCGCCGTTTTAGCCCGCACGACCGCCCTCACCCCAACCCTCTCCCGCAAGCGGGAGAGGGGGCTCCAAAGCGCAGTGAGACCCTTCTCCCGTTTACGGGAGAAGGTGGCCGAAGGCCGGATGAGGGCTTCGCCGCGCCCTTCAGAACTTGTAGTTCACGCCCAGGCGCGCCAGCGTTCCCGCCGCCATCGACTTCTCCATCCAGGCGATGCCGCTGATCGAAGGGAGGGCCTGGACGGCGGCGTTCGGCTCTGTCGTGGTGACCTTGGCGCCGACATTGTAATACTGGCAGTCGGCGGTCAGCGCGATGTGATCGGTCAGCGCATATTCGACGCCCCCGCCGAGCGCATAGCCGGCGTCGATCCCGCTCGACGAGCCGGACCAGGAGAGCCACGGCGCTGATGTTCCCGTCAGGCTCGCCTTACGGTCGACGCTGCCCAGAGCGAGGCCGCCTTCGACATAGAGCAGCCAGCGATCGAAACCCGAGTACCCGGCGCGAGCTTCGAGAAGGCCTAGCCCGTTCAGATATTCCGACGCATTCTGCGTCATCGTTGATCCGTAGAGCGTCCCGGTTCCCGTAAAACTGCCGGCGCCGCCGACATGGCCGAAGTCGAGGTCCGCTTCCGCGCCGACGACGAAACTGCCGACTTGATAATTGTAACCGCCCTGGATGCCGCCGACGACGCCTTGGCCGCCGGCATGCAGCGACCAGAAGAAGGTGTTGTTCTGGGTGAGGTCGTTGAACTGAGAGTTACCGACGCTGTCGGCATAGCCATTGGTAGTGATCGCGGCCCCGACGTTGGCGCCGACGTAAAAGCCGGTCCAGTCATAGGAGAATCGCTGGATGCTTGGCGCGGGCGAGGGAAAAGGGAGATCGGCCGCCCGGGCGGCGAAAGAACCCAGAAGCGCCATGCCGCCCGCGGCCAGAGCGGCTCTGCTTAAACGCATACAGCGCTCCCAGCTTCAAACGGCGGGTAAACCCGCGGACTTCGCCCGCCACGCGCAAAGCCCAAAACCCGCCATTTTGAATTCAACCAAAAGCATCCGCGAATCCAAACGTTTGCGCGAATCTCCGCGCAACAAGTGGCATGGTCGCCCGAGCGCGACAACTCAAAATAATTTGTGGTGGACGCTGCGGCAGGCGTCAAGTCTGCGTGATGAAATATCCTAATTGAGGAAAATCGCGCCACGAGCGGCCCGCCCATTCATGATTTGGCTCAAAGCGGTCGCCGCGGCCCGCGACTACTAAAGTAACAATGCGTTGACTTTGGAAAGAATTGCCCTATATGCGCCATTGTCGGGCCGGTTATAGAGGTCTGGCCCCTGCGCGAAACAAATCGGGACCGCGCGAAGAAGAGGCGAATGGCCTCGCTATGTCGTCGACGCCGGTAGCGCCGAAGTCGCGCGACGCAACGACCCCAAAACTATTCCAAGTGAGTGAGAATGAATTTTGCTGAACTCGGCCTGAGCGAGAAGGTGCTCAAAGCCGTCCACGCGTCCGGCTACGAAACGCCGACGCCGATCCAGGCGGAAGCCATTCCCCACGCTCTGCAGGGCCGCGACATTCTCGGCATCGCGCAGACCGGCACCGGCAAGACCGCCGCCTTCACGCTGCCGATGCTTTCGCGGCTCGAAAAGGGCCGCGCCCGGGCGCGCATGCCGCGCACGCTGATCCTCGAGCCGACGCGCGAACTCGCCGCCCAGGTCGAAGAGGCTTTCGTCAAATACGGCGTCAACCACAAGCTCAACGTCGCGCTGCTGATCGGCGGCGTTTCGTTCGGCGATCAGGAAGCCAAGATCACGCGCGGCGTCGATGTGCTGATCGCAACCCCGGGCCGCCTGCTCGATTTCGCCGAGCGCGGCAAGATCCTGCTGACCGGCATCGAGATCCTGGTCATCGACGAGGCCGACCGCATGCTCGACATGGGCTTCATTCCCGACATCGAGCGCATCTGCAAGCTGGTGCCGTTCACCCGGCAGACCCTGTTCTTCTCGGCCACCATGCCGCCGGAAATCACCCGGCTCACCGAGCAGTTCCTGCAAAATCCGGTGCGCGTCGAGGTTTCCCGGCCGGCCTCCACCGCGATCAACATCGTGCAGACGCTGGTCAAGTCCGGCGTCACGCCCGAGGACAAGCGCGCGACGCTGCGCCGTCTCATCCGCAGCGCCGAGAACTTCAAGAACGCGATCATCTTCTGCAATCGCAAGCGCGACGTGCAGGTCGTCTATCGCTCGCCTTGAAAAGCATGGCTTTTCCGTCGGCGCCCTGCATGGCGACATGGACCAGCGCGCCCGCATGGCGGCGCTCGACGCCTTCCGCAACGACGAGCTCCAGCTGCTCGTCTGCTCCGATGTCGCGGCGCGCGGCCTGGACATTCCCGACGTCAGCCACGTCATCAACTACGACGCTCCCCACCATGCCGAGGATTACGTCCACCGCATCGGCCGCACCGGGCGCGCCGGCAAGAGCGGCGTCGCGCTGACCATCGTGACCCGCACCGACCAGAAGGCGATCGAGGAAATCGAAAAACTGATCGGCAAGAAGATCGATTACGCCGAGACTGGCCCCGGGCCGGAGGCGGACGACGTGGCGCCTGCGGCGACGGCTCCGTCGCGCGGCCGCGAGCGGTTCGCACGCGGAGAGAGAGGCCCGCGTGAAGAGCGCGGCGGCCAGCCCCGCGATCTTCGCGGCGGCCAGCCCCGCGATCCGCGCGGCGATCGACCCCGCGATCCGCGCAGCGGCCAGCCCCCCGATCCGCGCAGCGGCCAGCCCCCCGATCCGCGCAGCGGCCAGCCCCGCGATCCGCGCGGCGATCGACCCAGCCGCGAGGAGCATCGCGGCCATCGTCGCGACCGCGCCGAAGAGCGCGACGAACCCGTGCAGGGGCTCGGCGATCACGTCCCAATGTTCCTGTTGCGCCCGACCTTTGCGCGCCGGGCTGCGCCCGCGGCCGTCGAGGCCGAGGATTAAGGGCGCCTTGTAGCCGCCGCGGTCCCTCGTAGCGAGCCTGTCGAACCACGACAGCGGCGGGGGCCTTGCCAGACAATCCGAATTTGAGGCGTCTCGCGACCACCGCGGTCAGCGACCGCGGCTACATTGCGCCGCTTATGTCTTGCGGCGAGTGTGTCGCGGCGATTTTCCTGCGCTGGCCGAGCGCTCGGCAGGATATCCAAGCGAAGGGTCGCGCGGTCGCGTATAGGCATCCGTCTTCGGCAGATCGTCGGCGAGTTCGAGGCAGGGCAGCCGCATTCGCCAATAGGCGTGGGCGCTCGGCAAAAACCGCTCCGGATGGTCGAAGAAGCCGATCGTCAGATAGAGTTCGTCCTTCATCCCCTCATCCGAATATCCGATGGACGTCCCGCAGCGAGCGCAGAACGTGCGCGTGACGCCCGGAGTTTTCGAGAACGAAGCCGGCGCGCCCTTGATCAGGCGAAACTGGCTTGGACGATAGCCGACCCAGATCGTCAGCGGACCGCCGATCGCGCGGCGGCAATCGTCATCGTGGTCATAGCAAATCCAGAACGGCTCGCCGCTCAACTCCGCGGCGATCGCCCCGCAGAAACAGGCGCCGGTCTCCTTGCGCGCCGCCATATCTCATCTCCTCGCCGAAGCCCGCGTCCGGCTTGACAGTGAAGCTCCCGCCGTTCCTTACCTAGCGGCTTACGGAGGCGGCCGTGACGGAAAAACTCAGCGAATTGGCAAAGGGCGCGCTGAAGGATGTCAGCGCGGTATTTTCCCGCATTCCCGAGGACGGCGCCGACGCGCTCGTCTAGGCGATCCGCTCGGCGTGCAAGATTGTGCTGTTCGGCTGTGGTCGGGAAGGCTTGCAGATGCGCGGGCTGGCGATGCGGCTGTTCCATATGGGGCTCGACGTCGCGGTGTGGGGCGACATGACGACGCCGCCCGTACGGATGCGCGTATCACAAAAATTTCTTGTCATCCCCGCGAACGCGGGGATCCAGTGTCGTAGGGCTCGGCGGCTGCAAACAGCAGCAGCGTTATTCGACAAGCCGAGCATCACACGCTGGATCCCCGCTTTCGCGGGGATGACACACGACGCTTTTGTGTATCAAACGACTGGAGAATTGAGCATGCGATTTCCGATCGCCATCGAGCCGGGGACCGAGATCAGCTGCATTCGGCGTCGTGGTTCCCGACCTTCCCGGCTGCTTTTCGGCTGGCGACACGCTCGACGAGGCCATCAGCAACGCGGAGGAGGCCGTTGCGCTCTGGATGGACGCGGCCCTCGACGCCGGCGAAACGATCCCGACGCTTTCGCCGCTCGAACTCGCTTCGCAATAACCCCGAGTTCGCAGACTGGATTTACGGCGTCGTAGCCATCGACCCGGCTTCGCTCGATGACACGACAGAGCGGGTCAACATCACTCTGCCTCGACGGGTTCTGAAGCGTCTCGACGCCATGGCGACTGCTGCCGGCGAAAGCCGTTCCGGCTTTATCGCGCGACTGACGCTCGGCGCGAAGAGCGCCGCGTGAAACCCGACGATTCCTGAAGACCTCAAACCGTAAAGCTCACCCCGCACCCGCAGGACGCCACGGCGTTCGGGTTTTTCACCCGGAACGCCTGCCCCATCAGGTCGTCGACGAAGTCGAGTTCGGAGCCCTTGATCATTTCGAGCGAAACGGGATCGACGACGACGGTCGCGCCGTCACGTTCGACCACGAGGTCATCGTCGGCGCGCTCCTTGTCGACGTCGAACGAATATTGAAAACCCGAGCAGCCGCCGCCTTTCACGGAAATGCGCAGCGCGGAGGGTGGACCCGGCAGCACTTTCTTCAGCCGCGTCGCCGCGGCGGCGCTGATCGACAGCGGCTTTAACACTTCGCTCATCTACTGGCCTCAAGGGGTACAGGAATCGCGCAATAGGGGATAACATAGGGTTTGCAGGGGAAAGCGCAACGACGAGCCGCCTTATGAACGGAGTCACCTTCGCGCCCCGCGCCCCTTACGCCAGCGATCCCGCGGCGACCCGGGGACGGCTCGTCGCCGAGCCCGCCTCCCCGACCCGAACCGACTTCCAGCGCGACCGCGACCGTATCGTCCATTCGACCGCTTTTCGGCGGCTCGCCTACAAGACGCAAGTGTTCGTCCACACCGAGGGCGACCATTTCCGCACCCGCCTCACCCACACGATCGAGGTCGCGCAGATCGCCCGCTCGCTGACCCGGGCGCTGGGTCTCGACGACGATCTCGCTGAGGCGGTCGCGCTCGGCCACGACCTCGGCCATACGCCATTCGGCCATACCGGCGAGGACGCGCTCGACGCCTGCATGGAAAAGCACGGGGGGTTCGACCACAACAGCCACGGCCTGAGGCTCGTCACCGAACTCGAGCGCCGCTACGCCGATTTCGACGGCCTGAATCTTACGCAAGAGACGCTCGAAGGCCTCGTCAAGCACAACGGCCCGATGCTGGGCCTCGACGGCAAGCCCACCGAGCGCTGGCGCGCGCGCGGCATACCGGAAGCGATCCTCGCCTACGACGCCAAGCAAAAACTCGACCTCGTGACCCACGCCAGCCTCGAAGCGCAAGCCGCTGCGCTCGCCGACGACATCGCCTACGATGCCCACGATATCGACGACGGACTGAGGGCGGGACTGCTGAGCGTCGAGGCGATCCGCGAAGTGCCCTTCATCGCGGGCCTCGTCGACGAGATCGAAGCGCGCCACCAAAACCTCGAACTGCCGAGGCTCGTCAACGAGCTGACGCGGCGGGTGATCACGCGCTTCATCGAGGGCGCGACGCAGGAGGCGTGGCGCCGGATCGCCGAGAGCGGCGTTACGAGCGCCTCAGAGGCGCGCCGCGCCGGGCGTCCGCTCGTCGCGTTGCCGGAAGAGATCGCGGAAGCCGACCGCGACCTCAAGCGCTTCCTCTATGCCCGCCTCTACCGTTGCGACAGCGTGCAGCGGGTCCGCCTGAAGGCTGACGAGATGGTGCGCGCGCTCTTCAAGGCCTATTGCGAGCGTCCCGCCGAAATGAGCGCCGCCTGGACGCAGCGCGCGCTCGGCGGCGAGCGCGAACGGGCCGTCGCCGACTATATCGCCGGCATGACCGACCGGTTCGCGGTCGGCGAGTACCGGCGGCTCTTTGACCCTCAGGCGCAGTTAAGATAAAGGCGCGCCAACGCCGCCCCCAACGAGGCGGCGCTTGCGTTTTTTCCCAAAGAATAACCGGATCGCACGGGCATGAACCTATTCGCTTCGCTGCAGGCGCGCCTCAAAGACCTGCTGCAGGCCGAGATCGACGCTGGCGGGCTGCCGACCGGGCTCGATCTCGGCCGTTTCAACGTCGAGCCGCCGCGCGACCCCTCGCATGGCGATCTCGCGACCAACGCCGCCATGGTCTACGCGAAAGAGGCCAAAGCCGCCGGATCGAGCGCCCGGGCCCTTGCCGACAAACTCGTTGCTGCGCTGCAGGCCGAACCTCAAGTCGAAAGCGCCGCCGTCGCAGGCCCCGGCTTCATCAACGTGCGCTTGAAGCCCACAGCATTCGAGGCCGTGCTGCGGTCGATTCTTCAGTCGCCAAAGGATTTTGGGCGCGGCGCGCCGTCACCCCACGCGGCCGTCAACATCGAATATGTCAGCGCCAATCCGACCGGCCCGATGCATGTGGGACATGCGCGCGGCGCCGCTTTCGGCGATGCGCTCGCAAAGCTCCTGGCCTTCGCCGGTCGTGAGGTGACGCGCGAATATTACATCAACGACGCCGGCGCGCAGGTCGACGTGCTCGCCCGCTCGGCCTACCTGCGCTATCTAGAAGCACTCGGCGAGAACATCGGGACCATTCCCGAAGGCTTGTATCCCGGCGATTACCTGAAGCCGGTCGGCGAGGCCCTTGCGCACGAATTCGGCGAAGCCCTGAGAGGCAAGCCGGAAAGCGAATGGCTGCCAATCGCGCGCGCGCGCGCCATCGCCGCCATGATGGCGATGATCCGCGACGATCTCGCCGCGCTCGGCATCGAATTCGACGTCTATTCCTCAGAGCGCGCGCTGACCAGCCCGGACGGCGGCAAACCGCGACCAGGTCGCCGAAGCGATCGACTTCCTGCGCGACAAAGGGCTCATCTACGAAGGCCGGCTGCCGCCGCCGAAGGGCGCGCCGGCCGACGACTGGGAAGATCGCGAGCAGATCCTGTTCCGCTCGACCGAATTCGGCGACGACATCGACCGTCCCCTCATCAAGTCGGACGGCGGCTACACTTACTTCGCCAGCGACATCGCCTATCACAAGACCAAGATCGACCGCGGCTTCGCCGAGCTCGTCGACGTCTGGGGCGCCGACCACGGCGGCTATGTGAAGCGCATGCAGGCGGCGGTGAACGCGCTCTCGGGAGGCGCCGCCTCGCTGGAGGTGCGGCTCTGCCAATTGGTGCGGCTGATGCGCGCTGGCGAGCCGGTAAAAATGTCGAAGCGCTCCGGCGACTTCGTAACCTTGCGCGAAGTCGTCGATGAGGTCGGCGCCGATGCGGTGCGCTTCATCATGCTGATGCGCAAGAATGACGCAACGCTCGACTTTGACCTCGCCAAGGTGATCGAGCAGAGTCAGGACAACCCGGTTTTCTACGTCCAATACGCTCATGCCCGCGCCAACAGCGTGATGCGGCAGGCCCGCGCCGTTTTCCCCAACATCGATCTTGATCCCGCAAGCCTCGCGCAGGCGAATCTCGTAATGCTCGATGACGAGAGCGAACGCACGATGATGAAAACGCTTTCCAACTTTCCTCGTGTCGTCGCGCAGGCCGCGGAGGCCCGTGAGCCCCATCGCGTGGCATTCTATGCCCATGAATTAGCCACAGTTTTCCATTCCCACTGGAACCGGGGCAAGGACCGTCAAGATTTGCGGTTCGTTAATGAAAAAAGTCGAAGTCTAACTGAGGCTCGGCTGGCGATCGTCACCGCGATCGCGATCGTGCTGAGTTCCGCGCTGGCCATTTTGGGCGTCGGCGCGCCTGAGGAGATGCGCTGACGGCGGGGGACTGTCGCGGCGCGCTTCGGCAAAGGCCTCTTAACTGAGGCCCGCCCACATGATGAGGGCGAGAGCATGAATGAGGTTTCGAGGATGAGCTCGAACGCGAAACGGATGCCAGAAATCAATCTCGAGGATTTTGAGCGGCGCCTGCGCGCCGCCGGATCGGCGCCGGGCGCCGTCGAAGACCCATTGGAAGAGCTGACCAGGCTCGTCAACACGATCGCGTCGGAGCGGCCGGCCCCCGAGGACCGCGTGGTGGAGATCGCCAGCGCCCGCCCGGCGCGCCCTCTGCCCGCCGCCGCGGCCCCCGCGCCCGCGCCCGTCGTCGAGCCGGAGCTGGAGCTGGAGCCCGAATACATCCCGGAGGCCGATCCGACACCGGCGACGCTCCCCGCCTCGGTTACCGAGCCGCCGCTGCTGCGCGCCGGTTTTGAGGAAACGCCCGAACCTTCGGCGGAAGGCATCGACTCGCCTGAGTTTTTCGCAAACGAGCCGGCGGCGGTGATCGACGCCCAGCAGGCCGCCTCGCGACGACCCTCGTGGTATATCAAGACCGGCGGTCTCACCGCGCTTGCTCTGGTGATGGTCGCGGGCGTCGGCTACTGGAAGCTGCACGGCTCGGGGTTCGTCGGAACAGGCTCGCCGCCGATGATCATGGCCGCCGACGGCCCGACCAAGGTCGCCCCGCCCGACGAGAAGGCGGTGCAGTCGCCTTCCGACAGCGGCGCGCTCTTGAGCAAGGACTCGTCGAGCTACGGCGGAGTCAAGGTCGTTTCGAACCAGGAAGAGCCGCTGGATGTGGCGATGAAGGGCGACAGCCCGGTCGCCATGACCAAGGACACTCCGATCGTCCCGCCCGCCGCGAACCTGCCGATCGTGCAGCCCGCGACGCCCAACGCCGTCGACGCGCCGCATCAGGATGGCGCGCCCGCTCCGGCCGCGTCGGCCACGCCCAATCCGCCGCCCGTCGCAGCGCCGGTCGCGCAGAAGAAGGGCCCGAAGACGGTGACCGTACGCACGGACGGCACGCTCGTCGCGGACGCCGGGCCTGCCGCCCAGGCGGCGGCGCCGGCGGCGACCGCCCCCGCGCCGCAGCCCTTGCCGGCTACACGCTCCGTCGCTCCGCTCCCCTCAGTGCAGACGCAGGCCTCAAGCCCGACGCTCGACCTGCCGCAGCCCGCGAAACCCACGAAGACCACCGCGCGCGTAAATGTCGCGAAGACCGATACGACGGCGCCGATCGATTCCGTCGCCCAGCCCCTGCAAGCCGGCTCGGTCCAGCCCGACAAGCCGCAAAAGCTGCCGACCAAGCTGGCGCCCGCCGAAAAGGAAGCCAACGCGGCCCCGGCCGCCGGGGGCGGCGGCGAATGGGCGGTCCAGCTCGCCGCGCCGCGCTCCGAAGCCGATGCGCAGAGCGCGATCCAGCGGTTGCAGACCAAATACGCCTCCGCGCTCGGCGACAGCGAACTCGCCGTCCACAAGGCGGAGGTCAATGGCGACACGATCTATCGCGTGCGCGCCAGCGGGCTTTCGAAAGCGGACGCCCAGGCGCTCTGCCAGAAGCTGAAGGCCGACGGCGGCCAGTGTTTCGTCGCGCGCAATTAGCGTTGAGCGCGCGCGATGCCGAAGGCGTTCATCAGCGGCTGCCGCGGGCTGGCGCTAGATCCTGATGAACGCGCGTTCCTGCGCGCTCAAGACCCGTGGGGGCTGATCCTCTTCAAGCGCAACGTCGAGTTGCGCGAGCAACTCAAAGCGCTCACAGAGGATTTTCGTTCCCTGGTAGGGCGGGTCGATGCGCCCGTCCTGATCGATCAGGAAGGCGGCCGGGTGCAGCGGATGGGCCCCCCGCACTGGCAAACCTATCCCGCCGCGGCCCGTTTCGCGAATGAGTTGCCCACGGAACGCGCGCTGTCCGCCGCCCGGCTAGTTGCGCGCCTTATTGCTTTCGACCTCCGGGAAGTCGGGATCAGCGTCGATTGCGCACCCGTGCTCGATGTCGCCGACGACCGGACCCACGCGGTCATCGGTTCGCGCGCCTACGCCAAAGACCCGGCGACCGTCGCGAGTTTTGGCCGCGCTGTGATGGAGGGGCTGATCGCCGGCGGCGTGCTGCCGGTCGTCAAGCATATCCCGGGGCATGGCCGCGCGCGCGCCGACAGCCATCTCGAGCTGCCGGTCGTCGAGGCGAGCCACGACGAGCTGTCGCAACGCGATTTCGCGCCTTTCCGCGCACTCGCCGCCGCGCCCGCAGCGATGAGCGCGCATATCGTCTATTCCGCGCTCGATCCTGAGGCGCCCGCGACTCTCTCGGCGCGCGTCGTTACAAAAATCATCCGCGGCGAGATTGGGTTTTCCGGCCTGCTGATCAGCGACGATCTGTCGATGAAGGCGCTGAAGGGGGATTTTTTCGCTCGCGCCCGGGGCGTATTCGACGCGGGGCTCGATATCGCGCTGCACTGCAACGGCGACCTCGCCGAGTGCGAACCCGTCGCCGAGGCCTCGCCGACGCTCGCGGGCCCTTCGCTGGAACGGGCGGAAGCCGCGCTCAAGCGCATCGCCGGCGGCCCTGATGAGTTCGACGTGCAGGCGGCGCGCGCAAAACTCCACGAAATGTGGCCGGCGCTGGCGGCCTGACCGCCTCGCCCGCCGACTCGCCCTCCCGAAGCCTGTGAATTAATCCATTCGACGCCGCAAAAGCGGTAGTGTCTCAGTTTGAAAATTATGCTTGATAAGTCGCCTTGATCGTCGCCGTTTCGTGCCTCCACATATTTGCTGATTTGCTTCGCTGCATCGCAACGCCATATAGGCGAACTCGGCATTTTTGGGATAAAATGCTCTCAAGAGGCCGGGAAGGATGCGTCCGAAGAGCCTCAACGAGGAAACGCCAATGCCGAAGGGACCGCAGGGCCAAAAACGCCCGGCCGATACATTCAAGCCGCGGTAATGATCGCCAAGATTGCGACTGGCGAAATCGAAGAGAATTTGAAAGAGCCTTCGGGCAAGGTTCGGTCTGGAAAGGCCGGCGCAAAGGCGCGCGCGGAGAAGCTGACGGACGAGCGGCGATCGGAGATCGCGAAGAGGGCGGCCGGGGCGAGGTGGAAGTAATGGCGACCGTATTTGACGTCGCCCAGGTACATTTTGGCCCAGCGGGGCGAAATGACCGCAATGAAACTCCAGAAGCTCGTCTACTATAGCCAAGCGTGGCATATTGTTTGGACCGATAATATTTTGTTTTCTGAGCAGATTGAGGCTTGGAAAGATGGTCCCGTCTGTCCAGTTTTATGGCGTGAACATGCAAATCAATTTCGAGTAAGCAAAATTGCTTCTGGCAAGCCAGGATCGCTGACCAATCGTGAAAAAAAGACTATTGACAAAGTATGCAAATTTTACGGAAATAAATCGGCGCAATGGCTAAGTGATTTAACACATTCGGAGCAGCCTTGGATTCTTGCTCGTCAAGGTATACCTGATGGACAACCGGCGAATAAACTGATCACTCCTGCCTCAATGTCACGTTACTACTCGTCTTTATGAGAAATGAAGAAAAAGGAGCCGCGATATCTTACGAAGCCTATGGGAGACCATATTAAGGTCGCGTCAACCCTGACTCCTATCTTCAACAAAGGCCGGTTTGGCGATTTAGTGACTTCGATTGGGAAGGTCCGTGGGGGCTCGCTTCATGTCAAGCAAAAATAGAGAAGATTTAATAACATATACAACAGCATTTGGCGTCATTTGAGACAATGACGTGGGACGAAATTTTAAAAGCAGCAGGCGGAAAAGGAGAGGGAAAGGGAAACAACAATCATCATATTGATAGAGATGAATTAAAGAAAGAAGCGTCAGACAGGCTATCTCAAAAGAATATTATGTCCGACTCAATTTTTTCTTTGCGGCTGGATGCTGGAACAAGGATTTACGGCGTTAGAGAGGGAAACTGTTTGCGCATAGCTCTTTTCGATCCACACCATAAGGATCGAAAACTGTAGCTTACGATTTCAAAAAATGAACTTTTTGCTTGCTATTGTGTTTAGCAAGCATTATAGTCAGCTTCATGAACAAGCTAACCCCTGCCAAACGCGCCCAAATCCTCGCCATGCTGTGCGAGGGCTCTTCGATGCGGTCGATCTCCCGCATCGTTGACGTGTCGATAAACACGGTCACCAAACTGCTGATCGACGCCGGCGTCGCATGCGCCGCGCATCATGACCAGACCGTTACGGCTCTTAAGTCCAAGCGCGTTCAGATCGACGAAATCTGGTCGTTCACCTACGCCAAGGAAAAGAACGTCGAGGACGCCAAAGCCGCGCCGGACGGTGCCGGCGACACTTGGACTTGGACCGCGCTCGATGCCGATAGCAAGCTGATGATCACTTGGGGCGTTGGCGATCGCCATGCTGGCGTCGCTCGCGTGTTCCTTGATGACGTTGCCTCTCGCCTTTCAAACCGCATCCAGCTCACGACGGACGGTCACAAGGTCTATCTCGATGCGGTCGGCGCAGTTTTCGAGCAGGTCGATTTTGCGCAGCTTGTGAAGCTGTACGGCGACGCTCCGAGCGGCGGCAATGCGGAGCGTAAGTATTCCCCCGGCGAATGCACGGGCACAATCAAGAAGCCAATTCTTGGCGAGCCGGATATGCGCCACGTTTCAACGTCTTACGTTGAGCGGCAAAACCTGAATATCCGCATGGGTATGCGCCGCTTCACGCGGCTCACCAATGCGTTTTCGAAGAATATCGACAACCATTGCCACGCGCTGGCGATCTACTTCGTCTACTACAATTTCGTGAGACTGCATAAGACCTTGCGCATGTCGCCTGCGATGGCCGCTGGCGTGTCTGACAAGCTGTGGTCGATTGAGGATATGGTCGCGCTGGTCGAGGGATACGAACAGCGCAAGGAGAAATCCAAGAAAGTGAAAAAGGCCGCCGAGTAGTCGGCCTTTCCATTCGGAGCGTCAATGGACCATTTTAGCGATTGCGCCGTCCACAACGAGCCCGCTTACCCGGCCGGCCCGTGTGACTGCGGCCTACAATTGGCACTTGATGCCGCCGCCCATGGCTTCGTCGCCTTTCTTGTAACCCGGCCGAGGGTGCGTCGGATTCCTCGTCTGTGATGACGGCGTTCATTGTTTCATCGAGTCGCATAAGTCGCCACGGGGGCATCTTGCCGGAAACGCTTCCGCCAGCAGTTTGCCAAACTCTCTCATCAGCCAATGTCCGTGTGATGATCGTCCAACAGCATGAACTTCGACTGTGCGTCGAAAGCCGTCGTAGCTGATTGTTAGCCGCTTTCCCCTTAACAGGGCTTCGGAGGGCTTGTCTGGATTGATCATCGTGGCCCCTCACTTTACCGAAGTCAAGGGACGCGAACGGCGCGTCCTTGAACTTGTCGCCGTGGATAACCTCGCTGATTTCGACCTGGATTGACGCCAAGCCGAGCCGCCGCGACGTGCTGAGCAACGCCCAACCGAATGACCAGTGTTTTGGCCTTGGAGGCGAGTTCTTCGGTCATCGGATTGGAGCAATTCGCCGCTCGCCGTCGTCGGCGAAACGGGACAACTTTTGTGTAATCGTAATTTATTGGAGTTCACCTGTGGATTCAGGCAATTCCGGGCTTTACAGGGGGCATTTGATCGGGTAGCGTCTGCCCTGTTGAGTGGGATGGACGCTTCGGCTGAAATTCTCCTGTTCGGCCCGAAATCACCAGGTTGAACGAAAAGCCGGTCCTGCTACCAACAGGATCGGTTTTTTCGTGCCGGAACGATTCCGAGCGCGCGGAAATGACGCTGAGTTCGGCATGCGTGCGCAAGCGGGAAGAGTCGATTTTCCCCATTTCGCACAACGTATTTATTGGAATTTGTGGATGTGGGCTTGACAGCGTTTATCGCGCGAAACACGGTCTGTCAATAGCAAGCAAAACGTTCAGTTTGTGAAACTGAGACACTACCGCAAAAGCGATTGCGGAACGCATCGGGAACATATAGAGATTGTTCGCGATTTGTTTACGGGTCGCCGTGATTCTCTGATCCGGACACGAATTCGAAACACTTTGTCGGGGTGGGACATGCTGACCAGGAAACAAAGCGAATTGCTTCGTTTCATCCACGAGCGCCTGCAGGCGGAAGGCGTTCCGCCATCTTTCGATGAAATGAAGGAAGCGCTCGACCTCAAGTCGAAATCGGGAATCCATCGCCTCATCATTGCGCTCGAAGAGCGCGGCTTCATCAAGCGACTCGCCAACCGGGCGCGCGCCATCGAGGTGCTTCGCTTGCCCGAGAGCGCGACGGTTTCGACCCCACGGCCGCAAAAATTCTCTCCGAGCGTCATTCCCGGCAATCTTGGCAAGGTGCGCCCCGCGGCCTCGGCGCCCTCGGCCAACGACAACCCACCCGTGATGATCCCGGTGATGGGACGCATCGCCGCCGGCACGCCGATCGAGGCTTTGCAGACGCGCATGCAGACCATCGCGATGCCCGCCGATTTTCTGGGCGGCGGCGATCACTACGCCTTGGAGGTGCGGGGCGATTCGATGATCGAGGCCGGCATCCAGGAAGAGGACACCGTCATCATCCGCAAGCAGGACACCGCCGAAACCGGCGACATCGTCGTGGCGCTGATCGACGGCGAGGAGGCGACGCTGAAGCGGCTGCGCAAGCGCGGGGCCTCGATCGCGCTCGAAGCGGCCAATCCGGCCTATGAGACCCGCATCTTCGGTCCCGACCGCGTACGTATTCAGGGCAAGCTGGTGAGCCTGTTCCGGAGATATTGAAGTATAGACAACTGTAGCCGCGCTCGTTGAGCGCGCCTCTGAAGCCGCCGTCGTCGACCGCGGCTACAAAACGAAGGTGGCCGGTCCAACGCAATTTCGAGGAGGCCACTCCTAAATCGCGCTGAACCGGCCTACCCCTCGGAACCCGGGAAGATGCGGCGGACCCGGGTCGCCGAGGGGCATTCACGAAAAGCTGACGCTTTTACTGAAACTCGACTGAATTCGACAACGCATAAGTTACCTTCGCCGGCGGCCAAAGCAATGAGAAGCGACGCTGAGCCGGCTTAAACCTTCCGTTTACCTTTACGACCTTGGTTAAGACGGCTGAGCCGGCAAGAATGGCTTGCCCGGGGCTGTGGACCATCAGGAGTGAGGCGCTTGCGGCCGCGGGCCCGGACGTCCATCGTGTCACGGTATGGCGATGCGAGCGATTCGGGAGCTGGCGCCGCCGTCCCCGGCCGACCCCTTCGAGGCCGAGCGGGCGACGGGCGAAGCGGCGTTTACGGTGGATGTCGACGGGTTCGAGGGACCGCTCGACCTGCTGCTCGAGCTTGCGCGCAGGCAAAAGGTCGATCTCGCCAAGATCTCGATCCTGGAGCTGGCGAACCAATACCTCACCTTCGTCGAAGCGGCCCGAAAACTTCGCCTGGAGCTCGCCGCCGACTATCTCGTGATGGCGGCCTGGCTCGCCTATCTGAAGTCGCGCCTGCTGCTGCCCGATCCGCCGAAGGCCGAAACCGTCGAGGCGGCCGACCTCGCCGAGGAACTGGCGAGCCGGCTGAGGAAGCTCGAGGAAATCCGGCTCGCGGCCGAGGCGATGATGAACCGCGTGCAGCTCGGTCGCGACGTGTTCGCGCGCGGCGCCCCCGAAGGCATCGAAGACCGCCCGAAAATCATCTACGAGGCGAGCCTCTACGACCTGCTATCGTCCTACGCGCGGCAGGCGCAGCGCCACGCGCGCGCCCACGTCAGGCTGAAGCCGCGCGAGGTCTGGTCGCTCTCCGAGGCCCGCGACCTGATGACGAGGTTGATCGGCGAGATCGGCGACTGGACGACCCTCGACGACTGGATTTTACGTGTCTGCGTAGATCCGAAGATGCGCAGGAGCGCCTGCGCCTCCTCCTTCTCGGCCTCGCTCGAAATGGTGCGCGAGGGGTTGATCGAGCTGCGTCAGGATGCCGCCTTTGCGCCGCTCTACATGCGGACGCTGGCTCCGGAGGCGGACGGCGGCGAAGTTCGCGTAAAGGATTAGGCGAAGTTGAGAAACCAGATGGGCGTTGTTGCACAACTCTTTGATAATCTTCCGGATACGCAGTTCACCCCTGAGGACCTGCGCATCGTAGAGGCGCTGGTTTTCGCCGCCGCCGAGCCGGTCGAGGAATCGGCGATCGCGGCGAGGCTGACGAAGGGCAGCGACGCGAAAGCGGCGCTCGCGGAGGTGCAGCGGCAGTTCGCCGGGCGGGGCGTCAACCTGGTGCGGGTCGCCGGGCGCTGGATGTTTCGCACTTCGCCGGAGATGGCGTGGCTGCTGGCGCGCGACGATCAGGAAAAGCGCAAGCTGTCGCGCGCGGCGATCGAGACGCTCGCCATTGTCGCCTATCACCAGCCGGTCACCCGCGCCGACATCGAACACATCCGCGGCGTGAGCGTTTCCAAGGGCGCGATCGACGCTTTGCTCGAAGCCGGCTGGATCCGGCTGCGTGGCCGCCGCCGCGCGCCCGGCCGGCCCGTGACCTATGGCACGACCTCCAATTTCCTCATCCATTTCGGGCTGGATTCGGTCGGCGATCTGCCGGGAGTTGAGGAACTGAAGGATGCGGGCATGTTCGACGGCAAGCTGCCGCAAGGCTTCGGCGTGCCGAGGCCCGACGACGGCGAGGCCTTGAAACCCGACGAGGAGCCGCTCGGCGACGAAGCGCTCGAAGAGGCCTGGGGACCGCTTACCGACGAGGAAGCCGGCGAGACGTGATATTAAGCCACGAATCCGCCGGAAAGACTGGGGATTGTGGCGTTTCGCCCCGGAGAACGCGTATGAAGGCAAGCCTCGCATTGTCGGCCCTGGCCCTTGGCCTGAGCCTTGGCGCGGCGCGCGCGGAGCCGGCGATGCCGCTTGCCCCCCATCGCGCTGCCTATGAGATCACGCTCGCGGGCACGAACGGGCACGGGCCCCCGAGCGGTCAGACGCCGATCTCCGCCGCCGGCCTCATCGCCTACGAATTCCGCGGCTCGATCTGCGAGGGTTACGCCACGAGTTTCCGGCAGGTGACCCAGCTTCAGCGCAGCGAGGGCGACCCCGTCGCGTCCGACGTGCAATCCATCACCTACGAGGACGGCGCCGGAAAGCAGATGAAATTCGACATCGAGGGCCGCAATTCCTCGAGCCAGGACCCGCCGGTTTCCGGCTCCGCCGCCAAAGGCGACAACGGCGCGACGACCGTCGATCTCGTCAAGCCGGCCAAGGCCAAACTGGAGCTCGGCAAGGACATTCTGTTTCCGACCGAGCATATCGAGCGCATCATCGCCGCCGCCAAGGCGGGCGAAAGCACCTATCAGGCGCGCGTCTATGACGGCTCCGACACCGGAAAGAAGGTCTATGTGACCTTGTCCGTGATCGGCAAGGCGGGCGAGCGCCCGAGCGACGACGCTACCGTGTCCGACAAGCTCGCCGCGATCCGCCGCTGGCCGGTGACGATCTCCTATTTCGACGAGGGCGCCGCCGACGGGCCGCCGGAATACGTGCTGAGTTTTGACCTCTACGAGAACGGCGTCTCCGGCACGCTGAAGCTCGATTACGGCACGTTCATCCTCAACGCGAAGCTGTCGAAGATCGACTGGCTGCCGTCCTCGGCCTGCGCGAAGTAGTGGTTTTTGCGTTTGTGCCGCCCTCACCCCAACCCTCTCCCGCAAGCGGGAGAGGGGGCCGGAAGGCGCGGTGAGACCCTTCTCCCGCTTGCGGGAGAAGGTGGCCGAAGGCCGGATGAGGGCCGGCCGTGATTACTTCCCCTTTTCCGGCGTGAAGGCGAGGCCGCGCTGGATGGCGGCGGAGCCGAATTTCTCACGTAAATGATCTATGGCGCTCTCGCGCGCCTTCTCGCGGCTGCGATCGCCTTCCGCCAGATCGAAGGCGTCGGCCTCGGCGCCGTCGCGCAGGTCGGCCGCGCCGATGCCGATCAGGCGGTAGCGTTCGCCCGGCGGCTCGCGCTGCAGCAACGCGCGCGCGGCGGCGAACAGCCGCATCGACATCTGGGTCGGCGGCATTCCGGAGCGGGTGCGCGTGCGCAGGCGAAAATCCGGCATCCGCATTTTCAACGTCACGCCGCCTGCCGAAAGTCCGGCGCTTTTCAGGCGCCGCGCGACCTTTTCGCTCAACCGCAGGAGCGTGCGCTCGAGCTCGGCCGGGTCTCCGACATCGTTCTCGAACGTCACCTCGGCGGACAGGCTCTTGGTCTCGCGCTCGAGACTCACCTTGCGATTGTCGATGCCGTGCGCCAGCCGCCAAAGCCTGGAGCCCTCGTCGCCGAGCCGAGCGGCGGCAGTCGTTTCGTCGAGCCGTTGCAGGTCGCCGATCCTCGTGAAACCGAGCTTTTGGAAGCGCGCCTCCGCGACTTTGCCCACGCCCCACAGCCTCCCGATCGGCAGCGGCCGCAGCCGTTCGATCGCCTCCTCGCGCCGGATGAAGGCGAAGCCGCGCGGCTTGTCGAGGTCGGAGCCGAGTTTCGCCAGAAATTTACAGTAACTTAGGCCCACAGACACGGTAACCCCGATCCGCTGCTCGACCCGGCGGGCGAAATGCGCCAGCACTTCCGCTGCGCTCATGCCGTGCGCGGGCTCGCAGCCGGCGAGGTCCAGAAACGCCTCGTCGATCGACAAGGGCTCGACGAGCGGCGTCAGCTCGAACATGAGGGCGCGGATTTCCCGGGCCACGCCAGCGTATTTCGCCATGTTGGGCGGCATGACCACGGCCTCGGGGCAGAGTTTCAGCGCCATCCCCGTCGGCATCGCCGAGCGCACGCCCTTGGTGCGCGCGATATAGCAGGCGGTGGAGACGACGCCGCGCCGGCCCCCTCCCCCGACGATCAGCGGCTTGTCCTGAAGCGACGGATCGTCGCGCTTCTCGACCGAGGCATAGAAGGCGTCGCAGTCGACGTGCGCGAGGGTCAGCCCCGCGGCTTTAGCCAGATCGAGCGAGCGCGGCGAGCCGCAGGCCGGGCAGCGCACCTTGGGTTCGCTGGTTCGCCGAAGGCAGTCCCGGCAGAGGATGCCGGCGGGAGGGCTCATGGCCAGTCGGGGGCCCGGCCGACCAAAACTTCCCGCGCGTTCATCACAACTTCCGGACGCACGTTCTGATCCGCCGCGAAGGCGATCAGCAGCTTTTCATCGCCGGCGACGTGATCGAGCACCGCCCCCAGAAAGGTCGGCTCCGTCGCTGCCTTGCGCAGGTTGTGCGGCCCGAGGCCGGAAAGCGAAAGAAAGCGTTCGAGCCGCTCCGGGTCATCGGCCAGAAACTGCAGCGCCGCCACGCCGAGAGCGGCGGCTTCCTCCTTGCCGGACTTGCGAATCGCCTTCGAGTCCACGATTGGATTCTCCATTCGTAAATGTCTGTCGAATACGTTCAGGCCTAACCTAAAGTAGTTATGTTGGGCGACGCGACTCATGTCCGACGGGAATACTGGCCAATGGCGAAAACCGTTCTGATTGTAGAGGACAACGAACTCAACATGAAGCTTTTCAACGATCTCGTTGAAACTCGTGGTTGTACGATCCTGCAGAGCCGCAATGGCGTCGAGGCGGTGGAGCTTGCCCGCAAGCACAGGCCCGATCTCATCCTGATGGACATCCAGTTGCCCGAGGTTTCCGGCCTCGAAGTGACGCAATGGTTAAAGGATGATGAAGATCTTCGCTCCATCCCCGTCGTGGCGGTGACCGCCTTCGCGATGAAGGGCGACGAGGAAAAGATCCGCCAGGGCGGCTGCGAGGCCTATCTTTCGAAGCCGATCTCGGTCGCCAAGTTTTTCGAGACGATCGATTACTTTCTAAGCGCCCGCACGACCCCATGACCGCCCGCATCCTGATCGCCGACGACAATCCGGCCAACCGCGCCCTTCTCGAGGCGCGGCTCGGCGCGGAATATTACACAGTCATTTCCGCGCAGGACGGCCTGCAGGCGCTGGAATTCGCTGAGCAAGGCAACTGCGACGTCGTGCTGCTCGACGTGATGATGCCGGGGCTCGACGGCTTCGAAGTCTGCCGCCGCATCAAGAACTCGCCCGACACCATGCATCTGCCGGTCGTCATGGTGACCGCGCTCGACCAGCCTTCCGATCGCGTCACGGGCTTGAGCGCCGGCGCCGACGACTTCCTCACCAAGCCGATCGACGAAGCCCAGCTCATCGCCCGAGTGCGATCGCTGGCCCGCCTCAAGATGACGATCGACGAATGGCGCCGGCGAGCGGCGAGCGGCGAGGGTTTGGACAAATCCGCGCAGTCGCTCGTCGCCGGCGCCCCGCTGTCGCGCGGGCGGATGATGCTGGTCGAAGACCGCGCGAGCTCCGCCGAGCGGCTGACCCGAGCGCTCGAATCCCAGTTCGAGGTCGTCGTCGAGCGCGATGGTCAGGCCGCTTTGTTCAAACTCGCGGAATCGGACTTCGACCTCGTGGCGGTATCGCTGAGCCTCGACGAGTTCGATGCCCTGAGGCTTTGCGGGCAAATCCGCGCGCTGGAGCGGACGCGCCGTCTGCCGATTTTGCTGATCGCCGATCTCGAGGATCGCGACCGGGTGCTCAGAGGCCTGGAGCTCGGCGTCAACGACTGGATATCGCGTCCGGTGGACCGCAATGAATTGCTCGCCCGCGCCCGCACGCAGTTGCGACAGAAACGCTATGCGGAGCGTTTGCGCGAGCAAGTCGAACAATCCCTGGAGCTTGCGCTCGTCGATCCGCTGACTGGCCTCAACAACCGGCGCTACCTCGAAACGCAGCTCGCGAACCTGTTGAAATCCATGGACCGCCGTCCAGAGCCGCTGACGCTGCTGGTCTTCGACATCGACAATTTCAAGCGCATCAACGACACCTATGGCCACGACGTCGGCGACGAGGTCTTGAAGGGTTTCGGCGCGCGGCTGCGCGACAGCGTGCGCATCGGCGACGTGCTCTGCCGGCTCGGCGGCGAGGAATTCGTGCTGCTGATGCCGGGCCTCGACGAGACGCAGGCCGCGGTCGTCGCCGAGCGGGCCCGCAGGGCGATCGAAGAGCGCCCCTTTTCCGTCTGCGGCGGCGCTGAGAACCTGACCGTCACCGTTTCAGTCGGCGTCGCCGAACGCCGCGAGAGCGAAGACGGTTCGCATTTCTATCGCCGCGCCGATCAGGCGCTCTACCAGGCGAAGTCCGAAGGCCGCAATCGCGTCGCGATCGCGGCCTGAGCGTGGAACCCGAGGCGCGGCGGCGCCCACGCCGACCAGCTTAACCCTCGTCGGCCGACGCTCCTCGGGCTCGACCTTTGTAGCCGAGGTCGCTGACCGCGGCTACAGCGCGCTCATCAAACAACCAGCGGGCCGGCGGGCTTCAGCGCGCCGACGACGAGGCCGCGCCAATTCCTCAAGTCCGGCTCGAGAAACGCCTTCGCCGCGGCGCGTTCGCTTTCGTCAAAGCCCGCAAATCTCGCGATCAGCGCGGCGATCACGACTTCCGCCGCCCGGCCCGCGCCGTCATCCGCCTTGACGGCGATGCCCAGTCCGAGGTCCGGCAACGCTGCGACGAAGACGCCTTCCGCGCCGGTTTTCGTGAAGGATTTTGCGCCGTACCGGCTCATCCATTCCGTGTCGAAACGCCCGGTTCCGGCGACAACAGCGGGATTTGCGACGACCGCGCGTCTCAACCGGTCCGCGGCCGCGGCCCTTGCAGCCGATAGTCCGGCCCCGCTGCCAAATCTCGCAAAGCCCAGCGCGAGGCCTTTCAGCGAGATGGCGTAAGTCGGGATCGAACAGCCGTCGACGCCGCGCCGCTCGTCGCCGAGTTTTTCTTGCGTCATCTCTTCGATCGCTGCCCGCCCCGCCTGCTGCACGGGATGTTCAGGCGCGACGTAATCCTCGAAGCGCCAGCCCTGATGCGCCGACAGGCAAAGGAACCCCGAGTGTTTGCCGGAGCAATTGTTGTGCAATTGCGACGGCCGCTCGCCGGTCCTCGCAAGCGCCCGCGCCGCATCCGCCCCGAGCGGCCAATGCGATCCGCAGCACAGCGTCGGTTCGGCAGCGCCGGCCTTGTCGAGCATCGCGGCGGCGAGCGCGACATGGCTTGCTTCACCGGAATGTGATGCACAGGCGAGCGCGAGTTCGGGATCGCTGAGTTTTAGGGTGTCAGCGGCGCCGCTTTCGACGAGCGGCAAAGCCTGCAGCGCTTTGACCGCCGAGCGCGGATAGACGGGCTTCACGACATCGCCGAACGAAAAGCGGACGCGTCCCTGAGCATCGACGACCGCGCCGGCGGCGCGGTGCTCAGACTCGACGCGTCCACCCCGCCACGCTTCCACGACCACCGGGTTCGTCATCCTGCCCACTCTTGCGCAAAGTCAACGTGCGCAAGTCGCGCGCCCGCGATAGATTGCCACAACGAAAAGGAGTTTTGGCATGCGCGTCAACGAAATCATGACCTCGGGTCTCATCAGCGTCGGCGAGGACGCGACGCTGACGGAGGCGCTGCATGTGCTCGTCGATCGCAAGGTCAGCGGGCTTGTGGTGCTCGACAGGGAGGGGGTCGCAATCGGCGTGCTGAGCGAAGGCGACCTGATGCGCCGCGCCGAACTCGGCGCCGAGAAGCGTCGCCCCGCCTGGCTCGAATTCATCCTGGGCGGCGGCCGCGTGGCGGACGAATACCGCGCCTCGCATGGGCGGCGGGTCGGCGAAATCATGACGCGTGATCCGATCACGATCGACGCCAGCGCCGAGGTCGCCGAGGCGATCGATTCCATCATCGCCCACAAGATCAAGCGGCTGATCGTCTCAGAGGACGGCAAGGCGGTCGGCGTGGTATCGCGCTCCGACATTCTGAAAGCGCTGCTTGCCGCGATGCCGGCGGCGTCGGGACCGCGCACCGACGCCGAGATCCTCACCGACATTTCGGCCGGCTTCGAGCGCGAGCCCTGGGCCCCGCGCGGCGGCGTGCGCGCCTCGTGCGAGAACGGCGTCGTGACGCTCGAGGGCGCGATCACCGACGAGCGCATCAGGCCTGCGATGCGCGTGCTGGTCGAGAACGTGGCCGGCGTGAAAGAGGTGAAGGATCGCGTCGCCTGGGTCGAACCCAATTCCGGCTATCTCGTCGAGAACGTCGACGAGAACAAATAAAGTCAGGTCGCGCCGGCGGCCGCGCGCCCCGCGGCGCGGCCCGAAAATATGCAGCCGCCGAGAAACGTGCCTTCGAGCGCGCGGTAGCCATGCACGCCGCCGCCGCCGAAGCCTGCCGCCTCCCCTGCCGCGTAGAGGCCGGAGAGCGGCGATCCGTCGCTCCCCAGGACACGCGATTGCAGGTCCGTATGCAGGCCGCCGAGCGTTTTACGTGTGAGAATGTTGAGACGCACGGCGACGAGTGGGCCGAAGGCAGGGTCCAGCAGCTTGTGAGGCTTGACGGCGCGGATCAGCCGATCGCCGATATAGGCGCGCGCCGAGCGGATCGCCGCGATCTGCATATCCTTGCCGAACTTGTTGTCGAGTTCGGCGTCGCGCGCCTCGATCTCCGCCTTCAGGCGTTGCCCATCAATCAGAGGCTCCGCCGTCAGCGCGTTCATGCGTCGGATTAGTTGGTCCAACTCGCGCTCGACGATGAAATCCTCGCCATGATCGAGAAAGGCCTGCACCGGCGGCGGCATGCCCTTGCGGATGCGCGCAAACACTTGACGCCAGCTTCCGCTGGTGAGGTCCGGATTCTGTTCCGAGCCGGAGAGCGAGAACTCTTTGCTGACGATGGCCCGCGTCGTCACGAACCAGCTATGGTCGTAGCCTGTAGCGCGCAGATGCGCGAGCGTGCCCAGCGTGTCGAAGCCGGGATAGAGCGGAACCGGCAGGCGTCGGCCGCGCGCATCGAACCAGAGCGACGAGGGGCCCGGCAGAATACGGATCGCGTGGTTCGGCCAGATGGGCGCCCAGTTGGTCACGCCCTCGACATAGTGCCACATGCGGTCGCGGTTGATGAGATCGGCGCCCGCGGCCTCGGCGACGCCGAGCATCAGGCCGTCGACATGGGCAGGCACGCCGCAGATCATTTTCTTCGGAGGAACGCCGAGCCGCTCCGGCCAGTTGCGCCTGACGAGCTCAGCGTTGCCGCCGATGCCGCCGGACGCAATGATGGTCGCGCCGGCGCGCGCCTCGAACTCGCCGACGACGGCGCGCGACGACGCCTGCCCTCGCTCCACACTCGAACGCTCCAGCACTTCGCCGCGCGCGCCGACGACGGCGCCTTGCTCGACGATGAGTTCGGTGACGCGATGGCGGAAGGCGAAGGCGATGCGCTCGGAGGCGCGTGCGAGCCGCGCGAACGGCAGCACGACGCCGGTGCCCGTGCCCCAGGTCACATGAAAGCGCGGCACGGAATTGCCGTGCCCGATCGCGTTGTAGCCGCCGCGCTCCGCCCAGCCGACGACGGGAAAGAATTTGAGCCCGCGCTCGATGAGCCAGGATCGTTTCTCGCCCGCCGCGAAGTCGACGTACGCCTCCGCCCATTTGCGCGGCCAATGATCCTCCGGGCGATCGAAGGCCGCTGACCCCATCCAGTCGGAGAGCGCGAGGGCGTGACTGTCACGGATGCCGAGCCGGCGCTGCTCCGGCGAGTTGACGAGGAACAGGCCGCCAAGCGACCAGAACGCCTGACCGCCGAGCGAGGCCTCCGGCTCCTGGTCGATGACGAGCGCCCGCTTGCCCGCCGCCGCGACTTCGAGAGCGGCGACGAGCCCCGCAAGTCCGCCGCCGATGATGATGACGTCGGACTGCAGCGCCAATTTCGCCTCCCCTGAAGCTCGCTTTTCTTCATAGGGATCATCCGGCCTGCTGCGCAATGTTTTGGAATCTGAGGATCGCCGCGTCGCGAAACAGGCGCGCGAATGCCGCGACCGCGCTTAAGGAAAATGCCGATCGCGGTCGCGGCGCGGATTTGGCGAGACATGGGCCGGCAATGTGCTATTACTGAACTGTTTGATAGCGACAAATTTTAAAGGGAGGCGGCCATGTTCGGCAGCGCCATTATCGACTCCGCCATCGGCGTGATCTTCGGGTTTCTCGCGATCAGCCTGTTCACCAGCGCCATCGTCGAGGCGATCAATTCGGCGCTCAAGCTGCGCGCGCGCAACCTGCAAAGCGCGATCATACAACTGGTCAACGATCCGAATTTCGAGGGATTGGCGCTGAACCTCTATCAGCACGCGCTGATCAGCCCGTTCGGACCGGGCGAGCTGGAGAACAAGGCGACTACGGCCGCCAACGGCGCCGCGAGCAATAGCCCTGGGCAGCCAGACCCCCAAGCCGACAAGGCCTCGCTGGTCGCCGCGCAGAAGGCTCAATACCAAAATTGGGGGTTCCTGCCGTCTTACATCGACAAGACTCAGTTTGCTCGCGCCTTTCTCGACGTGACCGGCCTCACTGACCCTCTTGCCGCCGTCACGAAGTTGAGCGCAACCAAGGGGGCGGTGGACGCCGCCGCCGCAGCCGCTGCCGGGCAGGACCCGGTCAAAGCAGCGGCCGACAGCTTGAACGCCAGGCTGGACAAAATCTCGAACCCACAGATCAAGCAATTCCTGCAAGGCGTGGTGACCCGGACAGGCAGCGACCTAAGCGCCGTCGAGCAGGAAGTGGCCGACTGGTTTGACGCCAGCATGGACAGGCTGAGCGGCAAGTTCAAACGCAATACACAGGTCTGGACTTTTGCGATCGC
The DNA here is from genome assembly GCA_963710855.1 of uncultured Pseudomonadota bacterium. Taxonomy (GTDB): domain Bacteria; phylum Pseudomonadota; class Alphaproteobacteria; order Rhizobiales; family Beijerinckiaceae; genus Roseiarcus. The sequence goes on along the minus strand of CAVQBX010000056.1, from coordinate 10,961 downwards.
CCTGCTCTCAGCCGCGCTGCTCAATCTCGACGCCCTCCACGTCGCCGACCAGATCTGGGCGCATCCCCAGATCGTGCAGAACCTGGATGTCAGCAAGTTTACGGACGCGAATCCGGCAGACCCGCAAAAGGCGATTACAGAGGTTTCGAGCGTGCTCAAGCAGGGTTTCCCGGCCGGCTGGGCGGACGGACATTTCTTTCAGCTCCCGGATCCAGGCAGCGACGCGACAAAGCCTAATTGGATATTGCTGACGCCGGCTGCCTGGCTATTCTGGACTTCGCTGGGGGGCTGGCTCATCACCGCCGTGTCCGCGCTATTCGGCGCGCCGTTCTGGTTCGACACGCTGCAATCGCTGGTTCGCCTGAAAGGCGCAGGGCCGAGCCCGGAGGAGAAGGATAAAGGGACCGCTGCGGCGTTTTAGGAGCGGCCCCCCAAGCGGGACAGATTCCCGGGCAGAGCAACGCGGTGTAGCCGCGGTCGTTGACCGCGGCGACATCGACGCTTGGGGATTTGCCCCAATCACCCCTGCGCAATGCCTCAGTTCACCGCCCGCGTCTTGCCCTCCCAATAGGGCTTGCGCAGATCGCGCTTGAGGATCTTGCCGGCGCCCGACAGCGGCAGCATTTCGTCCTGGATTTTGGCGCTGCGCGGGCATTTGTAGTGGGCGATGCGCGCCCGGCAGAAGTCGATCAGCTCCGTCTCGGACAGCTCGGCGCCGGGCTTGCGCATCACGACCGCATGTACGGCCTCGCCCCAGCGGTCGTCGGGAATGCCGATCACCGCGCATTGCGCGACCGACGGATGCTGCGCGATGCAGTTCTCGACCTCGGCGGTATAGACGTTCTCGCCGCCGGTGACGATCATGTCCTTCACGCGATCGACGATGAAGACATAGCCGTTCTCGTCCATATAGCCGGCGTCGCCGGTGTGCATCCAGCCGTCGCGGATCGCCTTCGCCGTTTCCTCCGGCCGCTCCCAGTAGCCCATCATCACGACGTCGCCGCGCACCGCGATCTCGCCGACCTGGCGGAGCGGCGCCGGCTGATCGAGCGGGTCGACGATCCGTACTTCGACCATCGCCGCGGCCCGCCCGCCGGAACGATGACGGCCTTTTGTGCGTCCTTCTCCGAAATGGTCGGCGTGTTCGAGATGGGTCGCGACCGGCGACAGTTCCGTCATGCCATAGGCCTGCAGAAATTCGACGCCGGGCAACGCTCGAGCGGCGCGATCGAGCAGCGCCTCGCTGATCGGCGACGCGCCGTAGGTCAGGCGCTTCAAGGAACTGAGGTCGAAGCCGGAAAAATCCGGCTGGTCGACGAACATCTGAATCATGGTTGGAACGAGGGTGATGCTGTCCGGCCGATATTTTTCGATCGCCCTCGCCACCCCGTCCGGCGTGAACATGCGGAGGATCGCGTTCGATCCGCCGCGCATCAGGCAGGCGTAGATCGAACCGACGCCGGCGAGGTGGAACATCGGAATCGCATGCAGGTGGCGGCGCAGCGTCATGGGCAGGACGCCAAGCGAGTTGCGCGCGCTGGCGAGAAGATTGCGATGGCTCAGCATCACCCCTTTCGAGCGTCCGGTCGTGCCGCCCGTGTAGAAAATCCCGGAGAGCTCGCTTTCGGACGCCTCGACATCAGCGACAGGCGCGGCACGCGGCAAGGATTTGCTCATAGTCCAGCGCGCTCGCCGGACGCGCCTCGGGAACGTCGTCGGCATAGACGAGCGAAAGGCCGCGCGCGAGAGGTTCGCCCATCTTTGCGAAAGCTGCGTCGACGATCAGCAGCTTTGGCCGGCAATCCTCGATGCAGGCCTGGTTTTCGGGCAGGCTCCAGCGAATGTTGAGAGGTACGACCACCGCGCCGGCCCAGGCGATCGCGAGATAGAGTTCGACGTAGCGGTCGGAGTTCAGCAAGAGAATGGCGACGCGGTCGCCACGCCCGACGCCGAGCTTTTGCAGCGCGCCCGCCAGGCGCGCCACCCGCTCGCCGACTTCGCCCCAGCTGCGCACGCGATCCCCGAACAGCGTCGCCGTCGCGTCGCGATCGAACTGCAAGGCGCGATGCAGCCCGTAGGTCGTGCTCATGGGCTCCTCCCGCGCGACAAGGCTATCCCGCGCGTCTTTCGAACCGCCTCTCGCGCTCGGAGCGGCCTGACGCGTCTTCTCGCCAGCAGGCTCCCACGATGTTCAACTGAGCTCAAGCGGAATATAGTGTCGCCGTAAGGTGATCGCCTTCCCCGCGTAGGCGGGAAGGAGGGCGAAGCCAGGACGGGGCGCCCGGGCGAAGCGAATTGCGCGTGCGCAAAGCGGCGCCAACATCGCAGGACGACGCATGCATTGATTGCATTGACTTCATCGCCCCTGATGCTTACAGAGTCGGCAAATCGACAGGACCCGACTTGGCTTCGCTGACCATTCGCAATCTCGACCCGGGCATCAAGGAACGGCTGCGCGTGCGCGCTGCCCAGCATGGCCGCTCGATGGAAGCCGAATTGCGCGCGATCGTCACGGAAGCGGTAGAGGCGCCGCCGCGGCCTCAGGAGATAAATCTCTATGACCGCATCCGGGCGCGCTTCGAACCCCTCGGCGGCGTCGAACTGGAGCTGCCGCCGCGCGAGCTGGGTCGTGAGCCACCCGGCTTCGAATGATCTTCCTTCTGGATACCAATGTGATCTCGGAAGCGATGAAGCCGCGACCATCGCCGGCCGTTGCTTCGTGGATGCGGGCACAAGCGCCACGGTCAATGTTCACAGCGGCGCTATGCCAGGCTGAAATCCTGTCCGGCATAGCCGTTTTGCCTGCCGGTCGACGACGCGACGATCTCAAAGCCAGGGCGGAAGCCATATTCAGTCAGGATTTCGAAGGCCGGGTTCTGTCGTTCAACAGCGCCGCCGCCGAGGCCTATGCCGAAATTTTCGCGATGCGACGCCAAAAGGGCCGACCCATCGCAATCGCCGACCTCTTGATTGCTGCGATCGCCAGCGCAAACGACGCGGCAATCGTTACGCGTGACGTCAGCGGTTTCGAGGAATGCGGCCTTGCGGTCATCGATCCGTGGAGTTGATTGGCCGCTGTGGCGCAATGAATATAACCCTATCGTCTTGGCGCTCCCCACCCTTCGGCTGGATCGGGCTGCGGCGGCGACGTAGGGTTACAGCTTGCGGGAATTACGGAGACAGAAAATTACGGTGACAGTGCATTATATTGTTATCAAAGGCCTATGAAGTCATTCCGCGAGAGCCAACAGCGAAATGCGTAATAGTTGAATGCACTGTCACCGTAACGCCCAGGCGCGCGACCCGCTCGCCGACTTCGCCCCAGCTGCGCACGTGATCCCCGAACAGCGTCGCCGTCGCGTCGCGATCGAACTGCAAGGCGCGATGCAGCCCGTAGGTCGTGCTCATGGGCTCCTCCCGCGCGACAGGTTTTTTTGCGCGTCTTTCCAACCGCCTCTCGCGCTCGCAGCGGCCTGACGCGTCTTATCGCGGCGAGGCTCCCACGAAGTTCAACTGGGCTCAAGCGGAATATAATCTCACCGTAAGCCGATCGCCTTCCCCGCGAAGGCTGGGCAGCGAAGCGCCGGATGGGGCGTGGCGGGAAACAAATCGGGTTACGGATTGCGGCGACAGGCCCGTGCTTTGCTGCGAAGGGAGAGATGGCGCGGACAAAAATCGCCTGTCTTGTGCTTGTGAAGAAACTAATACCGTTCTACTCTTGGTTTTATTCGGCTCCATTCGATTGATTTCGGCTGTATCGAGGGAGGGCGCCATGAAGCTTGGAAACTCCATCTCCTCGGCCGGTCTTGTCTGCTCAGCTCTGTTGTCTTCGATCCCGGCTCTCGCCAAACCCGTCACCGCCTCCGATCTGACGGGCAAGACTATTTGCTGGAGCAATGGCGACAAGGAAACGTACGCGCCAGGAGGCAAATTCGTCAGCAAAAGCGCCGGCGGCGGCGCGTGGCGGCTCATGACTGACGGCGTAGTGGCGATCCAAGGCAAGACCTGGGATTGGACTTCGAGCATCGAAAAAAATGCGGATGGAAGCTTTGACAGAAAATCGTCCGGCTCCGGTTGGAGCAATACTTCATCGGGGCGCTATTGCAATTGAACGTGATTGAGAGATCGCGGCGCCGATAATGGCGACGAGATAACGGTCACTGTGCACGTATCCATGTGGTTACCAGGCGGCGGAGTCAATAAAGTGCAGTGTCACCGTAACTCCCCGTAACTCCCCATCCGCCGAACCCGTTCCTTTCGTTTCGTCGATAGTTGGGTTCCATAAAATTCCCCATGTGGCGGTAATTGAGACCTCCATTTCCTTACGCAAGGAAAACTCGACACGCTTGCATCGGTGTGGCAATTCACCGGGCCTCCTCTGAGCATGCAGAGTGAGGAGGGAGCTGAGGCCATGAGCAGCGAAGACAAGAAACACCGGTCGCATCTGCCAATAGCGACACCGGAGCGAAGCGGCTATGTCGCTTATGACGCCAAGGACCCCGACAGCAAATTCCCGCCGATCGAACAGCTGCGTCCGCCCAAGGGCGCCCCGAACGTGCTGGTCATCCTGATCGACGACGCCGGATTCGGCTCGTCGAGCGCCTTTGGCGGCCCGTGCCAAACCCCGAGCCGCGGAAACGCTGGCGGCCGGCGGCCTGAAGTTCAACCGCTTCCATACGACGGCGCTTTGCTCGCCGACGCGCCAGGCCATGTTGACCGGGCGCAATCACCATTCTTGGGCATGGGCGGCATCACCGAAATCGCGACCGGAGCGCCAGGATACAATTCCGTGCTGCCCAACTGATTTCGCCGTTGGCGCGTACGCTGAAGCTCAACGGCTATTCGACAGCCCAGTTCGGCAAGTGCCACGAAGTGCCCGTATGGGAGACGAGCCCGGTCGGGCCGTTCGACGCATGGCCCACCGGCGGCGGCGGCTTTGAGTATTTCTATGGTTTCCTCGGCGGCGAGGCGAACCAATGGTACCCGACGCTGTACGAAGGCACGACGCCGGTCGAACCGAAGAAGACGCCTGAACAGGGCTATCACTTGATGGAAGATATGACCGACAAGGCGATAGCTTGGGTCTCGCAACAAAAGGCGCTGGCCCCCGACAAGCCTTTCTTCGTCTATTTCGCGCCGGGCGCGACCCACGCGCCCCACCATGTACCCGCTGAATGGGCCGACAAGTACAAAGGCAAATTCGACCAGGGCTGGGACAAGCTGCGCGAAGAGACTATCGTCAGGCAAAAGAAGCTCGGCGTCATTCCGGAGGACGCGCAGCTCACCGCGCGTCACGCAGAAATCCCCGCATGGGAGGAAATGCCGGAGGCGCTCAAGCCGGTATTGCGCCGTCAGATGGAAGTGTACGCTGGATTCATGGAGTACACCGACCATCATGTCGGACGACTGCTCGATGGCCTGAAGAAGCTAGGCATCTCCGACGACACGCTCGTCTACTATATCATCGGCGACAATGGCGCATCGGCCGAGGGCACGCTCATCGGCGCGTATAACGAAATGGCCAACTTCAATGGCCTGGCCGCGCTCGAGACGCCGGAGTTTCTGATGGCGCGTCTCGACAAGCTCGGCGGCCCGGACTCTTACAATCACTACGCCGTGGGTTGGGCGCACGCGATGAATACGCCCTACCAGTGGACCAAGCAGGTGGCTTCGCACTGGGGCGGGACTCGCAACGGAACCATCGTGTCCTGGCCAAACGGCATCAAGGCGAAGGGCGAAATCCGCTCGCAGTTCCACCACGTCATCGACGTAGCGCCGACGATTCTCGAAGCCGCCGGGTTGCCCGAGCCGGTCTCGGTCAACGGCATCCATCAGCGCCCCATCGAAGGGGTGAGCATGCTCTACGCGTTCAACGACGCCAACGCGGCGGACCGGCATGAGACGCAGTACTTCGAAATGTTCGGCAACCGCGGCATCTACCACAAGGGCTGGACGGCGGTGACGAAACACGGGACGCCCTGGATCCTCGCAGGTCGCAAGACCGTGCCGCTCGATGATGACGTCTGGGAACTCTACGACACGACCAAGGATTGGAGCCAGGCGAACGATCTCTCAAAGCAGATGCCCGAGAAGCTGCATGAATTGCAGCGTTTATGGCTGATTGAGGCGACGCGCTACAACGTGCTGCCGATCGACGACCGAGTGGTCGAGAAAATGAACCCGGACACCGCCGGGCGACCGGTGCTGATCAAAGGAACAACCCAGCTGCTTTTCGGTGGCATGGGCCGCCTGTCCGAGAACTGTGTCTTGAGCATCAAGAACAAGACTCACTCGGTCACCGCCGAGATCGAGGTGCCAGCCTCGGGCGCGGAGGGCGTAATTATCGCGCAGGGCGCGAATATCGGCGGCTGGAGCCTGTACGCGAAGGGCGGCAAGCTCAAATATTGTTACAACCTGGTGGGCGTGAACCACTACTTTGTGGAGGCCGACGAGTCCGCTGCCCGCCGGCGAGCACCAAGTGCGGATGGAATTCGCCTACGCCGGCGGCGGCCTTGGCAAAGGCGGTCAGGTGACGCTCTACGTCGACGGCAAAAAGGTCGGCGAAGGCGCCGTCCCGATGACGCAGGCGATGGTGTTTTCCGCTGACGATGGCTGCGATGTCGGCGTCGACACCGGCGCTCCCGTATCTCCGGATTACGGCTCACAAGGCAACGCCTTCAACGGCAGGGTCAAGGGCGTGCAGCTCGCCATCGGCGAGGCCGCCGAGAGCTCGGACCACCTCGTCTCGCCGGAGGAGGCGATCCGCGTAGCGATGGCGCGACAGTAAACCAAACGGGAACCGGGCGAGGCTCGCCAGAGCTTTGCTCCGATCTTGTGAATTTGCAACGCTACGTCTGAATTGGGCTACAGAACGATCCGTTCGACCTGATCGAGCGTCACTTGGTCGTTGCGTCGATCGTAGAGCTTGGTGGTGCGCGCACTCTCGTGCGCGGCCATCTGCTGCGCATATTCGAGCAGGCCGCCGTTGAGCAGATAGACGGAATTGCGGTGACACGACCGTAAGCCTCTTTATCTCCAGTCGACCTACGCTTCTATTGCGGAGAAATGCTCTTTTAAGATCCCGGCTAACCTGGCCAGCCCAGCGCCGGCCGCCGCCGTTCGATAAGCTCAGAGCAGGCTCTCAAGGCCGTGGGCTCCCCGGAATTACGGTGACGGTGCATTATATTCTTGTTAAAGGCCCAAGAAATGGACTGCACCCCATGTGTGAGACAGTCTAATTCGGTGACAAGGCGGTCACGGGCATTCGAGTTGCGGCTTCAGTCTTTCGCAAGTCGTCCTCGAAGGCAATGGGGGATTTGTAGCCGAGGGCGGAGTGTAGCCGGTCGGCGTTGTAGACGTCGTCGATGAAGGCGCCGATGCGACGGCGGGCGTCTTCGAGGTTGAGGTAGGTCTGGCCGTTCGACTTCCTCGGCCTTCAGCGTCTTCATGAAGCTCTCGGCCTTGGCGTTGTCGTAGGGATTGCCAGGCCGGCTCATGCTGCGCTGGAAGCCGCGCTCGTCCAGCCGCGCCGCGTAGTCGGCGCAAGCGTATTGCACGCCGCGATCGGAATGGTGGATGAGGCCTGGCGGCGGGTTCCGCGCCGCGATCGCCATGTCGAGCGCGGCCAAGGGCAGGCGGGCTTCCAGATGATTGTCGAGCGCATGGCCGACGACCTTGCGCGAGAAGGCGTCGATGATGACGGCGAGATAGACGAAGCTTTCCTCGAGCCGGACGTAGGTGATGTCCGCGACCCAGAGTTGATCGAGGCCGGTCGGCTCGAGGAAGCGCGCGAGGTTGGCGACGATCTTGAACTCGTGCCGGCTGTCGGTGGTCGGCGGGACGAAAGGTTTCCGGCGCAAACTCAAGAGGTTGTCGGCCCTCATGAGCCTCAACACGCGCTTGGCGTTGACGACGACGCCTTCGTCTCTGAGCCGCCTGGTTATCCGCCGATAGCCTTCGTGGCGGCGTTGCAGCGCCAGACGCTGGATCCGATCGCGCAAATCCGCGTCGTCCCTGGCGGATAGCCTCGGCTCCAGCCAGCGATAGTAGCTCGCGCGGGAAAGCTTCGCGATCTCCGTCAGATGCGCGATGCGGGCCGCGTTCGTGTCGGGTTTCGCCTTGCGGTCGTTCGCGCGTCATTTCCTCGATGACGGCGAACAGATGGGCGCGTCGCTGACGCGGCGCTTCTCGTCCCATGACCGCAAGGCTTTTCGAAAAAAATCCATGTCCGCCTGTTGGCGGCCGACGAGCCGCTCCAGCTCGGCTATGCGCGCTTGCGCCTTGGCCAGTTCGTTCGGCGGATCCGGGTCGGGCGGGCGCGCGTCGGGCGGGCCGGAGGCGGCAGCCGTAGGTCCGCCCGACGCGCGCCCGCCCGGCTTCGGGCCGCGCTTGCGATTGAGCCCCGCCGCGCCGAAGGCCTTGTAGGCCGCCCGCCATTGGTACAGCGACTTGCGAAGCACGCCCGCCTCGCTCGCCAATGCCGAAACCCGCTCGCCGGCCTCGAGCCGACGAACCAACCTCTCTTTTCCGCCGTCGATAATTGTCCGCGCTTCTTTCATCTCAAGGCTCCTCCATCAGAGCCTTGTCACCGAAATCTTAATGTCTCATTTTCGGGGTCCACTCCAAAGTCATTCCGCGAGAGCCAACAGCGAAAAGCGTAATAGTTAAATGCCGTGGACTGTAACGCTTTCACCGTAACGCCGACTTATTTCAGACTGCGCTGAGGCGAATTGCGCGTGCGCAAGGCGGCGCCAACATCGCTCGGACGACGCATGTATTGATTGCATCGACTTCATCGTCTCTGATGCTTACAAAGTCGGCAAATCGACGGGACCCGCCTTGGCTTCGCTGACCATTCGCAATCTCGACCCGGGCATCAAGGAACGGCTGCGCGTGCGCGCTGCCCAGCCATGGCCGCTCGATGGAAGCCGAATTGCGCGCGATCGTCACGAGAAGCGGTAGAGGCGCCGCCGCGGCCTCAGGAGATAAAATCTCTATTATGACCGCGGGCATCCGGAGCGCGCTTCGAACCCCGTCGGCGGCGTCGAACTGGAGCTGCCGCCGCGCGAGTGTGTCGTAGGCCACCCGGCATTCTAAATAATGATCTTCCTCTGGATACCAATGTGATCTCGGAAGCGATGAAGCCGCGACCATCGCCAGGCCGTCGCTGCGTGGATGCGCGCACAGGCGCGACGGTAGATGTTCACTGCTGCGATATGCCAGGCCGAAATCCTTTCCGGCATAGCTGCCTCGGTCGACGACGCGACGATCTTAAAGTCAGAGCGGAAGCCATATCCAGTCAGGATTTCGAGGGCCGGGTTCTGTCATTCAACAGCGCCGCCGCCGCGGCCTATGCCGAAATTTTCGCGAAGTGGCGCCAAAAGAGCGTGCCCATCGCAATCGCCGACCTCCTGATTGCTGCGATCGCCACCGCAAACGACGCGGCAATCGTGACGCGTGACGCAGGCGGTTTCGAGGAATGCGGCCTTGCGGTCATCGATCCGTGGAGTTGATTGCGGCTACCTTGGCGGTGGCTGGACTCCGTTAACGCCGTGTCTCACCCGAGGGGTACAGTCCAGAACACTTTGGACTGGGATGATGGGTAACAGAATTTGGGTGTTTTCGGCGGTGGGAGCAAGCCGGTTTGAGCCGTCGATTTCTTGGCGGCGCATTTGTCGGAGGGCGGAGCCTCGTCAAGGCCGAAGCCGCCGGAGGCCGGAGCCGAGGCCAGCCTTGAGGGTCCGCCCCTCGACGATCATCGGACGCCGAGATCGCGGCTTAGCGTTGGTTGCGGCCCTCGGCGAATTTGCGAAAGATTACGGGATTACGTGGATTACGGCACGAATCCAGGTGGTTACTAGGCGGCGCAGTCAATTTAGTACACTGTCACCGTACACGCTGACCTAGCTCGCCAAGCTTTGGCGCCCCTTCACCATGGCGTCGCTGCCGCAAATCCGAACGCACTGGTTTCCCCAACGCTTAAACCCGAGCGCCGATGCGCGACTGCCTGCAACTCAATCTGGGTTGTTCAGGGACGACTAGTTACAAACTTTCCCGAAAAGCGTAGGGTTTCTACGGCCACCCATCTGGTGAAGGTCCCATCCGGTTGAATTTCAATGTTGTTCACGCCACCGCGGATATCCGTTGAAATCTCGACGCCAAGCGACGATACTTTCCAAGTACCAACTCCAGCGCGATTGCTAGAATATTTACCCCCGCGTTCGAAATTGCTGATAATTCCGTTACTCCAGCAAATCTTCTTCCCGCTGAGATCGGATTCAGCCACCGGCCCCGCCCAAACCGGAAATGCATCAAGACGCCCAACGCCAAGTTGAACAAGCCGAGAACGAAAGCATTGCGCATTTCCATAACCCCCTCACGTTCTTGTTTTGAGTGACACTCCTTATAGTGAAACGGCGCCTCGTCGGAAAGCCTACTCCGACCACTAGGGGGTTGTAGAGTTGAAGAAGGGCGCGGTGGCATTGAGGCTTCGGCCAACGGCTCCGGTTCCCTTCCACTCTCATCAAACCGGACGTGCGGATTTCCCGCATCCGGCCTGCCGACAGAGTTCACTTCAGGCTGACGGCGGGCGCAGCCAGTTGCTCAGCGGGTCAGGCGCTGGACCCCTAGTTTCCGGAAAACCTCGTTCCAGAAAAGCACGCGCGCGCCTCGCCCGCACATTGTCGAGCGCCGGTTGAGGAAGTGCAGGACGCGGTCGCAGGCATGGCGATCAACCGCTCGATAGGCTGCGTTCAAAACTTACGGAGGTTACCCGGCTTACTGACCTCCGACCTCCGGCAGCCTGAATATCTACGACCCGATCCTTCTGGATTTCCACACCTCATCCGGCCTTCGGCCACCTTCTCCGCCAAGCGGAGAAGGAGATAAACGGCGTAGAAATAAGCGCTACGAGAAAGCGCCTTCCCCGCTCGGCGCACGGCTGTCCGGGGAAAGTTTTTCGG
>CAVQBX010000055.1:0-186802 GCA_963710855.1 uncultured Pseudomonadota bacterium | reverse complement strand
TGCGACGCCATCTACTGGATGAGCGCCGATGCTGGCTTAAGTCTTTGATTTTTTGGTAGAAAAGCGCCACGTATGAGACGGTATGAAAATGTTAATGGTGCCCAGGAAAGGACTCGAACCTTCACGGCTTGCACCGCTGGTACCTGAAACCAGTGCGTCTACCAATTCCGCCACCTGGGCCGGCGCGGCATATAGGTCGGGCCCCGCCGCCCTGTCAATGTGGGCCTCCGCCGGCGCGCTGGTCTTGCAAATTTGCATATGCCAATCCGAATTTCGCGCGTGGCGGGGCGCGGCGCCGGGCGGCTACAGTCTTGTCGCCGAAACAGGGAATCTCTCATGAGCGATACGGCCAACGAAGAGGCGCCGCGCCGTCGCCGCCGGGGGGCGGAGCGCGCCGCGCCGGCGGCCGCCGCGCCCGTGCAGCCGCGCCTGCCCTTCGCGCCGCTCGAACTCGTCTCGGCAGACGAGCTCGAATCGATCCATCAGGCCGCGCTGCGCGTGCTGAGCGAGATCGGCATCGACATGCTGCACCCCGAGGCGAAGCAGCTGCTCAAGGACGAAGGCGCCGACGTCTCGGCGACCTCCGACCGCGTGCGCTTCGACCCGGCGCTGGTCGAATCGAAGATCGGCCTCGCGCCGAAAACCTTCACGCTGCACGCGCGCAACCCCGAGCGCAACGTCGAGATCGGCGAGCGCCATGTCGCGTTCTGCTCGGTCGCCTCGACGCCGAATTCCTTCGACCGCGACGGCGGCCGGCGGCCCGGCAATCAGCGCGACTTCCAGAATTTCCTCCGCCTCGGCCAGACGCTCGACGCGATCCATGTCTGGGGCGGCTATCCCGTCGAACCCATCGACATCCACGCTTCCGTGCGCCATCTCGACGCGCTGTTCGACATGCTGACGCTGTCGGACAAGCCGATCCACGCCTACAGCCTGGGGCGCGAGCGCATCCGCGACGGCATGGAGATGGCGCGGCTCGCGCGCGGCATCGACGAGGAGACGTTTGAGCGCGAGCCGTCGCTGTTCACCGTCATCAATTCGTCCTCGCCGCTCAGGCTCGACACGCCGATGCTCGAGGGCGTGCTGCAGATGGCGCGCCGCAATCAGGTCGTCGTGCTGACCCCGTTCACGCTCGCCGGCGCGATGGCGCCGGTGACGCTCGCCGGCGCGCTCGCCGAGCAGCATGCCGAGGCGCTCGCCGGCCTCGTCGTCGCGCAGACGGCCCGCGCGGGCTCGCCCTTCGTCTATGGCGGCTTCACCTCCAACGTCGACATGAAGTCGGGCGCGCCGGCCTTCGGCACGCCGGAATACATGAAGACGGCGATCGTCGGCGGCCAGCTCGCCCGCCGGCTCGGCCTGCCCTACCGCTCCTCCAACGCCAACGCCGCCAATTCGCTCGACGCGCAGGCGGCCTATGAGAGCGTGTTCTCGCTGTGGGGCGCGATCATGGGCGGCGTCAATCTGATGATGCACGGCGCCGGCTGGATGGAAGGCGGCCTGCAGGCCTCGTTCGAGAAGATGGTGCTCGACGCCGACCTGCTCGCCATGGTCGCCGAGTTCCTGAACCCGATGAAGGTCGATCGTCGAGGAACTCGCGTTCGAGGCGATGCAGGAGGTCGGCCCCGGCGGCCATTTCTTCGGCGCGGCGCACACCCAGAGCCGCTACCGCAACGCCTTCTTCGCGCCGATGATTTCCGACTGGCGCAACTACGAAAGCTGGCGCGAGGCCGGCGTCGCCGACCGCCTACGACACGGCCGAGCGGATCTACAAGCAGCGGCTCGCAGACTTCGAGCCGCCGCCGATCGAGCCCGAGCGGCTCGAGGCGCTGGAGGCGTTCGTCGCCCGCCGCAAGGCCGAGGGCGGCGCGCCGACGGACTTCTGAGCATGGCAGGGCGTTTCGCCGCAGCCGTTCGGATCGCGACTCGACACTTCGCCGCCTTCGGCGTCGGCCACGGCCTGTGGGCGGGCGCCTCGGCGGCTGTTGCTGCGCGCGCGCGGGCGTCGGCGTCGCGACCTGGGCGTCGGCGCTCACCGCCTTCACTTCGTCTATCTCGCAGGCATGGGCGCAGCCTCGACGCGTGGCGCGGCGCGTCGAGCGTGAAGGCGACGCTGATCCTGTCGCTGCCTGCTCGCGCCGCGCCCATCCGTCGGCGCTGCTGCTGACGGCGGCGAGCGCCGGAGCGGCCTGCTCGGCGGCGCTCGTGCTCGTATGGCCTCGCCGGCGGGCTGCTCAATTCCGGCGATGAACGCCGAAGCCGCCGCGCGTCGAGCGGACGCGTCGCGGCAGCCGATCTTGGCGCGCTTCCACGGCGTCGCCTCGGCGCGACCGTGGCGGCCGGCGCTATCCTCGGCAGCCTGCTGGTGCGCGACGGCACGCTGTGGGTCGCGCCGCGCTGGTCGTCATCAACTATCTCGGCGCGGCGGCAATCGTCGCGTGGCGTCCGGCCGATCGTCGGGCGCCCGATGGCGGCGCGCAGAAGCGCCGAGTGGCCGCGTCGTCACGCGATCGCTCGTCGTCCTCGGGCTCGTCGTCGGCGTCTCGATCGCCTGCGAAACCGCGGCGCTGGCGTGGTCGCGCGCTGCTGTTCGCGAAGCGCCCGTCGCTCGCCGCCTTCGCCGGCCTCGGCGGCGCGTTCTTTTCGCGGCTGTCAGGCGCTGCTGCGGCTCAACGCCGACGGCTGCGGGCCCGCCTCGACGACCGCGCGCTGATGGCGCTGTCGTTGCTGTCGCCGCCGCGGGCCTCGCGCTGGTCGCGCTGCCCTTCGGTTTTGCGGGCAGGCGCGCTGGGCTTTGCCATGGTCGGCGTCGGCACCGGCGCCATCGTGCCCTGCGGCTTCGCGCTCGCCGGCGCGCGGCCGGGCGTTTCGGCGGGCCGCGTCGATTTCCGCCGTCGTCGTTCTTCGGCCTGTTTCCGCGCGCGCCGGCGCCGCTGCTGACCGGCTTCGTCGCCGACGCGTTCTCGCTGTCCGGTCGCCTTCTTCGGCCTCGCCGTCTGCATGCTCGTCGTCGCTGATGCGGCGTCGCCCTGTTCGTCCCGCGCGCCCGCGCACATTCTCGAAATCGCTTGCTCCCGGAGGGCATCGCTCATGAAAATCGCATGCCCAGGTCGTCGTCATCGGCGGCGGCGTCGTCGGCGCCAGCGTCGCCTATCACCTGACCAAGGGCGGCTGGAACGACCTCGTGCTGATCGAGCGCTCCGAGCTCACCTCCGGCTCGACCTGGCACGCCGCCGGCGGCATGCACACGCTGAACGGCGACCCCAACGTCGCCAAGCTGCAGCAATACACGATCAACCTCTACAAGGAGATCGAGGCGATCTCCGGCGTCTCCTGCGGCATGCACGTCACCGGCGGCCTCAACCTCGCCGGCACGCAGGAGCGGCTCGACTGGCTGAAGATGGCGCAGGCGCGCGGCCGCTATCTCGGCATGAACCTCGAAATCATCTCGATCGACGAAGCGGCGAAAATGTACCCGTTCATCGAGAAGAAGCATTTCGTCGGCGCGATGTTCGATCCCGTCGAGGGCCATCTCGATCCCTGGGGCGTCACGCAGGCCTACGCCAAATGCGCGACAGATGGCGGGCGCCGAGATCGTCCGCTTCAACCGCGTCGTCGACCTGAAGCCGCGGCCCGACGGCGCCTGGGACGTCTTCACCGAGAAGGGCAACATCCACGCCGAGCATGTCGTCAACTGCGGCGGCCTGTGGGCGCGCGAGGTCGGCCGCATGGTCGGGCTCGAACTGCCGATCCTCGCGATGGAGCACCATTATCTCATCACCGAGGACATGCCCGAAGTGATCGACCCCAAGGTCGACAAGTTCCACGTCATCGATTTCGAGGGCGAGATCTACATGCGCCAGGAGCGCGGCGGCATGCTGATCGGCACCTACGAGCAGGCCGCGACGCCCTGGAGCGAGCGCGAGACGCCGTGGGATTTCGGCCAGAACCTGCTGCCGAACGATCTCGAGCGCATCGCGCCGAGCCTGGAGACGGCGTTCGAGCATTTCCCGGCGCTCGGCAAGGCCGGCATCCGCAAGGTGGTCAACGGCCCGTTCACCTTCGCGCCCGACGGCAATCCGCTGATCGGCCCGGTGAGCGGCCTGAAGAATTTCTGGGTCGCCTGCGGCGTGATGGCCGGCTTCAGCCAGGGCGGCGGCGTCGGCCTGGCGCTCTCCAACTGGATGATCGACGGCGATCCCGGCCACGACGTCTGGGGCATGGACGTCGCGCGCTTCGGCGACTGGGCGACGCTGCCCTACACCAACGCCAAGGTGCGCGAGAACTACTCGCGCCGCTTCCGCATCCGCTTCCCCAACGAGGAACTGCCGGCGGCGCGGCCGTTCCGCACCTCGCCGATCTACGACCGGCTGGTCGCCGACAACGCGGTGATGGGCGAAGCGCTGCGGCCTGGAACATCCGCTGTGGTTCGCGCCGAAGGGCATCGAGCCGGTCGAGAACGTCACGTTCCGCCGCTCCAACGCGTTCGCGCATGTCGGCGAGGAATGCCGCGCGGTGCGCGCCGGCGTCGGCATGACCGAGATCGCCAATTACGGGAAGATCGAAGTCGAGGGGCCGCGCGCGGCGGAGTTCCTCGACGCACGTGATGGCGAGCCGCATCCCCGCGGTCGGCAAGCTCGCGCTGTCGCCGATGCTGAACGAGAAGCGGCAAGCTGATCGGCGATTTCACCGATCAGCCGCTACGCCGAAGACAAGTTCCTGCTGATCTGCTCGCTCGCGGCGGAGACCTATTATCTGCGCTGGTTCGAGCGCCATCGCCGGAAGCGGCGTCACCTGCCGCGGCGCGTCGATGGACTACCCCGGCCTGTCGATCGCCGGCCCCAAGCGCGCGCGAGTTGCTGCAGAAGCTCGTGCGCGACGACCTCTCCAACGCAGCCTATCCCGTTCCTGTCGTTCCGCAAGATCGACATCGGCATGATCCCGGCGCTGGTCGGCCGCGTCAGTCTTCACCGGCGAGCTCGGCTACGAGATCTGGGTGCGGCCCGAATATCAGCGCGCGCTGCATGCGCTGCTGCTGGAGGCGGGCGAGCCGCTGGGCCTGAAGCGAGTTCGGCATGCGCGCGCTGCTGTGCCTGCGGCTGGAGAAGAGCTTTGGCACCTGGTTCCGCGAATATCGGCCGATCTACGGGCCGTACGAGGCCGGCCTCGGCCGCTTCGTCGACCTGAAGCAAGACGACTTCGTCGGCCGCGAAGCGGCGGCGGCGGAAAAGGCGAGCGGCGGCAAGCTGCGGCTCTCGACCTTCGCCGTCGACGCCGAGCGACGCCGACGCCATCGGCGACGAGCCGATCTGGCGCGACGGCAAGGTGATCGGCTGGGTGACCTCCGGCGGCTACGGCCATTGCGTCGGCAAGTCGCTGGCGATGGGCTACATCGAAAAGGCCCACGCCGACGCGACGACGGCTTCGAGATCGAGATCATCGGCGAGCGGCGGCCGGCGCGGCGGCTGGCCGCGCCGGCTTACGATCCGGCAGGGCAGCGCATGAGGTCTTGAGCGCCGCGCGCGATTTCAGGAAGGCGGGGCCTTTGCCTGGCTTGTCACGACGCCGCCGCTCCCGGCCGGCGCGGCGAGCCCGAGTTCCGTGGCGAACCGCTGCAGGATAGGCTCGACCTTCGCCTGTCCGAGATCGTCGACGACGGACTTGAGCGTTGCGCGCGCCTTCGCCGCCATGCCGAACTTCGTGTAGGAATTCACCGGCAGCAGTCTGACGATCGCGTCAGCGCCGCGCAGTTCGATGATCTGCTGCGCGACCTTCAATTCAAGGCCCTTCCGGTTGTGGCGACGGAAGAAATGCCAGAGCTCATAGTGCGGGCTGACTTTGAGCTGTTCGTCCGTCGCGCCAGCGATTATGGATGCAACGCGTCCCACCTCATCCTCGTGCATCGCCAGTTCGAGTTTCAATTTCCATCGCTTGTCTTCCGGGAGATCGGGCTGCTTTATCTGTGTGGCCAGGATGCGCCTGACGAGATCGGCCATGCCGAGGTCCCGCGCGAACTGCATGAGATACGACGTATGCTGATCCAGCCCGAACTCCTTGACGATCAATTGCAGCTCGGATCGGGCCTTCGGGATGAAACCCGAGCTTGATGAATGAGTTCACCGCGAGGAGGCGCGAAAAGGGGTCCGACGTCCGCGAGGCGGCGATCATTTGCGCGACACGCAGCTCCGATTCCAACAAATGCGTCTGCCGGCAGAAATTCCACAATCTGTACAGTGCGATCGAAGCCAGATTGTCCTCGGTCGCCACTGCGACGAGTTCCTCGACAGCTTCGAGATAGCGCTCCCTCAACGCCATCTCCAGCTTCATTCTCCAGCGAGCTTGATCGGAGAAACTCGGATTGTCGATCTCCTTGCGCGTGGCCCAGCCTTTCTTCGCAAGATAGAATGTCCGGTTCTCCAGATAAGTTTTTGAGCCTCGCCGCGAAGCGCGCAGCAGGCGACGCAAATCGTCGGAATAATCGGGTTTGTCCTCCAGAAACAGCCGAACCAGATGGGCGCCGTTGCCGCTTTGCACGATCAGGCTGATCGTGCTGTGCCCCGAAAAAGGCGCGTGGATGAGTCTGACGCCTGGCAGCGCGGCAATTTCCGCCACATGCCGCGCATCGTCCGCGTAATATTTGTCAAACAACACGTAGTTCTGCGGACCGACGTCGCCGGCTTCGATTTTGAGCCCACTGCCGAGCCGCTGGTCGAAATATTTCGTGTAGCGCAGGTCGAAGCCGCCGACGTCGGCGGGATTGATCGACCATTGCGGGCAGAAGGCGAGCGACAGGGCGGCCCCCAGCCTGCCCGCATATTTGAGCGCGCCATAGCCGCCCTGGCTGTGGCCATAAGTGATGAGACGGCGGCCGTCCGCGACCTTCGCAATGTGCCGGCAGGCGACTTCCATGTCCTTCTGCGGATACCAGTTCGGCCGCTTCGAGACGACGCCGACGCTGCCGACGCCCAGCCGTTCAAGAAGCTTGTCGCCCCAGAATTCGAGCCCGCCGGCCTGCAGATAGAGTTCGTTGAACGTCACAAAAAACGCCGGCGACGGCGCGGGCTGGCTCACCACCGCAATGTGCTCGGATTCGTAAATCAATGACTTTTGCATCGCTCGCCACGATCAGTCCAAATGCCATTCCCGCGAATCGGCGCCCACTCTAGGCGGAACGCCGCGACCGATCAATTCCCGTTCCGGAATAGTGAAGCGTCGCCGTGAAATATCGCGATGCGCGCGCGATGACAGGACCGGCAAATCCGTCCTCCACAGGTGATTAAGGAGACGAGTCAACAAGGGCTTGGCAAGCTGATCTTCGTCTCCTTATAAATCACCCCATTGAGTCCGGCGAGGAACAAAGGTCCAAAACTAAGGTGAAACTGCCGTCATTCACAATGGCCGATTGGTTGCGTCAGACCGGCGATCTGCCTCTGGACTCCGAGGCGCGCTATCTTGGAGCGCCGATCAGCTTCGCCAAGCATATCGTCAAGGCCAGCCACCACGTCACGCCCCTGAAGTTCGCCAATCTGCCGGGCTTCAAGACCTGGATCTTTCTTCATATCCCCAAGACCGCCGGCACCAGCTTTTTCGAGACGGCTCGAGCCAGGAACGACCTCGTCACGGTCCCCGTTTCGCGCCTGATCCACACGCCGACCCCCCAGCGCCGGCTGTTGCTGAGGCGCGCCATCAAGACCCGCAACATCATTCTGCACGGCCATGTGCATGCGAAATACTGGCGCCAGTACATCAAATGGACGGGCCGGGAGCGCGCCTTCACGTTTCTGAGAGATCCCGTCGACATCCAGCTCTCGAACGTCAATTTCATCATGGGGCGGATCTCGGCGATCGTCGGCGCGAAGCATTTCGACGGTAAGGCGTTCGATCGCATGACGCGCGCGTGGCGACAGCGTTTCGAGCAGAACAAGTTCAGCGCCGCCGCGAACAACGTCGACGCCGCCGCGTCGTGGACGGCGATGGTTGAACGCCCTTTCGAGCCCTCGACGGCCTGGGCGCTCGAGCTGATGCGCTCGGAGCCCTATGTTCACATGTACAGCCGGATGATCGAGAAGTTTCTCGGCGCCGCCGGCGAGCCGCAGTCGGTCGCCGAGATCATCGCTTTCGTGAAAAGGCTTGGCGTCAACGTCGTCCGCATCGAGGATGCGTCCGCCTTCACGAAACAGCATTTCGGTTTTGAACTGCCGAAGGGCGTCAACGCGCGCCGCCTGGATTTGGTCGGACGGGCCGATCTTGAGCCGGACGTGATCGGAAAACTGCTTGGGCAGGACGCCGAGCTTTATGAGCAGTTGTTGCCGCTCGCCTGGCGACAAAGTCCGGGCGGCGCGCTTCGCAAGGCGGAAGGGATGAACGCAATTCGGCTAGAATTCGCGCGACGGGTCCGAAGAGGGTAATTGTAGGTCTCTGTCGCCGCCATTCGAATCAGTTCAAGCGCCCGTGCCCGTCCGTCGTCTCGATCCCCTGCTCATCGACCGCATCGCCGCCGGCGAAGTGATCGAGCGTCCGGCTGCCGCGGTAAAGGAACTGGTCGAGAACGCGCTCGACGCGGGCGCGCGCCGTATCGAGGTCGCGATCCTCGGCGGCGGCCGCGATCTCATAAGAGTTAGCGACGACGGCGCCGGCATGACGCGCGACGACCTGTTTCTCGCCGTCGAGCGGCACGCCACCTCGAAACTCCCCGACGGCGACCTCGAGCGCATTTCGACGCTCGGCTTTCGCGGCGAGGCGCTGCCCTCGATCGCCTCGGTGACGCAGCTCGAAATCCGCACGCGGGCGCGTGGCGCGGCCGAGGCCTATGCGCTCAGGGTCGAGGAGGGCGTCAGAGGGGAAATCGTCCCCTCCGCCCATCCGCAAGGGACGCGCATAGAAGCGCGTGGCCTGTTCGCGGCGACGCCGGCGCGCCTCAAATTCCTGAAGACCGATCGCGCCGAGGCGCAGGCCTGCGCAGATGTCGTGCGCCGGCTTGCGCTGAGCCATCCGGCGGTGCGTTTCTCGTTCTCCTCAGAGGTCGGCGGCTCGTTCGACTTTTCGGCTGAAGCCGACGATCTCGAGGGCGACCGCGAGCGCATGCGCCAGGCGCTCGGCGCGGAATTCGTCGAGAATTGCGTGCGGGTCGACCACGCCCGCGAGGGCGTCGCGCTTGCGGGCTGGGTCGGCTTGCCGACCTATTCGAAGCCAAATGCGCTCGGGCAGTACGTGTTCGTCAACGGCCGCTCGATCCGCGACCGGCTGGTCGCCGGGGCGCTGCGCGCGGCTTACCAGGATTATCTGCCGCGCGACCGCTATGGCGCGCTCGCGCTGTTCATCGCCTGCGATCCGGCCGACGTCGACGTCAACGTGCATCCGGCCAAGGCCGAGGTCAGGTTTCGCGATTCGAACCTGGTGCGCGGGCTGATCGTCTCGGCCGTCCGGCAGGCGCTTGAACTCGCCCGGCACCGTGCCGCGACCACCGGCGGCGCCGAGACCCTCGCGGCCTTGCGTGCGCCGGCCTTTGTCGGGGAGCCCGCACGCGCGGCGAACTGGGACTGGCGAGCTTCGCCGGCCGCGCCGCCGCGCTTCGACGAGCCGGCGCAGCACAGCTTCGACATCGCGAGCCCAAGCGCCCGCGCCGAGCCGGCTCAGAGCGCGCCCGCCCTGGAGGCCGCGCCGCTCGGCGCGGCGCGCGCGCAATTGCACGGCAATTACATCGTCGCACAGACCCGCGACGGCGTGGTGTTCGTCGACCAACACGCCGCGCACGAGCGCATCGTCTATGAGAAGCTCAAGCGACAGCGCGCGGAGGAAGGCATCCAGCGCCAGATCCTGTTGAGCCCGCTGGTCGTCGATCTCGAACCCGCCGCCGCGGCGGCGCTCGTCGAGCGCGCCGCCGATCTTGCCGAGCTCGGACTGGCGGTCGAGGCGTTCGGGGGCGGCGCGGTGCTGGTCCGGGAGGCGCCGAGCCTCATCGCGTCGGGCGACCTATCGAGCCTCGTTCGCGATCTCGCCGAGGACGCGCTCGCCGAAGACGGCGCAGAGACGCTGGAGCGGCGTCTCGACCATCGCCTCGCGACCTTCGCCTGCCACCATTCGGTGCGCTCCGGCCGCACGCTGCGGCCCGAGGAAATGAACGCGCTGCTGCGCGAGATGGAGGCGACGCCGGGCGCAGGCCAGTGCAATCACGGCCGGCCGACCTATGTCGAGCTGAGGCTCGCCGATATCGAGCGCCTGTTCGGACGCAGCTAGAGCACGCGCCGATCTATCCGCACCGCCCTTTCCGATCTCCTCCCCTGCGAAGCGGGGGAGGGTAAGGGAGGGGGCGGCAACATCCTGAAAATACAGTGGTATTTAACCCACCCCTGCCCTCCCCCGCAAGCGGCTACAGTATGCAGACATCTTTGTTTGGCCGACGACCACGGGAGATTTTGTCCCCTTCTCCCCTTGCGGGAGAAGGTGGCCGAAGGCCGGATGAGGGGTCCTCGCTGCGAAGAACGCACGTTTGAGGGTTGGACTGACCGAATTTGCAATCCTGTAAGCCGCGAAGAACCCGGAAGCGACCCCTCATCCCCCCTTCGGGGACCTTCTCCCGCAAGGGGAGAAGGGGAAATCGCCAAACTTCGGCTCAATTGAGATGTGCGCATACTATAGCCGCAAGCGCGGGAGGGGGCCGTCGGGGGAGCGCTCTAATCCGTCATCAGCACGGTCGCGCCGACCTGGACGCGATCGTAGAGGTCGATGACGTCCTCGTTGTACATGCGGATGCAGCCATAAGAAGCCGCGGTGCCGACGGAAGCGCGCATGGAAGCCGTCGTGCCGTGGATGGCGACCTGGTTGCGATCGAGCGTGATGGCGCGCGCGCCCATCGGATTGTGCGGCGAGCCGCCGGGGATCACGTCAGGCATTTCGGGATGGTCGCGCTTGACCTCCGTCGGCGGCGACCAGGCAGGCTCGACATATTTGCCGTCGACCCGCGCAAAGCCCTCCCACTCCTTGCCGTGCTTGGCGACCGCGACGGGGTAAGCGATCGCCTGGCCGGGATAGGTGATGAGGTAGAGCCGCCTTGCGTGGCTCGAGATGACGATCGTGCCCGCCGGATAAGGCGCCGAGAATTCGACGATCGCAGGCGTCGCCAGCGCCGGCTCGGCAAAGACGCCGCCCAAGGCAAAAGCCAGCACCGAGATGAATGAGAAACGCCGCACGTTCCGCCCTCGCTCAAAGACCGGCTTCAAGGGTAGCGCGCGTAAAACTCCGCGCGAGCGAAAGATGGTTGTTGGGTAAACGCCTTCGAAAAAGGGGCAAATGCCGGTCGCGCGGCGTGGACGGCGGGCGTGGTGAGCCTTACATAAGGCGCGCCGCCTCAGTCGAGGCGGTCGAGAGTTTATGTCGAATGCTGACCAATAAGGGAAAATACGGTCTCAAGGCCATGGTGCATCTGGCGGGCATGCCGCCGGGCCAGCCCGCGCTCGTCGCCGATATCGCCGAAGCCAATTCGATCCCGAAGAAATTTTTGGACGCCATCCTTGGCGAATTGCGAACTGCCGGTTTCGTCCATTCCAAAAAGGGGCGGGGCGGCGGCTATGTGCTGGCGAGACCCTCGACCGAGATCATGGTCGGCGCGATCATCCGCAGCCTCGACGGGCCGCTCGCGCCGATCGGCTGCGCCAGCCGCACGTCGTTTCGGCGCTGCGACGATTGCTCCATGGAAAAGCCGTGCCCGGTGCGCCTCGTCATGGCGCAGGTCCGCGAGGCTATCGCCGCGGTGCTCGATGCGCGCACGCTCGCCGAAATGCGCCAGATCGGCGACCCCACAGACGAAGCGCTGACCTATCACATCTGAGCGAAGGCGGACTACTCCGCCGCCAGTCGCCGCCGCGGCGCGTAGCCATAGGGCGCGCCGTCGATCCCGGCCTGGAATTCGCAGACGCGCGGCGCGATCTGCGAACGGAACTTCGAGCCGTTGAACACGCCGTAATGGCCGACGCCGAGCTGCAGATAGTGCTGCTTGCGGCTGTCGGGAATGTTGACGCAGAGATCGTGCGCCGCCTGGGTCTGGCCGACGCCGGATATGTCGTCCTTCTCGCCCTCGACGGTCATCAGGCCGCAGCGGCGGATCGCCGAGAGATCGACCGGCGCGCCGCGATGCTTCATTTCGCCTTTCGGAAGCTGGTGGCGTACGAACACCGTCTCGATCGTCTGCATGTAATATTCTGCGGTCAGATCCATCACCGCGAGATATTCGTCATAGAACTCGCGATGCTTCTCGGCGGAATCGCCGTCGCCCTTGACGAGGTGGTTGAACATCGAGAGGTGCGCGTTGACGTGGCGATCGAGATTCATCGCCATGAAGCCGGAAAGCTGGAGATAGCCGGGATAGACGCTGCGCCCGCAGCCCAGATAGGGGAAAGGCACGGTCTGCAGGCAATTGGCGCGAAACCATTCGACGCCGCGCTTCTCGGCGAGCTGGTTGACGGCGGTCGGGCTGCGCCGCGTGTCGATCGGACCGCCCATCAGCGTCATCGATGCAGGCGCGGCGGGATTGTCCTCGGCCTCCATGCGCGCCACAGCGGCGATCAGCGGGACGGACGGCTGGCAGACGCCGAGCGTATGCGTGCCCGGTCCCAGCAGTTCGAGGATTTCCTTCAAGTAATCGATGTAGTCGTCGAGATCGAAGCGACCCGCGGCGAGCGGCACCATGCGGGCGTCCATCCAGTCGGTGATGTAGACACGATGGGTCGGCAGGAACGCCTCGACCGTGCCGCGCAGCAGCGTCGCATAGTGTCCCGACATCGGCGCGACGATCAAAAGCTTCGGCTGCTGCTCGTGATCGGCGACCGTCGGGCGGACGAAATGCAGCACGTTGCAGAACGGCTTCGACCAGACGATCTCTTCGAACACGTCGTGCTCGACGCCGTCGACTTCCGTCGTCGTGAGGCCGAAAACCGGCTTGCCGTAACGGCGCGTCATGCGCTCGAACAGTTCGGCGCCGGCGGCGACGTTCTTGCCGAACGGGGTAAGCGAGAGCGGATTGAAGGGATTGCGAAACAGGAAGTGAGTCGCGTCGGAGACCGCGCGCGCCGGCGCGAGAGCGGCATGCGCCATTTCATAGAACTGGTACTGATAGGCGTTTGCTCGCAGCATTACCGTCCCCAACTTCCCCCGCCAGGACATTCGCTGGAATGTCAGTTCAGCAGGTTAACTTAAGTTCGCATAGAAACCAATTCGGTTTCGTTACCCGCCGCCGCAAATCCTCGGGATAAAAGCGTCAAAGGCCAAGCGATGGCGGCTAAGAGCGCCTTTGTCCATTGTATTGCTATAGGGATTTAGTCTTATGCTTGGCTGGAGCAAGGATCGGCTCGCTCGGAAATGGCGAAAGCCGATCAAGATTTCTTGCGCAAAAAAACAACCAAGCGAAGGGAACCTTTGAGCTCCTCCGCATTCAGCCGGCGCCGGCCGCCTTGAGGATTTCGGGCTTCAGGGTCTTTTCGATCGCCTCGGCGTCGATGGGCCCGACAAACTTGTAGGCGATGACCCCGTCGCCGCGAACGACGAAAGTTTCGGGAACGCCGTAGACGCCCCAGTCGATGCCGGCGCGATTGTCGGGGTCAAGGCCGATCTTGGCGTAGGGGTCGCCAGCCTCGCTTCAAGAAACGGCGGATGTTTTCGGCTGAGTCCTTCTGGGCGACGCCCAGAATGTCGACGCCCTTGGCCTTGAGATCGGGGTCGCCGGCGAGCGACATCAAGGCTTCGTGCTCGACATGGCAGGGCTCGCACCACGAGGCGAAGATGTTGACGAGCTTGACGTGGCCGGTCTTGCAGGTCCGCCCCGGTCAGTCCGGCCGCGCCGTCGAGGCCGGCCAGCTCCAGTCGGGGCGCCGGCTGGCCGATCAGCGCGGAGGGAATGCGCGAGGCGTCGCCAGCGCCGAGCCGCGCCAGGAAGCAGCCCGCCGAGCGCGACGAACGCGATCAGCGGCAGCGCAGCGAGCCCGAGCCGAGCGCGCGAGGCAGGTCGCGTAGCCTCGCTCATCGCGGCCGCGCGCCCCGGCTCGCCGCTCTTGCGCTCGAGCGCCGCAACCTGCGTGCTCAGCGATCGATAGTCGATCAGGACATAGGCGATCATCGCGCCGATCACGGCCGCGGCCACCGCGTAAGCCGCGACGATCATCTCGATATGCGGGATCGCAGCCATCAGCGCGCGGGCTCCCAATGGGTCACGGGAGCGAGCACGTCGCCCTGAGACGCGGCGATCAGGGTGAGGCGGGCGACGCGCCGCCGGAGGATCTCGTTGCGGATCGCCATCAGGTGCAGTGAGACGAACAGCAGCGTGAAGGCGATCGCCATCACGAGCAGCGGCCAGAGCAGTTCCGGCGCAATCGTCGGGCCGCCCATGCGGAACACCGACGCCGGCTGATGGAGGGTGTTCCACCAATCGACCGAGAATTTTATGATCGGCAGATTGACGCTGCCGACCAGCGTCAGGATCGCCGCGGCGCGCGCGGCCCTCCCGGGATCGTCGAAAGAGCGCCAGAGCGCGATGAGGCCGAGATAGAGGATGAATAGCACCAGGACAGATGTGAGCCTCGCGTCCCACACCCAGTAGGTCCCCCACATCGGCTTGCCCCATAGCGAGCCGGTGCGAGGCAGACGAAGGTGAAGCCCGCCCCGAGCGGCGCCGCCGCCTTTTGCGCGGCGTCTGCGAGCGGATGGCGCCAGACCAGGGTGCCGAGGCTGGCGATCGCCATCACGCCGTAGATCAAGGTCGAAAGCCACGCAGAAGGAACGTGAATATACATGATCTTCACGGTCTCGCCCTGCTGATAGTCGGGCGGCGAGTTGAAGACCATCCAGAGCCCGATAGCGAAACAGGCGGCGGTCGCGAGCCACAGCCCTGGCAGGACACGGCGCACGAAGGCCAGAAACACGCTCGGATTGGCGAGGCTCCACATAAGCGTCCTCTATCTCCCCGCAGCCTTGGCCGGCAACGGTTCAGATCAATTTCGTGGCT
Source organism: uncultured Pseudomonadota bacterium (assembly GCA_963710855.1). Lineage (GTDB taxonomy): Bacteria > Pseudomonadota > Alphaproteobacteria > Rhizobiales > Beijerinckiaceae > Roseiarcus. The sequence continues at coordinate 171,813 of CAVQBX010000055.1, read as the reverse complement.
CAGGCGCGCGAATTCATGGCGAGACTCTAACCATTTCCACAAATTCCCGCCAAAGCGGCGAAGGAAGCTTTAATGCCGCCCCCTTCGGGCCTAGTGTCGGCCCGGAGATTCTATTGGAGGATGAGCCTGGCGATGACGGCGTGGACGGAAACCCATACGTTTCTCGATGGAGAATGGTTCGAGGGCAATCGGCCGATCCTCGGACCGCGCAGCCACGCCTTCTGGCTCGGCTCCAGCGTGTTCGACGGCGCGCGAGCCTTCGACGGCGTGACGCCCGACCTCGATCTGCATTGCGCGCGGCTCAACCGCTCGGCCAAGACCATGTGGCTGAAGCCGACCATGAGCGTCGAGGCGATGCTGGAACTGGCGCGCGACGGGGTGAAGAAATTCAAGCCCGGCGCGCATCTCTACATCAGACCGATGTACTGGGCGGAGCGCAATGGCGTCGGTTCGGTGCCGCCCGACCCGGAATCGACCCGCTTTCTCCTGACGATCTATGAGGCGCCGCTGCCGGAGCCGACGGGCATTGCGATCACCCGCTCGCCCTATGCGAAGCCGCTGTCCATGACGATGCCGACGGAGGCGAAGGCCGGGTGCCTATATCCCAACAATGCGCGCGCGCTGATGGAGGCGCGCACGCGCGGCTTCGACAATTGCCTGCTGTTCGACATGCTCGGCAATGTCGCCGAACTCGCGACCGCCAATGTGTTTCTCGCCAAGGACGGCGTGGTGAAGACGCCGATGGCGAACGGCTCGTTCCTCAACGGCGTGACCCGGCAGCGTGTTCTGAAGCTTCTGAGGCAGGACGGCGCGCCCACCGAGGAGGCGACGCTCGGCTACGCCGATTTCGAGACGGCCGATGAGATTTTCGTGGTCGGCAATTACGGCAAGGTGACGACCGTCGAACGCATCGACGGTCGCGACCTGCAGCCGGGGCCGCTGTTCCGCAAGGCGCGCGACCTCTACTGGCAATTCGCGCATTCCTGAGGGCGAGCATGTCAATTCGCCTCACCGTGCGCTTTGATTTCGACGCCGAGCGCCGCCTCGGCCCCGGCAAGATCGCCCTGCTCGAAGCGATCCGGAAAGCGGGCTCGATCTCAGGGGCTGGGCGCGCGCACAAAATGTCGTATCGGCGAGCCTGGCTGCTGGTCGAGGAGCTCAACAAGGCGTTTTCGGAGCCGCTGGTCGCCGCCCACCCCGGCGGCGCGGGCGGCGGCGGGGCGTCTCTGACGCCGGCCGGCGAACGCATCGTCACGCTTTATCGTGAGGCCGAACAGAAGATGCGGCAGGCCGCGGTCGAGGAGATCGAGGGGCTGGAGGCGGCGCTGGCGCGGTAGGAGGCTAGGGCGCGGCGACGATCCTTATTCTCCCATGGTCGTTAGAGCGGCAGGCAGATTTGGGCCGGGGCTGAACGCATCCATGAATGAGCGCGCGGATTTTTTGGTGATTGGCCTTGGCGCCATGGGCAGCGCTGCGCTTTTCCAACTCGCCAAACGCGGAGCTAAGGCGCTCGGGATCGATCGCGGCGCGCCGCCGCACGCGCTTGGGTCGAGCCATGGGGAAACGCGCGTCACGCGGCAGGCTTTGGGCGAGGGCAGCGAGTATGTGCCGCTGGTCCTCAACTCGCACCGCATCTGGCGCGAACTGGAGAGCGAAACGGGGGAGAGCCTGTTCAACGCGTGCGGCGTGCTGCTTATCGCTCAGAGAACAGGGGAGGCCGTGCATCACGGGAAACCGGATTTCCTTGCCCGTACGATCAGGACGGCTCGCGAATTCGATATTCCTCACGAAGTGCTCGACGGGGAGCAAGTCGCCAGCCGTTTCCCGCAGTTCCTCAATCTTGCGGGCAATGAACAAGCCTATTACGAGCCAGGCGGCGGCTATGTCTTTCCCGAGCGCTGCATCAAGGCGCAACTCAACTGCGCTGCGAAGCACGGGGCCGGAATCCGCACAAATATCGAGGTGCTATCGATCGAGCAGCAAGGCGCCTATGTCCATGTGGCGACCTCGCAGGGCGCCATTCACGCAGACCAGGTCATCGTGACCGCGGGCGGCTGGGCCGGCCCCCTGCTCGGCGAGCCGTTCGATCGTTTGCTCACCGTGAAGCGCCAGGTTTTGCATTGGTTCGAGTTGGAAGACAGAAGCGCCTACCGCGCGAACGCGCCCGTGTTTGTCTGGATGCACGGCTCAACCAACACGGATTATTTTTACGGCTTCCCGCCCTTGCCAGGCGAATACAGCGTCAAGGTCGCGACTGAGCAGTACGAGGAGGATACGACCGCGGACGCCGTCAATCGCGAGGTTGACGCCGCGGAATCCTCCGAGATGTACGCGCGCCACGTCGAAGCCCGTCTGGCGGGCGTCACGCCTCGTGTCGCCAGGGCGGTCGCCTGTCTCTATACCGTGACGCCGGACAGCGGCTTCATCATCGATCGTCACCCAAGGCAGAATCGGGTCTTCGTCGTGGCGGCCTGTTCCGGACATGGCTTCAAGCACTCGGCAGGCATCGGCAATGCTGTCGCCGAGGCGATGACTGGCGGGATGAGCCGCGTCGATCTCACGCCATTTTCGGTCGCGCGATTTCAGTAGGGCCGGCCCATAAAATGTAACCGGGGCAGATTCACGGGCAGAGCGGCGCATGTAGGCTTCGCGGTCGCTAGACCGCGGAATGGTGCGCGAGCTATCGCCGCGACCATATCTGCAGAGTTAAGTTCCAGGCACAAGCTTACACGCGGCCGCCGCGGATCAATCGACCGCCTGGCTACGCAATGGCGGCCGCGCCCGGCTCACGTTGCCACGTGAACCGGGCGTCGGCCGTTTTGCGGTTACCGGCTCGCCTCTAGCCCGCCCAGCACCACGGTGATGGGAATCGGCTGGGACGGGATGCCGTTGGCGACCACTTCGAGCTGGCTGGCGCCCGTCTCGATATTCGTGGGCACGTCGAACATGGTTGAAACGGTCTCGGAGCCTGTCGCCACGCCGAATGTGCTGAAGTCGTGGGTCTTGGCGTAGGTCACGTGGCCGGTCGTGTTGTTGGTGATGCGCACGAGCGGAAAATTGCCGCCGATCTGGAATTCGTCGCCGTACGCATTCGCCTGCGATAGGCCGGTGAACTGCATGCCGGAGATCTTGTACACCCCGCCCGGGTTCACGCTGTTCGAGAAGCGGAAGTCGGTGATGACCGGCTGCCACGCGCTCTGATATGTGCCCGTCGACTTGTAGATGTAATTGAGGTCGAGCATCACATCGCCGGTCGGCAACAGCAGAAGGCTCGGTTGACCGTTGCAAAAGGATGCCGCCGGCTCGGGGATGAGCGAGGTTCCGTCGAACTCGTAGAGCCGCCAGATATCGGTCGGCGGGCACGACTGCGCCGACGCCTCGGCGCCGGGAGCGGCCTCCTCGGGAGTAAGGCGGCCCGAGTGCGCGCGGACGGCCGCATAGCGCGCGTTGGCGTACTTGAGGCGGTCATCCGTGATTCCCGGCGGGTTGGTCTGGACCAGCACATTGCCGTTCGGCAGCAGGCTGGACCAGGCGTCGCCCGTGCCCTCGCCCCCCAAGGCGCCATGCGAGGGAAGATCCGGGCCCGCGGTCCAGGAATTCGACTGTATGTCGTAGATCGCGGTGTGTGCGATCGGCTGATAGTGCACGCAGGCGTCCGGATCGGTCGGCGGACCCTTGATCGTGCAGGCGGCGCCGCTCCAGAACACCGTGCCGTTCGGCCTCAGCATGCCCGGACCGACCTCGCCGGGCGGATGATAGACCCTCTGCCCGTTATCATAGATGATGTTCTTCGAGCCGTTCGTATCGCCGACGGCCGGCAGCAGGGCCGGCGTCTGCCCGGCGTCCACCCAATAGGAATTCGCGGGATTGGCGGCGGGGATGAGTCGCTGGGCGTAGGGAACATCCGTCATGTTCACCGTCAGGACCGATCCGTCCGGCAGCAGGACCAGGCCTTCTTCGGCGAACCGGTCATCCTTTGCGTGGCTGGAGACGTTGCTCCAGGTCAGGGTCTTCGGATCGAGCTCGGCGGTCGCCTTGCTGAATTTTTCGCCGAGCAGCAGATGCCCATTGGAAAGCATCGTCCAGGGCGAGTCGCCGATGAAATCCCAATCGCCATTGGTGTTGAAGGGCGGCGCGATCATCGTCCACTTGTCCTTGTCCGGATCGTAGACCGCCATCTGGTTGGTGAACGAGAAATCCAGAGTGTTGTTCGACCCCAGCGTATATTCTCCTCCGATCAGGAGAAGGCGCCCGTCCGGCAGGAACTCCGCCCGAAGTGGCGTAGGGAATGTAGCTGGCGGGCAGAGCCGCGGCGGGATAAAGCGAGCCCTTCGCGTAATTGCCCTTGCTGTCGGGCCGGAAGCGATACCAGTCCTGCAGCAGGCCGCCCTGAAAGAACAGGCTGCCGTCGGTCAGAAGAAATCCGTAGATGACGCCGTCAAAGGGAACATTCGTCACCGGCGTGACGGTTCCGGCCATTGCCCCAAGGGACGTTCCCGCAAGCAGAGCCGTGGCTAAAATAAGACCTTTTCCTAACATCTTCGTCCTCCCATTGGTGATCGTATTGTCGAGGCTGGCAAACTGGCCAAAGCCTTCAACGAAAGTGGACATACAAGTTGTGGAACGAAACGCGACCGCAGACGCTAAGTTACCGAGAGTATGGAGAAGGTCTCCAATTAGGCAACGAACGATTTTTTGGCGCCAGATTGCGGTTAAAATAAGGGGGTGTCCTAGCGGTCATTGCCGGGCAACTGCCCAGCTTTGCGCACCAAATCCTAGATTTGGATTTTGTTTTCTCGTCCGCCTGTTGGTTGAGGTCGGCTGTGAGGTTTGCGAACTGCCGATTGTTGCCGAGCGCGGCGATCGGCCGCTGCTTGTGCGCGCTCGCCAGCGAGATAAAACCCCACGCCAGAAACCTGCTTCCTCGCTGCAGGTTCGGCCGGACCTCGAAAACCCAAGGCTGGCGTCGCGCGCCTGCGTCGGCCGGGCGGCGTCAAATTCCAAGTCACGCAAAGCCTTGCAATTGCGCTGGCGCCCGTGGACGGGACAGGGGCGAGGGCGTTGACTTGAACGGCTTTCCGTGGGATTTTTAGCAGTTCGCAGGCCCGCGAAGCGGAGTTTGTGTCGATCCCGCACCTTTAACGTCAACAAGCACAGGAGATAAGCCATTCGTCGTCCCATGAAAGCTGTCGCGGCGCCGGAGAAAGGCGGGCCGCGGGTAAATCGCGATATCAGGGCCGTTCAGGTCCAACTGATCGACGCCGAGGGCCAGAACAAAGGCGTCGTGAATTTGGCGGACGCTCAGCGTCTCGCAGAGGAATCCTCCCTCGATCTCGTCGAGATCGTCCCGAACGCCACGCCGCCGGTGTGCAAGATTCTGGACTTCGGAAAATATCGGTTTCTGGAGCAGAAGAAGTCGTCGGAACAGCGCAAGCGCCAGAAGGTCGTCGAGATCAAGGAGATCAAGCTGCGTCCCGGCATCGACGAACACGATTATGACGTGAAGATGCGCTCGGTGCGCCGGTTTTTCGAGGAAGGCGACAAGGTGAAAGTGACCTTGCGTTTCCGCGGCCGCGAAATGGCCCACCAGGATCTGGGTTATCGACTTTTGCAGAAAGTGAAAAGCGAGACTTCGACCATCGCCAAGGTGGAGACCGAACCATTGATGGAAGGACGCCAGATGATCATGGTTCTCGCGCCCAGGTGATCTCAACAGGTCCTTCTGCAAACTCGTAAATTGTGATCACAACCCGTTGAGCGCCCGGACCCTCATCTAGGCGCTCGCGTCTTTTGGGGCTAAGGGTCGCCCCTTCATCTCGCCCCCACAAAGGTCAAAACCGTGAGTCTCGCCCAAAAAGCGGATGCCCGCATCGCTGTCGCCGAGGTCGCTCAATCGAGCGCCGCGCAGACGACCGCGCTTGGCATTCTGTTCGCGGTCAGCGGCTCGCACATGCTCAACGACATGATGCAGTCGCTGGCGCCGGCGCTCTATCCGGTGTTTCGCGACGAATATTCGCTGTCGTTCTTCCAGACCGGCATCATCACCTTCACGTTTCAGGTCACGGCCTCGCTGCTGCAGCCGCTGATCGGCATGTTCACCGACCGGCGGGCGGTCCCCTACGCGCTGCCGTTCGCGATGGGATTCTCGCTCGTCGGCCTGCTGGCGCTCGCCTTCAGCACGAATTATCCGATGCTGCTCATCTCGGTCGCGCTGATCGGCATCGGCAGCGCGATTTTTCACCCCGAGGCGTCCCGCGTGGCGCGCGCCGCCTCCGGGGGGCGTTTCGGCTTTGCCCAAAGCGTGTTTCAGGTCGGCGGCAATTTCGGCCAGTCGCTCGGGCCGCTGATGGCGGCGTTCATCGTCGTGCCCGGCGGGCAGAAATCCGTGCTGGCGTTCACGGTGCTGGCGTTCATCGCCATTCTGCTGCTGGCGCGCGCGGCGACCTGGCATATCGGCCATCGCGCCATGCGCAAGGGCGCGCCCGCCGCGCCCAAGTCGACGCTGCCGGCCGGAATCGTGCGGCGGTCGATCGCGATCCTTGTCATCCTGCTGTTCTCGAAGACGTTTTATCTCGCGAGCCTCAGCAGCTACTACACGTTCTATCTGATGCAGACCTTCGACATTTCGTTGCAGAACGCGCAGGTGCTGCTGTTCGTGTTCCTCGGCGCAGTGGCGGTCGGCACGTATTTCGGCGGGCCGATCGGCGATCGGGTCGGACGGAAGATCGTCATTTGGGTGTCCATCCTCGGCGTGCTGCCCTTCACGCTCGCTCTGCCTTGGCTGGGGCTCACCGGAACGGTGATCGAACTCGATCGCGATCGGGCTGATCCTGTCCTCCGCCTTCTCGGCGATGGTCGTCTATGCGCAGGAGTTGTCGCCCGGCAATGTCGGCGCCATCGCCGGCCTGTTCTTCGGGCTGTCGTTCGGGCTCGGCGGCATCGGCGCCGCGGTGCTCGGCTTCGTCGCGGACAAGACGAGCCTCACCTTCGTCTACCAGATCTGCGCCTACCTGCCGGCCATCGGGCTTCTCGCCTACTTCCTGCCCGACACGCATAAGACCCGCGCCTGACCTAGTCCAAAGCTAAGCCTTAACCCCGCGGCTCGCGCCGCGGGCTTTTTGTTGCGACGCAACAGAAGCGCCGGCGGTCCGCCACTTTGTCGCCGTATTTCGCGGGTTATGAGAATGAACGTTCATTCTCAAATTGCGTCAGCTTCGATGAGCTTCGTATCCAAAATTCTGACGGACGGCCGGGTGCGCGGGGACAGCGAACGCCACGCGCGCATCGTCGAGGCCGCGCAGCGCGCCTTCGTGCGCCTCGGGTTTCACGCCGCCACCATGCAGAACGTAGCGGACGAAGCCGGCATGAGCGCCGGCAACCTCTATCGATACTTCCCCTCCAAGGAGGCTTTGGTCGAAGGCCTCTGCCTCTACGACTACGACCGGCGCGCCGCGGAATTCATGGCCCTGGTCAGCCGCACCGACGTCGTCGAGGCGCTGGTCCTGACGGTAAAGGAAAACGTCTTCGCCTCGCCGCGCGAAAAGGCGCTGCTGATCGTCGAGATCTGGGCCGAGGCCGGACGTAACGCGCGGGTCGCCGAGATCACCCGCGAGTATGACGCGGCGACGTTCGAGGGGCTCTGCAAACTGCTCAACGAGGCAAAGGCCGGGCGGATGCTTTCGATCCATCTCGACGTGGAATTCGTAGCGAGCACGATGTTCTCCCTCGTCGCCGGCATGTTCAAGCGGATCGCCGTCGAGCCGGACTTCGATCGAGATCTCGAATCGCGCCGTGCGGTCGGCCTTTTGAGAGCCCTGCTCTCGGGCGCTGTCGCGCCCGCCGCGGCGAACCATGCGGAGCGTGAATCATGCGTGAGATTTTTGGGCGCGCTCATCGCATTGGCGGTGATCGGCGCCGCCGCCGGAGAGAAATTCGCGCCCTGTTCGGCGCCGATCAGCGCTCTCAACAAGATGATCCACCGTGATGCGGCGGCCTGCGCCGATCAGGCGGCGGCGGCGGAGCCTGCGCGCGAAGTCGAGCCGCCGGCCGTCTCGGTGACCGCGGCGAAGCGTCGCCCGTTCGTCGACCGGCTGTTCGTCTCCGGCACCCTTGTCGCGCGCGAGGAAGCCGACGTCTCGGCGCGCATGGACGGCGTGACGATCGTCGAGCTCGACGCCGAGGACGGCGATGTCGTGAAGGCCGGCCAGGTGCTCGCCCGCCTCGACAAGACCCAGCTCGAGGCGCAGTTCGCGCAGAACGACGCCGCGATCGCGCGCGCCGACGCCGCGATCGAGCAGTCGAAATCGCTGATCGACCAGTCGAAGGCGCAGGTGAACTGGACCACCGACGATTTCGAGCGCGCCCGCAAGCTCGGCTCGTCCGTCATGTCGACTTCGCAGATCGAGCAGCGCGAAACCGCGCTGAAGACGGCCGAGGCCCAGCTCCAGGCCGCCGATCATGCGCTGACCGTCTCGGAAGCCGACCGCCGGGCGCGCGAAGCCGAGCGGCGCGAATTGCAGGTCAAGCTGTCGCGCACCGACGTGGTCGCGCCCGTCGCCGGCATCGTCAGTCGGCGCTCCGCCAAGGTCGGCGGGACCGTTTCGACCGCCGGTGAGCCGCTGTTCCGCATCATCCAGGATGGCGCGGTAGATCTCGAGGCCGAGGTCGCCGAGCAATATCTGCCGAGGCTTCAGGTCGGCATGCCCGCAAAACTGAAACTCCCCGGCCTCAGCGGCGACCTCACCGCGCAGGTGCGTCTCGTCAATCAGGAAGTCGACAAGGGCAGCCGCACCGGCAAGGTTCGCATCGCGCTCGTCGACGCGAGCCGCGCGCGCATCGGCGCCTTCGCCTCCGGCGAAGTCGATCTCGTCGAGCGCGACGGCGTCTCGGTTCCGGCCTCGGCCGCTCAAGGTCGACGGCGAGAGCGCGCATCTGATGGTGGTCAAGGACAACGTCATCGAGGATCGCAAGGTCACGCCGGGCATCGTCGACGGCGACGCGGTCGAAATCCGCGACGGTCTCGCCGAGGGCGAGAGCGTGGTCGCGCGCGCCGCGGCTTTCTTGCGGCCCCACGACCGGGTGCGGCCGATGGCCGACGCGGCGACCGGGAGCTGAGGACCCGCCATGCGCCTCAACGTCTCCGCCTGGTCCATCCGCAGCCCGATCCCGGCGATCGTCGGCTTCGTCGTCTTGACCGTGCTCGGCCTCGTCAGCTTCCGCACGATGTCGATCACGCGCTTTCCGAACATCGACATCCCGATCGTGCAGGTGCAGATCACCCAGTCGGGCGCGGCGCCGTCCGAGCTCGAAAGCCAGGTGACCAAGAAGATCGAGGATGCGGTCTCGAGCCTGAACGGCGTCTGGCACATCATCTCGACCGTCACCGACGGCTCCTCGGTCACCATCGTCCAGTTCAACGTCGGCTCGGTCGACATCGACAGGGCGCTGAACGACGTCAAGGACCAGATCGCCAAGATCAGGACCGATCTGCCGCGCAGCATCGACGAGCCTGTGATCAGCCGCCTCGACATCGAGGGCCTGCCGATCGTCACTTACGCGGCTCGCGCGCCCGGCCTGACGACCGACCAACTTTCCTGGTTCATCGATGACACGGTCGCGCGTGACTTGCAGAGCCTTCGAGGCGTCGGCGAGGTCAAGCGCTTCGGCGGCGTCGACCGCGAGATTCGCGTCTCGCTCGATCCCGAAAAACTGCTGGCGCTCGGCGTCACCGCCGACGACCGTCAACGAGCAGGTGCGCGCCGACAATGTCGATCTCGGCGGCGGCCGCGGCGAAGTCAGCGGGCAGGAGCAGGCGATCCGCACGCTCGCCGGCGCGCATACGATCGCCGATCTCGCCGCGCTGCCGATCGCGCTGCCCGGGCGGGCGCAAGGTGCGTCTCGATGAACTCGGCACGGTCACCGACGGCGCCGCCGAGCCGCGCACTTTTACGCGGTTGTTTGATGAGCCGATCGTCGCCTTCGGCGTGACGCGCGCCAAGGGCGCGAGCGACGTCACCGTCGACGAGAAGGTCGCGGCGAGGCTCGCCCAGATCCAGGCCGCGCATCCCGAGATCAAATTCTCCAAGGTCGACACCCAGGTCGACAACGAACTCGGCTCTTATCACTCGACGATGGAGACCCTGATCGAGGGCGCGCTGCTCGCGGTCGTCGTGGTGTTCATCTTCCTGCGCGATCTGCGCGCGACCATCGTCACCGCGCATCGCGATGCCGCTTTCCATCATCCCGACCTTCTGGATGATGGACGCGATCGGCTTCTCGCTCAATCTGGTCAGCCTGCTCGCGATCACGCTGGTGACCGGCATTCTCGTCGACGACGCGATCGTCGAGATCGAGAACATCGTGCGCCACATGAGGATGGGCAAGTCGGCGTTATCGCGCTTCGCTCGAAGCCGCAGACGAGATCGGCCTCGCCGTCATCGCGATCTCGCTGTCGATCGTCGCGATCTTCGCGCCCGTCAGCTTCATGGGCGGCATCGCCGGCCAGTATTTCAGGCAGTTCGGCCTGACCGTCGCGATCGCCGTGATCTTCTCGCTGATGGTGGCGCGTTTCATCACACCGGTCATCGCCGCCTATTTCATGCGCACGCCTCGCCATCACGAGGTCCGCGACGGCGCGATCATGAAGGGCTACACCTCGCTGGTGCGCGCCTCCGTGCGGCATCGCTGGATCACCCTGATCATCGGCGTCGTGATCTTCGCGGCGTCGATCTGGTCGACGCGCCTGTTGCCCTCCGGTTTCATTCCCGCGGACGACCTGGGCCGCGTGCTGCTCGGGGTCGAACTGCCGCCGGGCTCCAAGCTCGACGACACCGACCGGGTGACGCGCAAGATCTCCGAACAATTGCGCGCCATGCCCGAGGTGCGCTCTGCGCTGATCTTCGGCGGCACATTGCTCGGCGGCAGCTCGGAGCCGCGCAGGGCGACCTTCGTGCTCAATTTCGTCCACAAGTCGAAGCGCGAGGCGACGCAGAAGGAATTGCAGACGCGCATCGACGCGATGCTCGCGAACACGCCGGACATCCGCTACTGGTTCGTCAAGGACAACGGCCAGCGCGACCTTTCGCTGATCATCGCCGGGCCGGACATCGACCAGATCAACGACACGGCCGAACCAGATCGCCAGCGAGATGCGCTCGATCCCGATCCTCGAGAATCCGATCTCGACGGCCGAGCTCGACCGTCCGGAGCTGCGCGTGACGCCGAAGCGCCAGGTCGCCGCCGACCTCGGCGTTTCGACCGAGGCGCTGTCCTCGACCGATCCGCGTCGCAACGCTCGGCGACATCGACGCCAATCTCGCCAAGTTCGACGCCGGCGATCGCCTCGTGCCGATCCGCGTCGAACTCGACGAGGCGCGCGCGCTCGCGCGTCGGCGTGCTGCAGGACTTGCGCGTTGCCGACCGCGTCGGGCTCGACGGCGCCGCTCTCCGTCGTCGCGGATTTCACGGTGAGCCATGGGCCGACCGCGATCAACCGCTACGACCGCTCGCGCCGCGTGACGATCGAAGCCGATCTGCGGGGCGACGCGGCGCTCGGCGAAGCGTCGCCGAATCCGCGCATTGCCGACCGCCAGCCATCTGCCGCCAGGCCTCGAAATCCGCGAGACCGGCGACGTCGAGATCATGAGCGAAGTGTTCGCTTCGTTCGCCGCCGCGATGGGCGCGGGCCTGATGATGGTCTACGTGCTGCTGGTGCTGCTGTTCGGCAGCTTCCTGCAGCCGATCACCATTCTCGTCTCGCTGCCTTTGTCGATCGGCGGCTCGATCATCGCGCTGCTGATCACGCACAAGGCGATGTCCATGCCGGTGGTGATCGGCATCCTGATGCTGATGGGCATCGTCACCAAGAACGCGATCATGCTCGTCGATTTCGCGCTGGTCGAGATCGCTCAGGGCACGCCGCGCATAGAGGCGCTGACGGAGGCCGGACGCAAGCGCGCGCGTCCGATCGTGATGACCACGATCGCGATGGCGGCGGGCATGGCGCCGAGCGCGCTGGGCCTCGGCGACGGCGGCGGCTTCCGTTCGCCGATGGCGATCGCCGTCATCGGCGGCCTCATCATGTCGACGCATGCTTTCGCTGGTGTTCGTCCCCGCGGTGTTCACCGTCCTCGACGATCTCGGGCGGCGTGATCTGGCGGCTGTTCTCGAAGACGATCGGCCTTGTCGGCGAAAACGACGAAATAAGGGACGAACCGAGAGAGGCGCCGCATGCGCCGGAGCCCGCAAAACCCGTCATTCTTCCCTTGCCGGCGGCCCATACCGCGGCGGAGTAAAGGGTCAGGGCGTTTCTCGAACAGTTTGCGTCCCGCTTTCCGATCCCCTCCCCCCTTGTGGGGGAGGGTAAGGGTGGGGGGTGGCAACATCCTGAAAACGCGGTGGTTTTCACCCCCTCCCCATCCCTCCCCCATCAAGGGGGAGGGGGCTGCTGACGCTTCTGCCTGAAAGGAAACCGCCCTAGTTGTTCAAGCGCGCGATCAGCGCCGGCAGCGCGCCGATGTCGGCGATGACATGGTCGGCGTGCGGCTCGAGCGCCTCGCGCCGCGCCGGCCCGCTCAGAACAGCGATCGATATGGCGCCGGCCTGACGGGCGGCCTCGATGTCATGCAGCGTATCGCCTACCATCGCGACCTCGCCGGCCTGGATGCCGAGCGTTTTCGCAAACGCGACGATCATGCCCGGCCCCGGCTTCGATCCGAACCCCAAGTCGTAACCCGCGACGAAGTCGAGCGCCTCGAGCACGCCGAGCGCGGCAGCCTGGCGGCGCGCGCTCGCTTCAGAATCATTGGTCGCGATCCCTGAACGGACGCCAAGTTGTCGCAGCTCGCTGAGCACCGCCATCGGCTCGCCAATGGCGGTCAGGCTCTTCAAAGTTTCGATCGCGGTAAGCTCATCGATTTCGACCGCCAGCGTTGCGTGATCGTCGCGGCCGAGCGCGTCGGCCCAGGCGCGCCCGTAATCGCCGGTCGATCCCGCGATGATTGGCGAGGTCGGCAGGAACCGTAAACCTTCGAACGAAAAATGTAACGCTTTCGCCTGCGCCGCGATCTGCTCTGCGTCGCCGTTCGCGAGCGTAGAAATCACCGCGCCGATCGCCGGTCCCCAGGTTTTCTCGAACGAGATCAAGGTCCCGTCCTTGTCGAACAAAGCCCCGCGAATTCCCATTTTGCCCCTTCTTGCGGCCGCATTCGACCGGCCGCGCTTAAAGCGCCGTTAATCGATTTCCGTCAGTTTGTTTTCATCCCCGATGGACGCCGTTTCGCTTAAGCCGAGCGGCCTTGGAAAGTCATTGCGTGATGCGTCAAGACAAGCTGGAAGCGGCGCCAAGCGAAAACTCGACCGGACGCAGCCGGCTGCTCTCTCGCATGTATCGCGAAATCGGCCTCGCGGCGGTCGCGATCGAACTCGAGCTTCTGGAAGACGACCTCGGCCAGGAAATGGAAGACGCGATCGAACGCGGCGCGCGCTTTCTCGCGCCCCTGCCGCTGCCGCTGGCTTCCTGACGAAACAAATCCTCAAAGACGAGCACCTTCCCCAGCTTCGCTGGGGAAGGTGGCCGAAGGCCGGATGGGGTGTGGGAAGCCAAACTACGCTAGGCGAATTCGGGTCGAAAGGCAGGACTTAACGTCGCGTGACGTGGGTGCTCGTCGAGATTCCCCTCGCTTGCCACACCCCATCCGGCCTTCGGCCACCTTCCCCGCCAAGCGGGGAAGGCGATAAAAACCAAGCCGCTCGGCTGCCCGAAAAGGCGACTTACTTCACCAGCACCGGCGTGCCGACCTTCACCCTTGCGTAAAGATCGATCACGTCGAGGTCGCGCATGCGGATGCAGCCGGACGACACGGCTTGCCCGATTTCGGAGGGCTCGTTGGTGCCGTGGATGCGGAACAGCGTGTCGTGGTTGCCCTGGTAGAGATAGAGCGCGCGCGCGCCGAGCGGGTTGTCATAGGCGCCGGCGAGCGGTCCGTGCGACAGATAGACCTTGAACTCCGGCCAACGCGACATGATCGAATAGGTCGGCATCCATTGCGGCCATTCCGCCATGCGGCCGACAAAGGCGCGGCCGGTCCAGCCGTAAGACTCGGCGCCGGTGGCGACGGGATACTGGATCGCCTGCTTGCCGGGCAGAACGTAATATAGCTTCTTGGCGCCGGTATCGACGACGATCGTGCCGGCAGGCTCGCCGGTCGGGTCGTTCATGCGGCGGCGCTCCAGCGGGATCGACCACTCTTCCGGAGGGGCAAGCGCAAGCATCTTCTTGTCGCGCTCGGAGAGTTTGGTATCGGGCGCCATCACCGACGCCTGCTGCATGTCATCACACGCCGCCAACGCCAAAAGCCCCAACAACGCAATTGATTTGAGCGAATGTCTCATTTCCAGCTACCGCGATTGCCCCGGTTTAACCATGCCCCTACCATATTGTTCCTGAAGTTTACCGTTCATTACCCATCATTGTAAAATTTTTGTGCGGGTGTTGCCCGATTGCCAAAGCGGGCGCCCGACGCTGAGCCGCCCGTTGCATCGCACGGCCCTCATCGCTATTCGGGCGAGGGTGAGGCGAAGTCAAGGCGGAATCCGCGCGTGGACGTTCAACAGGCCGTGGCGCATGAACCTGTGGTCAACGAGGCCTTGGCGCTCGCCCACGGTTTGAAACCCGAAGAATACGCCAGCTTCACCACGCTGATCGGCAGGACGCCGACCTACACCGAACTCGGCATCGTCTCGGCGATGTGGAACGAGCACTGCTCCTACAAATCCTCGCGCCTGCACCTTCGCAAGCTGCCGACCTCGGCCCCGTGGGTCATCCAGGGACCCGGCGAGAACGCCGGCGTGATCGACATCGGCGACGGCGAGGCCTGCATCTTCAAGATGGAGAGCCACAACCACCCCTCGTTCATCGAACCCTATCAGGGCGCGGCGACCGGGGTCGGCGGCATTTTACGCGACGTGTTCACGATGGGCGCGCGGCCCGTCGCCTGCCTCAACCTGCTGCGCTTCGGTTCGCCCGATCACCCAAAAACCCGCCGGCTGATCGACGGCGTCGTCGGCGGCATCGGCGGCTACGGCAATTCGTTCGGCGTGCCGACGGTCGGCGGCTCCGTCGGCTTCCATCACCGCTACGACGGCAACATTCTGGTCAACGCCATGGCGGTTGGGGTCGCGCGCACCGACGCGATCTTCTACGCCAAGGCGACCGGCGTCGGGAATCCGATCGTCTATCTCGGCTCGAAGACCGGCCGCGACGGCATCCATGGCGCGACCATGGCGTCGGCCGCCTTCGAGGAGGACGCGGAGGAAAAGCGTCCAACCGTCCAGGTCGGCGACCCCTTCGCCGAAAAACTGCTGCTGGAGGCCTGCCTCGAACTGATGACAACGGGCGCGGTGGTCGCGATCCAGGACATGGGCGCGGCGGGCCTCACGTCCTCGGCGGTCGAAATGGGGGCGAAGGGCAATCTCGGCGTCGAACTCGACCTCGATCTCGTACCCTGCCGGGAAAAGGGCATGAGCGCCTACGAGATGATGCTCTCCGAGAGCCAGGAGCGCATGCTTATGGTGCTCGCGCCCGAGAAAGCCGAGATCGCCGCGGCGATTTTCCGCAAATGGGGGCTCGACTTCGCGGTCATCGGCAAGACGACCGACACGAAGCGCTTCGTGATCCGCCGCGCCGGCGAGATCAAGGCCGATCTCCCGATCAAGGAGCTCGGCGACGAGGCGCCCCTCTACGACCGCCCCTGGACCGCGACGCCGCGCCCGGCGCCGCTCGCGGCGGAGGCGGTGACGCCAAGCCGTCCAACCCGCGAGGCGCTGCTAAAACTGCGTCGGCTCGCCGGAACTCGGCAGCCGGCGCTGGGTCTACGAGCAATACGATACGCTCATTCTCGGCAACACGGTTTCGGGGCCCGGCGGCGATGCGGCGATCGTGCGGCTCGGCGACGGGCCGAAGGGCCTGGCGCTGACCACCGACGTCACCGAACGCTATTGCGAGGCCGATCCGTTCGAGGGCGGCAAGCAGGCGGTGGCGGAAGCCTGGCGGAACCTCGTCTCGGTCGGGGCCCGCCCGCTGGCGCTGACCGACAATCTCAACTTCGGCAATCCGGAGAAACCGGAAGCGATGGGGCAATTCGTCGGCTGCCTCGGCGGCATCGGCGAGGCCGCGCGGGCGCTGGACTTCCCGATCGTTACCGGCAACGTCTCGCTCTACAACGAGACGATGGGCGTGGGCATCCTGCCGACCCCCGCGATCGGCGGCGTCGGGCTTCTGTCCGGATGTCAGCGTCACGGCCCGCGCGGCCTTCCTGCGCGACGGCGACGTGATCCTGCTGATCGGCGGCGCGCCGGGCTGGATCGGTCGTTCGGCGTGGCTTTCGATCTCCGAGGGGCGCGAAGAAGGCGCGCCGCCGCCGGTCGATCTCGCCGCGGAGCGCCGCAATGGCGAATTCGTGCTGTCAGCCATTCGATCGGGGCGGCTCGACAGCGTGCACGACATTTCCGACGGCGGCCTCGCGGTCGCGCTGGCGGAAATGGCGATCGCCGGCGACCTCGGCGCCGCGATCGCGCCCGAGGCCATGGTCGGAACCGGGCATGGCTTCTTGTTCGGCGAGGATCAGGCGCGCTATGTTGCGGCGGCGAGGCCCGAAATCGCCGCAGCGCTGATGGCGGAGGGCGCGGCGGCAGGCGTGCCCGTGGCGAGGCTCGGGATCGTCGGCGGCGCTGCGCTCGTCCTGCCGCAAGCTGAACCGATCGCGGTTTCCGAGCTGCGGGCCGCGCACGAAGACATGGTTTCCGCGCTATATGGAGCGCTTCGGCTAGCTGATCGGCCCAAAGATGAATCTGGTTGCGCTGAAGGCGCTCGCGGGATTCAATTATGTCCGGCCGGATGCGGTCGTCGCCATCCGCGCGACCGATCCGGCCAAATGCGACGTGTTCCTGGCCGGCGGCGTGATCATACCCTGCTCGGAGCCGGCGGCCCGAAGTGATCGGCAAGATCGAAGCAATACGAGAAGCCGCGGCCGCCGAAAGCGCGAATAAGGAAGGTTGACCCCGATGGCGATGGCGAAGAGCGAAATCGAAGCGATGATCCGCGAGGCGCTGCCTGACGCGAGGGTCGAGGTCGACGACCTCGCGGGCGACGGCGAGCACTATTCAGCAAGAGTGTCGAGCCCCTCCTTCAAGGGCAAGAGCCGGGTGCAACAACATCAGATCGTTTATGGCGCGCTGAAAGGCAGGATGGGCGGCATCTTGCACGCGCTCGCGCTTCAGACATCGGCCGAGTGACCATGTTCGTTTGACGCCCTGGCGCCTATTCGCAGCGCGGCGACACAAGGCGTTCTGTGGAAAGGTAACTGTTAATTTCCGTTAACACATTCGTAACCGCAGAAAACCACTTTCCAGATTTTTTGACTGACCGTAAGCACTATGGTAGGATGACTTGCACTTTGGACCGGCCGCCCGATGACCGATTTGAAGAAATTGCAACCAGAGCGCGATTTTGATGCGGGTCGCCGCGATCCTGGGTTTGGAAAACATCTTGAGTTGAGTTAAACCATTGAAAACAAATGATCTCGGCTCGAATTAAGCGGCCTTTAGCGGATTTTAACGGACTTTAATGGCTTCTTAACGGACATTAACGGGCGCTTAGCGGGCGCATAACGGCTGTTAGCGGCCGCTCAACGGACTATAGTTCCCTCACCCTGGGTTGCAGAGGGCGACTCCGATCCTCTTTCCTCCTCGCTCCGTGTTCGCCGATTGGGCTCGGTCGTTGGCCGATAGCGGGCGCTTGCCCTTTTTGCCACATTGCCCGGGCGGCTGTGCGTCTTACGACCGTCTGCATTTCCACAGTTCGATCGCGTTCCCTGCTCGCTCCCACAGCTATGAATTTCAGCTCCGCACCTCCCAGAGAGATCGCTTTCCTCGAGCGCCACGGCATCGATCGCGACAAGCTGCTGCTTGCCGGCGAGATCGCCGAACGCCTGGGCGTCAGCGCGGACGCGGCCTTGCTCGAACAGGGCTGGATCTCTGAGAAGACCTTTTACTCGGCGCTGGCGCGTGAAATCGGCGTGCCCTATTACGACGGCCGGTTCGGAGCCGACTCGCGCACCGACCTCGACGCCGCGATCCTTCAGGGTTTTGCCCGCCTCGCTCCCAACGAACGCAACGTGCGCGCCGTCGTGGCGCCGCGCGGCAACTCCCTGCGGCTTCTGCTCGAGAGCGCGCGCAACAGTCCCGGCGGCCTGCCGATCGCCATCGCCTCGCGCCAGCGCCTCTCGTCCTGCCTGAGGGCGCAGTTCGGCGACAGCGTCGCCCGCCGGGCCGCCAATCTCGTCGCCGATCGCGATCTGGCGCTGAGCGCCAAGGCGGGCGCCTCGCGCTGGCAGGTCGCTTTGGCGGCCGCGGTTGTGGCGCTGGTCGCGGCCGGGGTCGCCTACGCGCCGATGACGCTGCGGGTGGTCTTGTCCCTGGTGTTTTGGACCATCTTCTCCGCGGCGGTCTGGCTCCGCTCCATGGCGGTCGCCTCGCACGGAATGTCTGGCGAGGCGAACCGGCCGGGCGGCGGGGCGCGCGCTTTGCGCGATGACGAACTGCCGGTCTACACGGTGATCGCGGCGATCTACCGGGAGAGCCGGGTCGTCCCGCAACTCGTCAAGTCGCTGGAAGCCTTGGACTATCCGGTATTATGGCGCAGACGCCACAAGCGTTTCGCCGCGGTCGAACCATCTAACTCGCCGAGATGCGGTTAGATGATTGTGGCAGCGCGTGGCGCGCATTTCTGTTGCTATTTCCCAGACTCCAGTTTCGCAACTGAGCGCGCGGAGTCAGTTGTCGATAGATGTTGGAAGACCTCGAAGAAGCGGGTCGTATCGGGTTGCTGGCGAACTGCTTAAGCAACCCTGGATTCGCGTGTTATTTCTTGTCTGGACGCTTAGCGGCATCTGGGATTTGGCGATCTCGAATGGATCCGCCGGAATATGCGACACGACTTCCTAGGTTTTATCAGGTGGTCGCGATGACTGCCGGTTTGCTTCCATGGGAAGTGTGGCTTTGGGCAGGAGTTTGCATATTCGTCCTAGCCGTTTGTGAGTATCTTTATCGGCGGCATGCATCTTCGTCCCCGAAAGAAAGCGTCAACGCCCCGAAAGAAACCAAGCCAATCATAATCTGGAGGGAGAAGGTGCCATTAATTGCTGGCGGTTTTGTTTCGCTAGGGTTGATTGCCATCTGTGTTATCGCGATAGCCAATCCGCCCAAAAATCTGGCCTCCCATCAACAAGTTTCTCCGCCTGTCCAATCGTCACCCTTGCTAGCAGCGAAATCAAATTCGACGCCGACGCAAACATCTGCGCCGCCACATTCTCCATCTACCCCGAAACCTACGTCGAGTAATGACAACGTTGAGGCGTACCTAACTATATTATTTGGGCCAGACTCAATTGATCCAATTGAGCAAAAATCCAAAATATGTCTTGGCGCTCTGTAACAAAGACTGGCACTCGCAAATATACGCCGTTACTACAGCCTTGTGAGCATCCAGACATTCTTGGGCAGTGTTCTTTGATACAAATACGTTACGCTCATATTACATTTCTACAAACCGCTAGTATCGGGCGACTTGATCGTTTTTTCTATTCAAGGAGAAAAGATACCCGGATGGCGGAAGGAGGTTATGACAGCGACTGACGCGATATTAACTTTCGATTATTATCCTGAAAATAGTCTGGTTAGAATAGAATCGAAGTAACTTATATATCATCAAATACGACTCGATCCTTTCCGATAGCCGCCAGGCTGGCAAGAAAAAAATGCGCGCTCAATGTAGCGCGCGCGAGCTTGTTTGTGATGCTCGCCTTTGTCTCGCGAAGCCGTGCGCTTTCAGCCGCTCGGCCAGTTCCTCATAGGTGACTTCGGCCCGCTTCAGCTCGACCTTTAGGTGCATCGCGGCCCGCTTGGCCCATTCCTCTTCCGTCTGTCGCGAATCCCATATCAGCCTCGCTCTCGATTTCGAAGCGAAGGCTATCATAAACGATATTTTCCTATTGACAATGACATTGATATCGGTAAGTGTTCTCACATTCGAGAATATTCTATCATGTCGCAGCACTTCCTCCTTTCCCGCCCCGCCAAGACCCTGACGCTCGCTCAGGTCTTCCGCATGACGGAAGCGCAAGCCGAAGCGGCTTTCGCCAAGGTGCGCTGGCCCGAGACGGACGGCGCGCCGGTTTGCCCGAACTGCGGCGGCCTGAACGCCTATGACTGCCGGCGCCCGAACGGCGCGCCGCGCTTTCGTTGCCGCGCCTGCAAGGCCGATTTCTCGCATCACCTCGGGAACGCTGTTCGCCTTCCACAAACTGCCGCTGCGCCCGTATCTCGCGGCGATCGCGATCTTCATGAACGAGGTGAAGGGCAAGTGCTGCGCTGGCGCTCAGCCGCGATCTCGGCACGTCATACAAGACGCGCTTTCGTTCTCGGCCACAAGCTCCGCGAGGCGATGGCCGAGGAATTGAAGGGCCGCATTGTCGGCGGCGAAGGCAAGGTTGCGGAAGTCGATGGCGGCTATTTCGGCGGCTACGTGAAGCCCGCGCAATCTCGCGGAGAACCGCGTTGATCGCCGGCTTGCCAAGAACCAAAACGGCAAGCGCAAGGTCGTCGTCATCGTTCGCGAGCGCAACGGCAATTCGGTCCCGGCCGTGTTCCGCACCGAGAGGCACGGCGCAAAATTGGATCAAGGCGCGCATCGCCAAGGGAACGACCGTCAACGCCGACGAAGCGTCCTCATGGGATGGCTTGCACGGCGCATTTCGAAATGAAGCGCATCAATCACCAGGAGGCCTACAGCTTCGACGGCGCTTGCACGAACTGGGCGGAGGAATATTTCAGCCGCCTTCGCCGCGCGGAAATCGGCCACTATCACCATGTCGCCGGCGATTACCTGCTTCGCTACGCTCAAGAGTGCTTCTTGGCGCGAGGATCATCGCCGCATGTCCAATGGCGATCAGACGTTCCGCGTTGCGGGGCTCGCGATGCACAAGGCTACGTCGCCGGATTTCGTCGGGTACTGGCAGCGGCACATTGGGCCGCGTAAAACTCGGCCCATATATTTTGTAGTAGTCTGTCGGACAGCGCCCGAAGTCTTCGTAGCGTCACCGATGACATCTATTCGGTGAATACGATTCGGCCCGCTCGCGAGGCGCGGCCGTAGCCCAGAAGAGGTCAAAATGACTTTGAGGGTAGTGTGCGCCTAGTGGCAGTCTCTAAGGATCGAAGAGTCAACGGCCTGGTAAACTGAAGATGCTCCGTTCGTATTCGCAAGGTCTCTCGCGGCATCCTTTCCTTATTTTCAGGCCGCCGTTGTACGACTTTTCGTTCACATCGCATACAGATCACGGGAACTCCCCGCTTGATAATGTTCGTTTAACGTGTATTTCAGTGTACTGCACGCCGCACGCGAACGTCAATCAAACTTTTGGAATGTCCTTATGATCTATTAAGGCCCAAACGCGCGCAGCCCTTTATTTTGCCGTCGCCTTGTAACAAGCCGCGCCGCCATTGCTGCCGAAGCGCGTGGATCATTCGTTGCGCCATAGCGTGCGCCAGAACCTTGTCGCCGGTATCGAGCCCCTTCGCCCCATGACGTAGAGCGCCAGTTCCTTGGTCGTCTTGGGGCCGCTGGCGAGGGCTTCCTTGCATAAGGCGATAATTTCGCCGCGCGCGAATAGCCGATGCGTATCGACGTATGACGATGCGTCCTCTTGTCGCCGCTGGCTTCGAAGATCGTGATGCAGGCGGTGACGTGCGCGAGGTCGGCGCGGGCTTGCGCCAAGCGCTTTTCATACAGCTTAATCGAAGCGAGGATTTCGTCCCGCTTCGATCGCAGCGTTGTGACTGTGCGTATCTCGGCCATGCCGGAAATGTGGGGCGTCCGGCGATTCACTTCTTGTGGCGTCTGCGCCATAATACCGGACTATCCGCGCGCAAAACTCGACATAAAGATCGTCATCGAACAGGACGACCGGGAAACCGCGGCGGCGCTCGCCGCCCTACGGTTGCCGGCCCGCTTCGACGTCATCGTCGCGCCGCGAGGTGCGCCGCGCACCAAGCCCCGCGCCCTCAATGTCGCCCTCGCCGCTGCGCGCGGCGAGCTCGTCACCGTGTTCGACGCCGAGGACCGGCCGGCGGTTGGGCAGCTTCGCGCCGCGCGCCAGCTATTTCGCGACCCGCGGCTCCGCCGACTGCCTGCAGGCTCGCCTGGTCATCGACAATTCCTCGGATTCCTGGCTGTCGTACATGTACGCGATCGAATACGCCGTGCTGTTCGACATTTTCAATCCCGGACTGGCGGCTCTCAGGCTGCCGATCGCCCTTGGCGGCACATCGAACCATTTCCGGGTCGAAGCGCTGAAGCGCGCCGGCGGCTGGGACGCGTGGAACGTCACCGAGGACGCCGATCTCGGCATTCGCTGGGCCCGCCTGGGGATGCGCATCGACACGCTGCGCTCGGACACGATCGAAGAGGCGCCGCATGAATTCGGCAACTGGTTCCGGCAGCGCGTGCGCTGGCAGAAAGGCTGGATGCAGACGCTCATCGTCCACTCGAGGAACCCGCTGCTGCTCTACCGGCAACTGGGCGGATGGGGCACCCTGAGCGCGGCCGCCCTGATCGGCGGCGGCCTGTCCGGCGGTCTGTTCGGCACATTGTTCTTCGCGGAGACGCTCGTCCGCATGTTCGCTGCGGCCGTCATCCCCGGCTATGCGAATTACTGGTACGGCGACATCGTCACCATCGGGCTGCTGCTCTGGGGCGTCCAGACGCTCGTCGTGCCGGCGGCGCTGGCGATGCGGGCTCGCCGGCTGAATGGGCTGACGCGCGCGCTCCTCACCATGCCGCTCTATTTCGCGCTGATTTCCGCCACGAGCTGGAAAGCTTTGTTCGACCTGATCTTCCGCCCGTACCATTGGGACAAGACTGAACATGGCAGGGAAAAGTTGCGAGGCGCTCTGGAAGCCGTCGAGGCGGCTCTCCTCGCGGCCGAATAGGGCAGACCTCATTTCGGCGTCGGATAGGGCCTCGCGAGCCTTATGCCGGCCTCCTCGAGCTTGCGATAGAGATCGAAATTGATCTCGCTGCGAACCCGCTCCGTCATCAACCCATCGTCGACGAAACAGATCAGCTGAAATTTCAGCGACCAGTCGGCGATCTCGCTGAACAAAGCGAGCGGCGCCGGTATGGTGAGCACGGCCTCCTGCGCCTTCGCCGAGGCGATCATCAGCTCGCGAACCTTTTCGGTGTCCGAGTTGAACTCCACGTTCAAGCCGATGACGAGCCGCTGGACGCGGTCGGCGCGCAGCCAGTTCTTGACCGAGGTCGTGACCAAAGTGGAATTCGGAACGATCAGCGTCGCGCGTTCAAAAGTCTCGATTTCGGTCGAACGCGCATTGATCTTGCTGACGAACCCCTGCTCGCCGCCGACCACGACCCAGTCGCCGACCCGTATGCTGCGCTCCCATAACAGGATGAGGCCCGAGACGAAATTGTTGACGATGCTCTGCAGGCCGAAGCCGATGCCGACCGAAAGCGCGCCCGCGATCAGGCCGAATTTCTGCAGGTCGAGGCCCAGTCGGGTGCCGCCGATCAGCAGGGCGACGACCAGGCCGATGTAGCCGGTGATGGTGCGTAGCGAATTGCCGACGCTTGGATCGAGACGCGTACGCGGAAGATATCGGTCGGTCAGCCAGTTCTGCGCAGCGCGCGTGATCAGGATGACGATGATGAAGACGATTTCCCGCTGCGAGCAGCGAGGACAGCGAGATCGTCAACCCGCCGATCGCATAGCCGAAATAGGCGGCGCGCAGGGTCGCCGCGAAATTTTGCGAGGGCAGGCCAAGCGGGCCGAACGCGACAACGACCGCTGTCGCCGTCGCCGCCACGCGCGCAAACGCCTGCACGACGACCACCACCTGCTCGACCGTTTCCCGTCTGAGGCCGATGATGGTCATCAGGCTGTGGCCGAGCGCGGTGTCGGGCTTGAGGAATTGTTCGGCGCTCTCCTGAATGACGGCGTCCAGCATGTAGAGCGCGCCGCCGACGCCGAACACGAACAGAGCCTGGTTGATGAGGAAGGCCGCAAAGGCGATGTAGCCGGCAATCGTCGCGCCGATCAGGGTCGCGAGAAACACCCATGCCAGCGTGCGCGCAGGACCCCACGGATCCCGCGTCTTCTCGGTCGGATCTACCACCCTGCGCACGGTGACCGCGCCCGCAACGCCGATCAGCAAAGCGCAAGTCGCGCGCGAGGCGATAGAGACATTGAGCGAGGCGGTCCCTTCCGCGATCGCCTCGAAAAGCTTTTGCGACGCCCAGAGGAAGGCCGTCGTCATCAGAAAGCGAAACAGCACGCGCGCAGTGCGATCGCGGAGCGCGAGCAAGCGCCAGTTCGATTCGCCCGGCGCCAAGAGCCCTTTTCCGAAGGCGTAGGCGAGCGCGATCAGACGAAGCCCGTCCAGCACGGCGTCGACGCCAGGCTGCATGCGAGGATCGGAGATGTCGAAAATGTCGAGCGCGTAGGAGATTGCGCCAAGCGCGCCCAGCGGCAGGGCGACGAGAACGGCGGTCGTCCAGCTCGCCGCGATCGCCCTTTTCAGCCGCGTGGGAGATTTCGACCTTAGGATCCCGCGCGATCACGCGGGTCGCGAGCCAGCGGGCCGGCCAGGCGAGCGCGAGCAGCGCCGCCAGGAACGCCAGGAACCCGACGGTTTCCGACCTGTTGAGGCGCAGATCGAGGTCTCGCGTCGAACCGGAGACCAGGCCCGCGATTTCGGAAACGTCGATCGGCGCCTCGCTCGCCAGCGCCATCCAGAGGAAAGGGCTGAACACGCTAGAAGAACGCGCGAAGGTTTCGTGGGCGAAAAGTTCGCGCCGCGCGGCGCCGATCCGGCTCGCGGTCTCGTCGGTTTGCAGCAGCAGGGCGCGGGCAGAGCGCAAATCGGTGTCGAGCGAGGCGAATCTTGCCTGCTCGTCCTTCAGCTCGGCGGTCGGCGCATCGTTGCCGCCCGCCGCGTCGGTCGCGTCCTTCAACTGCGGTTTCAGTTCGGCGAGGCGTTTGCGCGAAGCCTCCAGGCGCGGCGCGAGCTCCGATATAACCGCTTGAATTTTCAACCCTAAGGGATCGTTGAGGGCGCGCAGCCGCGCAAGATCGGCTTGCGAGAGATCCGGGTTCTTGAGCTCGGTGTCGATGTCGGCAAGCGATTGGCGCGCCGAATCGATCGCCTGACGGACCAGGTCATCTGCGCCGCGCAGCGGCGCTGCGAACATCAGCGCTGCGAATACGAACACCAGAATTCGCATCAGCCTGGTCAACAACGGACCCCCTCGAATCACCCCTGATCGCCGCGCTTCGCATTGGAAGATGGTTGAGCTGTGACTTCCCGTCCCCTCCTACGCGAAGCCAGCAGGCGCATTCACCCTCAGACCGAAAAACGGCTGCGCTCCCGACGCCGCTTTGTTAAAGGAAGTCGCGATTTTGAGGAATTCCGGTGTCTGCCATCCTTTCGAATGCCGCGTCCGGTCCGGGACGCCGCGCCGCGGCGGAGAAAGCCTTGTCGCGGTTTGTCGACGCGGCGTCCATACTGATCGACCCGCCGATCCTGCAACCGGTCGGCGCCTTCCTCGACATGTCCGGCGAGGATATCCGCGGACGCTTGTTCCTGACCACGGACGCCTCTGGCGCGGAACTCTGCCTGCGGCCGGACTTCACGATCCCCGTTTGCCTGGCGCATCTTTCCGGCGGAAACCCCGCCCGCTTCGCCCAATATGCCTATCTAGGCCCGGTGTTTCGCGCGAGCCAGCGCCAGCAGGGGGAAATGGTCCAGACCGGGCTTGAAAGCTACGGCCGGACCGACCTCGAAGCCGCCGACGCCGAAATTCTGGCCATTGCGCTGGAGGCGGCCGAGCGCGCCGGCTCCGCTCCGCTGCAGGTTACGATGGGGGACGTGCGCGTATTCGACGGCGTCATCGACGCGCTCGGCCTGCCCGTGATCTGGCGCCGCCGCGTCCGGCGTGGCCTCTCCCAGGGCAAGTCCCTGGAAAACATCCTCAATGGCGCGGCTGGCGCGGCGTTGCCGCAATCGGGCGTGCTTGCCGCGCTCGAGCGCGCCGACCACGCCGGCGCCAAGGCGCTGGTCGAGGATCTGCTCGAGATCGCCGGCATCTCGGCGGTCGGCGGGCGCGATGTCGGCGAGATCGCGGATCGCTTTCTGCGACAGGCCTCGCAACGCGAGGACGAGGGCGTCAGCGACGAACAGCAAGGCGTGCTGCGTCGCTTTCTGGAGGTCTCCGGCGACCCCGACTCCGCCTCGCGCGAACTGCGCCGGCTTGCCGAGGAGGCGCGCCTGGCGATCGACCCTCATCTCGACGCTTTCGACGAGCGCACCGGCTTTATCGCCGCGCGCGGACTTGTCGTCGATCAGCTTCGCTACAGCGCGGCTTTCGTGCGCGACCTCGAATATTACACGGGCTTCGTCTTCGAGGCGCGCGACGCCGGCGATCTGACGGCGCGGCCGGCCGTGGTCGGGGGCCGCTATGACGGCCTTGCGCGGCGCCTCGGCGCCTCGGTCGACGTGCCCGCAGTCGGCGCGGCGATCTGGATCGACCGGCTGCCGCTGCGGGGAGTATCTAAGTCGTGACCCTTGGCTGACCCGCCGCTCGTCCTCGCCGTGCCCTCGAAGGGAAGGCTTCAGGAAAACTCGGCCGCATTTTTCTCGCGAGCCGGGCTGGAGTTGGTGCAAGGGCGTGGCGTGCGCGACTATCGCGGCGCCATCGCGGACATGCCGGGCGTCGAAGTGGCCTTCCTGTCCGCCTCCGAAATCGTCGGTCAGCTCAATCAGGGGATCGTTCATTTCGGAATAACCGGGGAAGACCTGGTGCGCGAACACGTCGCCGACGTCGAAAGCGCGCTGCTCCTGCTGGAGCCGCTCGGATTTGGCCGCGCCAATGTCGTGGTCGCGGCGCCGCAAGCCTGGATCGACGTGCGCACGATGGCGGACCTGGAGGATGTCGCCGCGGCGTTCCGGGCGAAGCGCGGCCGCCGGATGCGGGTTGCGACCAAATACGTGAATTTGACCCGCCGATTCTTCGCCGACCATGGCGTCGCCGACTATCGCATCGTCGAGAGCCTGGGCGCGACCGAGGGGGCGCCAGCCGCCGGCGCCGCGGAGCTCATCGTCGACATTACGACGACGGGCGGCACGCTGGCCGCGAACGCGCTGAAAACTCTCGATGACGGGACGATCCTGCGCAGCCAGGCCAATCTCGTCGCCTCCCTCAAGGCGGAATGGGGTCCGAGCGCCCGAAAGGCCGCTCGCGCAATTTTGATGAGGATCGCCGCCTCCGAGGAGGCCCGGCGCACACGCGAGGTTCGCGCCCGTCTCCCGACGCCGACCCACCTCATCGTCGCGGAGGCCTGCCAGAGCTTCGAAGCCTCGCCCGCGTTCGGGGAAGACGCCGACCCGCAAGGCTTCATAGTGCTGCATTGCGCCCGTGGAAAAGCCGCTGATTTGGCGGATTGGCTGCTTCAAAGGGGCGCCGAGCGGGTGACGGTCGGAGCCGTCGAACAAGTGTTCGACAAGCGCAACGCGCTTTGGAACGCACTGATCGAACGTATTGGCGGGGCGCCGGGTGACGCCTAGCGCGATGTCACAAACCCGCAATATCTGATTTCGAAACGCCGTGACGCAGCGACTCGGCCATGCGCCAGGCGGGTAACTCTGCCCGCGGATCGCCTTGATTTTGCGGTTGCAATTCTTTGGATTGGACATAAACTTTCCATTAACAATACAAAATTGCTGCGCTTGCGGGCGTTGCTTGGCGGCGCGTGGGGATGCCGATGAGTTCGTTGTTCGCGTATGTCCTCTCCAAGCTTGTGCGCACCGGCAATCTCGAGGTCGAGACGGCCGATGGCGTGAAGCGCCGGTTCGGCGACGGCTCGGGCCCCGATCTCGCCGTTCGTTTCAATGATCGCGGCGCGCAATGGCGCCTGATGATGGATCCGTCCATGGCGCTCGGCGAAATGTTCATGGACGGGCGAATCGACGTCGTTCGCGGCGACCTCTATGACTTGCTCGAGATGGGCGCCCGCAACCTCGCCGCCGGCGCGGGGCCGAGGTGGATCGCCTATCTCGACAAATTCCGCACGTTCATCCGTGATTGGCACCAGCGCAACGATCGCCCGCGCGCAAGGCGGAACATCTCGTCGCACTATGACCTCGACCACAGGCTGTACGATCTGTTTCTCGATGCGGACCGCCAGTATTCCTGCGCCTATTTCGAATATCCGGGCCAAAGCCTGGAAGATGCGCAGCTTGCAAAGAAGCGCCACATCGTCGCGAAGATGCTCGTCGGCGAAGGTCACAACGCGCTCGACATTGGCTGCGGCTTTGGCGGGATGGGTCTATATCTCGCCCAAAATGCCGGCGCCCGGGTGCTCGGGGTCACGCTTTCCACCGAGCAGCAGGAAATCGCCTCGCAACGCTCGCGCGACGCCGGACTGACCGAGCGCGCCGAGTTCCGCCTGCAGGATTATCGCGACGTCGAGGGGCAATTCGACAGGATCGTCTCGGTCGGCATGTTCGAGCATGTCGGGGCCGCGGCTTTCGATGAATATTTCTGGCACGTCAATCGGCTGTTGAAAGACGATGGCGTCATGCTGTTGCACGCGATCGGCCGAAGCTCGCCGCCAGGCGCCACCAATCCCTGGATCCACAAATATATATTCCCCGGCGGCTACATTCCCGCGGTTTCCGAGGTCATGGCCGCCATCGAACGGCAGGGTCTGCTGGTGACGGACACCGAGATTCTGCGCTTGCACTACGCGGATACGCTGAAGGTGTGGCGTGAGCGGTTCCTCGCGCACCGCGACGAAGTGAAGGCGATGTACGACGAGCGATTCTGCAGGATGTGGGAGTTTTATCTCGCGGGATCCGAGACCGGCTTCCGCGTCGACGGTCTGATGGTGTTCCACATTCAGATCGCCAAGAGGCAGGACGTCGTGCCGCGCGTCCGAAACTATATCGCCGACCGGGAGGCGCAGTTGCGCCGGCGCGAGGCCTCGGCCGCAATCCCGTTCCGCCAGACTGGCTGAGCCCTCTGATCGTCAGAACAGGCTCAACTGTTGCGGTCCGGCGGTTGCAGGACGCGGCGGCTTGAAAAGATCGGTCCTCAGCAAAGCTGGGTTCTCGTTGAAGCCCAGCTTGGCGGTCGCGATCTCGAAGCGGCGACCGATCATCCAGGCGTAAGGACCGGATCCGGCCATCCGTCGACCCCACTGCGAATCGTAATCCTTGCCGCCGTGCAGCGACTGGGTGAGCGAAAGCGCGCGCTGCAATCGGTCGGGAAAATGGGTTGCGACCCATTCGCGGAACAGATCCCTGAGTTCGAGCGGCAATCTAAGGGTCACATAGCCGGCTTCGCGCGCCCCCGCCGCATGAGCACGGGTGAGAATCTTTTCGAGTTCCGTGTCATTGACCGCGGGGATGATCGGCGCCGCCAGCACGCCGACGGGAACTCCCGCGGCGGCGAGCCGCTCGATCGCCTCCAGCCGCCGCTCCGGCGTCGGCGCCCGAGGCTCCATTTTACGCGCCAATGTGCGGTCGAGCGTCGTGACGGAGACGTAGACTTTCGCGAGCCCATCGCGCGCCATGGCTGAGAGAATATCGAGGTCGCGCAACACCAGGTTGGACTTGGTGACGATGCCGACGGGGTGGTTCGCCTTGGCGAGGGTTTCCAACACCGACCTGGTGATTCGATATTGGCGCTCGATCGGCTGGTAGGGATCGGTATTGGCCCCGAGCGCAATGACGCGTGGCTGATAACGCGCCGCCGCCAGCTCTTTTTCGAGGAGCGCCGCCGCGCCTTCCTTGGCGAACAATTTCGTCTCGAAATCGAGCCCCGCGCTCAGACCCATGTAAGTGTGGGTCGGCCGCGCGAAGCAGTAAAAACAGCCATGTTCGCAGCCGCGATAGGGATTGACGGACTGCTCGAACGGGACGTCGGGCGACTCGTTTCGGGTGATGATTGCGCGCGGACGCTCGAGCGTCACTTCCGTTTTCAGCGCCGTCT
This sequence comes from uncultured Pseudomonadota bacterium, assembly GCA_963710855.1. GTDB lineage: Bacteria > Pseudomonadota > Alphaproteobacteria > Rhizobiales > Beijerinckiaceae > Roseiarcus. Next base: position 141,692 of record CAVQBX010000055.1, on the reverse strand, counting down.
CTTCCTCCGACCGCTCCCATCCATCGTCGAACGCTTCACGGGACTCCCGCTCGAAGCGTCCCGTCACATTCGAGGCCGAGCCGCGACCCCGCCGCGTTTCCTGAGGCGTAAGCCGCTCCGCAAAGTTCGCGCCGAGCCGATGGGAGACCTGGGCGCGCATGGCGGCGTCCGTGATCGATGAGTCCGTCCTAGGCATATCCCGTATCCAGAACATATAGTGAACATTCAGGTAGTGCGGGCCCCGCGCGCGGTCAAGGGCTTCTTTCAGGCGCGCAGAAAGGCTTTGCCGCAATGGCCTTGCGGAACGGGACGGCGATTCAAATTACAAGGCTTGGCGAGGCGCCCGCGCAGCTATAAATACTTGCTCGAACGCTCTCGCATCGCCAAAGTGGGGCGCTTAACGCCATCCAGGATTCGTTCTCGGCCAGGCGGTCGTAACGTCACCGCGCGCAGACTCAAGGGCGCGGGGCGGCGATTCGATGCGGTTTGGTCGGCGGGGGATGGAACGGACGTTTGGGATCATGGACTTCAACTCGCCTCTGTTCGATCGAATTCGGGTCAAGCCTCGTCGCGCCGCGGCGAAGGCCGAAAAGCCGATCGAAACCAAAGCTCAATGCGCTCATCCCGGCTGCAAGGCGCCTGGAGTCTACAAGGCGCCCAAGGGCCGAGACCATGAAGGCGAATTCTTCACCTTCTGCATGGAGCACGTTCGCGAGTACAACGCGACCTACGACTATTTCAAAGGCATGGACGACCAGTCCATGGAGAAATATCGCGAGGCCGAAATCACCGGCCACAGGCCGACCTGGAAAATGGGCGCGCGTGCGGGCGCTCGCGCCAATCCGAACGTCGACGAGACGGTGTACGCCGAAGCGCGGACGCTTCGCCGGCGCGGCCTGCATAGAACGAGGGACGTTCCGGAGCAGGCGCCGCGCTACAATGCGCTTGCCTTGAAGGCGCTTTTCACGCTTGAACTTGACGCGAGCGCGACGGTCGCCTCGATCAAGGCGAAATACAAGGAGATGGTCAAGCGCCTTCACCCGGACGCCAACGGCGGCGATCGATCCTCCGAGGAGAAGCTGCGCGAGATCATCCAGGCATACAATTTTCTCAAGTCGAACAAGCTGGTTTAGCTTCGCCGCCGGTTTGACTTGCATGCGCGAACGTTTGGGTCGCGGCCCGAGGGATCCTCGAGTTCGCGACCGGTTGGAGGGTCAATGAAAGTGGATTCTGTTGCGGACGCCGAGCAGCATGCGACCGAAGTGGCCGGCCCCCCGGATACGCAGGTCTCTGTCCGCGAGACCTTCAAGATCGACTCCGACATGGTGGCTCCGGGCTACAGCCAGCCCGACGAACATGTGCCCGACTTCGATCCCGATTATATTTTCGATCGTGAGACGACGCTGGCGATCCTCGCAGGCTTCGCCTTCAACCGGCGCGTGCTGATCAGCGGTTACCACGGAACCGGCAAATCGACGCACGTCGAGCAGGTCGCCGCGCGGCTCAACTGGCCGATGGTGCGCATCAATCTCGACAGCCACGTCTCGCGCATCGACCTGGTCGGCAAGGATGCGATCGTCCTGAAGGACGGCAAGCAGGTCACCGAATTTCGTGACGGCATCCTGCCCTGGGCGATCCAGAACAACATCGCGCTGTGCTTCGATGAGTACGATGCGGGGCGCCCGACGTGATGTTCGTGATCCAGCGCGTGCTCGAAATCGCTGGCAGGCTGACGCTGCTCGACCAGCGCCGTGTGATCAGGCCCCATCCGGGTTTCCGTCTGTTCGCGACGGCGAACACCATAGGACTTGGCGACACGTCCGGCCTCTATCACGGCACCCAGCAGATCAATCAGGGCCAGATGGACCGCTGGTCGATCGTCACGACGCTGAACTACCTGCCGCATGACCGCGAAGTGGATATCGTTCTCGCCAAGTGCTCGAACTTCAAGGGCCGCAAGGACGGCAAGGACGTCGTCAACAAGATGGTGCGGGTCGCCGACCTAACGCGCAACGCCTTCATCAACGGCGATCTTTCGACCGTCATGAGCCCGCGCACCGTCATTACGTGGGCGGAAAACGCGCAGATTTTCAAGGATGTCGGCATGGCCTTCCGGCTGACTTTCCTCAACAAGTGCGACGAACTGGAACGCACGCTGGTCGCGGAATTCTATCAGCGCTGCTTTGGCCAGGAACTGCCGGCGAGCGCGCTCAACGTGGCGCTTTCCTGATTTTTGCCCGCCGGGCGCCCGTCTCGTTGAGGACCGGGCGCTCGTCGCGCTCAGGCCGAAGGGGCGCCGCGCCAGGGTCGCCATCCGTATCTGCCTCGTCTGCCGGCAAGCCCGGCACGACATAGGAGCCGCTGAGCCAGCGATGCAGGTCGACCGCCTTGCATCGCTCTGAACAGAAGGGCTCAAAGGCGGCGACGCGCGGCTTGCCGCAGATCGGGCAGCCTTGGGTGGCCCTTCTCGTCACGTTGTTTCTCCGGGCCGCCAGCTAGCGGCGACGGGATAGCCCTCGGCGGCGAGATAACCCGCGGTTTCGAGCAGCGGCAAGCCGACCACGCCGCTATAGGAGCCGACGAGGCGCGCTATGAAGGCGCCGGCGATCCCCTGAATCGCATAGCCGCCCGCCTTGCCGCGCCATTCCCCGCTGTCGAGGTAGGAAAACAATTCATCCCGCGACAGGCGTTTGAACCTGACGCGGGTTTCGACGAGCTGCGAACGCTTGCCGCCAGAGGGGGTGACGATCGCAATGCAGGTATAGACCCGGTGCGCGCGTCCCGACAGCAGACGCAGGCAGTCTTCGGCTTCGTCGACGATTTCGCATTTCGGCAGGATTCGCCGTCCGACGCTGACCACCGTGTCCGCGGCCAGCACCAGCGAGGGGCCAAGATCCGGTCGCGCCCGCGCCAGTTCCGCGGCGGTCTTCGCCTTTTCGGTCGACAGACGGATCGCGAGCGAGCGCGGCGATTCGCCGCCATTGGGCGTCTCGTCGAGGTCGGCGGGAATTATGGCGTCGGGTTCGACGCCGATCTGGTTAAGGAGGGCGAGCCGGCGCGGCGACCCTGACGCCAGCACCAGCCGGGGACGTTTCGCGGGGCTCATCCGAAACCCCGCCTCCTACTTGAATCGATAGGTGATGCGGCCCTTGGTCAGGTCATAGGGCGTCATTTCGACCAGCACCTTGTCGCCGGCCAGGACGCGGATTCGGTTCTTGCGCATCTTGCCCGCGGTGTGGGCAATGATTTCGTGCTCGTTTTCCAGCTTCACGCGGAAGGTGGCATTGGGGAGCAATTCGACGACATAGCCGGGAAATTCGATCAGTTCTTCTTTGGACATAGTGTCCTTTCGGTCTCCGCGCTTCAGCGGCGTAACGGAAGTCAAAGAAGACGTCGGCGTGCTGGGCAGCAGCCGGGCGTCCCCTCCTCAGTGGCAGATAGCCTTTATTCTCAACTGCGCCGGGCTTCAACCCGCCCGCCACAGGGAGATCCGCGAAACCGCTGAGAGCGGTCAGGCGCGCCGCAACATGCGCGGCGACGGCGCCGCCGATGCATGCTCATCGAACAATTCCGCGAGTTTCTCGGTCATCGCGCCGCCGAGTTCCTCGGCGTCGACGATTGTCACGGCGCGCCGGTAATAGCGCGTCACGTCGTGCCCGATGCCGATGGCGATAAGCTCGACCGGCGAGCGGGTCTCGATCTCCTCGATGACATAGCGCAGGTGGCGCTCCAGATAATTGCCGCTGTTGACGGATAGAGTGGAATCGTCGACCGGGGCGCCGTCCGAGATCATCATCAAGATCTTTCGCTGCTCCGAACGCCCGAGCAGCCGCTGATGCGCCCAGTCGAGCGCCTCGCCATCGATGTTCTCTTTCAGCAGGCCCTCGCGCATCATCAATCCCAGATTTTTTCGCGCGCGGCGCCAGGGGGCGTCGGCCGACTTGTAGATGAGATGCCTGAGGTCGTTGAGGCGTCCGGGATTCTGGGGCTTGCCGGCCTGCAGCCAAGTCTCGCGCGACTGGCCGCCCTTCCAGGCCCGCGTCGTGAAGCCAAGGATCTCGACCTTGACGCCGCAGCGCTCGAGCGTGCGCGCGAGAATATCGGCGCAGGTCGCCGCGACCGTGATCGGCCTGCCCCGCATCGAACCGGAATTGTCGAGCAGCAGCGTCACGACCGTGTCGCGGAAGTTCATGTCCTTTTCGCGCTTGAACGAAAGCGGCTGCTGAGGGTCGATGATGACGCGCGGCAGCCGCGCAGAGTCGAGAATGCCTTCCTCGAGGTCGAATTCCCAGGATCGGTTCTGTTGCGCCATCAGGCGGCGCTGCAGGCGGTTGGCGAGCCGGGCGACGACGCTCGACAGGTTCTGCAACTGCTTGTCGAGGTATTCGCGCAGACGGTTCAATTCATCGGGATCGCATAGGTCTTCGGCCGCGACGATCTCGTCGAATTTCGTCGTGTAGGCTCTGTAATCGGGCCCGCGGCGCTCGGAACCACTAGAGGGCGCGGGGCGGTTCTCGCTCGCCTCTTCGGATTCGCCCGCATCCATTTCCTCGGGAAATTCCGCCGAGGGCGCGTCGGAGGAATCGAGCGCGCCTTCCTCCATCTGGTCGGAGGCCTCATCGGAGGCGTCCATCTCCATCTGGTCTTCGGAAGACTGTTCCTCGCCTTCGCCTTCGGCTTCTTCAGCGTTGTCGGGCTGCTGCTGGTCTTCCTCGGAGGAGTCCTCGTCGTCCGCTTCCGATTCGGCTTCGCTGGCGAGGTCGAGCGAAACGAGCATGTGCTGGACGACCCTGGCGAACGCCTTTTGGTCGAGCAACGCGACGTCGAGCTTGTCGAGGTCCGCGCCGGCCCTGCCCTCGACATGCGAGCGCCAGAGCTCGACCAGCCGGCTTGCGCCCGGCGGGCGGCTGAAGCCCGGTCAGACGCTCGCGCACCATCAGCGCGACCGCATCCTCGAGCGGAACCTGATCGCGATCTCTCGCCTCGGCGAAGGAGGCGCGGGAATAGCGATCATCCAGCATCGCCGTGATATTTCCGGAGACGCCGAGCATGCGGCGCGACCCGATCGCCTCGACTCGCGCCTGCTCGACGGCGTCGAACAGGGCGCGCGCGGCCGGGCTCTGCGGCTGCAGCCGGCGGTGAACGGCGTCGCTGTGGCAGGCGAGCCGCAACGCCATCGAGTCGGCAAGACCGCGCACGATCGCCGCCTCGCGAGGGTTGGGCTTGCGCGGAGGCTCTGGCAGGCGCGCTTTCGCGCCGTCCGACCCATCCACCAGCGACGCTTTGTCGGTCGTCGAGAACTGCACTTCGAGATCGGGGCGGCGCGCCATCGCCCGAGTCGCCGCGGAAAGCGCAATCTTGAAAGCCTCGGGACCGCGGCCCGGCGTCGCGCCGGGCTTCCTGTTGGTCGGCTTTACATCGACGGTCGACATGCAAGCGGGTCCGCAGCGGGGAAAAGGTGCAGTTAGTGCGGTCTATAGGATGCGCAAGCGGGAGCCCGCAAGGATGGCGCGCGGGCCTCAGCCGGCGACCCGCACGCCTCGCTTGAATACGATCCTCGGCTGCGGTCTCGTCGCGACCGTCTCCGCGATCGACTGCGCCTCGACGAACACGAGATCCGCCAAGGCGCCCGCCTCCAGGCGGCCCGTTCCGAGCCCCGTCGCCGCAGCGCTTTCCTCGGTGACCAGCCGAAAGGCGAGCTCGAGATCGTCGTCGGACCTGAAATTCTGGCGATCGCAGATGAGCGCGGCGCGCTCGATCAGGTCGCCGCTGCCGAAAGGCGACCAGGCGTCGCGGATATTGTCGTTGCCGGCGAACACTTTTACCCCTGCCGCCCTGAGTTTTTTCACGGGCGGCATCGGAACCGGCCCCGGCCCCGTCGTCATGATCGCGACGCCGGCGCGCGCCAGCGCCTCCGCGGTCGCCGCGAAATCGGCGTCGTCGAGCGCGCCGAGCGAGAAGGCGTGGCTGACGGCGACCCGGCCCGAAAGGCTCAGCGCCGCGGTCCGCTCCGCGATCAGGCGCAGCTCCCAGGCCCCGAGCGGCCCCGCATCGTGCAGGTGAATATCGACGCCGACGCCGCACCGCTCGGCGAGGCCGAAGACGACATCGAGATGCCCTTGCGGATCGCCGTCGATGCCGGCGGGGTCGAGGCCGCCGATGAGGTCGGCGCCGTTCCCTAAGGCGGCTTCGAGCAGGTCGGCGACGCCGGGATCGGCGAGGATGCCCGATTGCGGGAACGCGACGATCTGCAGGTCGATGCGCTCAGCGTAAGTTTGCTTCAGGCGCAGCAGGGCTTCGAGCCCGGAAAGTCCGACGTCCGTGTCGATATCGACGTGGCTGCGCGCCGCGACCGTTCCGAACGCCGACAGCATTTCGATCAGCCGGCCGCCACGCGCCTCGATCGACGCCGGGACGGAGCGCCGCAGAGATTTTTCCGCGGCGATGCGGTCCGCGATCGTCGCGCCTTCGATGTGCGGAATGAACGGCAGACCGACGAGCGTTTTGTCGAGGTGGATGTGGCCTTCGACGAGGCCGGGAAGAATCAGCCAACCTTTGGCGTCGAAACGCTCCGCGTCGGGTGGCGCGCTGTTGGAGGCGCCCGGGCCGAGCGCCGCTATGCGGCCGTCCTGAACAAACAACTCGGTCGGCGCGCCGCCCGGGGCGAGCGCATTGGTGATGACGAGCGGGCTTGACGTGGAGTTATCCTGCACACCGCGAGTATGTGCTCAAATCAGCTTCAGGCCGCAATGAAAATGATCATGAGATGCGCGAAAAGAATTCATTTCCGTTGCGTTCCTTTCTTGGAAAAATCGGCTGAGTTTGCTTGACTATATCCTTGTAAGGTAGACTCCAAAATTGGTTTCCCGAAGGAGACGCTGGCATGACGCGGCACTTACGAAACCTGACCGGCGCCACGGCGTTCGTCGGCCTGGCTCTGGCGATGGCAGGGGCGTCCGCAAAGCCGCTCGATGGCGTTACCCTCAATGTCGCGTCCATGAACGACCAGTTCGCGACCGTGATGGCGGAGATTGCGCCTCAATTCACCGAAGAGACGGGGGCCAATGTCAAGGTCGACATTCTCGACTATGGCTCGCTGCTGACCAAGACGACGGCCGACTTCGTCGCCCATTCCGCCGGCTACGATATAGTTACAATGGACATCGTGTGGGCGGGGCAATTCGCAGCCAATGGCGCCACGGTGGACCTCGGCGATCTCATCAAGCGCGACGCTGCGGAGATCGGCGTCGACGACATCTATCCGGTGCTGATGAGCGCGCTCGGCAATTACAAGGGGAAACAGGTCGCTTACCCCTTCGCGGGCTATGCAAACGTGCTCGCCTATCGCAAGGACCTTTATGCCGCGGCCGGGCTGCAACCGCCCAAGACCATGCAGGAGCTCGTCGCGGACGCCTACAAGCTCACCGACCCCGCCAAGAAGGTTTACGGCTTCGTCGCCAACGGCCAGAAGGGCCCGGCGGTGGCGCAGGACTGGATGCAGTACAACGCAGAGCTCGGCGGCTCGATCCTGACCGCTGACGGCAAGCCGGCGCTGAATTCGGAAGCCAACATCAAGAGCCTGACCGTCTATCGCGACCTTTTCAAGAAAGCCGCGCCTCCCGGCGCCGCCGACTACGACTGGGGCGGGCGTGAAGAAAGCTTCCGCCAGGGGCTTGCGGCGAACATGCAGACCTGGTCGGTCGGCGCGCCCGGCTATTACGACCCGAAAATCTCCAAGGTCGTCGACGTCGTCGGCATCACGGTCGCGCCACGCGGCGAAGGCTTGCCGAAGATCTACGGCATCGGCGGCTGGGGTCTCGCGATCAACGCCGACGCCTCGCAAAAGCAGAAAGACGCGGCCTGGGCTTTCATCAAATGGATCACCAGCCCGAAGGTCCACAAGGAGATGAACCTCAAAGGCGCGGGCAGTTTCCTGCGCAAGAGCGAGCTCGCGGACGCCGAACTCAACGCCAAGTTTCCGTTCCTGCCGGTGATCGCCGAATCCTTCGAGCACGGCGACGGGGAGTATCGGCCGCGCATCCCGGAATACCCGAAGATCCAGGACCTGCTCGGCACAGCGGTCAATTCGGTTCTGGTCGGCGATGCCGAGCCGAAGGCGGCCCTCGACGCCGCGCAGAAGGAAGCCGAAAAGCTGTTCTGACAGGCAGGTTGCCGCTTTAGTCGAATGGTGATCGTCTAGCGGCATGACGCGCGCTTCCGATGCAGGCAATTCTGCGGCCTCGGGCTCATGGCTTCCTCTGCACGCTGCAACTCCGGGATGGAGTTTCAGCGATCGGCGGCGATTGTTCCTGGCGTCGATGGCGGCGCCGGCGCTGATCTACGTGATCGTCGTCGGCGTCTATCCGCTGACGCGCGGCTTCATCTACAGCCTCTATGATTTCAATCTGCTGCAGCCGAACCGGACGCATTTTGTCGGCTTGCGGAATTACCTCGATCTAGCCACTGACCCGGAGGTGCTGAAGGCGCTCGTCAACACGCTGGCCTTCACCTTTTTTGGCGTGCTGCTGCAGTTCCTGCTCGGCTTCGCGATTGCCCTGGCGCTGTGGCGCGACGATCGGTTCAATCGTGTCGTGCTGGCGCTGATCCTCATTCCCGTCACCATCACGCCGCTCGTGGTCGGCCTCATCTTCAAGGGACTGCTGCTCGCCGACTATGGCCTCGTCGGCTATTATCTGGCGAACTGGGGTTTGACCGATCCCCGGGGTCTGTTCGCGAACCCAAGGACGGCGCTTGCGACGCTGATCTTCGTCGATGTCTGGGAGTGGACGCCGCTGGTCGCGCTCATTCTGCTCGCCGGCCTGAAGGCGCTGCCCAACGATCTCCTGGAGGCGGCGGCCGTCGACGGTGCGACGCCGCTCCGAAAACTCCGCTCCATCATCCTGCCGCTGATGCTTCCGACGATCCTGCTCGCGCTGACGCTTCGAACCGTCGACGCCTTCCGCGTATTCGACAGCGTATTCGTGACGACCGGGGGCGGCCCGGGCGACGCGACCAACACTCTGATGCTGCTCGCCGTGAAGGAGGGCCTTAGCTTCTTCAACATTGGTCGAGCCTCGGCGATCGGCAACCTGACCCTGCTCTGCACCGCGCTGATCGCCATCGCATTCGTCGCACTAATTCGCGGCGCCGACCGGAAAGCCTACGGCCGATGAACCCCGGCGCCTTCCTCGACCTCGCGCGGCGCGGCTTTCTGCTCGCGATGCTGGCTTTTTTCCTGATGCCCTTCCTGTGGCTCGCAACGACGGCCTACAAACCTTCCTCCGACATTTTTTCCATCCCGCCCAAATTCACCTTCGCTCCGACCCTCGATCAGTTCCGGCATGCCTTCCAGATTTTCGATGTCCGGAGCCTTGTCGTAACCAGCCTGATGATCGCGGGCGCTTCAACGGCGCTGTCACTGGGGCTCGGGGTTCCCGCTGGCTACGCGCTGGCGCGCTCAACCCACAGGCTGGCGCTCGGCGTCGCCTATTTCTTCATGGCGGTGCGCATGATTCCCGCCGTCGCGGCGCTGATCCCGTTTTACCTGGCGATGCGCGATCTGCACCTGCTTGGCAGTTGGGTCAGCGTCGTCATCATCAATTGCATGCTTAATTCGGCGTTCGTGAGCTGGATGATGTTCTCATACTTTCGTTCACTGCCGAAAGAGCTGGAGGAGGCCGCACTCACCGACGGTTGCGGACAATTTGCCGCTTTCTATCGTGTCGCGCTCCCGGCGGTGCGCTCCGGCGTCATCGCCTCGGCCTTGTTCTGCCTGTTGTTCTCCTGGAACGACTTCCTGTACCCGATGTTCCTGACGCGGCTCGACTCGAAGCCCATTTCCGTCGCCCTGCTGTCGGCTTACGGCACCAAAGACATCACGTGGGGAACCCTCGGCGCGCTCGCCCACTTTTCCACGATACCTATCGTGCTGATCGTGCTGGCTTTGAATCGTTATTTCGTCCAAGGATTGGCGAAAGGCGTGCACTGATGCGGTCTATTACGGGCACGGTTTCAGGCGCGTCGATTTTAGCGGGGAACGGTGCAGCCTCGGCCAAGGTGGGCCTGCTATCGGAAATCCCCCTTGGCGCGGCGCCGACCTTGCGGGTATAGGACCCGCCGCCCGCCGCGTTGAAGGCGAGTTAATCTGGATCCTTCATGTCGCAAGACATTTCGCACGCGAGTCCGACGCCCGCGTCCGCTGACGCAACTCACTCGCACCGCGGCGGCAGCTTCTGGATATTGGCGCTGGGTTCGGTCGGCGTCGTTTTCGGAGACATCGGGACCAGCCCGCTCTATGCGCTGCAGACTGCGCTCGGCCAGTTTTCGGGCGGCGCCTTCGGACCGACTGAGGTCATCGGCATCGTCTCGCTCATCATCTGGGCGCTGCTGATCGTAGTGACGGCGAAATATGTGCTTTTTCTGATGATGGCGGACAACAAGGGCGAAGGCGGCATTCTTTCGCTCAATGCGCTGGCTCAGATGGCGCTCGGCAGAAAGTCGAAAATTGCCTTTCTGCTCGGCGTGGCCGGCGCGGCGCTGTTTTCCGGCGACGCGATCATCACGCCGGCGATCTCGGTGCTATCAGCGCTCGAGGGCCTGAAGCAGGTCAATCCCAATCTCGCAACCTATGTGCTGCCCGCGACCATCGTCATTCTGGTTATACTGTTTTTGGCGCAAAGTCGGGGAACGGCGAGGGTCGCGGCCTTCTTCGGCCCGATCATGCTGGTCTTTTTCACGGTCATCGCCGTGCTCGGACTGTTCCGCATCCCCTTTGCGCCGGCCATTTTGAGGGCGCTCAGTCCTGTCCCCGGCGTCGGCTTCCTCGTCGCCCATGGCGGGATGGGTTTCGTGGTGCTCGGCAGCGTTTTTCTTGCCGTCACAGGCGCGGAAGCGCTGTACGCGGACATGGGCCATTTCGGCCGAAGGCCCATCCAGGCGGCCTGGCTGTTTCTCGTGCTTCCGGGCCTGATCCTCAACTATCTCGGCCAGGGCGCGCTCATCCTGACCGACGCCAGCGCGGTGCAGAATCCTTTCTATCAACTCTCTCCCGCCTGGGGCCTGCTGCCGCTCATTCTTCTTTCGACCGTTGCGACTGTAATCGCCAGCCAGGCCGTCATCACCGGAGCCTTTTCGCTCGTCAGTCAGGCGATCCAGCTCGGCCTGCTCCCGCGCCTCGAAATCGTCCATACTTCAGCCTTCCAGGAAGGCCAGATTTTCATTCCCCGCATCAATCGCATTCTGCTGCTCGGCGTGCTGGCGCTCGTCCTGTTGTTTCGCTCGTCCGACGCGCTCGCCAACGCCTATGGCATTGCAGTGGCGGGAACGATGGTCGCGACCACGTCGCTCGCCTTCTTCGTGGTGTGGAAGCTTTGGCGCTGGCCATTGTGGGCGGCGCTCGCCGTCATCTGCGGCTTTCTGACCATCGACGTCGGCTTCTTCATCTCGAACCTCTACAAGGTTCTGGATGGCGGCTATGTGCCGCTTCTGCTCGCGTCCGCGACCTTCATCATCATGTGGACCTGGTCGCGCGGCAGCGCCATCCTCATGCAGAAGACGCACCGGGATTCGATACCGCTCGTCGATCTCATCAAGATGCTGGAACGGTCGAAACACGTTCGCGTCCCCGGCACCGCGATCTTTCTGACCAACGACATCGGCGCCGCGCCGAGTTCGTTCATGCATAACCTCAAGCACAACAAGGTCGTGCACGAGCGGGTGGTCATCATGAGCGTGCGTGCAGAAAATACGCCGCGCGTTTCGCCCTCGCAGCGCTTCGAGATCCAGAAGGTTTCCGCGGACTTTTATACGATCGTGCTGCATTTCGGCTACATGGAGCAGCCGCGCGTGCCCGCCGCGCTCGCGCAGCTTCGCAAGGCGGGACATAAGTTCGACATCATGACGACGTCGTTCTTCCTCGGCCGCCGCACGCTAAAACCCGCCAGCAATTCGGGCATGCCGGTCTGGCAGGACAAGCTGTTCATCATGCTGGCGAAGCAGGCGGCGAGCGCTCCGGACTTCTTCGCGATTCCCTCAGATCGCGTGGTCGAGCTCGGCGCGCAGATGAAAGTCTGAAACCATGTTCCGTCACCCGCGCTTTTGCAGGCGCGCCGCGTAGAAACCGTCGAGGCCGGATTGGCGCGGCGTCTCGGCAGGCAGATGGCAGGGCAGCGTCCGCAAATCGCCGGCTTCGGTGAGGCATTCGTTCAGACCGCCAATTTCCTTGGCGTCGATCGGAACCCGGCGCAGGTCGGGATTGCGGCGCAAGAGGTCGGCGATTTGTCCCTCGCCTTCTTCCGGCTCCAGGGAACACACACAATAGACGAGCAGGCCGCCGGGCTTGGTGAGCGCTACGGAGCGATCGAGCAATTCCCGCTGAGTTCTGGCGAGCGCGACGACGTCGGTCGCCCTCTTGGTCCAGGCGACGTCCGGATGGCGGCGGATGGTGCCGGTCGCGCTGCATGGCGCATCGAGGAGAACGGCGTCGAACGGCGGCGTTTCCAGACTGGCCGCGTTGGCGACGACCAACTCCGCATCGAGCTGCAATCGCGCCAGATTGGTCGACAGACGTTTCAGGCGCTCCGCGGAACGGTCGACCGCGACGACATGCGCGCCGGCAAGCGCGAGCTGCGCCGTCTTGCCGCCGGGCGCGGCGCACAAATCCGCGACCCGATGGCCGGGCGCGCATGTTATGAGCCTTGCCGGCAGCGCGGCCGCAGCGTCCTGCACCCACCACTCGCCGTCGGCATAGCCCTCGAGCTTCGGGATCGGCGTGTGAGAATCGAGGCGCACAGACCCCGTCGGCAGCGCGCGTCCGTCAAGGCGCTCGGCCCAGCGATCGGGATCCTGTTTGACGGTGAGATCGAGCGTCGGCTCCTCGCGGTGCGCGCGCGCTATGGCGCGGGCCGTCTCCTCGCCGTAGGCCGCTTTCCAGCGCTGCGCGAGCCAGGCCGGCGTGTCGTCCGCCAAAGGATCCGTCTCGTCAACGGATGTCCCGCGATCGCGCGCGAGCTGGCGAAGCACGGCGTTGACGAGGCCGGCGAAGGGCGCCGATGCGGGATCGTTGCGGGCCGCGCGCACCGCGAGGTCCACCGCGGCGTGATCGGAAACCTCCATGAACATGAGTTGCGCGGCGCCGGCGATCAAAATTCCCTCGAGCGGGCCGGCCTTGCGTGGAAAGCCTTTTTCGAGCCGCGCCTGAAGCGCGCGTGCGGATCGCGCCGAGGCGCCGCATCGCGACGGTCGCGATCGAGCGGGCGAGCGCCTGGTCCCTGGGATCGAGGCTAAGGGGACTCGCTTCGTTCTCGCCGCCGAAGCGATCGTCGAGCGGCTTGCCTCTGACCTGCGCATCCAGGATCGCCTGGGCGGCGATCCAGCGCGCCAGAAAACCGGGCGTCGCCTCTGCGGGAGGCTTGCGTTGCGCAGCGCTCATAGGGCGGTTAGGCCCGGGGCGTCGTGGAAACATGCTCGCCTTTCAACGAATCGCCTGAGTCTGAACGCTAACACGTATATTGCGAAACGTGTGGCGGGCTGACAACGATCGACGTCCTACTCACTGCGGAGCATTTGTGAGCGCCTCTAAGGGTTTAGGAAGACGCTGCTCCGCGTCGTCCCGCGCAAAGATGCGCAAGCCGGCAGGCTCGTTGCCGTTGGGATGCACGAGCACGATCGAGCCGGGTCGAGGCTGTTGGCGCAAGGCGAGCCACGCGTCGGCGCCGAGCGAAATCAGATGACGCTGGCGCGCGGTCTGCATCAGCGGCGCGACTGGAGATGAGCCCCGGAAAACGGAAGAACAGTGAAGGCGTCTGGCCGTTGGCGATCAGCAGGCGCTCCGTATCGAGAATCTCGGCGTCCGCGTCGACCCCCGGCGTCAGCATGAAATTCCTGTCAGGCGCCATGCCGCGCTTGAACTGGTGATGGTACGTGTGGTTGGTCCACACGATATCGATGGCGCCTTCCGCCTGACGCTCGACAAGCCAGCGATAGTCGGCGAAATGGTGGGTCAGCCATAGACCTGAGATCGACAGCGCGACCGGCGTATGCGGGCCTTTGTCGGCCAGCAGAGTGAAGAAGGCGCGCTCCAGAGGTTTGGTGCTCGGGCAGAGATCGCCGGTCGAAATAGAGGCCGTCGCCCGCGCCGTGGGTCAGCCCGGCGTTCTCGAGAAAACCGCGCTTTGTCAGCCCCGGCGCCTCGGCCGATTTGACGATCGAGCGCATCAGCCTCGTATCGGCGATCTCGTTCTCGTCGACATCGCGGCATGTCCAGCATGAGGACCACTGAAGTTCTGTCCTGAGCGTCTCGGGATCGGCGACCAGCAACGCCGCCTTGTCGCCGAGCTGCATCTCGCGGACGGCGACCTTCCTTTCGGAGCCGGCAGAGCAGAGTTTGAGAACAGGGGTGTAGTTCTGGACGATCGCTTTGTCTGCGAGCCTGGAAGGCAAGGGCGGCTCGGCGTCGCATTCGCCGCCTTGCGCGCGGGCAAGCTGCGGGGAGACCCAGATCGCGACGGCGACGAGCCAGGCGGCGAGACGAGCGACGCTCACGTTCTCACAAGCCTCTTGTGAAGCCGCGTCATCAGCGCGGTGGCGAACAGAGGCGTCAGCAGATTGAGAAAGGGCACTGTGACGAATGCCGCGACGGCCAGGCCCGCCAGATAGACGCGCCCCGCAAACATTTGTCTGAGCCGCCGCGCGTCGCCTGCGGGCCGATAGCGCATTGCCGACAACTCGAAATATTCGTTGCCGAGCACATAGGCGTTGATGGCGATCCAGATTGCGAAGCCGATGCCGGGAACGAACAGCAGCACGATCGCTACGACAGCCGCCGCGGCTGATAGAGAGGCGAAGCGCAGCGAGGTCGCAATCACGTCGCCGATCGCGGCCGGCCGTCCCAGCGGGCCGAGCGGATCGACTTCGCGTTCGACGAGGCCGGCGATTTCGTCGAAGAAGAAACCTGCGACGAGCGACGTCGTCGGCGCGGCGAGCCAGACAAGTCCGATGACGAGCCCGATTCCGATGAACACCGAAATGAGCGTCGCAAGCCAGCCGCTTCCGTTCGCGACATAGGCGACGGCGAGACGATCGAGCGCGAAGCCGACGACGCAAAGGATCGCGACGGTCAGCGCCACCGACTTCGCCAGCACGCGCCGGAAGGGCGGAGAGAATACGTCGACGAACGCAGCGAGCGCATCATCGATCATGCGTATTGCCGCTTACGGCGCCGTCGCCGCCAGACGAACGTGTTGCTGGCCGCGTAGTTCCAGACGACGCCGACCAGCGCGCCCGCGAGGCCCGCGACCCACCACGTGCCTCTCGATTGGAAGAGCCACATCGCGATGTTGACGTTGGCGATCGCGCCGACGCTGCAAAGCACGGCGAATATCAGGAAGCCTCGAACCATCGCCGCCCCGCGGTAGCGGAACGGGCGGTAGGTGATTTCGTTGTTGAGCACGAAGTTGCTAGCCATCGCCGCGACCGTCGCAAAGATTTGCGCCTTATCGAAGGCCGCGACGTCCTGCCCGCCGATGAGGGCCCACAGCACGATAAAATGGACGAGCAGGCCGACCACGCCGATCAGCGCGAAAAGCACGAACCGGGTCGGCAACAGGCCGCCAGAGATGTGGTGCGCGACGAGGCCCAGAAAGTCGAGGCCGACCAGCGGCGAAAGCTTGGAAATCGCCAAGCTGGCGCGGCCGGAAGACATAAGGCGCTTCGACGATCTTCAGGCCGCCGCCGGCGGAAAGGATGAGATCGACGAGGATCTTGAATCCATCCGGCGACAGAACCGGCGCCAGAGCCGCGACGATTTCCCGCTGCGTCATGAAGAAACCGCTCATCGGGTCCTTCACCGAAACGCCTGCAATCTGGCGAAAGCACCACGCGCCGAGATCGCTGAGCTTCTGGCGCGTCGGAGACAGGCCTGCCGGGACGCTGGCGTCGGCAACGCGCGTGCCGATGACGAGATTGCCGTCGCGCCGCTGAAGCTTCGCGTACATTTCAGGCAGAACGCGCTCGTCATGCTGCAGGTCGCCGTCGATCACCGCGACGAAATCGGAGCTCGAGGACAGCCAGCCTTCGATCACAGCGCCGGCGAGGCCCGAGCGGTTGACGCGGCGCAGGCAGCGCATCCGGCCGTCGTGCTTCGCAAGGCCGAACGCGATGTCAAACGTGCTGTCAGGGGAATCGTCGTCGACGACGATCATTTCCCAGGGCAGGTCGCCGAGCGCCGCCTTCAGCCGCTCAAACAGCAGCGGGACGTTCGAGGCCTCTCGATAGGTTGGCACAATGACGGAGAGCGTCGGACGCTGATCGGGCTTCGTGAGTGAGGGTTCCATCCAAAGCCCGTGGAAATAACCAAAATCAACGCGGCCCGAGCGGATAAGGCACGGGAAAGGGCCGCGTCAAGCCGTAAGCCGGGACGATCGCCAGCTCTTCCTCATCGAGACCGCCCCTTCCCAAGGGAAAGCTCTGCGGCGCGCCGAGGTCGTGGAAATAGGAACGCAATACCCCGGTGATTTCTGGCAACCGGCGTTGCTCGGCGATAATCACCGCGTCCCGCCCGACAAAATCTTCGCCTCTGTCGAGGAAGGCGATGCCGCGCGGATCGTCGGAGAATACGAAGATCGGAACCGCGGGCCCGAGCGCGACCCCGACCTTGCCTGCCTCCCACCACTTGGTCGTCGCCACAAAAGCCGGGCGGGGCGACAGCGCCGGCGCTTCGCGGATCGGGCCCCAGTCGAGCACCTCGAGGGTCGGGTCCGGCAAGGGCCGTCCCGCCAGGCGCTCGATCCAGCCGAAGCGCCCTTGAGAGACGACGAAGCCGGCGAGGACGACGAGCGCCGCCAGGTTCGCCGTCGCCGCGCGTGCGCCGAAGCGACGCCGCGCCGCCCATTCGCCGAGCAGAGGATAGAGGAAGAACCAGCCGGGCATCGGCCAATGCGGCAGCCCCTTGCCGCTCCACAGCGGGATCAGCGTGAAGACGAGGATCGGGGGCAGGGCGAGGCAAAGCAGCGCTCGCGCGCATTCGTCGCCTCGCGCCGCCTCGCGCCATCCCATAGCCGCCCCGGCGATCAGAGCGACGAACATCCAGGGCGTCAGGTAAGCCGCCTGCCCGAGCGCGACGGCTGCGACGGCGAGTATGCCGGCCCCGTCCGCCGGCGCGCCCCGGCCGCCCTGGAAGCGGAACGAGACCCAGCCATGATCGGCGTTCCAGAGGAAGACGGGCGCCACAATCGCAAGCGCCAGCGCCGCCGCCAGATAGGGCGCTGGATGCCTAAGCCACTTTCGCTGCGCGGGACTGCCGACCAGATAAAGCGCCGCGCCAAGCGCCGTCAGGACCGCACTGTATTTGGAAAGGCCGGCGAGGCCGAAGGCCAGCCCGACGCCGAGCCAGAGCGGCCAGATCTCGGATCGTTGGGGGGCGCCTAGAGTAACTCGCGTGAGGCACAGCGCGGCCGCCGCGAGGCAAGCGAGCAGCGGCCCGTCCGGCACGATCCAAGTCCCGGCGGAGGCGAAGAAGAAGGGCGTGACATTGAGCGCGAACAGCGCCGCAAATGCCGCCCTCGCGCCGTAGAGGGCGCGGGTCAATTCGTAGAGCCCCCAGCTTGCCAGCGCGAAGGCGAGGACGAACGGCAAACGCGCAAGGACGGTCTCGCCCACGGCTAGCGCGGCGAAATGGGCGAGCCATTGGTGCAGCGGCGGATGGTCGAAATAGGAGAGGGCGAGCCGGCGCGAAATGACCAGCGTATAGGCCTCGTCGCGGCCGAGGCCGAGGCTCGCCATGAAGATTATGCGCGCGGCGGCGAAGCCCAGGATGAGCGCCGCGGCTCGTCGCGAATCCGCCGCCTCCTCCCTCAAGGCTCGCTGCCGGGGATGAAAGCGTCGAAGGCGGCCCAGAACAGATCGCGATAGACGTCCCGCTCCATCAGAATTTCGTGCCGCGCGCCCTCGAGCACGATGAGCTGGCCGGCGCGCAAGCGCGCCGCGAAATGCTCGCAGGCGGGGGTGTCGGTGACGCTGTCGGCGCCCGCGGCGATCACCAGCGTCGGAGTGAGGATCTCCCGCGGAAAATAGGGATCCTCGAATTGGCGCATCAGCCGCATGGCGGAGCGCGTCCAGCCCACGGTCGGCCAGCCGACGCCGACCGAGGGGTCGGCGGCCAGCGTCCCGGCGACCCGCTCGAAGCGCCAGCGGTCGGAGGTCAGGGGGTTTCCCTCGAACGAGCCCTGAAAGACCGAGCGCTGCCCGCGCCCCGGCACGTAGGCGCCGCCGAGCGCGAGGGCGCTGAGCCCATCGAGGGCGAACCGGATCAGCCTGGGGCGATGGATGCCGGCGATGGCGATCATCGGGGAGGTCAGCACCATCCTCGAGAACGGCAGGCGCCCGGCGTGCGCGATCATCAGGAGGATCGCCGCCCCCATGGAATGGGCGAGCGCGTGCCAGGGCTTTGGGCAGATCGGCGCGAGGATTTCTTCGACCAAAGCCGTGAGGTCGCGCTCATAGAGCCCAAAATGCCGGATATGGTGCTTCATCGGGTTTCTGAGCTGGCGCTGCGAGCCGCCCTGCCCGCGCCAGTCGATCGTGGCGACGCAGAAGCCGCGATCGACGAGATCGCCGATCGTCTCGAAATGCTTCTCGATGAATTCCGCCCGGCCGCCGAACAGCGCGACGGTGCCGCGCGCCGCGCCCCTCGCCTCCCAGAACGCCGCCCTCAGCCTGACCCGGTCCGAGGTGAGCAGTTCTTCCACGTGCGCGCCTGCCGGCGGCATGTTGGCTGAAGTTTTGGCGAGATGCATGGACCGGCGAGGCTGAACCCGAAGCGGTCCTTAGCGCCGATCCGATCGCGCCCGTCAAGCCGGCGCCGACAGGCTCCTTGCTTTGCCTCCCCGCCTGTGGCAGAAGCCGCGCGCCGCGTTCGTTGGGCGGGCGGGCGAAACGCTGCCGTAGCTCAGTGGTAGAGCACTCCCTTGGTAAGGGAGAGGTCGAGAGTTCAATCCTCTCTGGCAGCACCATTTTCCTCATTGTGACCTGAAGGACCGGCGGGCGACCCATGAGCCGGCTGATTTCCCCCGAAGAGCTCAAGGCGCGGCAGGGCGACCCGAACCTCGTCGTCATCGAATCGACCGTCGCGAGGGAGACTTCGCAAGGCGGTCTCAAGTGGGTCAGCGGACGCGACAAATACGAAGAGGCCCACATCGCGAACGCGCGCTTCGCCGACCTGCTCGGCGCCTTTTCCGAGCCGGGTGCGGCGACCCTCTTCACCCATGCCTCGCCGCAGCGGTTTGCGGAGGCGGCGGCGGCGCTCGGGGTCGGGCCGCACTCGGAGGTCGTCGTCTACGATCGCGCCGACAACATGTGGGCGGCGCGGTTGGCCTGGCAGTTTCTCGCGCTCGGCTTCGATCGGGTCCGCGTGCTCGACGGCGGCTTCGCGGCGTGGCGGCGCGCCGGCGGCGAGGTGGAAAGCGGGTCGCCCGCGACAGCGCCGGCAAAACCCTTCACGCCGCGCGAAAGCCCCTCGTACTGGGCCGACCGCGACGACGGATTGGCGATCGTCGAAGGGCGCAAGCCCGGCACGCTCGTCTGCGCGCTGCGCCCAAGCGTGTTCTCCGGGGCCGAGGTCAACTACGCACGGCCGGGACATATTCCGGGTAGCCTCAACGCGCCGCATGTGGCGACGCTTGACGCGGAGGGACGATATCTCGACGGCGAAAAGCTGGCTTCCGCGCTGGCGGCCACCCTTGATGCGCCGGGGCCGCTGGTTCTTTATTGCGGTGGAGGGATCGCCGCCTCGGGCCTGGCGCTGGCGCTGGCGCTTGCCGGACGCACGGACGTCGCGATCTACGACGGCTCGCTGAGCGAATGGTCGGCGGACCCGGCCTTGCCGCTCGTCGTGCTAACTTATTGAAAATATTAGGCTTTATTGAAACGGCGCGGGTCTCGGACGACCGGGGCGCCGCCCCGGCCGTTCGAGCGCGGCCCCCAAAAATCAGCGCGAATAGAACTCGATGACGAGGTTCGGCTCCATGTGGGTCGGGTAGGGAACCTCGGTGAGCCCCGGCACCCGCGTCATCTTGGCCGTGCCCTTGCCGTGATCGACTTCGAGATAGTCGGGCACGTCGCGCTCGGCGAGCCCGGCCGCCTCGAGCACGATCGCGAGCTGCTTCGACGATTCCTTCAGCTCGATCAGGTCGCCGACCTTCACCTGATAGGAGGCGATGTTGACGCGGCGGCCGTTCACCTTGATGTGGCCGTGGTTGATGAACTGGCGGGCCGAAAACACCGTCGGCACGAACTTGGCGCGATAGATCACCGCGTCGAGCCGGCGCTCCAGCAGGCCGATCAGATGGGCGCTCGAAGTCGCCGCGCATGCGCAGCGCCTCGGTGTAATATTTGTGGAACTGGCGTTCCGAGATATTGCCGTAATAGCCCTTCAGCTTCTGCTTGGCCTTGAGCTGGGTGCCGAAGTCGGTCGCCTTGCCTTTGCGGCGCTGGCCGTGCTGACCCGGTCCATACTCGCGCTTGTTGAATGGCGAGCGGGGACGGCCCCAGATGTTCTCGCCCATGCGGCGATCGATTTTATACTTCGCTTCTGCGCGCTTCGTCATCGCGGTTCCTTTTGGCAACGTTGCAGGAACGCGCCCTCCTCTGCGCCTTGCGGCGCCGACAGGAACTGGCCGAGCCAGGCCGATCCACGGGTGCGTAAAGCGACGAGCGCGCTCTCGTTTCGGAGAACGCGCCCGCCGGAGCGGGCCTATAGGGCAAAGGCCGCGGAATTGTCAAATCGGGCGCGTGCTCAACCCCTGGTTGGCCGAATCCGCGCCAACTCGAGCCAAACAAAACCAAACAAGCGGCAAACAAATCCAAACAAGAGCAAAACAAATCCAAACAAATCCAAACAAATCAGGTTCGATTAAACGATTTCAAGGCGTTGCGGGCGCCTCCGGCGTATTTTCCAAACTTTCCGGACGCGCCGGCAATTTACGCACGTTCAGGTTGAGCTTGGCGAGCAGCCTCGCCCTGGCGGTTTCATCGTATCGGCGAGGCGACTTCGGCGGCCCGTGCTTTTCGAGCGCGGCGATCACCCTGAGGAGCAGGATCACGCCTTCGTCCTTGTTCTCGATGATCCGCCGCGCCGCGAGCCTGAGCGCCGGCTCGAGCCGGACTTCGTTGAGCTTGCGCGGGTCGAGTTCGCGATCCGCGTCGCGCTGCTTCAGCGCTTCGCCGACGATCTGGCGAATTCTTTCGCGCGACATGCGCTCAAGGTCCGCAATCTCCCCGAAGCTGAGCCCGCCCTGCACCCAGCTCAGGATGCGCATGCGCCGATTCTCCACCTGATGCGCCGAGGCGCGATTGTAGGGCCGCCTCGGCGGCGTTGGCTGTTCCGACATTTAGAACTCCTGAAATGCGAACGATATTTATAGCATGTCTTTCTGTTTTATGGAAATAATTTCTGGAAAAACATAAGGGTGGGTGTTGCAGCGCAGCAAAAAAGACCGGAGTGGGTAGCGCTTCCTCTCCCCCGTCGCGGGCGTAGCCCGGGCTTGGCCCGGGGATTGTTCCGGGTTTCCACGCCGCAGGGCGCCAAAGCATTGACGCGTGAATTCAACGGTCCGTGCAAGGGGAAGTGGTTGAAACTTCACACTTGTCGACCAAGCGGAATGGCTGCATTCGCCTTCGCGCGGGTTTGCGGCGGCGCAAAAATCAAGAAATCTGACGAGCGCGCTTACAATAGTCCGGCAATGCACTTCCTTCGCCTGACAACCGCGCGGGATAAATGCACTGTCACCGTAACCCGGGATAAATGCACTGTCACCGTAACCCCAGTGCCGAGAGCCGAGTTGCAAAGCGCATTCATGCGCGCTTTCGCGCATGAATTACGTCAGCGCACGTTTGCCAAGCACGTTGTATCTTCTCCCGGCTTCGAGGGACACGGCACGGCAATGACGAGGACCGCACTGGGTGGATACCGGTCATTCGCTGGCGCCTCATTCGATCAGCTCGTCGGCGCGGGCGAGCAACATGGGTGAGATGTCCAGGCCGAGAGTCTTGGCGGTCTTGAGATTGATGACGAATTCGAACTTGATCGACCGGGAAACCGGCAGATCGGCCGGTGCGGCGCCCTTCAGAATCCTCCCGGCGTAGGCGCCCACTTGGCGATATCCGTCCGGGAGACTAGGACCGTAGCTCACCAGGCCGCCCGCAACCGCGTATTCACGAAACTGGTAGATGGCCGGCATTCGGCGTTGAGCCGCGAACGCGATTATTCGATCGCGTCGGGTATCAAAAAAGGGATCGGAACACACGAGCATCGCATCAACCCGCTCCTGAACGAGGGTCGCGAAGGCCAGGTCCAATTCTTCGTCGTTCCTTGCGTTCGCAAGGTAAATCAGTTGGCCGATTGTGCGAGCAGCATCTCGTAACTCCCGCGACAGGGCCTCCGACTCCTCTTCGTTCGGATCGATAAGCACGCCGATAAGGGCGGCGCCCGGCGCCAACTCGTGAAGCAATCCGAGCCGCTTTGCTTCCGGCGCGGTGGTCAACAGGCTTACGCCTGTGGCGTTGCCGCCCGGCCGATTCAGGCTTGCGACCAGACCAAGTTGCACGGGATCGCCGGCCACGGTGAACACAATCGGGATTGTGGAGGATGCCGACTTGGCGGCAAGTGCCGAGTGCCCGCCTCCCGTCGCGACGAGCACGGCAACGGGCCAATGAACGAGTTCGGCCGCCAATGTCGGAAGGCGGTCATATTGGCCCTCGGCCCAACGGTATACGACCGCGACACCTTGGCCTTCATCGTAGCCGGCTTCGTGGAGCCCTTGGCGAAAAGCATCGACGAGAACAGTCGAATTGCTCGGCGACCTGCTGCTCAGAAAGCCGATCACTGGCACCGCTTGCTGCGCACGCGTAGCGAGCGGCCACGTAACGGCCGCGCCGCCGATAGCCGAGATGAATTCACGCCGCCTCATTGGCATCCCCGGGAAGGACCAAACGTTGCGCCAGGAGGTGCATAGCATAGCACGGGTCGGGTCCGGAATTGCGGAAAGGCCAATCCGGTTCTTATAGCGATGTCTGTTGATTTGGTCCCAAGCCGATTGCGCACAAGATCCAGTCCTCGGGATTGGCGTGTTGCCCCAAGGCCTCGCCGCAGTCCCCTCGAGTTACGGTGATGGGGTGGACGGCGCCCCGACGGCATCAAGCGTGCCAAGATGGATGTTGTCACCAACCCATCTGAAGGGAAGCCGTCGATTGCGCAAGTCTATCGAGAATTTGAAAACTGTCACGCGCGTTGGCGTCGATCTGGCGAAGAACGTGTTTCAGGTTCACGCCGTCGACGCGCAGGGCGAAGTGGTCGCGGCGCGCAAGCTGCGGCGGGGCGCTGTTCTGGCGTTCTTCGAGAAGCTGCCGGTGTGCGAAGTGGCGATGGAGGCGTGCTCGTCGGCGCATCACAGAGAAGGGCGAAAGTCGCAGGGAGATCATCGCTCAAGCAGCTTGGCCTTGCGCACTCCATGGTTGGGGCGCCAGCCGCAAGGATCATCAGGTCGAGCCAGAGGAGCCGCGATTTCACCAACTTTCCAGACCGTGCATGGAAGCGGTCTCGACCATAACCACCTCCGGCCTGCGGAAATGCTCCGCCAGCCGCAATTCTTCCAAGGAGGCGATCTGCGCCTGCATGTAGCTTCCGAGATGTCTCCCGCGTCGGACAACCCGCCGACCATAGTCCAGCCGCTCGGCTTCGTAGGCCGCCAATGCGGCGTCGACGTCGTTATGTCGCGCCAAACAATCGGCCAGCGTCCGGGCATCGCCCGCCGCTTTGGTCGTGCCCATTCCGACATGCGGCCGCGCGACGAAGGCGGCATCGCCTAACAAGACGATGCGCCCGATCGTCATCGACGTGGTCTCAAGATCCACGATCGGCTGCAACATCGGTTGGCGCGCCTTCGTCATTACCTCCGCGAACGCGGGCGCAAGCAGGCGGATGGCGTCGGCCCGCATCTGCGCGACCACATCGGGATGCAACCGGTCCGGCGGGATCGTACCAGTGTACTGACGCCCGTCCACGCCCGTCAGTAGGCGCGGCAAATGCCGCACCGGATCAATGGGGCGATACCAAACGCAGTTGTAGCGGCCTGACGTGCCGGAGCCGCCATCGACCGGATAACCTAAAGCCAGTTCGTGCTCTGGAAGGCAGAAGGCGTACCTGCCTTGCAACTGCGCGTAAGCCTGCCCCGAGAGTTCGGCCATGTCCGTCAGCCCGCGCCAGGCGACATAGCCGGCATAACGCGATCCAACATGCGGCAGCAATTGTCGCCGAACCGTAGATTGGACGCCGTCGGCGGCAACCAGAAGGTCGGCGACGATCTCACTTCCGTCTTCGAACCGCGCTGCGGCGCGACCGTCGTCCTGCTCCACAGCGACAAGCGCGCTGCCATGACGGTAGATGTCGCCAGCGCACTGCCGCAAATGCCGCCAAATGCGATCCCAGGACGCCAACACCTGGGGACGCGCAACTTCGCAAACCACGTCGCCGTTGCGCGCCAGCACGACGCGGCCTTCGACCGCGACGCCGATCTCGCCGCGTCGCCCGGTCGCGAGAGCAAGCGCCTCATGCAGTTCGTCATGGGTGGCAATGCCCGTGCCGCGCGAGCCGAGTTCCTCGCCCGCACGCTCGTGGATGGAAACATCCCAGCCAATCTTGCGGAGGAACAGCCCCGCGAACAAACCACCGATCGACCCGCCGATGACGACGGCGCGTTTTCGCTGTTCTCCGATTGAGTGCGTCACGACAGGCTTCTCTGGATGGCGGGAACAATGACAACGAATACTTGATCCTGCTTCGCTCAGGCGACAGCGATGCCCTCGATCTCGATCTTCCAGGAGGGATCGGCGAGGTCGCCGACGATCAGCGTGCTCGCCGGCTTACGATCGCCCAGGACCTTGCTGCGTCCCTCGCGAGCCGCGGCGACGTCGCCACGGTTCGGCAGGATCGTGGTGATTTTGACGAGATTGTCCAAGGTCATGCCGGCAGCCTTCAACTGCGCTTCGAGGTTTTGCCAAGCGAGGCGGGCCTGCTCGACTATGTCGTCGGGAATTGTGCCATCCAGCCTCACACCAACCTGCCCGCTAATATAGAGCGTGCGCGTGGGTCCTGAGACTTCGATCGCTTGTGTGTAGGCGGCTAAGGGAAGGGGCGCATCAGGGGCATTGACATCGCGGCGTTGCATCGATCTCTCCTTGGTTGTTTGGCTCCAAACGTTGGGCGTAAGCCTACAGCGCTCCCTCCCGCGTAGACAACATGGCGCGATCCCCGGTCGGGCTTTCGTTCATTTTGCGACCACTCCACCCGAAGGGACTCGCCCCGCGAGGGCCAGCATCGCCGTCTCTCGGAATTCGACCTTTTTTCAGAGAAACCACTTTTTTCGCATTTCTCTCAATAGCAATTTCGTGAGAGCCTTTTGGATGCCTCGGGATCCCTCCTTTTTGAGATACCTCCCGGCCGCTTGTGGATCGAATTTCATTTCCGCGGTAATTTGACACGACGAGTTGGGTATGACGCACGCAATTTATACTTGCCGCGGTGAATAGCGTTTGATTTTCGAGGTTTTCTCATGTCCGCAAACCAAAATCGCATTGGAATAATTGGCGGCGGCATCGGCGGATTGACGCTTGCGCTCGCGTTGCGGCGTCGCGGCCTGGCGGCGGATGTGTACGAGCAGGCGTCGGAATTGCGAGAGATCGGCGCGGCAGTCTCATTGTCCGCTAACGCCTCCCGAGAGTTCGAGCGCCTGGGATTCCTTGATGCAATCGCGGCCCAATCTTGTGAACCGAGCGAGTTGATTTGGCGGGACTGGCGTCATGGTCGGCGCGAGGCCGCATTTCCTATAGCGATGGGCGGAGCCTATCGACAGAGATTTGGCGCGCCCTACATCGGTATTCATCGGGCCGATCTTCAGCGTGTGCTCGGCGGAGCGCACGGGCCGGACGGATTGCACCTGGGGCACCGGCTCGTAGGAATTGTTGAAACAAACAATGTCATCAACATTGACTTCGCCAACGGACACAGAACGGAAGTTGATATTCTCATCGGCGCTGACGGCGCGCGATCTTATGTGCGCGGTTACGTCACCGGTGAAGAGAGCGCGATCTATTCGGGTACGAGCGCCTTTCGCGGCATCGTTCCAGTCCGCGATCTGCCTCTGCTGCCGGACCCGCAAGCCCTGCAATTCTGGATGGGGCCTGATGCGCATTTGCTGCACTATGCGATCGGCAAATCGGGGAAGGACGTCAATTTCTTCGCAGTCGTCGAAGGGCCAAAGCATTGGCCAAATGCGAACTGGATCGCGCCGGCGTCGCCCGACGAAGCCGCAGTCGCTTTCGCGGGCTGGCATCCGGCCGTCGTCGAAATGGTGTGCGCCGTTTCGCACAAAGTGCGTTGGGGCTTGTTCACGGTCAAACCGCTGCGCACATGGCGGCGGGGGCGCGCCGTGCTGCTGGGTGACGCTGCGCATGGGATGTTGCCGCATCACGGGCAGGGCGCGAACGTCTCGATTGAGGACGCAATAACCTTGGCGGAGCTCCTGCCCGCGCGCCGTACGGAAGATTTCGACGAGGCCGTTCGCCTTTATCAGACGGCGAGGCGCGCCCGGACGCGTATCATTCAACGCAGTTCGCGGGCCACCAACGCCGTGCTGCATTTGCCTGATGACGCCGTTGCAGGGCGTTCCGAAAGGCTGGGCCAGGTTCACGAACGTTTCGGATGGATACACGAATTCGACGCACTTGCCGACGTGACAGCACGGTCGGCTTCCCACACCGCCTGATCTCGAATTGTGCGGTTTGACACATATCTATTTTGTCGAGCCGTTGTTGCGGATACGACATTTCCGCTCCGAATCGCGTTTCTCTCGAAAGCTATTTTGGATTACGGTGACCGGATTATGGTGACAGTGCCTCCAGATGATCGTCGATCGCATAGCCGACGACCTTGCGCGAGAAGGCGTCGAGGACGACGGCGAGGTAGACGAAGCCTTCGGCGAGCCGGACATAGGTGATGTCGGCGACCCATAGCTGATCGAGGCCGGTTGGTTCGAGGAAGCGCGCCAGGTTCGGAACGATCTTGAACTTGTGGCGGCTGTCGGTGGTTTGCGGAACGAACGGCTTTCGGCGCAGGCTCAAGAGGTTGTCGGCGTGCATCAGCCTGAGCACGCGCTTGGCGTTCACGATGAGGTTCAAGTCTCTGAGCCTTCTTGTTGTTCTCCTATAACCTTCGTCGCGGCGCTGCAGCGCCAGACGCTGGATCAAATCGCTGAGATCCGCATCATCGCGCGCGGATATCTTTGGCTCCAGCCAACAGTAGTAGCTCGCTCTCGACAGCTTTGCGATCTCGATGCGATGAGCGATGCGGGCTGCGTTCGCATCGGAGTTCGCCTTGCAATCGTTCGCGCGTCATTTTTTTAGCTAAATTTTTGACTTCCGTCGCCTGACAACCGCACGGGATAAATGCACTGTCACCGTAATCCTGTCGCCGTAATCCAGATTGATTTCGTCTATATCGAGGGAGCCCCCGCTGTCGCCTGCCTTCCCTACGACCGGCCTCCTTCCCTCCACCGTCTCCGCCGCTGGCGCCACTCGGCTTTGTTCGAGGCTTCATCGGTACTATGCAACCGTCCGACCCCTCGCCCGTTCCTTGTCGGCTTCGTCTCCTCGACTTCCCGACGCGGCCCGGTATCGCTGGCGCGACTGCGGGCCGAGCGAGGTCTCCCAGGTCTGCAGCTCCGGATCGGGTTGAAGATGGACGAGTGAGGCGTCGTCGCTTCAAAACCAATCAGACACGATTTGCCTGCATAAGGTGGGGGGAAGATACGTGGAGTGGGCTGATCAATGAACCTGGGTGATATCCTGGTGGCCAAAGGCTTGGTCTCCGCAGAAGACGTCAAGCGCGCCCTAGAACATCAGCGCAAAAACGGTGGCCGATTTGGCGAAAGCATGGTGGCCCTTGGCGTCTTGACCAAGGAGCAAATCGATCGGGTTCTCCAGGACGCGCCGCAGTCGCCGCCGACCCTGGCCGCCACCGGAATCGACCCGGCGCTTCTGCTTGAACTCGCCTTAAAAGGCATGTTCACGGAGAACTTCGAAACGGCGTCGCAGATAGCCGAGGCGCTGAAAATATCCAGCACCATAATTAACCAACTGCTCACCGAAGCCAAGGAACGCAAATTCGTCGAGGCGCTCTCGGTCGCGTCCGGCGGCGGCGGCATGGCCGAGCAGCGGCTGTCGCTGACGCGGGCCGGGCGCGAGTTCGCCGCCGACGCGATGAAGCGCGGACAATATTTTGGCCCCGCGCCGGTGTCTCTGAAGGACTATCAGCAGCGGATCCAGCAGCAGCGCATCACCAACGAACTCGTGACCCGCCAGAGGCTGGAGCAAGGCTTCGCCGGTCTGGTGATGACCGAGCGGTTTCTGAACCGGTTGGGACCGGCGATCAATTCGGGAACCGCCATTCTCATCTATGGACCCGCAGGCAATGGCAAAACGACCGTCGCCGAAATCGTAGGCAAAATCTTCCAGAACGTGATCTACGTTCCCTATTGCGTCGATTTGGACGGCGAGATCATGAAGGTCTATGACCCCGCCGTTCACCGCAGAGTGCCCGACGCCGGCGAGCCAGGCGTCGCCAGCCTTCGCCGCAATCGCATGGATTTGCGATGGGTCGCCTGCTATCGGCCCATGGTGATCACAGGCGGCGAACTGACTATCGAAATGCTCGATCTCAAATACAATTCGGTGGCCAAATTCTACGAGGCGCCGTTGCATGTCAAGGCGCTCAACGGCACCTTTCTGATCGACGATTTTGGCCGTCAACGCGCAAAACCTGAAGACATCCTCAACCGCTGGATCGTTCCCCTAAATAGTCGCGTCGACTATTTGACTCTGCATACCGGCAAGAGCGTCACGATTCCCTTTGACGAGATCGTGATCTTCTCCACCAATATGCATCCCGACGATTTGATGGACCCGGCGTTCCAGCGCCGTATCGCCTACAAGCTGGAGACCGTGGCGCCGCCGGTGGATCTGTTCCGCAACACGTTCGACGCTATGGCGATGAAAGCTGGGCTTGAACTGACGGACCAGATTTTCCAGCAGGTGCTCGACCGCGTTCGGGAAAGCAATGCGCCGCTCGCCTATTTCCAGCCCAAATTCATCATTGAACAGGTGCTCGCTTCCTGCAAGTTCGAGGGCGTAAGACCTCATTTCACCAACGACAATGTCGAAGATGCGCTCTGCAATCTGTTCATCAAGAAGCCGGACGGCACGATGTTCGGAGTGAAGCGAAGCTGACCGCCATGGGGTCCGCGCTTGCGCGAGCCGCGGACCGAGTAAGAGAAGCGCAGGATTATCGCGGAGAGCGAAGAAAGGCGCTCGGGGATCTGTTTCAAGGGCCGTATTCAGAATTCAGCTGACGCCCGATGGCGCGCCCCAGAGTAACCCTCGTGGACAACCCTCTCCCACCGTAACCCTCATTCTGGCTTGCGGGATCCGGCAGCCTGAATAACCACCCTATCCTCTTGGCTTTCCCCACCTCATCCGGCCTTCGGCCACCTTCTCCGCCAAGCGGAGAAGGAGATAACGGGAGTTGCGGTGACAGTGCGCTAAAATTGAGTTCCGTCGCCTAATAACCGCACTGGATAAGTGCACTGTCGCCCTACCCCCCAAGGACAGCCGGACGTTCAAAATCGCATTACTGACAACGTCGCCATTCTTACGCAGAACTGCCGTTGGGTTGATAAGCCATTGCCCCGGGCGTCGACCAGGGCAAATCTCGATTTTACTTTTCGAGCACCGACAGACATCTTGCCTGCCAAGCCCTCCATGTGGGGCTTTTTTAGCCCGACAAACCAACGCCGGCTCGCCGAGCCACAGTTCCCAGTCGCTTAAGCAATTTACGCGTTCGTTTGCTGAGCAGCGGCGATTTTTTGCGTCGCTTTCGTAGCCACGGCAGTGGAAACCTCGGACATGCGGCGCGCGCTGGCGAAGAAGGCTTCGAGACCCTCCTTGGTCAGGCGGCTCTGCACTTCGAAGAACTCTTGCGGAGAGCGGCACTGGGCGAATGCGCCGAAGCCGCCCTGCCATTTCTCAGCGCGCTGCCCGGCGTACGTCATCCACTCGCGCGAGATTTCCTGAAGGCCATGCGTCAGTTCGGCGCCTGCGCCGGAAATAGCTTCGACATGCTGCGCTGACTTCTTCATGGCTTCCTTGGCCTTGTCGCCGGTAAACGCTTCCTGGAAGCCGGAAATGGAGCGGTGAACTGTTTCCGCTCCCATGGTCAGACCGGAATGCAAGTTCTCTCGCGTCGAGTTGACTTGAGATCGGGCGAGGTCGGCGGCCTTCTTCGTTGCGTTTTGGCCAGCTTCCAGGGAGGCCTTGGCGTCGAAGGAATTGGCTTCGTTCCGACCATTGTTGTAATCGTTTGAAGATGCGTTTTCCATCAATATACCTGCAACGCGGAGATTTGAACCCCAAACGACATCGTCCAGAACGTACAATCGGTCGCGTCCGGTCGTACATGGGACCGTTGAGTGAAATAGATAGAGCCAGATATATTTATTTTCTTGCGCTGCAACATTTTCTTCGACGATGTTGTTCTATCACGCTACGGAGAATGACATGCAAAGCCCTTTTGTTGATCTTATCGCGTTGACTGGCGAAGCGATCCGGCTCGCTCTGGATGCCCAGGAAGTCATTCGAATCCGCGCCCTGCAGTTCGCTCGGGGCGACGGGACCCTATCCGAAGTCTCGGCCATGATTTCGGAGAAGACTGACGCCTTCATGGCCGCCCAAATGGTGGTCAGTTTTTCGTTCATGGCGGGTCGCCCCTATTCGGCGGCGATCGGGGCGCTGCGCTGCTATAGCGGCCGTGTTGAAGCGAACCTTACACGCCTGAACGCCTGAGGTCGCGCGAGCGCTTTTGATGCACTGCGTGGCCTATCATGTCCCCGACTCTCCGCGCGTCGCTCGGCGACGCGGATGGCCGCGACAAGCGCGGCCATGACGAAGGGCGCCGTTCTGCCTGCAAGCCAATAATTCCAATCAAGTGAGATATGCGTCATTTGCATGGAACATTTGCAATTTGATAACGAACACGCGGATTCGCGCGAGAACATATAGCGAATTCGGCGCTCAGATCGGTTTTGGAGCCGCCGCGCTGCAAAATCGACATGCAATGGTCACATAGGGTTTTGGTCGCAACCCTTGACTTGTGCGGTGCAACATAATAGGTACCGGCTCGTCTAGGAACGGGGGAACGTCTCAATCGTCAACACGCCATCGATCGCCCTGGAGGCGGGAAAATTCGAGGGCGGCAAGAAGATGGAGACCGAGATGAACCTCTCATTCATCACGCGTTACTTCCGCACCCGCGCCGTCTACTGGAACGTCGTGCGCGAATTGTCCGAATACAGCGACCGCGAGCTTCACGACATCGGCATCGACCGCGCCGAGATCCCGCGCATCGCCATGGAAGCGGCGCGAGGCTAACGGGCCGCGGCGTGAGGCCGCGCCCTCGAATGCGCGAAAATCCGCTTGTCGCCTGCCGCCAAGGCCGTGAAGAGCCGCGCGGGGCCGCATCGGTTGCTCGCTGAATCTTGAAAAGAGACTGCCATGCAAATCACTTTCCTCAAGCGCTATCTCGAAGAGCGCCGCAAATACAACCAGATCGTGCGGGAGCTTACTTTCTGCACCGATCGCGAGTTGCGCGAACTGGGCTTCGAGCGGGTCGACATCCCCCGCATCGCGCGCCGCGCCGCGCAGGAGGCGCAAGACGCTTGAGCGCGCCGGCGAAAAGGAGAAGCGAAATGACCCTCATTGAATTCAAACGCCTGGTCGACCGCGCAGTCGCGTTCCTCACCTATCGCGATGTCCGCGAATCCGGCCTGGGCGGCGATGTTTACCGCCCGGTCGCGGAGGATCGCCGCTCGTCCCGCTGAAAGCCCCGAGAGCGCTCGCGATTCGATGCGAATCGCGAGCCATAGGCTGGCATCGAGCGCGCAAGAAGCGAACTGCCTCGGCTACCCTTCCAAGAGGGAATACGAGGCGACGATCTCTAGCGCGCCTCCACCACGTCAATCAGGGCGACCGCGTGCCAGGCATCCGTGTTGCCGCTCGGCGGGGTGAAGGTCACGTTGAGACAGCCGGATGACGTATCGGCGGAGATCGAGGCCGAGGCCGTGGAGCCCGCGCCGTCCGAATGCATCACCGCGGTTCCGATCGCGGAGTAGCTTTCCGTCGACGCCGAGCCGAATTGGGCGAGGCGGGCGACCGGCATGTAGTACTGATAGTCGTTGCCGGTGGTCGAAGTGTCCGTCGCGATGACCTTTATCTCGAGAAAAGCGGTCTCGAAGTTCCAGAGATTGAGACAATTGCCGCCGTTGCCGCCGGAGCGCGCCGTCAGGCCGTCGGAGGTGAGGCGCACCGCCGACGTGTTCGAAGTCGCGCCGCGAAACACGGTGCGCGTGAACTGGGAATCGCCCTGCGCGCTGTTCGCGCCCGAGCCATAGGCGAAGGCTCCGAATCTGTTGTTGTCGGAGACGTTGTAGCCGAACACTTTTGAGTGATAGCCGGAAGCCGTGGCGGTGTCGCCGACGGCGAGCGCGGCATAGCCGGAAGCCGAGGCCGAATTGCCCCAGGCGAGCCCTTCGGCGCCGGCGGAGGAATATTGCCCGCCCGCCAAAGAGCCCTGGCCCGAGCCCCATTGGGTGACGCCATTGATCTGATAGTTGAGCGTTGTGCCGGGTGGAGAAGAACAGGAAAGATCGGTCGAGAGATTGCTGACGCGCAGCGGGCCGCTCGCCGCGATCGAGGTCGGTTGGGTGAGGCAGCTTCCCGTAATGCTCTTCAAAATCAAATCGTGATAGCTCGCGACGCCGATCGCGCCATTGTAGATGGCGCCGGTCGATCCGACGTCGAAGCCGGTGGAGACGATGTTGCCGCTGACGTTCAGGATCGAGGACGCGCTGTTGTAGATCGCCCAGCCGCCGATGAATCGCATCGAAGTGTTGATCAGCATTTCGATGCTGGGATCTTCGAGGTCGACGCCGTTGCCGACGAGGTCCTCGATATTGCCGCCGGAATAATGAATGTCATGGATGAACGAGCCCGTGACGCCGAGCGCCGGCGCGTAAATGCCCTTGCCGCCTGCATTGTTGCCATCGAGGCTGACGCCGCTGAATATGACGCTCTGGATGCCGACATTGTTGATGGTCGGATGCAGATAAACCTGGCTGGTGGCGCCGAAGCCGAGATGACCGGTCCCGAAGAACAGGCCGTCCGAGCCCTCGATGATGAGCGCCGAATCCATGAACAGGTCTGTGTTGCCCTTCATGTCGAAGGCGGTAAAAGTCACTTCGCTCGGCCAGGAATTGCCGCTACCAAACGGAGTCGCGAACATGTGGACAAGCGAGGAGCCTGAAACCAGCGAGGAAAAATACTGGCCGGTCGTCGAGTTGACGCCCGAGAAGTTGATGAGCGAGCCGCCGTACAGGGCGATGTTGGTGTAGAACTCGCGCACGTCGATGTTGTTGGCGAAGAAGCCGTTCGCCATCACCAGTTTGAGCCCCGCGCCCGAGGTCGTCGCCGCCGTGCGATGCAGCCAGACGTTCTGCAGGCTTCCCCCGAAGACCTGCGTCGTCGTGGGCGAAGTCGCAGACCAGGTGAGGGTATCGACCGCGTCGGTGTTCTGCACGATCTCGGCGGCATAGGGGCCGATGCCGACGATGCCGACAAAGCCGCCCGAGATCGGGGTCAGCGCTCCATTGATCTGACAGGAAGGATGCGACGCGTCGCCGGGAATGGCGATCTGCACGTGGCCCGTGGCGTTGGCCGCGGCGATCGCCGCATTGAAGGCGGCGGTGTCGTCGGCCGAGCCATTGCACCTCGCGCCATAGGCGGGATCGGTGACATTGATGACGCGCATCGGCGTGAACGGCAGGGAGCCTTGCGGAGTCGCCGGGACGGTATTCTGCTGAGCGGAAGCGGAAAAAGTTGCCGCGACCCAGAACGCGACCGCGCACAAAATCTTCTTCATCAAAATGATCCCTGCTGCGCCGGAATAGCGACGGATTGATGTTCACTTTTTGTTCAATTTTACAAACCAAGAGATAGCTGTCAAGAAATATTCTGTTTTTCTGGATGTATGCGACTGTTTTGGTTACCGACACGCGTTGGAAGTGAGCACGTCATGCCCGGACTGTTCCGGGCATTCACGCGGTCGCGTAGCCAAAGCCATTTAAGGCTACGCTCGACTTTTCGTGCAAGGCCTCGGGCGACGCATCGCTCGAGGGCGTGGATGGCCGGGACTAGCCCGGCCATGACGGAGAGCGACGCACCCTCAGCGCCCCGCGCCTTCTCGGGCCAGCGCCGGCTCGTCGAACGCGCTGAGTTCCTCGAGACTCTTGCCCTTGGTCTCCGGCAACATAAACAGCGTGACGAGCAGACCGAGCACACTGACCGCGGCGGCCGCGGATTCTGCCGCGTACAGCCCTCCCGCGTTCAGTAGGATCGGAAACAGGAACACGCCGATGAACGCGCCGAGCTTGCCGGCGGCAGAGGCGACTCCGTGGCCGGTGGTGCGCGCTTCGACGGGGAACAGTTCGGCCGGATAGACGAAGGTCGTCGCGTTGGGACCGAACTCCGTGAAGAAATAGCTGATGCCGTAGACGATCAGGAAGGGAAAGATCAGCTTCTCGATGTCGGGGATGACAGCGATGGCAGCAAAACTCAGCGCCATCATGGCGAAGCCCAGGATCTGGATCGCCTTGCGCCCGAGGCGATCGATCGTCGCGGCGGCGACGAGATAGCCGGGCACGGCGGCGATCGAGAAAATCGCCAACTGGGTCAGCGTTTCGACGATCAAGCTGTCGTTCGGCGCGACGGCGTGCAGGACGAGAGGGCTGCTGACCGTGTTGCCGTAATAGGCGAAGTCCATCAGGAACCAGGCCGCGCTCGCCCCGATCAGCCGCGTCAGCATGCCGCGCCGCGCGGTGAGCGTGGCGAAACCTTCGGAGAACGAGGCGGCTTTCTTGGGCTCAACCCCAGGCGCCGCGCCCCGCCCGGTCGCCAGCAGATAGCGCGGGCTTTCCGCCATGCGCCGCCGCATCTGGAAGACGGCAAGCGCCGGAATCGCACCGGCCGCCAGCAGCAGACGCCAAACGAGGTCGTGGGAAATGCCGGAGGCCAAAAAAGCCGCCGCGAGCAGCGGCCCGATGATGAGCCCCGCCGCCTGCATCGCAAACACAAGCGAAACCATCATGCCGCGCGTACGCTTGCCGGCGAATTCGCTCATCAAGGTCGCGCTGACCGGATAGTCGCCGCCAATGCCGACGCCGAGCACGATCCGGAAGCCGATCAGCCACCAGATGTTGGGCGAAAACGCCGAAGCGATCGCGCCGGCGGCAAGCACCAGCACTTCGAAGCCGTATATGCGTTTGCGCCCGAGCATGTCGGCGACGCGACCGAAGATGACCGCGCCGAACGCCGAAGCGAGCAGCGCCGTCGAGGTGACGAGGCCGACGGCGGTGGCCGAGGGATGCCATTCATCCCGAAGAATCGACATCACGACGCCGATGATGAACAGATCGTAGGCGTCGGTGAAAAAGCCCATCCCCGAGATGAACAGGATCTTCCAGTGCTCGGGCGTGACGTGCAATTCATCCATCTGCGAGAGCAGGTCTGTCTCCCGCGAGGCCGTCTCCGACATAGCGCGCCCTCATCGTTCCGCGACGGCCAGCGCCGCCCCACGCCAACAGAACGCCGCAGGGCGCTTTATGTTTTCGTCATATTCGGACGAAGGCGCGGCGCCCTTTCAGGCGTAGAGGTCGGCGCGCGTCGGCGGCAGGCCGACCGGGCCTTTGACCCGCTTCGAGGCCAGCGTCTGATAGAGGCCGCAATTGTTGCGCTCGAAGGTGATCGAGCAGGCCGCCAAATAGACGAGCCAGATGCGTGTGTTGACCTCGCCCGCCTCCTTGCAGGCGGCGTCGTAGTTGGCGAGCAGCCGGTCGTGCCAGAAGCGGCAGGTGCGCTGATAATGCTCGCGCCAGCCCTCGACGTCATGGATCTCAAAACCGTTGAGTTCGAGATTGGTGACAGTGCGGCCGATGTAATCGAGCTCGCCGCCCGGAAAAATGTAACGCGTCAGCACCTCGAATTCCGGCCGCTTGCGCCCCGTGCGCGCCGCCGAGCTTTTTCCGGGCCGGGTGATCGCGTGGTGCAGGAACAGCCCGCCGGGTTTCACCAACCTGCGCACAGTGGAAAAATAGGTCGGGAAATTCTTGATGCCGACGTGCTCGAGCATTCCGATCGCGGCGACCTTGTCGAAGCGGTCATGGCCCTCGACATGGGCGTAATCCTTGAGCTCGATCGTCACTCGGTCCTGCAGGCCGAGGCGCTTGATCTTCTCGTTGGCGTAGGCGACCTGCTGCTCGCTGAGGGTTACGCCATAGGAGCGCACGCCGTAATGCTGCGCGGCGTAGCAGGAGAGCGCGCCCCATCCACAACCCATGTCGAGCATGTACTCGCCGGGCTTCAGCCTCAGCTTGCGGCAGACGATGTCGAGTTTCTGCCGTTGCACCGTGTCGAGATCGTCGCTCCAGTCGTGGAAATAGGCGCAGGTGTAGACCATCTCGCTATCGAGCCAGAGCTGATAGAACGCGTTCGAGACGTCGTAGTGATAGGCGATGTTGCGCTTGTTCTCGTCGGCGCTGCCGTCGCTTTCGCGGTCCTTGCCGATCAACTCGAGCGGCCACGGGCCGCCGCGCGGCACGAACAGGAATTTCATGCCCGTCTTCAGCACCGACCACTTGTCGATCTCGCGCATCAACTGGCGCGTCCGCCCCTTCGGCCTCGCCGCGACGAGATCGAACAGGTCGCCGTTGACCAGGTCGAGCCGCCTCGAGGCCCAGAGGTTGCCGAGCGTCTCCATTTTCGGCGAGCGCGCCAGCGCGGCGATCACGCCCTCATCGGCGACGGCGATCTGCAGCCGGTCAGCCGGCCAGTCGGCGGGCGCCATCGAGCCGTCCCACAGGCGGAAGCCGAACTGAAACTGAAATTTTTCGTGCAGGTCCGTGATCAGCGAGCGAACGGACTCCAGACGGCTTGTGGCGGCGTCCATGAACAAAAACCCCCCGTTGGCAATTTCGCGCCTTTGCCGGTCCGAAAAGCGCAGGATTCCGGTTGCGGCTCGTTCAGCTCGCCATGGATTTGCCGCGCCGGCGATATTCGCCGCTCTCGCTTCGCACGAACGCCTCATCGACCTGGGGATGGCGCACCGGCTCGCCCAACTCATCCGGCAGCAAATTCTGCTCGGAGACGTAGGCGATGTACTGGCTGTCGGCGTTCTCGGCATAAAGATGGTAGAACGGCTGGTCCTTCGCGGGGCGCACCTCAGCGGGGATCGATTTCCACCATTCCTCGGTATTGGAGAAAATCGGATCGACGTCGAAGATCACGCCGCGAAAAGGGTAAACCCGGTGCTTGACGACCTGGCCGATGCCGAATTTGGCGTTGCGGAGTTGCATGAGAGAAAGCGGCGCTTTTTTGGGCTTCAAGATAAGGAAGCGCTCCGGTTAAGCGCCCGCGGCGCGCCTGTCAAAGGGGCAAGGGCTCAAGCCGCGTAAAGCGCGGCGAATTCCTGATCTTTCGCAGCGACTTCGGCCGCGAGATCGCTGATCACGCGCGCCTGCTTCCAGGTCGCGTCGTCCTGCATCTTGCCGTCGATCATCACCGCGCCGGAGCCGTTGGGCATGGCCGTCAGAATGCGGCGCGCGAACTTGACCTCGGCGGGATCGGGCGAGAACACCTTTTTGGCGATCGTGATCTGGCTCGGGTGCAGCGTCCAGGCGCCGGCGCAGCCGAGCAGGAAGGCGTTGCGGAACTGCGCCTCGCAGGCGGCGGGATCGGAAAAATCGCCGAACGGGCCATAGAACGCCTTCAGGCCGTTGGCGGCGCAGGCGTCGACCATGCGCGCGATCGTGTAATGCCACGGGTCCTGCTGGGCGCTGGCGCGCGACCCGTCGGGCTTCGGGTCTGCGAGCACGCGGTAGTCGGGATGGCCGCCGCCGACCCTGGTGGTCTTCATGGCGCGCGACGCCGCGAGATCGGCGGGCCCGAGGCTCATGCCGTGCATGCGAGGCGAGGCGGCGGCGATCGCCTCGACGTTGTTGACCCCCTCAGCGGTCTCCAGAATGGCGTGCACGAGGATCGGTTTCTTGAGGCCAGAGCGCGCCTCCAGAAGCGCAAGATACTGGTCGATGAAGTGGATGTCCCAGGGCCCCTCGACCTTCGGCAGCATGACGACGTCGAGCCGGTCGCCGATCTCCGCGACGATGCGCGTCATATCGTCGAGAAACCAGGGGGAATTCAGCGCATTCACTCGAACCCAGAGCCCGGTCGAGCCGAAATCATTTGCCTTGGCGAGCGCAATAAAACCCTCCCTCGCGTCCGCCTTCGCCTCGATCGGCACCGCATCCTCGAGATTGCCGAGCACGACGTCGACCTCTCCAACGAGGTCCTTCACCCTGGCGCGCACCTTCTCGACATGCGGCGGCACGAAATGGATCATGCGTTCGAGCCGCGAAGGCAGCTCGGCGAATGGCCGCGGCGCGCCTATCGCCAGGGGCTCGAAAAACTTGCGCGGCGCTTTCATTATCAAGGTCCGTGAAGGTTCGCTTGTGCACTGCAATATTGCTATGCTGCGCCGCCCGCAAGCCCGATTTAAGGCGCAGAGGCGTCGCCGGACCGTCGGAAGCCTCAATTCGGCAGGGTCTGGCCCTCGAGCGCGGGCGAGCGCCAAGGGCCCTGCAGATCGAGCAGGATCGTCGCTCCCGCGGGCGAGACGTGGCCGATCGCGTCGGCCTGGCGCGCTTCGAATGCGCCCTGCAGACTCTGCCTGACGAGGTCGATTGCGCATTTGCCCGTCACCGCGATGCCGGCGCCGGTCAGCCGCAAGTCGCGCGTCTCGGCCTCGCCATCCGCGAAGAACAGCTTGCCTTCCGCCTTGCGAAACGGCGTCTCGCCGACGAGCAGGTCGCGCGTAAGATCGAGGGTGCGGCGCTGGCTGCGGCGCAGCGCCTCCTCCATGTTGACCCCGATGAGCGCGCCGTCCCGGATCGTGAACCCGAGTTCGCCCTCCGCGCTCGCGACGAGCGCGGCGGGGGTGTCGCCGTAGGCGGTAAGGTCGAGATCGATAGCCGCGGCGCCGCTCAGGCTGTCCTTGCCGATCATGTGCGCCAGCGCCGTCGCGTCCGCGTTCACTAGCGACAGCGTCGCCTTCGTCATGCAGCGCTCGACGCAATCGCGCACGATGATCTCGCCGCTCGCGGCGCCATGCGCGAGGCCGGCCTCCAGCACCTTGAAGGTCGTTTCGTCGTCGCGCCGCGTGATCGCCACCGCAGCGTCCGAAAGCGCCGCGGCGCCCCAGATCGCGTTGGCGGCGGAAAGGCGCATGTCCAGGTCGATCGGCGGCAGCGGCAGCGAGATCGGCGCATGACTTCATCCGCCCTCGAGGCCGTGCAGCGCCGGGAACGGCCCGAGCAAAGCCGTGAGGTCTAGCGCGTCTGCGGCAAGGGTCGCCGACGCGCTCCAGCCTTTGGGGCCGTGTTGCAGATCGAGTTCGCCGTCGAGCGTCTGGCCCTTGAGGAGCAGGCGACCGTCTTCGAGGGAAAGGGTATCCGGCGAAAGCGACCCCTTGCCGGAAATTGCGGCCTCGGTGTCCGGCAGGCTCGTTGTATCGAAGCCCGTCCAGCCGGCGAGTTCGGCGAGCGAGCGCGCATTGAGGGCGATATTGCCTGCAAACGTCGGCTTGTCGCCGAGGAGCGCGCTGCCCTCCAGGGACGTCTTGGCGCCTGCCGCCGCGAGGACGAGTTCGACGTCGGTCGCCTGACCGGCGAGCAGCGCCTTGGGCGAGCTGACGTTTCCCTCCAGTGTCGTCCATTGCCCGCGCCAGAGGCCCGCGAGGTTAGCCCGAAACGCGGAACTGGCGCCGGACCAGTTGAAGGACGCCGACATCGACCCTAGCGTCTCGTCAAGGCCGAGCCTCGCGCTCCGGAGGCGCAGCCGCCCGCCGCGCGCCTGCAATGCGGCGACCGGGGGGCCTTCGGCCATTCGCGGCAAGGCCGCCATCAGGGCGTCGAGATCGAGATCGCCGACGGGATCCTTTACCCGTGCTCGGACGGGCGTGTAACGGCCAACCAGGAAATCGGAGATCGAAAGCCGGATCGCGATCGTCGAGGCGGTGAAGGCGATTGTGCCCTTGGCGTCCGCGAGCCGCACGTCGAAAAGATCGAGGATCGGTTCAGGGAAGGCGCGCAACGTCGCGCTCACCGGGCTTTCCCAATGATAGCCATAGGGCGCCGTCGCCTCGGTCAGCCGCGACGCCGTTTGGTCGGGAGACAGGCTCCAGGGAAGGCTGGCCAAGCCTATGGCGATGAGCAAACCTGCTCCTGCCGCCAGCCAGCTTCGCCTTATCCGCATCCGGAGGCT
The DNA here is from genome assembly GCA_963710855.1 of uncultured Pseudomonadota bacterium. GTDB lineage: Bacteria > Pseudomonadota > Alphaproteobacteria > Rhizobiales > Beijerinckiaceae > Roseiarcus. The sequence goes on along the minus strand of CAVQBX010000055.1, from coordinate 101,171 downwards.
CCGTATGGCGCGCCCAAGCGGCAAAGCGAAAGGCTGCTGAGCCCTTCTTTTCCCCGAGGCGCGCCAAACCCTTGCGGTCTTTTCAGACCACGCGGCGCATTGTCAATGCCGCGCCGCAAGGATCAGGGCTTGTAAGCCAGGGGATCGGCCGGTCGCGCAAAATATTGATTGAGCGCGTTGACACCGGCCCAGATGTCGGCGCCGACGGGAATCCAGCCGAGGTCGGTCTCATCACAGCTCTCGGGCGTCAGCGATCTCAGCATGATGTCGTTGACGAGCACGGCTTCGACCAGGATTGACTGGGCCTTCGGACCCTGGCCCTGAAGGGTGCGCTGCGCCACATCGTAGGCCGCGGTCATCTCGTCGGCGGGTGGCCAACCGACCATCGCATGCGGATAGTAGGAGGCGCTCACGAAAGTAGGGTTGTGACGCCAGTAGCAGACTGAGCCCGAGTCGCCGCCGATCATGGGAATGGGAGGCTTTCGCCCCGCTTCGGAAAAGGGTTTGAGGATGTCGGCCTCGGCTCCGGCGCGCGCGATGATGCCGTCGACCCGATCTTTGTGGCTTGCGAGCCAGGCGGTGACCGCCGCGCGCGCGGCCTCGGACCCTCCCTCGACGGGGATATCGCCGACGAGCTTCATGCCGGGATGCGCCGCAAAGCCCGCGCGCAGGCCGCGGTCAAGCGCCTGCGAGGCCGGAGCGCCTAGGAAGCCGCCGACCACGAGCACATTGCCCTTGCCTTCGAGTTCGTCGGCCATCTGATCGGCGAACTGGCCGCCAACCCTATAAAAATTCGTGGTGACGTTCAGCGCATAGGGCGAGGTCGAGAAGCCGAAGAATGTGACGGTCAGCGCGCCCTTGCCATGGGCGTAGTTGATGGCGTCGTTGAGGCCGGTCGGACTGCCGCAACAAACGAGGATGGCGTCGGCGCCCTGATCCGCGAGGTCGCGGATCAGGCGGCTCGCTTCCGCGTCGTCCTTCGCGGCCGGCGGCGCGATGAGCTTGCGGCTGAGGCCTAGCCCTTCCCACTTGGGCTCGAGTACATCGGTCGCCTGTTTGAGCGCCGCGTCGCTCCAGGTTCCGTAGCGGGTCGAGCCAACGTAGCCGAAGGTCCACGGCGGCTTCTTCGCCGACTTCCAGGTGCGATAGGCGCTGGGGCCGGTCGGCAGGCCGGCGTCCATTTTCGACCGGTCATAGAGATGGCCGGCGAGTTCCTGCGGCAGTTCATCGACGCCGGCGGCGAGCGCGCTGCCGGCAAGGCTCAGGCCCGCGACGGCAGCCAGGATCCAACTCCGGCGCATGCAAATCCTCTTGCGGCCTGAACGCGTCTATTCGGCGTAGTTCTGCACGATCGTCTTGACGACCGTGAACTCCTCCAGCGCCAAAAAGCCTTTTTCGCGGCCGTGGCCGCTCTTCTTGACGCCGCCGAACGGAAGCTCGACTCCGCCGCCGGCGCCGTAACAGTTGATGAACACCTGGCCCGAACGGATGCCGCGCGCCACGCGGGTCTGCCGCCCGCCGTCGCGGGTCCAGACCGCCGGCGACCAGTCCATAATCGGTTGCATTGGCGAGCTTGATCGCGTCCGCCTCGTCCTCGAACGGCAGCACCGACAGCACGGGACCGAAAACCTCGTCGCAGGCCAGCGATTGCTGCGCGGCACGGGCCCGAACAAAGTCGGCGTCACATAGAAGCCGCCCTTGGGCAGATCGGCGGCGAGACCGCCTTCGGCGAGCACAGGTATGCCGGCCGAACGCGCAACTTGCGACGAAGCCGTTGACGCGATCGCGCTGCACGGCGCTGATCATCGGGCCGAGATCCAATTCATGGCCGACGTGCCGACCCGCACCTTCGTGAACGCCTCGGCGACCTCGCCGACGAAATCGTCGTAGATCGAGTGCTCGACCAGCAGCCGGCTGCCGGCCGAACAGGTCTGCCCGCCGTTCTGTGTGATCGCGCGCATGATGAACGGGATCGCCTTCTCCCGATCGGCGTCGGCGAACACGACCTGCGGCGACTTGCCGCCGAGTTCGAGCACGCATTTGATGTGCCGATCGGCCGCCGCCTTCTGCACGATCGTGCCGACTTCCGGCGAGCCGGTGAAGGTCACCATGTCGATGCCGTGATGCGAGGTCAGCGCCGCGCCTGCCTCTTCGCCAAGGCCGGTGACGACATTGATCGCGCCCGCCGGAAGGCCCGCCTCCTCGGCGACCCTGGCGAACAGCAGCGGCGACATGCAGGCTTCCTCCGCCGGTTTCAGCACGACGGCGTTGCCGGTCGCCAGCGCCGGCGCCAGCGATCGTCCGAACATCTGGGCGGGATAGTTCCACGGCAGGATATGGGCGGTGACGCCATAGGGCTCGCGCGTCACCTGCGCGTGGAAGCCGGACATGAAAGGCACGATCTGGCCGTGCAGCTTGTCGGCGGCGCCGCCGTAATATTCGAAATAGCGCGCGGCGAGCGTGATGTCGGCGCGCGCCTGCGACATCGGCTTGCCGGTGTCGCGCGCCTCGGCCTTCGAAAACTCCTCATGGCGCTCGGAGATCAGCGCCGACATTTTCATCAACAGACGGCCGCGGTCCGTCGCCGTCAGCGTGCCCCAGGCGCCCTCGTAGGCGCCGCGCGCGGCCTTGACGGCCGCGTCGATGTCGGCCGCCTTGCCGCGCGGGATCGTATCGTAGGTCTCGCCCGTGGAAGGGTCGATGACGGGCAGGGTCTCGCCCGTTTCCGCCTCGCGCCATTTGCCGCCGATGAACAACTGCTGCATGTCTCACTCCATGCGAGGGCGATGTTCGCCGCTCTCTCAATACAGGCCGTTCAGGGCGTCAGCACGACGCGGCCGACGACGCGGCCGGCCTTCAGGTCCTCGAGCGTCTCGGTCGCCTCGCTCGAGCGGCCGCGTCGCGATCGGAATGGGCGGAATCGCGCCGGTTCTCACGAGCTCCAGCAACTCGCGCAGTCTCCGAGATTGCCGGTGTAGCTGCCCTCGATCGTGGCCGCCTTCATCGGGATCGAGCGGCAGCGACCAGGGCGCGGAGCCGCCGAACAGACCGACCATGATGAGCTTGCCGCCCTTGGCGAGCGAGTCGAAGGCGAGCGCCGCTGTCGCGGGCGCGCCGACGAGATCGATCGCCGGCCCAGCAAGGGCCGCCGAGCGCCGCTGTGGACTTGCGCCAGCGGCATCCGGCGCCGCCCCGTCGACTGCCGCGAGCGCGCCGGCCGCAGAGCGCCGCGTTTCGGCGCGATCTCGTCGATGTCGACCACGACCGCGCCCTTGCCGCCCATCGCCTTCAGGATGCTGACGCACATCAGGCCGAGGCCGCCGGCGCCCAGAACCAGCACCGGCTCGTCCTTGATGAGCGGCCCGAATTTCTTCAGCGCCGAATAGGTGGTGACGCCCGAACAGGCGAAGGGCGCGGCGACGACCGGATCGAGCCCGTCGAGCGGCAGGCAGATATCGCTCGAGTGCGGCACGACGATTTCGTCGGAATAGCCGCCGTCGCAATGGACGCCGAGCCAGCGCGGCTTCATGCAAAGGTTCTCATTGCCGTCGCGGCAAACGCGGCATACGCCGCAGCCGATCCAGGGATAGACCAGCACCATCTCGCCGACCTTGCGGTCCTCGACCTTGGCGCCGACGGCAATGATCTCGCCGGCGGTTTCGTGGCCCATCGTCAGCGGCAGAGGAATGCCGCGATCCTTCAGCATTGAGTTTCTTGCCGTGCCCGAGATCGTAGCCGCCTTCCCAGATGTGCAGATCGGAGTGGCAGACGCCCGCCGCCTTGACGGCGACGACGACCTCATGCCCGGCGGAGACGGATCGGCGAGTTCGACCTCCTTGAGCGGACGGCCGAAATCGATGATCTGATAGCTTCGCATGCCCGCCTCCCCGATCGCTTTTGCAGTCCGAGGTTATTGCCGAGCCGGGGCGCCGGCAATCCTTCAAATTCGTGAAGGAGGCCGGGGCCGATCGGAATTGAGCCTATTCGCCGACGATAGTCGCCTTGGCGCGCTGCCACCAGCCGGTGCGGCGAGGGCGCGGCGGCCCTTCCGGCTCCGGCTCCGCGACTTCCTCAACGACAGTCGCATGAACGCTCGCAGCTTCCGGCGCCGGCTCGGAAGCGGGTGCGTTCGCGGGTTCGTCGGCCTTCCCTTCGGCCGCGGCCTCGACTTGCGCGGAAGACGAGGGCGCGCTTTCGGCGGCGGGCGCGTGCCACGGCAATTCCGGCTGTTCGGCGGCGGCTTCGCTTGTGCTCGTCGGCTGGCTTTCGGGCTCGAAAGCCGCGTTCTCGGGCTCGAACTCTTCGCCGGCGTTCGAACTCTTCGCCCCCCGGCGCGCCAAACCGTTCGCCTCGGCGGCCTCGCCGCGAACGACGACGACGCGGACCGCCGGGGCGGCCGGAATCCTCGACTATCCCCGTTCGGTGCGACCGGAGGCGTGAAGTCGCCGCCAATTTCCGCAACCGCGGCCAGGCCGTCGTCGCTCGGCTGCGGCGCGTCGGACGGCGCGGCTTCCGAGGTCGAGCGTTCGCCGCCCCGCCGTCGGCGACGGCGGCGACGGCGGCGGCGATCGTTGTCATCGCCGTTCTGCTCGCTGTCTCCCCGGCCGTATTCGCTCTCGCCTTCCGATTCGCCGGTTTCCGTGTCCTCGTCGGCGCCTTCCGCCTCTCCGACCTCGGCTTCGTCTTCGGCCGCCAGCGCTTCTTCCGGCGGTACATCATCCTCCTCGGTCGCGGCGCCATAGCCCGTGGGACGGATTTCTGGCTCGGGCTCAGCCCGAGTGCCCGTCGCAAGTTCGCCGCGCTCGAAGGCGTGATAGGACGACCCGCTGAGGCTGTCGTCCGCTTCGACGATGATCGTCACGCCGAACCGGCGCTCGATATCGCGCAAATGCGCCCGCTTCTGGTTGAGAATGTAGAGCGCGACCGGCGTGCGGGTGCGCACGATCATATCATGCGTCGAAGACCGGATCAGCGCGTCCTCGAGCACGCGAAGAACATGCAGCGCGATCGAGGAGGTTGAACGCACGACGCCGGCGCCGAGGCAGTGCGCACACTGAATGGTCGATCCCTCGAGCACGCCGGTGCGGATGCGCTGGCGCGACATTTCCAATAGGCCGAAATGCGAAATCCGGCCGACCTGGATGCGGGCCCGATCGTTCTTCAGCGCCTCCTTCATGCGGCGTTCGACCGCGCGATTGTTGCGCGTCTCCTCCATGTCGATGAAATCGACGACGATGAGGCCGGCGAGATCGCGAAGCCGCAGCTGGCGGGCGATTTCGTCGGCAGCCTCCAGATTGGTGCGAAGCGCCGTGTCCTCGATATTGTGCTCGCGGGTCGAGCGCCCCGAATTGACGTCGATTGCGACCAGCGCTTCCGTCTGGTTTATGACGATGTAGCCGCCGGACTTCAGCGTGACCTGATTCGAGAACATCGCGTCGAGCTGCGACTCGACGCCGGCCTTGGCGAAGATCGGCTGGGTGTCGCGATAGGGAACGACCGCCCGCACGTGGTTCGGCATCAGGAGCCGCATGAACGAGCGCGCCTCGCGATAGCCGGCGTCGCCCGCCACGACGATTTCGTCGACTTCCTTGCCGTAGAGGTCGCGAATCGCGCGCTTGATGAGCGACCCTTCCTCGTAGACGAGAGTCGGCGCGGTCGAGGCCAGGGTCGTCTCGCGCACGGTTTCCCACATGCGCAGCAGATATTCGAAGTCGCGCTTCACCTCCGGCTTGGTGCGCGCCGCGCCCGCGGTGCGCAGGATGACGCCCATGCCCTCCGGCACTTCGAGCTCTTCCGCGATCGACTTCAGGCGGCTGCGGTCCTGCGGGTTGGTGATTTTCCGCGAAATGCCGCCGCCGCGCGCCGTGTTCGGCATCAGCACCGAATAGCGGCCGGCGAGCGACAGATAGGTGGTGAGCGCCGCGCCCTTGTTGCCGCGCTCCTCCTTGACGACCTGCACCAGCATGACCTGGCGGCGCTTGATCACTTCCTGGATCTTGTAATGGCGACGGGCGCGCGGCGGGCGGCGCGGCGTCTCGTCGAGCGCGTCGCCGCCGATCACTTCGACCGGCTCGCTTTCGTCTTCGGCGGCGCGGCGGGGAGCGCGCATTTTCGGCGCGTCCTCGGATTCCGAGCCGCCGAGCGTCGTCACTTCCGGCTCGTCGTCGTCCTCGGCGACGGCCTCGACGAACTCGATGTGCTCGAAGCCGGCTTCCGTTTCCTCGTGTTCGGCTTCGGAGGCATGTTCACCCGTTCCCGCGTCGGCCTCATCGTCCGCCTCAAAGGCCAACTCGGCCGCTGCAGGCGTCATTTCGAGCCCGGCGGGGTCAGGTCTCGAGTCTTCAGCGCGATCGCCGTCCGGCGCCGCTTCCTCGCCTTCAGCGGCGACTGTCTCGGGCGCATTTTCGAAGTCGTGGCTTTCGATGAAGGCTTCGCCGGCGGCCTCGACGACATCCTCCGGCTCGGCGGCTGGCGTTGCCGGCTCGCCTTCCTCGCGCAGGACGGCCTCCGAGACGAGGTCGCCCTGCTCGGAGCGCATCGTGGCTTCCTGGGGGCGATTGCGGCGGTGGCGCCGGCTACGGCGATCGCCGTAGCCGTTCGGTTCGTCATCGTCGTCGAGATGCGAGCGCGCTTCTTCCTCGAGCAGCGCCTGCCGATCCGCGATCGGGATCTGATAATAGTCAGGATGGATTTCGGAGAAGGCGAGAAAGCCGTGACGGTTCCCGCCATAGTCAACGAAGGCCGCCTGGAGCGAAGGCTCTACCCTTGTGACCTTGGCGAGGTAGATATTGCCCCTGAGCGGCTTCTTGTTGGCAGACTCGAAATCGAACTCCTCGACCCGGTTACCCTTGAGCACCACCACCCGGGTTTCTTCCGGATGGGACGCGTCGATAATCATCTTGTTGGCCATGAAAAACTCTCTTGCGGCAGGGCCGTGCGGACGGGCCTCCGCCGTTAAGGCGGAAGGAGGCCGGGCGCGGCGCGCCGAACGTGTTGTTAGGGGAGATTGCGGAATGCGAATGCGCCAGACCGGTCGCGCGGGAATAGCTGCGCGACGGCCTGGTGAAGGAAGAGAGGGCGCCGCAAACGCCCGCGCCCGCCCGACTGTGGGCAGAAAGCGGAACGAAATTTGGCGACCCCGGCATGGCGACCCTTGAGTACCCGCGACCCTTTTTCGGCGCGCTGGACCTCGCCGCCGACGGAGGGGCGCTCTTCAAAGCGCCAGTTTCGCTCGATTCCCGGCTGCGCCCGAAGGTGAGCGCGCGCTTGGGGGCGCCAGGTTCCTTGCAGCCGCCGAATTGCCATGGCTGCGCTAGGCAGCCCCGCAAATGACGCGGTCAAAAGGCGGAAACGCCCCGGGCGCATGGGGTCCGAGCCCCTGCCGCCGCCCATACAGCCGCGCCGCAATGCGGCTCCGGCCCGGTGCAGGCAATGGCGAACAGCTTTGGCCCCAAAGCGAAACGGTTCGAAAATAGGCGCCTACCGCTTCCTTTGCAAGCCATTTTGTTCGGCTCGGCCTCCGGCCAGGGTTTACGAAGCGTCAACACTAACAGTCGGTTTCCTTCCTTCCGTCCCTTTTTTGGACGACTGGCGGTGAGAGTTAAGCGCTCATTAACGACCCGCTCTTAATTCTCATTAACGGGCGTGAAGGGAGCCGTAACGTTGTCAGTCAAGAAACATGTTGCGGTTCTGATGGGCGGTTGGTCGGTGGAGCGCCCCGTTTCGCTCAATTCCGGCCGGGGCTGCGCCGACGCGCTCGAAGGGCGCGGCTATCGCGTGTCCCGAATTGATGTCGGCCGCGATATCCCGGATGTGCTGGCGCGCCTTCGACCAGACGTCGCCTTCAACGCGCTGCACGGACGGGTCGGCGAGGACGGCACGCTGCAAGGCCTGCTCGAAATCCTGCGCATTCCCTACACGCATTCGGGCGTTCTGGCTTCCGCGCTCGCCATGCAGAAGGACCTCGCCAAAACCGTTCTGAAGGCCGCGGGGGTGCCGGTCGCCGAAGGACGCGTCGTCGATCGACGCGACGCCGCGCTTCGCCACATCATGGAACCGCCCTACGTGCTCAAACCCATCAGCGAAGGCTCGTCCTTTGGCGTCGTGATCGTCAAGGCGGAACGCGCCCATCCTCCGCAGGAAGTCGGGCGCGAGGATTGGCCTTACGGCGACTTGCTGCTCGCCGAACGTTACATCGCCGGCAAGGAACTGACCTGTTGTGTCATTCGCGACCAGCCGACCGACATCATCGATATCCAGCCGGTGTCGGAAGCTTTCTACGGTTACGACGCAAAATACGCCAAAGGCGGCTCAATCCACGTGTTGCCCGCAAAAATTAAACCGAAAATTTACCATGAGGTCCAAAACTTAACGCTGAAGGCGCATCGCGCTCTCGGCTGCCGTGGCGTGAGTCGTTCCGACTTCCGCTTCGACGAAACAGCGGGCGAGGACGGGACGCTGGTTTGCCTGGAGGTCAACACCCAGCCGGGGATGACGGAAACCTCCTTGGCGCCCGAAATGGCGGCCTACGCGGGCCTCACGTTCGGCGATCTTGTGGAGTGGATGGTGGAGGACGCGTCTTGCGATCGCTGAGCGACACCTGGCCCCGGAGGCGGCAGACGACTCCGGCGTTCGCCGGCGCCGGCCGGGCGCTCGCGCCTTCAGTGCTATTGCGCGGCGAACGCGTCAAGCGCGATGGGGCCTTGCTCGGCATCCGCTACGATCGCCCCGCGCCGACGGGCATCGGCACCGCCATGGCTATCACGCTGCTGCTCAGCGCGACCGTGGTCGGGGCGCTGCGCGGCGGACAATATCAGGCTTTTGTGCGGGCTGAGGGCGGCCTTGGCGACTTCGTGGCGCGCGAACTCGGCTTTGGCGTCCAGGCGATCACGATGACGGGTCAATCCCGCCTGACGCCCCGCGAAGTGCTCGAAATCGCCGGCATCAGCCCCAGGACTTCCATGCCGTTCTTCGACGCCGACGCGGCGCGCGAACGATTGGAGAAGATTCCCCTCATCAAACAGGCGAGCGTCCGGAAACTTTATCCCGACCGGATCGTCATCGACATGATCGAGCGCACTCCGGCGGAGCTCTGGCAGAAGAACGGCGAGGTCAAGACGATTTCGGCCGACGGCGCGGTGATCGACGAACTTGGCGGGGCGACGTTCCACGATCTGCCCTTCGTTGTTGGCGACGGCGCGAACGAGCGCCTGCCGGAGTTCCGCGCGCTGATCGAGGCGAGCGAAGAGCTTCGCCCCAAGATCGTGGCGGGCGTGCTGGTCGACCGCCGACGCTGGAACCTCAAGCTCAACAATGGCGTCGTCGTCAAATTGCCGGAGAGCGATCCGGACGCGGCGATCGAGACGCTTCTGAAGATGCAGCGCGAATCGCGCATCATCGACCGCGAACTATTCTCAATCGATCTGCGCACCCCCGATAAGGCGTTCATCCGGCTGTCGGCGGAAGCGGCTGAGGCGCGCGCCGAAGCGCATCCGAAGAAGAGCGCGACGCCATGAATTTCAGGCCGCTAACGCCCCGCATGCGGCAAATTCCGGCGCGTCGCAGCGCCGTGCTCTCGGTCGTCGACGTCGGCGCCTCCAAGATCGTCTGCCTGATTGCCCGGCTGACGCCGATGGAGCGCGCCGACACGCTGCGCGGCCGCACGCATCGGGCCAAGGTGCTGGGCGTGGGCCATCAGCGCTCGCGCGGCGTCAAGGCGGGCGCCATCGTCGATCTCGAGCAGGCGGAAGGCGCCATTCGCCTGGCGATCGACGCCGCTGAGCGCATGGCCGGAGCCGAAGTTCAAAGCGTCATCGTCAACATGTCGGGTGGCCGCCTCTCTTCCCAGCGTCTCGCCGCCAAAATCGCGGTCCGCCGTCAAACCGTCGGCGATTACGAAGTGCAGCGCGTGATCGAGGCCGCCAACGCCGCGAGCTCACAACCCGGCCGGGCAGCCCTGCATGCGATTGCCGCGGGTTTTCGTCTAGACGCGCAGAATGACATCCGGGACCCTCGCGGCATGGTCGGCGAGGAACTTGGAGCGGAGCTTGCGGTCGCGTCCTGCGAAGCCGCTCCGGCGCGCAACCTGATGCTCGCCATCGAACGCTGCCACCTCCGGATCGAGGCGATGGTCGCTTCGCCCTATGCCTCAGGGCTCTCGTCGCTGGTCGACGACGAGGCCGAGATCGGCGCGGCGCTCGTCGATTTCGGCGGCGGTTCGACCACGATCGGGGTCTTTCACAACAATCGCCTCGCCCATGTCGACGCCGTCGCGGTCGGCGGAAACCACATCACCATGGACGTGGCGCGCGGGCTGTCGGTCTCGCTCTCGGACGCCGAGCGGCTGAAAACGCTCTACGGCGCCTGCATTCACTCGCCCTCCGACGACCGCGAGACCATTGCCGTGCATCGCGCCGGCGATGACAGCGACCACGCCAGCTATCTGCCGAAGTCCGATCTCATTCGCATCATCCGGCCTCGGGTCGAGGAGATTCTCGAACTGGTGCGCGACCGGCTCAAGGCCGCCGGGCACTCCGCCGAGCTCGGGCGGCGCCTCGTCCTGACCGGCGGCGCAAGCCAGCTCACCGGACTTCCTGAACTCGCCCGCGCAATCGTTTCGCCGCATGCCCGCATCGGTCGGCCGCTCGGCGTCGAGGGGTTGCCGGAATCGGCCAAGACGCCGGCTTTCGCCTGTGCGGTCGGCCTTCTGATCTATCCGCAGGTCGCGGGGCTCGAACATTTCGAGCCCGGGCGCGCCGCCAGCCAGGGCGCGCCGGACGATGGCTATGTGGCGCGCGTCGGGCGGTGGCTGAAACAGAGTTTTTGATGAGGGAGCGGTGCGCGCGAACGCGGCGCGCGCCAAGGAAAGTGAAACATCGCAAGCACCGACGCCGGCGGGCGCGGTAACTGGGACAACGTTAAGAGGCAAGCAATGTCGATCAATCTGAATGCTCCCGAACTCAGGGAATTGAAGCCCCGAATCATGGTCTGCGGCGTCGGCGGCGCAGGCGGCAACGCGGTCAACAATATGATCGTCTCGGGGCTTACGGGCGTCGACTTCATCGTCGCCAACACGGACGCGCAGGCGCTCGCCTCGTCGCGCGCGGAGCGCATCATCCAGATGGGGCTGCAGGTGACGGAAGGCCTCGGCGCCGGCTCCAAGCCCGAAGTCGGGCGCGCCGCCGCGGAAGAGGCGCTCGAAGAAATTCGCGACCATCTGGCTGGCGCGCACATGGTGTTCGTCACCGCCGGCATGGGCGGCGGCACCGGCACAGGCGCTGCGCCGGTCATCGCCCGCATCGCGCGCGAAATGGGCATCCTGACTGTCGGCGTCGTGACCAAGCCCTTCCACTTCGAGGGCGGACGCCGCATGAAGCTCGCCGAGGGCGGCATCGCCGAACTGCAGAAGTCGGTCGACACGCTCATCATCATCCCGAATCAGAACCTGTTCCGGGTCGCCAACGAAAAGACCACCTTCGCCGACGCTTTCGCGATGGCGGACCAGGTGCTCTATTCCGGCGTCGCCTGCATCACCGACCTCATGGTCAAGGAAGGCCTGATCAATCTCGACTTCGCCGACGTGCGCTCGATCATGAGCGAAATGGGCAAGGCAATGATGGGCACCGGCGAATCGACCGGCGAGCGCCGCGCGGTCCAGGCCGCCGAGGCCGCGATCGCCAATCCGCTGCTCGACGAAGTCTCGATGAAGGGCGCGAGAGGCCTGCTGATCTCGATCACCGGCGGCAACGACCTGACGCTCTATGAAGTCGATGAAGCGGCGAGCCGCATCCGGCAGGAAGTCGACGAAGAGGCCAACATCATCCTCGGCGCGACCTTCGACACCTCGCTCGACGGCGTGGTGCGCGTTTCCGTCGTCGCAACCGGCATCGATCAGGCGATCATCGAGCGTTCGGAGCCGATCGGCATGCCCGCACGCAACGAGTTGCCGGCCTTCTCGCGCGCCGCCCGCGCAGCGTCCCTTGCCGCGGCCGCCTGCCCCGGCCGCAGTAGCGCCTGCGTCCCTTGCGGAGGCGCCGCAAACGGTCGCCGAGGTGGAGGTTCGCGCGCTCGCGCCGAAGTCGGCGCCGCAAATCGCCTTCGAAAGCTCGCCCGACGCCGCCGAGGCAGAGGACGACGATCACAATCAGCCGTTCATCCCGCCTGCGCCGGAAACGATCGTGCGTCAGCAGATGCCGAAGATCGAAGATTTTCCGCGCCCGATCCAGGACCAACTGCGCGCCCGGCAGGTCGCAGAACCGGCGCAGCCGGAGACGCGACGCAAGACCTTGCTTGAAAAGCTCGCGGCGTTCGGAATCAATCGGCAAGAGGAGCCCGCGCCCGCGCCCGCTCCGGTTCGCACTCTCCCGAACCCGAACCTGGCCTCGCTGCGTCCGGCCTCGAACACGGCAGATTTTGCGCGGCCGGCGCGCCAGCCGGTTCAGCGCGCCGCTCAAGGCCAGCTCGACCCCCACGGGCGTCCGGCTCCGCGTCCTCCGATCGCCGAGGAAGAGCAGCTTGAAATTCCGGCGTTCCTGCGGCGTCAGACGGGCGGCTGAGCCCCCGAATTCTTGGGGGGTATTCAAGGCGCTTTGTAACCATTTTTATCCCGCGCGCGCCCTTAACGGGCCGCGCGGGCGCCGCCGTTTCCGGTTAAGCATAATCTCTCGTTAATGCTTTGATGCGATTATGCTAATTGTGCAGCAAGGGCTTTGTAACGATCGTTCACGAAAGGTGATTTGGCCAACCGCGCCCCGCCGCGTACACCAAATCCAAGCGAACGGTCCAGGCTCGGTCCGATTCGCGTGGCGGGTCCAACCCTTGCAAAGAAATCCGGCGAAACTCAGCCGGGTTCGGGGTCGGAAAAAGTCTGGCGCTCATGAATGAACGCCGGCACGCGGGGAAAAGCGTAGATGATCCATGGCTATCAGACGACGCTCGCTGACCGGGTGGAAATCGGCGGCATAGGCGTACACTCCGCTAAGCCGGCGCGAATTGTCATTCATCCTTCCGACGCGAATTCGGGCATCGTTTTCCTCAGAACTGGACTTGCGGGCGGGCGTGAACGCCTCATCGAGGCCAAGTGGTCAAACGTCACCCAGACGGCGCTCTGCACCGTCATCGGGGACGCCACCGGCGCCTCGGTCGCTACGATCGAACATCTGATGGCGGCGCTGGCCGGCCTTAATATCGACAATGCGCTGATCGAGATCGATGGGCCCGAAATGCCGATCATGGACGGCTCGGCCGCCGAATTCGTCGACGCGATCGACAGCGTAGGCGTGATGACCCAATCCCGTCGTCGTCGCTTCCTCAAAATCCTGAAGCCGGTGAAGGTCGAACAGGGACGCTGCCGCGCCGAGCTTCGTCCCTACTCCTCAGGCATGCGCTTCGATGTGGAAATCGACTTCGAAGCGAAAGTGATCGGAAAGCAACGCTTCGCGTTTGACCTCGAGCCGCAGCGTTTCCGCAAGGAGCTATCGCGCGCCCGCACCTTCGGCTTCATGGCCGACGTGAAGAAGCTCTGGCAAGCCGGTTTTGCTCTCGGCTCTTCCCTCGAGAACTCGGTGGCGCTGGATGGCGAGTCCATCGTGAACCCCGAAGGGCTGCGCTACCACGACGAGTTCGTGCGACACAAAGCGCTCGACGCGGTTGGCGACCTCGCGCTCGCCGGAGCGCCGATCCTCGGCGCCTATGTCGCCCAGCGCCCGGGCCATGCGCTGAACCGCGCCATGCTCTGCGCTCTGTTCGCGGACCGCTCGGCCTATGAAGTCATCGAAGGCGCGCCGCGCCGGGTTTACGGGGTCGTCGGAGCGGCCGCTTCCCGCCTCGCCGCCGCCGGCGCGCCGGCGCTCGCTCCCGCGATGGACTGAGCGAAAGTTTCGGTTTGAAAGGCAAAGGCCTGCGCCGAGCCGTGATCGGGCGCGAGAAAGCCATAATCTGCCGATTTCATGGCGATGCGGCTCTTGCACCACGCGGGTGGCGCTCTTGCAAGGACTGGGGTATGGACGCGCGCAATAGCTTCCAACCGGCGACCTATCGGCGCCGCGCCGAGTCCATGGGATGAGCCTTATCATTGATAGAGATAACCCGCGCCGCGGCCCGCGGCGCGCGCTGGCATTCGCCGCTCTCGCCGGGCTTGCGGTCGCTCTCGCTGGCTGCAGCGCGTTCGACGACTGGAACCCATTCGGGAACGAGCGCTACCACACGAAGATCGATCCGGAAGTGCCGGCGAGTCAGGTCTATGACCAGGGCCTCGGCAAGCTCTCCAACGGCGCGCCGCAGGAGGCCGCCAAGAAATTCACCGCGCTCGGCAAGCAATATCCAGGTTCGGACTGGGCGCGCAAAGGCCTCTTGATGACGACCTACGCCGAGTACGAGGCCGGCGATTATGATTCGGCCGCGGAGTCCGGCAAGCGCTACGTCAAGGAATACGGCAAGACGCCGGAGGCGCCTTACGCGCAATATCTGGTCGCCAGCAGCTATTATTCGCAGGTGCTCGATGTCTCGCGCGACCAGGACCGCTCGCGCAACGCGCTCGATGCGTTTCAGCAACTGATCAAGGACTACCCGAAGTCCGAATATGTCGAGGACGCCAAGTTCAAGGTCGGGGTGATGGAAGACCAGCTCGCCGGCAAGGAAATGTCGATCGGGCGCTTTTACCTCAACCGACGCAACTACACGGCCGCGATCAACCGCTTCCGCGTCGTGCTCTCCGACTTCCAGACCACCCGCCATACGGAAGAGGCGCTCTATCGCCTGACCGAGGCCTATCTTGGCCTCGGCATCAAGGACGAGGCGCAGACGGCGGCCGCCATTCTCGGACACAATTTTCCAGATAGCGAATGGTACAAGGACGCCTACGCCCTGCTCGAACAGAACGGCCTGAAACCGCAGAGCCACGAAAATTCGTGGATGGCGAAGCTTTATCACATGGTTGTGCCGACCTGAGGCGCGGCGTAACGGGGGGACCATGCTCGCCCGGCTTTCGATCCGCGACATCGTGCTGATCGACCAGTTGAACCTGGAATTCGCGCGAGGCCTGACGATCCTTACCGGCGAAACCGGCGCGGGCAAATCGATCCTGCTTGACGCGCTCTCGCTGGCGCTCGGGGCGCGCGGCGACGGGTCGCTCGTGCGCCACGGCCAGGCGCAGGGCCAGGTCAGCGCGGTCTTCGAGCTCCCCGACAATCACAGCCTGATCGCCAAGCTCGCAGAGCAGGACATTGCCTTCGAGGGCGAGTTGATCCTACGCCGCGTGCAGATGGCGGACGGACGCACGCGCGCCTATGTCAACGACCAGAGCGTCGGCGCGCAGACGCTGCGGGCGCTCGCCGCCGATCTCGTCGAGATCCACGGCCAGCATGACGAGCGCGCCCTGCTCGACGCGGCCTCCCATCGCGCGCTAGTCGACGCCTACGGCGGCCTTGACAGCGAGGTCGAAGCGACGCGCTCGGCTTACACCGCACTGCGCGCGCTCGAGGACGAACTTCTACGTGAACGAAGCCGCCTTGCGGAAAGTGAAAAGGCCGCCGACTTTGCACGTCACGCCAGCGAGGAGCTGGAAAAACTCGACGTCCAGCCGGGGGAAGAAGAGCGACTTTCCGAGGCCCGGCAGCGCATGATGCAGGGCGAAAAGGTCGCCGCCGACATCAGGGACGCGCACGACACGCTTGCCGGCGATCAGGCGATCCTGCCCGTCCTGACGCAGATCTCGCGCCGCTTGCAGCGCCGCCTGTCCCAGGCCTCCGACCTGCTCGAGCCGAGCCTCAAGGCGCTCGACGAGGCCATGGACGCGGTGGAGATCGCGACCCAATCGGTCGAAGCGGCCCTGCGCGCCTGCGCCTTCGACCCGAAAGATCTCGAGCGCACCGAGGAACGGCTTTTCGCGCTGAGAGGCATGGCGCGCAAATATTCCTGCCCGGTCGAAGGGTTGCCGGCGCTGGCGGCGAAATACGCCGCCGAGCTCAGCGACCTCTCCGCCCTGAACGCGCGCGTCGCAAAGCTCGGCGCCGACGTCGCGGCGGCGTCGGCGGTCTACCATAAGGCGGCGGAGGTCCTTTCCTCGGCGCGCCGCAAGGCGGCGGCGGCGCTCGAAGCGGCCGTCAACGACGAGCTGCCGCCGCTGAAACTGGAGCGGGCGCGTTTTCACGCGCCGGTCGAGACCGAGAGGTCGACGATCAGCTCGGAAGGCTATGACCGCGTCGAATTCGTCGTGCAGACCAACCCGGGCTCGCGCGCGGGGCCCTTGATGAAGGTCGCCTCGGGCGGCGAATTGTCGCGCTTTCTGCTCGCCCTAAAAGTCTCGCTCGCCGAGCGCGGCACGGCGCCGACCCTGGTGTTCGACGAGATCGACACCGGCGTCGGCGGGGCGGTCGCCGACGCCATCGGCCAGCGGCTTTCGCGTCTCGCCGCCAAGGCGCAGGTGCTCGCCGTGACCCACGCCCCGCAGGTCGCAGCGCGCTCCAAAACCCACTTCAAGATCGTCAAGGGCGAGGTGGACTCTGAGCGGGTCGCCACCCGCGTCATCACGCTCACGGCGGCCGAACGGCGCGAAGAAATTGCGCGCATGCTGGCCGGAGCGGAAATCACCCGGGAAGCGCGCGCCGCCGCGAAGAGCCTGATCGAAAAGGCGGGCTGAGCCCGCGCTCGCAAGGAGAGCCCATGGCGCGCGAACAAACCCTGCTGCTGATCGGCGCCTCGCGGGGCCTCGGCCTCGCCCTCGCCAGGGAATTTCTGGCGCTGGGCTGGCGCGTGATCGCGACGGAGCGCGGCCATGGCGAGGCGCTGCACGCGCTCGCTTCCGCCTCCGCCGGCCGGCTCGAAATCGAGACGCTCGACATCCTCGATGAGGCGGCGATCCTGGCCTTTCGGAAGCGCCTCGAAGGGTGTCGCGTAGACCTCCTGTTCGTCAATTCCGGCGTCGCCAACGGCCCGCTCGAAAAGGTCGGCGACGTGTCCGCGGCCGAGTTTCAACGCGTGATGGCGACCAACACGCTGGGGCCTTTGAGGGTGATCGACGCCTGCGTCGACCTCGTTGCGCCGCAAGGCTCGGTCGGGGTGATGTCCTCGGGTCTCGCCAGCGTCGCCAACAATACGTCCGGCGGCTGGGAGGTCTACCGGGCGAGCAAGGCGGGGCTCAATACGCTGATCCGGAGTTATGCGGCCCGGGCGGACATGCGCGCCCGCTCCTTCGTCGCAATAGCGCCAGGGTGGGTCAGAACCGACATGGGCGGTCCGAACGCAAATCTCAGCATCGAGGAAAGCATTCCCCGCGTCGCTGGCGTGCTCGTTTCCTATCTCGGCAAGCCGGGGGCGCGCTACGTCAACTACACCGGCGAGATGCTGCCCTGGTGACGGTTCAGCCGGGAAACTCGACCCGATCGTAGAGCGCGCCGAGCGGCAGCGAAACGTCGATCGCGGCAAAGTCGATGGCGGCCTCCCGGCCGGTAAGCTCGACGTCCTCCCACGCTCCGTCAGCGCCGCGGCGGTAGTGAACTGCGCGCACCGCTTCGGGATCGACCATGAGGATATGCCGGATCGTCGGATGGCGGCGGTATTCGTCGAGCTTGGTCAACTGGTCGATCGTACGGGTCGAGGGCCAAAGCACCTCGGCGACGACCGTCGGTTGGCGCGACTCGTAGGAGGTCCGGTCCGGCGGCGCGCAATCGACGGTGACGTCGGGCCGTCTCGACGTGCGGACTTTTGTGCGGAGCGCCGTGTCGGCGCTGGCGACCCGGCACGGTTTTCCCTTCAGGCGCGTCCCCAGCTCGATCACCGCGTTCACGAGGATCACGTCATGCACGTTGCTCGCGCCGGTCATGCCGCGCAGCGGGCGGGGCACGCCGTCGACGAGTTCGTAGCGCTCCTCCTGGTCGAGCTGCCAGAGATAGAATTCCTCGACGCTCATCTCTCGCGGCTCGGTCTCGCCCATCCTGGCCTCCGTCGCCAGGTTAGCAGATTTCGTCGCCCCCGGCCAAAGTGGGTAGGCCGAACGCTCTACGACGAAAGCGCCAATTGACGCGCCTTTTCCATGCGCTTCCGTTGAGGCATATTATCGCCATCAAAAAGGGCGCGGCTTATGAGCGCCCGTTTCGGGAGCAGCCCGGGAGTTAGCTATGTCCGAAAAGCTTTATGACGTGCCCGCGGAATGGGCCAAGCGCGCCTATGTCGACGAAGCCAAATACGAGGAGATGTACGCCCGCTCGATCACCGATCCCGTCGGTTTCTGGGGCGAGGCGGGCAAGCGCATCGAATGGTTCAAGCCTTATACGAAGGTCAAGGACATCTCCTGGGATTCGCATCACGTCGCAATCAACTGGTATCAGGACGGCGAGACCAACGTCGCGTTCAATTGCGTCGATCGCCATCTCGCGCGCCGCGGCAACCAGACCGCCATCATCTGGGAGGGCGACTCGCCGAGCGAGTCGAGGCTCATCACCTACAACGAACTCCACGAGCAGGTGAACAAGTTCGCCAACGTGCTCTACTGGCACGGCGTGCGCAAAGGCGACCGCGTGACGATCTATCTGCCGATGATCCCGGAGGCGGCCTTCGCGATGCTGGCCTGCGCGCGGCTCGGCGCGATCCATTCCGTCGTGTTTGGCGGCTTCTCGCCGGACGCGATCGCCGGACGCATCGACGATGCGAAATCCGAGATCGTCATCACCGCCGACGAGGGATTACGAGGGGGCCGCAAGGTTCCGCTGAAGGCCAATGTCGACGAGGCCTTGAAGAAGGTTTCCGGCGTCAAGCACGTGCTGGTCGTGCGCCGGACCGGCGGCGAGGTCGCCTGGACCCCCGGGCGCGACGTCTGGATGCACGAGGCGATGGATCGCGTCTCGGCCTCTTGCCCCGCCGAACCGATGAATGCGGAAGATCCCCTGTTCATCCTCTACACGTCGGGCTCGACGGGCACGCCGAAGGGCGTGGTTCACACGACCGGCGGCTATCTCGTGTTCGCGTCGATGACGCATCAATATGTGTTCGACTACCACGAGGGCGACGTCTACTGGTGCACGGCCGACGTCGGCTGGGTCACCGGCCACAGCTACATTCTCTACGGGCCGCTCGCCAACGGCGCGACGACGCTGATGTTCGAAGGCGTGCCGAACTATCCGAGCGTCAGTCGCTTCTGGGAAGTGATCGACAAGTACAAAGTGAACATCTTCTACACGGCGCCGACCGCGATACGCTCGCTGATGGGCGCTGGCGAGGAGCCGGTCAAGAAGACGAGCCGCGCCTCGCTGCGCCTGCTGGGCTCGGTCGGCGAACCGATCAACCCGGAAGCCTGGGAGTGGTATCATCGCGTGGTCGGCGATCATCGCTGCCCGATCGTCGACACCTGGTGGCAGACGGAGACCGGCGGCATCCTCATCAGCCCGCTGCCCGGGGCGACCAGGCTCAAGCCCGGCTCCGCGACGCGGCCGTTCTTCGGCGTGATGCCCGAGATCGTCGACGCCGGCGGCAACGTGATGGAGGGCGCCTGCGAGGGCAACCTGGTGATCGCCGACTTCGTGGCCCGGCCAGTCGCGGACCGTCTACGGCGACCACGGCCGCTTCGTGAAAACCTACTTCGCGACCTATCCCGGCAAGTATTTTACGGGCGACGGCTGCCGGCGCGACGCCGACGGCTATTACTGGATCACCGGCCGCGTCGACGACGTCATCAACGTCTCCGGCCACCGCATGGGCACGGCGGAAGTCGAGAGCGCGCTGGTCGCCCATCCCAAGGTCTCGGAAGCCGCTGTGGTCGGCTACCCCCACGACATCAAGGGCCAGGGCATCTACGCTTACGTGACGCTGAACGCCGGCGAGGAGCCGACGGAGGCGCTACGCAAGGAGCTGGTCGGCTGGGTGCGCAAGGAGATCGGCCCGATCGCCTCGCCGGATCTGATCCAGTTCTCGCCGGGCCTGCCCAAGACCCGCTCCGGCAAGATCATGCGCCGCATCCTGCGCAAGATCGCCGAGAACGAATATGGCGCGCTCGGCGACACCTCTACGCTGGCCGACCCGGCGGTCGTGCAGGACCTGATCACCAACCGCCAGAACCGCAGCAAGGAAGGCTAGCCGCCAGCTTGGCGGGCCACGCGCCCGCCTCGCTCGGGCGAAGTTTGGATTGCCTTGGAGGAAAGGGCCAAAGCTAGGCAAAGGGCCCCGAAATGCGCGCCAAACCTCCAAATAAAGAACGCCAGACTCCAAATTTTTCCAAACAATCCTTTGGCGGATATTGAGGGATTTCAATGGGTTGAGCTCCTGCTCGGTCCGTTTTTGTTTTAGGGAGCTCCTTTTGGCCCAATTTTCTGAATGAGTACTGGACAAGTCCGGTTTTTCGGCACCAAATGATTCCTTAAAAAGTCAGATGTCCCTTATATCTGAAAAACAGAAATTTGTCAAAGGATTTCCGGGAATCTGATCGCCGTCCGTTCGCTAAGGCATGCCATCAAGAGGAACCATCAGCAAATTCCAAATGGCTTGCGGTTTTGCCTCGACCCTCCCCTAAATCGGCGCCGGGTATCCTGTAAGCAGGCGCGGCCTTCCGACCATCTCGTCACGCGCGGTGCAATACAACCGCCGTTAACCCGCCCTTAACCTATAGGCGCAACTTATACGTGCGTAGGCGACAAACGCCTGACGCGAGGGCCGCGATGAAGGTTCGGGCAGAAATCTCCGTCGGCGAATTGATCGACAAGCTCACGATTCTAGAGCTCAAGCTGCGATATATCCTCGACCCCTCGAAGCGCGCCAACATTTTGCGGGAGCGCGCCGTGCTCTCGGCGGTCGTCGAGAGCGAGATCGGGGTCGCCCCGGGGCTTGAAACGCTGGCTGGCGAGCTCAAGACCGTCAACGCGCAACTCTGGAACGTCGAGGACGAATTGAGGCGCCTCGAGCGCGAAGGCCGCTTCGACGCCGAATTCGTCGCCCTCGCCCGCTCGGTCTATCTGACCAACGATCGCCGCGCCCGCCTGAAGCAGGAGATCAACCAACTGACGGACAGCGAGATCGTCGAAGAAAAGAGTTATGAAGCTTACTGATCCTTACCCGTCATTGCGAGCGCAGCGAAGCAATCCGTGCTGAAGCGATGCTGGTCTTCCTGACAAGGCGCGAATCGCGGCGGTTGGATTGCTTCGCTGCGCTCGCAATGACGGGAGCGTCAAAGCTCCTGCCGGGTCGGGCGGAACAGGATCTCGTTGATGTCGACCTCCTCCGGCTGGTTGATCGCGAAGGCGACCATGCGGGCGAAGGACTCGGCGGGGATCGCGTTCTGCTTGTACATGGCCTCGACATTCTTGCGGATGTCGGGGTCGGTGACGCTGAGGGGCAGTTCGCTTTCGACGGCGCCCGGCGAGATGATGGTCGTGCGGATGTTGTACGGCTTTACCTCCATGCGCAGGCCTTCCGAGATCACGCGCACCGCGGTCTTGGTCGCCGCATAGACGGCGCTGCCCTGGCGCACCTTGTGGCCGGCGACCGACGAGACGTTGATGATGTGGCCGCTCTTCTGCGCAATCATATGCGGCAGCGCCGCGCCGATGCCGTAAAGCACGCCCTTGATGTTGACGTCGATCATGCGGTCCCAGTCGTCGATCTTGCCGCGCTCGAGCAGCGAGTGGGGCATGAGTCCCGCGTTGTTGAGGATGACGTCGATGCGGCCGTGCCTGGCGACGCAGTGGTCGACGAGCGCCTTCACTTCGGCCGCCTTCGTCACGTCGGTCGCCACCGCAGCGTCCGCGCCGAGGTCGAGTTCCTCCGACAGCGCCTTCAACCTGTCGAGCCGGCGCGCGCCGAGCACGAGTTTCGCGCCGTTTCCGGCGAGATGGCGCGCCGCCGCTTCGCCGAGACCGCTGCTCGCGCCGGTGATGACAACGATTTTTCCTGCAATGCCATCGGTCATGACTTGTTCTCCGGTAGGGGGCCGGGATCCGTCCGGCGCAGGTTTACGAATATGTGGTAGGTGACGATGTCCCAGGAATTGTGCACGCCGACGCCGAGCAGCAACAGCACGGACGCCGCGACGCCGAACAAGGCTTCGTGAGGACGCCAGAGCAAGCCCGCCGCGCCGCCCGCGAGACCCGCATAGGCGATGAGCGGCAGCCACGCGTGGAAC
Source organism: uncultured Pseudomonadota bacterium (assembly GCA_963710855.1). GTDB lineage: Bacteria > Pseudomonadota > Alphaproteobacteria > Rhizobiales > Beijerinckiaceae > Roseiarcus. Next base: position 79,069 of record CAVQBX010000055.1, on the reverse strand, counting down.
AGCCAGTCCTCGATGATCGGCTGATAGTTGCTTTGCCGGCCGATGCGGCGGATCACGATGACCGTGTAGAGCGCGCCGCTGACGCCGATCGCGCCAAGAAACGCCGCGGCGAAGACGAGCGCCGGCCACGGCGCCTCCAACAGCGCGCAGACGAAGAACGCGGTCGCGAAATGGATCGTCGTCGGCGTCGAGTAAGCCGAACCGCCTTCGGGCGAGAGGCGCGTCGCCGTCTGCGCCATCAAGGTCATGACGATAAATTGCAGGCCGATCAGCGTGCCCGCCGTCTCGCCGACCATGGAATAGAACGGGCTCCATTCGGCGAAGGCCGGCATGTCAGAGTCCTTGTGCCGCCACCACGACCCTCATGGTGAGCTTGTCGAACCATGCTCCAGCCTGGACGGAACGTCGCGCCACCCACGGAAGACGCTTCGACAAGCTCAGCGTGAGGGTAGCGGGTAGCGGGAGATATGCCCTAAGCCTTGGCGTATTGCTCGTCGCTCACATGTTCGAGCCATTCGACATGCTTGCCGTCGAGCGCCTCCTGGATGGCGATGTGGCTCATCGCCGTCTTTGGCCCTGCGCCGTGCCAGTGCTTTTCCCCCGGCGCAAAGCGGACCACGTCGCCCGGACGGATTTCTTCGATCGGGCCGCCCTCGCGCTGCGCTCGGCCTGATCCCGCCGTGACGACGAGGGTCTGGCCGAGCGGATGGGTGTGCCAGGCGGTGCGCGCGCCCGGTTCGAACGTTACGAGATTGCCGGCCGTGCGGGCGGGCGGCGTCGCCGCGAACAGCGGGTCGACCCGCACCGTCCCGGTGAACGAATCGGCCGGGCCTCTGCGCGAAGCTTCGGCGCCGACGCGTTGGATCTCCATGTCATCGCTCCCTGCTGATCGAGGTTCTAGAGGCTTAGAGCAAATCCCGGCGAGCGGGCAAATTTTTGGGCGCATCCCTAGCCGCGGTCGGAGGGCTGTCATTCCCGCGAAAGCCGGAATCCAGTGTCGTAGGGCTCCGCGGCCTCGAGTAGCCAGCCCCTTTCTGCAAGTGCAGCATCACACGCTGGATCCCCGCTTTCGCGGGCATGACATTGAGCGTGTCGACTCCAAGCGCACCTTCCTACAGCGCGGCGCAAGCCGAAGCCGACAAGCTGGCGGCGTCCCGACCCCAAAGGAACCGCCAAAACTGTCGCTCTTCCCCGTAGAAGCGGCCCAAGACTCCGGCGAGGTCGGCCCAAAAGGCCGCTGGAGTTCGGGCGCGACCATTCTGGTAGTGCTCGGCCTCGCAGGACTGAGCCTGGCGCTCGGCCTCGCGATCTCGCTTTTGCGAGCCTCCAGCGCGGCCTCGGCCGGCGCTGGCCCGGCGCTCGGCGGCGTGTTCGCCGAAACGTTCAGCCTCATTGTCGTGGTGATGGGCGCGGCCGCGCTGACCTTGTGCTCGGCCATCTCCGAGCCGCTGGCGCGGCTCATCGCCGCATTCGAGGCGCAAGCGCCCGTCGCCTCGACGGGCCTCGACGAGGCTGCGCGGCTCGCGGCGGCGGTCTTGCGGCTCAGCGAGAGCGAGCGCGCAGAGGCGCGGCGATTTCGAGCGGGCGCCGAAGATCTGCAGCGGCGGCTGATCGCTGCAGAGGCGAGGGGCGAAGCCAGAACGCCGCTGGCAATCCTGGAAGGGTTAGGCGCCGCCGCGCGCGGGGACCTGACCCTGCGGCTCTCCGAGGGCGAAAACACGCTTGCCGCCGGACGCTACGATCAGGCGGTCGCCCTGGTCAGCGGCACGATCGCCGCCTTTGCAACTTCGCTGCAAGCTTTTCGGGACGGCGGGGAGAGCGCCGAGCGCACGTTTTTGGACTATGCCGAAGGGGTCGGGGCGCGAGCAGAAGAGATTGGGTCCGCGGTTCGCGCGCTCGCAGCCGCCGCCGCGCGCGATGAATTCGCAACACCCGTCGCCGCGGCGGCGGGCGCGCTCGCCGAGGCCGGCGGAGCGGCGCGCGCGCACGCCGCTGTCGCGGAGCGCGCCGCCACGCTGTTTGACGAAATCGCGGCGACTGCCGAACAAATCTCTTCGGCCGCAGCGCTCAGCGACGAACTGGCGTTCCAGACCTCGCTGCTCGCGCTCAACGCTGGCGTCGAGGCGGCGCGCTGCGGCGAAAGCGGACGCGGCATCGCCGTCGTCGCGCAGGAATTGCGCGCGCTTTCGCAGCGCGCGACGCAGGCGGCGAAATCGAGCGGCGCTTTGGTCGCGAAGCTGGTCGCCGAGGCGACGAGGGGCGCGAACTCGCTCGAGGGCGCCGAGGGCGAATGGAAGCGATTTTCGGAGCGCGCGGCTGAACTCGAACTGAGCCTCAAGGAGATCGCACATTCACTCGCCAACCGAAAGCCGATCGAGGAGCGGGCGGCCGAAGCGCTCGACGCGCTCGAGCGCCAGCGGGCGCTTGGCGCAGGCGCTTCAGAGCAAATCTCGCAAACCCGCGTTCGGCAGGCGGCGCTCGTCCAGAGCCTGTCGCAATTGATCGAGCGCTTTCGTCTGCGAGTGCCTGCGAGATCCGGACAGGCGCTGCTCGGGCGTCAGCGCGCAAAAACCTAGAGCCTCTTGCGCTCAAGCGTAATCGTCATTGCTGAGCGCTCTAAAATAGTTCGATGACTTCTTCGTGGTCGTAGGCCGCGGCTGCGGGCACGCCGCTCAGGCGCCGCGCCAGCGACGACATGCCGAGGCCGAGCGCCGCCTCGCCGGCGTCAATCCGCCAGGTCTCGGCCGCCATGGCCGACAGCGCCATCAGAAACGCCGCCGAGCCTTCGATCTTCTGGCGGACGTGATCGAGTTCCTGCAACTCCTGGATCTGGATTTCGAGCGGAGTTCTCGCCGAGCTGATGGCGTGGCCGACGACATCCTCGAGCCCGTGAATCCTCGCAACGGCAGCTTCGAGTTCGGCCCCGACGCGCGCGAGCATCGCCGCGATGGGCTCCTTCTGCTCGACCGGCGCGGGATCGGATGATTGGTGCACGTCTAGACTCCACTCGCTTACTGGCAACACTAGAAGAGATCGATTTCTCCGGCCCGATTCTTGGTTGCCGAGGCGAGCGCCTCGGGCGCCTTGCTTTTCTCGTTGAGGCTTTCGACGCCGGCGTGGATATAGCTCTGCAGCGCGCGGCCGGAGACCGGCCAGAACTGCATGCGGCGCCCGCGCTCGCCGCCGATGTCGCCGCCGACGACGTGGATGCCCTTCGTATTTGAGGAAGCTTGACCGCGAAGTCGCTGTTCTTTCTTCCGATGTCGGAAAGCCCGCTGCATCATGCGCGCGCCGCCGAACACCTTGGCCTCCAGCCGATCGCGCTGCGCGCCCTGGCGCATCAGCCCGTTGAGCAGCAGCTCCATCAGATGGACGCCGAGCGCGCTCGCTCATCGCGATGGTCGGCGCCGGCTTCGCCGCCGGGCAGCAGGAAATGGTTCATGCCGCCGACGCCGCGCTGACGGGATCGCGAATGCAGGCGCCGACGCAGGAGCCGAGGATCGTCGTGAACACGACATGCGGATCGTCGCTGACCCTTGATACTCGCCCTGCACCAGATGTGATGCGGCGACGTTCGGACTGCGGTTCTGTCATGTCAGTTTGCCCACGACCGCCTCGATCGCCGCGCGCATGGTCTTGGTGGTGAAGGGCTTGGCGATGAAGTTGTTGAGACCCGAGCTGCCGCGCCGCGCTCGATCAGCGACTTGTCGGCGACTGCCGGTGACGAGGATGAAGCCGATCTTGGCTCGTCGGCTTGAATTCCGCGCAGCGCCTTCAGCAGCCCGAGCCCGTCGAGGCCCGGCATGTACTGATCGGAGATGACGAGATGCACCGGCTTGGCTCATCAGCGCGTCGAGCGCCTGCTTGCCGTCCTTGGCGAGCGCGAGATTGGTGATGCCGATCTCGTTGCAGCGACTCGGTCATCAGCATGCGGCTGACGGAGGTGTCGTCGACGACCATCACTTCCAGTTTGTTTGCCAGCGGCCATGATCGTCAGTCCCTCGTTCGCGCAGTCGACGTCAGCGCGGCGATTTCCGCCGCGATGCGATTGCAGCGGCGCTTGCTTCTCGACCGCGCCGATCTGAAAGGCGACCTTCGGCATGCCGTAGACGACGCAAGTCGCCTCGTCCTGCCCGATCGTGCGCGCGCCCGCCTTGCGCATCGCCAGCAGACCCTTGGCGCCGTCGCGCGCCCATGCCGGTCAGGATGACGCCGACCGCCTTCGCCCCGACGTTTCGGCGACCGAATGGAACAGCGCGTCGACCGAGGGCCGATGGCCGCTGATCGAGATCGCCCTCGCGCAGCACGCAGCGCAGTTGCTTCGCCGCGCGACACTTCGAGATGGGTGTAGCGTGCCCGGCGCGATATAGATGTTGCCGGGCAGGATCGGCGCGCCGTGCGTCGCCTCGTGCACGTCGCGGCGCGCAGATGCGGTCGAGCCGCTGCGCGAAGCTCTTGGTGAACGGCGAGGGCAGATGCATGGTGACCACGGTCGGCGCGCAATCGCGCGGGAAACTGCGAAGGATCGTCACCAGCGCCTCGACGCCGCCGGTCGAGGCGCCGATCGCCACCAGCTGGCCGTTGAGCGCCGGCGCGGCCTGGCCGTTGCGCGCCTGCGCGACGCGGCGCCGCGTTCGCGGCTCTGGCGTCGCGCGAAGCGACGCGCAGCCGTGCGCCGGCCGCCGCCTTCACCTTGTCGGCCAGCGCGGCGAACGCGTTCGGGATGCTCCGGCGTCGGCTTGGCGACGCAGTCGACCGCGCCGATCTCCATCGCCGCGATCGTCGCCGCGGCGCCGCGCTCGGTCAGCGACGACACCATGATGACCGGCAAGCGGCCGCAGCCGCATCACCTTCTCGAGGAACTCGAGGCCGTTCATCTTGCGGCATCTCGACGTCGAGCGTCATGACGTCGGGATTGAGCGCCTTGATCGCCTCGCGCGCCTGCAAGCGGATCGGCGGCCTGGCCGACGACCGGATGTGCCGTGATCGGCGGTCAGCGTGGCGCGGATCAGCGCGCGCATCGAGGCGGTGTCGTCGACGATCAGACGCGGACGGGCTTCATCGGCGCGACCTCCCTGACGACGATAGGTGGAGATGCCGTCGCTGCGCAGCTGCGCGCCGCGGGCCCGGTGACGCGCTCGGAATGGCCGATGTAGAGCGCGCCGTCCGGCGCCAGCCGCGGCACGAATTTCTCCCAGATGCGCTGCTGCGTCGGCTCGTCGAAATAGATCACGACGTTGCGGCAGAAGATCGCGTCGAACGGGCCCTGCATCGGCCAGGGCTCGATCAGATTGAGCTGGCGGAAGGCGACGAGCGCTGCGCAGCGCCGCGCCGACGCGCCAATGCGGCTTGCCGTCGATCGCGCGTCGGCTCGAAGAAGCGCCTGCGCTGGTCGGCGCGGCACCGGCTCCGAGCTGGCGCTCCGAGTAGACGCCCGCCTGCGGCCGGTCGCGAGCATGTGCGGATCGATGTCGGTGGCGAGCATCTTGACGTCGTGCGACGCCGCTTCCGGCCAGAGCGAAAGCAGCGTGAGCGCGATCGAATAGGGCTCCTGCCCGCTCGAGCAGGCCGCCGACCAGAGGCGGATGCGGCCGCCGCGCCGCGCGTTGGCGATCAGGTGCGGCAGCACGCGCGTCTTCAGATGCTCGAAATGATGCGGCTCGCGGAAGAAGCGCGTGACGTTGGTCGTCAGCGCGGTCAGCATTTCCTGGCGCTCGTCGCGCGCCGCCGGGCGCTTCGACGAGCTCGCAATAGTCGCGGAACGCTTGCATCCGCAAGCGCGCGCAGCCGCTTGGCGAGCCGCGCATAGACCAGCGCGGCCTTGCCTTCGGCAGATAGATGCCGGCGTCGGCGTAGATCATCGTCGGAGATGCGGCGGAAGTCGTCGCGGCTGCAGCGTGAATTCGCCGGGACAGCATCGGTTCGCGCGCGTCGCTGCGGCCGGACGTCTGTCGCGCGGCGCGGTCATGCGGCTTCGCCGACCGCGCTCGGCATGACGCTGTCGAGCGCGATCAGGCTGATCATGCGGTCGTCGATCGCCATCACGCCGAGCACGAAGGCGCTGCGCGGCCTCGGAGCCGACGTCCGGCGTCGGCTGCACCTTGTCGCGCGGCCATGGCGATGATGTCGGACACCGCGTCGACCAGCAGCCCGACGATCTGCCTGCCGGTCTGCGCGACGATGATGACATGGCGCGGCGTCGGCTCGGCCGGCGCGAAGCCGAGCCGATCGGCGAGATCGATGATCGGCAGCACGACGCCGCGCAGATTGATGACGCCGCGCACGAAGCCGGGCGCGCGCGGCAGCGCGGTCGCCGGCGTCCAGCCGCGGATTTCGCGCACCGACATGATGTCGACGCAGAAGTACTGCGAGCCGATGCGGAAGGTGATGTATTCGCGCGCGCGCCGCGTTCGCCTTGGTTTCGATCTCAGCCATGTCTGTCATCCCGCTAGCAGCATTTCGGAGGGCGTCGAATTGCGGCCGGAGGCGGCGTTGACGATCGCGTCGGCGTCGAGGATCAGCGCGATGCGGCCGTCGCCGAGAATGGTGGCGGCGGCGATGCCCTCGACGTGGCCGTAGTTGGCCTCGAGGCTCTTGATGACGACCTGGCGCTGATCCTGGATCGCGTCGACCATCAGCGCGCTGCGCACGCCGCCCTCGGTCTCGATCAGCAGCGCGACGCCGGACAGCGGGTCGGCGCGATCGGCGCGGAAGCCGAGCGCGTAGCGCGACGTCGATCAGCGGCGTGAAGCCGCCGCGAATGCCGATCACCTGCGCAGTCCGGCCCCAGGCCGTAGACATCGCCGCCTTCGGCTTCATCGTTTCGAGGATCGCGTTCAGCGGCACGACGAGCGTCTGGTCGGCGACCTTGACCACCATGCCGTCGAGCACGGCGAGCGTCAGCGGCAGGCTCATCGAGAAGGTCGAGCCGTGGCCCGGCCGCGAGGTGATCGAGATGCGGCCGCCGAGCGCCTGGATCGAGCGCTTGACGACATCCATGCCGACGCCGCGGCCGGAAATGTTGGAGACCGTCTCGGCGGTCGAGAAGCCGGGCAGGAACAGGAGATTGTCGATCTCGCTGTCGGTCAGCTGCGCGTCGGCGGGGAATCAGCCCCTTGTCGGATCGCGATCGCCTTCACCTTCGGCCGGTCGATGCCGCGCGCCGTCGTCGGCGACCTCGATGACGACGCGGCCGGACTTGTGCGCGGCCGACAGCCGCACTTCGCCCTGCGCGGGCTTGCCGGCGGCGAGGCGCGCGTTCGGGCCGTTCGAGCCCATGATCGACGGCGTTGCGGATCATGTGCGTCAGCGGATCGGCGAGCCGCTCGATGACGGTGCGATCGACCTCGGCGCTTTCGCCCTCGGTCTTCAGCCGCACGTTCTTGCCGGTCGCGTCGGCGACCTCGCGCACGATGCGCGACATGCGCTGGAACAGCGGCCGCACCGGCTGGGCGCGGATCGCCATCACGCTTTCCTGGATATCGCGCGTCAGATGTTCGAGATCCTCGAGGCCGGTGGCGACGCTGGCGTTCTTGACGGCGCCCGCCTCCAGCACGCGCTGCGTCAGCATCGCCTGGTTGATGACCAGTTCGCCGACCAGATTGATGAGCCGATCGACGCGATCGAGATCGACGCGGATCGTGCCCTGCTGCGGAATTCGCGCTGGCGGCGGCTTCGGCCTTGCGCGGCCTCGCGCGGCGTGCGTGACGCGGCGCTTCGCGGCCGCCTGGCGCTGACTTCGCGGTCTCTGTCGAGCCGCCGGCGTTTCCTTCGTGGCCTCGGCGCGCGGCTCCGGCTCGGACGTCCCGCTTCCGACTCTCGATCGGCTCGGGCAGCGCGTCGAGACGGCCTGCGCCGGCCTCGGCTCGACGGCTCGATGTCGAGATGGCAATCGCCGTCGACGAATTCGAACACCGCCGCAACGGCTGCGATGTCCTGCTCGCGTGCGCAGCTCGACGCGCCAGGACAGATAGGACTGCTCCGGCATCCAGATTGGCGAGCGAGCGGAACGTCGGCGATCTCGCATTGCACCTTGAGCGAGCCCGAGCCGCGCCAGTTCGCGCATCAGCCGGCGTCGTCTCGTTGCCCTTGCGTAGAGCTCGGGCTTCGGCCTGAAGGCGATGCGATATTCGAGTCTCGGCCGGCGCGGCTCGACCGTCAACGAAAGCGTCACCGGCTCGCAGCCCAGCGCCTCGAACGGATCGGCGCTCGTCTTCGTTCGCCTCTGTCCGCCGCAGGCTCGCCGGCGGCGGCGTCCTCGCAGTGAGCGCTTGAGTTCGGCGATCAATTCTTTGGAGCGGCGCATCGTCGAAGTCGCCGCCCTCGCGCGAGCCTCGTCGACGAGATCGGCGAGCACGTCGGCGGCGCGCAGCATCGTCTTCATCACGGCGGGCGACGGGCGCAGCAGCGCCGTTGCGGATCTTGTCGAGCGTCGTCTCGAACACGTGCGCGAAACTTGCACCAGCCGGTCGAGCTTGAAAGCGCCGGCGCCGCCCTTGATCGAATGCACCGCGCGAAACACGGCGTTGACGGTTTCGTTGTCGGCCGCGCCGTCCTCCATGGCGATGAGCCCGGTCTCGAGTTCGCCGAGTTGCTCCTCGCATTCCTGGAAGAACGTCTCTCGGATCGCCTGCATCGGATCCATGTGCGGCTCCCCGAGCCGTCAGGCCGCCACGCGACGGATGACGTCGACGAGCTTGACGGGATCGAACGGCTTGACGATCCAGCCGGTCGCGCCCGCGCTGCGGGCGCGCTGCTTCTTGTCGGGATCGCTCTCGGTCGTCAGCACCAGGATCGGCACGACGCGGAAGCGCTCGATCTTGCGCGCGCCCTCGATGAAGCCGAAGCCGTCCATCTTCGGCATGTTGATGTCGGTGATGATGAGATCCGGCGATTCTCGCGCTCCAGCACGTCGAGCCCGTCCATGCCGTCGACCGCCTGCACGACGTCGAACCCGGCCGCCGTCAGCGCCAGCCGCAGCATGTCGCGCATGGTGCGGCGAATCGTCGACGGTGAGAATTTTCATGCTCATTGCGGCGTCGCTCCATCGAAGAAAGGCCATGGCGTCGAACCCGAGCAGTCGCAGGTCTTCGAGAAAGCGGGGCGTGGGATTGTCAAGGGACATGGCGGCGCCTTCGGCTGGCCCAGGCGCGCGCCGCGGCGAGCAGGACCTGCAAGCAGGAGGCGCCAAGGCGCTGAACGTTGGAGCCGTCGAGAACGAGATCTTCGCCGACGCGCCGGTGCAGCGCCTCGGCGAGCGGGCCCGCGGCGTTGAGGTCGAGCAGCGCCGGAAGCTCTAACTGGCTCTGCGAGCGGGTTGATGAGGTCACGCGCCGATCTCCCTGATTTCCTGGCCCGGGGCATTCAATGAAAACGCTGGGATCGCCGGCATGACGCGCAAAATTCCGTCTTTGACGCGCGACGTATCGAACGCGGAAAGAAACGCGCTCCGAAACGCCGGCAAGCTTTTGGGCAGGATCGTTGGTGAAAATGTCGGGCGAAACCGACGGGATCTGGCGGCCTCATGCCTTTGGGCGGCGCGCTTGTCGCGGGACCCAACAGATCGCTTCCGGTGTTAGCGGAGGCCGGTTAACAAGCCCTCAACCGCCGCCACAATTTGCGCAAGAACTCGGAACGCCTCAGAGTTCCGTCCTGACGTTCCACAACTCCGGGAACAGAACCGTATCCAGCATGCGTCTCAGATAGGCCGTGCCCGACGTGCCGCCGGTGCCGCGTTTCAGACCAATGACGCGCTCGACGGTGGTGACGTGATTGAAGCGCCAGCGGCGAAAATAATCCTCGAAATCGATCAGTTTCTCGGCAAGCTCATAGAGCGGCCAATAATGCTGCGGGTCTCGATAGATGGCGCGCCACGCCTCCAGCACCGCGCGGCTTTCCTGTGGGAAACCCTGGGATCGGGGATTTCGGCGGCCTCGCCGAGTTCAAAACCCTGACGCTGCAGAAGGCGCAGCGCCTCCTGATAGAGGCTGGGCTTTGTCAGAATGTCTTCGAGCTCGGCGACGATCTCGGGGTGATGGGCGTGCGGCTTCAGCATCGCGACATTGCGGTTGCCGACCAGAAATTCGATGGCGCGATATTGCCAGGACTGGAACCCCGAGGATTGTCCGAGCGCGTCCCGGAAGTGGGAATAATCGGCTGGCGTCATCGTGCGCAGCACGTCCCAGGCGCTGTTGAGCTGCTCGAAAATGCGCGACACGCGCGCCAGCATCTTGAACGCGGGCTGAAGCTCGTCCGCGGCGATCGTCCGGCACGCCGCCTTGATCTCGTGAATGGCGAGCTTCATCCACAATTCGCTGGTCTGATGCTGGATGATGAACAGTAGTTCGTCATGCGCGCCCGTCAGCGGCGCCTGCGCGTCGAGCACGCGGTCGAGCTTCAGATAGTCGCCATAGGACATGACGTCGCGGAAATCGAGGCGCGCGCCTTCGCTCTCGCTCATGTCACCTTGTTCCTCGCCTTGAATTCCGGCCGGTCCCAAAGTTTTTGTTTGACGATTTCGATGACCGCGTCCGCCGCGGCGAGCACATCGGCCCTGCTCAGATAGAGCGGCGTGAAGCCGAACCGCATCACGTCAGGCGCCCGGAAGTCGCCGATCACGCCGCGCGCGATCAGGGCCTGCATGGCGGCGTAGCCTTCGGCGAAGCGGAACGAAATCTGCGAGCCGCGCGCCTGCGGATCGCGCGGGCTCGCGAGCTCGAGTTCAGGACAGGCCCTCTCGACGCGCTCTCGAAACGCCTCGCTGAGCTGGATCGAGCGGGTGCGAACCGCGCGCATGTCGACGCCCTCGAAGGCGTCGAGCGCAGAGTTCGAGCGCCGCCATCGCGATGACCGAGGGCGTGCCCGTACGCAGGCGGTCGATCGAGTTGGCGGGGCGGTAGTGAAGATCGAAAGCGAACGGCGCCTCGTGGCCCATCCAGCCCGAAAGCGGGGTCGCGGCGGAAGCTTGCAGATCAGGTCGTGCATAAATGAAGGCGGGCGCGCCGGGGCCGCCGTTCAGATATTTGTAGCCGCAGCCGACGGCGAAATCGGCGTTGCAGGCGGTGAGGTCGACAGGGAACGCGCCGGCGGAATGGGCGAGGTCCCAGATCGTGATGACGCCAAGCGCCTGTGCGCGCCGCGTGAGCGCGTTCATGTCATGCAGCCGCCCGGTGCGATAATCGACTTCGGTCAGCATCAACACGGCGGTATCGTCCGAGATGGCTTCGGCGACATCCTCCGGCGCCACGGTCTCCAAACGATAGCCGTCGCCAAGCGTCGCGGCGACGCCTTCGGCGATGTAAAGGTCGGTTGGAAAATTGCCTGTGTCAGAGAGGATCACGCGCCGCTCGCCCGCAAGCCGCAAAGCGGCAATCAGCGCCTTGTAGAGATTGACCGACGTCGAGTTGGCTGCGACGACGGAGCCGGCCTGCGCTCCGATCAACCGAGCGATTTTGTCGCCGACCCGCGCGGGAAGATCGATCCAATGGGCCGTGTTCCAGGCGCGGATCAGTTCGCGTCCCCAGCTTTCTTCAACTTCGCGGCTGACCCGCTCGCGCGCCGCCTTAGTGAGGGGGCCAAGCGAATTGCCGTCGAGATAGAGGACGCCCTCAGGCAGTTCGAACAATGCGCGCGTGCGCTCGAAAAGGTCTTCGCTCACTTGCCGTCCATCGTCTTCAGGAGGAAGCGTTGCACTTTGCCGGTCTGCGTCTTTGGCAGGGTTTCCACAAATCGCACCATGCGCGGGTATTTGTAGGGCGCGATCGCCGCCTTCACATGGTTCTGAATGCGCAGCGTCGTCGCGTCGTCGGGCGCGACGCCGGCTTTCAGGACAATGAAGGCGGTCACCACTTGTCCGCGCGCCTCGTCGGCGAGACCGACGACCGCGCATTCCTGCACCGCTTCGTGCGACAGCAGCGCGGCTTCGACTTCGGGGCCAGCGATATTGTAGCCGGCGGAGATGATCATGTCGTCATTGCGCGCGGCGAAATGGAAGTAGCCTTCCGCGTCCTGAACGAAGGCGTCGCCGGTCAGATTCCAGCCATTCTGGACATAGGCCTTTTGCCGCTCGTCGGCGAGATAGCGGCAACCCGTCGGCCCCTTGACCGCAAGGCGGCCGACTTTTCCGCGCGACACTTCGTTGAAGTTCTCGTCGACGACCATTGCCTGATAGCCCGGCACGGGGAGGCCGGTGGAGCCGGGCTTCGCGTCGCCGATGCGGTTCGAGATGAACACATGCAGCATTTCGGTCGAGCCGATGCCGTCGAGAATGGGAACGCCGGTCTGTTTGGTCCAGGCTTCGAATACCGGCGCCGGCAAGGTCTCCCCCGCCGACACCGCCAGGCGCAGCGAGGAAAGATTGGCGCCCGCGTCGGCGGCGGCGAGCATGGCGCGATAGGCTGTCGGCGCCGTGAAGCAGACGGTCGCCTTGTAGGTCTCGATGATCTCGATGAGGTTTGGCGGCGTGGCGTTTTCGATCAGCGCCGCGGCGGCGCCGAAGCGCAGCGGAAACACGGCGAGGCCGCCGAGGCCGAACGTGAAGGCGATCGGCGGCGAACCGACGAATACGTCGTCCGGCTTTATTTGCAGTACGTTTTTCGCATAGGCGTCGGCGATGATGAGAAGATCGCGATGAAAATGCATCGTCGCCTTGGGCAGGCCGGTGGTGCCCGAGGTGAAGCCGAGCAGCGCCACGTCGTTGCGACCCGTCGGGACGGCCTCGAAGCGCACCGGCTTGTTGAGCGCGGCGCGGTCGAGTTCGGCGTCGTGATTGGCGGTGCCGTCGAAGCCGACGACGCTCTTCAGGAAGCGGCTGCCCTTGGCCGCCGCGACGAGCTCGTCGAGAATGCGTGTATCGCAGAGCGCGAGGCTGATCTCCGCCTTGTCGATGATTTTTTTCAACTCGCCGGCGCGCAGCATCGGCATCGTGTTGACGACTACGGCGCCGGCTTTGGTCGCGGCGAGCCAGCACGCGATCATGGCGGGATTGTTGGCGGAGCGGATCAGCACGCGGTTGCCCGGCTTGACGCCGTAATCCTCGACGAGCGCGCGCGCCAGTCGATTGCTCCAGTCGGAAAGCTCCTTGTAGGTGCGCCGCCGCCCGTGTCCGATCAGCGCGACATGGTCGCCGAAGCCGCGCTCCACCATGCGGTCGGTGAGCTCCACGGCGGCGTTGAGGCGCTCGGGATACTCGAACCCGTCGAGAAGAAATTCCGGCCACTGGTCCTCAGGCGGCAGGTTGTCGCGAGCAAACGTATCGCTATGAGCGGATAGACCCAGCATGGGCGCTCCCGTTATTATTGTCGCACGGCGGCGGATCGACCAAATTATTTTGAGCTTAAAATATTTTTGGCGGGCGCGAAAGAGGGCGATTGCGCCAGGCCTCACCGATGCGCTAGCGTCGACGCCATGCTGTTCCATCATATTTCCGACTTCGACGACGCCTATGCGAACGGGCCCAACATCGTGGGCGGCGACGGCTGGGCGGCGAGATACACGGCGCGCGCGGCGGAGTATCGCGCCGGGCTGCCCGCGGAGCGTCAAAAACTCGGCGTCCGCTATGCGGACGCGTCGCCGCGCCAGGTCTTCGATCTCTTCCTGCCGGAGCGCGAGGCGCGCGGGCTCGTGGTCTATGTGCACGGCGGCTACTGGCTGCGCAACGACGGCTCGATGTGGTCGCATCTCGCGGCCGGCGCGCGCGAGCGCGGGTTTGCCGTGGCGATCCCGACCTATCGGCTGGCGCCCGATGCGCGCATCACCGAGATCGGCGTCGAGGTCGCGCTCGCCGTCGCGGCGGCCGCCGAGCAGGTCGCCGGACCCATCACGCTCGTCGGCCATTCGGCGGGCGGCCAGCTCGTCACGCGGCTCGTCTCTGCCGGCTCGGCTCTGCCGGCGGAAACGCGCCGACGGATCCGCCGGATCGTGTCGGTCGCGGGTGTTCACGATTTGCGGCCGCTGCTGCGCACGGCGATGAAAGAACCGCTGCGGCTCGACGCGAAGGAAGCGCGGCGCGAAAGCCCGGCGCTGCTCGCCCCGCTCGGCAAGGTCAATCTGGTCTGCTGGGTCGGCGGCGCGGAGCGGGCGGAGTTCCGCCGCCAGAACGCGCTGCTCGCGAGCCTCTGGACAGGCCTCGGCGCCTCGACCTTCGCCTATGAGGCGCCGGACAGGCACCATTTCAGCGTGGTCGAGGACCTCGCCGAGCCTGAGTCCGCGCTGATGGCCGCCGTGCTGGATTGAGTGCGTCGGGCTCCAGGCCGACGATCTCGCCGCATAACGTCGGCGTGGACGCCGACGCTCCTCAGATGCCGAGCTTCTTCACGGTTTCGATCAGCTCGCGCAGGCTTTCCTCCACGCTCCGGCCCTCGGTGTCGACGGAGGCTTCCGCCTGGGCGTAAAGCGTCTCGCGGCTGGTCAGGATCGACTTTAGATCATCCATCGCTTTCGGGTTGCCCGCCATCGGGCGATGATCGCCCTGTTCGGCGACTCGGCGCATATGCGTCTCCGGCGGCGCCTTCAGCCAGATCGTGTGAAAGTGGCGCAGCAGGAAGGCGAAGGTCGGCGGCTCGGAGACGATGCCGCCGGCGACCGCGAGCACGACGGCGTCGCTGGTCTGAACGACGCGCTCCAGCGCCTGTCGCTCCAGGCGGCGATAGCCTTCCTGGCCGTAGAGCGACATCACGTCGGTGACGGGCATGCCGCTCTGCTCTTCGATGTCGCGGTTGAGCTCGACGAAAGGCAGGCCCAGCGCCGCGCCGAGACGGCGCCCGAGCGTCGATTTGCCGGCGCCGCGCAGCCCGATGAGGCCGATGCGCTGGCGGCGCAGCCGCGTCGGCTCCGCCGCGTTGAGGATTTCCTGGATTTTCTGCCGCGTGCTCGAGGGAGCGGCGGCGAAGGCTTCGAGAAATTTCTGGGTCTCGGAGCCCCAGGGGTCGTCGGCGCCGACTAGCCATTCGACGCGATGGTCGAGCGCTTCCGCGACCCGAAACAGCAGCCCGATCGAGATGTTGCCGTCGCCGTTTTCAAGCTGGGCGAGATAGCGCTGCGAGACTCCGGACCGCGCGGAAAGCTCGCGCCGCGTCATGCCCTTGCGCTGCCGCACTTCGCGCACGCGCTCGCCAACCCGGCCGATGAACGCGTCGGCCGGCTCCGGCCGTCCGTCATCGACGACCTCCCCGCGAAAATTGGCGACCTCGTTCATGCAAAGGCCATGCAGCATTCCCGTCTATGAAACTGTCGTCCCCGCGAAAGCGGGGACCCAAAGTCGTAGAGCTCGACAACTCGTGTTTTTACCCCTCTGCAGCGAACCGTGCATCACACACTGGATCCCCGCTTTCGCGGGGATGACACGGAGGGCGTCGAAGCCCGGTTATCAGTAAGTCTCGATGTGATAGCGCCCCTCCTCGCGCATAGCCTCGCTTCAGCGCAGACCAGGACAGGCCCTGACCTTCGGCGATGTTGCCGAGCGCCTTCTCGACGCCCTGCTCCATGCCGCGCAGGCCGCAGACGTAGACATGCGCTTGCGGATCGGCGAGCAGTCCGGCGATCTCCTCCTCGCGTTCGCCGCAGCTTGTCCTGCACGTATGTCTTGGGCGCGCCGGCGACGCGGCTGAAGACGAAATGCTTGCGCAGCATGCTGTCGGGCACTTTGGCGAGCGGGCCGAAATAGGGCAGGCTGTCCGGCGGCGCGCGCCGAAGAACAGCGTCATCGGCGCCGGCATACTCCGCGCCCTCACGCTGGCGGCGCATGGTGAAGGCGCGGAACGGCGCCGAGCCCGTGCCGGTGCAGATCATCAGCAGCCGCGCGTTCGGATCGTTGGGCATCAGGAACGTCGCGCCGAACGGCCCGGTCGAGCTTCGACCTTGTCGCCCTTGTTGAGATCGCAGAAATAGTTGGAGCAGACGCCGCCGCGGGTCGCGCTTCACGGTCAAGCGAGACGTTGTTGAAATTCGGCCGTTCGCCGTCGCGCGGGCTCGAGACGGAATAGAGGCGCGGCAGATGCGGCTTGCCCTTGCGCGTCGAGGCCGGGCGCGATGACGCCGAGGCTCTGGCCTTCGAGCACGGGGAACGGCTGCGCGCCGAAATCGAGAATGATGTGGCGCACGTCGTTGTCGGCGCCCTCAGCGGTCAGGCGGTAATTGCCCTGCACGGTCGCCTCGAGCCGGCTTGCCGAGCGTGTAGAGATTGACGGTCGGCTTGGTCGGCGGAGCGCGGCGCGCGCGTTTTGCCGCCCGCGCCGGCATGGGCTTCGGCGAGCAGCGCTGCGACGTCGGCGTCATGCGCCTCGATCGGCTCGCCGCGCTCGGCGCGAGCGGTCGCTGCGGCCGGCAGCTCGCTCCAACCGATACTGCTCGTCGAGCGAATAGGGCGTGTCGACGACGCGCCAGTCGTCGATCGAGCCGGTCGGGCACACGGGAATGCAGTCCATGCAGAAATTGCAGGTGTCGGCCTCGACCACGACATTGACCGTCGTCGTGCTCGATCGCGCCGATCGGGCACGTCGACTTCGCAGGTGTAGCAGCGGATGCAGATTTCCGGATCGATCAGATGTTGTTTGACGGGCTTGTTCATCGGCTTGCCTCTCCGCATGCGCCCTGCCGTCTCGCCGCTTCGCCGGCGAGAGCGATCCAGCTGCGGGACGTCGGTCGTCGTCGCTCGCTGATGCGCGAGCGCCGACGCGAGGCCCCATCGCTCTCACCCCAACGCCGGATCTGCCTCGCGACAGCTCGGCGATGACGGCGGCGCGCTGTCGACCTCACGCCATATGCAGCTTCACGTATTCGAAATCGCCGGGCTTGTTGTCGATGCCGACCTTGGGCGGCGCGATCCACGCGGCGTATTGGCCGGGCTCGCAGCAGGGTTTCATCAGCGACTGGATGAACTCGCCGTCGGCCGTGGTTGGGCAGCCATCGCGCGACGCCGGCGTCATAGTCCGCGCCGTCGACGCAGCTCGCCTTCGGGGCTGATCGGCTTGTCGGCGAACACGCCGATCTTGCGGTTGAACGCCTCGTGCGGCAGCTTCAGCTCGAACTTGATGCCCGCCTTCTCGATGATCTTGTTCCAGCGCCCGACGCCGCCGGCCGCGTCGCGCGTGTAGTCGTCGCGCAGCCGCATGTTGATCGCGGTCAGCGCGGGCACGTCTGCATGACGCGGATTGCCGTCCTCGACGACCGGCAGACCGGCGTAGGTCGCGCCGCTCAGCTTGTGGTCGTCCTCGAGCCGGTGCTCCATGTAGCGGCCCTTGATGCCGGCGTTGAACGCGTTGGCCGCGTTGGTCGAGACCTCCTGGCCGAACAGATCGAGCGACAGCGTGTAATGCAGGTTGAGCTTCTTCTGGATGGTCGGCAGATCGATGACGCCGAGCGCGCGCACGCGCTCGATGTCGTAGGGATCCTCGATGCCCGCGGCCTTCATCGCCTCGCAGGTGCGCTCGATGGTGCGCCCGACGCCGGTCTCGCCGACGAACATGTGATGCGCCTCCTCGGTCAGCATGAAGCGGCAGGTGCGCGACAGCGGATCGAAGCCGGATTGCGCGAGGCCTTCGAGCTGCATCTTGCCGTCGCGATCGGTGAAGTAGGTGAACATGAAGAACGACAGCCAGTCCGGCGTCGCCTCGTTGAAGGCGCCGAGCATGCGCGGCGCCTCCTCCGAGCCGGAGCTGCGGCGCAGCAGATCGTCGGCCTCGTCGCGGCCGTCGGCGCCGAAATATTTGTGCAACAGATAAACCATCGCCCAGAGATGGCGGCCTTCCTCGACATTGACCTGGAACAGGTTGCGCATGTCGTAGAGCGAGGGCGCGGTGAGGCCGAGGAAGCGCTGCTGCTCGACGCTCGCCGGCTCGGTGTCGCCCTGGATGACGATGAGGCGGCGCAGCATGCGCGCGATATTCGCCGGGCACCTCCTGCCAGGCCTTCTCGCCGGCGTGCTCGCCGCAGGGAATGCGGCGGTCCTCGACCTGCGGCGCGAGCAGCACGCCCCAGCGATATTCCGGCATCTTCACATAGTCGAATTTCGCCCAGCCCTTGGGATCGACGCTGACCGCGGTGCGCAGATAGACCGGGCTCTTCTGGAAGCGCTCGGGGATCAGCTCGTTCCACCAGTTGATGTAGCCGGGATGCCATTTCTCCAGCGCCTTCAGCACGCGCCGGTCGGACGACAGGCCGACATTGTTGGGGATCAGCGTGTCGTAGTTGACGTTGACGAGTATCAGTCATGTATCCGTCTCCTCGAGTTCTGGATGTTCGATCACACCCGGCGCGCGGTCGAATTCGCCGCGCACGCCGGTGCCGTAGCGCTTCAGCGCGCCCTTCTCGCCGACCGCGTTGGGGCGGCTGGAAGATCCAGTTCTGCCAGGCGGTGAGGCGGCCGAAGATGCGCGTCTCCATCGTCTCCGGCCCGGCGAAAGCGCAGGTTCGCCTCCAGGCCGGTCATCGCGTCGGGCGAGAAGCTCGCGCGCTCCTCCAGGAAGATGCGCACCTCGTCCTCCCAATCGATGTCGTCGAAGGCGAAGGTGACGAGCCCGAGCCGCGTCGCCGCTTCGCGCGTCGAGCGGCTCGCCGATCTCTGCCGCGCGCCGCTTCGACCGCCTCGGGTTCGCCGAGGAAGCGCGTCTGCAGCCGCGTCAGGCCGTTCGACATCGGGATAAGGCCCGAAATTGCCTTCGCCGAGCGTGATCGTCGCGGGCGGCGCGATTGTCGCCCTCGAACGCGCCCTTCATCATATAGCTGCGGTCGCAGGCGAACGCGATCTCGGCGAGCAGACCCGGCGAAGCACGAGCCGTTCTCGATCAGCGCGACCAGCGAGCGCGAAGTCAGGTCGATGCGCTTCAGCACGCGCTTCCAATAGAGCAGGATCTCGCGCGCCAACCAATCGTCGCCGCGATGCGCGATCGAGGAAATGCCTCGTGCGCGAGCACCTTGGCCGCGTCGCCCTCGCGACTTGAAGACGACGACGCCGAGTTCGAGTTCGTTGAGGCGCAGATGCAGCAGCGCGTCGTCGAGTTCGCGCGCGAGCCGCAGCGCTCAGGTCTCGCGCGCCTTCGGCGTGCAGCGCCTCGACGGAAGCGGGCGCGTCCTCGTCGGGGCCGTGCAAGCGTGATCGTCGCCACGGCCTTCGCCGCGGTCGACCTGCACTTCAACCAGCGAATAGCTGACGCACCGTCCTCGGCGAAGGCCGCGATCGAGCGGCGTCAGCTCGACGCCGCGCGCGCTCGCCTTGTCGCCGGACCGCTGCGCGAATTCGCGGGCGCGCGCGCGCGACCGTCTCCTCGAATCGGCTGTTGGGCGACGACTCTCGTCGACCAGCCGCCATTCGAGCGGCGCGCTTGCCCTTCACGCCCTCCTCGATCGTGCAGAACACGTCGGCGAGATCGCGGCGCACCTTGCGCTTGTCGGTGACGCGGGTGAGGCCGCCGGTGCCCGGCAGCACGGCGAGCAGCGGCGCCTCGGGCAGCGAGACCGAGGTCGAGCCGTCGTCGGCGAGCATGATGTGGTCGCAGGCGAGCGCCAGCTCGTAGCCGCCGCCCGCGCAGGAGCCCTTGACCGCGCAGATGTAGGGCTGGCCGGACTCCGCGCCCGCCGCCTCGAACGTGTTGCGGGTTTCGTTGGTGAACTTGCAGAAGTTGACCTTGTGCGCATGCGTCGCGCCGCCGAGCATGCGGATGTTGGCGCCGGCGCAGAACACCCGCTCCTTGCCCGAGCGCAGCACGACCGCGCCCACTTCCGGATGCTCGAAGCGCATCCGCTGCACGGCGTCGGCGAGCTCGATGTCGACGCCGAGATCGTAGGAGTTGAGTTTGAGCTGATAGCCCTCGAACAACCCGCCGTTTTCGTCGACGTCCATGCAGAGCGTGGCGACCGGCCCGTCATAGGCGACGCGCCAGTGCCTGTATCGCGAAGGCTCGGTCTGGAAATCGATGCGCACGGCAGGTCTCCCCTGAGGGTTCTTGGCTTGTTATGTGCATCATAATGCATTTTTTGGCGATGACAAGTGAAAAGTGCATTAGAGTGCATTTTTCGTGGATCCGAATACCGCCCGCTCGCTATCCGCCCCCTCCCCCGCTTCGCGGGGGAGGGCCGGGGTGGGGGTTATGGGGTGCATAAATTTCTGACGAAACTCACGAAATTACGTCAGAACCGCCCTCACCCTCGCCCTCCCCCGCGAGCGGGGGAGGGGACGGCTGAGTTACGTGCGCGCTAAACGAGAAACTTTTCAGGCGGCCGCAATATGCATTATGATGCATCATTCCTCGCCATGCACGAGCGCCGCCACCATCTCCGGCCTCGCCGCCTCAATCCGCTCCAACCGTGCGCAAAACTCCGCGATCTCCCGCAACGTCGCCTCCGGCGCCTCGAGGTGCGGATGATGCTTGACTCCGTCGAGAACGAGCGTGTCGACCGGAGAATAGGCGCGCGTCTCGATCTCTCTGACTTGCGCGAGCGTGCCATATTCGTCGTCGCGTCCCTGGATCACCAGCGCCGGCACGCGCCAGTAGTCGATGACGTCGGCGACGTTCCAGCTTTCGAAGCCGGGATCGAGCCAGGAGTCGCACCAGCCGCGGAAACGCGGCCTCGACGTCGCTGTGATAGCGCGCCAGCCTGCGCTTCAGATCGCCCTGCTCGTAGGCAGCGCGCGCCGCGCGGATCGAGGCCAGGCCGCCGGGTTCGGTGAAGAAATGCGGCGCCATCAGCACGAGGCCGCGCACCCGGAAATCCTCGACGGAGCCGGCGTGGATCGCCGCGATCGTCGCGCCGTCGCTGTGCCCGACAAGCACGCCGCGCGTAAAACCGATGGCGTCGAGAATTCTTGGCAGCACGTCGACGCCTCGCGCGTCATATAGTCGAGCGGGCGCGGCAGAGGACCGTGTCGGAGGCGCCGTAGCCGAAGCGCGAATAGACGAACACGCCGAAGCCGGTCGCCGCCTGCAGTTTTTGGGGGAAGTCGCGCCAGAGCGCGAGGCAGCCGAGGCCCTCGTGCAGCAGCACGAGCGTCGGCGCTTCGCCAGGCGGCGGCCCGAAGCAGGCGCATTCGAGCCTGCGGCCGTCGATGACGAGAGCGTTGTCGCCCCAGGCCCAGGCCACTCAACCCTCCTTCAGCTTGAAGCGCTGAATCTTGCCGGTCGCGGTCTTCGGCAGCTCCGTGGCGAACACGATCCAGCGTGGATATTTCCACTTGCCGATCCGTTCCTTGACGAGCTCCTTCAGCTCCGCCTCCAGCGCCTCCGAGGGCTCGCCGGATTTGAGCACCACGAAGGCGCGGGGTTTTTCGAGCCCATCGCTGTCGTGCTTAGGCACGACGGCGGCTTCGAGCACCAGCGGATGCGCGATCAGCGCGGCCTCGACCTCGAAGGGCGAGACCCAGATGCCGCTGACCTTGAACATGTCGTCGGTGCGGCCGCAGTAGCGGAAGCGCCCGCCAGCCAGCCTCTCGTATTTGTCGCCAGTGTGGGTCCAGTGGCCGCGAAAGGTCGAGCGGCTCTGGGCGCGCCGGTTCCAGTAATCCTGCGCGGCCGAGGCGCCGCGCACGACGAGTTCGCCGATGCCGCCCTCGGCCACTTCGCTATCGTTCTCGTCGACGAGGCGGAGGTCGTAGCCGGGCACTGCGACGCCGGACGTGCCGTAGACCACGTCGCCGGGGCGGTTCGACAAAAAGATGTGCAGCATTTCGGTGGAGCCGACGCCGTCCAGAATGTCGACGCCGGTTAGGTGGCGCCAGCGCTGTCCGACCTCCTGCGGCAGCGCTTCGCCGGCGGAAATGCAGCGGCGCAGGGGCGCCTCGAAACGCACGCGCCCAGCCTCCATTTCCGCGCACATCGCCGCATAGAGGGTTGGAACGCCGCAGAAAACCGTCGGCTTGAAGGAATCGAGGATCTCGCCTACGCTTTGCGGCGTCGGGCGGCCATTGAAGATCAAGGTCGACGCGCCGACCGACATCGGGAAGGTCATTGAATTGCCGAGCCCGTAGGCGAAGAAGAACTTCGCCGCCGAAAAGACGACATCGCTTTCCTGGATGCCGAGCACCTCGGCGCCATAGGTGTCAGCCGTGTATTTGAGGCTCGAATGGACGTGGCGCACCCCTTTCGGCTGACCCGTCGAGCCCGAAGAATAGAGCCAGAACGCGGTCTCGTCGGGGGAAACCGCAAGCGTCGGGCGCGGCTGGCAGGGCGCAAAGGCGCTGGCGAAGTCTTGCGCGCCGGCCGGCGTCTCGCCGCCGACCACGAACACCTGGCGCAGATGCGGCAGCGCGCCGACGAGCGGCGCGATGGCCGGATAGAGCTCGTGCGAGACGAACAGGACGCGTGCGCGGCAGTCGGCGAGGATGACGCGATAGACGTCGGTCGCCAGCAGCGTGTTGAGCGCGACGGGCTGAACGCCCGCCTTCAGCGCGCCCCAGAAGCAAATCGGAAACTCGATCTGGTCGAGCAGCAGCAGCGCGACGCGCGTCTCATGTTCGAGGCCGTGGCGGGCGAAGAAGTCGACCATCCGGTCGCTCTCTCGGGCCAGCTCCGCGTAGGTGATCGAGCGCTTGAGGCCTGCGGCCTCGATGAAGACGCGCTTTTCCGCAAGCGCCCCTGAGGCGTGGCGGTCGACGAAAAAGACCGCCGCGTTGTCGGCAATGGCGACCATGAGCACTTCCTCGCCCGCCAGCGCGGGGTTTTGTTGTCCTTATGCGTTATAATGCATGTCTCACCACAATATGCAAGATAGTGCGCATCAGCGCCCGTTGTAGCCGATTTCCTCCAGATGGTACGGCGTCGTCTGGTACATCTCGTTGATCCAGTTCGACATGAGCAGGTGGCCGTGCGCGCGCCAGCGGTTCGGCGGCGCGGACTTTCGTGTCGTTGTCCGGAAAATAATCGAGCGGCAGCTTGATCGGCACGTTCGCCTTCACGTCGCGGAAATACTCATCCGCCAGCGATTCCGCGTCATATTCGAGATGGTCCAGCACGTAGAGGCGTTTCCCCCGCCCCTCTTCGAGGATCGAGGCGCCCTTCTCCGAGAAGCAAAGCAGGGACACGTCCGGACGGTTGCGCAGGTCCTCCACTTTTATCTCGGCCCAGCGAGACACGGGGATCGCGAATTCGTCGGAAAAGCCGGCCAGATAGGGCGAATGCGGCCTGACGACCGTCTGCCGGAACACCCCGAAAGCCTTTTCCGGGAGTACGTGCTTTGCGACTCCATGGAAGTGGTAGAGGGCGGCCATCGCGCCCCAGCAGACGTTCATGGTCGAATGGACGTTGGTGCGGGTCCAATCGAAGATGCGCTGCATCTCGTCCCAATAGGTGACGTCCTCGTAAGGGATCGTCTCGAGCGGCGTGCCGGTGACGAGAAAGCCGTCGAATTTTTCGGTCCTTCGCCTCCTCCCAAGGCCGGTAGAAGGTCATCATGTGATCTTCCGAGGTGTGCTTCGGCTTGTGGCCGCCGAGCCGGATCAGCGACAGTTCGATCTGCAGCGGCGAAGCGCCGAGCAGGCGCGCCATCTGCAACTCGGTCTTGATCTTGTTCGGCATCAGATTGAGCAGCCCGATCTGCATCGGGCGGATGTCCTGGCGGACAGCGACCGCCTCCGTCATCACGCGCACGCCCTCTTCGAGCAGGGCCTGATAGGCGGGGAGCCCGTCGGGTATCTTGATGGGCATCGCGGTCACCGAAACGAAAACGAAATCGCCTGGAGGTCCGCACACGGCCCTTTAGCGATTTATTTAACGTGGCTGCAAGCCGGCCGGCCAAATCACCACGCGGCTTTTATATTGCCATTTGCGGGGCGTTGTCATCCCCTTTTCAGGTCATGGCAAATCGGCATCACGATCGGCGGTCGTTCTGCGGCGAGCAAGCCTCGCCGACCTCGACGCCGTCATGGCGCTGGAGCGACGGCCCGGATACGAGGCCTATGTCGGCCGCTCGCCGCGCGACGAGCACGAACTTATGCTGGCGTCGCCGACTTATGCCTACCTCCTTGGTCTCGACGCGATCGCGACCCCCTTCGCGTTCGCCATCCTGCGCGACCTTACGGACGCGCATGGCAACCTTTACCTGAAACGCATAGCGGTCGATGAGCCTGGCGCCGGCCGTGGCACTGCGTTCCTCGCCGCTGGTCATCGACTGGGCCTTCGCTTCGACGGCGGCCCACCGCTTCTATCTCGACTGCTTTCAGGAAAACCTCCGCGCCCGGCGGGCCTACGCGAAACTCGGCTTCAGCGAAGACGGAATTTTACGCGAGGCCTATCTGGGGCCCGACGGCCGCCGACGCGACCTCACGCTGATGGCGCTCACGCGGCCCGAGTGGCGGGCGAGGCCGCGAACGCCGACTGACGGCTGACGAAACCGCGCCGCTCCATCACGACCAGCGCGCCGCGCGTCGCAACTACCCCTTCCCGCCTCAGATCCGCCCGCCGGAAGCGGCGGACGCGGAACCAGGGCGCCCCGACCTCGGACACATGGCTGAGATCATGGGCGAACCGTCCGGAGGGCGTGACTTCATACGCGCCCCAATTGGTGGTCTCGATATTGAAGGCGAACAGCGCGCCCGCCGCCATCACGCGCGCCGCGCCCGCGAACACGGGTTTCAGATTGCCGAAATAGATCAACGTATCCGCCGCGAACAGCAGGTCGAAACGCTCGGAAGTCGTTCGCAGGAACTCGACGAGGTCGCCGTTGACGAGTTCGTCATAAACCTGTCGCTCGCCGGCCTTGGCGAGCATGCGCGGCGAGAGGTCCACGCCGACGAGACGGTCGCGCCCTTCGCGCAACAGCGCTCCCGCGAGGCCCGTGCCGCAGCCGAGGTCGAGAACGCGCCTCGGGCCCGCCGCATTACGTCCCAAGAGCTCCAGCAATAGCCGAGGCGCGTTGTAACCGAGCACTTCAACCAGTTGATGGTCGAATTCATGCGCGAAGCTGTCAAAATGCGCGACGAGATAGTCCGCGGGCGCGCGTTCGGCCGCCTCTCCCGCCATAGCCGCGCAAAGGTAGCGCTGTTCCGGGTCCACGCGGCGGGCCGTCATCCGCGCCTCGGCAAGGGCGAGCGCTTCGGCGCGATGGCCGTAGGCGCCGAGAAATCTTGAACGCGCTGAACGCGACCGCGCTTGCCTCCTCCGCCGCCGGCGCCGGCAATCTCCTCATAGAGGCGGTCGGCTGCGGCGAAGTCGCCCTTGAGCGCCTCGGCGATATAGTTGGCGAGCGCCGCGCGGCGGATCAAGCTCGCCTCGGCGCCAGCCGCGACAGCAGTGCGGAGCTCGCGCGCCGCTTCCGCGAACTCGCCGAGGAAGAACAGCGACTGGCCGAGCCCTACCCGGGCGATCGGCATCGTCGCGCCAAGGTCGAGCGCCTGCCGGAAAGCCGCGGCGGCCTTGGCGTAGCGGCGCCGGTCGAACGCGACGAGGCCGAGCCCGAACGCCGCGTCGGAAAGCGAGGGATCGCCTTGCAGCGCCGCTTCAAAAGCCTGCTCGGCGCGTTCGGCGTCGCCGAGTTGATTGGCGACAAGCCCGAGCGCGAGCCATCCGCGCGCCGCGCCAGGCTCGAGCGCCAGTCCCTTTTGCAAGGCGAGCACGGCCTGGCGCATCTCGCCGATCGCCTGCAGCGTGAAGCCGAGATCGAGCCAGCATCCGGACCGCGCTGCGTCGATCGCGACGGCGGTGGCGAGCATCACGCTGGCGAGGCGCGGATTGCCGTTCGACCAACGCCCCAGCGCCATTCGCCTCAGCGCCGTCGCTTCCGTCTCGCCCTGCTTCAGCCAGGCGTCGAAGGCGGCGTCGCTCGCTCGCCAGATTTCTACGCGGGCGGCCGCCTGCGCGGCGTCGACGGTCGCCACGATCGCGGGCGCGCCGTCGTCGTGGGCCGCAGTCTGCGGCGGCTTCACCAGGGCCACGGTCAAGACAGTCTCTCCGGATGGCGGCGCTCGGCCGCTCCGTTAATCATGCTGCGCCTGATTCCTCGTCTGGAGCTTGCGGCGGCCGCCCGTCGTTAACGAGCGCCCGCTGCAGCCGCGGTCGTTGACCGCGGTGGTCGAGAGACACCCCATTTATCAATTGTCTGCCAAGCCCCGCGCCTATAAAGGCGCCCCGACGCCTTTGACATCGAGCCTCTGAGAATGGAGAACCAACCCGACGCGGCGAGCGCCGCCAGACAGGATTGCGATGAGCATGGTTCAGCGGACGCCCCCGAGCCGAGGGTGCGGCCTCAGCTGATGGGCGAGGTTTTGGCGCGCTACCGGGCGCTGATCGAAGAAGGCCGCATCGAGCCCGACCCGGCGCAGGCGGAACTTGCCGAGCGGCTCGATGCGCTGGCCGCTGAGCTTTCCGGCTATCGTCCCGCCCAGAAGCCCAGCGTGTTCGGCCGGCTTATCGGCCTCAAGCCGCAGGCGCCGCCGCGTGGGCTCTACATTCATGGCGAGGTCGGGCGCGGCAAAACGTTCCTGATGGACCTGTTTTATGAAGCGGTCGAAGTTGCAGCCGAAGCGCCGCGCGCATTTCCATGCCTTCATGGCGCGACGTGCATCGCGCGCATCCACGCCTGGCGCCAAACTAAGAAGCGCGGCGAGGTCGAGGGCGATGACCCGATCGCGCCGGTCGCCGCCGCACTCGCCGCCGAGGCCTCGCTGCTGTGCTTCGATGAATTCGCGGTGCGCGACATCGCCGACGCGATGATCCTGGCGCGGCTGTTCGGCGCGCTGTTCGCGGCGGGCGTCGTGGTGGTCGCGACGTCCAATGTCGCGCCGCAGGACCTCTACAAGGACGGCCTCAACCGCGCGCTGTTCCTGCCCTTTCTCGATCTGCTGGCCGAGCGGATGGAGATCGTCTCAGCTCGGCGCGCAGACCGACTACCGCCTGCAAAAACTGACCCGCGCGCCGGTCTGGTATTGCCCCGCCGACGCCGCACGAGGCGGCGATGGACGCCGCCTTCCTCGCGCTTGACAGGCGCGCCGCACGGGCGCCGCGCGATCTGCCCCTGCTCGGGCGCGCCGTGCATGTCCCTGAGGCCGTCGACTCGTCGCCCGCTTCAGCTTCGACGATCTGTGCCGCGAGCCGCTCGGGCTCGGCCGATTTCCTGGAGATCGCGAGCGAATTCGCGACATTGTTCGTCGACCGCATTCCCGGTGCTGAAGACGAGCGAGCGCAATGAGGCCAAGCGCTTCATCACTTTGATCGACGCGCTCTATGACGCGAGGGTAAAACTCGTCGCCTCCGCCGAGGCCGAGCCCGAGACGCTGGGCGCCGCGCTGGACGGCGCCGAAAAATTCGAGTTCGCCCGCGCCGCCTCGCGCCTCATCGAAATGCGCTCGAACGATTATCTCTCCGAGCCGCATAATGCGAGGCGCGAGAGCGGCGATCTGGGCGGGCTGGTCGAGACCTGAATGGAGCCTCCAGGCCGACGAGGGTGTACGGGTCGGCGTGGACGCCGACCCTCCTGGAGCGTCGGCGACCTCGGCTACAGGCTCTACACCGACAGCCTGCGCCTCACCTCGCTCTCGACCATATCCTTGCGTTCGCCGGCGAGCACCACGGCGCCGCGGTCCATCACGGCGTAATCGTCGGCGATGTCGCGGGCCCATTCGAAATATTGCTCGACGACGACGATCGCCATCTCTCCTTTGTCTCTGAGATAGAGAATGGCGCGGCCGATGTCCTTGATGATGGAAGGCTGAATGCCCTCCGTCGGCTCGTCGAGCACCAGCAGTTTTGGGCGCGTGACGAGCGCGCGGGCGATGGCGAGCTGCTGCTGCTGGCCGCCGGAGAGGTCGCCGCCGCGACGGCCGAGCATCTCGCCGAGCACGGGAAACAGACTGAAGATCTCGTCGTCGACGAAGCGCTTTTCGCGCGGCACGGCGGCATAGCCGGTGACGAGATTTTCCTTCACCGTCAGCAAAGGGAAGATCTCGCGGCCCTGCGGCACGTAGCCGAAGCCGCGCCGCGCGCGCTGATGCGGCGCGAGTCCCTTGACGTCCTCGCCCTGCCATTTGATCGCGCCCGAGGCGATCGCCTGATGGCCGATGATGGCGCGCAGCAGCGAGGATTTTCCACCCCGTTGCGGCCGAGCACCGTCGTCACGCGGCCAATTTCGGCCTTCAGCGAGACCGAGCGCAAGGCCTGCGCGGCGCCGTAGAACAGATCGATCGATTCGACGCTCAGCATGTCACCGCCCGAGATAGACTTCGACGACGCGCTCGTCGGCGCTGACCTGATCGAGCGTGCCTTCGGCGAGCACCGAGCCCTCGTGCAGCACTGTCACCTTGACGCCGAGCTCGCGCACGAACGCCATGTCGTGCTCGACGACGACGACCGAATGGCTCCTGGCGATCTCCTTCAGGAGTTCGGCGGTCTTGGCCGTCTCGGCGTCGGTCATGCCGGCGACGGGCTCATCAACCAGCAGCAGTTTCGGGTCCTGCGCGAGCAGCATGCCGATCTCGAGCCATTGTTTCTGGCCATGCGACAGCGAGCCGGCGAGCCTGTGGCGCTCGTCGCCGAGGCGGGTGACGCCGAGGATGCGGTCGATCGTCTCCCGCTCGCGCTGGCCCCGCCCTCCAAACAAAGTGGCGTAGACGCCGCGCGGCGATTTGGCGGCGAGCAGGATATTGTCGTCGACGGTGTGGTTCTCGAACACCGTCGGCTTCTGGAATTTTCTGCCGATGCCAAGCTCGGCGATCTCCGTCTCGTCGAGACCGGTGAGATCGTGGCGGCCCTCGAAATAGACGTCGCCTTCGTCCGGCCGCGTCTTGCCGGTGATGACGTCCATCATAGTGGTCTTGCCGGCCCCGTTCGGGCCGATGATGGCGCGCATTTCTCCCGGCGCGAGGATCAGCGAGAGCCCGCGCAAAGCCTTGTAGCCGTCGAAGGATACGGCGACGCCGTCGAGATAGAGCAGCGAGGCCGTGAGCAGCGGATTGTCGGTCACGACGAGGCCTCGCGGACGGCGGCCGAGGCGGGATCAGGCGTCTCGGGCTTGGCCGGCGTCTTCGGCGCGGAGCGGGCGAGCGCCAGACCCAGAATGCCTCGGGGCAGGAACAGCGTCACCAGAACGAACAGGCCGCCGAGCGCGAACAGCCAGTATTCGGGGAAGGCGCCGGTGAAATAGGTCTTGGCGAAGTTGACGAGTATCGCGCCGAGCGCCGCGCCGATCAGCGTGCCGCGTCCGCCGAC
Organism: uncultured Pseudomonadota bacterium; assembly: GCA_963710855.1. GTDB lineage: Bacteria > Pseudomonadota > Alphaproteobacteria > Rhizobiales > Beijerinckiaceae > Roseiarcus. The sequence continues at coordinate 49,946 of CAVQBX010000055.1, read as the reverse complement.
CGCCACCCAGATCACCGCCTCGATCGAATTGGCGGGGTCGAATTCCGAGGGGTTGATGATGCCGACCTGCGGCACGTAGAGCGCGCCCGCGATGCCCGCCATGACGGCGGAGACCACGAACACGAACAGCTTATAGTTTTCTACGCGATAGCCGAGGAATCGCACCCGGCTCTCCGCATCGCGGATGGCGATGACCGTCTTTCCGTATTTGGAGGAGACGATCGCCTTGGAGAGCACGAAGGCGAGCGCCAGCGCGAGCATGGAGATGGAAAACAGTCCCGCGCGCGTTGCGTCGGCTTGCACGTTGATGCCCAAAATGTCCTTGAAGTCGGTCAGGCCGTTGTTGCCGCCGAAGCCGAAATCGTTGCGGAAGAAGGCGAGTTTCAGGGCGTAGGTCATCGCCTGCGTGATGATCGAGAGATAGACGCCGGTGACGCGCGAGCGGAACGCGAACCAGCCGAAGGCGAAGGCGAGCAGGCCCGGAACCAGCATCACCATAAGCGCGGCATAGGGGAACCAGTTGAAGCCCCACCAGGCGACAGGCAGCGACTTCCAGTTGAGGAACACCATGAAGTCGGGCAGCAGCGGATTGGCGTAGACGCCGCGCGCGCCGATCTGGCGCATCAGATACATGCCCATCGCATAGCCGCCGAGCGCGAAGAACGCGCCATGGCCGAGCGAGAGAATGCCGCAATAGCCCCAGACGAGATCGAGCGCGAGGGCGAGGATCGCGTAGCAGATATATTTGCCGAGCAGCGCGACCACATAGGGCGGAATGTAGAAGGCCGAGGATTTGTCGACGCCAAGCGCGAGGATCGGCACCACGATCGCCGAGCCGATCGCGAGCACGAGAAAGACGTAGCCCAGCCAGTCGAGGCGGGTCAGCGAGTGCTTCATGTCAGGCCTCGACCGCGCGACCTTTGAGCGCGAACAGGCCGCGCGGACGCTTCTGGATGAACAGGATGATGAGCACCAGCAGCAGGATCTTGGCGAGCACCGCGCCGATGAACGGCTCGAGCAGCTTGTTGGCGAGGCCCAGCACCAGCGCGCCGAGCAGCGTGCCCCAAAGATTGCCGACGCCGCCGAGCACGACGACCATGAAGCTGTCGATGATGTAGCCCTGGCCGAGATTGGGCGAGACGTTGTCGATTTGCGACAGCGCGACGCCGGCAATGCCCGCGATGCCCGAGCCGAGCGCGAAGGCGAACATGTCGATGAGGTTAGTCGAAATACCCATCGCGGAGGCCATGCGGCGGTTCTGCGTCACCGCGCGCATGCGCAGGCCGAACGGGGTGGCGCGCAGCACGAGCTGCAGCGCGAAGAACACCAGGATCGACAGCGCGATGATCCACATCCGCCCCGAGCCGATCGACAGGCCGCCGAGCTGGAACGAGCCCGACATGAAATGGGGCGCGGCGACGAGCCGGTTGTTGGCGCCAAAGATCGTGCGCACCGCCTGCTGGAGGATCAGCGAAACGCCCCAGGTGGCGAGCAGCGATTCCAGCGGTCGCGTGTAGAGAAACTGGATGACGAGCCGCTCGATCAGCACGCCGACGAGTCCGGAAACCACGAAGGCCAGCGGCAGCGCGATCGCGAGCGACCATTCCGAAAGCCAAGGCGGCAGCAGGCTCTGCACGACGAAGGTCGTGTAGGCGCCAATCATCACCATTTCGCCATGCGCCATGTTGATGACGCCCATGACGCCGAAGGTGATGGCGAGCCCGATCGCCGCGAGCAGCAGCACCGACGAGGCGGAAACGCCGTACCAGACGTTCTGCACCAGTTCCCAGAGCTGCAGCGTCGTGTTGACGGACGACAGCGCCGATTGGGCGGCGGCCTTGATCTCGGCATTGTCGGTCTTGTCGATGACCTCGCCGAGCAGGGATTCCGCATCCTGATCGCCGCGCGCCTTCAGGGCGGCGATGGCCGCGAGGCGGTCGGCGGGAGAAGCGGCGGCATCGCCGATGAGGATCGCCGCGCGCGCCTGTTCGAGCGCCGCCCTTGCGCTTTCGTTGGTCTCCTTGGCGAGCGCCGCCGTGATCGCCGGCAGCGCCTTCGGATCGCGCGACCTGAACACGGCTTGCGCCGCCTCGATGCGCTTTTGCGGATCGGGATTGGCAAGCGTCAGGGAACCGATCGCCGCGTCGATCGCCGCGCGCAGCCCATTGTTGACGCGCACCTTCTTGAAGCTCGAGGCGTCGACGCCGGCGAGCTTCTCGTTGGTGCGGGCGTTGATGATGTCGCCGCTCGCCGTCTTATAGAGCAGCAGATGATTGGCGGGATCGATGAGGAGGCGGCCGTCGCCGAGCGCGTCCAGAATCGCCGAGGCGTTGTTGGCGCCGCTCACGGCGAGTTCGCCGATCGCCTTCGCGGTCTCCGGAAACTTGTCCTGTTGGAACCTCGCCAGCGTGTCGTCGAGGGCGTCCGCGCGGGCCGCCGAAGCGCCGATGGCCAACAGAAGAACGAGCAACCAGCGTACGAACGACCTAGGCATTGCACTCGCTATTGGTTCGTGAGCCGGCGGCCACGCTACGCGACAGCTCTTATATCACGTCCGCTTGCCGTCCCCTCCCCCGCGAGCGGGGGAGGGCAAGGGTGGGGGCGGGAGCGCACGACGTTTAGTCGCTTTACATGAGACACCGAGCGCGGTGGACGCCCCCACCCCGACCCTCCCCCGCTAGCGGGGGAGGGGGAGAACGAGGTCAACCCCACGCGTCCGATGCTATTTCTCTTTAAGTCAGCCGCCGCACTTGCCGGTCTTGACGTTGAAGTTGCCGCAATTCATCGGATGGCGCCAGTCGGCGATCAGGTCCTTGGAGCCTTCGAGGTAGGGCGACCATTCGTTGGCGACCACGGTGCCCGGGGTGTTCCACACCGAGTTGATGAGGCCGTCCGCCTGGATCTCGCCGATATACACCGGCTTGGTGATGTGGTGGTTGGGCATCATCGTCGAATAGCCGCCGGTCAGGTTCGGCGCCGAAACGCCGATCAGCGCGTCGATCACCTTGTCAGGATCGAACGAGCCGGCTTTCTCGACCGCCTTGACCCACATGCGGAAGCCGATCACGTGCGCTTCCATCGGGTCGTTGAAGGTGCGCTTCGGGTTCTTGGTGAAAGCGCGCCACTTCTCAATGTATTCCTTGTTGAGCGGCGTATCGATCGTCTGGAAATAGTTCCAGGCGGCGAGATGGCCGACGAGCGGCTTGGCGTCGAGGCCCGCGAGTTCTTCTTCGCCGACCGAGAAGGCGACAACCGGAATGTCTGTCGCCTTGATGCCCTGGTTGCCGAGTTCCTTGTAGAAAGGAACGTTGGCGTCGCCGTTGATGGTCGAGACGACCGCCGTCTTCTTGCCGGCCGAACCGAACGCCTTGATCTTCGAGACTTCGGTCTGCCAGTCGGAGAAGCCGAACGGCGTATAGTTGATCATCACGTCTTCGTCCGGCACGCCCTTGACCTTCAGGTATGCGGCCAGGATCTTGTTGGTGGTGCGCGGATAGACGTAGTCGGTGCCCTCGAGCACCCAGCGCTTCACCGAACCGCCGTCCTCGCCCATCAGGTAATCGACGGCGGGGATCGCCTGCTGGTTCGGCGCCGCGCCCGTGTAGAACACGTTGCGCTCGGATTCCTCGCCCTCGTATTGGACCGGATAGAACAGGATCGAGTTCGAGCTCCTTGAAGACCGGCAGCACGGACTTGCGCGACACCGAGGTCCAGCAGCCGAACACCACGGACACCTTGTCCTTGGCGATGAGTTCCTTGGCTTTTTCGGCGAACAGCGGCCAGTTCGACGCGGGGTCGACGACGACGGGCTCGAGCTTCTTGCCGAGCACGCCGCCGGCCTTGTTCTGTTCGTCGATCAGCATCAGCATGACGTCTTTCAGCGTCGTTTCGCTGATCGCCATCGTGCCGGAAAGCGAATGGAGAATCCCTACCTTGATCGTATCCTCGGCGCGGGCGGCGAAAGAGGACAGAGCCAACGCCCCGCCCACCATCGCGCCGGCGGCGCGCAACATGAATCTTCTTGTAACCGACATGGCCGACCCCATCCTCTCTTTTAAGCGAACGAGCATGCGCAACGCGTTGCGCGCATACAGCGCAAAGAGGTCGCAAGGGTTGTGCCAAGAGAAAGCGCGCCGACGCGCCGCGCGGGCGCCCAAGCCTTCAGCTTTTGCTCATGCCGAGCGATGAAACTTGAGGCGCCAAAGGTCTATTTCGGCGCGCGTTTGGCGAGAATGCGCTGCAGCGTCCTGCGATGCATGTTGAGCTGGCGCGCGGTCTCCGAGACGTTGTGCTCGCAATTTTCGTAGACGCGCTGAATGTGTTCCCAGCGCACGCGGTCGGCCGACATCGGGTGCTCGGGGTTGTCGATCTCGTCGAGCTTCGCAGAGGTCAGCGCCGCCACGATCTCGTCGGCGTTGACGGGCTTGGCGAGATAGTCGAAGGCGCCGAGCTTGACAGCGACGACGGCGGTGGCGATCGCCCCGTAGCCGGTCAGGATGATCGCACGCGCCTCGGGACGCAGTTCCTTCAGGGTCTTCATCACGTCGAGGCCGCTGCCGTCGGCGAGCTTGAGATCGATGACGGCAAATCCGGGGGGCGTCGCCTGAAGAGCGGCCAGCGCCTCGGCGACGCTGGTCGCGACATGGGTTTCGAAGCCGCGGGCCGCCATGGCGCGGCCGAGCCGTTCGGCGAATGGCTTGTCGTCATCAACGATCAGCAGCGTGCGGTCAGCCGGTCCGTGCTCGGCGAGCGCAAGCTCCGCGGTGTGCGTGGCGTCATCCTTTGTCATGACAAGCTCCCTTGACGCACATCGGCGGCGGCGTCGTCGCGCCGTGTCGTCGCTGTGGTTTCGAACAGGGACCGCGGCCAGCGGATGCGCGCCACGGCGCCCCGCGCCGGCTCGGCGGCGTTGGAAATTTCCAGCCTCGCGCCGGATCGCTCCAGCAAGGCTTTGGCGATGAACAGGCCGAGCCCGAGGCCGCCCGCCCGTTCGCCCTCGCCGCGCCGCGCCGCGGCGCGATCGGAAATGTAGGGCTCGCCGAGATGCTGGAGCACCTGGGAAGGGAAACCCGGCCCGTCGTCGGAAATGACGATCTCGATGTCCTCAGCGGTCCAGCGGGCCGTCACCTCGACCCGCGAGGCGGCGAAACCGACCGCGTTCTCGATCAGATTCGTCAGGCCGTAGATCATGGCGGGATTGCGCGGCGAGGTCGGCGGCTCTCCGTCGCCTTCGGGGCTGACGTGGATATCGATGTCCTGGAGCCGGTGCGGGGAGGCGATTTCCTCCAGCAGGTCGCCAAGACTCGTCTGGACGAACGTCTCGGCCGCCATCTGCGAGGGCGAGGACAGATTGCGCAGGATCTTGCGGCAGCGCGCGACCTGCTCCTCGGCGAGTTCGAGGTCCTCGGCGCAGATGGCGGCGATTTTTGGGTCGGCCGCCATTTCATGCAGCACCAGCGCCACGGTGGCGAGCGGCGTGCCGAGTTCATGAGCGGCCGCCGCCGCGATGCCGTCGAGCTGGCTCAGGTGCTGGGCGCGCGCCAGCGTGAGTTCGGTCGTGTTGAGCGCGCTCGAGAGCTGGCGCGCCTCGCTCGACACCCGGCTGCCGTAGATCGTGAGGAAAATGGCGCTGAGGCTGATCGCGAACCACAGGCCAAGGCTCAGCGTCGGCGGTGGGGCCAGCCTCGCCCCGTCGGGGCCCTCGAGCGGCCAGCTCGCAAATTCGAGCACGGTCGCTGAGATCAGCGCAATTGTCAGCAGCAGCAGGGTGCGCCGCCACGGCAGCGAGACCGCCGCAGTCGCCAGCGGCGCGAGGAAGAACAGCGAGAACGGATTGGCGAGGCCGCCGGAAATGAACAGCAGGGTGGCGAGCTGCAGGATGTCATAGGCAAGCAGCCGCATCGCGAAAGCGTCGGAGAGCCGGTGGGTCGCGGGGAAACGCCAGCGCAGCCACAGGTTGAGCGCCACCGAGGCAGCGACTGAGGTCAGCGCGATCGCGACCGGAAAGCGCAGGCCGAAGTCAAAATAGGCGACGAGAATGGCCGCGAGCTGCCCCGCGACCGCGAGCCAGCGCAGCTCGCTGAGCGTCTCCAGACGCAACAGCCTGGCGCGCTGGCCGAATTCATCGTCGAACAACAGGCTCAAAGCTGCGGCCTTCAAAACCCTCTTTCAGGCCGCCGCGCGCCTACTCCACCTTCTCGTCAGGGTAGACGCCCCACAATGCGACCTGCTCGATGTAACCTTTGAAACCGTCTCCGTAGATCAAGCACCATGATCCATCGCAACTTTTCACATTCGCGATAACGCCGGACTCGAGCGTCGCCGCAACGCCGCCATCCTTGGCGGCCTTGGCATAGATATCATATGTCTTGCCCTTCTTGCCCGGACCGACGAGCGCGGTGCGGCGGCCGGAGAGCAGCGAGTGCAGCACCCAGCCCTCCGCCCCTTCGGAGTCACGCACTTTCCGCCAGATCTCGAATTCGGCGGTGATTTCGACCGGCAGCCCGGCGCGCTGGAACACCCATTTGGTCGCATGGTCCTTCGACGGACCCTCGCGCAAATTGACCCTGTCGGTCTTGAGGCTCGCGTAGCGCGGCAGCGGCAGGCCGGTGACCGTGCCGAGCGGCTCGGCGGCGGCGAATCCGGCGAACACGAGCATGACGACAAGCGCCGCGGCCGCCGCGAGCCTCGACGTCAGCCGAGAGATTTTCATGCCGCGATCCTTTCGGAAAAAGCCGCCGCGCCCCGTCCTTGTGTTTGCCACGCCATCTGGCTAGAGAGGCCGCGCGGAGCGCCGGACGCGCCCCGTTCGGGGGTCGGTCCTGACGAAGCTGGTTTGCCGCCTGCATCGTTAACGGCGCGTAAACCCGAGACAAACATTGCGGCGGGGCGATGGCGCAATTCCGGCCTTGAGGCGCGCTGTCGGATAAGGTGGAGGCGCAGCGCGAATGTCGAGGAGGAAGCCGCGCGTCGTGGTCACGCGCCGTCTGCCGGAGACTGTCGAGACGCGCATGCGCGAGCTGTTCGACGCCGAGCTCAACCTCGACGACAAGCCGATGACGGAAGCCGAGATCGTCGAGGTTTTGCGCCAGGCGGACGTTCTCGTCCCGACCATCACCGACCCGATCAACGCCCGCATGATCGCCCAGGCCGGCGAGCACCTGAAGCTGATCGCCAATTTCGGCAACGGCGTCGACCATATCGACGTCACCTCCGCGCTGAGGCGCGGCATCACCGTCACCAACACGCCGGGCGTGCTGACGGAAGACACCGCCGACATGACGATGGCGCTGATCCTGTCGACCGCGCGCCGGCTCGCCGAGGGCGCCCGCCTCATCCCGGAAGGGCGCTGGACCGGATGGTCGCCGACCTGGATGCTCGGCCGGCGCATTACTGGCAAGCGGCTCGGCATCGTCGGCATGGGCCGCATCGGGCAAGCGCTAGCGCGACGGGCTCGCGCGTTCGGCCTTTCGATCCATTACCACAACCGCCGGCGCGTCGCGGCGGAGATCGAGGAAACGCTGGAGGCGACCTACTGGGAGTCGCTCGACCAGATGCTGGCGCGCATGGACTTCGTCTCGATCAACTGCCCCCATACGCCCGCGACCTATCACCTCCTGTCGGCGCGGCGGCTCAAATATCTGCGCCCCGAAGCGATCCTCATCAACACGGCGCGCGGCGAGATCGTCGACGAGAATGCGCTGACGAGGATGCTGGAGGCCGACGAGATCGCCGGCGCCGGGCTCGACGTGTTCGAACACGCGCCTGCCGTTTCCGACAAGCTCGTCGCGCTCGCCAAGGAAGGCAAGGTGACGCTGCTGCCGCACATGGGCTCGGCCACCCACGAGGGCCGCGCCGACATGGGCGACAAGGTGATCATCAACATCAAGACCTTCCTCGACGGCCACCGGCCCCCGGACCGCGTGCTGCCCAGCATGCTTTGAAGCCTTCATGCGCTGGCTGACGATTTCCGGCAGCCTGAGGCGCGTGTCGAGCAACGGCGCTGTTCTCGCCGCCTTCGCCGCGCTCGCGCCAGCGGGCGTCGAGGTCGAGGCTTATGAGGGCCTCGGGACGCTGCCGCCCTTCAACCCCGACGAGGACGAGGAGGGCGCGACGCCGCCCGAGGCGGTTGCCGCGCTGCGGCGCGCCGTCAAAGAGGCGGATGCGCTCATCATTTCCGCGCCCGAATATGCGCATGGCCTGCCTGGCGCCTTCAAGAACGCGCTCGACTGGCTCGTCTCGAGCGAGGCGATGGTTGGAAAGCCGGTCGCGCTCATCAACACCGCGCCCCGCGCCTTCCACGCCCAGGCTTCCTTGCGCGAGATTCTCGGCACGATGGCGGCGCGGCTTTTGCCGGAAGCCTTCGCGACCCTGCCGGTCAGCAGCCGCGCGGCGAGCGCCGAGTCGATCCTCGCCGATCCGAAACTCGCGGCGCATTTGCACACGGCGGCGGATGCGCTCAGCAACGCGCTGGCGTGAAGCTCACCACCACGTCGTCGCGGGCGCGCCTTCAACAATCTCGGCGAGACGCGCACGCGTGCCGCGGTTCACGTCGTGAGGCAGGTCGTCGAGAGCAAAGAACCGCGCCTCCGCGATCTCTCCGTCCGGCGCCCGCTCGCCCGTCAGCCGAAAGCGTTCGACGACATAGACGGCGACATGATCGCGCCGCGACACATGGCCGTTGAAATAGAGGCCGTGCAGCCGCGGCGCGCCCAAAAGTTCGACGCAGGCCTCCTCGCTGAGTTCACGTTTCAGCGCCTCCTCAAAAGTCTCGCCGACCTCGACGCCGCCGCCCGGAAAATGCCAGCCCGCAACATAGCCGTGGCGCACCAGCAGCACGCGTCGATCGGAATCGAACACCACGCCGCGCACGCCGAGCGTCATCGGTCGCGAGACCAGGAACAGCCAGTGCGCGATGCGCGACCGCAGTCGCTGCCGAAGACTTCGCGACGCGGCCGCTTGCGCCGTGGCGAGGTTGGACATTAAGGAAGCCCTCGAGCCCCGCCGAATGCGGGGCGGCGCGTTTCTTGGCAAAATGCGCGAGGCGGCACAACAACCGGCGGGGCGTAATCAAATTCAGAGATCGTGCGGAAGCGAGCCCCTTCTCCCCTTGCGGGAGAAGGTGGCCGAAGGCCGGATGAGGGGTCCTCACCGCGAGCAGCCTGAATTGCGCGATGAGATCAGCCTCCTACCCAAGTATTCGACAGGGGCTGACGCTAGAGGCGACCCCTCATCCCCCCTTCGGGGACCTTCTCCCGCAAGGGGAGAAGGAGGATGAGCTTCGTAGTCGCGCATCTCTCCGACGCTCATCTGAGCCCGGCGCCGTTCCCGCCGCTCGCCGAAATGCGGCTGAAGCGTTTCATGGGTTTCGTCAACTGGAAGCGGTCGCGCCAGCACGTCAACAACATGCCGATGCTCGGCCGGCTCGTCGCCGACCTCAGCGCCCATCGGCCCGATCACGTCGCGATGACCGGCGACATCGTCAATCTCGCGCTCGAAATCGAGTTCCGCCGTGCGGTCGAGTGGCTGAAGACGCTCGGCAAGCCGGAGGACGTCAGCTTCACGCCCGGCAATCACGACGCCTATGTGCCGCAGGCGATGGCGGGGCTCCGCCGCTCGTTCGCGCCCTGGACGAAGAGTGACGCGGGCGAAAGCGGCTTCCCCTATTTGAGGGTGCGCGGCGAAGTCGCGCTGATCGGCCTGAACTCTGGCGTTCCTACCGCGCCGATCCTGGCCTCGGGCCGGCTCGGCAAGGCGCAACTTGCAGCCTTCGCGAAGCTTCTGAAGCAGGCCGGAGAGCGGGGCCTTGCGCGGATCGTCATGATCCATCATCCGCCGCTCGCCGACGGCCCGAGCCCGCTGCTGCGCGGCTTGCTTGACGCGAGCGCCTTCATTTCGGTCATCGAGGAGTGCGGCGCCGAGGCGATCCTGCACGGCCATACGCACAGGCGGATGGTCAACCACCTGCCGTCGCGCGCCGCGCAGATAGAGGGCGGACGCGTCCCCGTACTCGGCGTGCCCTCGTGCGCCGCCGATGTCGGCGATTTCACCCATCGCGCAGCCTATTATCTCGTCAGGCTCGAACGCGCCGGCGCCCTCTGGCGTGTGAGCGCCCGCGCGCGCGGGCCGACGGGGTCGGGATCAGAGATCGGCGAACAGGAGCCCTTGCGCTTGTAGGGCGCCGGCCCAGCCAATCGTCACACCCGCGAGCGGTTGCGGATCGGCGTCCAGCCCTCGGCGCCTTCGAACGTCAGCTTCACTGCATTCGCGACGCCGCCGGCGGCGTTGAGCGCGCTCAGCAGGCGATAGCGATTCTCCGGGTCGGTCATCAGCATCATGAAGCCGCCGCCGCCGGCGCCGGAAACCTTGCCGCCCCAGGCGCCCGCCTTCAGCGCGACCTCGTAGAGCGAGTCGACGGTCGAATTGCTGACGCCCGCCGCGGTCGCCTTCTTGGCGAGCCAGGAATGGGCGAGGATCTCCGCCATCTCCTGCAAATTGCCGCTCTGCAGCGCGACCTTCATCGCCTGCGCATCTTCTTTCAGTTGATGCATGTTGACAATCGTCTGGGTGTTCTCGGCCTTCAGGCCTGAGACCTGCTCCTTGATGATCGTGTCCGAGCGGCGCGACTGGCCCGTGAAACAGATCGCCAGCCCGGATTCGAATTCGTTGAGATAGTCGCGTCGGATGCGCAGCGGATTGACGATGACGCGATCGCCGGGCAGAAACTCCATGAAGTTCACGCCGCCGAAAGCGGCGGCATATTGGTCCTGCCGGCCGCCGGCCAGCCGCAATTGCACGCGCTCGACGTCATAGGCGAGCCGAGCGACGTCATAGGGCCCGAGCGGGAGATCGAGCCCGACGCGAAACGCCTCGATGATTGCGACCGCGAGCGCGGAGGAGGCGCCGAGGCCGGAGCCGGCGGGAACGTCGACCGTCGTCGAAATGGTGAGCGGCAGTCTTCGGCCCTCGCAATATTCCTCCATCATGCGCTGATAGATCGCCTTGTGCAGCACCAGGCCCTGATGGATGTCGATCGGCTCGTCGGCTGCGCAGCCTTCCTCGTTGTCGATGTCGCTGGCGCGAAACACCAGGCGCCCGTCCGCGCTCGGATAAACATGGGCGAAAGCGAAGCGATCTATGGTCGCGTTGAGAATGACGCCGCCGAATTCGTCACAATAGGGGGAAAGATCGGTGCCGCCGCCGGCGAGCCCCAGTCTCAGTGGCGCGCGCGCGCGCACGTTAAATGGCTCAAAATCAGCCAAGCAAATCTCCGGGAGTTTAAAACTTAACGCGGCTCATAACGCCTGAGGACGCCTCATCGCAAGGGCGCGTAAAGCCCTTCCCCACGCAGTGGGGAAGGTGGCCGAAGGCCGGATGGGGTGTGGCGCGCAGCCCCTATCCTTTGCTGATAGATCGCCTCGCTTTGGGCAAGCCAGCTAATGCGACAGATCAATTGCACAGAGCGAAGCGTCAAAGTATGCACAGAGCGAAGCGCTTTTCGACCGCGATCGGCTTGGCTCGCCACACCCCATCCGGGCTTCGCCCACCTTCCCCGCCAAGCGGGGAAGGCGCACGCTATCGCGCCACGGCATCTCCCAAAGTGACGAACGAGGCGCTCGCCTTCAGAACTCGACGCGGTCGCCGCCCTTTAGCTGCAGGATCTGTCTTGCTTCGTCGGAAGTCGCGACTTCGAGGCCGAATTCCTCGACCATGCGGCGCGCCTTGGCGACCTGCTCGGCGTTGGCGCGGGCGAGCCGGCCCGGACCGAGCCACAGCGAATCCTCCAGCCCGACGCGGATGTTGCCGCCGAGCGCCAGCGCCTGCGCGGCGACGACCATCTGGTTGCGGCCGGCGCCCAGCACGGACCAGTGATAGTCGCTGCCAAACAAACGGTCCGCGGTGCGGCGCATGTGCATCACATCCTCAGGATGCGCGCCGATGCCGCCCAAAATGCCGAACACGCTCTGCACGAAGAACGGCGCCTTCACGAGCCCGCGGTCGACGAAATGGGCGAGCGTATAGAGATGGCCGATGTCATAGCACTCGATCTCGAAACGCGTGCCGTTGTCGGCGCAGGTCGTCAGGATGCGCTCGATGTCGGCGAAAGTGTTCTTGAAGATGCGGTCGCGCGAGCCTTCGAGATAGGGCCGCTCCCAATCGTGCTTGAACTCCTTGAAGCGCTGCAACATCGGATAGAGGCCGAAATTCATCGAGCCCATGTTGAGAGAAGCGACCTCAGGCTTGAACTTGGCGACTGGCTGCAGGCGCTCCTCGATCGTCATGGTCGACGCGCCGCCGGTCGTGATGTTCACGACGCAGTTCGAGCGCTGCTTGATGATTTCGAGGAACGGCTTGAACCGCTCGGGCGATTGATCGGGTAGCCCATTATGAGGGTCGCGCGCGTGCAAGTGAACGATCGCCGCGCCGGCTTCGGCCGCGCCGATCGCCGCTTCCGCGATCTCCTCCGCCGTCACAGGCAGATGCGGCGACATCGAGGGCGTATGGATCGACCCCGTTACGGCGCAGGTGATGACGACCTTGCGTTGGCTCATATGACTGTCTCCTGAAGCGCGCTGGTTCAACCCGCCGCGAGATTATAGGCGAAATCGGCGCCCCACGCGTTGAGTTCATTGAAGCCCCAGCTGCGCGGCTTCATCGGGACATGCTCGTGCCAGGGACGCGGCTCACACATGCCGAGTTCGGGGATGAACACGTCCATCTCCGTATAGAGCTCGACCATCACCTTGTCGGGGTCGTGATGATAGGCGGCGACGTTGTGGCCCGCGGTGTGGCGCGCCGGCCCCCAGAGCACGTTTACGCCGGCCGCGCGCAGGGCGTCGGCGGCGGCGCCATGCTGCGAAGTGTCCTTGAGTTCAAAGGCGAAGTGATGGACGCGCAATTCCGGCGCGTTGACGAGATTGACGACGTGATGATCGCGATTGCAGGTGAGGAAGTTGGCGACGCCGCCGATGTCGTCGGTAAAGGCGAAGCCGAGAAAGTCCTTGAAGAACGCCACCAGCTTTTCGCCCTCCGGGCAGATGACCGCGATATGGCCAAGCCGAAGCGGCGCGGCGCCCGTCTGCTTGAAGCCCGGCTTGGCGGCGGCGATTTCGTTGAAGAACTGCAACACGACGCCGCCGGGCGCGGTCGCCTCGACGAGTTCGCCGACGCCTGGCTGGCTGTCGCTTTTGACCTCCGCCTTCAGTCCGAGCTCGCGCAATTGTTTCGCCATGTCGGAAACGGAAATGTGCGGCTTCAACTGGAAGCCGAGATGGACGAGCGACTTCTGGTCGGCGGGGCGCAGCACGAGGTCGTGGTGGCTGTAGCCGACCGACAGATAATGCGCGCCGTCATCGCCCCTGGCGATTTCGGTCATGCCGAGATTGTTGAGATAATGGTCGCGGGTCTTGGCCAGATTCGGCGCGGCGAGCGCGACATAGCCGAGCTGGAAAACTTTTGGATCGAATTTTTGGGTCACAGCTTCCTCCGGCCTTGCGGGTCAGAACGCCCGATCGAATGGGCCATCCATAGCGCGCACTGACGCCTTTCGCCACCCACTACCCTCATGCTGAGCCCGTCGAAGCATGGTCGAGATCAAACCGCGGCCGATGCCAGGAACCGGTGGGTTGCACGACGCTGCATCCACGCTGGAACTTCTTTCGACATCCTGAGCTTGCCGAAGGATCAGGATGAGGATTTTGGTGGCGGCGGAGGTAGCTCGCCAACGCCAGCGCCATAGCATCGCCCCTATGATAGAAATCCCCAATGCAGCTCATCTTCATTTACGGCCAAGTGGCGTCGGGGAAATTGACCATCGCGCGCGAACTCGCGGCGCGAACGGGCCTTCCCCTGTTCCACAATCAACTCGTCGTCGACGCCGTCCGCGCGGCGTTTCCATTCGGCTCCCCGCCCTTCCGGCGGCTGCGCGAATCGTTCTGGATGGCGGTCTTCGACGAGGCGGCGAGCGCGGGCCGGTCGCTGATCTTTACGTTCGCGCCGGAGGCGACAGTCGCCGCGGATTTTCCGGAGCGCGTGAGAAAACTCGTTGAAGACAAAGGCGGGCGCATCGTGTTCGTCGCGCTCAACCTGTCTCGCGCGGAGCAGGGGCGGCGTCTCGTCGAGAAAGGGCGCGCCGCTTTCGGCAAGATGCGCGACCCCGCCCTGTTGCACGCGCTGCGACCCGAATTCGACGCCTGCATGGCGGCGATGCCGCGCCCGGACCTTACGCTCGACGTGGAGACGCTGAAGCCGCCCGAGAGCGCCGAGGCCATAGAGCGCCTGATCGCAGGTTAACTTTTCGCCAAACGCGCCCGCAACGGCGCCATTGAAACGCCGCGAAAATGAGTCTATGTAGCGCGCCTCTCCCTCTCCGTTGCCCCTTAAACCGAGAACGGCAAGCTGGAATCACGCGTGATTCTGAAAGCGCAAAGCCCGATTCGGCAAGGCAGCGAATGCCAACCCCTGCCGGAATACGTGGGCCTTTAGGCTCGCGCGACGGCGCGCAAGGACATCCCCATGGCGGAAATCAAGCTCAAAGATTTAAAAACGAAATCTCCAACGGAATTAGTTTCCTTTGCAGAAGAAAATGAAGTCGAGAACGCCTCGACGATGCGCAAACAGGAATTGATGTTTGCGATCCTCAAGCAATTGGCGACCCGCGAAATCGAGATCATCGGTGAAGGCGTGATCGAAATCCTGCAGGACGGCTTCGGCTTTCTGCGTTCCGCCGACGCCAATTACCTTCCTGGCCCCGATGACATCTATGTCTCGCCCTCGCAGATACGTAAACTGAGCCTGCGCACCGGCGACACGGTCGAGGGGGTGATACGCTCCCCGAAGGAAGGCGAGCGCTATTTCGCACTGCTCAAATGCAATGCGATCAATTTCGAGGACCCGGAGAAGACGCGCCACAAGGTGCATTTCGACAACCTGACGCCCCTCTATCCGCATCGGCGCCTGAAGCTCGAGGTCGACGATCCCACCCGCAAGGACATGTCGTCGCGCGTCATCGACATCGTCTCGCCGATCGGCATGGGTCAGCGCGCGCTGATCGTCGCGCCGCCGCGCACCGGCAAAACCGTGCTTTTGCAGAACATCGCGCAGTCGGTCTCCGCCAATCACCCCGAATGCTATCTGATCGTGCTCCTGATCGACGAGCGGCCCGAGGAAGTGACCGACATGCAGCGCTCGGTGCGCGGCGAAGTCGTCTCCTCGACCTTCGACGAACCGGCGGTGCGCCACGTTCAGGTCGCCGAAATGGTGATCGAGAAGGCTAAGCGGCTCGTCGAACACGGCCGCGACGTCGTCATCCTGCTCGAATTCGATCACCCGCCTCGGGCGCGCCTACAACACCGTCGTGCCCTCGTCCGGCAAGGTGCTGACCGGCGGCGTCGACGCCAACGCCCTGCAAAGGCCGAAGCGCTTCTTCGGCGCGGCGCGCAACATCGAGGAAGGCGGCTCGCTCACCATCATCGCGACCGCGCTGATCGACACCGGCTCGCGCATGGACGAAGTGATCTTCGAAGAGTTCAAGGGCACCGGCAACTCCGAAATCATTCTCGACCGCAAGGTCTCCGACAAACGCACGTTCCCCTCGATGGACATCACGCGCTCCGGCACCCGCAAGGAAGAACTGCTCGTGCCGCCGGACATTCTCAAGAAGATGTACGTGCTGCGCCGCATCCTCAATCCGATGGGCACCGTCGACGCGATCGAGTTCCTGCTCGGCAAGCTGCGCGAGACCAAGTCCAACGCCAATTTCTTCGAATCCATGAACACCTGAGCTACGGACAGCTGATGATGAAGGGCGGCGGGAAATATCTGGTCGTGCTCGCGCCGCTATTGGCTTTTTCCGGGTGCAATTCCGCGGGGCGGCCACCTCCCCTTCAGTCGCAAATCTCCAAGAGTGATGCGCAGATCAAGGTGGATGCAGCAAAATACCCAATAAAACCTGGCCCCGCGATCGACGCCGCAAAGTCCATGGCATATCAACTTGGAGGATATGCATCGAGCGCGGAGATCACTTGCGTTGCCGCCCCCGATTTCAGGGAATACGACTTCACCAAACACCGGCTCGAACCAAATACCGCTGCAGTATTGATGAGCTCGTATGCTCAAGGGCATGCGGATACGGATAAGAAGTTGGGAGGTCGAGCAGTCGCGGCCAAGGATCCCGCGTCCTGCAGCGCCTCCGAAGACAAATACTACGATGAACTGCAAAAAATGAATGAATTTATGCGAAAGCTTCGATCTAACGACTATTGAGCTTAAAGCGAGCCCAAAATGAACCTTGCCGACGACCTCGCCAAGCTTCGCGTAGAAATCGACCGCATCGACGCCGCCATGCATGCGTTGCTGATGGAGCGCGGCGAGATCATCGACACGCTGATCGCCATCAAGGCGAAGCAGGGCGGCGGTTCGGCGTTCCGGCCGGCGCGCGAGGCTTCCATGATGCGCGGCGCTGGTCGAGCGCCACAGGGGCCTGTTGCCGGTCGACACCGTCGAGGGCATCTGGCGCGTCATCATCTCCACCTTCACCTATGTGCAGTCGCCCTATGCGGTGCATGTCGACGTGTCGCGCGGCGAATCCGCGATCCACGATTCCGCCCGCTTCCATTTCGGCTTCACCGTGCCATTCACCCCGCACATGAGCCCTCGCGCCGTCGTCGATGCCGTGAGGAAGAGTTCCGGCGACCTCGGCATGCTCGCCCTCGACGCCGGGCCCAACGCGGGGCCCTGGTGGCTGGAGCTCGCCGATCCGAAGGCGCCGAAGGTGATCGCGCGCCTGCCGTTCGTCGAGCGTCCCGACCATCCCGCCGGCATGCCGGTCATGGTGATTTCCAAGCCGCTGGCCGACGGGGCCGCGCGCGACGTTGTTCTGGAATCGGTGCGCGTAGAACGCTGGCGCGACGCTTTCGTGCAGGCGATCGCCGATATCGGCGGCGAGGTTTTGGGGACGGCCGCGCATGGCGCGGGGCTCACCCTGCTCGTCGCGCGGCCCGGGGCGCTCGCCCCACGCGAGGTGACAAGCGCGCTGCAGTCGGCGGGCGCGGCGGATGTCCGCAGCGACGAGGTCGGCGCGCATGCGCAAAGGTTCGTCGCCCCGCTTGCCGCCGCCGCCGGGGCGTGACAAATCGCCCCAATGAAGTTCAGGCATCGTCATGACGCCGCGTAGCCTCGGCCCAGCGCTTGAAACGCCTTTGTTCGAGCGCGTCGCGATTCTCGGCATCGGCCTGATCGGCTCGTCGATCGCGCGCGCTTTGAGGAAAGCGAACGCCGCCCGCACGATCGCGATTTCCGACTATGCCCCCGAGGTCCTGGCGCGCGCCGAAGCTCTGAAACTTGGCGATTCCTACGCGACGGATGCGCGCGAGGCAGTGCAAGGCGCCGACCTCGTGATCTTCTGCGTGCCGGTCGGCGCCTACGCAGATTTGGCGGAGTTCATTGCGCCGGCCTTGCGGGAAGGCGCGATCGTCACGGATGTCGGCTCCGTAAAAGGCGCCGTGATCGCGGCGCTGGCGCCGCGCCTGCCGGCTCACGCCCATCTCGTGCCGAGCCATCCGGTCGCCGGCACCGAGCAGTCGGGTCCCGATGCCGGCTTTGCGAGCCTGTTTGTCAACCGCTGGTTCATAATGACCCCGCCCGAGGGCGCGGACCCGCACGCCGTCGAAAAAGTGAGCCGGCTGTGGGCGACCCTCGGCGCCAATGTCGAGACCATGACGCCCGAACACCACGACCTGGTGCTCGCCATCACCAGCCACGTGCCGCATCTCATCGCCTACAACATCGTCGGCACCGCGGCCGATCTCGAGGCTGTGACGCGCTCCGAAGTCATCAAGTTTTCTGCCGGCGGGTTCCGCGACTTCACCCGCATCGCCGCCTCGGATCCGACCATGTGGCGCGACGTGTTCCTCAACAACAAGGACGCGGTGCTCGAAATGCTTGGCCGCTTCAACGAGGACCTGACAGCCTTGCAGCGCATGATCCGGCGCGCCGACGGCGAGGGGCTGTTCGAGCTTTTCACCCGCACCCGCGCCATCCGGCGGGGAATCGTCGAGGTCGGCCAGGAGACCGCAGCCCCCGATTTCGGCCGCCATGTCGCCGACGATCCCGACGACGGAGCGCCGTTGCGGTAACGTGAGGGCAAGACTTGTCGGTTAGGGATTAGGCGCTGTCCCTGTCGAGCGCCTGAGCCCATGACGCCTCATCTGCTGTTGTCCGCCGCCTTCTTCATCTTTCCCGCCTGCATGGCGCTGGCCGCGTCCATGGACCTGTTGACGATGACGATCCCGAACCGGATCTGCCTCGCGATCGCCCTGGGGTTCTTCGTGTTCGCCGCGGTGTTCGGCGCGCCGCTGCACCTGATCCTCTGGAACCTCTCCTGCGGCGCGGCGGTGCTCGTGGTGATGTTCACGATGTTCACCCTAGGCTGGATCGGCGGCGGCGACGCCAAGCTGGCGGCGGCGGCGGCGCTCTGGATCGGCTGGGGCTCGCTGCTCGACTTCAGCCTCTCGACCGCGATCTACGGCGGCGTGCTGACCGTGGCGCTGCTGCTGATGCGCAAGGTGCCGCTGCCGGCGCCGCTGGCCCGTCTCGAATGGCTCGCCCGCCTGCACCACCCGAAAACCGGCGTGCCTTACGGCATCGCGCTCGCCGCCGCGGCGATCATGATCTTTCCGGAAACCGCGCTGCTGCACGTGACGGGGGTATCGATTCTCTCCCTCCCCCGCTTCGCAGAGGGAATCTCAAAGCTTCAGCCCCCCGCCTTCACCGGCTCGGCCAGAAAGCGCCCGGCGGAGGGTTTTAGAGCCGGCTCCCCGGTGGCCTCGCGGGCGCCGCCTTCGACCAGCGTTCGAAACACCTCGATCGCCTTGCGCATGTCGTCGGCGTAATGCGCCGACGCGCCGTCGACGAACGCCTTGTCCTTGGGCTTCGGTTTGGCGACCCTCACCTCGAGGCGCGACGTTCCGTTAGGCCCGTCGAGCACGGCGCGCGTCATGACAATTTTCGGCGAGCCCGGGACCGGAAGCGTGACGCCTATGGTGAAATAGTCTGGCGGACGCCAGTCGAGCGTCTCCTCGATGATGGCGTGCCCGCCGTGCATGCAGTGCACCTTGGTCCCGACTCCCCGGCGCCCGTTGCCGGCATCTTCGATGATGTCGTCGGCGGGCCACCATTTGCGCTTATGGCCGGGTAGCGTCAGATGCTCCCAGACGACGGCGCGCGGCGCGGCGATGTCGAACTCGAGAACGGCGCCGGCGTCGGCGCGGGTCACCTCCATGCGCGCCTCGCCGTCGGCGCGCCGCCAGGACGCATCGAGATCGCGCGCCCAGAGTTTTGTCTCGCCCAGGATGTCGATGGTCTCCGTATGCGGGATCAGGCCTTGCGCCGAGGGATCGACGCCCATCGCCGTTATCGCGGCGTCGCTATAGAGGGCGTAGGCGCGGCCGCCGAGTTTTTCGGCGAGCGTGTTCTTCAAGAGCCGATGCACGAGGATCACATCGCGGCCGGCGAGTTCTTCCCGCCCGCCCATCTTCTGCTTCACCATCTCGCCGTAATGGACGACAAACTTGAAATCGAGGTCGCCCATCGCTTCACAGGCGCGGCACTCGCAGGTCGAGGCGCGCCGCACGTCGCGCAGGCGCCGGCGGAACTTGAAATAGGCGCCCTCGATCACGTCCTGCAGCAGCGAGCCGTCGACCTTGTCGGCAAGCGCATAGACGAAGGCGGCGTCGCCCTCGAATTTGGCGAGCCGGAACGGCGGCCTGAGCCCCTTTACCACCGTGTCCATGAAATCGGCGATGATGTCCTGCGCATGGTCGAGCTCGACCGCCGCGAGGAAGTTCGTGTAGCCCGAAATGTCGGCGATCGCGAAATAGGCGCTTTCGGCTTTCGCAAGCATGCGGACCTCCCGCGCGCCCGTAAATCCCGGTCGCGCCCCGGACAAGTTTTGCACGCGAGGGGCTTGCGGTCGAGGGTTTGTCAATGAACGCCTCGAGCTTGATAATGTGTTGCATTTGTCAACACACGCCATTGTGAAAGCGTTATGACCGCCCGCGCCGCGCCGACCGCCGAAGTCAACATTCACCTGCGCGCCCGTCGGCAGGACAAGGACATTATCGATCAGGCCGCAGGACTGGTCGGAGCGAACCGTTCCCAGTTCATGCTGTCCTCCGCGATCAAGGAGGCCAAGAACATTCTCCTCGACCAGTCCACGCTTTTCGCCGATGCCGAGGCCTTCCAGAAAGTCATGGACTGGATGGACGCCGAACCGACTTCGCACGAAGCTGAGGGCATGCGGCGCATTCTCGCGGCCAAGGCGCCCTGGCTGCGGGGATGAGGTCAATTTGAATTTCACGGCGCCGGCGCTTCTGAGCGAAGCTCACGACGCCTCGGCCTTCGACAGCGGCGAGGCGGTTCTCGACGATTGGCTTCGCAAGCGCGCCTTGCAAAATCTCTATTCCCTTGCGAGCCGCACCTATGTCGTCTGCCCAGAGGGAGAAACCCGCATCGCGGGTTTCTTTGCGCTCGCCATGGGTCAGATTCTCGCACAGGAAGCGTCGGGCGCGATGCGCCGCAACATGCCGAGGAATATTCACGCGGTGGTTCAGGGGCGTCTCGCGATCGATCTGACTTTTCAGGGGCGAGGCCTCGCCCGCGCGCTGCTCGCCGATGCGGCGGCGCGTTCGCTCAAAGCGGGCAAGGAAGTCGCCGCCCGGCTTCTTGTTGTGCACGCCATCTCGCCCGCGGCCGAGGCATTTTACGCGCACCATGGCTTCACGAGGCTTCCTGTCGAATCGCCGACGTTCGCGCTCGACCTGCTGAAGTTCGAGCGAATCCGCGAAGGCAGCTGAAACGCGCGCTCTTGATCTCAATTCCTGAATCGGGCATAGGACCGGCCGAATTTGCGCTCAACCGGGAAAGCCGGAAGGGGCCAACTTATCCCGGTGAAGTGATGAAAGTCCGTAATTCGCTAAAATCCCTGCGCAATCGCCATCGCGATAACCGCATCGTGCGCCGCAAGGGCCGCGTCTACATCATCAACAAGACGCAGAAGCGCTTCAAGGCGCGCCAGGGCTGAAGCCCGCTTTCACGGCGACGTGAGCACTTTGAATTTGAGTTAAGGCGGCGCGCGTCCTAGATTGGGGCGCATGATCCGTCTTGGCTGCATCCTGCTGCTTGCCTCGCTGGCGTCCGCTCCGCTGCTCGCCGCGGAAACGCCGCCGGCGCCGCCTCCGGCCGAAACCTCCGTCGCCGACCGTGTCAATGAACTCTACGACCGGCTCGCCAAGACCTCTGACGAGGACGAGGCGGACGGCATCGTCAAGGCGCTGGAGCGCGAGTGGCTCAAATCGGGCTCCGACGCCAGCGACCTCCTGATGACGCGGGCGCTCGAGGCCTTTGCGAGCGACGACTATGACACGTCGCTGCAACTGCTCGACTCGATCGTTGCGACCGACCCGGATTGGGCGGAGGCCTGGAACAAGCGCGCGACCGTCAGATTCTACGCCGGCGATTCGAGCGGATCGGCCGCCGACGTGGCGCAGGTGCTGAAGCGCAACCCGCGCCATGTTGCGGGCGCTTGCCGGCCTCGGCCTCATCCTCGAGCAGGCCGGACGCAATGACGACGCCCTGAAAGTGCTCGAGCGCGCCGAGGCCGTGGCGCCGCACTACAAGCCCGTCGAGGAATCGGTCGCACGCGTAAAAGCCGCGGTGGCGGGGCAATCCTTGTGACGGCAGCGCTTGCTGCGCTCCCCTTATCGGTCGCCGCGCTGTGGGCCGGCGCTTTCCTCTATACGCGCTGGCTGGAGCGGCGCTTTCCGCCCGTCGGGGCGCTCGTCGACATCGGCTCGGGGCGCATCCATTGCGTCGAGCGCCCCGCAAACGGACCAGAACGCGCGACCGTGGTGCTTGTGCACGGCGCCAGCGGCAATTTCGCCGATCCGCATGCCGCGCTCGCCGAGCGCCTGAGCGGCCTAGGCTACCGGGTCATTTGCGTCGACCGGCCGGGCCTCGGCTGGAGCGACCGACAGGCGCCGCGCACGCTTGCCACGGCGCCTGACCGGCAGGCGCAATGGATCGTCGAGGCGCTGAAGCGGCTCGGCGTCGAGGAGGCTTTCGTCGCCGTGCATTCGCTGGCCGGGGCGCTCGGGCTCGCGATGGCCGCGGACGCGCCAGATTTCGTGCGCGGGCTCGTGCTGCTTTCGCCCGCAAGCCATCCATGGCCGGGCGGCGTCGTCTGGTACAACCGGCTCGCCACAACGCCTGTCGCCGGAGCGCTTTTTCGCTGGCTGGTCGTGCCCTGGGCCGTGCGCCTCAGCGTGCACGGCGGCCTGCGCTCGGTGTTCTTTCCGTATCAGACGCCTCGCGACTACGCCGAGCGCACGCGCCTCATGTTGATGGCGCGTCCGTCGCAATTTCTCGCCAATGCCGAGGATATCTGCGATTTCAAGGCGCATGTGACGCGGTTGCTGGCGCATTACCGGCGCATTCGCGCGCCCGTCGCCATCGTGACCGGCGATGAGGATCAGGTCGTCTACGCCGACATCCACTCCTTCGGCTGCCTGCGGGACGTGCCGGGCGCGACGATGCGCTTCGTCAGGGGCCTCGGCCACTCGCCGCACTGGTCACGGCCGGACGTAGTGATATCAGCGCTCGAAGAGGTCGAGGCGCGCGCCAATGCGGCGCTGATCAAGACGGAGCGCGGCGTCGCGGTGTGACGGGGCCGGGAAGCGCAGCTTACCGCGGCTCGATCAGCAATCCGTCCATGAATACGTCGATCAGCCGCAACGCTGTCTCGCGCCAGCCCGGCTCCTTGTCGACCATGCAGAAGCCGATCAGCGCGCGCATGCAGCTCCTGCGGGGCGATCTCGGTGCGCAATTCGCCCGCCGCCTTAGCGCGATCGAGCAATTCGGCGAGCGCCCGGCTCAGCCGGTCGAACGAATAGGCGCGTCAAGTCCTTGTTGTAGGCGGCGAGCGCCAGCGCAGCCGCCATGCCCTTCTTGGTCGCGACGAACTCGACATTGGCGCCGACCCAGCGGCGCAGCGCCTCGCCGGGCGGCGCCGTATCGCGCAATTGCTCGGCGAGCGCCGGCGAGTTCGTCGACCTCGCGCCGGTAGACCGCCTCGAACAGCGCCTCGCGGGTCGGGAAATGCCGATAGAGCGTGCCGATGCCGACGCCGGCGCGCCGCGCCACCGCCTCCAGGCTCGCGTCCGCTCCGCCCGCGCTGAACACCGCCTTCGCGGCGGCGAGCAGCCGCTCTCGGTTGCGGGTCGCGTCGGCGCGCGGCGCGCGCGGCGCGGGTCAGAACCTCACTCATTCGTGTCTCACGACCACTTGCAAAACGGAGGCATCCTCCGTATTTTCGTAACGTGACGATTCCGCAGGCGTTATAGCGACGCCGGAGCAACGGATCACTTCAAATCCGTCGACGATCTTCCGTGGAGCTTCGCATGGAACTTGCGATCTCCGCTGACCATCAACGGCGTGCGGCGCGACATCGCGCTCGACGACCCACGCGTCACGCTGCTCGATCTTTTGCGCGAGCGGCTGGGCTCGACGGGCGCGAAGAAGGGCTGCGACCGCGGCCAGTGCGGCGCCTGCACGGTGCTCGTCGACGGCCGGCGCGTCAATTCCTGCCTCGTGCTGGCGGCCACGCTCGACGGCGCCGACATCCTCACCATCGAGGGACTCGCGCATGGCGAGGCTCTGCACCCGGTGCAGGCCGCTTTCATCGCGCACGACGCCCTGCAATGCGGCTTCTGCACGCCGGGCCAAATCCTCAGCGCCGTCGCCTTTCTTGAAGAAGGCGGCGACTGGCGCGATCCCGAGCGCATCCGCGAGGGCATGAGCGGCAACCTCTGCCGCTGCGGCGCCTATGCCGGCATCGTCGAGGCGGTGCAACAGGCGGGCCGTGAACTCGAAGCGCGAAAGGACGCGGCATGAACGCCTTCGATTTCGTCACGCCGCGCACGGTCGCGGAAGCGATCGCGGCCGGCGCCGAGCCGGGCGCGGCTTTTCTGGCCGGCGGCACCAATCTCGTCGATCTCATGAAAATGGGCGTCAGCCGTCCCGCCAGACTCGTCCATATCGGCCGTCTCGCCGGGCTCGACCGCATCGAGACGCTGGCCGACGGCGGCCTTGAGGATCGGCGCGCTGGTCCGCAATGCGGACCTGGCGCAGCGACTCGCGCCTTGCGCCGCTTTCCCGCTCATCGCCGAGGCGACGCTGTCGGGCGCGTCGGCGCAATTGCGCAACGCCGCGACGCGTCGGCGGCAATCTCATGCAGCGCACGCGCTGCCCTTATTTCTTCGACTCCGCCAGCGCCTGCAACAAGCGCGAGCCGGGCGCAGGGCTGCGACGCTCAAAGGCGGAGATGCGCGCGCCGCCGCCGTTCTCGGCGCGAGCGAGGCTTGCGTCGCGACACATCCGTCCGATCTTTGCGCCGCGCTGGTTGCGCTCGATGCGATCGTCGAGATCGAAGGGCCGGCGGGACGGCGCGAGATCGCGCTCGACGACTTTCATCGCTTGCCCGGCGACGCGCCGGAGCACGAGACGAACCTGGCAGCCCGGCGAACTGATCGTTGGCCGTGCGCCTGCCGGCCGAGGCCGCCGCTTTCGCCGGCCATCAGCGCTATCTGAAAGCGCGCGACCGCGTCTCCTACGCGTTCGCGCTCGCGTCCGCCGCGGTGGCGCTGAAGCTCGACGGCGGCGTCATCGCGGAAGCGCGCATCGCGCTCGGCGGCGTCGCGCCGAAGCCTTGGCGCGCGAGGGAGGCCGAAGTTTCGCTGAAGGGCGCGGCGGCTAGCCGCGAAACCTTCGCGAAGGCCGCGCGAGACCGCGCTGAAGGGCGCGACGCCCGTCGGCGACAATGCCTTCAAGATCGAGCTTGCGCGCCGCGTCGTGATGCGCGCGCTGCGCCTTGCTGCGAGCGGGAACGCCAAAAGTCGCTCCCGCCCTGCCCGCCTCGCCTTTCGGAGCTTGAGCCGATGACTGAACTCGCACTTGTCTCGCGACCCCGCGCATGCCCGCCACGGCTCCAACGCCGGCCAGCCGATCACCCGTCTCGACGGCCCGCTGAAGGTCACGGGACGCGCGACCTACGCGGCCGACCAACGCCCCGACGGCCTGCTCTATGCCGTGATGGCGACGGCGACGATCGCGCGCGGTCGCGTCGCCGCGCTCGACGTCGCGGCGGCGAAGGCGCATCCCGGCGTCGTCGAGGTGATGACGCCCGCAAATCGCCCGTCGATCTTCGTCGACCCCGACCTGCACGATCAACCTTTCAACTTCAAGTTCGAGGCCCTGCAGAACGATCGCGTCCGCTATGCCGGCCAGCCAATCGCGGTCGTGATCGCCGAGACGCCGGAAGCGGCGACGGAAGGCGCGCGCGCTGCTCGCGCCGCGCTACGAGGCCGAGAAAGCCGCGCACGGACCTCGGACGCCGAGGCCAGTTACAAGCCGCATGTTCGTCGGGCCGGGCGAGCCGCCCTCGGCGGAAAAGGGCGACGTCGAAGCCGGCCTCGCCAACGCGGCGCGGACAATCGACGCAGACCTACGAGACGGCGTTCCAGTTCCACAATGCGATGGAGCCGCACGCCATCGTCGCCGCCTTCGAGGGCGACCGGCTCGTCATCGACATGCCGACCCAGGCGCTGGCGTTCGGGCGATTCCGGTTCGCACAGATTTTCGGACTGACGCCCGACAAGGTGCTGGTTCGCTGTCCCTTCCTCGGCGGCGGTTTTGGCGGCAAGGGGCTGATGAGCGGACCGATCGTGCTGGGCGCGCTTGCTGCGAAGCTGACGGGCAAGCCGGTCAAGCTGGTCGCGACACGCGCCCAGCTCTACGGACCGTTCGGCCATCGTTCGCCGACGCGCCAGCGTGTGCGACTCGGCGCGGACGCCGAGGGGCGGCTGACCGCGCTCTCGCATCACGCGAAAGTCGCGTCCTCGTCGTTCGAGGATTTTTATGAGCCCTCGGCCAATATCTCGCACACGCTCTATGCCTCGCCCGCGATCCGCACGACTCGCACGAGGCGGTGCGGCTCGACACGGGCACGCCGATGTTTGTGCGCGCGCCAGGCGAAGCGTCCGGCTCGATCGCGCTCGAAAGCGCCATCGACGAAATGGCGCTGCGCATGCGGCATGGACCCGCTTGCAGTTCCGCCTGCTCAATTACGCCGAGACGGAGCCGATCTCTGGCAAGCCGTTCTCCTCGAAGGCGCTGCGCGAATGTTTTGCCGAGGGCGCGGCCAAGCGTTCGGTTGGCAGGGCCGGCCGCTTCAGCCGCGCCAGATGCGCGATGCCGACGGGCTGCTTGTGGGCTGGGGCGTTGGCGTCTCGACCTTCCCCGCCGTGATGTTTCAGGGCGCCGCGCGCGCCGTGCTCAAGGCCGACGGGCTCGGGCCATGTCGCGACGACCGCGCATGACATGGGTCAGGGCGCCTGCACCGCGCTCGCGCAGATCGGCGCCGACTCGCTCGCGCTGCCGCTCGACAAGGTGGAGTTTCGCACCGGCACCTCGGATCATCCCGACGGCGGCATGGCGGGCGGCTCCGGCCATACCGCGACCGCGGGCCTCGCGCTGCACAACGCCGGCGGCGACGTCATCGCCAAGCTTGCCGCGCTCGCGACCAACGATCCGCAATCGCCGCTCTACGGCGCCGGCAACGCCGGCGTGATCGCGCGAGACGGCCGCCTCGCGCGGCGCGACGACGAGACGCGCAGCGAAAGCTACGTCGACATCATGGCGCGCGCAGGCGTCGCCGAGATCGTCGGCGAAGGGACGGGCGCGGCCGATCCGGCCTTGCAGGAGCAATACGCCATGCACGCGCATGGCGCCGTGTTCGCCGAGGTGAAAGTCGATCCCGATCTCGGCATGGTCCGCGCGACCCGCCTGGTCGGCGCCTTCGCGGCCGGGCGCGATCATCAATCCGCGGCTGGTCGAGAGCCAGTATTTCGGCGGCATGATCTGGGGCGTCGGCTTCGCGCTGCACGAGGAGGCGATCCTCGACCGGCGCACCGGCCGGTTCGTCAACGCCGATCTCGCCGAATACCGCATTCCCACCCACGCCGACGTTCCCGACGATGCAGGCGATCCTCGTCGAGGAGCGCGACCCCTTCGTCAATGCGCTCGGCGTCAAGGGCGTCGGCGAGATCGGGGTTACCGGCACCGCAGGCGCGATCGCCAACGCCGTCTGGCACGCGACGGGGATGCGGGTGCGGAAGTTTCCGATAAGGGTGGAGGCGCTGCTATAAGCGTATGCCGAGGAGGCATTGCCATGAAGACAAAGCCCGCCCCTGGCGAGAAAGCGTGGACTGATCCCGACGACGCGCCGCGACTGACAAAGTCGTTTTTTGTGCGCGCGGAAATTCGCGACAACGAGAAGATTCTAAGGCCGGCCGCCGCGCCAGAAACCTCGAAGGCCGTGACCCTTCCCCAGCTTTGCTGGGGAAGGTGGCCGAAGGCCGGATGGGGTGTGGGAGGCGCAGGCGTGGCTCGCAGGCCTCGCACCGGCGGCAGAGATGATTCGGTGAGATGCAGGCCTGCGCGCCACACCCCATCCGGCCTTCGGCCACCTTCCCCGCCAAGCGGGGAAGGAGGTGGAATCCGCCGCCCTTGCGCCGCCGCCCTCAATTTGCGAGATATCGCGACTTTCCCAAAACTTGAGAAGGCCGCCGCCATGCCCGCCTATCGCTCCCGCACCTCCACTCACGGCCGCAACATGGCCGGCGCCCGCGGCCTGTGGCGCGCGACCGGGCGTCAAGGACGGCGATTTCGGCAAGCCGATCATCGCCATCGCCAATTCCTTCACCCAGTTCGTGCCCGGCCACGTGCATCTGAAGGACCTCGGCCAGCTCGTCGCGCGCGAGGTCGAGGCGGCCGGCGGCATCGCCAAGGAATTCAACACGATCGCGGTCGACGACGGCATCGCGATGGGCCACGACGGCATGCTCTATTCGCTGCCGTCGCGCGAAATCATCGCCGACAGCGTCGAATACATGGTCAACGCCCATTGCGCCGACGCGATCGTCTGCATCTCCAACTGCGACAAGATCACGCCGGGCATGCTGATGGCGGCGCTGCGGCTCAACATTCCCGCCGTGTTCGTCTCCGGCGGCCCGATGGAGGCCGGCAAGGTCATTGGCCAAGGGCGACGTCAAGAAGGTCGATCTGATCGACGCGATGGTCGCCGCCGCCGACAGCGAAGGTGAGCGACGAGGAAGTCGCCGTGATCGAGCGCTCGGCCTGCCCGACCTGCGGCTCCTGCTCGGGCATGTTCACCGCCAATTCGATGAACTGCCTGACCGAGGCGCTCGGCCTGTCGCTGCCCGGCAACGGCACGGTTCTCGCGACCCACGCCGACCGCAAGCGCCTGTTCGTCGAGGCCGGCCATCTCATCGTCGATCTCGCGCGCCGCTATTACGAGGAGGACGACGAGAGCGTGCTGCCGCGCAACGATCGCCAATTTCAAGGCGTTCGAAAACGCCATGACGCTCGACATCTCGATGGGCGGCTCCACCAACACCGTGCTGCACCTGCTCGCCGCCGCGCACGAGGGCGAGATCGACTTCACCATGTCCGACATCGACCGGCTGTCGCGCCGCGTGCCCGTGCTCTGCAAGGTCGCGCCCTCGGTCGCCAACGTCCATATCGAGGACGTGCACCGCGCCGGCGGCATCATGGGCATTCTGGGCGAACTCGACCGCGCCGGTCTGCTCAACCGCGACGTCCAGATGGTGCATGCGCCGTCGCTGGAAGACGCGCTGTCGCGCAACGACATCAAGCGCAGCGGCTCCAACGCGGTGCGCGAGTTCTTCCTCGCCGCGCCCGGCGGCGTGCCGACCCAGGTCGCCTTCAGCCAGGCCTCGCGCTACGCCGAACTCGACGAGGATCGCGAAAGCGGCGTCATCCGCGACGCCGAGCACGCTTTCTCGAAAGACGGCGGCCTCGCCGTGCTCTACGGCAACATCGCCGCTCGACGGCTGCATCGTGAAGACGGCCGGGGTCGACGAGAGCATTTTGAAGTTCGAAGGCCCCGTGAAGATCTTCGAGAGCCAGGACGACGCTGTCACGGGCATCCTGAACGGCGGCGTCGAGGCCGGCGACGTCGTGCTGATCCGCTACGAGGGCCCGCGCGGCGGCCCCGGCATGCAGGAAATGCTCTATCCAACCAGCTATCTCAAATCGAAGGGCCTCGGAAAGGCCTGCGCGCTGGTCACCGACGGCCGCTTCTCGGGCGGCACCTCGGGCCTGTCGATCGGCCATGTCTCGCCGGAAGCGGCGGAAGGCGGCGCGATTGGCCTCGCCGAACCCGGCGACCGCATCCTCATCGACATTCCCGAACCGCAAGATCGAACTGCTGGTCTCGGACGAGAAGCTGAGCGCCCGCCGCGCGGTGCGCGATGCGAAAGGCTGGAAACCTGAGAAGAAGCGCAAGCGCAACATCACGACCGCGCTGCGCGCCTATGCCGCTTTCGCGACCAGCGCCGCGCGCGGCGCCGTGCGCGAAGTGCCGTAAATCGCGTCTTGTCATCCCCGCGAAAGCGGGGATCCAAAGTCGTGGGGCTGAAGGCTATTTTGAACAACCAGCCGTGACCTGTAAGCCGTGCGCCACACGCTGGATCCCCGCTTTCGCGGGGGTGACAGGAATTTTGTAGGAGGGTCCGTTGCCCAAAGGCTACGTCATTTCGCGCGTCGATATCCTCGATCCCGAGGCCTACGCCAAATATATCGAGGCGGGCACCAAGGCGATCCGCGCCCATGGCGGCAAGCCGCTGGTGCGCGGCGGCAAGCACGAAGCGCTCGAGGGCCGCGCCCGCGCCCGCAATGTCGTGCTCGAATTCGACAGCTACGAGGCGGCGCGAGCCTATTATTATTCGCAGGAATATCAGGCCGCGAAGGCCTTCCGCGAAGGCGCGGCGGAGATGGAAATGGTTCTGGTGGAGGGCGCCTGAAATGGCCAAGGGCTACTGGATCGCCAATGTCGAAGTCGCCGACCCCGAGCGCTACAAGGCCTATATTCAGGCGAACGCCATCGCCTTCGCCAAATATGGCGCGCGTTTTCTGGTGCGTTCGGGGCGACACGAGGTCGTCGACGGGAAGTCGCGCTCGCGCCAGGTGGTGATCGAGTTCAAGGACTACGAAACCGCGCTCGCCTGTTTCCATTCGAGCGAATATCAGGCGGCGCTGGCGATCCGGAAGCCGATCAGCGAGGGCGACCTCGTGATCGTCGAGGGCTACGACGGTCCGCAGCCGGGCTGAACAAGAGGGCGCAATGTCCGACATGCGGGTGATCGTCAACGGCGCCGCCGGCCGCATGGGCCGGATGGTGGTCCGCACGATTCACGAAACCGGCGGCTTGAAGGTCGTCGGCGCGCTGGAGCGCGCGGGCGCGCCCACGCTCGGTCAGGACGTCGGAACGCTCGCTGGTCTTTCCGAACCGCTTGGCGTGCCCGTCACCGACGACCCACTCGCTCTCATGCTCGACGCCGAAGGCGTCATCGATTTTGCGGCGCCTGAAGCGAGCGCGGATATGGCCGCGCTCGCCGCGCAGGCGCGCATCGCCCATGTGATCGGCACGACCGGCCTCACCGAAGACTTGCTCGCGAAGATCGCGGCGGCGGCGCGCCATGCGCCGATCGTGCGCTCCGGCAACATGAGCCTCGGCGTCAATCTGCTCGCCGGGCTGGTGCGGCAGGCGGCGGCTGCCCTTGGGCCCGAATTCGACATCGAGATCATCGAGATGCATCACCGCATGAAGGTCGATGCGCCCTCGGGCACGGCGCTACTGCTTGGCGAAGCCGCGGCGGAAGGGCGAAGCGTCGAGCTTTCCCGTCATTCCGCGCGGGGCCGCGACGGAATAACCGGCGCCCGTAAAACCGGCGACATCGGCTTTGCGGCCTTGCGCGGCGGCACCGTCATCGGCGAGCACAGCGTGATCTTTGCGGGACAGGGCGAGCGCATCGTGCTGACCCATCACGCCGAGGATCGCTCGCTGTTCGCGCGCGGCGCGCTCAAGGCCGCGCTATGGGCGCGCGGCCAGAAACCCGGTCTCTATTCGATGGCGGATGTGCTGGGGGTGTAGGCCTCAAAATCCCCCTCCCCCGCTTCGCGGGGGAGGGCCGGGGTGGGGGCGCTCGCCGTAGTTGGCGGCCTCAATCAAAACAACCAACCGTCGTGTTCAAACAAACAACCAGGCGTCGCGGACGCCGACCCATCAGCGCTCGGATTGAGAGCCTGTCGTCCCCGTGAAAACGGGGACCCAGCGGCGTAGGGCTCAGCGGCTTCAAGTTTCCAGCCCTGTTCCGCAAGCCCAGCGTCACACGCTGGATCCCCGCTTTCGCGGGGATGACACGAAGGACATTTAACCGAGCGTCGCGCACACCGCCCCCACCCTTGCCCTCTTCCGCGAAGCGGGGGAGGGGACGTCTGGCCGTTGTGCTCGCCGTCACCAGACCCTCGTGACTGTGTAGCCCATCGCGCGGAAGCGCTCGATGAGGCCGTCCTTGCCTGAGAGGTGCAGGGCGCCGACGGCGATGAAGGCGCCGCCCTTTTCGAGCAAAGGCGCCGCGCGCTCGGCCATGATCGCGTTGCGCGACACGAGCAGCAGCTTGGTGAAATCGCGCTCCGCCGCGCGGTCGGCGTCTTCGACGCCGGGCGCGGCATCGAGCACCGGCAGCGCGTCGGCGGGTTTTTTGTGGATGTAGAGATTGAGCAGCGTCACATAGGCGTCGTCGTCGAGTTCGGGCGAGCGGGCGCTCGCCAGCAGCATGCGCGCGGCGAGTTCTGGCGGCGTGGCCTTGAGAGCTGCAACCTGCTCGTCGTTGCTCTCCAGCGCGACGACCGGGAGGCCGCGCGCCGCGGCGAGCCGCGCGATCGTATCGTCGACCTCGGGCAGGCCCTTGGCCTCGCCCTCGGCTTCGCAAGACGGAAGCGAGGCGGCGAGCGCCAGAAACCAGAGCCGCATGTGATGCGCCATTTCCGGGCGATAGCCGCGCTCGGCGAGATATTTTTCCGCGCGTACGGCCTCATCGCTGGAGAATGCGCCCTCAAATGTGTCCTTGTCCGGCGACAGCGCTGCGGAGAGCAAAGCGGAGCTCATGTTGATCTTGGAGGCGGCGTCGAACGGGCCGCCGAGCTCGGTCGCGACCGCACTCGCCCCTTCGAGTTTTTGGGCGGCGTCGCGCGCCAACGCCAGTGGTTCGGTCTGCGTCGAATGGATCGTGCCGAACAACCAGGACGGCGCGACGCCTGGCTTCTCGATCTTCCAGAGCAGCCCGTCGCCGTTGACGAGCTCGTCCGCGAAAGCCTCGTAGCGCGGGTGTACGGCAGGATTTGCAGCGAGGTCGTGGCCCTTGCAGACGGGCGGGACGTCGGCCATGGCGGAGGCAAGGCTGACCGACAGGGCCAGAAGAAGGACGGCGAGGCGACAGGCTAAGCTCATGGTCTCTTCATTGGCGATCCGCGCGGGGCGCGCACGAGTGCTTGCGGGATTCCAAGTTCACACAACGTTAATGCGACCTACCGCCCTCATCCTGAGCTTTTCGAAGGATGCTCCAGAGGAAGCCGCGGCCGATGCCAGGCGCCGGCGGGTGGCGCGAGGCTTCGACACGCTGGAGCGTCCTTCGACAAGCTCAGGACGAGGTTTCAGGGTGGCGATCGCGAAATCTCGTCAGCGTTTGCGATCTCATAAGGTCCCGGCACGCTCAAAGCTTGCGCAGCGCGACCTTCTCGATGCGATGGCTTGCGCCCTTTGTGAGCCTCAGACTCGCGCGCGGCCGGGTCGGCAGGATGTTCTCGCGCAGGTTGACGAGATTGATGCGCCGCCAGATGTCGCGCGCGGTCTCGCGCGCCGTTTCGTCGTCGAGCTCGGCGAATTTCTTGAAGAAGCTGCGCGGATCGCGGAACGCCGTGTCGCGCAGCCGCATGAAGCGCTCGACGTACCATTTTTCCAGAGTTCCTCGCTGGCGTCGAGGAACACGGAGAAGTCGAAGAAGTCGGAGACGAACGGGATCTCCCGGCCCTCGCGCGACAGCCGGTTCGGCATCAGCACGTTGAGCCCCTCGACGATGAGAATGTCGGGCCGGTCGACGACGATCTGTCTCGCCCGGCACGACGTCGTAGACGAGATGCGAATAGACCGGCGCCTCGACGTTGCGCTCGCCGGCCTTCACGTCGGCGAGAAAGCGGATCATCGCCGTGCCGTCGTAGCTCTCCGGAAAGCCCTTGCGCTCCATCAGGCCGTCGGCGATCAGCTTGGCGTTGCGGATGCAGAAAGCCGTCGGTCGTGACGAGCTGCACCTTGGGCGTGTTCGGCCAGCGCGACAGCATCGCCTGCAGCACGCGCGCGGTCGTCGACTTGCCGACCGCGACCGACCCCGCGACGCCGATGATGTAGGGCACCTTGCCGCTCGTCGGCGCCAAGGAAGCGCTGCGTCGCCTTGAAGAGCCCCTGGGTCGCCGCGACATAGAGCGCGAGCAGGCGCGACAGCGGCAGATAGATCGCGATCACCTCGTCGATGAGATCGGATCGTGGTTGGACTGCAGCTTGCGAAGGTCGTCGATCGTCAGCGTCAGCTCGGTGTCGGCGCGCAACCTCGCCCATTCGTCGCGGGTGAAATGGCGGATAGGGCGAGGGCGGCTTCGCTGACTTGCCCCTTGCGCACGGCTTCATCCATGGAATGCACCAGATCGAGTCGGAGAGCTGCGGCCGCCTTGATCATCGCGGCCGCGACGCTTTTTCCTCGAGGCCGCTGCGCTCGGTGCGCCGCTCCAGTTCCGGCCAGCACATCGGCGAGCGGCAGCGTCGCGCGCCCGCAGCATGACGAGCAG
This sequence comes from uncultured Pseudomonadota bacterium, assembly GCA_963710855.1. Classification (GTDB taxonomy): domain Bacteria; phylum Pseudomonadota; class Alphaproteobacteria; order Rhizobiales; family Beijerinckiaceae; genus Roseiarcus. The sequence continues at coordinate 16,112 of CAVQBX010000055.1, read as the reverse complement.
ATGATAGAGCACGTCGGCCGCTTCGGCGCGCAAAGCGCGGCGTCGTCCTCGGCCACCGCGGCGATCGTCGCCTCGATCGCCTCCTCGCCGAATTTCTTGGCGCAATGCGCGACGCCCTTGTCGAGCAGAGTGCGCGTATAGGAATTGCTCCGCGCTCGCTTCGGCGCGGTCGCGCGATGATCTCGGCGAGATCGTCGAGCGCGAACATGAAGATGCCGGTCTCGAGGGACGCTGCAGTTTCGCCTTGTATTTTGAACGTCCGCAGCACGCTTGTCGAGCAATCCTGACGCGAACGCATGGCCGCCTTTAGGCGGAGGCTGCCACAATTTGCCGCCGCGGCCCGTTTGACCGGCGTCAAGGCCGTTTGACAGCCGGCCCGCCAGAAGCAACGCCATGAGCGAGAGTGACCTGATCGCGCGCTACGACGGCCGGGCGCCGCGCTACACGAGCTACCCGACGGCGCCCCATTTCACGCCGGCGGTCGGCGCGCAGACCTACGCCGAGTGGCTCGGCGAGCTCGACCGCGACGCGCCGCTGTCGCTCTACGTGCACGTGCCGTTCTGCGACCGGCTCTGCTACTATTGCGGCTGCAACACCGGGCGTGGTTCGGCTCGAAACGTCGCTCGCGCCTATGCGAGCGCGCTGGAGCGCGAAATCGCGCTCGTCGCGGCGTTCATCGGCCGCCGCGCGCGGGTCTCGCCATGTGCATTGGGGCGGCGGCACGCCGACTAGCGCTGCCGGCAGAGCGCTCGTTTCGATCGTTATCACGCCTGCGGCGCGCTGTTCGACTTCGACGACGACGCCGAGGTCGCTATCGAGCTCGATCCGACCTCGCTGCCGGAGGACCGGCTCGAGGCGCTCCGCGCCATGGGGGTTACGCGCATCAGCCTCGGCGTGCAGGATCTCGACCCGACGGTGCAGGAGGCGATCGGCCGCCGGCAGATCCTACGAAGTAGACCGAGGCCTGCGCGCGCGCGGCGCGCGCGCTCGGCGTCCATTCGCTGAACCTCGATCTGATCTACGGCCTGCCGATGCAGACCGAGGCCGGCGTCGTCGAACACGGCGCGGCGCGCGCTCGGGCTCGGCGCCGACCGCGTCGCGGTGTTCGGCTACGCGCACGTGCCCTGGATGAAGAAGCATCAGTCGCTGATCAGCGGAGAGCGAGCCTGCCGGGCGCGGCCGAGCGGTTTCGCGCAGCAGCAGGCCATCCACCGCGTGCTTGACGAGGAAGGCGGCTATATCGCCGATCGGGCTCGACCACTACGCGCGTCCGGGCGACGCCATGGCGGAGGCGGCAGCCGCGCGACGGCTCGCGCGGCTTCCAGGGCTACACGACGGACGACGCGCCCGCGCTGATCGGCTTCGGCGCCAGCGCGATCGGCGCGCTGCCGCAGGGCTATGTGCAGAACGCGACCGACCGCGGCGGCCTATGGCAAGGCGATCGAGCTCCGGCGGCCTCGCCACCGTGCGCGGCGTCGCGCTGCGCGGCGAGGATCGCATGCGGCGCGACGTGATCGAGCGGCTGATGTGCGACCTCGAGGTCGATCTCGTAGCTCTGGCGCTGCGCCATCAGACCGACCCCGCTTCGCTGCTCAGCGACGCCGAGGGCGTACGGCGCTTTCAGGAGGACGGGCTCGCGACATGGAATGGGCGCGAGCTCAGGGTCACGGAATCAGGCCGACCCTTCCTGCGTTCGCTGGCGGCTTTATTTGATTCGTATTTTACGCATGGCGAACAACAACAGCGCCACGCTCGGGCGATTTGAAGCTGGCAAACTCGGATTTGGACAAATGTCACGCAGCGTTGACGCAAATCTTTGCAGATTTCACGAATGACGGACGCCCTCGGGTGGGACAAGCCGGTGGCGAAGTGTTAGGTTCGTCGGCAAAGCAGTAATATCGGCCGTGCGCCTTCGTGATTCTCGTATGCCCGCTTCGACTTTGTCGTCGCGGTCCGTTCTGCTCATCATATCGGGCGGAGTGGCCGCCTACAAATCCCTGGATCTGATCCGACGGCTCAGCGAGCGAGGGGCCGCCGTGCAAGTCGTGATGACTGAAGCGGCGACCCGGTTCGTCACGCCGCTCGCGGCGGCGGCGCTGAGCGGCGCGCCGGCGCGGGTCGCTTTGTTCAGCCTCGACGACGAAGCGCGGATGGGACACATCGAGCTTTCGCGCTCAGCCGATCTGATCATCGTCGCGCCCGCCACCGCCGATCTCCTCGCCAAGATGGCGATGGGCCTCGCCAACGACCTCGCCTCGACGCTCCTGCTGGCGACGGACAAACGCGTGCTCGTCGCCCCCGCCATGAACGTGCGGATGTGGTGGCATCCGGCGACCCAGCGCAATATCGCGCGTCCTCAAGGGCGACGGCGTCGCTTTCGTCGGGCCTGAAGACGGCGAAATGGCCTGTGGCGAATTCGGGCCCGGCCGGATGGCGGAGCCGCTGCAGATCGTGGCCGCGGCCGAAAAGCTTCTGGAAGGCCCGACTGCGATCCCGCTGCCCTCGGCCGGCGCTTCGAGCGGCCCGCTCGCCGGGCGTAGCGTCATCGTCACTGCCGGACCGACGTTTGAGCCGATCGATCCGGTGCGCTTCATCGGTAACCGTTCTTCCGGTTTGCAGGGTTATGCGATCGCTGAGGCCGCGCGCGACGCCGGGGCGCGCGTTACGCTCATCTCGGGCCCGGTCGGGCTCGGCGACATCAGGGGCGTGAAAACCATCCGTGTCGAAACCGCGCGGCAAATGCTGGATGCGGTTCAGACGGCGCTGCCGGCCGATGTATTCGTCGCGGCGGCGGCGGTCGCCGACTGGCGCGCGGCCGATGTCGGGAACCAGAAACTGAAAAAATCCGCGGCGGGGCCGCCGACGATTTCGCTGGTCGAAAATCCCGACATTCTGGCGACGGTCGGCAAAGCGGGCGCGCTAAGGCCTCGGCTCGTCGTCGGCTTTGCTGCCGAAACAGAAAATGTTCTGGCCAATGCGCGCGCCAAACTCGACAAGAAAGGCTGCGATTTTGTCGTCGCCAACGACGTCTCGCCGGCGCGCGGTGTTTTTGGCGGCGAACAAAATGAGGTGATGATCGTTTCTCACGGGAGTTCTGAAACGTGGCCGCGCATGTCGAAAGAGGCGGTCTCACACAAGCTGATTGCCCGAATCTCGGAGATTTTACGTTGACGTCGGGTTATCCCGTGAAAATTACCTTAATGCCGCATGCGCAGGGGTTGCCTTTTCCACGCTACGCGAGCGATGATGCCGCCGGGTTGGACCTTGTGGCGGCCAACCCCGTAGACGAGCCCGTGACGCTCGAGCCCGGCCGGCACGCCCTGATCCCTACGGGATTAGTTCTGGAAATCCCAAAAGGATTCGAGGCGCAGGTTAGGCCCCGGTCCGGACTGGCTCTGCGTTTCGGCGTTACCGTGCTTAACAGCCCGGGGACGATCGATGCCGATTATCGTGGCGAAATCGGCATAGTACTGGTAAATTTTGGAAATAAGCCCTTTTCGGTCAATCGAGGCGAACGCGTCGCCCAACTCGTTTTCGCTCGTGTGGAGCGGGTCGAGCTGGTCGCCGCATCAGAGCTGAGCAGCACCGGGCGTGGCGCGAAGGGATTTGGGTCCACCGGCTGGTCGAACGAGGGAGTAAGGTAGATGAATTCTGTTGTCACGACGAAGTATGCTCGCGATTGCGGCGGTCGTCGACATTGCCCTGCATTCGCGATCATCGCCCGTCGCGGCCAAGGCGCTCGCGGCGCGGCACAAACTTCCGCCACGGCACCTTGAAACCCTGCTGCAGGGCCTCGTCCACGCCAAGATCCTGAAAGGGGTGCGCGGGCCGCGCGGCGGCTACGAACTGGCGCGTGAGCGCCGCCGCATCACCTGCGCAGAGATCGTGCGCACCGCCATGAGCCTCAGCACGGCCGACCCCGACGATTTCGCGTCGCATTCCAAACTTCTGGAAAAGGTCGTAGAACCGGTCGTGCGACAGGCCGGCGAGCCTTTCCTGAAAGAGCTCGAGGCGATATCGGTTGAGGACCTTTGCGAGACGGCGGAAAAGAAAAACGTCCTCGCGGAGGAAAAAGCGGGCGCCGATTTCGCGATCTGAAGCGCGAAAACTCCGGCGCTCGGCATGGCGCGGCGACGTAAACGTCGCCCGCGAGGCGTCAAAGGTCGGAGTTTTGAAAGATGGCTAACGCCGAATCCACGCGCAAGCCGGGGCGCGGAAAAGTCTACGACTCGATCACGGATACGATCGGCGACACGCCGATCGTCAAACTTTTGCGCCTCGCGCGGGAGAAGGACGTGCGAGCCGAGTTGCTCGCCAAGCTCGAATTCTTCAATCCGATTTCGAGTGTCAAGGACCGCATCGGCGTCTCGATGATCGACGCGCTGGAGGCGCAGGGCAGGCTTTCGCCGGGGCGCGGCGTCATCGTAGAACCGACCTCCGGCAACACCGGCATTGCGCTCGCCTTCGTCGCGGCGGCGCGTGGCTACAAGCTGATGCTCGTCATGCCCGAATCGATGTCGATCGAGCGTCGCAAGATGCTCGCCCTGCTCGGCGCCGAACTCGTGCTGACGCCGGCGACTTTGGGCATGAAGGGGGCGATCGCCAAGGCGAACGAGATCGTCGCCAGCACGCCCGGCGCGATCATTCCCCAGCAGTTTGAAAACCCGGCCAACCCTGACATCCACCGGCGCACTACGGCCGAGGAGATCTGGAACGACACCAAGGGCGCGGTCGACATGGTCGTGTCGGGCGTCGGCACCGGCGGCACCATCACCGGCGTCGGCCAGGTGCTGAAGGCCAAAAAGCCATCGGTCAAGATGATCGCGGTCGAGCCAGAGGATTTGCCTGTCCTGTCGGGCGGCGCGCCCGGCCCTCACAAGATCCAGGGCATCGGCGCCGGTTTTGCGCCCGCGATCCTCGATCGGTCGATCATCGACGAGATCGTCACCGTCGGCAATCAGACCTCTTTCGACACCGCGCGCCTGATCGCCAGGGTCGAGGGCATCCCGGTCGGCATTTCCTCCGGCGCCGCCGTCGCCGCGGCGATCGACGTCGGCCGCCGGCCGGAAAACGCCGGCAAGAAGATCGTCATCATCATCCCCTCGTTCGCCGAGCGCTATCTCTCGACGGCCTTGTTCGAGGGACTGTAGCACACATTCCCCCTCTCCCATCGGGAGAGGGGCAGGGGTGAGGGGAATTCCCGCAAACCCTCAGGCGCTGCCTTTCGTCTCGAACATCGCGAGCGACAGCGCCTCCCTGGGGCTGCGGCCCGCCCACAGCACGAACTGGAACGACTGAAAATAGTTCTCGCAGGCCGAGAGCGCGGCGTCGACGATCGAGCGGCATTGCATGTCGCTCGCCTGGGCGCCGCCGGCGAGGCAATGGGCGTGGCGGAACATGACGATGTCGTCACGGCTCCACAGATCGAAGTGCCCCAGCCAGAGCTGTTCGTTGATGAGCTGGACGAGCTCGGTGATGTCGGCGCGCTTGCGCTCGGGAACCTTCATGTCGAAGGAGCAGGAGACGTGCAGGAACTCTATTTCCGGCAACCAGGTGAACGCGACTTCGTAATTGGCCCAGCGGCCCGCGACGAGGATGGAGATTTCGTCCTCGTCGGCGCGATCGAACGCCCATTCGTTGAGTGAGGCCAGGCGCTCCACGACGTCGACGGGGTGTTCCGGACGTTCAGCGGAATCGGAGTCTGGCAGAGATCATGCGCAAGCTTTCAGCAGGCGTTATCAGGACGCGGGGACGTTATCTACTTTCGCCCAATCGGGCGGCGCTTCGGAGCGCGCTTGCCCTAACCCAATCGGCAGTCGCGAAACTGACCGATTCGTGCGCTAGCGTAAATCGCCTGCGCCCTTCCGTCCACAGAATCAGGTAAGTGAATCAAAATGTTGGGAAAATTATCCCAGCTCGCTTTCCGTGAACGAGGTTTCGCTTAAACGCGCCTCCAGCGCCGCGATTTGCGCCTGCAATTTCTCGTTTTCGGCGCGGGCCAGCGCGGCCATTTCGCGCACCGCCTCGAACTCCTCGCGGCTGACCATGTCCATGCCCGACATCAGCCGCTCGAGCTGGCTGCGCATCACCGTCTCGGCTTCCCGCCGCGCGCCCTCGGCGAGCCCGGCCGCGTCCGTCATCAGCTTGGAAAAATCATCGAACAGGCGGCTGCGGGTTTGCGGCATGACGAACTTCCTCGGCGATATCTGCGGTATTTGGGGCCTTCGCGGCCGCGGCGCAATAGAGGCGCGGACGCCCAGTTTACCTAAGGGATTGACAAGGGAAGCGGGCGGCGTCATGATTTTAGCCTGACTAAAAAAGAGGCGCGGCGTTGGATACAAAACCGGCTGCACCTGAGCTCTCTGCTTCGCCGCCCGTTCCACTCGGAGCAAGGCTGCGCGAAAGGCGGCAGGACCTCGGCCTGACCTTGAAGCAGGTCGCCGACGGCGCCGGTCTCTCTGTCGGTTTCATCTCTCAGATCGAGCGCGGCATCACGACGCCGTCGCTGTCGTCGCTGGTCGGAGTTTCGCGCGTGCTCGGCATGCACGTCAGCGATTTTCTGGCCCAGCCGAGCGGCGTAGCGCCGCTCACCCGCCAGGCGGAGCGGCGCCGTTACGCCGTCGGCGGCAATTCCCTGAGCTACGAGCGGCTTTCGGCGAGCTTTCCCGGCAGCGTGCTCAGAAGCGTGCTCATTCATGAGCCGCCGGGCCATCGCAGCGAGCCGATCGCGCACGAAGGCGAGGAAATCTTCTTCATCCTCGAGGGCGCTCTGACCGTCGAAGTGGAGGGCAATCGCGCCATCCTGCACGAAGGCGATTCCATCCATTTCCCGTCTGCAAAAATCCATTCGACGTGGAACCACTCGACGGCTTCGACGACCATCCTGCACACCTGCACGATGGATGTGTTCGGCGACGAGCCGCGCGAGCGGCATAGCCACGCCGAGATTGCGAACGCGAACGCAAGACGCCGCAAGCGCGGCGGAAAAGGCGAAGGAGGGCGAGAAAAATGAGCAGGAACAGGATCGCGACGACACTGGCCACACTCATGTTGGCGGCGACGTCCATCCCCGCGCTGGCGACGGCGCCGGCCTACGCGGAAACGGTGCTGCGGCATGATGAGGCGGCGCCCGGCGAACTCGACCCCGCCAAGGCGGCCGACTACTCATCTTCGGTGCTCGCCTTCAACCTCTACGACACGCTCGTGGCGCCGAAGCAGGGCGGTCCCGGCGTCGAGCCGCTGCTCGCCGAGAGCTGGACGGTCGACGGACCGACCTACACGTTCAAGCTCAGATCGGACGTGAAATTCCAGAGCGGCAATCCCTTGACCGCCGATGACGTCGTGTTCTCGCTCGACCGCATCAAGGCGCTGAAGCAGGGACTTTTTTTCCTGTTCATCAACGTCAAGAGCGCGGAAGCGGTCGACGCGCATACCGTCAAGTTCACCCTGTCGGGCCCTTATGCGCCCTTCATGTCGGCGTTGTTCCGCCTGCCGATCGTCGACAAGAAGCTGGTGCTCGCCAATCTCGGCCCGGGGGATGGCGAGTTGAAGGACTGGGGACAGTCCTACCTCAGCTCGCATGGCGCCGGCACCGGCGCCTACAAGGTGGTCTCGCAAAATCCGCAGCAGGAAACGGTGCTCGCCAAGAACCCGGACTATTTCTTAGGGGCTTCGCCGAAGGCGCCTGACGTCGTGCGTCAGCGCTACGGCCTCGAGGCGGCGACGGTGCGAACGCTGATCGCCCAGGGCGAACACGATATTTCCTCGCAATGGCTGCCGCCCGAAGTCCTGAAGGCGCTCGCCGGCCTCGGCTCGCCGCTCGTCACGGAGACCGGCATGACCGGCTTCTACATCAAGATGAACACGGCGAAGCCGCCGCTTGACGACATCAACTGCCGTCTCGCGCTCTCCAATGCCTACGACTACGAAGCCGGCCTCAAGATGGTCGCCGTCACCCCCAAGATCTCGCAGGGCGCGCCCGCGCATGGCGCGATCCCCGCCGGCCTGCTTGGCTACGACCCCGCCGGCGCCGCTCCGAAGCGCGATCTCGACGCCGCGAAGAAATATCTGGCGCAATGCAAGTACAAGCCGAGCGATTTCACCCTCGAGCTTTCGTGGGTCGGCGAGGTGCCGCTCGAGGAACGCTTCGCGCTGCTGATGCAGGCGAATTTCGCCGACATCGGCATCAAGTCCGAGATCAAGAAGATCCCGTGGGCGCTGTTCTCCGAGCAGGTGACGAAGCCCGAGAACACGCCCAACATCTCGCAGGTGTTCGTCGCGACCGTGACGGGCGATCCCGATACGCTGCTTTACGGCATGTATCACTCGAGCGCGGCCGGCACCTGGCAGTCGACCGAATATCTGAAGGACGCCAAGGTCGACGAGCTGCTCGACAAGGGCCGCACGACGACCGGAGAGGCCGAGCGCGCCGCCATCTACAAGGAGCTCAACAAGCGGCTGATTGATCTTGCGCCGGATATTTTCGCCTACGACCAGACCGCGGTGTTCGCAACCGACAAGAAGGTGACGGCTCCGACGCTGAGCGACCCCTCGAAAGCGTTCGGACTGTCCGGCATGAACTTCACCTACCGCTTGTTCGAAATGAATCCGTGACCCGAAGGCCGGCGCGGCTCGCCGTCTGACTGCGGCCGCGACGGATCGAGAGGCAAAAATCTATGCCGCCTGTGGTCCGCCTCCTCGCGAAGCGGCTAGGGACCTCATTGATCGTTCTGATCGGGGTTTCGATGCTGATTTTCGCCATCGCCCGGGTGATCCCCGGCGATCCCGCGCGCATCGCGCTCGGGCCCGAACGCGACCGCGGACCAGATGCGTCGCTGCAGCGAGAAGCTGCATCTCGACCAGCTCGATCGCCGTGCAATACTGGCTATTATGTCGCGCGAGCTGCTGCATGGCGATCTCGGCATCTCGCTCTACACCAACCGCCCGGTCGACGAGGACATCGCGCAGTTTCTGCCGGCGACGCTCGAGCTTGTTTTCGTCGCCGGCCTGATGATCGTGGTGCTCGGCCTGCCGCTCGGCGTCCTCTCCGCGCGCTATCGCGGACACTTGGCCGACATTCGTGATCCGGCTCGTCACGCTCCTCGGCGTCTCGGCCCCGGCCTTCGTCTGGGCGCGTGATCCTGATGCTGGTCTTTGCCTATTTCATGGCGCTTTTTCCGATCGCGGGCCGCATCTCGCGATACGATCGACCGCCGCCGCCGCGTCACCGGCTTCCTGTTCGTCGACTCGCTGCTCGCCGGCAACGTCGCGGCGCTTCGGCGACGCGCTCTGGCACATCGCGCTGCCGGCGCTTCGCGCTGGCGATGGCGGGCATCGGGCAGACCGCGCGGCTCACCCGCGCCAACATGGTGGAGACCTACGCCAAGCCGTTCATCGAAATGGCGCAGGCCTATGGCTTTCCGAAGCCGCGCATCGCCAGCCGCTACGCGTTCCGGCCGGCGCTGGTCCCCGTTGCTCACCATCCTCGGCCTCGATTTCGCCGCCCTGCTCGGCAACGCGTTCCTGGTGGAGAGCGTGTTCGGCTGGCCGGGCCTGTCGCGCTACGGCGTCGCGGTGATCCTGCACAAGGACCTCAACGCCATCGTCGGCACGGTGCTCATCATCGCGGCGGTGTTCCTCATCGCCAATATCGTCGTCGATCTGCTGGTGGCGCTGCTCAACCCGCGCATCCGCCTTCGCAGAGGGCGTGCATGAGGCGCGTCGCTCGCGGCATGGCGCTCGTTCCGCCGCAACCCGCTGTCGATGCTCGGCCTGATCCTGGTGGCGCTGGTCGTGCTTCGGCCGTGCTTCGCCGATTGGATCGCGCCGTTACCCGCAGCCACGCCGGACCGGTCGTCGATTTCGCGCAACGACGACCAGCCGCCCAGCGGCCGCTATATCTCTCGGCACCGATCTCGATCGGCCGCGATCTCCTTCACCCGCATCATCTTCGCCTATCGCCTGTCGCTGAACATGGCGTCGTCGTGCTCGCGATCGCGACGCCGATCGGCGTCGCGGTCGGGCTTCTCGCCGGTTATCTCGGGGCTGGGTGGAGTATGTGCTGATGCGGCTCACCGACGTCTTTCTCTCGATTCCGCCGCTCGTTCTGGCGATGTCGATCATGGGCTTGCTGGAGCCGACGCTGACCAACGGCATGATCGCGATCACCGCGATGTGGTGGCCCTGGTACGCGCGGCTCGCCTACAACCTGACGCGGACCGAAAAGGAGGAAGGCTATGTGCTGGCGGCCGATGATCGGCGCGTCGCCGACCGCATGTCCTGTTCCGCGAGATCCTGCCGAACTGCGTGCCGTCGATCCTCACCAAGATGACGCTCGATCTCGGCTTCGTCATTCTCATCGCGTCGTCGCTGTCGTTTCTCGGTCTCGGCGTGCAGCCGCCGACGCCTGACCTCGGCTCGATGGTCGCGGACGGCGCGAAATACCTGCCGGACTCCTGGTGGCTGACCGTCTTTCCCGGCCTTGCCATCCTGGTCGCCGTGTTGGGATTCAATCTGCTCGGCGACGGCCTGCGCGAGACTGCCGAGTCGAGCAGTGAGCGCGCTGTCGCCTCGCGATGCGCGACCTCCACCTGAGCTTCAAGAGCTACGCCGGCCTCGTCGAGGTGCTGCACGGCATCTCGCTGCATATCGCCAAGGGCGAGCAGCGTCGCGCTGGTCGGCGAATCCGGCTCGGGCAAATCGGTGACGGCGCGCATCGTGCTCGGGCTGCTGCAGGAGCTGAAGACGCGTCGCGCATCACAGGCGATGGTGCGAATTCGAGGGCCGCGATCTCGAAAGGCGCACTTCCGCCGAGCGGCATGAGCTGCGCGGCGCGCGCATGTCGATGATCTTCCAGGACCCGACTTCGGCGCTCAATCCGGTCTACACGCATCGCGACCAGTTCCAGGAAGTGCTGCGGCGCGGCGACCAAGCAGATATCGGAGACGCGACGCCGCGGGCGCCGCGCCGCGAGCGCGCTGGCCGACGTCGTCTATCGACGAGCCCGACCGCGTGCTCGACTCCTATCCGTTCCAACTTTCCGGCGGCATGAACCAGCGCGTGATGATCGCGATGGCGCTCGTCAACGAGCCCGTCGCTGCTGATCGCCGACGAGCCCGGCACCGCGCTCGACGTGACCGTGCAGGCGCAGACGCTGCATCTGATGAGCGATCTCGTCGCCAAGCACCACACCGCCGTGCTCTTCATCTCGCACAATCTCGGCGTCGTGCGCGAATTCGCCGACCGCGTCTATGTCATCTACAAGGGCCGCATCGTCGAGCACGGATCGACCGCCGCCGCTTTTCGAAGAGCCGCGCCACCCCTATACGCGCACGCTGATGCGCGCCGTGCCGCGCATCACCGGCGGCGGCGTCCCCGATTTCGCGGAGGAAGCGCAGGAATTTCGCGCGCCGCTCGATCGTGCACGAAGGCTATGGCGAGCCGGGAGCCGCGGCATGAGCGAGCCGCTGCTCTCGGTCGGTCGCGTGTCCAAGCTCTTCCGTCATCGGCGGGCACGAAGTGCGCGCGCGTCGACGATGTGTCGATCGACGTGATGCAGGGCGAATGCCTGGCGATCGTCGGCGAATCCGGCTCGGGCAAGACGCACGATCGCCAACTTGATCCTCGGCGTCTATCCGCCCTCGACCGGCGCGATCTTCTAGCGCGGCGAAGTGCTGCCGGCGCGGCGGCCGCTTCGCGCATCGCCGCGCGATCCAACTCGTGCAGCAAAACCCGCTCTCCTCGCTGAACCCGAAGCGCTCGGTCGGCGCCTCGATCCGGCTGGCGCTCGACGTTCACGACATCGGCGAGACGGCGCGAGCGCAGCGCGAGCGGTCGGCCGCCTGCTCGACGAGGTCGGGCTCGACGGCGGCCTTCGCGCGCCGCCCGCCTTCGCGCGCTCTCGGGCGGCCAGCGCCAGCGCGTCGCGATCGCGAGCGCGCTCGCCTGCCAGTCGGCGCTGGTCGTGCTCGACGAGCCGACCTCCGCGCTCGACGTGCTGGTGCAGGCGCGCGTGCTGCGGCTGCTCGATCGAGCTCCGGCGGGAGCGCGGACTGACCTATATCTTCATCACCCACGACCTGTCGGTCGTCCGCAACATCGCCGACCGCGTCGCCGTCTTCGAGAAGGGCAAGCTTCGTCGAGCTTCAGGCGACGGAGCGATCTTCGAGACGCCCGGAACACCCCTACACGCAACGTCTCATCGCCGCCGTGCCCGTCGTCACGGCCGAAGAACTGGAGTTGCGCGACCGCATACCAGGAAGAAGGAAGACAATGGAGACGCCGAACTATACCGCATTCCTGACAGCGCTGGCTGACCGGGCCGGCAGCCGAAAACGGCGTTCGACGCGCTTTGCGCGCTGACCGCCGGAACACGTCGGCGTGAAACTCTTCACGCTGATGACGCGCGATCCTGCAAGCCGGCTATGCCGAGCGGATCTATTCCAACATGCCCGACGCCTATCCGGTCTCCGGACGGAAGCCGGCCAACCGCACGCGCTGGTCCGAGGAAGTGATCGAGCAGCGCCGCATCTTCGTCGCCAACGATATCGAGTTCGATCGCCGGCGTGTTTCCGGATTACGAGCTGATCCAATCGCTCGGCTGCGAAAGCGTCATCAACGTTCCGATCGAAATCGACGGCGAAGTCGTCGGCACGATCAATTGCCTGCACGAAGCAGACTTCTACACGCCGGACAAATCGCGGCGGCCGAAGCTCTGAAACTGCCGGCGGCCGCCTGTTTCCTGCTCAACGACACGAAAGGGAGCGTGACCATGTCCCAAAACCCTTCGCGTCGCGACCGATGTCGGCGGCACCTTCACCGGATCTCGTCTGCTTCGAGATCGACGATGCGACGGCGCGCTCGCGCATCGTGACCGGCGAAGGCAGATACGACGCCGCCGAATTTCGAACGAGGGCGTGCTCAATGTGTTGAACAAGGGCGGCGTCGACCCCGCGGCAATCGACTTTCTCGCGCACGGCACGACCGTCGTCATCAACGCGCTGACCGAGCGCAAGGGCGTCAAGGTCGGCCTCATCACGACCGAAGGCTTTCGCGACACGCTGGAGATCGCGCGCGGCAATCGGCCCGACTTCTTCAACCTGCACTATCAGAAGCCAAAACCGTTCGTGCCGCGCTATCTGCGCCGCGAACTGCCCGGCCGCATGAGCTACAAGGGCGTCGAGATGCGGCCGCTCGACCTCTCGGGGCTGAAGGCGATCCTCGACGATTTCAGGGCCGACGGCGTCGAGGCGATCGCGATCTGCTTCCTGCACGCCTACGCCAATCCGTCGCACGAGCAGGCCGCGCTTGCAGAGATCGGCGGAACTGTGGCCGGGCGTCTCGCGTCGTCTCCTCGCACCAGATCACCCGCGAATGGCGCGAATACGAGCGCACCAACACGGCCGTGCTCTCCGCCTACGTGCAGCCGACCGCCGAGCGTTATCTCGTCGCGGCTCAATCAAGGCCTGAAGGAGCAGGGCTTCGCGGCAGCCCCTACATCATGCAATCGAACTGCGGCGTCGATTCGCTGGAGTCGGCGTCAAGAATCCCGATCACGATGGTGGAGTCCGGCCCTGCCTCCGGCTTCTGGGGCGCGGCCGAACTCGGCAAGCTGATCGGCGAGCCGAACGTGCTCGCGCTCGACATCGGCGGCACGACCGCCAAATGCTCGCTGATCGAGAACGGCGAGGTGGCGATCAAGACCGACTACTGGATCGAGCGCGACCGCACGCTCCGCCGGCTATCCGATCATGGTGCCGGTCGTCGATCTCGTCGAGATCGGCAACGGCGGCGGCTCGATCGCCTGGGTCGACGATTTCGGCAAGCTGCATGTCGGCCCGCAATCCGCCGGCGCGGTTCCCGGTCCCGCGGCCTACGGCCGCGGCGGCGACAAGGCGACGACCACGGACGCCAATCTCTGGCTCGGCCGCATCAACAAGGACTATTTCTGCGGCGGCGAGATTTTCGCCGACATGAAGGCGACCGAGGCGGCGATCCGGGCGGTCGGCGACAAGCTCGGCGTCGACGCCGACGAGGCGGCGCGCGGCATCATCCGCATCGCCAACAACAACATGGTCAACGCGCTGAAGCTCGTGTCGCTGAACCGCGGCCACGACCCGCGCGATTTCACGCTCGTCGCGTTCGGCGGCGGCGGCGGCATGCACGCGGTCGCGCTCGCCGCCGAGCTCGGCGTCACGCAAAGTCGTGGTGCCGCGCGGCGGCCTCCGTGTTCTCCGCCTGGGGCATGATGATGTCGGACCTCCGCCGCGATCTATTTCGTCACGCGGCTTGCCGATCTCAAGTCGGCGATCGCGCCGGCGTCATCGAAGAATTGTTCCGTGAGACCGAGGAACTCGCGCGCGCGCAATTCGCCGCCGAGGGCGTCGCGCCGGACAAGGTCAAGCTCTCGTTACGGAAAGTTCCGCTACCAGAACCAGGAGCACACGACCGAAGTGCTGATCGAAGCCGGCGCCGTCGACCGACGCGCGACTCGCCGAGATCGAGACAGCGTTCCATGAGACCTTACGAGCGCGAATACACCTATCGCCTCGACGCGCCGGTGGAGATTGTCGGCTTCGCATCTCGTCGCCGCCGCCGAGGTCGGCAAGCTGATGATGAGCGAAGCGCGAGCCACGCGGCGCCGACGCTGCAAGCCGCGATAAAGGCCGCCGCAACGTCGACTACGCGCTCGAGGGCGTCCACGACGCCGCGATCTACGACGGCGACGCATGCGAGCCCGGCATGACGCTTGCGCGGCCCGGCGATCATCGAGGATCCCAGGCACCACGATCGTGGTCCATCCCGGCGACGGGGTCGAGATCGACCGCTACGGCAACATCCACATCACGGTCAGCTTGAGGGCGCCGCATGAGCACGTTTCCAACGACCCGATCACGCTGGAGATCATCCAGAACTCGCTGCAGGCGATCTCCGACGAGATGTTCGCCGCCATGCAGCAAGACCGCGATGAGCTCGATCATCTACGAAGTGCTCGACATGGGCACCGGCATCACCGACGCGCGACGGCACTCTCGCGTCGTCCGGCGCCGGCATCCCCGCCTTCGTCGGCGTGCTCGACAAGGCGGTGAAAGCGATCGTGCAGCAATTCGCCAAGCCGGGAGAAATCGAGCCCGGCGACGTCTTTGCCACCAACGATCCCTTCTACGGCGGCGTGACCCACCTCAACGACATCATCGTCTGCATGCCGGTGTTCGTCGGGGAAGACATCATCGCGTGGACCGCCAACATCGCCCATTGAATTCGACGTCGGCGGCATGGTGCCGGGTTCGATGTCGGCCGACGCGCACGGAGATCTTTCAGGAAGGCCTGCGCCTGCCCGCGATCAAGCTGATCGCGCAGGGGCAGCCGAACGCGGCGGTGATCGACATCATGAAGGTCAACTCGCGCATGCCGCGATTCCTCGATCGGCGACATGTGGGCCGGCATCGCCGTCGGTGCGCATCGGCGCGCGGCGGATCGCCGAGCTGTGCGGCAAATACGGCGCCGACGACCTTCGTCGCCGCATTTCGCCGCTTCATGGACTACGGCGAGCAGGTCTCGCTGGCGGCACTCGCCAAGCCTGCCGAAGGGCCGTTCGAACTGCACCGAAGAACAGGACGACGGCGCGCTCTATCAACGTCACGATCGAGATTACGGACAGCGACTTCGTTGTCGATCTGCAGAACAATCCGGACCAGGTCGCCGGGCCGATCAATGCCAGCCGCGACGGCATCATCATCTGCGCGCAGATGGCTGTTCAAGTGCTCACCGACCCGCATTCGCCGGCCAACGGCGGCTCGTTCCGGCCGATCGGTCTGCTCACGCGCCAGGGCTCGGTGTTCGACGCGCAGGAGCCGGCCGCGCATCGGCTTCTATTTCGAGGTCGGCATCCGCTCCTACGACCTGATGCTGCGCTGCCTCGCGCAAGCCATGCCGGACCGCTCTGGCCGCCGGGCATTTCGCCTCGATCTGCGGCACCGTTGTCGGCGGCCCGCATCCCGGACACCGGCCGCCACTACACGATCGTCGAGCCGCAGCTCGGCGGCTGGGGCGCCAGGCCGGGGCACGACGGCAACAGCGCGATCTTCTCCGGCTTCCACGGCGACACCTACAAT
>CAVQBX010000054.1:0-48884 GCA_963710855.1 uncultured Pseudomonadota bacterium | reverse complement strand
CTGCTTCGCAACTAGTACGTATTGCTACCTGTTCGGGGCCCGAGTCATCCTCCTGGGCCACGTGACAGCGAGGTCTTTGCCCTGTTTGAGCCGGTGCTCTCGATCTCCTCGGCCACGAGAGCAGCTTGATCCTGATTGTCTGGGTCCAAGTCTCGTTCTCATGCGCTCCATGAACAAGACCTGTCCCACGTGCACCTTGCGGTTGTGCCTTGCGCCGCTCGGCGCAGCGCGCCGACACCGCTAACGTTCTCCTGCCGCTCTTGGCGGCCCGAGTGCATTGGCGCAGAGCGGGGGAGTTGCCGTCGATATGCGAGTCGCCCTTGCCGACGAGGCCGGCGAGCTTCTCCACCAAAGTGTCGCGGCGGCACGTTGATCTCAAGCCGCGTGATGGACGAGGCCAGCGAGTGTCCAGGTCGTCAACGACGCTTTCGCCCCCGACCCTACTGGCCAGCCTGAAGACGATCTTCAAGCGGCTGATCCCGCACCCAAGCCGACACTGGCGAGCGCCCCGAGACGACCGTCGAGGTGAGGCCCCGGGCGACCCTACAGACGCGACGGGGAACAATCCGGGGAACAAATTGAGCGAACGGAGGGCAACTGAGCTACACTCAGGCCAGTACTCACGGGGCTTTCGGCCCAGCCGCACGGCATCGCTCGGGCTGGGGGCCGGGCGGTCGCTGGTTCGAATCCAGTCTCCCCGACTATCGAAGACCGGCTGATCGAACCACGTCGCTGGTTCGGTTGCTCTCGAGATGCCCGATTGCGACAGCAAGGCCGGCCGGATGATCTGCGACGAGATCGCCCCTTTAGATCGGCGACAGAAGCCCTCGCCGTCGAGGCGGTAGCCGACCGCTTCCTACCGCCTCCGGCCAGGTCGGCGCGCTCGCCAACCGCCGGGCGCTCAGGATCGGCGAGGAAGACTTTGATCTCACCCGCCGCTACGTCGCCTATTACGCGCGCGCCCAGGCCGAATGCCATTTCAGCCCCGCAGCCTATAGACAATCTCGAACGTTACTGGGACGCCAAGAATCGGGCAACGTGAAGGAGGCGATTGCTGGCCGGCGACGCCCTGTCGCACTCCCGCGAGGGCGCGGGATGTCGCATACCTGGCTTGCGGGAGAAGGTAGCGCGAGCGCGGCTGGGGGTCCGCGCCGCGAGAAAGCACATGTTCTCCGAGCATTCTCTGGCGCGCCGCCGCAGTTGCAATCCTGGGAGTCAATCAGAAGCCGGAGAGGACCCCTCATCCGGCCTTTGGCCACCTTCTCCCCGCAAGGGGAGAAGATACTACTGCTCCGCAGCTTCACACTCGAATCAACTTGTTTGCATGCCCTGGCGCTTTCGCGGGTATGACAGGTTCCTCACCAATAAGACCTTGCAGGGCCGGATCTCGACGGCGCCGCCCTGGCGGACGGCGGGGATTTGCGAGGCGAGGCGGATGGCTTCCTCATCGGTTTCGGCCTCGAATTCCAGAAACCTCGATCGCGCCGCCGGGCGCCTCGACATAGGGGCCGGGGACACGCCGCCGGTGCGCCGTCGCGCATCCGGACGGTGATCGCGTCCATTGCGAGGCCGAGCGGCGGGCCGGGCCTGACATGGGGCATCGAGGTCACGCCGGCATAGGCTTTGCGACGGCCTGATGCTCCTCTGCGCTCAGCGCCTTTGGGTCATAATTTTGGGCTTGATAGATAAGCAGGACGTATTTCAAGGCAGGTTTCCTTCGGTTTCCGGGCCTCGCTTGGCGACCCATGCACGAGTGACGATCGAGCGAGGGCGGATGTGACCGGATCCGTCACATCGAGGGGGCATGGACCGTCATGACGTAGGGGGACTCCGTGAGGGATCAGGCGATGGACGAACGACAGGCGTTGAGCGAGCGATTGCGCGGAGCCGCGGCCGGCTGCAATCGCTCGCCTATCGCATGCTCGGCTCGGCGAGCGAGGCCGAGGATGCGGTGCAGGAGGCCTGGATCCGGCTGATGCGGACCGAGAGCGGGGAGGTCGAAAACCGCGACGCCTGGTTCACCACCGTCGTCGCCCGCATCTCCCTCGACATGCTGCGCGCCCGGAAAACGCGCCGCGAGGAGCCGATCGGCGACGAGGCCGAAGCGCTGCCGGCCGAAGGCGACCCCGAAGAGGAAACTCGGCTGGCGAATTCCGTCGGCCTCGCCTTGCTGGTCGTGCTCGACACGCTGGCGCCGGCGGAGCGGGCGGCTTTCGTGCTGCACGACATGTTCGACCTTTCCTTCGCCGACATCGCGCCGATCGTCGGCCGCTCAGAGGCGGCGGCGCGCCAGCTCGCGAGCCGGGGGCGGCGGCGCGTTCAGGGCGCGGCGGCGACGCCGGAGGCCGACGGCAAACGCAAGCGCGAGGTCGTCAACGCCTTTCTCGCCGCCTCCCGGCAGGGCGATTTCTCCGCGCTCATGGCGCTGCTCGATCCCGACGTGATTCTACGCGCAGACGCCGTGGCCGTTGCGGCGAGCGCGGCGCGCGCCGCGCGGGGAGCGCCCGAGCTCAGGCCGGAAATTTTCGGCCAGCAGGCGGTCGCCGCCACCTTCGGCGGACGCGCCGGCGCGGCGCAGCCGGCGACGGTCGACGGCGAGCCCGGCCTCGTCTTCGCCCCCGGCGGCAAGCCATTCGCCGTGTTCGCTTCGCGGTCAGCAACGGCCAAGTCGTCGAAATCCGCCTGATCGCCGATCCGCAGCGGATCGCGGAGTTGAGGCTGGAATATTAGAGCAAACTCACGACGGATCACATGCGACAGGATTTCAGCTCCGGACCGGCAACCGTCGCCTCGCCAGAGCGGCATAAAACCTCACCCCCTCAATCAGGATCGCATCGTTGAAATCATAAGCGGGATTGTGCAGCGGCGCCGAGCCTTCGCCGTTGCCGAGAAACGCGAAGCAGCCGGGTTTTGCGGCGAGGAATTGCGCGAAATCTTCCGAAGCCGTGATCGGCGCCTCGAGCGTCGCGACGCGCTCGTCGCCCAACGCCTCACGCGCAGCGCCAAACGCCTCCTCGGTCATCTCAGCTTCATTGATGAGCGGCACGAATTCGCGCGTGTAGTTGACCTCGGCAGTCACGCGATGCGCTTCCGCCGTTCCCGCCGCAATGCTCCGCATCTCCCGTTCGATCGCAAAACTCACTTGGCGGTCAAAGCTCCGCGCGTCGCCCTTTATGCGAGCTTCGCCGGGCAGCACATTGCGGGCGCCGTCGGTGATGAGCTCCGTCACGGAGACGACGGCGGCGTCGAGCGGGTCGAGCCGCCGCGCGACGATCGATTGCAGATTGACGACCAGAGCGCAGGCGGCGACCAGCGCTTCGTTGATGGCGTGCGGGCGCGAGGCGTGGCCGCCGACGCCTCTGAGCACGATCTCGAAAATATCCTCCGCCGCCATCAGCGCGCCGGCGCGGGCGCGGAAGGCGCCGGCCGCGAGGCCCGGCCAGTTGTGCAGACCAAATATTTCGTCGAACGGAAAGCGTTCGAGAAGTCCATCGGCGAGCATGGCTCTGGCGCCCAACCCCCATTCCTCCGCCGGCTGGAATATGAAGCGTACGGCGCCGTCGAAATCGCCAGCCTCGCTCAGCCATTTCGCCGCGCCGAGCAGCATGGCGGTATGTCCGTCATGGCCGCAGGCGTGCATGAGGCCCGGCGCTTTCGAAGCGTGAACAAAGGCATTGCGCTCCGGTATGCGCAGCGCGTCCATGTCGGCGCGCAGCGCGATGGCGCGATTTGACCGGCCGCGCCTCAGCGTCGCGACGACGCCCGTGCCGGCCGACCCCCTCGACGACCTCGGCGAGCCCGAAAGACCGAAGTTTTGCGGCGACGAAGGCGGCGGTCGCGCGCTCCTCGAAGCCGAATTCAGGTTGGGCGTGCAGCGCGCGCCGCCAGCCCTTCATCTCGTCAGCCAGCGCATCAAGGTCCGTCATGGCGCGATACCTAAGCCAACTCTCCGAGCGCCCACAACCTTTGGAGCGGCGGCGCCCCGCCGCCGTTTGCGGAGAGATCGTCGGCGAGGGCGCCGACGCTCCAATTGGCGCGTTCGATTGGCGCCTTCTGCACTCATGCGTATTCGTCATTGCGAGCGAAGCGACGCAATCCATGCCGAAGCGATGCTGGTTTTCCGGACAAGCCGCGAATCACGGAGAGTTGGATTGCTTCGCTCCGCTCGCAATGACAATTCCAACTCATCGCTGAAGGCCCTGGCGATGAAAGCAGCCCCGCTTAGATTGAAACGAAATGTCCGACCACGTCGAGCAGCACTTCGGCGCCGGCGACGAGATCGGCCGGCGAAGTGAACTCTGCCGGGTTGTGGCTGACGCCGCCGACGCTCGGGACAAAGATCATCGCCGCGGGCGCGATGCGCGCGATCATCTGTGCATCATGCCCAGCGCCGGAAACCATGCGGCGCACGGAGCGACCTCGCGCCCGCGCCGCCGCTTCGATGCGCTCGACAAGACGGGCGTCGAAGCGCACGGGCTCGAAACGGGCCAGCCGCTCGACCAAAACGGAGACGCCCGCGCGCTCCGGCAGCGTCGCGAGGAAGTCTTGGAAGGCCGCCTCGTGCGCCAGCAAACGTTGCTCATCGGGATCGCGCAGATCAACCGTAAAAGTCGCGCGGCCGGGAATGACGTTGATCGCGTTGGGCTCGAGGGTCAGGCGGCCGACAGTCGCAACCGTCGCGGTGTTTGACCGGCTCGCGAGCTCGTGAAGAAACGTAACGCAGAGCGCCGCCGCGTAGCCGGCGTCGGATCGCATCGACATCGGCGTCGTGCCGGCGTGATTGGCGACGCCGGTCAGCGTCACCTTCTGCCAGGAAATGCCCTGCAAGGCTTCGACCGCGCCGATGACAAAACCTTCGCGCTCCAGCACCGGGCCCTGCTCGATGTGCAGCTCGACATAGGCGCGCAGGGCGCAGGCGCTCGGTCGCTTCGCGCCTCCGGCATAGCCGATGCGCGCGAGTTCGTCGCCGAGCGTTAGGCCATCGACATCGACCCTCGCCAGCGCCGCCTCGACATCGAGCCCGCCGGCGAACACGAGCGAGCCCATCATGTCGGGCGCAAAGCGCACGCCCTCCTCGTTGGTGAAGGCGGCGACCACGAGCGGGCGCTTGGGCTGGAGGCCGGAAGCGCGCAGCGTCTCGATCACTTCGAGGCCGGCGAGCACGCCATAGCAGCCGTCGTAGATCCCCGCGTCGATCACAGTGTCGATATGCGATCCCATCATCACCGGCGGCTCGTGCGCCGCGCCCTCAGGCGTCCAGAGACCAAATATGTTGCCAATGCGATCAACAATGACTTCGAGCCCGGCCTCCTTCAGCCACGCGACCAACTGATCGCGGCCGAGCCGGTCGTTGTCTGACCCGGCAAGCCGCGTGAGCCGGCCGGCGTCATCGCGCCCCAGCTCGCCGAGAGCGCGCAAGCGGCCGAGCAGACGGTCGCCATCCATCGAGCGCGCGCTCATGGTTTGGCGACCTGCTCCGGCTTCAGCCCAACGAGTTGCTCGTATCGCGCCGGATCGGTTGCGCCCTCGGTGTTGATGGTGAGAACGCGCGAGCGCGCGTCGAGGCGCAGCGCCGCTCGCAGCTCCGGCGCGCGCGCCACATTTATCAGACCCGCCAATCCGACGCCGCCGCTCTCGCCCGCCACGATCGCGGGATCGCCGCCGCTTGGCCGCGCCAGCAGGTTCATCACCCCGACGGCGTCGTGCTCGCCGACGGTCATGAACGCGTCCGCGACGCGGCTCAGCACGCGCCAGGCGATCAGCGAAGGCTCGCGGCATTCGAGCATCGCCATCACCGTCGGTTCGTCTGGCGGGATGAGGACGGGGCGCCCGGCGCGGACGCTTTCCAGCACGCAGGCGGCGCGATCGGGCTCGACGACGACGAAGGTTGGTCGGTCCGCGCCGAAAGCCGTCGCGGCAAAAGCGGCGAGCGCCGCCGCAAGGCCGCCGACGCCGGCCTGCACGAAAATATGGCTTGGCGCGCTCATTTCGGCGAGCGCCTCAGTGAACAAAGCCGTGTAGCCCTGCATCACCATCATCGGAATGCGCTCGTAGCCAGGCCATGACGTATCCGACACGAGCGTCCATCCGTTGCGCTCCGCATCGCGCGCCGCTGCTGCGACGGAGGCGTCGTAGTCGCCCTCGATCCTGACGACCCGCGCGCCGAAGCGCGCTATCGCCGCCGCGCGTTCCTCGCTGACGCCGGCGTGGACATAGATGACGCTGCTCGCGCCGATCGCCGCGGCGCCTTCGGCGACGGAGCGGCCATGATTGCCGTCGGTGGCGCAGGCGAAAGTGAGGCCTGAAATGATCTCGTTGCGCTCGCCATAGCCGACCTCGCGCTGAAGGGCGTGAGACGCCGCCTCGCGGGCGAGCCGCGCCACCGCATAGCCGCCGCCGAGCGCCTTGAAGCTGCCAAGCCCCAGCCGGGCGCTCTCGTCCTTCGACGAGGATTTCCGCAACATCCAGTTCGGCGGCAAGGCGGGCAAGGCGCCTCAGCGGCGTAGGCGCAGGCTGGCCGCGGCTCCTCAGATAGGCGAAGACCTCATCGGCGGCTTGTGGCCCAAGTCCCTTCGCATCCTCCGCGTCGAGCGCGTCGTTGTGAGAAGGGAGCGCGTTCAGAAGCAGCATATAGGCTACTGTCCGTCGCCGCCGCCCTTAGGCCGGGCGAGCGCGATCACCCTTTCGACATAGGCGTAATCCTGATAGCCGAGCCGAGCGAGCGGCTGGGCCTTGGCGGTGTCGAAGCGGCCATTATTGATGTAGCCGTCCTCGATATGGATGCCGACGACCTCGCCAAGCACCAGATGATTGTCGAGATCAGCGCCGCGGTGATCGCGCAAGCGAATGACCTCGACGACCTTGCACTCCAGCGCCGCATGCGCCTCGGCGACGCGCGGCGCCTTGACGAGCCGGCACTCGGCCATCGTGAGCTTCGCATGTTCGAATTCATTGGTTCCGCGCGGCAGCGGCGCCGAGGTCTCGCTGATCTGACGAAACAGATCGAAGCTGGCGAGATTGGCGACGAACTCGCGGCTCTCGATCGCGAACGAGGCCGAATCCTTCATGCCCTCGCTCGAAAAGCCGACCACGCAGGGCGAGCTCGCCAGGGCATTGAAGAAGCTGTAGGGCGCGAGGTTGATCTCGCCGTCGAGCGAGCGGGTCGAAATCCAGCCGATCGGGCGGGGCGTTACGATCGCCTTGATCGGATCGTGCGGCAGCAGACTCTTGTCCCGCTGGCGCGGCTCGTAGAACATTTCGTCTCCTTCAGGCGTAGCGCGTGACGATGGCGTCGAGATTCGGCCGCACGCGGTCCTCGGGGTCGTAATTCGGGCGGCCGATATGGACGAAGCCGGCGATTTTCTCGTGGCCCGCGAGGCCGAGCCCCTGGCGGAAACGTTCGTCATAGGCGCACCATTCGGTGACCCACGAGGAGCCGAAACCCAGCGCCTTCGCCGCGACGATCAGGTTCATGCAGACGGCGCCTGCCGACAGCACCTGCTCCCATTCCGGAATTTTCACATGCGGCGCCGCGCGGGAAACCACTGCAACGACCAGTGGCGCGCGCGAAAAACGGCCTAGCTCCGCCGTCTGCCCCGCTTCGTCGAGATCCGGCTGATCGGCAAGTTTCAGATCGCGCGCCAACTCCCCGAGTTTTTCGCGCGCTTGGCCCTCGATGACGATGAAGCGCCAGGGCGCGAGCTTGCCATGATCAGGCACGCGCGCCGCGAGCTTCAGGATCAGCGGCAGCTCCTCGCTGTTGGGGCCGGGCGCGCCGAGGCCGATCGGCGGCAGCGAGCGGCGATGGGCGAGCAGTTCAAGGGTCGAGTTCATGGGGCGCCATGTTCTTGCAAGTTTCCCTCGTGGGGCCTTTCGGAGCGCTTTGTAAACCGCCTTGCATCCGCCAAAAAGCCGGGCCAAGGAGCGCCGCGGCCAAAAGGCCGGGCCGGGGACGCGATTTGGCGGATTCGAAAGGGAAAAACTGCGTCACGCGACGGCGCTGGCTCGCCGCTGCAGCGATGGCGCCTGCGGCGCTCGCCCTCCGCGCCACGGCGGAAGACATCGCGCCCGCCACGATCCGGCTGCTCGCCACGCTCGGCGCCGGCGGCATGGCGCTCGAGGCGGGCGTCAAGTGGCGCGTGTTCGCCGCCCATCCCGACCCCGACGGCGCCCATACGCTGTTGATCGAAACCGCGCTCGCCAATCCGCTCATCACGCTGGCCCCCGGCGATTACATCGTTCACGTCAGCTTCGGCCTCGCCAGCTCCACCCGAAGCTATGCGCTCAATCCCGGCGAATCGCGCAACGAAACCATCCCGATCGCCGCGGGCGCGTTGCGTGTCTCGGCGACCCGCGACGGCCAGGCGATCGACCCCTCAAAGGTCGCGATCGCCATCTATGTGCCCGAGCACAACAATGCGCAGGCCAATCTCGTTTATTCGCGGGCCAAATCCGGCGACCTGCTCGGCGTTCCCGAAGGGCCCTATCACATCGTCTCGACCTTTCTCGACACCTCGGGCTCGGGCGTGCTCGGCGCGGCGCGAGGCGCCGGCGGCGTGCTGCCGATGCCGACCAACTCGGTCGCCGCCGGCGACGTGCGGGTCGCGGCGGGCAAGCTCGTGGACGTCACGCTGCGCCACCGCTACGCCAACGTGACCTTGAAACTCGTCAAGGGGCCCGGCGGGGAAGCGCTCGCCAACACGACCTTCACCGTGTTGACGCCCGGCGGCGACATCATCCGCGAGTTGATCGGGGCCTATCCCTCGCTGGCGCTCGCCGAGGGTGACTACGATGTGATCGCGCGCCACGAAGCCAAGACCTATCAGTCGACCTTTCCGGTGCAATCCGGTCTGGACCGCGACATCGAAATCATTGCAAAAGAGACCGACTGACAGGCGCTTCGCGTTGACCTCGGCCACAGGGTTGCGCCAAACGCGGCGGCAGATGAAGAGTTCGGAGCAGCGGCGGATGCAGACTTTTTTCGTGCAGATCAAATGCGGCCTCGGGCGCACCTATGAGGTCGCCAGCGCGCTCGCCGAGCGCGAGATCGCCTCGGAGATCTACTCGACCGCCGGAGACTTCGACATTCTCACCAAGTTCTATCTCGACGCGGGGCTCGACATCGGGCATTTCGTCGGCGAGAAGGTGCAGACGATTCCCGGCATCGTCGACACCCGCACGATCATCACCTTCCGCGCTTTCTGATCATGACCAAGCTCGTCTTCGCCGCGCTCGCCGCCGGCCTCATCGCGGCCCCCGCCGCCGCGCTCGCCCAGAATCCAGCCTACCTGTTCGATGCGCTGCACGAAAAGGACTACGTAAAATCCTATCGCCAGGCTTGGGAAAAGCTGATGAAGGACGTACAGCCGGAGCCCGACTGGCTCGTCACCTTCAATCGCAACTATGACGGCGATTTCGGGCGCGCTCGTGCCCTTGACCGTCGCGGGCAAGCCCTACGAGCTTTCCTTCGTCTGCAAACCCGCCGCCTGCGCCGCGAAAAAATTCGTTGTGCTGTTCGAGACGGGCGGGAGCCACGCAGTCGGCGCGCTCGGCGGCAAGGTCGATGATCCCGAATATTTCGGCGCCCCTCGCAGGACGAGAAGGACGCGCTGGCGAAAGCCTTCAAGGGCTAGCGCAAGCAACCCTCATCCGGCCTTCGGCCACCTTCTCCCGTAAACGGGAGAAGGGTATCACGGCGCTTTCAGCCCCCTCTCCCGCTTGCGGGAGAGGGCTGGGGTGAGGGCGGTTCAGCAATCGCAATGGGCCCTAATCGGCTGGCGCGGATCGCGCGCTCCAACTAACATGCCCTGAGAGACGCGTGGCCGGCGAGCCGTCGCTCTTGTTTGGATTTGTTTGGCGCTTGTTTGGGTTTGTTTGGATTTGTTTGACGCCAATTTGGCGCTCTTTGCATCTCTCGCCGGCCCATTAATTACATAACATAAATGTTTAATAAGTCGCCCGCGTCTCGGGAGACCCTCAATCCATCCGGACGGGAATCCCGGCCTCGGCCATGCGCGCCTTGGCTTGCCGGATCGTGTACTCGCCAAAATGGAAGATCGAGGCGGCGAGCACCGCGCTGGCGTGCCCTTTGACGACGCCGTCAACGAGATGGTCGAGGTCGCCGACGCCGCCGGAGGCGATGACCGGGATCGTCACCGCATCTGCGACCGCACGCGTCAGCTCGAGATCGAAGCCGATCCGCGCGCCGTCACGGTCCATCGAGGTCAGCAGGATTTCGCCCGCGCCGAGCTCGCAGACCTCGCGGGCAAAGGCGATGGCGTCGATCCCGGTCGGCCGCCGGCCGCCATGCGTAAAAATCTCCCAGCGCAAGCGCTCGCCGGGGGCGGAGACACGCTTGGCGTCGATCGCCACGACGACGCATTGGCTGCCGAATTTCTCCGCCGCCTGCCGCACAAACTGTCGGTCCGCGACGGCGGCCGAATTGATCGACGCCTTGTCGGCGCCAGCGAGCAGCAATTGCCTGATGTCTTCGATTTTTCGCACTCCGCCGCCGACGGTCAGCGGCATGAAACAGACTTCCGCTGTGCGCCTCACGACGTCGAGCAGGATGCCGCGATCCTCGTGGCTCGCGGTGATGTCGAGGAAACAAAGCTCGTCCGCGCCCGCCCTGTCATAGGCGATCGCGCTCTCGACGGGATCGCCGGCGTCGCGCAGGTTGACGAAGTTGACGCCCTTGACGACGCGCCCGTCCTTCACGTCGAGGCAGGGGATGACGCGGGACTTGAGCATTATTCGGCGGCGCTTGAAAGCTCGGGCAACTTTATAAAATCCCAGAATCGACCAAGCATTCGGCCCGAGCAATCTGACGTGCTTACGTCTGCGATGAAGTAAAGGCTCGAGCCTGCAAATTTGAGAAATCGGTCCGAAACTTCATTCACCGAGAGTTCGGTCATTACGAAGCAGACATGACCGTCGAGCGTGTACATTTGCGCGCCGGCATCTAGCGAGTTGACGAACGCGCCCAGATCAACTTCAGCCCCACTGCCGTCGTCAAACACAAGCAGATGTCTTTTCATGGCTTCTCTCCATCGCCCATGCGGCCCGGAAGTCGCTCAGTTCGCACAATGTCTTTAGTTACATCTACAATTTCGGCATTCGAGCCCCTCTTGTAAAGTATCTGGAGCGCGCGTTGCTGAATGCGATATTCTTCCGATTGGAGCCGCTCCGGGTGTCTGATTGCGAAGAAGACGCCAATTCCCAGTGCAACGAGCATCGGCAACGCGGCCAAGGCAACACACAAGAATTTGGTCGCCTGATCATCCCGTAGCAAGACTGCGGTGGTCAGAAATCCGATCGTTTAGAGCATACTCCACAGGAACGGGTTCATAGCGCCGCTGACACGCACTACGCCAAAACGCAACGTCGCCTTTCCGATGATTTCTTCGATTCGCATGGCGGCTATCCGCCTTCTACGCCTAGCAGCGCCAGCGCCTCGCGCGCATCGAGCCTGCCATCGTAGAGCGCGCGCCCGGTGATCGCGCCGGCGAGCCTCGCGCAATCGGGCTCCAGGAGCCGCCTCACGTCCTCGATCGAGGCGAGGCCGCCCGAGGCGATGACGGGGATTTCGAGCGCGTCGGCGAGCGCCACGGTCGCGGCGATGTTGAGACCCTGCAGCGCGCCGTCGCGCGAGATGTCTGTGTAGATGATGGCCGCGACGCCCGCGTCCTCGAAGCGCCGGCCGAGCTCGAGCGCGGACATGTCGGACTGGCGCGCCCAACCCTCGACCGCGACGCGGCCGTCGAGCGCGTCTATGCCAACCGCGATCCGGCCGGGATTGAGGCGCGCCGCCTCGCGCACGAAGCCCGGGTCCTTCACCGCCGCCGTGCCGATGATGACGCGCCCGACGCCCTTGTCGAGCCAGGCCTCGACGGTGCGCATGTCGCGCACTCCGCCGCCGAGCTGCACCTTCATGTCTGTCGCCTTGAGCACCTGCTCGACCGCATCCCCGTTGACGGGCTCGCCCGCGAAGGCGCCGTCGAGATCGACCACATGCAGGTGGGTGAAACCCACAGATGCGAACTCGCGCGCCTGCGCCGCGGGATCGGTGTTGAACACGGTCGCCTGCGCCATGTCGCCGCGCACCAGGCGCACGCATTCGCCGTTCTTCAGGTCGATCGCGGGGAAGAGGATCACGGGCGCCACTTCAAGAAATTGCCGATCAGCGCCAGCCCCAAGGCCTGGCTCTTCTCGGGATGGAACTGCGCGCCGACGAGATTGTCGCGGGCGACGATCGCCGTGATCGGGCCGCCGTAGTCGGAGGTCGCCACGACATCCTCAGACTTCGAGGCGTAAAGCTGAAACGAGTGGACGAAATAGGCGTGCAAGCCTTGGCCTCCCGTCCTCACGCCGTCGAGCACGGGATGATCGCGCTTCACGTCCAACGTGTTCCAGCCCATGTGCGGGATTTTCAGCGTGGCGTCGTTGGGGCGGATCAAATCGACGTCGCCGGCAATCCAATCGAGGCCCTTGACGATCTCGTGTTCGAGGCCACGGGTCGCCATCAACTGCATGCCGACGCAGATGCCGAGGAACGGCTTTCCACGCCGCCGCACCGCGTCTTCGAGCGCCTCGACCATGCCCGGAACGGCGTCGAGGCCGCGCCGGCAATCGGCGAAGGCGCCGACGCCTGGCAAGACGATGTGCTCGGCTGCTGCGACGCGCTCCGGGTCGGCGGTCACCAGGATTTCCCGTTGCAGGCCGGCCTCGCGCGCCGCGCGCTCGAACGCCTTGTGCGCGGAATGCAGATTGCCGGAGCCGTAGTCGACGATCGCCACGCTCATCTGCGGCGCGCCTCCGGAAACAGGCCAAGCACATGGGGCTCGCCACGGCTTGATGGACGGATCGGCGCCGGGCGCGGCGGCGGCGGCGCGCTGCTCGCTTCGCCGAGACTGCGAACGATGTAGAGATCGGCGGCGTCGCGTGCGTTCGCGGCCTCGACGATGTCGACGAGCGGGTACCCGCGACGTTCGCGCGTCTCGCTCAGCCAGCGCGGCCCCTCCAGGCCGATGAACACGCCCGCTGTGAATTCGAGCGCCAATACGGCGCCGCCCGAGAGCCAGCCGCCCGTGCTCAAGACCCCCGCCACAACCGCGCAGGCGAGATAGATTGCAAGCGGCAGCCAGAGCCGGAACGCCGCAAGCCAGAACGGCCCAAACACGAAGGCGGCATAGGAAAAGCCGGCCTTGGTCACCTGGAACGCGTCCGCCTCCCTGCCTGCCGGGGCGCCGTTGATTTCGTAGGTCGCCATGTCTTTTGTTAACTCAGTCGCCTTCTAGAGCGAGCCTTTGGTGGAGGGTATCCGGGCGGCTTGCCGCGGATCGACTGCAAGCGCCGCGCCAAGCGCGCGCGCCACGCCCTTGAAGCAGGATTCGGCGATGTGGTGGCTGTTCGCGCCATAAAGCGTCTCGATATGCAGCGTCACGCCCGCGTTCATCGCAAAGGCCTGAAAGAACTCGCGAACGAGCTCGGTGTCGAAAGTCCCGATCTTCGCGGTCGGGAACGTCGTGCGGAACACGAGGAAGGGCCGGCCCGAGACGTCGATGGCGACGCGGGTCAGCGTTTCGTCCATCGGCAGCAGGCAGTCGGCATAGCGGGCGAGGCCGCGCCTGTCGCCCTGCGCCTGTCGCAAAGCCTGGCCGAGCGCGATGCCGACGTCCTCGACCGTGTGGTGATCGTCGATATGCAGATCGCCCTTGGCGGATACGGTCATGTCGATGAGGGAGTGCCGCGCGAGCTGATCGAGCATGTGGTCGAAGAAGCCAACCCCCGTGCCAATCCGGCCGACGCCGGACCCGTCGAGATCGAGCTCGACATCGATCGAGGTCTCGTTGGTCTTGCGCGAAACGGCGCCCTTGCGCATGTGCAGTCCCTGTACTGATGTCCGAGGCGGCCGCGGGTGATAGCAAGCCTTGGCCCGCTCCGCCACCCGATCCCGCCGAAGTTGCTTAAATCCTGTGCGCCTCAGGACCGCGCGATCGCCCGGCACGCCTGCAGAAGCGCATGGACTTCCTCGTCCGTCCCGACGCTGATGCGCAAAAAATCGGCAATGCGCGGCTTGTTGAAATGGCGCACCAAAACATTGCGCGCCCTAAGCGCCTTCGTCCATTCCGCGCCGCTCATCGCGCCATGTCGGGCAAAGACGAAATTCGCGCTCGAAGGCAGCACTTCGAAGCCGAGTTCGACTAGACCGTCCGTCATCGTCTGGCGGCTCCTGACCACCTTTGCGATCGTCTCGCGCAGCCAGGGTTCGTCGCGGAGCGAGCCGAGCGCGCCCGCCTGCGCAGGACGGCCGAGCGGATAGGAATTAAAACTGTCCTTCACGCGCGTCAGCGCTTCGATCAGGCCGGCGTCGCCGATCGCATAGCCGACGCGCAAGCCCGCGAGCGCCCGCGACTTCGACATGGTGCGCACGATCAGCAGATTCGGCCGCGCCGGCAGCAGCGCCAGCGCGCTTTCGCCGCCGAAGTCCACATAGGCTTCGTCGACGACGACGGGAATGTCGGCGTGCTCGTCCGCCAGTGCAGCAATGTCGGCGAGATCCAGCGCGATGCCCGTCGGCGCGTTGGGATTGGCGATGATGATCGCGCCGGCCGCGCGACGGTAATCGGCGACCTTGAGCCGCATTTCCGCGTCGAGCGGCACGGTCTCGAACCGCACTCCGGTCAGCTTCGCATAGACGGGATAGAAACTGTAGGTGACGTCCGCAAACAGCAGCGGGCGCTCGTGCTTCAGCAGCGCCGCGAACGTATGCGCCAAGACCTCGTCCGAGCCGTTGCCCACGAACACCTGGTTGGAAGTGACGCCGTGATACGCGGCGAGCGCCTCCCGAAGCTCGCGCGCCTCGGGATCGGGATAGAGGCGTAGCGTGTCGGCCGCGGCGTCGCGCACCGCGGCGAGCGCAAGCGGCGACGGTCCGTAGGGCGATTTGTTGGTATTGAGCTTGACGAGATTGGCGACGCGCGGCTGCTCGCCCGGCACATAGGGCGTCAGTTCGCTCGCGAGCGCCGTCCAGTAGCGGTTCATGTAAAAATCCTCGAAGCGCGCGCTCTTACGCGCTCAGAGCCAGAGCCGCAACACGGTTTCCCCGCGCATGTCCCGTCCCATCGGCCACCAACCCCGCCTCAGGTAGAAGGCTTCAGCTTTCGTGCCCGGACCTGTCGTCAAAAAAGCCTGCCGATGACCCGCGGCGCGGAATTCTGACGCCACCGCATCGAGCAGCGCCGAGCCGTGGCCGCGTCCTTGCGCGGCGTCGATCACGAACAAAGCCCAGACGTAGCCGGTCTGCGGATTGGCGCAGGCAAAGCCCTGCAAGCCTTCGTTGTCCTCGGAGACGAGGAAGATCGCCGCGTCGAGATACCAGAGCACTTCCCCTTCGGTGACGAGCGAAGAGTCGGTCAGCCGATTTTCCGAAACGCCAGCCCGTATCTCATGAATGCGCGGCAGGTCCGCGCGAGTGGCGCGGCGAAGGCGAGCGGATGCAGTTGGGCCAGACGTCAACGTTATCTCTCTTGGGCTGAAGTTCACAACTGCGCTCGCGGGGACGCAATGGCTAGGCGCGCGGTTATGTTAGAGCAAGCGCGATTGGATCGCGAGGGAGCGCAAGTCTGAACCCGCGCGCGAGGCGATTTGGTTTGAAAACGCAAGCTTTTTGAGAAGCCGGACGAGATGAGGTAGAGGAATTCCAACCTAGGCAGATTTCGCAGAGATTTTAGGGAAATTTCTCGCCTTCGCATCGAGGCCCGGAGTCGCCATGAAACGGCGTGCATTTGTCATCGGAGTCCTCTCTTCGCTTTCGCGACCGCTTCCCGTCGGCGCTCAGGCCTTGAAAACCCGCACTCTCGGGGTTCTGATGAATTTCCGCAGCGACGACCCCGAGGGAAGAGCGCGCATCGACGCCTTCATGCAGGCGCTTCAAAAGCTGGGCTGGACGGAGGGGGCAAATCTGCACGCCGAATTTCGCTGGGCGGGAAGCGACAGCTCCCTAAACAAGCAGTATGTGCAGGAGTTGATTGATCTGAAGCCGGACGCGATCTTCGCGCCTTCCACCGCAGATATCGGAGCGCTGCAACATCTGACCCACAGCATTCCCATCGTGTTTGCGAACATCATCGATCCCGTCGGCGCCGGATTTGTCGCAAGCCTGGCGCACCCCGGCGGCAATATCACCGGCTTCACATCGTTCGATTACAGTCTCGGCGGCAAATGGCTGGAAATCCTGCGTGCGCTTTCGCCCAGTCTGGAGCGGATGGCGGTCGTGCGCGATCCTCTCGTCGCCTCGGGAATTGGCCAGTTTGCGGCCGTTCAAGCGTTTGCTTCCACCTCGGGACTCGAGATAACCGCGGTCGATCCGCACAATGCCGAGACTATCGATCACGCATATGCCGACCTTGCGCGGCAACCGAATGGCGGGGTCATCGTCACCGCGAGCGTCACTGCGGTGGGGCTGCGCGCCTCACTGCTAGACTCCGCGGCGCGCTACAAGCTTCCAACCGTTTACCCGTATCGGCTCTACGTTTCCGAGGGAGGCTTAGCGTCCTACGGTCCGGACCCGATCAACAACCATGTCCGCGCCGCCGCTTATGTCGACAGAATTTTGCGGGGCGAATCTCCAGCCAATCTACCTGTTCAGGCGCCCAATCATTACGAACTCGCCATCAATCTCAAGACCGCCAGCGCGATCGGAGTTGACGTTCCACAAACCCTGCTGGCGCGCGCGGACGCGGTGATCGAATAAGGATCCGAAAATCCGCTATAGGTCCCGCGCATGTACGAATTTCCGACGAACGCGAACTTCTATCTGTTCGCCATCCCCGCCGTGATTCTGGCGGGCCTCTCCAAGGGCGGCCTCTCGGGGCTCGGCGCGCTGGCGACGCCGCTCCTCGCTCTCGCCATTTCGCCTGTGAAAGCCGCCGCGATCCTGCTGCCGATCCTCATCGTGCAGGACTGGGTCGGCGTCTGGTCGCTGCGGCGCGATTTCGACCGCCGCAATCTTGCGATTCTCGTCCCGGCTTCCTTCGTCGGCGTGGCGCTGGCTGGCCTGTTCGCGGCGCGGGTGAGCGAGGACGCGGTGCGCTTCGTCGTCGGCGCCATCTCGATCGGCTTCGTTTTCTTCATGCTGGCGCTCGACCGTCTGCCGAAGCGCGAGCCGCAGCCTCCCCGCGCGGCGCCAGGGCTTTTCTGGGGCGCGCTCTCGGGCTTCACGAGTTTCATCAGCCACGCCGGCGGGCCGCCTTTTCTCGTCTATGTGATGCCGCAACGCCTCGAACCGCGGATCTTTGCGGGCACCTCGGTGATTTTCTTTGCAATCGTCAATCTCCTGAAGGTTCCGCCCTATCTTTGGCTAGGTCAGTTCAGTGCAGAAAATCTGGTCGCGGCGACCGCGATGCTTCCCCTCGCTATCGCGTCGGCGCTGTTCGGCGTGTGGTTCGTGAAGCGCGTTCCCGCCGATCGGTTTTACAAGCTCGTGCTCGCGCTGAGCTTCGCGCTCGGCGTCAAGCTCATCTATGACGCTATCGTGTGAGACGCTCACGCGCAGAAACTATGGAGGCGCGCCATGCTTTTTCGCGAAGAAGAGAATCGCGTTCTGGCGATTTCTCAGCCGGCGCACGCCTGGATTTCCGGGCAATTGCTCCGCCGTTGGGACGATGATCTTCCTGAAGCGCTTTTGTTCGGCGCCGAACAGCACGACATTGCCTGGCTCGAATGGGAAGCCGCGCCAACCTTCAATCCGGACACACGCAGACCGCACGGCTTCAGGGAAATCGGCCCGGCGATTTATGCGCCGCTCTGGCGGCGTGGCGTCGAGACGGCGCTTTCATCGTATGGACGACACGTGGCGCTGCTCGTATCGAGGCACGGCTCCGGCGTCTATCGGCGCTTCGCGCGGCCCGCGCCCGGCAGCGCCGATGCCGCCGCGGTCGAGGCTTATTTTGCGGATCACGGCGCGCTGCAGGCCGAGTGGATGGCCGCGCTGCAAATCGACGAGCGCGCGGCCGCGTGGCAGTCCGGCCTCATCGCCTTCGTCGACGCGCTTTCGCTTGCATTGTGCGGAGACCTCAGGACTCCCCTGGAGCTGCAAGCTCCCACGAAAGACGGCGGCGCCCGGAAATTTCATCTCACGATGGAGGCGGGATACGCGTTCCAACTCGAGCCTTGGCCATTTCGCGGTGAAAAACTCGTGTTCGAAGGCGAGGCGTTACGGCTGCCACAAGGCAGGCGCTTCGAGAGCGAGTCCGCCTTCCGCAACTACTTGCGCGCGCCGGCGCGCGAAGCCTTTCGCTCCACCCTTCGCCGCGGCTGAGACGGCTCCGCTACACCGGCTTCGGCTGTCGGCGGCTCTATCTGGCTGAACGTGCATTGCCTCGGCGCCTTGTCGGGCCGCCACCGCAGGAGGGCCGTTCCGTGTCGGAAGCGCCCTCCTGTAACGTGATCGAAGCGGACTTCAACGACAAGCTCCGGACGCAGAGGCTCCCATTCCCCGCTGCGTTCGGTGCTCCAGCGGCTCGGGCCGCCGGGCGCCTACCGGTAAAGCCGGGCGCCTCTCGCAGCTTTTCAAGCCGACGCGTTAGGCTCGTTCGCTCGGCGTCGGAAATCGTTGCTGTGAAGCCGACGTGATCGAGCTTCCCCTCGTCATCATAAAGGCCGAGCAGCAATGAACCGACGAGGCGACTCCGGCTTTCGTAGCGAAAGCCGCCGACCACGCAATCGGCCGTTCGAAGACGCTTCACCTTGATCATCGCGCGGTCGCCGCACTCGTAAGGGCCCAGAAGCCGCTTGGCGACGACGCCATCTGTCTCACCGCTTCCGACATCGGCAAGCCACGCTTCGGCCTGTCTGATGTCGTGGGTGCAGGGGGAAAGCATGAGTTCCCCGGGCGTCGCCGCCTTCGCGCCAAAGCGCTCGAGAGCCGCACGTCGCTGATCGAGCCGCTCGTCGACTAGCACCTCGCCGCCGGGAGCCGCCAGCATGTCGAATAGCATGAGACGCGCAGGCGTCTCCGCAGAAAGCTTTTGTACTCGGCTCGCGGCGGGATGCAGACGCATCTGCAACGCCTCAAACGACAGTCGTCCGCCAATTTCGATCAGCAATTCGCCATCGACCACGAAATGGTCCAGGGGCAGCGCTTGAAGTCGAGCGATGACTTCGGGAAAGTATCGCCCCAGCGCCTTGCCGGACTTCGCTCTGAGCTCAACGTCGCGCCCAGCCTTGAAGGCGAGACAACGAAACCCATCCCACTTCGGTTCGTACTGCCAAGGCCCATCATCTTCCGGTAGGGCTTCCGCGGAGCGCGCCTCCATCGGCTCGGTCTCGAGCGGCAGGCTGAACGTGAGTCCCTCGTGGTGCAAACGTTGCTTTTGCGGTCTCGGCATCGAATGCGGCGCTCCTAAGGGCGAGGCAGGAACGTCGGGCGGCGCGGATGAGTTCCGGCGCAAGGGCGACATAGGCCGCGCGCCCAACCGAAGTCGTTCAGTCCAGCGCCTTGCGCAGCCAGCGCCGCATCGGCGTCTCAAAACTCAGAAAGACGATGACGGAGACGCAAATGAGCAGCGGCGCGAAGGCGACGCGAGCGTAGATCGCCAGATGATCGGGGACCCAGAAAGCGACATATTTTCGCATCGAGAACTGCAGCAGATACAGAGCGTAACTCGCGCCGCCAAGCAGCACTAAACCCCGATTGTCGAGGGCTGAGCGCATAGGATCGGTCTTCGACGCCGACGCCAGCGAGAAAATAAGAGGCCCAAAGGCCAGGAGCTCGAGCGTTTGCGCAGGAGGCGAGACAGCCGCGGCGGAAGCGGCGAGTATGATGAGGACAGCCACGTAGGGCGTCAGGCCCGGCATCTTGTAACTCCCGCGGAGAAACAGGGTTGCCAGGCACGCTCCATATATGAATTCGGGGAGCCGCAGCAGCGGCACGGGCACGGGGAAGACGGCGCGGCCGACCACCACTTCGCCGTCGCCAAGCTGAGGCGTCATATTGAGCCAGATCAGCAACAGCACTGCGATCGTCGTCGCCAAGGCGACGAGCAGGCCGCCCTCCGGCAACGCTCGCAAAACAATGAGCGCAAACGGAAACACAAGATAGAAGAACAATTCGACCGACAGGGTCCAGGCGACGAAATTCCAGTCGGTCGCCCCGGATCCTGGAAACCATGTTCTGAAGCAGAAAGAACTGATACCAGTCGGTCGCAAAGCGAAAAATGATCGACGAAAGGGATGCTGATGGCGAGGGCCAGCAAATAGACCGGATAAAGCCGCGAGAAGCGCGCGACGAAAAATCGCTTCAGTT
The DNA here is from genome assembly GCA_963710855.1 of uncultured Pseudomonadota bacterium. Classification (GTDB taxonomy): domain Bacteria; phylum Pseudomonadota; class Alphaproteobacteria; order Rhizobiales; family Beijerinckiaceae; genus Roseiarcus. The sequence continues at coordinate 28,579 of CAVQBX010000054.1, read as the reverse complement.
GCCGTCCGCTCGAACTGCATGTCGGCGTGGGCATAGGTGAGAATGAAGCCCGACAGAATGAAGAAGAACGGCACGCCGAGCCACCCATTGTTCAGAATGTTCTCGATCGAACTTGGGAATGAAGCGCGAACCCGCGGCAAATCCGGCCCCGGAATGATAGTAGACGACGGCAAGCGCCGCGAAAAAGCGCAGGCTCGTCAGCGCGTTCAGCGAGGCGCAACGAACACGCCGCGACCGAAGCGCGCTCGGCGCGATGTCTCTGCATTACGTTCACAGTCGCGCGCTCGTTCCGTTTCTCGAGCCTTCTCTAAGGGGCTCCTTACAGCCTGTCAGCCCTTAAATTGAATACTACGCTTGATGTGAGGCTAATTCAGCGCTTTGGAAAGCCAGCGAAAATTCGCTTTGGGCGTGTATTCGACCCTCGCCGCCCGCGTCGACCGGAAAATTCGCGTCTCGACTATTGCAAGATGGCGCGCGTCATGGTTTCGAAGTTTTGAACGCCGCGCCGAGCGGAGAGGATCGTCGAAAATCGCCCGGTTATGAAAAAGAACATCCTCGTCATCATCGGGACTCGTCCGGAAGCGCTAAAACTCTTCCCCGTCGTCTACAAGCTCAATGCCAGGAAACTTCGCTGCGCACGCAGGTCTGCGTGACCGCGCAGCATCGCGATCTCCTCGATCCGATCCTTGCGCTGACCAGGATCAAGCCGGACTTCGATCTCGACATCATGAAGGCGAACCAGTCGCTGGATCAGTTGAGCGCCCGCCTGCTGCTGGCGATCGGAGAGGTCTACGATCGCGCCGAGCCGGATCGCGTCGTCGTGCAGGGCGACACGACCAGCGCCATGATCGGCGCGCTCGCCGCCTATTATCGGCGCATCCCGGTTTCGCACATCGAGGCGGGACTGCGAAGCGGCAATATCTACGAGCCTTGGCCGGAAGAAGTGAACCGGAAGATCATCACGCAGATCGCCGACCAGCATTTCGCGCCGACCGCCCGCGCCGCCGAAATGCTCTATCTCGAGAACGTGCCCAAGGCCCAGGTCTTCGTCACCGGCAATACGATCATCGACGCGCTTCAGGCCTCTCGCACGATGATCGAGGCGACCCCGGCCTCTCCGTGCTCGGTCCCGCGCTCGCCGAGCGCCACGAGGGCCGCAAGATCATTCTCGCCACCTGTCACCGCCGGGAGAATTTCGGCGACCGCATCCGCCAGATCGGCGACGCTTTCGAGCGCATCCTCGAACGGCCCGATGTCGTCATCGTCCTGCCGGTGCACCCGAACCCGAATGTGCGCGATGCCCTGGGCGCGCGGCTGGCTTCCCACCCCCGCGCGGAGATCATTCCGCCGCAGGAATATCTCGACTTCGTCAGCCTGCTGGCGAGCGCGCATCTGGTGCTTGACCGATTCCGGCGGCGTGCAGGAAGAGGCGCCCGCGCTGGGCAAGCCGGTGCTCGTGATGCGGGAAACCACCGAGCGGCCCGAGGGGTGGAGGCGGGCACCGCGCTCCTCGTCGGCGCCGACGCCGATCGCATCGTATCCGAGGTCAACCGCCTGCTCGACGATCACGACCACTACCAAGCCATGGCGCGCGCGCATAACCCATTCGGGGATGGCCATGCGAGCGAACGCATTGCAAGGATCATCGCCCAGTGACCGCTCATCCGAAAGTCTCCGTCATCGGCCTCGGCTATATCGGCCTGCCGACCGCGGCGCTGATCGCGAGCCGCGGAATCAGCGTGCATGGCGTCGATATCAGCGAGCGGATCGTCGTCGACGATCGCGGCCGGCTCGATCCATATCGCCGAGCCCGATCTCGATGGCCTCGTGCAGAAGGTCGTCTCGAACGGGACACTTGAAGGTCTCGACGAGGGTAGAGCCCGCCGATGTCTTCATGATCGCCGTGCCGACGCCGATGGACGAAAAGAAACGTCCGGAACTGCAAATGGTCTTCGCCGCCGTGGACAGCATTTGCGACGTGCTTGCGCGCCGGCAATCTGGTGGTCCTGGAATCGACCAGCCCGATCGGAACGACCGAGGAAATCGCCAGGCGCATCTATGAAAAGCGTCCTGATCTTGCGCACCCATCCGAGCGAACACTGACGCAGAGCCGCTCGCCATCGCCTATTGCCCCGAGCGCGTCCTGCCCGGGCGCATCCTGACCGAGCTGATCAACAATGATCGCTGCATCGGCGGCCTCACGCCGCCTGTCGCCCGTCAGGCGCAACGGTTCTACAAACTGTTCGTGCGCGGCGCTTGCGTTACGACGTCAGCTTCCGCGGCGGAGATGGTCAAATTGACCGAGAACGCGTTCCGCGATGTCAACATCGCCTTCGCCAACGAGCTTTCGCTGATCTGCGACCGATTCAAGCATCAATGTCTGGGAAGTGATCGACCTTGCCAATCGCCATCCGCGCGTAAACATTCTCCGCCCGGGTCCCGGCGTCGGCGGCCATTGCATCGCCATCGATCCCTGGTTCATCGTCGACGCCGCGCCCGATCTCGCCCGCATCATCCGCGACAGGCCGCGAGGTCAACGATTCCAAGATCGATGCGACGTTCGAACGCGCCTGCTCGCTGATCGACGAACACCCGTTCGCCGCGATCGCCTGCCTCGGACTGGCGTTCAAGGCCAATGTCGACGATCTGCGCGAAAGCCCGGCGCTCGAAATCGCTCTGCTGCTTGCGCGACGCTACGGCGCCCGCGTAAAAGTCGTCGAACCGAATATCGAGGAATTGCCCGCCGAGCTGGCCAAGGCCGGCGCGGTTCTCACTCGAACTCGACGAGGCTATTCGCGATTGCGAAGTCGCGATCGTGCTGGTTGATCACGACCACTTCAAGATGATGCCGCTCGCCGATCGTCAGACATCTCGCAGTGCTGGACACCCGCGGCATCTGGCAGGACATGCTTGCAGCGGTAGAGCATCCAGCGACGAGTTGAAATCGTCATTGCGAGCGCAGCGAGGCAATCCAGCTCTCCGTGATTCGTGTTTGTCAGGAAAACCAGCATCGCTTCAGCGTGAATTGCTTCGCTCGCAATGACGGGTACGCTTGCCCGCAAAAGGCTCTTGCTTGACTTCACGCGCCCGGCAGGAGCGTCTGCGTCTTGCCGGACAGACAGTAGACAAACAAGCCTACATATTCGTGGATGGCGTATTTGAGCTCGGACAAGCCGTCGAAGAGATCGAACCTGGGCAACGATCAGCGCGCCATATCGATAATCGACCGGGAAGGCCTCGACTGGAAATCCCACGGCGCGGAAGCAACCGATCGCGCGTGGCATGTGAAACGCGGATGTGACGAGCAGCCAATGCTCGCCGGGGCGTGGATGAGCGATCTGTTTGACGAATTCCGCATTCTCGAACGTGTTGCGGGAATCGGACTTCGAATTCGATCCGATCGGGCGCGACGCCGAGTTCGCGCAGCAAGTCGCGACGGCCTCCGCTTCGCTGTGACCCGAGGCAGCTCCGGACCGCCCGCGACAATCAATCTTGCCGATGGGATGACGCTTGGCGAGACGCGCCGCCTCGATGACGCGTCCGATCGAACCCGTATAGCCGGAGCCGCGGCTCTCATAATAACTCGCCGCGTCCAAGGCGCCGCCGAGCAGCACGATGCCGTCGACGCTTGCCGATTCAGGGATGGCGGGGAAACGGGACTTCCAGACGCGGCCAGCATGTAGCCGCCCACCGGCGCGACGCTGATCAGCACCAACACGGCGACGACCAGGGATAGCAGCGCGCGTCCGGTCCGCGCGGCGCCGGTCCAGAGCAGCCCGAGCCCGAGCAATGCCAGCAGCAGGAGAAAATTGGCGGGATCGGCGAAGGTCCAAAGCGCCTTTGACAGCCAGAAGAACATCGTTGCCTTAAGATCCCGCGGGATTCGGACGGGCCGCTCGCAGGCGCCGCAGCAGCGACATGGCGAACGGGTTCGGGAAGCGTGATCAACATCATGGGCACAATCGTCAAGACGCTCCAGATCGCCATATTCATCGCGAGGACGCCAAGCGACGGGGAGGGAAAGAGCCGCATCAATCCGACCCCGAGCGCCAGCGACGCCGCCAAGGCGACCAAACCCGCGGCTGCGGAGCTGAGGCAATAGCGCCAAAACGCGGAAAATATTCTCATGTTGGCGAGCAGCGGCGCCAGCGCCCAATTGGCGAGGACTTCGGAGACCGCCAGACCCGCGACAAGCCCGCTCACCCCGTAGAACTTCTGTCCGGCAATGCACATCAGCGGCCCGAGCACGATTTGCAGCAAGCGCTGCAATCCCGGCGCAAGCGACATGTTGGCGTATTGCAACAGCGCGACCGGCTGCTGCAGAAATACGATCGCAAGCAGCGGCGCCAACAGGACCGATCGCGATTCGCTGGCGAGAACAGCGTCGCGTCTCCGACCCAGTAGCGTGTGACGTTTTCGCCGAACACGAGCACGGCGGCGACCATGATGCCGCAAAGCACCGTCGTCATCAGGCCGATCCGCGCCGAAAGCCTCCAGGCGCCGGCAAAATCCCCACGATGAGCCAGCGGCGCAATTTCGATTCCGGCGCCGATCGTCGCGAATTGAAAGGCCTGCCTGAATCTGGTTGACCATGGTGCGGATCAGCAGGAATGACGCGATGTCGCGCCCGGAGACGTCGAAGGCGTCGAACACCAGCACCGGCGCCTGAAGCCAGACCGTCGGTCCGATGATCTGCAGACTGAACCATTTGAGATGAACGACCGCGGCGCCGAGTTCGCGAAGCGTCGGCATCGCCGGCCCGCTCGCCCATTGGGGGAAGCGCCGCGCGATGTCCCAGCGGAAGTAGAGCAGCGATCCGGCCCCGCTCACAATGAGATAGATCGCCGCGAGCGCGACCGGACCGGCGCCGAGAACGACCGCCGCGATCGACGCCAGCGTGGTGACGATCAAGCGCCACGGCCGTCATCACGACGGTGAAGGCGAAATTGCCCATCGCGGAATAGATGCTCGTCGTCGTCGATCGGATGATGCGTCAGCAGATTGCCGACGCCAAGCAACCAGAGCACTGCGCGTTCGGTTCGCGGGTCGATCTGGTTCAGATGAAGGAACCCGTCGGTGGCCCCCGTCAGCGTCAGCAGCGACAGGAGCAGGGTCAATGCCCGACGACGATCGTCAGGATGATGCCCAGATGAATGGCGGAGGCGCGCCGAAACGCTGCTTTGTCGTTGGCGACGAAAGCCGCCTGCTGGACGTTCTGGAAATAGATCTGGATGCCGAGTTCGGCCATCAGAAGCAGCGTCGAAGCCGACTGTATGACCGAGTAATCGGAAAACAGATCCGCGCCCCAGGCGCCGAATCAGAAATCCGACGAGGACTATGCGGTCGATGAGGGAGGCCGCGACGGCGAATATCTGCGCGGCGACATTCGAGGTCATCCGCCTCAGGCTCGCCATCGCTCGCCCCCTCGGGCGCGGCGGTCGAGAACGACGATGGCAACATGCAGATTGAGCGCGATAAAGCTTGTCAACTCCACCCATTTGCCGGCGATATCGAAGTGCGTCAGCACTTTGAGGCCGAAGGCGAAATAGGTCGAGCGCGGCGACAACGAAGGCTCGCGGGAGGCGAGGCAGCGAAAACGCCAGCGCCGCGACAGGCGCCAGGAAGACGAAATCATAAGCGAGGTGGCGGATCGACAGCAGCGAAATGAGGCAAAGCGCAGCGAGACATTCGATATCGGCTAGCCGAGCCGCGCTCAACCGCAGCACGGCGATCCACATGCACGAGGTCAGAAGCCCGACAACGGCGCTGAGACGAATGGCGCCGAGAACGGACTGATCCATCCGAAAGACTGGATCAAAGTCATGATGTCGCCGCCGCCCTCGCTCTCGGAATAGAGATCTGCAACCTTGACCGGTTGGCGAATGTGGTCAGCGGGCTTTCGTGAACAATCCATGAGAATATCGCCCAGCCGAGCGCCAGCAGGAACAGGCCCGCAACCAACATGGTAAACTTCCCCCGCAGCAGGAACCACAGAACGATTGGCGGCGCGAAGGAATATTTGGTCAGCAGCAGACTTAGGGGGACGCCAGCGCCGATCTCCTGCGCGGCTTTGCCACGCCCAGGCGATCAGCAAGGCGAGGAGACAAAGCAGCGACGTCTGCCCGTTGCCGACCGCATTTCGATAGGGCGTTGACACAAAGAACAACGCCGCCAGCAGCGCGCTCTGGAATGCCGACAGCCGGAACAGTCGCGTCAGCATGGCCAATGACAGCGCAGGCAAAACCGAGATTGAGAAGCGCCCAGAGGAATTTGGCCGGCAACATAAGGCAGCAGCGCCAGAGGCAGCATGACGATGTAGAGCAGATGCAGATAGGGCGGATATTGCGACAGCAGGATCTTGCCATCGACATTCCCGGAGATCGCGACCTGATACGGATTGACGCCCTCGCTCAACAGCAAGGTCGGGCTCCACTGGAAGTCCGTGCTGACGCGCACTGCGTTGACGAAGCCCTCGACGATGGAAGCGAGCGCCAGCGCCCATAAAATCGCAAGTCCCGCGGAGCGCAGCCATCTCCCGTCGGCGGCGCGCGTAAAATCCCGCAATTTGAGCGCCATCGCCCTCATGATTGCAGCGTTTCCCTCCTATGCGCTCGCCGCGACTACCGCGGCGACGCTCTTCGCTCCACGGTGGTCCTCGGAGATTTCCAGCGAGGCGCGCGCCATTTCCTGACGCAAGGATATGTCGTCGCGCAAGCGCTCGATGGCGACCGCGCGAGCGCGGCGATATCCCCAAACGAAACGACGAGCGCGTTGACATCCGGGCGCGCGATCGAAGTCGGGCCGAGCGCTCCGACACGGTCGCTGAGCACCATGGGCAGGCCAAGCACGGCCGCTTCCAGCACGACCATGCCATATTGTTCGATTTCCGGGCAATGCACGAACACGTCGGCGGCGCTGTAGAGCGAGGGCAATCCGTCGATATTGACGAAACCAAGGAAGCGGACGTCGACGCCGCGCTCGGCGGCGCGACGTTGCAGCATCTCGCGCTCCTCGCCATCGCCGCCGATCAGCAGCGCGCCGCGGCGGTTTCCCTTCAGTCGAGCCAGCGCATCGATCACGTCGATCATTCGTTTGCGCGGATGCAGCTTGCCGACCGATAGCAAGACGAAGTCATCTTTGCTCAAGCCCAGCTCCCCGCGTTTCGCGGCGCGACTCTCGGCAAGGTTTTCGCGCGCGCGCCAAAATCCTTCGTCGATCATGACAGGAGTGCGGAACATGCGTGAGCGCGGATAACCGAGGCTTTGCAGATGGGCTTCGGCGCGGTCGCTCATTGTCAGGGCGGCGTCGAACTGACGCAGCAACAAGGGGACGATGGCGAGCTTCGCCCAACGCCTCAGACCAGGCGGAGAGCCGTGGGCGGAACTGTCGGAAGCCAGAATCGCCTTTACGCGGTTCAGACGCGACCAGAGCAGCGCCCTCAACGTCGTCAGCATGGCGTAGCCGTGAATGATGACTGCGTGCGGGCGGAAGCGGCTGAGCGCGCCGCTGACGCTCGGGTTGTCGACCGAACGGAAGCCGATCTCCTTGATCGATGGAGCTTCAGGAAGAAATTCGTGGTCGTAGCCATCGGTCAGATTGGTCGCCCAGGCCACCTTCACCTTCATCTCGGGATCGAACGTTTCGTCGAGCGCGAAGCGCGAGGCGAAAAACACCTTCAGTTCGAGCCCGGGCGAGCGGGCGAGCGCGCGATAAAGCGTCACATAATACTGGATCGGATGCGAGACGACGACCGCGACGCGGCGAGGCCCGCTCAAGCGCCGGCTCCCATGCACGCTTCCAGCATTTTCGCGCTGCGCTCGATGGCGCCGCTTTCGCGGAACCACCGGCGCGCAACCTCGGCGGCGCCGCGGCGATATTCAGCCTGCCGATCGGGCGGCTGCGCGGCGAAGGCGTCGATGGCGTCTACCCAACGGTCAGGCTCTGCGAGCGCAAGGTCAAAACCCGCCTTCGCTTCGGCAAGGCCACGCCAGGGCGTCTGATCGCTGATCAGCGCAGGCACGCCGCTCGACAGCGCCTCGAAGATGGCATGGCCAAAGTTCTCGCCCGCGGTCGGCAGCAGGAAAAGATCGGTCGAGCGCCATCGCCGCAACCACGCTTTCGTTGCCGGTTTCGCCATGCCAACGGACCGAGATATGAGGCGGCAGGCTCGCAATCATGCCCTGACAGCGCTTCCAGTAGGCTGGGTCCTCGGCGGGTCCAAAAATGTCGAATTCTACGCGCGCTCGCACGTTTCGCGAGCACCTTCAGCGCGTAGTCCAGTTGTTTGACGGGGACAATCCGACCGACGAAACTAATGCGCAAAGCGCCGTCGCTGGAAGCAACGAAAGAGGCAGGGTCGAGCGGAAGCCGGATGTTCGGCGCGACGACGATCGGCGAGACGCCCGGCAAACCCGCCGCCATGTCGCTCGCTTCCGCCTCGCTCGTCGCGTGCAAGGTAACGCCGCTCCACAATCGAATCCGACGCGCGGCCTCGAGGAATGCGCGCTTCTTCTGGGACTTCAGACTTAGAGCGCCAAGCCCGAATTCTCCCCGAGGGGAAAGCAACGTGGGCCGCTCATCGATCAAACCCAGACGCCGCATCGCCAGCGCCGGCAGGGAAAATTCTCGATCGAAGATGCTGTTCAACCAGAGAACGTCATGGGGCGTCTGCTGAATCAGCGCCCTCAGGCCCTCAGCGCCGAGCCCCCCAATGGCGCAGTAACGCGCCCGGGCAAAACCGAGGTCGGTCCACTCTTCTGTTTGCGCTTTCGCCTTTTGATCCGGTCCGGTCGGCCGATCCCGTGCGACGAGACGGAAGTCGAAACGATCGCTGAGCGCCGACGCCAGGGCCCTAAAACTTTGGTTGGGGCCACTGGAATCGTTGCCCGGCCAGAAGCAGCCTAACAGCACGAGCACCACCGGGCGACGCGAAGAGGAAGAGGATGAGCGCGCCATCACAAGTCGATTCGATAGGCGTCGCGCAGGTTCTGTTTGAAAGCCTCGACGCCTTTCTGCTGGATCAAGTCCCGCGCTTCGTCGAGCTTGGCGTCGATCAGCATATAAAGCCAGAAGCCATGCATGAAGTGAAACACCAGTCCGGCGCGCCCATCCAGAAAGCCCAATCGGAAAACGTAACGATAGACATACATCAGCGCCGCGCGCAGGTAGAGCGGGACCCGGGCATAGACCGAATTCTTGAGATAGCGGTTGCGCTTCGCGGCGCCGTCGGTAGCGCCTATGCGCTCGTCTTCGTCGAACAGCCGGACCTCGCGATTCAGATAGTCGATCATCGCGAGCGTCGCATAGCGATTGTGCTTGGCGATCCAGTGATCGAGGCTGTTCAGGTTGTGATCGACGAGATCGCCACCCTGAGCGACGTCGCGCCTCCCCGGTTCAGCACGATATGCTCGTCCATCCAGCGCTGCTCGACATCGCCCGCGCCATTGCGCCAAATGCGCAGCAACTTGGTCGGATAATAGCGGCCGTGTTTTATCCAGCGCTCGCGAAATATGAATTTCCGCTTGACGATGATGCCGGTCACGTCGTCGGCTGAGCGCGGGCAGAAGTTCTCGCAGGCCGATCGGGAACGGAGGGTTCGAAATATTCGTCGCTGTCGACGCGCATGACCCAGGGCGTCGTCGGCGCCGCCGCGATCGAGCCCCCAGCGGAACTGATCGGCGTGGTTCTTCCACGGGTGCTGCAGCACTTCGGCGCCGAGCGCTTGCGCCATCACGACCGTCCGGTCGGTGGAGAAACTGTCGATGACCACGATCCGCTCGGCCCATCCGGCGAGGCGCTGAAGGCAGCGCTCGATATGGATCTCCTCGTTGAAGGCGAGGATGATGACCGTGATCGGCAAAGGGGTCGCAGCGGAAGCGACGGCGTTCATCGGCTGCGCAGCGCCTCTTCGATAGCGAGCGTCGCCTCGGTCACCGCCTTGAGTTCGCCAAGGGGAATAGGCGCCGGCGCTCGGCCGCGCGCCGCCTCCAGAAATGCCGACACGAGTTGCGCCTGTCCCTTGTCCTGGCGAGACTTCTTGACGCGCGTCTTCCCGCCCGAGTGAATCGTCAGTTCGGTGAAGTCGTTGAGGCGAACGACGCGGCCGTTGGCAAAAACTTCGAGATATTCCTTCGGCACGCTAGGATCGCCGAGCGAGGAATAGATGATCGTGCCGACGGAGCCGTCGGCAAAACGCAGGATCGCAGAGACCGCATCCGCGTGTCCGGCCGCCGCAGAAGCCTGAACGTCAGTCGGAAGGCTGCCACACAGATAGGTGAGGCTGTCGATGAAATGACAGACCTCGCCGAGGATGCGCCCGCCCCCTTCGGCGCGCTGGATCCACGAGTTCGGACGGCAGCATTCCGGCATTGACGCGGTAGATCATCATCAATGGACCGGATCGCGGTTCCAGCGCCTTCTTCGCTTCGATGAGCAAAGGCGCGAAACGCCGGTTGAAACCGACGGTCAGAACTCCCTCGGACGCCCGCGCGGCCTCGATCGCCTCTTCGAGGCCGGCAGCGTCGATCGCCAGCGGTTTTTCGCAAAACACATGTTTGTTGGCGCGCAGCGCGCGCGCGGCGAGCGCGGCGTGAGTATCATGGCGCGTCGCGACGAACACCACGTCTGTTCGAGCGTCATCGATGGCGACGGAAGGATCTGTGGCCGCCTCCGCGAAGCCGAATTTCTCTCTGGAATGGTTGGCGCTGATGCCAGTCTTTGTGACAACGCTCGTCAGCGTGACGCCGGCGGCGGCGCGCACCTTCGGCAGCAGGACAGAGCGTGCGTAATTTCCCATGCCGATGAAGGCGACGCCGAGCCCGGAATTTTTCACGCGCGGTTTTGCGGGGGCTGGATACGGCGCAACACCCTCAGCGGCCTGTTCGGGATAGGTCAGCAGGATCGCCAGATGCGGCGCGCCGCTTTCCATCAGTTCATAGGCGCGCTCGGCTTCCTCGATCGCGTAGCGATGCGTGACCAGGGCCTTCGGCGTCACGCGTCTCTGTTCGATCAGATTGAGAAACGCGGCCATGTTGCGCTGTTCCGTCCAGCGAACGAAAGGCAGCGGATAGTCATGCCCGCTGATTTCGTAGGAGGGGTCGCTGCGGCCGGGCCCGTAGGACATCGAGAGTTTCAGCTCGAGCTCACGTTTATAGAAGGGCTCGCGGTCGATGGTCAGGCCAACCAACCCGACGACGACGATGCGCCCCTTCATGCGCGATATTTCGGCGGCGGTGTTGACGGGCTCGCTCGATTTCGAGGAAGCGGTCAGTATCACTGCGTCCGCGCCAAAACCGCCGGTGCGGCTGGCGACGATGGCGGCGAGGGACTCGCTGATCGCGAAGTCGGCGCCGAGCGTCTTCGCCAGCGCCGCGCGCTGTGGATTGGGATCGAAGCCTATGACGACGCAGCCGTTGGCTTTCAGGATCTGGACAGTGAGCAGGCCGATCAGCCCAAGACCCATGACAACAACGGTTTCGCCAAGCGTCGGCGCGGCCTGCCGCACGCCCTGCAGCGCGATCGCGCCAAGCGTGACGAAGCTCGCATCCTCGTCATCGACGCCAGCGGGCGCGGGGACCGTGAGGTTTTTAGGCACGGCGTTGAACTCGGCGTGATTGGCGAGCCCCGCTCCGGCGCAGGCGACACGCTCCCCAATCGAATAACCGGCGACGTTCCGCCCGATCGCCACGACCTCCCCCACCAGCGAATAGCCCAGCGGGATCGGCGTATCGAGCTTGGCGAAAACTTTCTCGAGCGTTGGCTTCAGGCCTTCCTTGCGAACGTTCGTGAACACGCGCCGCACGAGATCGGGTCGCGCGGCGGCTTTGCCGACCAACGAGGATTTGGCGAGTTGCATGAGCTGGCGCTCGGTGCCGGAGCTGATCAACGATACGCGGGTCGCAACCAGCAATTCCCCATCGCCCGCGCGCGGCGCCGGCACCTCGGCGACCTTCAGCTCGCCGCTTCGGTAATTCTGCTGAACCTGCTTCACGAGGCCTCGGCTGACAAAACATGATCGGATGGCGAGCCGATAAAATCCTGCTCGAACACCGTGACGATTTCGGCCCTGCCGCCTTCGACGACGAGGCGGACGCGCTTGGTCGGGCTCTCATAACCCAGGTCCGGCCACCAAACCGCATCTTCCACGATTAATTTCGCATTTGAGTAAAGCCGGATGCGGGCCCGGCCGCGCGCCAGCGCCGCGCCGTCCGCCTTCTCAGATAGGGTCACTTCGGGATGCAGCAGAAAGCTCGCCTGAGCGCGGCGCCCGGCGGGAAGATCGATTCGATCGTTGATCGTCAGCTTTCCGCCTTCAAAGTCGAAGCGCCTGACGTGAGCGCCGAGCCGCCCGAAGCCATTGTGCGCGCCTTCCAGCCTTAGGCGCTCGCCGTCGCTTTCGAAAGCCAGCAGTTGGACGTCGGGCCTTTGGCCGCATCGAAAAGCGCCAAAGAACTCGGCCTGGTCGGCGCCTTCGACGCACAAGGTATTGTGCGAAAGCGCCGTACGCGACGCAGCGCGGCGCGCGCCCCCAAAATATTCGTAGACGCCTGGGTCTACGATGATCCTCTCCCCCGCGACCGACCACTCGAAACTGAGAATGTCGCCATGGGCATGGGCGGGCAACGCGTCGGGGCCGATCCGGCCGCAGTCGATGACGAGATAATCCTTGTCCGTGCGGCAGCCGAAATAGCCAGAGGAAGAGAAGGCGAAGCTGCGTCTTTGGGAGGGACGCTGCGCCGAAAACCGTCTCGTAGGCGTTGAGACATTCGTCGGGAGCGTAGGCCATATGCAGTCCGGCGTCGTTGAACTGGGCCGCGCAGGCCGTCGGGATGGGCGAGATCGGCGATCGCGATCGCCATGCGCTGCAGCGCGTCGTCGAGTGCGGCCGGCCGCAATTCTCCGGGCAGCGCCCAACGGCATTCGAGAAGGTCCGCAAAGACCTGAGCGTGATAGGAGGGCGACCGTTCGTAATGAACGCCGTCTGCAAGCACTTGCTCGGCGAGCGCCTGATGAAGCCAGCGAAGCCCGAGCGCCCGCCACTCCGCCGCCCTCGCGCCCTCGAAAAAGGCCGACGCCCAGATCAGCGCCTTGATGTTCTTCACAAGATGGTTGCCGCCGATATCCGTTTCGAGATTGTCGGCGAGAAACGCGACCTGTTCGGCAAGACTGGCGACTATACGCGCAAGCGAAGCGCGGGGAACATCGCGGCGGCGGCGCGCGAGCTGCTGCATCCAGACGACTACGCGCAGGGAAAGGGCGTAGCTGTTCCAGCCGTCCCGCCAGGCGCCGTTTCGGATCGGCGAATTCGCGGCGATCCAGTCCTCGATCAGTCGGAGGCAGTCGGCGTCGTCGACCTCCTCCAGATATTCCATATAATGCAGATGCATTCGCCAGAGCTGATCGCGCGGCGCCAGCGATGGAGCGCTCCAGTCGACGACGTCGCCGGACATGGCGTGCGCGCGGCCGAGAAACGTGAAAGCGAAGCCGGCCGGCGTCTTCGCGATCATGCCCCCTCGCGCGGGAAACAGGGGAAGCGGCGGCTCCGCGGTCATTCGCAGCGAAGCGTCCGGTCGTGGTCGGACCCAGCCGATGCGATCAAATAACGATCGGCGCAGATTGAGTTGACGCGCCGCGCCAATTGCGCGGGCGGAACATGGCGCGCGAAGGCGATCATCCGTGCGACACGGCGCCATTTGGCGTTTTGTGTCACGACCGCAGCGCGCCGGCGCCCATTCGCACGGCCCCTTCGATCGGGCGACGCGCGGCGACATTTTTGAGCAGCTCGAGATATCGGCTTGCGACCCGGGCGCGATCCATATTGGCCACCGCAAACTCGCGACCCGCTTTGCCGTAACGGGCGGCGAGTTCAGGATCGTCCGCAAGCCGCTTCATCGCATCGGCGAGTTGCCCCGCATCTTCGGGGGTGATCGCAATGCCCGCCCGCGCGTCATCAAGGAGTTGGCGCGCCTCACCTTCGACCCCGAGGATGATCGGGCATTGCATCGCCATTGCCTCGGCCATCTTTGAGGGCAGCACTTTCTTGAACGTATCGCTTCGCTTCAGCAGGATGAGGCTCGCATCGGTGGCGCTCCAAAAACCCGGCATTTCGGTTTTCGGCCGTTGGCCGAGGATGATGGACATTGTCGAGTCCGCGCGCCGCCCGCTCGGCTTCCAGGCGCCGGCGGTCGGCCCCGTCGCCGACCATCAGAAACGCGAAACGGGGATCGTTCTCCAACAGTTCGGCAGCGTCGAGAACGGTGGTCAGACCGTGGGCGAGCCCATGCGTGCCGACATAAGCGGCGACAAATTTTTCGTGGAGACCGAGCGAAGCACGCACGGCGCCGCCGTTGTCGCTGCGCGCATAGGCGCCGAGGTCGACGCCATTGATGAAGACAGCGATCTTGTCCGGATTTCCACAGCGCTCCGCGATATGCGGCACGAAGGAACGCGTCACGGACACGATCGCGTCCGCCTGCCGATAGGCGAAGCCTTCCAGCCATTCGAGAAAGCGGATCGTCAGTCCCTTGTGCATGGCGCCGACCGCGACGATGCTCTCCGGCCAGAGGTCGCGTATTTCGAGCACCCACGGCGCGCGTTTGAAAAAACGCGCGAAGCCGCCAGCGAGACCACAGAAGAATTGCGGGGAGGTGGATACGATGACGTCGGCCTTCGGCAACAACGGCATGACGAGGATGACGCTGACGAGATAGGAAACATAGTTGAGAATGCGGCGCGCAAAACCTTCATTGGCGGCGAGCAGCGTGAAGACCCTGATGACCCTGACGCCGTCGATCGTCTCGCTCTGATAAAACCGGTTGCGATAGCCGGGATAGATTTTGCCGTGCGGATGATTGGGCGCCGAAGTGACGACGGTCACTTCGTGACCTTCAGCCGCCCAGGCGCGGCAATGGTCGGAGGTGCGCGACGCCGGCGCATTCACTTCGGGCGTATAGTAATGCGAGAAAAACAGGATACGCATGAAAGGCGTCTTGACCCCTCGAACCGGCTCACTCCCTAGCACTATCGCCTGAGAGAAATCGACGGCGCTTTTCGCTCGGTTTAGCTTAACGCGGACTGGGCCTCGGCCGGCGCAGATTTCGACCCGACATTGGTCGGGCGTGGCTTCGCGACATAGGGCTCGGCGACCCGGCGAAGCCAATGGCGGCTCCAAAGCCGATCCTCGACCTTTCGCCGCCCTCAAACCAGCGCCTGAGCGGTATGCCAAACCCGGTCTTGGGTCGGTTGACGATGCTCGCCGGCAGGGGGATTTTGGGGGCGTTGGCCAACAGGGCCTTGCCGTTCGGGCGCGACCGCCCCGGCGAACAGCGGCGCGACGCGGGCAAGCAGCACGCTGTCGACCAGCGGGGTGCGTATCTCAAGACTGTGGGCCATCCCCGCCCAGTCCGCGTCGCGGAGCAGCTGATTGCGCAGATAGAAGGCGGATTCGAGCACGGCGACCTTGCCAAAATCCCGGTTCAGCGACGGCGGCAGCGCCTCAGCGATCCGGGCGACTGGCTGCAATTGCCTGAGACCCTCGATCGCAAAATCCGGGTCGCCCATCGCCTCGCTCAATTCCGAGGGCAGGAACACGCCGCGCTGAAGCAGATAGGCGTCGGCGATGCTCGGTCCGAGCGTCAGCGCTCCGGCGGCCTTCGGATGGACGGAAAAGCGCGCGAGGCGCGCAAGCTGCAAACCGGCCGCCGCAAGCGCTTCCCGTCCAGGCAAACGCCAAAGGAAGCGCAACGCGCGCGCCATCTTTGGCAGTCGGGCAAATGTGCTGTATCCGCCGAGCAATTCGTCGCCGCCGACTCCGGAAATGGCAACCTTCAGGCCGAGTTCGCGCGTCGCCTTGCTCACGAACCAGGTGTTCACGCCGTCGATGCTCGGTTGATCCATCGCTGCGAGGATTTTTGGCAAATCGTTTTTGAACTCAGTCTCTGCGACCCATCGGATTGTGTGATCGGCGCCGTACTGTCGGGCAACTTCTGCGGCGAGCGGAGATTCGTCCTGCGCGGAGCCGCGAAAGGCTTCAAACGCTAGCGTTACGGTCTTCACCGTTTCCTGTCCGGCGTCGCGCATCAGGCCGAGCAGCGCCCCGGAATTGACCCCGGCGGAAAGGAACGCGCCGACCGGAACGTCTGCCATAAGGTGGCTTCTGACGGAATCGAGCGCCGCTTCGCGAAAGGTCGCTTCCACGTCCGACGGGGGCGTGCGGCGCTCCGCTGCAGCGTAAAGATGTCCAAGCGAGAAGTAACTGTGCGCCGCCTTGACGCCCCCGAGATCTACCGAAATCGAAGCGCCGGCCGGCACGCTGCGGATCGCCTTGTAGCTCGACCACGGCTCTGGCACGCTGCCGAACAGATAGAAGCCCGCCATGCCCGCCGGGTCCGGTGTTTTCGATATGGCGCCGCCGCCGATGAGGGCTTTCGCGCTGGAGGCGAAGCGCAGGCAATTGCCATTGTCCGAATAATAAAGCGGCTTGATGCCATAGGGATCGCGCGCCAGCAGCAGGCGGCGTTTTTCGGCGTCCCAAAGTCCGAACGCGAACATGCCGCGCAGCATCTGCAACATGTCTTCGCCATGCAGGCGATAAAGGTGGATCAGCACTTCCGTGTCGGAACGCGAGCGGAATTCCACGCCGCGGGCTTCGAGATCAACACGCAATTGCGGGTAATTGTAGATCTCGCCATTGAACGTGACGACAATTCTTCGGTCGGCGCTCAACATCGGCTGCGCGCCGCCCTCGCTCAGATCGACGATCGCGAGGCGCCTGTGGCCGAACGCAATCCGCCCGTCATCGTCGCTCCATTCGCCGCAACCGTCCGGCCCCCGCGAAGTCATCGAGTCCCGCGTCCGGCGCAATTCGCCGAGATCGACCGGCGGCCCCCGGTAAGCAAACAGACCATTGATGCCGCACATACGCTCGTCTCAACGAGGAAATCGTTCGGGCTGCGCGTCGCCGCATCGGCAATGCGCGAGAGGCCGTGATGCTACGCCTGCTTGCGGCACACGGCAAACCACAGGCTCGGCGAAACAATTGGCCACAGGGGACGCGGCGCGACAGGATCGAAACCGAGGATCGTTTCGCAGGAGAACCCATGGGTTTCGATCAGCGCCGCCAATTCGGCGCGCGACCAGGCGGTTCGCGAACTCGCCAGATAGGCAAACGCTTTCGACCCAAATTGCGACGACGCGGCGCGTAGAAAACCTTGCAATCGCCGCACGCCCGAAAGGCGGTTCGGCGCCGACAGGATCATCGTTCCGCCTGGTCGCAGCAGGCGTCCGAGGGCGACAAGGCCTTGCGCGGGATCGTCGAGATATTCGAGCACGCTGAGCAGCAGGGCGCCGTCGAACGCGCCCTGTTCTGAAAGGTCTTCGACGTTCCTGACTTCGTAGCGCGGCGTCCGACCCTGTACGGAAACGCCCCGCGCGGCGGAGATCATCGCGCTGGAGCCGTCGATCCCGATCGCGTCAGCGCCAGCGCCCGCGAGCAGACGCGTGAACACCCCGCTGCCGCAGCCGACGTCGATCCAATCGCCGGCGATTTCGAGTTTGGGAAGGATCTCGGAGGAGAAGAATTCCGCGCGCCGCCTGAAGCCCCCGCTGGCATAGCGCTCAGTCCAGCCCTCCGCGAGCCCGTCATGATAGCGGATCGCCGGCGAGTCCGCGCCGGGCGCGGCCGCCCTGCCGGGCGTCGACGTCATCTGCCGCTCCGCCTCAGCGCGCGCCAAAGCCGGTGAAGATCGTGCGAATCGTCTTCAGCACGATCATGATGTCGAGCCAGATGGAGAAATTCTTGATGTAGTAGAAGTCGTAGTGCAGCTTGCCCAGCACGTGTTCGAGATCCGTCACATGGCCCTGGTTGACCTGGGCCCAACCGGTGATGCCGGGGGGCACGATGTGGCGATATTGATAGAAGGGCAGCCGTTCCTGATACCAGTTCGCCAAGGGCACGGCCTCGGGACGAGGCCCGATCCAGCTCATCTCACCCTTGAGGATGTTGAGGATCTGCGGCAGTTCATCGATCCGCGACTTGCGCAGGAGCGCGCCGAAACGCGTGATGCGCGGGTCGTCTTTGCGCGTCATCGCCTCCAGCCGTGATCCGGAGCCCGCGGCCCCGACCGTCATGGTGCGAAACTTGTAGATCGTAAAAGTCTTGCCGCCCTGGTTCATCCTTTCCTGACGAAACAAAGCCGGGCCTTTCGAGTCGAGACGGATCATCGCCGCTACGATCAGAAGCATGGGGCCCAGAAAAACGAGCGCCAAAGCGGCCGTGACGAAATCGACGATGCGCTTGAATTTGCGGTAGCCGTCGTGCGGATTGTGCGACCCCAGCACATTCTCCGACAGATGATCGATTTCCAGCCGACCGGTGATCGCTTCGCGGACATGCTTGTAGTGGTAGACCGGAATTCCGGCCAAAGCGCAGGCGGCGAGGTATTGTTGCCAATGCGCCGGAATCTCTGCGCGCAGATCGACGACTACGCCATTGCAAGGTCCCGGGAGCCGCTCTGAGGACTCCGCCACCTGCCAGGTTGCGCCGTGCACGCCGAGCATCGATCGGCTGTTGCCGACCGGAACCAGAACGAAACGGCGCGTGCGCACGCGCTGCGCAGCGATAAGCACGCCGGTGAACCAGGCGACCGTCAAAACGTAGCCGAGCAAGTAGGGAAGCCGCTGATATTCGAGACCGGTGAGCGAAACCACGGCCATCACCGCAGCGAACGATGTGGTGAAGACCGGGATGACCGACCCTACTTCGCGCATCGTCGCAAAGTTGGAAATCTTTCGTAAAGCGTAATAACCGGCGATGATCGCGGCCGACAAGGCGGCGACGGTGTGAAGTGCGCCGAAAGACGAGCCTTCGAAAGTCGTGCCCATGATGAAAAGAAACGGGGCGACAGCCCCTGCGACGAGCCCGCCCGGCAGCTGGAAGCGGATGCGGGCGACAAGCGAGAGCGGCGGCGCCGAAATGGGCTGGCGCAGCAGCGGGTGCAGCGCGCCCGCGGCTGCAAACTGACTCGTTGATCCCTCGCTGACACTCAGGTCGGTCTCGGCCAGGAATGTCACCGGTTTCGGTCCCTTAAGCGTTATTTAATTTTGCGCGAACGCACTTAGCACTCCGAATTGTGGCAGAAAATAACAATTTTGCCCCCGCGTGGATTTATTTTTGCTCACGGCGCGGGCCTTTAGAGCCGTATGTCGGAATCCTCCCTCCGAAGCACGTATTTGAGGTCGTAGACAACGTGCAGTTCCTTACCGAACGCGTGAATACCCTCCGCGCCCATCGCCCGGAACTCGTCGTGGGCGACCGCAACGATCACGCCGTCGTAGGCTCCCTTCTGGGGCTCGGAGACTAGATCGATGTCGTATTCGCGCTTGGCCTCTTCCGGAGCAACCCAGGGATCGGACACATCTACCGTCACGCTGTAGGCTCTGAGTTCGCGCACGAAATCCACGATCCGGGTGTTGCGCAGATCCGGACAGTTCTCCTTGAAGGCAAGGCCAAGCACGAGCACTTTCGCGCCCACGACGTGGATCCGGCGCTTCACCATCGCCTTGATCAATTGGCTAGCGACATGGGGGCCCATGCTGTCGTTTAGCCGGCGGCCGGCCAGAATGATCTCGGGATAATAGCCCGCGGCCTGCGCGCGGTGGCTGAGGTAGTAGGGGTCGACGCCGGTGCAGTGGCCGCCGACCAGGCCGGGCCTGAAGGGAAGAAAGTTCCACTTCGTGCCGGCGGCGTTCAGAACCGCCTCCGTATCGATCTCCAAGTGATTGAATATCATGGCGAATTCATTGATGATGGCGATGTTGAGGTCGCGCTGGGTGTTCTCGATCACCTTGGCCGCCTCGGCGACCTTGATGCTCGGGGCCTTGTGCGTGCCGGCTGTCACGATCTGGCGATAGAGTTCGTCGATGAGATCGGCGATCTTCCGGCGTCGAGCCGGAAGTGATCTTCTTGATCGTGGCGACGCGACGCGTCTTGTCGCCGGGATTGATGCGCTCCGGGCTGTAGCCGGCGAAAAAATCCATGTTGAATTTGAGGCCGGAAACTTTTTCGAGGACAGGGACGCAATCCTCTTCGGTGGCGCCGGGATAGACCGTCGACTTGTAGATGACGATGTCGCCGCGTTTCAGGACCTTGCCGATCGTGGTCGATGCGCTGATGAGCCCGCCGAGATCTGGTTGCTTGTGCTCGTCGACCGGGGTCGGGACCGTGACGATGTAGACATTGCAGTCGCCTGAGATCGGCGATATCGGTCGAATATTTCAGCGCCCTGGCAGACCGAAGCTCCTCCTCGTCGAGTTCCCGCGTCGCGTCCCGGCCCTTCGCGCAGCGAGGCGATCCTGTGCTTCGTTGATGTCGAACCCGACGACCGGGCGGTGTTTCGAAAATTCGACCGCCAGGGGCAGGCCCACGTAACCCAGGCCGATGACCGCCAGCTTAAATTCCGAAATCGTTCTCATGACGCCCAGTCGCGAAGGAAGTTCTACAAGCGTCGACGCTACCCCGTCGAAGGGCTCGCGGACCGGCGCAGTGGCGGAAGCCTCCGCCTAAGAGGACGCCCAATGGGTGTCAACTGCGGCTTTTGAACCTGGTTTCCTCGACCTGTCCCACGGGGTAGCGCCTTGGCGGATTTTCTGCCACTGGAGCGCGTCTGAGAGGACGCGCGAGCGTTCACGGAAGATCTGGAATTGAAATCCTGTGCAATCTCTGCTGATCGCGACGCAATTCTTGAGCGAGGGCAGCGGCGGAATTGCAGAGGTCGCCAGGATGACGACGAAGTCGCTGGCGGCGCGTTATCCGACCCGCGCGCTCGCCTGCCAGGATCGCGAGGATTTTGGGATCGACAAGGCGAAAGTGCGCGCGTTTCGCAACGATCGCCTGCGTTTCGTCGCCTCTTTTGCGTTGGGCTCGATATCCGCAACCCATATTGTCCATGACTTCGTCGGCACCGCCCGAGCGCAGCGTTTTGCGTTGGGACGCGGAAAGCGCTGCGCGGTATGGGCGCATGGAATTGAAGTCTGGGGCGAACCCAGGCGCGAGCATGCCGAGGCGCTTCGCCGCGCCGATCTCGTACTGGTCAACAGCAACTACACGCTGGAGCGCGCCCAAAAGACGCTGGCGCGGGCGCCTGACGTCCGGCTTTGCCGCCTGGGCGGCGCGAACGACGAGCCGCCAGATTTCGTCGGCGTCTCGGATGGGCCCCCGACGGTCCTGCTGCTCGGGCGAATCGACCCGCATTTTCCGAAAGGACATGATCTGCTTGTCGCGATCTGGCCGCGCGTAGTTTCCGCCGTGCGCGACGCCCGGTTGATTTTTGTCGGCGGCGGACCGGGCTTGGACGCCGCGCGCGAAATCGCGGGGCGTTCGCCCGCGGCGTCGTCCATTGAGGTTTTAGGCTTTGCGCCGCCGGACCGGATGGGCGCGATTTGGCGGCGCGCGACCGTCATGGCCATGCCGAGTTTCGAGGAAGGTTTCGGCCTGGTTTTCATCGAGGCGATGCGGCACGGCGTACCCGTTATCGCCTCCCGATCGGATGCAGGGCGGGAAATCAACCGCGACGGCGTCACCGGGTTCACCGTCGACCGCGAAAGGTCCGACGAATTGGCGGATACGATCATTGACTTGCTGAAGGACCGGGACGCCTGCGCGAGGCTTGGGGCCGCCGGCCACTCGCTTTGGCTCGAAGAATATCGCTTCTCGGCTTTCAGTCGGCGCTTGCAAGAAGCCATGAAGGATTTTTTGAAAAGTTAGCTCAACTCGCCGACCGCACTGAGTATTTGAGCGTAAAACTCGTGCTGACGATCGCGACGATCAGGCTCTCGCAATCCCGGGCATGTTCGGTCGCAACAGCGGCCGACGAATTCCGAGGAGCGCCCGATCCGCGGCCAAGAAAAATCCCTCCGAACGGAGTTCGGAGGGTTGAAAGGTGACTTGGTTGCGGGGGCAGGATTTGAACCTGCGGCCTTCAGGTTATGAGCCTGACGAGCTACCGGGCTGCTCCACCCCGCGTCGAAGGGCATTCGGCATTGGGCAGTCGGAGATTGCTTTTTCGACTGCCGATTGCCTACTGCCGGTGATTTTTCGTGAAGAGGATTTTCCGTCTTTGCAGGCCTGGCGACGACCTACTCTCCCATGTCTTGAGACAAAGTACCATTGGCGCTGAGGCGTTTGACGGCCGAGTTCGGGATGGGATCGGGTCTTGTCGCCTTGCTGAGAGCCACCAGGCCGGCAAAGAACGGAATGAAGCAAAATGGTTTTGATCTGAACCGGACGCTGAGGGCGTCCACGGCTTTTCGACGTCTGGCTTTTCGAGTATGAGAACAATCAAGCCGAACGAGCTATTAGTACCGGTAAGCTGAACGCGTTGCCGCGCTTGCACATCCGGCCTATCGACGTGGTGGTCTTCCACGGCTCTTCAGGGAGAACTGGTTTTGAGGCTGGTTTCCCGCTTAGATGCCTTCAGCGGTTATCCATTCCACATATAGCTACCCTGCACTGCGGCTGGCGCCACAACAGGTCCACCAGAGATGTGTTCACCCCGGTCCTCTCGTACTAGGGGCAAATCCTCTCAATTCTCCAACACCCACGGCAGATAGGGACCAAACTGTCTCGCGACGTTTTGAACCCAGCTCACGTACCACTTTAATCGGCGAACAGCCGAACCCTTGGGACCTTCTCCAGCCCCAGGATGTGATGAGCCGACATCGAGGTGCCAAACACTCCCGTCGATATGGACTCTTGGGGAGTATCAGCCTGTTATCCCCGGCGTACCTTTTATCCGTTGAGCGATGGCCCACCCACGCGGGACCACCGGATCACTATGACCGACTTTCGTCTCTGCTCGACTTGTTTGTCTCGCAGTCAGGCTGGCTTATGCCATTGCACTCGACGAGCGATTTCCGACCGCTCTGAGCCAACCATTGCGCGCCTCCGTTACGCTTTGGGAGGCGACCGCCCCAGTCAAACTACCCACCATGCGTTGTCCCGGGCCCCGGTAAGGGGTCGCGGTTAGACATCCATCAAGCCAAGGGTGGTATTTCAAGGGTGGCTCCACCAGAGCTGGCGCCCCGGCTTCAAAGCCTACCACCTATCCTACACATGGCTTAACGAATGCCAACGCAAAGTTATAGTAAAGGTGCACGGGGTCTTTCCGTCTGACCGCAGGAACCCCGCATCTTCACGGGGACTTCAATTTCACTGAGCTGACGTTGGAGACAGCGGGGAAGTCGTTACGCCATTCGTGCAGGTCGGAACTTACCCGACAAGGAATTTCGCTACCTTAGGACCGTTATAGTTACGGCCGCCGTTTACCGGGGCTTCAATTCAAGGCTTGCACCTCTCCTTTTAACCTTCCGGCACCGGGCAGGCGTCAGACCCTATACGTCATCTTGCGATTTCGCAGAGCCCTGTGTTTTTGTTAAACAGTCGCCACCCCCTGGTCTGTGCCCCACCAACCCGCTTGCGCGAGCCGATGGCCTCCTTATCCCGAAGTTACGGAGGTAAATTGCCGAGTTCCTTCAACGTCATTCTCTCAAGCGCCTTGGTATGCTCTACCTGTCCACCTGTGTCGGTTTCGGGTACGGTCTGATGCGGGGGCTATTTCCTGGAACCGCTTCCCCGCCCCTCCAATCCGATAAGGAGAAACGAGTTACGCGATCCGTCACCACCCGCTGGCTCACGAATATTAACGTGATTCCCATCGACTACGCCTTTCGGCCTCGCCTTAGGGACCGGCTAACCCTGCGAAGATTAACTTTACGCAGGAACCCTTGGACTTTCGGCGACACTGTCTTTCACAGTGTTTGTCGTTACTCATGTCAGCATTCGCACTTCCGAACGCTCCAGGATGCCTCACGGCTGTCCCTTCACCGCAATCGGAACGCTCCGCTACCATTCAGGTGTCAGATGACAGGTGTCAGGTATCAGAAGAAAGCTAGGTCTGCATCTTCAGCGTCGATGCAAGCCCATTCAACATCCGGGCGATCTCCGATACTAGTCCGCCACATCTCGCCGCGGCCGTCTCGTCGAAATATCCAAGATCTTTTGCATAGCGACACCACAACAATGTTTCATCCGCCGATCCCCAACGCCATGAGAAATAGCGTCGAAATTCTGCATGACCGATTCCTGTTGCTTCGCCCTTATCCTTCCGCAATATTCGCACAAATCGACTTACTACGACCGCCTCAGCTGACTAGCAAGCCCGAATGTTGCTCGTTCTTCGGAAATGACAAAGACTGCCCGATGAACCTCCAGCGCCGCTCGATATGCCTTCTTGAAGACATCCATATCCCACACCGAAGGGGGAGGTGAAGGGTCCAGATACATCGTTTCGCCGGACTTTCTCAGCCGGATATGACCACGTCGCTTGTCTCCAAGCGATGTCATCCTCGGTAACTCTCGTCTGTTTCAGTTTTCCCCTGACAACTGACACCGACCCAAAGCTTCGGCTCATGGCTTGAGCCCCGTTACATCTTCGGCGCAGAAACCCTTGATTAGACCAGTGAGCTGTTACGCTTTCTTTAAAGGATGGCTGCTTCTAAGCCAACCTCCTGGTTGTTTTGGGATTTCCACATCCTTTCCCACTTAGCCATGAATTGGGGGCCTTAGCTGTTGGTCTGGGTTGTTTCCCTCTCCACAATGGACGTTAGCACCCACTGTGTGGCTCCCGAGAATGACTTCCAGGTATTCGGAGTTTGGTTAGATTTGGTAGGGTTTTAGCCCCCCTAGTCCATCCAGTGCTCTACCCCCTGGAGCCTCATCTCGAGGCTATACCTAAATATATTTCGCGGAGAACCAGCTATTTCCGAGTTTGGTTGGCCTTTCACCCCTAATCACAAGTCATCCGAGTCTTTTTCAACAGACACCGGTTCGGCCCTCCAGTAGGTGTTACCCTACCTTCAGCCTGCTCATGACTAGATCACTCGGTTTCGGGTCTAAAGCAACGAACTGAAACGCCCTGTTCAGACTCGCTTTCGCTGCGCCTACGCCTATCGGCTTAAGCTTGCTCGTTACTTTAAGTCGCTGACCCATAATACAAAAGGTACGCCGTCACCCAAATCTTGCGATTTAAGGGCTCCGACTGTTTGTAGGTATCCGGTTTCAGGTGCTGTTTCACTCCCCTCGTTGGGGTGCTTTTCACCTTTCCCTCACGGTACTTGTTCGCTATCGGTCGCTGAGGAGTACTTAGGCTTGGAGGGTGGTCCCCCCGTGTTCAGACAGGATTGCACGTGTCCCGCCCTACTCGAATCTTCTGTCCAGGTCCTATCCATACGGGGCTATCACCCGCTGCGGCCCGGCTTTCCAACCGGTTCTGGTCGTCCAAACAGAAGCATTGGCCTGATCCGCGTTCGCTCGCCACTACTAACGGAGTCTCGTTGATGTCCTTTCCTCCGGGTACTTAGATGTTTCAGTTCCCCGGGTTCGCTCTTAATCCCCTATTTTGTTCAGGAACTAAGTCCCTTCTCTTGATCTCTGTTGGTCCAAAGACCGCGCCTGTCAGGCAAGCTCATCGCTTGCCGCAACCAGACGCCGGCGTCCGTTCCGCTCAGGGCCTGACGTTGTGCCGTCCTGCCCAGTCGTCCCGACCGCCTCTTTAGAGCAACAGAGATCGAAGGTGGGTTTCCCCATTCGGAAATTCTCGGATCAAAGCCTGTTCGCAGCTCCCCGAGACTTATCGCAGCGTACCACGTCCTTCATCGCCTCTCAGCGCCAAGGCATCCACCGAATACCCTTTTGGCACTTGATTGTTCTCATAATCGAAAAGCCGGAACTCTCGGCGACGCCGACTTCACCGATTCGAAAAGACCATTTTGCTTCAAACACATCCGGGATCCCCTGCGGTCAAGCATGGGAACGCGACTGAAAGCTCTAATCAGCCAGGCCCTGCCGTCCCGCCTTCTCAGGCGTCGCGCCAAACCTTAGCCTTTCGACCAGATGTGCTTCCTCTTCACGATGTCAGATACAGACGACAGAGGACGGATGACAGAGGACAGATGATCCTCCGGCGCCGGCGCCAGTCGCCTTCTCGAAGCCAGGATTCCGGCGAGGACGCTCCGCGTCTCTCGTCAGCCTTCAAGGCTTCAAACTGATATTTTGCATCGGATCCGGACAAGGAACTGGAGAGACCGCAGGACAGACTTGAAGCGCGCGTCGCGCGCAGCCCCCGTTCTCCGTATCCTCGTCCGTCCTCCGAAACTGGTGGAGCCAGACGGGATCGAACCGACGACCTCATGCTTGCAAAGCACGCGCTCTCCCAACTGAGCTATGGCCCCGGGGAAATGCGAAGTGGCGAATGGCGAGCAGCAAGTTTCCACTCACCATTCCCAATTGCCTATTCGCTCCAACCTGGTGGGCCTGGGAGGACTTGAACCTCCGACCTCACGCTTATCAAGCGCGCGCTCTAACCAACTGAGCTACAAGCCCTAGGAGGACGAGGCGGTGCAGCGCCGAAAGCCCGCCCGCGACGCAATCCGCCGTCCGATTCAGAAGAAAGAGAGACGAAGACGGCGGCGTCCCGCCAATGCGGTCTTTGACAAGACCGCTGATTTTCTGTCGCCAGCTATGACTCAAGGAGAACCGGCTGTTCTCCGTGTTAGCTGATCACTGGATTCCAGAAAGGAGGTGATCCAGCCGCAGGTTCCCCTACGGCTACCTTGTTACGACTTCACCCCAGTCGCTGACCCTACCGTGGTCGCCTGCCTCCTTGCGGTTAGCGAAACGCCTTCGGGTAAAACCAACTCCCATGGTGTGACGGGCGGTGTGTACAAGGCCCGGGAACGTATTCACCGCGGCGTGCTGATCCGCGATTACTAGCGATTCCAACTTCATGCACTCGAGTTGCAGAGTGCAATCCGAACTGAGACGGCTTTTTGAGATTTGCTAAGGATCGCTCCATCGCATCCCTCTGTCACCGCCATTGTAGCACGTGTGTAGCCCAGCCTGTAAGGGCCATGAGGACTTGACGTCATCCCCACCTTCCTCCGGCTTATCACCGGCAGTCCCTCTAGAGTGCCCAACTGAATGATGGCAACTAAAGGCGAGGGTTGCGCTCGTTGCGGGACTTAACCCAACATCTCACGACACGAGCTGACGACAGCCATGCAGCACCTGTGTTCCCGGCTCCGAAGAGAAGATCGCATCTCTGCAATCCGTCCAGGACATGTCAAAAGCTGGTAAGGTTCTGCGCGTTGCTTCGAATTAAACCACATGCTCCACCGCTTGTGCGGGCCCCCGTCAATTCCTTTGAGTTTTAATCTTGCGACCGTACTCCCCAGGCGGGATGCTTAAAGCGTTAGCTGCGCCACTGAAGAGCAAGCTCCCCAACGGCTAGCATCCATCGTTTACAGCGTGGACTACCAGGGTATCTAATCCTGTTTGCTCCCCACGCTTTCGCGTCTCAGCGTCAGTTCCGGGCCAGTGAGCCGCCTTCGCCACTGGTGTTCTTGCGAATATCTACGAATTTCACCTCTACACTCGCAGTTCCACTCACCTCTCCCGGACTCAAGACTTCCAGTATCAAAGGCAGTTCCAAGGTTGAGCCTCGGCATTTCACCCCTGACTTAAAAGCCCGCCTACACGCGCTTTACGCCCAGTAATTCCGAACAACGCTAGCCCCCTTCGTATTACCGCGGCTGCTGGCACGAAGTTAGCCGGGGCTTCTTCTCACGCTACCGTCATTATCGTCGCGTGCGAAAGAGCTTTACAACCCTAAGGCCGTCATCACTCACGCGGCATGGCTGGATCAGGCTTGCGCCCATTGTCCAATATTCCCCACTGCTGCCTCCCGTAGGAGTTTGGGCCGTGTCTCAGTCCCAATGTGGCTGATCATCCTCTCAGACCAGCTACCGATCGTCGCCTTGGTGCGCCGTTACCACACCAACTAGCTAATCGAACGCGGGCCGATCCTCCGGGCGATAAATCTTTCGCCTCTAAACCGTATCCGGTATTAGCCCAAGTTTCCCTGAGTTATTCCGAACCGGAGGGTACGTTCCCACGCGTTACTCACCCGTCTGCCGCTCCGTATTGCTACGACGCTCGACTTGCATGTGTTAAGCCTGCCGCCAGCGTTCGTTCTGAGCCAGGATCAAACTCTCAAGTTGAATGAGATTTTGTCCCGACTGGTCACTCATTATCAAGCCGAAAGCCACTCGGCACCCGCCTCACTCTGACGAGTTCCAACACCTCCGAACAAACAGCTAAAATCCCGGGTCGCCTCGGACGAGCCCAGAACCCTATAACCCTCTTGACGCGATGATTGATTGAAACGTGACCGTTGATGTGTCTCACAATCACTCCATCCCAAGGCCGAAACCTCAAGACAAAGTCCACGCAAGGACCCCGCCGTCCACGTCTCTCTTTTTTCCGACGTAATTGTCAAACAGCGTTCGGAGCCCAAAAGCCCCAGGACCTCAAGCCAGAAACCGCAGCCTCGCTGCAGACCCCCAACCCAAAACCCAAAACCCAAAACCCAAATCCCTAACCCTCAGCCCCAACCCAAGAGGCCAAAACCGGCGAAAAGCCGACCCCAACCCCCTCTTCCCTTCCAGGAAAAGCAGGACAGGTCTCTCT
>CAVQBX010000053.1:0-193806 GCA_963710855.1 uncultured Pseudomonadota bacterium | reverse complement strand
CGGGTGAAGGGAATCGAACCCTCGTATTCAGCTTGGAAGGCTGCTGCTCTACCATTGAGCTACACCCGCGTTTCCTCGGCTTATAGGCAAGCGGGCGCAGCGCGTAAAGCCGCTCAAAACACCAGCTGCCGCTCCACCAGCGCCTGCACCTGCTTCTGCTGATCGTCCGTCAGTTTTTCCGTCGCCTTGTCTAGGGCGGCGTCTTCGAGGCCGGCGGCTTTGGCGAGGCGGTGCCACATCGCCGCCTGGACAATGTCCTTGTCGACGCCGCGGCCGGCGATGTAGAGGTGCGCGAGCCTGTTCATCGCGATCGGGTTGTGGCGGGCGGCGGCCTGCATGAAGATGTGCGCGGCGCCGTTTTCGTCGCGGTCGACGCCGAGCCCGTTGAACAGCATGATGGCGTATTCGACCTGGCCGGCGATGATGCCGTCGTCGGCGGCGATCTTGAACCAGCGCGCCGCTTCCGCCGTGTCGAGCGGCACGCCTTTGCCCTCCTTGCAGTTGCACGCCGTAGGAATAGGCCGCGTTGCCGTCGCCGAGCTCGGCGCCGCGCTTGAAATAGGCGGCGGCCTTGGCGAAATCCGGCTTGGCATCGCCGTCGACCTCGATGGCGAGCACGCCGAGATTGTAGAGCGCGGCCGCGTTGTTCTGCGCCGCCGCCTTCTCGAAATCCTTCGTCGCGCCGGCCCGGTCCCGCGGCACGCCGGGGACTCCGTCGAGCAACATGACGCCATGTTCGAACTGCGCCCCCGCGTTGCCGAGATTGGCGGCGAGCCGGAACCAGCGCTCGGATTCGACGAAATCCTGCTTCACCGCAAAGCCGTCGCGGTAGAGCTCGCCGATCAGCGTCATCGCGGCGGCGTCCTTGGGGTTTTCGCCGACGCGCTTGCTCGCCTCGCGCAGAGCGACGATGAAATAGCCGCGCTGATAGGCGCCGAAAGCGAGATCGGGCTTGGGGCCGCCGGGCGGCGGCGTCCAGGGCGCGTCGGGCTCCATGATTCTCGGCCGCGGCGGGATCATCGGGCCCGCTAGCGGGTCGTCTGCGCGGGCCAGCGACTCGAAAGCGACGATCGAGATCAGGGCGAGGGCGCTAACGCGTATCACTTGTGGCCTCCCGTGCGCGCCGCTGCGGCGGCGGCGATGAGCGCGGCCGCCTTCCGGGCCGCTTCGGCCGGCGAGCCGGCCTGCCAGAGAACGTCGCCGAGCGCAATGAAATCGGCGCCGGCCGCGGCGAGCGCCGCCGCGTCGTCGAGCGTTGCAGCATAGGCGACGCAGGGGGTTTCGAAAATCTCTGCCCACCAGCCGACGCGATCCAGCGTGTCCCTGGCGGCGGGCGTAAAACCGTCGCGCCGGGGCTCGCCGAACATCACGTAGTCAGCGCCGGCTTCGCCCGCGCCCATCGCGTCGTCGCGCGACCGCAGAGCGCCGACGCCGACGATGCGGTCCGGATGCAGGCTGCGGATCGCCTCCTTGAGCTCGGCGCCCGCGCCGGCCACATGCGCGCCATCGGCGCCGATCCTCGGCGCAAGCCTGATATCTTCGATCAGCAGCGCGACGTCGCGCTTCGCGGCGATCTCGATGAGCGGCTGGGCGATGCGCTTCGCCTCGCCTTCGCTGCCCGGCGCAAGGCGCAGCAGCGCGCTGGCCGCGCCGCCCGCCTCGGCGGCCTCGGCAAAGCGCGGAGCGAAAGCCGCGATATCGCTCAGCGCGAGCGCAGGCGTGATGAGGTAGAGACGGCATTCCGGCATGCCGTCGCGTCTAACATATTGCGATGGCGAAAAAAGGCCCTTGCCGGCCTTTCACTCTTCAGGCGGACGCCGGGCGCGGAAAGGCGTCGTGGAGGCGCGCCCAGTGCGTGATGACCGCGTTCGGCCCAAGATCCATGCGCGGCAAGCGGGCGTTGAGATTCGACTGGTCGAGATGAATGACGCGCTCCTGAAGCCGCATCGACTTCTCGCAAAGCCGCACGAATTCTTCCGGCAACTGGCCGTAGGTGTCAGGGTCGCAGGAGATTTCCTGGCGGGACAGGCGGACGCGATGCTTTTCGGAGAGCGCCTGCTGTGGCGTCAGTTCGCCCTCGGCGACTGCGCGTCTCAGCAGCAGCCACGAGGCGATCTGCATGAGCCGGGTCGTGAGCCGCATGCTCTCGGTCGCGTAGGCGAGCGCAATCGGCCGCGGCAGGATTTTCGATTGCATACGTCCGGGACCATCGAGGTAGCCCGCCGCCAATTCAACGAGACCCATGCCCTCCTTGAACAAGGCCTTGAACGCTTCCGAACCCGTGTGCCGGGACATGAACGAATGCACGCCAGGCGCGAGCCCCTCGCGCGCCTCGCCGGCCCTCGATCCGCCGACACTCGCCATACTCGACTCTCCCCCGACCCTTACGCTCCACAAAGGGCGCGCCGCCCGCGCTTAAGCCCCAGTGCGCCCTTCAAAAGGCAAGATTAGCGCCGGGGGGCGCGATTGCGGCGATTTACCCTTCTTTAAGGTTAACACGCCGGCAGGAGGCATCGGCCGAAAAAAAGAGCCGTCCGGGAAGGACGGCTTTTAAGGCGTTAGATGGGAGGCAAAAGAACAGAACGGAGCGAAACCATTCAGAACCCGTAAGAACGGATCGATAAGATTCATAATCGATAAAAGTTAATGAATTGTTTCGGTCCACGGCCATTCCAAAAGAAATACAGATCGTTGTCCCATAACGGGACACACGTTTCAGCTCTTGAAGAAGGAGTCCGCCGCCTCGCGCGTCGCGGCCCGCGCCTTGATCGCGCCTTCGAGCCGCTCGATCTCGCGCTTCAGCGCATCGATGCGCTCGTGAAGCTCCGGGGCAGAGAGCGCATCGAGAACTTCGCCGATCACATGAACGGCCGGGGCCTTTGGTCGAGCCGCTCCGAAAATGGCCTCTTCGTCGTTGATCGCCATCGACTCTCAGGCCCTGCGCGGCGCCGTGATGAAGCCGCCGCCGAGCACGCGCGCGTTGGGTTCGGCGAATTCATAGATCACGCAGGCCTGCCCGGGGAAACGCCAGACTCGGGCTCGTCGAACGCGACGCTGCCATCGGCATAGAGACGGGCCAAAGCCGGCGGCCTGGTGGAGCGCACGCGCGCCGCGACCTCGAGCCCCTGCGCCGGCAGCCGCGACAGCGCGCCGGGACCGATCCAGTTGAAATCCCGCAAGCTGACGCGCAGCGTGGCGAGGGCCGCGCGTGGCCCCACCACTACCCTTGCATGGCTGGCGTCGAGCGCGACGACATAGAGCGGCTCGCCGGCGGCGACGCCGATGCCCCTCCGCTGGCCGATCGTGTAATGCAGAATGCCCTGATGGCGCCCGAGCAGGCGGCCATCGACGTGGACGATGTCGCCGGGCTCGGCGGCGCCAGGCCGCAAGCGCTCGACCATCTCGCGAGTAATGGCCGGTCGGCACGAAGCAGATGTCCTGGCTGTCGGCCTTGTCGGCGACGGTGAGATCGAACTCGCGCGCCAGCGCGCGCACCCCCGCCTTGGGCAGGCCGCCGAGCGGAAAGCGAAGGGAGCGCAACTGCTCGCGCGTCGTCGCGAACAGGAAATAGCTCTGGTCGCGCATCGGATCGGCGGCGCGATAGAGCGCTCGGCCGCCCTCGCCGTCGTCCTCGCTGGCGACGTAATGGCCGGTCGCGATGAGATCGGCGCCGAGATCGCGCGCGGCCTCGAAGAGATCGACGAACTTCATGTGCTGGTTGCAGGCGACGCAGGGAATCGGCGTCTCGCCCTGCACGTAGGCCTCGCGCGAACGGCTCGATCACCTTTTCGCGGAACCGCTGCTCGTAGTCGAGCACGTAGTGGGGAATGCCGATCCGCGCCGCGACGTCGCGGGCGTCATGAATGTCCTGGCCGGCGCAGCACGCGCCCTTGCGGTGCACGGCGGCGCCGTGGTCGTAGAGCTGCATCGTGAGGCCGACGACGTCATAGCCGTCGCGCGCCAGCAGCGCCGCCACCACGCTGGAATTCGACGCCGCCCGACATGGCGACGACGACGCGGGTGTCGGCGGGCGCCTTGGGCAGGCCTAGCGAGTTCAGCGGGCTCGTCGCCGCGACATATTCGAGCGCGAAGCGTCATTGATACATCCAGGGCCGCGATTCCGTCGCCGGCGCGACGCCCTCGTTGGCGTTGTTCGCCGCCCACATAATGCTCTTAGAGCGAATTTCGCCAGCGCCGCCAGATATAGGGGCAGGGGCGCAGCGGCGCCCTCGTTGCTAACCAACTGTCAATAAAGTTCGCGAGTTTTTGAAACAATTTCAAGGCAAAAGCACACCATGGCGCTTAGCCGAATCTTAAGCCGACCTGCCTAATGTCGTTTGTGTTGAGTACGTCCGCGTGCGCGTGTGAGAGTCCCATGAGTGATGCGCTGCGACCGAGAGTGAAATACGTGATCGGTCCCGATGGAAGCCCGTTGACGATCGCCGACCTGCCGCCCGCCAGCACCAAGCGCTGGGTCATTCGCCGCAAGGCGGAAGTCGTCGCCGCGGTGCGCGGCGGCCTGCTGTCGCTCGAAGAAGCGTGCGCCCGTTACACGCTGACGGTCGACGAATTCTTGAGCTGGCAGGTCTCAATCGACCAGTACGGCCTCGCCGGCCTGCGCACCACCCGCATCCAGCAGTACCGCCATTGATTTCAGGGGGCCGCTGTAGCCGCGGTCGCCGACCGCGGCGCTCGTGAGACGCCCCATTTTCATATGTCTTCGCCAATCCCAGCCACCGCGGTCGGCGACCGCGGCTACAGCGGCGCCTGTGCGCCAAGGTAGGCGCTCGCGCCGAGCGCTGCGGCGCGGCCCGTGGCGAAACAGGCCTGAAGTAGATAGCCGCCGGTCGGCGCCTCCCAGTCGATCATCTCGCCGGCGACGAACACGCCGGGGCGCTTTAGCAAGCCGAAACCCTCGTCGATCTCCTCCCACGCAACGCCGCCCGCGCTCGGATATGGCGCGCGCCAGCCCGCCGACGCCCATGAGCCGCACGGGGCAGGCTTTTATGCGCCGCGCCAGGGCATCGGGCTCGCGAGGAAACTCGCCCGCTTCCCGCATCAGCGCCGATCAGCGACCGGAGCGAGATCGCGCGGCCTTGCGCAGCCGGTTGGAGAGCGAATCGCTCGAAGGTTCGCGCGAGCCGCTCGGCGAGTTTTCGCTCGGACCAGTCCGGCTTCAGGTCGAGACTTGAGCGTCGCCGACGCCGTCGCGATCGATCGCTTCGCGAAGGGCGCTCCGAGCGCATAGACCGCGCCGCCCTCGACGCCCTCGCGGCTGACGACCGCCTTCGGCGCGAGTCGAGGCGCTCGCCAAAACTCCAGCGCATCGCCTTCAGCGGCGCGCCGGCGAATCGGTCGCGAAAAGTCTCGGACCAGTCGACGCGAAAGCCGACATTGGCGGCTTTCAGCGGCTCGACCCCGACGCCCCAGCCCGAGAGGGTTTCCACCCAGCTTCCGTCCGCCGCCGAGCCGTGGCCAGGAGGCGCCGCCGAGCGCCAGCACGTAAACGCCGGCGCGGAGCGAACGCGCTCGCCCTCCGGCGTCGCAAATCGCGCGGCGCCGTCGGACGTCGAATCCCCGCCAGCGCCAGCGCGTCAAAAGCTCGACGCCGAGCCCGTCGAGCCGCCTCAGCCAGGCGCGCAGCAGCGGCGTCGCCTTGAAGCTCTTGGGAAATACGCGCCCGCTCGAGCCGACGAAGGTCGGCTCGCCGAGCCCTTCGGCCCAGGCGCGCAAGCGCCTCGGGATCGAAGGCGCGGATCGCCGGCTCGAGCCGGCCGCGCGCCTCGCCGTAGCGGTCGAGAAAGGCTTCCAGCGGCTCGGAATGGGTAAGATTGAGGCCGCCGCGTCCGGCGAGCAGGAATTTGCGCGCCGGCTGCGGCGAAGCGTCGGCGATGGCGACCTTGATCCCGCGTGCGGCGAGCGTTTCCGCCGCCATCAGCCCGGCCGGCCCCGCGCCGATGACGAGCGCATCGCTCACGAAAGCAGGAACGAGCGCATCGAGATCGAGCCGTAGATCGAAGACTCGTCGTGAAGAAGCTGAGTTCGTCCTTCTCGTCGGCGACGGCGAGCGGATAGAGCGCTGGCAGAAAATGCTCCGGCGTCGGGTTGGCGAGGCGTGCGACTCGGCTCGGCGTTGAGCGCTGTCGCCGACGCCTGCCGCGTCGCGCGCGTCGATCTTGCCGGCGACTTCGGCGTCGAACGCCTCGCGCCCAGTCGTAGGGCGGCGCGGCGATTGGGTCATCGCCATCAGATTGTGGACGATGTTGCCGCGAGCCGATGATCAGCACGCCCTTCTCGCGCAGCGGCTTCAGTTCCGCGGCGAGCGCAAGGTGGTCGCGCGGCGCCTTCGACAGATCGAGCGAA
Source organism: uncultured Pseudomonadota bacterium (assembly GCA_963710855.1). Classification (GTDB taxonomy): domain Bacteria; phylum Pseudomonadota; class Alphaproteobacteria; order Rhizobiales; family Beijerinckiaceae; genus Roseiarcus. The sequence continues at coordinate 187,443 of CAVQBX010000053.1, read as the reverse complement.
AGCTGGAAGACGGGAATGTCGGCCTTCGGGAACATGCGGATCAGCACCGACCAGGCGCCGTGGTCGAGCCCCCAGCGCTCGTCGGGCTCGGCGTGGCTGGTCTGCAGGAGTTCCATCGTCGCGCGCGCGACGTCGGGCGCGCCTGGCGCCGGATATTGCTGGCGAAACAGTTCGCGCGGGAAAGCCGCCGAAATCGTGGATCGTCTTCGGCTTGTCGCCGACATGGACGAGCTCGCCGCCGCGCGTCATCCAATGCGCGGAGACGCAGAGGATCGCGCGAGGTTTCGGCAGTTTTTCGCCGATCTCGGCCCAGGCGCGGCTGTATTCATTGTCCTCGATCGCGTTCATCGGACTGCCGTGGCCGACGAACAGCGCGGGCATGCGGGGCGTCGCCGGGAGCGACGCGAAGGCGGAGGGCGCGGACATGAGGGGCTCGTTGAGGAAGGCGTGACGCCTCAAATAGGGCGTCGGGCTTCCTTCCGCCAGCGAGCGGAAAGCAGGGGATTGTTGCCGGAGCGGAAGGAATGCTTCTCCGGGATTATCCCCTTCTCCCCTTGCGGGAGAAGGTGGCCGAAGGCCGGATGAGGGGTCCGCGCCGCGATAAGGCATGTTTGAGGGTTGGACTGGTCGTAGCTGCAACCCTGCGAGCCGAGCCAAATCCGGAGGCGACCCCTCATCCCCCCTTCGGGGACCCCCCGGGAAACGCTACGCGTTTCCCTCGGTCCCGCAAGGGGAGAAGGGAAAAATCGCCAGATCTCGGCCTAAAATTAGCTGTCTGCGCACTGTAGCGCATTCGCCGTGACGACAACACCTATCAAGGCGCCGCCGCGCGCTCCTGCCCCCAGGTTCGCCAGGAAAAGATCAGCAAGGAAAACGCGATCAGGGCGAGCCCGACGAAATAAAGTCCGTTGGCCACGAATTTGAGGTCGGGAATCCAATACGACATCACGAACGAGATCAGGCCGGTCAGCGCGGGCACCAGCAGGAAGAACATGGTGACGAAGCCATTGTCCTCGCGGGTGACGGTGAGCGCAATTTGATAAAGCACGCGCCCGATCGACGCCGCAACGACGGTCCCGAACATCATGAACGCAATCGCTTCGATCGCCGTCGAATTCGAACCCGGCGCGCCCTGCCAGCATGTACGAGGTGATCGGTATCAGCACCACCGCGGGAGCCAGGAAATTCGCCGCGATCGCCGCCGACTCGTCGTAACGCGAGAACCAGCGCGCGATCAGCGTGCCGTTGAGCGCCGAAAGAATGGGGATCGGCACGGCATAGATCCAGCCGCCATGCAGCAGGCTCTCGGCGAGCCCGCTCATCGCGGCTTCGGCGCCGATCTGGCTCCAGGCGATCGCCATGGCGCCAAAGAACGCGCCGGCGAGGCAGCCGAAGAACACCAGCGGACTGGCCGGGATCGGCACTTTGGAGATGAACAGCGCGACCAGCGCCGCCCAGAACGGAGATAGATTGAGCACCGCCGCGATAATGATCGGATGAGCGTTGGCAAGGCCGAAGTTGTAGAGCAGCAACCCCGTCATGCCGAGTGCGAATATCCCGAGCAGCGGACCGATATTGGCGCTGTCGGTGAGCAGAGCCAAAAAATCCTTGCGGCTCTTGGGTTGAACCAGCAGCAACGGGATCGACACTGCGAGGGCGACTTGCGAGACCCAGACAAACCCGACGGTGTCGAGATGTTTTGCGGCGAGCGACGAAAACGGCTCCTGGGTCGATAGCAGGAACGCCGTCAAAAGCGCGTAAGCGCCGCCAAGCCGATAGTTGGCTTTTGGCGTGGTCGTCATGGACAACGGCCTCCCCGTTGGATTCCGAGGGCGGCCGGTCAGCCCCGTCGCCAGACGTTCATTTCCACCCGATCGGCGGGATCGAGCGGAATGACCTCATTGACGCGCAGGCCGGAAGCCGCCAGCACCTGTTCGGCCGAACGACCATCCGCGCAAGCCGAGAAAACGGTCTGACCGCCTGGAATCGAATATCCGCGCTTATGCGAAAGGTGGAAGGCGGTGTAGCCGACGCCGAGAAACAGATCGAACACGCTCTGACCGCCGGGCGCCGCGACTTCCCCGCCGTCGGGCAACAATTCGTAAGCGACTTGAGCCCACGGAAAAGACTCGGGGTTCCACCAATGGGCGTCGCTGCGCCGCTCGAATCCGGGGACCGAGCGGGTGACCACGATGCGGCGCTGGCCCGTGGTATTGGGCTCATTCTCATGGCTGCGGCGGCCGAATACGACGACGTCGGCCCGAGCCAAGCCTGCCTGGTAGTACTCCCAATCCTTGGCATTGCGCAGGAACGACGGCATGATTCCGTCGCCGCCCGAGATCATGTTGTCATCGGTAATGATCGCGTAGCCGTGAATTTCGATCGGTCGCGAAGCGCTGTTGGTCATGGGCAAGACTTCCTGCCGTGGGGAATGCGCGGCCGCTGGCCAGCCCCCTGGTTTGGATAATGTCGATACGGAAGCCAAAGGAGATAAGTTTCGTCGTCCGTGCGATTTCCGCTTCGCGTGGGGATTGTGAGCTTTCCCCGCTTGGCGGGGAAGGTGGGCAAAGCCCGGATGGGGTGTGGGACGAGTAGGGGCGCTTACAGTTACTGCACTGGCGGCAGAGAATATTCGTTGGGATGCGGACCTGCCCGCCACACCCCATCGGCCTTCGGCCACCTTCCCCGCCTTCGCGCTACAGTATACAGACATCTTGATTGAGCCGAAGTTTGGCGATTATCCCCTTCTCCCCTTGTGGGAGAAGGTCCCCGAAGGGGGATGAGGGGTCGCCTCCGGTTTCTGCGAAGCTTCCAGGATTGCAACCGCGGCGCGTCCAACCCTCAAACATACCTTCTCGCGGCGCGGACCCCTCATCCGGCCTTCGGCCACCTTCTCCCGCAAGGGGAGAAGGGGACAAAGCCCCCGCAGTGCTGGGCCAAACAAAGATGTCTGCATACCGTAGCGCCTTAGCGGGGAAGGCGATCATCGTCTGAGCTTCGGCTCAATCAACTCGCGTGGGCGGCTCCGCGCCCTCCTGCAGCCAGGCGCGCCAGGAGAAGACCAGCAGCGACAGCCCGATCAGCCCGAGCCCCACGAAATAGAGGGCGTTCGCCGAGAATTTCAGGCTCGGAATTGCGAACGACATGGCGAACGAGATGACGCCCGCCGATGGCGGCGTCAGCAGGAGGAACATCGAGACATAGCCGTTGTCCCCGCGCGCCGCTGAAATCGCCGTCTGATAGACGACGCGTCCGATCGAGGCGGCGAGGATCGTGCCGACAAGCATCAGTCCGATCGCCTCCAACTGAAACGCACGCAGCCCGGAATGCTCGAAGACGAAAAAGCCTGTCAGCGGAATCAGCACCGCCGCGGGGGCGATGAAATTGGCGGCGATCGCCGCCGATTCGTCATAGCGGCCGAACCATTTGGCGATCAGCGTGCCGTTGAGCGCCGAAAGCAGGGGAACGGGCAGGGCGTAGATCCAGCCGCCGTGGAAGAAATTCTCAGCGAGCGCGTCCATATTGCCGCCCTCGGCGAGCTGGCTCCAGGCGATGACAAGCGCGCCGGCGAAGGCGCCGAGGAAGCAACCGAAGAAAATGAGGGGGCGCGCGGGGATCGCCACGCCGGAGATGAACTTCGCGGCGAGCCCGGCCCAGAAGGGCGACAGGTTCAGGACCGCCGCAATGATGATCGGATGGGCCTTCGAAAGCCCGATGTCGTAGAGCAGCAGCGAGCCGATGCCGATCGCGAAAATAACCGCCATGGGCAGGTAATTGGCGCGATCGCCGATCAGCGAGAAGAAATCCTTCCGGCTCTTGCGTCGGATGAGCAGCAGCGGAACGGACAGCAGGAGCGATACCTGGGTGAGGAATACAAACCCGTTCGCATCAAGGCCTTTCGCCGCAAGCGCGGAGAAAGGTTCCTGTGTGGCGAACAGCAGCGCCGTCGCGACAGCCAGCATGCCGCTGAGGCGATAGCCGCTGCGCCATTGCGGCGCTTTTGACGCCGAGGGACGGCGCGGGGCCGGCGTCGTCGACGGATTTGTGTCCAACGAGGCGGTCAGCGAAGGCGTGGCGCCAAGCGAATCCGACAATCTGCAAATCCCCCGCCGTCAGTGACTTCAAGATATAGGCCGGCTCGCCAGCTGGATAAGCAACGCGCGACGACGCATTTTGATCATTCGGCGCAACGATTGAGGATAAATTGGGCGCCGCGCAGCGCTCACTTGACAGCCTTCCCATCGCGCGTCAGCATCCTGACCAATTGGTCAGGATTTTTTCTTCAGCCAATCAGGGGGCCGTTGATGGGCATTGCCGCCGAGCCTTCGGGTCTGTCCGACATCGCCGTCGGCCGGCTCGACGCCGAGACCTTGCAGGCCAATTTCGCCGACCTGCACCCCGCGCTCTCCGAGCACGAGGCGCATGTCGAGGCCGACCGCTGCTACTTCTGTTTCGACGCGCCGTGCCAGATCGCCTGCCCGACTTCGATCGACATCCCCATGTTCATTCGCGAGATCGCTGCGGGCAATCCGCTCGGCGCCGCGGAAACAATCCTGTCGTCGAACATCATGGGCGGGATGTGCGCGCGCGTCTGCCCGACCGAGGAGCTTTGCGAGGAAGCCTGCGTGCGCGAGGCCGCCGAGGGCAAGCCGGTGCGCATCGGGCAATTGCAACGCTATGCGGTCGATGCCCAGATGGCGACGGGCGCACAGCCATTTACGCGGGCAAAACCCTCGGGCAAACGCGTCGCCGTCGTCGGCGCGGGGCCGGCGGGCCTCGCCTGCGCGCATGCGTTGAGCGTCGCAGGCCATGACGCCGTCATCTTCGAGGCGAGGCCGAAGGGCGGCGGCCTCAATGAATATGGCATCGCCGCCTACAAGGCGCCTGACGCCTTCGCTCAACGCGAGGTCGACTTCATCCTCTCGATCGGCGGCATCGAGATCAAATATGGTCAGGCGCTTGGCCGCGACGTGACGCTCGATACCTTGCGAAAAGATTATGACGCGGTGTTCATCGGCGCGGGCCTGCCGGGAACCAACAAGCTCGGGCTCGACGGCGAGGCCTCGCTCGCAAATGTCATCGACGCCGTCGAATATATCGCAGAGCTTCGCCAGGCGAGCGATCTCGCGCGATTGCCGGTTGGCCGGCGCGTAGTCGTGATCGGCGGCGGCATGACGGCGGTCGACGCAGCTGTGCAATCGAAGCGCCTCGGCGCGGAGACCGTCACCATCGCCTATCGCCGCGGCGTCAGTGACATGAAGGCCAGCGAATACGAGCGCGAGCTAGCGCAGACCAGCGGCGTGCTGATCCGCCCCTGGGCGCGCCCGTTGGCGCTCGAGGGCCATGCCGGCGCGGTCAGCGGCGTGCTGTTCGAGCGCACCAACATGGCTGAGGGCAAGCTCGTCGGGACCGGCGACGCCTTCCGCATCGAGGCCGATGTCGTGTTCACTGCAATCGGTCAGACGCCGAAGGGGGACGTGTTAGGGGCTGAGGCGCCTCAGTTGAAGGATGGGCGCCTCGTCGTCGACGAAGAGCGCCGCACATCGCTGCCGGGCGTCTGGGCCGGCGGCGATTGCGTCGCCGGCGGCCTCGATCTCACCGTCAGCGCCGTCGAGGACGGCAAGCAGGCGGCGAGATCGATTATCGCCGCGCTGAAGGTTTAGCGCTTCGGCCGGACATTCCCTCCCCCGCGCGCGGGGCAGGGCAGGGTGGGGGCGGTGGATCAACACGGCGCTAAAAGGTGAAGGCGCAGGCAAAATTGTTGACGTTTGGAGTCCGTGTGTATAAATACACATGAACAGTCGTGAGGTGATCAAGCGCCTGCAAGCCGACGGATGGCGGCAGGTCAGTCAAAAAGGCAGCCACGTGCAGTTCAAGCATCCTATCAAGCCTGGGCGAGTGACCGTTCCGCATCCCAAGCGCGAAATCCCGGTTGGAACCTTGCGCAGCATTCGCAAGCAGTCCGGCCTAGATCTCTAGAAGGCCCTCCATGCGCCAATACATTGCTTTGATCCACAGAGATCTCAATTCCGATTACGGCGTCTCCTTTCCGGACCTTCCGGGCTGCATCACGGCCGGCAAGACGCTCGATGAAGCTCGCGAGATGGCCGTCGAAGCGCTCGCCTTTCACCTCGAAGGCCTAGAGGCCGACGGCGAAGCGGCGCCTGAGCCGTCGAGCCTGGAAACGGTGATGGCGGACACGGAAAATCGCGATGGCGTCGCGATCCTCGTGCCGGCCCCGGCGCGCGCGCCCAAGGTCGTGCGCATCAACGTCACCCTCCCGGAGGACGTGCTGGCCGCCGTCGACAGCTATGCGGCGGCCAACGGCTACACGCGTTCCGGCTTTCTGGCCCTTGCGGCCAAGAAAGCCATGGCCGCCTGATTACCCCCTCTCCCGCTTGCGGGAGAGGGTTGGGGTGAGGGCGTTCCCTTATCCGGCGCTGCGCGCCACCTTCTCCCGCTAGCGGGAGAAGGAACTCAAGGAGAACCTCATGGTCGATCTTCGCAGCGAGTTCCTTGGCATCAAGTCGCCCAATCCGTTCTGGCTCGCCTCGGCGCCTCCAACCGATCGCAAGACCAATGTCGAGCGCGCCTTTCGCGCCGGCTGGGGCGGGGTGGTGTGGAAGACGCTCGGCGAAGCCGGTCCTCCGGTCGTCAACGTATCGGGCGCGCGCTATGGCGCGATCCACGGCCCCGACCGGCGCCTGATCGCCTTCAACAATATCGAGCTCATCACTGACCGCGATCTCGAGATCAATCTGCAGGAGATCAAACAGGTCAAGCGCGAATGGCCGGACCGCGCGCTCGTCGCTTCTCTGATGGTGCCTTGCGATGAGGAATCCTGGAAGGCGATCCTGAATCGCGTCGAGGAGACGGATTGCGACGGCGTCGAGCTCAATTTCGGCTGTCCGCACGGCATGTCCGAGCGCGGCATGGGCTCCGCCGTCGGGCAGGTGCCCGAATACATCGAGATGGTGACGCGCTGGTGCAAGCAGCACACGCGCATGCCCGTCATCGTCAAGCTGACGCCGAACATCACCGACGTCCGCCGCCCGGCGCGCGCCGCCAAGGCCGGCGGCGCCGACGCGGTCTCGCTCATCAACACCATCAACTCGATCATGGGCATCGATCTCGAGCGCATGACGATCGCGCATGCCGTCGACGGCAAGGGCACGCATGGCGGCATGTGCGGCCCGGCGGTGAAGCCGATCGCGCTGTCGATGGTGTCAGAGATCGCGCGCGACGCCGGAAACGCGGGGCCTGCCGATTTCGGCGATCGGCGGCGTCACCACCTGGCGCGACGCGGCGGAGTTCATCGCGCTCGGCGCGGGCACCGTGCAGGTCTGCACCGCTGCGATGACCTACGGCTTCAAGATCGTCGGCGAAATGATCTCGGGCCTCAAGACCTACATGGCCGCGAACGGCTACCAATCAATCGAGGATTTCCGCGGCCGCGCCGTGCCGAGCGTCACCGACTGGCAATATCTGAACCTCAACTATGTCGCGAAAGCGGAGATCGATCAGGACCTCTGCATCAAATGCGGCCGCTGCCACATCGTCTGCGAGGACACCTCGCATCAGGCGATCTTCGCGAAGATCAACGGAAAGCGCGAGTTCGTCGTCAACGAGGCCGAATGCGTCGGCTGCAACCTCTGCGTCCTCGTCTGCCCCGTCGAAAACTGCATCAGCCTCGTACACAGAACATCTGGCGTCGATCCGCGCACCGGCTGGGACTATGACCGCCCCCCGCTCGACTGGACCCAGCATCCGAACAACCCGTCGGCGCCCAAGGCGGCGGAGTGATCCCTCTCCGTTCGCCGCTTTCGCCGCATCGTGCTATCAAAGCCCTCCCATGACCCGCGCCTTGCGCAAACCGATGAGCCTTTCGCAGTTCCTCGAATGGGAACTGCGGCAGCCCTTGCGCCACGAGTTCGACGGGGTCGCGCCGATCGCCTTGACCGGAGGCACACGCGCCCATGCGCACATTCAGGCCAACCTTGCCGTCGCGCTGACGAGCCGTCTGAGAGGTCAGGTCTGCCGTTTCTACGGCGCCGATCTCAAGGTCAAGACCTCCGAGGATCATGTTCGTTATCCCGACGGGTTCGTCACCTGCACGGCGGGAGACAATTCGAGCACGATCGTGACGGACCCCGGGATCATTTTCGAAGTCCTGAGCCCGAGCACGGCGACCGAGGATCACATCGTCAAGGCGCGCGAGTATCAAGCGATGCCGACCGTCATGCGCTACGTCATGATCGAGCAGGACCGGATGGGCGCGACCGTCTACTCCCGCTCCGGCGAAAATTGGATGCTCGAAATTCTGGCCGAGGGTTCTGACCTCGCCCTGCCCGAAATCAGCGTCGCATTCGCCCTCGCCGAACTTTACGAGGGGCTGACATTCCCAAGCCGGGAGGCTCTGGACTAGTTGGACGGCGCCCAAACAAGCCCGCAGTGCACAAGGCGGCGGAGCGAGGGCGGAAGGCGCCTCGCGGGCTTGACCAAAACTGTCATCCCCGCGAAAGCGGGGATCCAGCGGTCGTAAGACTGCAAGCGGACGTCACACACTGGATTCCCGCTTGCGCGGGAATGACAAGCGCGAGGTGGTTTTGGAGCCTTGATCCTCGTCGGCCTCACCGGCTCCATCGCGATGGGCAAGTCCACGGTCTCGCGCATGTTCGAGGCATGCGGCTGGCCGGTGTTCGATTCCGACGCCGCCGTGCATGAATTCTACCGCTCCGAGGGCGCGAAGCGCGTCGAGGCGGCGTTTCCCGGCGTGCTCGTCGAGGGCGAGATCGACCGCAAGCGGCTCGGCGCGCTATGTGCTCGACAATGACGAGGCGATTCGCAAGCTCGAGGCGATCGTCCATCCGGAAGTCGGGCTGCGGCGCTTAGGGTTTCTGGAGCGCGCCGAATCGGAGCGCCGGCGCGGCGTCGTGTTCGACGTGCCGCTGCTGTTCGAAACCGGCGGCGAGCGCAACGTCGAGGTCGTCGCGGTCGTTTCGGCGAGCGCGGAAAGCCAGCGCGCCCGCGCCCTGCAACGCCCTGGAATGACGGTCGAAAAATTCGAGGCGATCCTGAAGCGTCAGACGCCCGACGCCGAGAAGCGCCGCCGCGCGCATTGGGTGATTGACACCGAAGGTTCGATCTCGGACACACGCGGGCGCGTCGAGGATTTTACGCGCGCTCTTGTTGGGGCGCCGGGCAGGCTGAGGAACGGCTGAACATGCGCGAGATCGTGCTCGACACCGAGACCACCGGCCTCGATCCTGAAACCGGCCATCGCATTCTCGAAATCGCCGCGGTCGAGATTTTCAACGACGCGCCGACCGGCAAGACCTTTCATGTCCTCATCGACCCCGAGCGCGACGTGCCCGACGAGGCGGCGCGCATCCATGGCCACACCACGGCGTTCCTGAAGGGCAAGCCGGTGTTCGCCGCGATCGTGGAGGAATTTCTGGCCTTCATCGCCGCCGACCGGCTGGTCATTCACAACGCCGAGTTCGACGTCCGCTTCCTCAACGCCGAACTGAAGCGGGCCGGTCGGCCGCTGATCGAAAAAGAGCGGGTGATCGACACGCTGGCGGTCGCGCGCCGCAAACATCCCGGCGCGCCGAATTCGCTCGACGCGCTTTGCGACCGCTACCGGATCGATCGCTCGCGCCGGGTCTTTCACGGCGCGCTGCTCGACTGCGAATTGCTGGTGGAAGTCTATATCGAGCTCAGCGGCGGCCGGCAGAAGAGCCTCGGCCTACTGGAGCCCGGCCGGGCCGTCGTTGGCCTCGCCGCGAACAGCCCTCGCCGCGAACGGCCAGAACCCCTCGCGCCGCGCCTGACCGAGGCCGAACTCGAAGCCCATCGCCGCCACATCGAAGGCTATGGCGAGGGGGCGTACTGGTGGAAATATGCCATCAAAGGAGAGCGGAAGGCGGGCTAGTATAGCCCTTCCCCGGCTTCGCCGGGGAAGGTGGCCGAAGGCCGGATGGGGTGTGGCGGGCGCAGCGAATATTTGACAGGCGCCCATCTCACGCAACATCAAACACAGCGGCGCGAAATCGTCAGGCTCTGCTGCTCGTCCCACACCCCATCCGGCCTTCGGCCACCTTCCCCACCAAGTGGGGAAGGATCACATCTTCAACGCTTCTGGCGGGTCACGTGGAAATCTCAGGGCTGGCCTGCAGCCACCCCGCATCGATGCGGGGCAGGGGGATCGCATCGATCAGTGCGCGCGTGTACTCACTTTGTGGTGACGTAAATATGCGCTCGCAATCGCCTTCCTCAACCACCTGCCCCGCCTGCAATACATAGACGCGGTCGCAGATGGCGCGGATGACCGAGAGGTCGTGACTGATGAAGGCCATCGCGAGGCCCAAGTCGCGCGACAGGTCCTTGAGCAGGTTGAGCGCCTGCGCCTGCGTCGAGACATCGAGCCCGGAGACGATCTCGTCGGCCAGCACGAACTCGGGCTCGAGCAGCGCCGCGCGGGCAATCCCGACCCGCTGCCGCTGTCCGCCCGAGAGTTCGTGCGGGAAGCGCTCCAGACAGGCGAGCGGCAGGCTGAAGCGTTCGAAATATCTTTCGCACCCGCGCGTCGGCCTCGCGCTCGCTCTTCGCGACGCCGTGGAAGCGCATCGGCTCGCTGACAATTCTCCTGATCGTATGGCGAGGATTGAGCGACGCCATCGGGTCCTGAAAGATGATCTGCATGCGCCGGCGCAGCGGCCTCATCTGATCTTCAGTGAGGCGCGTGATGTCGCGGCCATCAAACAAGATGCGGCCGGAAGTCACGTCGACGAGCCTCAGCATGGCGCGGCCGAGCGTGGTCTTGCCCGAGCCGCTTTCGCCGACGATTCCTACGGTCTCGCCGCGCGCCACGCTGACGCTGACATCGTGCAGCACTTTCACTGCCGGCCGCGCGGCGCCGAACGCGCCTCGCTTGCCGCCAAAGCTGACGTCGACATGTTCGGCGAGCAAAAGATCGTCGCTCATGAGGCGGCGGCCTCGGCGCGCAGGCGCTGGAGCAAGGCTTCGGGGATCGGATGAAGCCCGGCCTCTGGTTGGTCGTAGCGCGGGCAGGCCTCGAGCAGCGCTTTCGTATAGGCTTGTTTCGGGCTCTCGAGCACGGAGGCAATCGCGCCCTGTTCGACGATCCGCCCGCCAAACAACAGCGTGACGTGATCGCAGATCTGGGCGACGACGCCGAGGTCGTGGGTTACGAACAGCACGGCCGTGCCGTGCGCGGCTTGCAGTTGCGGATCAGGCGCAGGATCTGTTTCTGCACGGTCACGTCGAGCGCGGTCGTCGGCTCGTCCGCGATGATGAGTTTTGGCTCCAGCGAGAAGGCGGCGGCGATCAGCACGCGCTGCCGCATGCCGCCGGAGAGCTGATGGGGAAAGCTTTTGAGCACGCGCTCGGGTTCTCGGATATGCACCTCGCCGAGAAGCCTGAGCGCGACCTCACGCGCTTTCTTCGCATCGAGCCCGCGCCACAGTCTGAGGCCGTCGGTCAGTTGTCCCTCGATCCGCCGCCCGGGGTTCAGCGCCGTCATCGGATCCTGCGGAACAAGAGCGATCTGCTCGCCGATCAAGCGCCTGAGGTCGGAGGGCGGCGTGCGCAGAAGATCGCGGCCCTCGAAAAAGATTTCGCCCGATGTGACGCTGACTGTGCGCGGCAAAATGCCGAGAATCGCCTTGCCGATCGTCGACTTGCCGGCGCCGCTTTCGCCGACGAGCCCATGCGTCGCGCCGCGCGCGAGGTCGAGCGCAGACGTCCTGCAGGATTTTTCCGCGGTCGCGGTCCGAGACTGCCGAGAGCGCGCGTATGGAGAGCAGCGCGCTCACCGGCGCATCACCGGATCGAGCGAGCGTCGCAAGCCTTCGCCGAGCAGGTTGAAGGCGAGCACGGTCAGGAACAGCATGGTCAACGGCGCCGCGAGGATCCACCAGCCCTCGTGCAACAGCAATCGCCCTTGAGCGATCATGCCGCCCCAGGTCGGGGTATCAGAGGAAACAGACAGGCCGACAAACGAAAGGATCGCCTCGACGATCACCGCAATGCCCATCTCCAGGCTGACGAGCGCGATCAGCACCGGAACCACGTTCGGAAAGATCTCGCGCATGAGGATGCGCATGTGCGGGAAGCCGATCGCCCGCGCGGCCGTGACATAGTCCGTGCTCGCCTGAGTCATCGTCTCGGCGCGCACCACGCGGCAGAAGCGCGTCCAATCGATGATCGCGATCGCCGCGATGACCGAGCCGACGCCGGCGCCGACCACTGCGACCAGCAGGATCGACAGGAGAACCGGCGGAAACGCCATCCAGATCTCGACGAGGCGGGAGATCGCTGCATCCATCCAGCCGCGCCGCCATCCGGCGATCAGGCCGAGCGTCGAACCGATCACGCGCGGCGAGCGTCGCAGCGACGAAGGCGACGGTCAGCGCGACGCGCGTTCCATAAATTACACGCGACAGCGCATCTCTGCCGAGATCGTCGGTGCCGAGCAGATGGCCGGGCTCCGATCCGTTCATCCAGGCCGGCGGGGTGGCGCCGAAAATGATGTCCTGCTCGAGCGGGTCTTTTGGCGCGATCCACGGCGCGCCGAGCGCGAGCACGAGAAGAAACAGAATGAACGCCGCCGCCCGCGATCACTTTTGGGTCGGCGAGGCTTGCGCCTTCGAACAGCGCGGCCGGCCGCCTCAGGCATGGGAGAGCCGCGGGTTGGTCGCGACGACCATGAGGTCGACGATCATGTTGACCACGATGAACAGCGCGCCGAACACCAGCGTCAGTCCCTGAATGAGCGGCAGGTCGCGGTTGATGACCGCGTCGACCGCCATATTGCCGATGCCGGGATAGGCGAAGATGCGCTCGACGATCACAGTGCCGCCGATCAGGAAGGTGAACTGCACGCCCGTCAGCGCAATGGTCGGCGCGACCGCGTTGCGCAGCGCTTCCTGAACAACCAGCGCCAGGCGCGATTTGCCCCGAAGCCTTGCGAGCAGCACATAATCCTGCACCATCGCCTCGCGCAAAAATTCCTTCAGGATGCGCGTAATGACGGCGGCAAGCGGCAAGCCGAGCGCCAGCGTCGGCATCACCATATGTTTGAGGATGTCGAAGGCGAGCACGAAGCGCAGCGTCACCAAACTCTCGATCAGATAGAAGGGCGTGGCGAAATGCGGGGCAAGGCTCGGATCGATGCGGCCGGAGAGCGGCAGCACCGGCGCGAACACCCCGAACACCAGCACCAGCAGGAACGCCCAGATGAAGTCGGGCACCGCGAGGAAAAGCCCGTTGACGGCATCGACGAGCGGCCCAACGACGCTTTCGCCGACGAGGGTCGCGAATATGGCGATGGCGCCGCCGAGCCCCACCGCGAACACGAGCGCCGCAAGAGCGAGTTCGAGCGTCGCCGGCAGACGCTCCGCCATCAGTCCGAGCACGTTGCGATGAAGCGAGATCGAAGTCCCGAGGTCGCCGTGGGCGAGATCGCGCGCCCAGACAAGGAACTGGGTCAGGATGCCGGCGTCGAGCCCGTAATGGGCGCGCAGCGCCGCAATGTCTGTCGGCGTCGCGCCGGGCGAGATCATCATGGCGATAGGGTCGCCTGGCACGACGCGCAGCAGCACGAACACGACGACGGCGACGCCGATCATCGTGATCGCCGCCATGCCGAGCCGGCGCAGGGCGCCCTCAATCATCGAAGCTTACGTTCGGGCGTCAGGGAGCGCGGCCGAAACCCCATCATCCGCGCCCCCTTGTGCTTTCAGCCCTGAGAGACGAGCGTCGGCTGCAGCGCGCCGGTCTCGTTGGGCGTGACCTTCAGCGACGCCTTGTAGACGATCGGCTGGAAATACTGCACCAGCGGGATCACATAGGCTTTTTCGGCGATGTATTTGTCGACCGCCTTCCAGCCCGCGATGCGCTTGGCTTCGTCCTTCTCGCCCCACAGCGGGCCGATCATGTCGTCGAGATCCTTCGACTTCCAGGCCGAGTGCGGCGAGGGCGAGAACATCGCAAAGCCGGTCGAGCAGGTCGGGTCGCCGATCGCATCGCCCCAGTTGTAGAACGCCATCGGCGCCAGCTTGTGAGACATGCGCAGTTCAAAGTGCTTGGCGATCTCGTAGACTTCGATATTGGCGTCGATGCCCACTTTCCGCCACATGCCGACGATCGCCTGGATCATCTCATAATCCTTCGGCTTGAAGCCGCGCGTCGTCTGGATCGTGAATTTTACGGGTTTTTCGGGAGAGTAGCCGCTGGCGGCGAGCAACTTCTTCGCCTTCTCGGGATCGTAGGGCGTCTTGATCGAGGGATCGTAGGCGAGGTAGCCGGGCGCATCGAGCGTGTCGATCGGCGTCGCATAGCCGCGCAGCAGTTTCTTGGCGATCAGGTCCTTGTCGATCGCCGCGAGCGCGGCCTGGCGGACATTCTCGTCCTCCATTTCCTTATATGTGTTGGTGATGAAGATCATGCCGATGTCGGTGATCGGCTTGCAGACGCCGGCGAGGCCGGTCTTTCCCTTCAGGCGGTCGTATTCCTCATAAGGAATTTCGAGCGTCACGTCCGCCGAGCCGCTTTCGATTTCGGCGACGCGGCTCGCGCCGTCAGGCACGAATTTGAAGATCACGGTCTCGAACGCGGGCTTCGGTCCCCAATATTTGTCGTTGCGCTTCAGGCGCAGGAACGCATTGCCCTGATATTCGTCGACCATGTAGGGGCCGGTGCCGATCGGCTTCTTCTCAAAGCCCTCGGCGCCGACCTTGGTGTAATACGCCTTCGGCATCACGTAGCCGGTGAGGAACGCCATCCACATGAACACGGTCGGATCAAAATTCTTGACGTCGGCCGTGATGCGATTGCCGTCGATCTTGAAATTGCCGAGCGAGGCCCAGACGAAGGCGACGGGGTTGCCGCCCTTCGGGTCGCCGGCGCGCTCGATCGACCAGGCGACGTCCTCGGGAGTCAGCGGCGAGCCGTCGTGCCAGGTCACGCCTTCGCGCACGTCCATCCAGGCCTTGGTCTTGTCGTCGTTCCAGCCCCATTTGGTCAGCAGGCCGGGTTCGAAGCTGAGATCGGGTTTTTGGCCGATATATTGATCGAACACCGAGCGGTAGATCGCCTGGATGGTTGGATTGACGGAGGACGGCCCGATCGTCGGATCAAAAGAGGGCAGGTTGACGTTGAAGGCGATGGTCAGCGTGTCGGACGCGGCCGCCTCAGCCGAAGCGCCCATGATGAGGCTTGTGAGAAAGCTCGCGCCGCCGAGGGCGAGCGCTTGGCGACGACTGAGATCAAACATTTGAACCTCCTGTTCCTTCAAGTCCCAACGAACCCCAGGCGCCGGAGCCGACCGGGATCGCTCGACCCTGCAAGGCGTATTCTCCCTTGGGCGCCGGCGCGCCTCGAACGCGTCCGGCTTCGCATACCCCTCGATAGGGGTCGCATTCCATGCGTTTTCATATATAATTGCCACGCGGAGCGGGGTGTCAAGTCCCATTCTGTCGCCGGAAAAGGCTATTTTTCTGGGCCGACTAGACAATGTTTCGGCGGTCGCAAAGCGCCCGTTGACAAGTCGCGGTCCGCAAAAATATGCTTTTGCACAGGAATTGAGCGCGCCGGCGCGCTGCGCCGAGGAGGTCCGAAATGGCGGAACGCTCGTTTGCCCGTGAAGTCGAGGATCTGAAGCTCGGGGACGGTCAGGTCTTTCGCGGCGAAGGCATCCTCGCCATTACGAAGGCCCTGCTGCAGTCGGGCGTATCGTACGTCGGCGGCTATCAGGGCGCGCCGATTTCCCACCTGATGGACGTGCTCGCGGACGCCAAGGACGTGCTCGAAGAGCTCGGCGTGCATTTCGAGACGTCGGCGTCGGAGGCGACGGCGGCGGCGACGCTGTCGGCGTCCGTCATGTATCCGGTGCGCGGCGCGGTCACCTGGAAGTCGACTGCCGGCACCAATGTCGCAGCCGACGCGCTCTCCAATCTTTCTTCTGGAGGCGTCAAGGGCGGCGCGATGATCATCATCGGCGAGGACTATGGCGAAGGCTCCTCGATCATGCAGGAGCGCAGCCACGCCTTTGCGCTGAAGTCGCAGATCTGGTTGCTCGATCCGCGCCCCAACCTGCCGGCGCTCGTGCGCATGGTTGAAGAGGGCTTTGAGCTTTCCGAGGCGTCAAATACGCCTGTCATGATGGAAGTGCGCATCCGCACCTGCCATGTCCATGGCCAGTTTATCGCCAAGGACAATCAGAAGCCGAAGCATTCGCTAAGGGAAGCGCTCGAAAATCCCGTTCGCGACGTCAACCGCATCGTGCTCCCCCCAGCCTCGTTCCTGCACGAAAAGGAGAAGCTGGAACGTCGCATGCCGGCCGCGATCGAGTTCATCCGATCGCGCAAGCTCAACGAGACTTTCGGCCCTGCGAAGGGCGACGTCGGGGTCATCATGCTCGGCGGCATGTACAACACAACTATGCGCGCCCTGCAGTATCTGGGCCTGGCGAACGGCTATGGCGAGACTTCGGTGCCGCTTTACGTGCTCAACGTCGCCTATCCGCTGATCGAAGACGAACTCATCGCGTTCTGCCGCGACAAGAAGGCGGTGCTGATGGTCGAGGAAGGCGCGCCCGACTATATCGAGCGCGACCTCAACACGATTTTACGCCGGCGCGACATTCAGACAAGGGTGTCGGGCAAGGACGTGCTGCCGATGGGCGGCGAATATACCGCGCCTGTGGTGACGAAGGGCTTGCGGGAATTTCTGAAGATCTACGCGAGGGATCTGCTCGGCAACGAGCCTCCGCTGCCCGATCCCTCGCCGGTGCTCGCCGACCCGAGGGTGAAGGCGCTCGCCGAAGTCGTGCCGCCACGGCCGCCCGGCTTCTGCATCGGCTGTCCCGAGCGTCCGATCTTTGCGGCGATGAAGCTCGTCGAGCAGGAGCTTGGGCAGCATCACGTCTCCGCCGACATCGGCTGCCATCTGTTCTCGATCCTGCCGCCCTTCAATATCGGGGCGACGACGATGGGCTATGGCCTGGGTCCAGCCTCGGCCTCGGCGTTCAACGTTCCCGGCGCCAAGCGCTCGATCTCGGTGCTGGGGGACGGCGGCTTCTGGCACAACGGGCTCAATTCCTCGATCGGCAACGCGGTCTTCAACAAACATGACGGCGTGACGCTGATCGTCGACAATTACTATTCCGCCGCGACTGGCGGCCAGGACATTCTGTCCTCGCGCGCGACAAATCCGCGCCGCAGCACCAACAACGCAATTGTCGATGCGGTCAGGGGCGTCGGCGCGAAGTGGGTCCGGCAGATTGATCGCACCTACAATGTCGCGAAAATGCGCGACACACTACGCGAGGCGCTGACGACGGGCGAGAAGGGGCCGAAGATCATCGTGGCCTCCTCCGAATGCATGCTCAACAAACAGCGCCGCGTCCGGCCTCTGTTCAACAAAGCGGTCAAGTCGGGCGAGCGTGTGGTGCGCGAGAAGTTCGGCGTGGACGAGGATGTCTGCACCGGAGATCACGCCTGCATAAGGCTATCCGGATGTCCCTCGCTCTCCATCAAACAGACAACCGATCCGCTGAAGGATGACCCGATCGCGGCGATCGACGAAAATTGCGTCGGCTGCGGAAACTGCGGCGAGGTGGCGGAGGCGGCGGCCTTGTGCCCATCCTTCTACCGCGCGGAAATCCTGCACAACCCGAGCGCTTTCGACCGCTGGATCGAGACGCTTCGCGCCGCAGTCATCGGCTGGTTCGAGACGCGCCGCATGCGACAGCGCGTCCGGTTGGCTGGAGAAGCGGCGTGAGCGAATCCGCCGAGCGTTCGCTGGTCGGCGCGACGCCGCGCATTTCCCTGGCCATTCTCGCCATGGGCGGGCAGGGCGGCGGCGTGCTAGCCGACTGGATCGTCGCGCTCGCGGAGGCCGAGGGCTGGCGCGCGCAATCGACCTCGGTGCCGGGCGTCGCGCAGCGCACCGGCGCGACGATCTACTATATCGAGATAGCGCCGCCGAGGGATGGCGTCGATCCCATCTTCGCGCTGATGCCGACCCCCGGCGACGTCGACATCGTGATGGCGGCGGAATTGATGGAAGCTGGCCGATCCGTGCTGCGCGGCCTCGTCACGCCGGACCGCACGACGCTGATCGCCTCGACGCACCGCGCGCTCGCCGTGGTCGAGAAGCAAGCGCCAGGAGACGGCGTCGCCGACCCCGAAGTCGTCACGCTCGCGACGGATTTCGCGGCCAGGCGCGTGATCGCTTTCGACATGGAGGCGATGGCGAAGGCCAGGGGCAGCGTCATCTCCGCGACGATGTTCGGCGCGCTCGCCGGCTCCGGACAATTGCCCTTTCAGCGCTCCGCCTTCGAAGGCGCGATCCGCGCCGGCGGCGCGGGCGTCGAGGCGAGCCTCGCGGCTTTTGGCGCGGCTTATGAGCAGACCGGCGTCAAGCCGATCGAGGCGATCCGCCACGGGCCGGAAAAATATTTCGTCGGTTGGCCGGACCATGCCGGCAACGAGGAGCTCGACAGGATCGGCGACCGCATCAGAGCCTTTCCCGGCGTCGCACAGCCGATGCTCGCTACGGGCGCGCGAAAGCTCGTCGACTATCTCGATCCCGCCTACGCGATCGAATATCTCGACCGGATCGGCGCGCTCATGGAGCTCGATCGCGCCTGCGGCGGGGAAGCGAAAGGCTACGCGTTCACGGTCACGGCGGCCAAATATCTGGCGACGGCGATGGCCTATGACGACGTGCCGCGCGTTGCGGATCTCAAGATCCGCGCCTCGCGCCAGGCGCGGGTGCGGCAAGAGGTCCAGGCGCGCGCCGGATACGATCGTGACGACGACGGAATATTTTCATCCGCGCGTCGACGAACTTTGCGGCTCGCTGCCGAAGGCGCTTGGCGAATGGGTGGAAGCGAGGCCGGGGCTGGTGTCTTTCCTGCGGACCTACGTCGATCGCGGTCGTCGCATCCGCGTGAACACGATCGCCGGCTATCTGATGCTGGCGTTCGTAGCCTCGCGAGGCCCCAAGCGGCGCGGCACGCTACGGCACGCGCGCGAGATGAAGCACATCGAATCGTGGCTGGAAGTCGCGCAGCGCGCCCTCAAGGCGCGTTATGAGCTCGGCGTCGGCGTGCTCGGCTGCCGCCGGCTGGTTAAAGGCTATTCGGACACGCACGCCCGCGGCCTGTCCAAATTTGATCGCGTGATGACGGCGGCGCCGGCGCTGATGAGCCGCGAGGACGGCGCCGACTGGCTCGATCGCCTGAAGCGCGCCGCGCTCGCCGACGAGCAGGGCGATGCGCTGAACGGCGTCTTGAAGACGATCGCGACGCTGTAGAGGCTTTTGCTTTGCTCAGTTCAGCTTCATCTCCGGCGTCTCGTCCGTCACGATCAGCCGCGCGGTCGTGGCATTGAGAATGTCGCCGATCGTGACGCCGGGCCCGCGCTCGCGCAGCAGGAGCCCCTCGGCGGTCGGCTCGATGACCGCGAGCTCGGTGACGATGAGATTTACGCGCCGCACCGAAGTCAGTGGCAGCGTGCAGCGCGGTACGATCTTGGGCATGCCCCGCGCGGTGTGCTGCATGGCGACGATCACTTTTCGCGCGCCTGTGACGAGGTCCATCGCGCCGCCCATGCCGGGCGCCATCTTTCCGGGCACGATCCAGTTGGCGAGCTGGCCATCCTCGTCGACTTCGAGCGCGCCGAGCACGGTCGCGTCGAGATGGCCGCCGCGGATGAGGCCGAAGGACAAAGTCGAATTCGACCGTCGCCGCGCCGGGCACGGCGGTGATGTAGCCGCCGCCGGCATCGGTGAGGTCGATGTCCTCCATGCCCTCGGGCGGCCGGCTGCCCATGCCGACGATGCCGTTCTCCGACTGGAAGAGAATGCCGTCGTTGGGCTCGATGAAACGCGCCACCCCCGTCGGCAGGCCGATGCCGAGATTGACCAGCGAACCGGGCTTCAATTCGCGCGCGACGCGGCGCTGGATGATTTCCTCCGGCTTCATTCAGGCCTCCCTTCGCACCAGATAATGAACGAGCACGCCGGGCGTCGTCACGTGATCCGGCGGGATGACGCCGACCGGCACGATTTCGCGCGGCTCGCAGATCACCGTCGTCGCCGCCATTGCCATGATGGGATTGAAGTTGGTCGCCGTGAGTTCGTAGCTGAGGTTGCCGTTGTAGTCGGCGCGAGCGGCAGAGATCAGCGCGAAATCGGCGCGCAGCGGCGGCGCGTAGAGCCAGCTTTCGCCGTCGATCTCGATGATCCTCTTGCCCTCCGCCGCGATCGTGCCGAGACCGGTCTTGGTCAGCACGCCGCCGAGCCCATAGCCGCCGGCGCGAATCTGTTCGGCGAGCGTGCCCTGCGGCGTCAGTTCGACGTCGATGACGCCCTCCATCATCCCCCTCTGCGTCTCGGGATTCAGGCCGATGTGAGAAACGATCGCCTTCTTGACCGCGCCGGCGCGGATCAGCCGGCCGATCATGAAATCGGGCTTCGCCGTGTCGTTGGCGATCACCGTCAACTGCTTGCGCCCGGCGGCGACCAGCGCCTCGATGATGCGGCGCGGGCTGCCGACGCCCATGAATCCGCCGATCATCAGAACGGCGCCGTCAGGGATGAATTCCGCGATTTCCGCTGGGGAGAGGGCCTTCTTCATGCGTGTCGGCTCCGAAGCCGCGAGGACATCGCCTGCAAATCTCTCGTCTGTTTCAGTGTCATGAAAAAGCTTGGGGCGCCAGACGCTGCGCTGTCAGGTCGCAGCGCTTCATGGCCGGCCCTTCCGGCCCGGCGCCGCGCGATGCACACGCGCCAGCAGCCCGTCGAGGCAGCCCTTGAAGATGAAATAGCAACCAAGGCCCAGATACCCCCAAAACACCAGCTCGAAGAACTGAATGAGCCCGCCGTCGAGGATCGCCATCGCGCCATAGTCGTGGATCAGCGCGTAGTTGGCCTCGAACATTTCGAACAGATGGAGCGTGCAGAGCGCGACGCCCGCGGTCGCAAGACCCATGACGAGGAAAGAGAGCCATGCCGGGCCGTGAAACAGACGGTGAAGCAGGCTCGCCAAACTCATCCGCTATTTCTTAAGCCCGCCGAAATGCCGTTGATCGTAAGCTGGATGCCGGTCAAAACCTTGTCGCTCGTACCATGCGCGCGGTACAGCTTCAACAGCTCGACCTGCACGTGATTGAGCGGGTCGAGATAGGGGAAGCGGTTGCGGATCGAGCGCAGCAGCAGCGGGTTGTGCTCCAGCAATTCCTTCTGGCGCATGATCGTGCAAAGCGCGTCGACCGCTGTCCTGCCATTCCTGCGAGATGCGCGAGAAGATCTTTTCGCGCAATTTGACGTCGGCGACCAGCCCGGCATAGCGCGAGGCGATGGCGAGGCTCGATTTCGCAAGCACCATGTCCATGTTGGAGAGCAGGGTGCGGAAGAACGGCCATTTCTCATACATTTCGATCAGCTTGGCGTAGCCGGTCTCGGGGTTCGCCTCGACATAGGCCTTGACCGCGGAGCCGAAGCCGTACCAGCCCGGCAGCATCAGCCGGCATTGCGCCCAGGAAAACACCCAGGGGATGGCGCGCAAATCCTCGATCGCCTGCGTCTTCTTGCGCGAGGCGGGGCGCGAGCCGATGTTGAGCGTGGCGATCTCGGTGATGACGGTCGAGGACCAGAAATATTTCACGAAGCCTTCGGTCTCGTAGACGAGGCCGCGATAGGCCTTGAAGGCCGCGGCGGAAAGCGCCTCCATCGTCTCGAGATAGGAGGGGTCGGGCGCCGCGACCTGCTCCTGCAGCAAGGTCGCCTCGAGCGTCGCGGAGACGAGGGTCTCGAGATTGCGCCGGCCGACTTCGCGCGTTGGAATATTTGCTCGAGATGATTTCGCCCTGCTCGGTGATGCGGATCTGGCCGCGCACGGCGCCGCCGGGCTGGGCGAGAATGGCGTCGTAGCTCGGGCCGCCGCCGCGGCCCGACCGAGCCGCCGCGGCCATGGAACAGCCGGATGCGCACGCCGTGGCGCTTGAACACTTCGACGAGGCCGATCTCGGCCTTGTAGAGCTCCCAGCCTGAGGTGACGAAGCCGCCGTCCTTGTTGGAGTCGGAATAGCCGAGCATCACTTCCTGCTCGCCGCCGAGCGTCGTCGACGAGGCGGCGATATTCGGGCAGCGACAAGCAGCCGGTCCATCACGCCGACGCAGTTGCGCAGGTCGTCGATGGTCTCGAACAGCGGGACGATATTGACTTCGGCGCGGCCGGTCGCGGTGACGAGGCCGACCTCCTTCAGCAGCAGCGCGAGTTCGAGCATGTCCGAGACGCCCTGCGTCTTGGAGATGATCGCGGTGCGGATCGCGCCGGGGCCGTAGGTCTCGCCGGATCTTCGCGGCGGCGCGGAAGATCGCGAGTTCGCCTCTCGGTCTCCTCGCTGTATTTGACGAAGGGCGAGACCAGCGGGCGCGGCGAGCGCAGTTCCTTGCGCAGCAGTCGTAATGCGCGCCTCCTCGTCGAGCGCGAGATATTCCGAGCCCGGCATGGCCGCCGCGAACAGTTCGGCGACGGTGCGCTCGTGCACGTCGGAATTCTGGCGCAGGTCGAGCGGCGCGAGATGGAAGCCGAACAATGTCGACCGCGCGGCGCAGCGCGCGCAGCCGCCCGCGCGGCGAGAATGGCGCCGCCGTTCGCCTCCAGCGATTCCGCGATGACGGTCGAGATCGGCGCCGAATTCGGCGACGCTCGCTGTAGGGCGGGCGCGTCGTGCGATCGGCTGGCGCAGCGCGGCGACGTGGTCGAGTTCGCCCGCGGTCTTGGCGAGGCGCGCATAGATGCCGGCGATGGCGCGCCGATAGGGCTCGTCGCTGCGCGCGGCCGAATTGTCGGTCGAGCGGCTCGGCGAGTTCGGCCAGTGCCTCGGGCTGACGCGCATCAAGCTGTCTGCTGACCGAGAGCTCGCCGCCGAGTTCGTGCAGTTCGTCGAGATAGTGCTGCAAGCGCGCGCGCGCTCTGCAACCGCATCGCCTCGCTCAGCACTTCGGCGGTGACGAACGGATTGCCGTCGCGATCGCCGCCGATCCAGGAGCCGACGCGCAGGAACGAGGCGATCCGCGTTCCGGGCGGCAGGCGGCGCCTGCAGCTGCGCGAGTTCGTCCTCGATCGCGCCGTAGAGGCGCGGCAATTCGCGGAAGAACGTGTAGTCGTAATAGGAGAGCCCGTTGGAGACCTCGTCGATCACGCGCAGGCGGGTCTGGCGCAGCATGTTGGTGCGCCAGAGCAGCAGCACGGCGCGGCGCAGCTGCTCCTCGTTGTCGGCGAGCTCCGCCTCGTCGCCGGCCGAGCCGTTCGCGCTCGTCGAGCAGCTCGGCGATCTCCAGTTCGCGCGTCAGCGTGCTCTTGCGCCGGACCTCGGTCGGGTGCGCGGTCAGCACGGGGCTGACCAGACGCGCCGTCGAAGAATTCGCGCAGCGCTTCGGGCGTGACGCCGGCCTCGCGCGCGCGCTGGAAGGCGTAGGTCAGCGAGCCCGGCCGCGCCGCCGAGCGCCTGCACGACATGGGCGCGGTTGCGCCGGATGTGATGCTGATCCTCGGCGATATTGGCCAGATGCGAGAAATAGCTGAACGCGCGCACGATCGCGAGCGTCTGGTCGTTGTCGAGGCTGTCGAGGATCGCGGCGAGTTCGCGCCGCGCGCCGGTCTCGTTGTCGCGGTGAAAGCGGATCGAGGCCTGCCGGATGCGCT
This sequence comes from uncultured Pseudomonadota bacterium, assembly GCA_963710855.1. Lineage (GTDB taxonomy): Bacteria > Pseudomonadota > Alphaproteobacteria > Rhizobiales > Beijerinckiaceae > Roseiarcus. The sequence continues at coordinate 163,700 of CAVQBX010000053.1, read as the reverse complement.
CGACGATACTGTAGGTCTCGTCGCCCTCCTGCTCGCGCACGGTGTCGCCGAGAATGCGTCCGAGCAGGCGGATGTCGTCGCGCAGCGGCGCGTCCTTTTCCGAGTCGTGAGCGAGTGCGGTCTCGGGCAGGGGCGCGGCTTGGTTCATGAGCGGGTTCCTGGCGGGCGCGCGTTGGCGGGAAGTGCGACCCAAATCTTTTTGCAGCGCAATAAGCGTAGGCGCAAGCCCGCGGATTTGCGGCAAGCAAGGGGGGCGCCAAACGCGAATCCGCCTTGGGCGTCGCCGCGTGCCGGTTGCCGTCAACAACGCAATCGGGGCCGAAGGCCGGACTTTGATTTAAGTCACCCGAGGCGCGCACAATGCCGAAGATTTCGATCAGGGTTTCGCCTATGTCCGACGCCGAGCGGGAAAGCCTTATCCGTCAGTACGCCGCCGGCCAGATCACCTGGCATGCGCTGCGGGAACGAGGCTTTGATGACTACGTGCAGGTGCTCGGCGCGCTAGGCGAGCTGGGCCTGCGCCCGCCCATCGCCGCCATGGAAGGACCGACGTTGAGGCGCGCCGACGCGCTCAAGGCGCGCGCAGCAAGCAATATGACCTCAGCCTCTCTGCCCGACCTCTATCGCGCCTACATCGACTGTCTGAACCGGCAGGACTGGGACGCGCTCGGGCGTTATGTTGACGACGACGTGGAGCACAATGCGCGGCCGCTCAAGCTCGCAGGCTATCGCGCGATGCTGGTCAGGGATTTTGAGGACATTCCGGACCTGCGTTTCGAGATCGAGCTTCTCGCCTGCACGCCTCCGACCGTCGCCGCGCGCTTGAGCTTCAATTGCTCGCCGAAGGGAAAGTTCTTGGGGCTCGACGTCGACGGGCGCACGGTCGCCTTCGCGGAAAACGTGTTTTACGAGTACAGGCTCGGGAAAATCGCCTCGGTCTGGTCGGTCATCGACAAGGCCGCCATCGAAGCGCAGCTTGTTTAACTGAATGATCTCCAATGTCATCCCCGCGAAAGCGGGGATCCAGCGTGTGATGCTTGCTTGCAGAAAAGGGCTGGAAACTTGAAGCCGCTGAGCCCTACTTCTACTGCGTCATAAGTATGATTGGAAGTTCGCGCGTTTTGCGGCGGCGTGACAGCACGGGCATCGAAAGAGTGAGCTGGCGAGGGCAATGGTCAAAAGCTTTCGCACCGTCGCGATGGAATTGGCCGCGTGGCGCTCGGGGCGTTCCGGGGGCTGGTGTGGATCGTGTAGGGCCGGGAACTTCAGGCGTTTCGCGGCGCCAGCGCGCTGAGGGGGGAAAAGCGGATCTCTCGAGAATCAGAAATCCGTAGGCCGCGATGCAAAGGCTGGCGTGATGGTGGAATCCTCGCCAGCCTCGCCCTTCGAAGTGGGCGAGGCCGAGTTCGCTCTTCAGTTCTTCGTAATCGCGTTCGATGCGCCAGCGCAGCTTGATCGTATCGATGAGACTTTCGATCGGGGTATTTTCAGGCAAGGTCGAGAGCCAGTATCGCTTGGGCTCCTTCTCGTCTTCGGGCCATTCGACGATCAACCATTCGATTTCGAACGGCGCGTCACGCAGGCGGTCGCGCGAGGCCGGGCGGAGGCGCAACGCCGCGAAACGCGACGACAAAGTTTGATTGGAGCCCTCGCGCCATGCCACTCTTTTCCAGGCGTCGGCAGGCAGCGCCATCGCGAGCGCCTTCGCCGAAACCGGCTTGTGGCCGGCGTCGTGGCGCATGTGCGTCGGCTTGCGTCCGCGTCCGCTCCAAGGCTTGGGCGGCAAGGGTTGTTCGCCGGGCGGCCAAACCGACAAATTCGACAGCACGCCGACGGCATAGATCAGTCCTGACGCCGTGAGGCTGGCGCGCAACGGGCCGTCGTTTCCGTAAGCAGCGTCGGCCAGCACGACGCCCGGCGTCACGCCAGCTCGCAGCGCCGCTTCGATCTGAGACAGCGCGATTTGCGGCTTCGTCTCGAACCTCACATCCTCAGGGACATGCGCCTTCAAACGACGCTCCCGGTCGTTGGCCCAGGTTTCGGGCAAATAGAGCCGATAGGCGATCGGCAGACTCGTCGCATGATTGGCGATGGAAAGCGTCACCGCGATCTGGCAATTGTCGATCTTGCCCAGCCGGCCACAATATTGGCGCGTCACGCCGACCGAGTGCGAGCCCTTCTTCTGAAATCCCGTGTCGTCGATGATCCAGGCCTCGATCCCGCCATGGGCCTCCAAAGCCGGAGTTGCAAGTTCGCGAACCTTCGCCAGCATCGCCTCGTCCGACCACCGCGATTGGCCAACGAAATGCAGAAGCGACTGATGCTCCGCCGCCGTGCGCGCCGGCGCTACGATCGCGGCCATCGGCTCGACGCTCTTGCGCTCGCCGGGCATCAGCAAGCCCACGCAATAGTCGTTCAAAGGACCAACGCGATCAACGTGCCCGAGCACGCTCGCCAAACTCCCGATGTAAGCCGCAAACCGCACCTCGCTCTGCCTCGCCCGCTCGCCCATCTTCGCTGCCTCCGTCGAAAAGACGAATTGGCAGAATATCAGAGACTTACACTCGAAGAATTGCCAAAATGCGCATGTGACTTAGTAGTGCTACGACACTGGATTCCCGCTTTCGCGGGAAGGACAGTTGCCCAATCCGAGCGCGCGCCTGAGCTGCTTCTGCAAGGCCGCCATGTCTTTCAGCTCGCATTCGTATACGACCATCGGCCGCCAGCCGAGCGCGGCAAGTTTTCGGGCGTTCGCCGCGTCTCGCGTAAAATTGCGGGCGATCTTGTCTTGCCAGTAGGGGCGGTTGGTTTTTGGCATGCGCGCGCCGCGCGGGCAATCGTGGCCATGCCAGAAGCAGCCGTGCACGAAGATCGCCAGCTTGCGCTTTCCGTAGGCAATGTCCGGCTTGCCGGGGAGATCGGCGCGGCAAAGCCGGTAGCCGGGCGCCAGTTGCGTGAGCAGTCGGCGCAGCGCCAGCTCGGGCGCCGTGTCGCGCGACTTTACGGCGCGCATGACAGCGGAGCGTTCGGGGGAGGGGGCTTGCGTCGGGCGTCTCATGCCCGCCGGCGCTGGGCGCGGTCGCGCGCGTCGAGGATGGGCTCGATGAGATGCGACGTAAGATGGCTGACGACCGGCGCGACGACGCCGTCGCCGAGCAGGTGATAGGCTTCCGTGACGCCGGCGGGCAGGCGGTAGCTATCGGGGAGGCCCATCAGGCGGGCCGCCTCGCGCGGCGAAAGCAGCCGGGTTCTGACCTTGCCGCTTTCGACGACGATCAGGGTTTGCCGGCTCGATCCGCCGGCCGGCGTGCGCAGGCAGCCGGCGAGGCCGTCGAAGCGGGCCTCGGCGCGCTGCACCCGGTTTCCCTCCTCGTCGGGCCGCATCCGACGGTAGAGCGTCCCGACCGCCTTTTTGCCCGCTACGCGGATGTCCTCGAGCCGGCGGCGTTGCCGCGGGCTCATCAGGTCGAGGAGCCGCTGCGTTTCGGCCCGCCGAGCCCCAGCGCACGCCGGCCGGTTGGTCCTCGATGAGGTCGCCGAGGTCGGCGTTGCGGCGCGCGGGCTCCGCGATCTGCCACCATAGCCAGGCGTCGCTCGCCCGCGTGCTCAGGCCCTTTAATGCGCTGACAAGCGAATCAGGATGCAGGGTCGGAGCAGGGCCTTCGCCAACAATGCCAGCGGGCAGCGCGAGGTCGGAAGCGACCGCCACGACGAACAGGCGCGGCCGGGACTGCGGCACGAAGGCGACCGCGTCGAGCATGACGGCGCCGACCTGATAGCCAGTGCCCGCGATGGCCTCGATGAGCGCACGAAAATCCGCGCCGCCGCGCGACGTCAGCGCGCCGCGCACGTTTTCGAGCGCGATCACATCGGGCGCGCGTCCCTCGTCCCGCAGCGATCGGATCAGGCGCCAGAACGGCCAGAACGCGCCCGAGCGCTCGGCGTCGAGCCCGCCGCGCGGGCCAGCGAGCGACATGTCCTGGCAGGGAAAGGAGGCCCAGGCCAGCTCGGCGCGGCCCGGCAGATCGCGCGGCAGAAGCTCGCGAACATCGGCGACCTTGAGCGCCGCCGCGCCCCAGTTGTCCGCATAAGCCCGCCCCTTGGCGGCGTCGAAATCATTGGCGACGAGACAGCGCCAGCGCGCGCCGAGCCCGGCTCGGGCCATGCCGCCGCCGCAGAAGAATTCATAGAAGCCGAAGTCCGACATGCCTGTTCGCGAATCGCGCCGCCCAGCGCGATGTGAGGCCTGCCCGCCGCGGCGGGCAAGATGAAATTCTATTGTCATCCCCGCGAAAGCGGGGATCCAGTGTCGTAGAGCTCAGCGGCTTCAAGATGTTGCAGCCTGTTTCCGCAGGCGAAGCATCACACGCTGGATCCCCGCTTTCGCGGGGATGACAGTGGAAGCGTCTAATCCGAGCTGCCAGTCCCAACCGCCCCGGTCGACGACCGCGGCTACAGCAGCGTGCGGATGGCCTAAGGCGCCGTATGCACGATGACCGGCCCGGAGGTCGCGCTCGCCGCGCCATCGACAAAGGGGGCAAGGTTCTTTTCGATCCAGGCGAGGGCGCGTCGGTTCGATTCGTTCGCTTGCTCGACGGTGTTGAAGATGCTGATCGCGGTGACCGTGTCGTCGGGCGCGTAGACGACGTAGTAGCCCATGAAACCGGGCACGCCGCTGATGATCGGAACCGCGCCTTTGATCTTCTGGGCGAGCTCGTCGGCTCGGCCGGGCCTGGCCTTGAACTGTCGAAGCGCGGCGTACATGGCGTCCTCCCGCATAGGCGGCCCGTTGGGTCCGGGCCGCGGAAATATTTACATGCACAAAGACCGCGCGGCCATGGCCTTCTCGGCCGCGGCGCGGGAAACAGTCCGCAGCCGCTTGACTTCCCGCGCTGAGTTGGAGCTTTGAGTAGCGGTCCGTGGAGGAGCCATGAACCTCGAACTGTTCGGCGCATTTTTCGCCATCACGACCGTGCTCGTGCTGACGCCGGGGCCGATCGTGACGCTCGTCATTTCGACCGGCGCGACGCAAGGCGTGCGCGCGGCTCTGGCGACGGTCGCCGGCACGACGCTCGGCAATGCGATCCTGCTCTTAGCATCGCGCTCGGGCTCGACTGGGTGCTGGCGCACGCCGCTTCCCTGTTCACCGCGCTGCGCTGGACCGGCGCGCTCTATCTCATCTACCTCGGAATCAACGCTTGGCGGCATGCGGGCGAGGGTGAGGCCGCGATCCCGCCGGATCGCCGGCGCCAACTTGATCAAAGGCGTGCTTGTCGCTTTGACCAACCCCAAGACGATCGTGTTCTTCACGGCGTTTCTGCCGCAGTTTGTCGATCCGAAACTGCCCTCAGGCCCGCAACTGGCGATCATGTGCGCGGTCACCGTCGTGTTCGCGGGATTATCGGACTGCGCCTATGCGCTGGCTTCCGGCTACGGGCGCGCATGGTTTCAGAAGCCGGGGAGAACGCTTTGGCTCGGCCGCGCCTCCGGAACCGTGCTGATCGCCGGCGGCGTTTGGCTTTCGCTGGCGCGCCGCACGAATTGAGCTGTCGCGATGGCGCAGGCGGCACTTGACGCTTGGGCCTCCTAGTCTGCTTAATCCCGCGCCATGGCCGACTCCGTCTTTCCGTTCCCCGCGCTCGTCGCCGACATTGGCGGCACCAACGTTCGCTTCGCCGTGCAGGCGGACCCCAAGGGGTCGCTGAGCGAGGCCGTCCACCTGAAGACCTGGGACTATCCGAACCTCGCTGAGGCGATCGAGGCGGCGATCCCTAAACTTCCCGTAAAACCCCGCTCAGTGATCGCCTGCGGCGCCGGTCCGGTCGAAGGCCGCGAGCTGAAACTCACCAACGCGCCCTGGCGCATCAATGGCCCCGACGTCGCGAAACGGCTCGGTCTCGGCCAGGGTCTGCTGCTCAACGATTTCGAGGCGCAGGCGCTTTCGCTGCCGATCATCGACGAAGAAGGCGCGCGCCTAGATCGGTCCGCTGAAGTTCGGCGCGCCCGGACTCGCAGGTCATTCTCGGGTCCCGGCACCGGGCTCGGCGTCGCCGCGCTGAACGAAATCGATGGCCGGCATACGCCTTTTGCCTCGGAATTCTGCCACATCAGCTACGGTCCCGAGAGTGACGAGGAATGGGCGATCTGGCCGCATCTCGAGCGCGCGCACGGCCGCATCACGATGCGAGAGCGTCATCTCCGGGCCCGGGCCTGATCCGGGTGCATCGGGCGCGGCTGGCGGCCTATGGGCTGCCGGCGTCGGACGACGACGGGCCGGCGATCACCGCCGCCGCGCTCGCCAACCGCTCGGGCGAAGAAGCCAAGAGCATGCAGCTGTACTGGCGCATCGTCGGCCCGGCTCGCGGGCGACATCGCCGTCGCCTTCGTGGCCTTTGGCGGCGTGACGCTCGCCGGCGGCGTGCTGCCGCGCATCATCGATTTGCTCGACGAGGCCGAGTTCCGCAGAGCCTTCGAGGACAAGGCGCCGGTCGACGCCCTGGCTCGAGCAAATTCCGACCCGGCTCGTGACGGCCTCGGACACGGTGCTGGACGGCATGGTGGCGATCGCCGCGCGCCCGCAAAGCTACGCGATCGACTATGCAAGACGCGGTTGGGCTTGACAGCGCCCATCTTTCGCCGTTTTCGCAGGGTTCACGTCCGTGTGACCAAGGATCGTTGGGGAGATTTGGCAATGGGGACCACGAAGCGGCTTGCGGCCGTCAGCGCGCTTTTCGCCGCAATGGCGTTGGCGTCGCTCGGCGCGACGGCTGCGCGCGCCGACAGCTGCGACGAACTCGGCGCGCTGAAGACCAAGCGCGAGGCCGTTCTGCAAGGCATCAACACGATGGTCGCCGCCAACAAGGGCAAGCAGCTCGATGCGGAGACTTTTTGCGATCACTCACGGCCCATTGTCGCAGCCGACAATGCCTTTCTCGCCTCGCTGACCAAGAACAAGGATTGGTGCCAGATCCCCGACGACGTGATCACCCAGTTCAAGGAGATCATGGGCAAGGACACCGCGATGGCGACCAAGGCCTGCACGGTCGCCGCCCAGATGAAGAAGGCCAAGGACCAGGCCGCGGCGGGCGCCGGAGCTGAGAACGCCGCGCCAAAACTGCCGGCCGGGCCGCTTTGAGTCCAGGCGTCGAAGGACGCGCGCTGCCCGATTCGCGTCCTTCGAGCCTCGTGCTGCGGCTCGCGCCCGAAGGAGCCGTGCCTTTCGTTCAATTGGCGAGGTGGGATAGGCCGGCCGGCTGGCAGCTCCTGCTCGCGCCTTGCTGGCAGTCGGCGGCGCTTGCCGGGCTCGCCGCGCATCGTGGGCCGAACGTTTGGCACCTGCTGCTCTTCCTCATCGGCGCGATCGCGATGCGAGGCGCCGGCTGCACGTACAATGATATTCTGGACCGCAGGCTCGACGCCGGCGTGGAGCGCACGCGAGGCCGCCCGCTGCCTTCCGGGCGGGCCAGCGTGAAGTCGGCAGCGATCTTTCTGGTCGCGCAGTCGCTGGTCGGGCTCGCGGTGCTGCTTTGCTTCAACGCGCTTTTCCATCGCCGTCGGCATGGCTTCGCTGCTGGTGGTGGCGATCTATCCATTGATGAAACGCATCACCTCGTGGCCGCAGGCGGTGCTCGGCCTCGCCTTTTCCTGGGGCGCCTTCATGGGCTGGAGCGGGGCGTTCGGCTCGCTCGCCTGGCCGGCCTTCGCCCTCTATGCCTCGGCGATCTGCTGGACGGTTGGATACGACACGATCTATGCGCAGCAGGATGCGCGTGACGACGCCATCGTCGGCATACGTTCGACCGCCCGGCTGTTCGGGACCAACGCCCGGCTGGCCGTCGGCCTGTTCTATGCCGCCGCGGCGGCCTTCGCCTTGCTGGCTTTGGCGGGAGTCGGCGCCGGTCTTGTCGCCCGACTTGGATGGGCGGCCTATGCCGCCCATCTCGCGTGGCAGGTCGTCCGTATGGACCCGGCAAGCCCCGCGACGGCGCTCAGACTGTTCCGCTCAAACAGGGATGCGGGGCTGTTGTTGTTTGCAGGCATGGCGCTGGAGGGGTGGCTCGGCGGGTAGCCGGCCCTTCCCCAGTGAAGCTGGGGAAGGGCCATATTCTCCCTAAGAATGCGTGCGTTCAGGCTTGATCGTAGAGATCTCGGTGATGAGCTTCTGAATCATCGCCTGCTCAAAACTGTTGAAGTCGTCGATGCGGATGACGAAGGAGCCGATGCCGCCGGTCACGTTGTCGCGGTAATATTTGTCGATGCCGCCGGGCGGATTGGTGTGCAAAGCGAGATAGCCGCCCATGGCGGCCGCGCTGCGGTTGAAGATCGCGAGTCCGTTGATGGTGACGCCGGCGCCGATCGCGGCGTCGCGCGACTCCGTCACGTTGTGGCCCTGATTGCTCGTGCCGTCGCCGGAAATGTCGATGACGCTGCGGTCGGCCTCCAGCTCCGAGGCGTTCAGCACCCCGATCGAATAGTCGATCGCGGAGCCGATCGCAGTGCGGCCCTCGAAGACGCGCGGCGCGCTGGCGACCTGATCCGCGAAGGCGCGCGCATCGGCGGCGTTCGAGATCACCTTCCAGTCCAGCACCACGCGCTGTTCGTCCAACGCCGCCCATTCGACGAACGATAGCGCGATGGCGCCGTGCCGGCCGGACAGAATGGCGTCGATGACGCGCGGGTCGGCGATCGCCGCGGCATAGCCGCGCTGCTGCAATTCGAACTCGCCGGAATTGATGCTGCGCGAAACGTCCGCGGCGAGCACGATGCGGACGTCGAGCGCTTCGGCCGCCCGGCTCTCGCCGGCCGGCGCGATGACGGCCGCGAGGAGCGCTGACAGCGCGCAGGCGCGCCGGAAAAAGGATCTGATGCTCTCGTGCGTCGGCGTCGCTCCTTGTCGGCCCGCGCCCCGCGCCAGCTTCGCGCGCCGCCGGGGCGAGCGCGAATCACGAAAGCGCTACCGCGCCATCCGGCTCAGCACGTCGGTCAGCGGATCCCCGGTCCAGGCGGAAGTGACAAAGTCGTCGTGGCTCGCCGCGCTGGCGTCCACGAAGGCGACGACGCCGGAATGCAGCGAGTTCCGGCAGTCCGTCGACGACGGGCACGCCGGCCGCCCGAATTTTCGCTTCCAGCGCAAGGTTCTGGTTTTTCGACGAGGCGGAATAGGCGCTGACGAAGAAGGCTTGCGAGGACTCGCGCCTGACCCAGTCCGCGAACTTGTCCGGTTCGCCGAACAGGGCGTCGAGCAGCACGACGCCGCGCACCCGGCCGCCCGCGCCGCCATATTCCAGCGAATAGACGGCGGGCAGGTAGCCGCCGCTATAGGCGATGATGATGACCGGCATGCTGGCGAAGGTCCATTTCGACGTGCCCGGATAGAGCGTCGTCAGCTTCTGCTCGGCCTCGTCGAGGAATTGCGCGAAGGCGCCGGGACGCCAGAAATTGCCGGCGCTCGAATCGAGCGCGTCGACCGCCATCTGCGGGGCGAGCAGCACGGCGTTGAGGTTCGATTGGGCGACCTGCTGCGGCGTTCTCTGTCGTTCGCTCACATCGCGCATAAGAGTTCGCCTGATTGCCGTGGAAATAGACGACGATGGCGCCGGGCGCGTTGGGATTGAAATCGGCCGCGGCGGCGATCAGCACATGGCGGTCGTTGTAGGTCGTATCTTCCCAGAGCACGCCATTGCGCGAAGAGGAATGGCCGAGCTTTCCGTCCGCGCTGACGTCGAGGAACGGACGCGAGTGGGCATGTTCCTCGTCCGGCGGGATTTCGCCGTTGTAGGGAAAGGCCGAATTCTTGAATTCGGCGTAGGCGACGTTGGCGCCGCCCGTTTGCGTGAAGCCGCTGGCGCTTGACCCTGTCGGATAGGTCTTTGTCATCGGTCCGGTCGAGTTGCAGCCGGCAAGCGCAAGAGCGGAAAGGGCGGCGAGCGTCAAACCCAGGCTGCGCAACGATCGGCTCTCCCCTCGCGCAAAGACGCCGGAGCGGCGCCTTCGCCCTTCCTTTACCAACTCGAGCGGACGACCGATACCGGAGGCCGCCAAGGCTTGCGCCACCGTGGCGCAGGCGCCACACCTCAGACACGCCGCAATTGCGGAAAAAATTCGGCAAGCGCGGAGTTTTACGGGCATGGGCGCGCATCCCTGGTTCTACGCCGTTCCCTGCGAGGACGATCTGGCGCATGCGCTGAGCGCGCTTCGCGAGCGCGAATTCCGCGCGGGCCGGTACAATCCCGTCGAGCGCTTCCCGCGCTTTCCCCCTGATCCCGCCCATGCGCCGGGCTGCGGCCATGCCTCGATCGAGGCCGCGCGAGCGGCGGCGGGCGCAAGCGGCACGCGCTCGATCCTCGACATGCTGCGCATCGCGAACAAGCCTGATTTCGGCGCGGTCACGCCGCTCGACGAGGACGAACTCGAGGAGTTGATCGGCGATCCGCGTCCCTCCGCCGAAGACATTCTGGATTGCGAGGACATCTTCGACTCGATCGAACGCGGGCAGGGCGTCTGCGCGGTCGCGTACGAGAACGGTAAGCCAGCGCAAATCATTTTCGTCGGATACTCCTACGACTGAGGCCGTTGGCGGGAGGTGGGATGCTCGAGGACTTGCGCAACCGAATAGTTGCCGCGATCCGCGCCGACTTGGCAGACGAGGCGGCTCGCGGCTTTCCGCTGGTGGGGCGATTTCCGAATTCCGAGACGGCGGGCCTGCCTGCCTATTTCGACCGCCTGTCGGCGGAAGAGCGCGATCGGCTGCTCAATGCGCTCGCGCTGCATGCGACGCATCAATGGTCCTACGCTTTCAACCAGGAACTGCAGGCGGATCCCGTCGTGCGCGGGCTTCGTTATCTGAAGCCGCTCTATCCCGAAGGGGACTGGTACGGCGGGCGGCCGAAGAAAACCGCGCTGAAGAAAGCGGTTGCGCAGAGCCTCGTCGAGAACGGCTACGTTCGCGTGAAACTGGAGACGCCGGGCGCAGCGGACGTGATGAAGTTCGCTCATCCCGATCCGGAGTTTCAGGGCTGGCTCAGCCTGTTCTTCGATCCGGGGTTTCCACGGCAGGTCGATTTCGGCTTTCGCAATTGGCTGAGGGCGGACCTGCTTCGCGAGTTCCCGCCGCTCGCTCCCCGCGACATCATTCCCGCGCTGAGCAACCTGAACTACGATTCGTTGTGGCGCGGCTCGGCGACGAGCAATCCCGATCTGCTGGGACGTCATCACGGAGGCCAATCTCGAAGAGACGCTCGACACGCTGGTCGAGACGCTCGCGCGGCTGACGGCGCTCGCCAAGCGCGTCAACGCGATCTCGCTGATGGCGCCCGCCTGTAGCCGAGGTCGCTGGCCGTATGCGCTCGGAATAGTCGCTCCCCTGTCATCCCCGCCAAAGCGGGGATCCAGCGTGTGATGCTGCGCTTGCAGGAACATGCTGGTAATTTGGAAGCCGCTGAGCCCTACGACACTGGATCCCCGCTTTCGCGGGGATGACAAGCTCCTGTCCGAGCGGCTGGGATGCTGAGCGCGGCTACAGCGATCACGCCTGCACCGCCAGCTTAGGCTCGGCCAGGACGCCGAAGAACGAGGGCATGGCGAGGAAATAGGCGAGCGCCGCGATCTCGATGACCGCGCCGAGGCCAAAATTGGTCGCGATGACCGGGGCCGCCGCGGCGCCGATCACCGAGAAGCAGCCGTTGACGCCCCAGGCCCAGATGAACAGATGCTCCTTGCCGAGCCGCCCGAGCGTCGTCATCGCCGTCGGCATTGGAAAACCCATCAGGAAGGCGGGCGGGGCGATGAACAGGAAGCAGAGCGCCAGCCGCGCGGCATAGGGCAGCGCGCCGATCGCATCGAGCGCCACGTTGAGATAGAGCGCATAGGCCGCCAGCATCGCAGCGATCACGACGAAGATGATCGGCATCACGACGCGCTTGACGTCGAGAATGCGCTCCGAGAGCAGCGCGCCGAGCCCCGAGAACACCAGCATGCCGGTGATGAGGATCGAGGCGGACACGGTGGGGTTGCCGAGCGCCATCACGAAATGCGCGATCAGCCCGACCTCGACCATGATGTAGCCGGCGCCGAGGCAGGCGAAATAGATGACGCTCAGCGTCTTGCCCGGCGTCTTGGAGAAGAACGACCGCCAGCCCCAGATGAGCGGAATGACGAGCAGCACGGCGGCTGTGACGCAGGCGATGCCGAGCGTCGCCCAGATGAGCAGATAGCCCCACTCGTCCTGCAGCGGCTCGAGCCGATCCGGGTCGGAGAGGACCTGAGGCAGGTCCTTGGTCTTCACGTAGGCCGCGAAATAGGGGGAATCGTTGGTCAGCTTGCTCGTGTTGAACACGTAGCGGTCGGCGACCTTGTCCCAGTCGCCGTTGACGAAACTGTGCCAGGCGAGGCGGCCCATCACCGTCGAGGGCAGCACGCCTTCGTCGGACTTACCGCCGGGCGGAGCGGCATTGTCGTCGGGAGCGGTGGGATCGCTCGCCTGCGGCGTGTCGCCCGAGGGCTCGGCGGAGACCGTCTTGTCGGAGCCCGGCGGCCCGTTGACAGGGGCCGAGAAGAACTGCGCGACATAGCCGTCGAGCGTGCGATCCGTCTCGGAGCCGTCATAGAAGAGGCCCGGCGAATAGATCTCGTCGAACGACATCGCATGCGTATGCTTGCGAAGTTTTTCGATTTCGTCCTGCGTAAAACCGCCGCGCTTGTAGAGCACGGTGGCGGTCGAGAGGTAGGACGAGGAGACGAAGAACGAATCCGCCATGCGGTCGCCGTCGAGCGCGCGCGAGGCCGCGGCCATCGTCGCGTAGAGCTTGAGGACCGACTTCGGCGGCTCTTCCTTGTTCCAGATGGTGACCGCGAGCACGCCGCCGGGGGCGAGCGCCCGCATGTAGGTCTCCATCGCCTCCTCGGTGTAAGGAAATTTTTCCACGACAGCGAAGCCGCCGGGATTGGAGAGGCCGGTGGAATCGGCGAGCGAGAGGTCGATGACCTCGAATTTTTCGCTGGTGTGTTCGAGGAAATGGCGTCCCTCGTAGTCGATGACGCGGACCTTGCCCAAAATGTCGTCGGTGAACTGCTGAAGGACGGGATCGCGGAAGGCGGCGAGGATGGCGCGGTTGCCCTCGGCGATCGTTACGTCCTTCGAACCCGAGGCGAGCGCGACCTCCGTCGAGATGCCGCCTCCGAACTGAGTGATGAAGGTCTTCGGCGCCTTCTTGATCACATAGGGGTAAAACATCGGAAGGTAGCGGAAGTATTCCGTCTCCTTGGCGGAGAGGTGCCGCATGATCCCGATCGGGCCATCGCTGTCGATGTAGAGGCCCATGTACGCGTTGGCCGGCATCTCCGGCAGATTGAAGCCGGCGTTGTCGGAGAGGCCCGGCGCGAAATGCAGGTAGGAGGTCGTGTAGGCTTCGAGATAGCCGAACGGCGAATAGCTCTCGAAGACTTTCTTGGCTTCTGGCAGGCGGCGCGCGTAAGAGGCGCCCTTGTAGTCGTTGACGGCGAGCCGCGACACGCCGAGCGCCGGCGCTACGACGAAATGCGCCCCGAACGCGACGAGGGCCGCGACCACGAAGGGAATGCGCGCGCCGCGCCCGCCCGGCAGGAACGTGAAGGCGATGCAGGCGGCAAACCAGAGGATCAGCGGCGCGGCGATCAGGTTAACCGGCGGAAACACATACATCGCGCCGAGAAAGACGAGGCCGCTCAGGCCCGAGCCGGCGAGGTCGGCGAAATAGACGCGGCCGAAAGTCTTGTTGGACTTCAGGAAGATTGAGCCCAGAAACACCGCGCCGCCCAGGAACGGCGTCAGCGAGGCGAGGAAGATCTCGGCGAGCTTCCACTTCTGATGCGGATCGGAGACCAGATAGATCGGATTGAAGCCGAGCTGCTGGATGAACAGATTGGCGCCGACCGCGAGCGGCCCCATCAGGCCGAGTCCGAGGCCCGCCGCGAGCCGCCAGTTGCGCTTGAACCACTCCGTGGCGATCGCCATGACCGCGCTGGTGAGGCCGAAGCCGAGCATCGCGAGGCTGACGACCAGCGATCCGAAATGCGTCCAGTTGCCGACCGCGAACACCCGCATGATGTCGATCTGCAGCGCGATGACCGCGCCCGCGCCGAGCCCGACGGCGAGATAGAGCGCGAGACGGCCGCGCGAATCGAGCGCGAGATCGCCGCTCGCGTCGGTGTCGGAATGCATCAGGGGTCTCCGATCGCGCGACGCTGTAGCCGCGGTCGTTGACCGCGGCTCGCCGAGGTCGACGACCTCGGCTACAGACGCGTTCGCGCGCGCCTCAGTTATTGTGGGTGCCCTTGATGGTGTCGCCTTCGAGCTTGGTGAAGGGGACGAAGGGCACGATGCGGCCGCCGTAGATGTCCGAGCGCGCGACGGTGATGGTGCCGTCCTCGGCCTGGTTCTTGACGACCTTCAGCACGCGCTGCGCGCCGGGCGGGCCGACGGGGATCACCATGATGCCGTTGGGCTTCAACTGCTGGAGCAGCGGCGGCGGAACGTGGTCGATGCCGCAGGTGACGATGATCTTGTCGAACGGGCCGTTCTCTTCCCAGCCGTAATAGCCGTCGGCGTTCTTCGACTTGATGGCGCCGAACTCGGTATAGCCGTCCTTGGCGAGCGCGTCGTAGATGCCGCGGGTGCGCTCGGCGAGCGGCTTGATGATCTCGATCGTGAAGACCTGATCGGTGAGGTGGGAGAGATAGGCCGACTGATAGCCGGAGCCGGTGCCGATCTCGAGCACCTTCTCGCCCTTCTTCGGGTCGATGGTGGAGGTCATGCGGCCGACGATGTGTGGGCCGGAGATCGTAACGCCATAGCCGATGTCGAGGAACGCGTGCTCGTAGGCGCGGCCAAGATTCTGCTGCAGCACGAATTTTTCGCGCGGGGTCAGCAGGAACGCCTTCTTGTGGCGCTCGTCCCAGATGTCCTCGTTGCGCACCATCGCCACGAAGCGGTCGAAGCGCTCGCCGAGGTAGAGCGGGTCCTCGCCGCGCTCCTTGACGCCCCAGGCGATGAACTTCTCGCGATTGTCCATCGGCGGCGTCAGTTCGAAAGTGAAGGGCGTCGGCACGTTCGCCAACGCAAGGCGCGGCAGCAGCGCGCCGCCCGCCAGACCGGCCACGCCGGCCATGAAATCTCTTCGCCGCAATCGGGCCTCCATAAGGGAATCGCTCGCCATCCAGGGACGGACCGGCCGCCTGATAACCCGAATCGCTTCGAAACGCGACAGGTCGTTTTACGCCCGGCGGCTTCCCCTCGCCCTTCAGTGCGGCGGAAAAGGGGCGACTATTGCGGAGCGAACGGATCTCTCGCCCATTCCTTCAGCGATTTCGTCCGGTGGCGGGGCGCGTAGGCGAGGCCCTCGCTCTGCATGCGCTTGCGCATCTCGGCGGCGAGCTTATGGCCCGCCCGGTGGGGATTGTCGGCGATCAGCGAGGCGGGCGCGCCGTGTATGTCGATCGTCGCGCCCTCCTGCGAAACCAGCTCATAGAGCGTCGCGGCGTTTTCCGGCGAGAGGCGGATGCAACCGTGCGAGGCGACATGGCCGAGCGCCCAGACGGCCTCCGTTCCGTGAATGGCGTAGCCGCCGTGGAAGAAGATCGAGTGCGGCATCGGCGCATTATCGTACTTGATGGAATGGACCATCACGTACATGGCCTGCGGCTGAAAATGGCCGGTCGGCGTCGCGTGGCCCCGGCGGCCCGACGAGATCGGCCAGTCGTAGCTTTCGCCGGAATCGGAATTCACCTGCATCCGCTGCTCGGCGAGGTCGATGTCGATGTGCACCGTCGCGTGAGCGACCGTAGGCGCCCCGAAAACAACCCCGGCCGCAACCGCCAACGCCGAATACATACGCATGACACGCCTCCGCACCGCACACGCCCGCCCTCCCGCGATGGGACGGCGCAGCAAACTCCTCAACGCCGCTGCAAGCGGCGCGCCGGGCCTCAGCTTGTCGAGGCCCGCCTCAACTCGTCGAGGCGATGGCGCAATTGTGATCCTGCAATACCTCCGCATGGCCCCCGCCGAGCGGATCCGCATGATCCGCGAGCAGCACGAAGCCGGGCGCGCCGTCGAGATCCGCGCCGATCAGGATCAGCGACCACGCGCCCATTTGCGCGCGCGCGCCCTCGACGCCGTCGGCGAGCATCTGAAACGGCGAACCGGCGGCGAGCTCCGCCTCGCTGACCCGGCGCGCGACATAAGTTCGGCCTTTCAGCGGCGAGGTCATCGGCTTGAAAGTCGAGCCGATCTCGTCGAGATGCGCCTTGAGGTCGGCGACGACGTCCTTGTCCATGCAGTCGACGTGAAGGTGAAGCTGATCCTGCGAGCGCGAATACATAGAATTGATCGCGACGCCCAAGGCTTCGCGCGGCAAGGATTTCTTCAGCAGAGCTTCGGCGGCGGCGCGTTCCTTCCACGCATAGGCGAAATAGTTGGGCGTCTGCGGCGAGAGCGCCAATGGATCTTCGATGCCCGTGATGCGCGTCGTCGGGATTGCGAGTTCCTGGGCGACCCCAACGAGATCCTTGAGCAGCGCGTCGCCATCCTTGATATCGACGTCGACGCAAGGCGCCGGGCCCTCCTTGGCCTCTTCGTGCGGGACGCATTTGCCGTGCACGATGTTCCAGAGAGCATCGCGGTCGGCGAACGCCGGGCGAAGCGCCGGCGCGGCCAGGAGAACTGCGACAGCGAAAGCGACGCGCGGCGGCCGTACGGGGAAGCGACTTCATAAGCGGTCCGAACCATATGTTGCGCCGCACACGCAATAGCCGGACTCGTTGCCGTTGCGAAGAGACCTATAGCCGCAGCGCGTTGCGCACGCCTTGCGGCCAGGCGGCGACCTCGAGGCCGTGGGCGGCGAACAGCGCAACCGCGAGACGGTCGATGCCGAAGGCGACGCAGGCGGTGTGCGCGGGCTCGCCGGCTTCCGTCGCGATCCCCCAGACCTCGCCGAAATGCTCGCGGTGATAGTTGAAGCTCATGCAGGCCGTCGGCTGCTCGCTGGAGCGCACGGGGATCAGCATCTCGAACTTCAGCGACTGCGCGACCTGATAGCGGCTGACGAGCTGGCCGGCGCGGCCGAAGAACGGATCGCTCGCCGCCTCGATGCGGTGCGCGACGCCGAGCGCGCCGGCGATTTCGGGCGCGCGCGCCATCCAGTGCTCGCGGAAGCCGCGGATCATCTCGGGCGCGCCGATCGCGACGAACTCGCGCATCCGGAAAGTCTGCATGCGATCGATGTTCTTCGAGGGCTCGCGACGGAAGCAGTCGCTGGCGACGTCATAGACGAAGCCCGCGGCGGGCGGCGTTCCGCGCTCTGCGGCGATCTCATAGACCGGATAGCAGGCTGCGGGCGCAAGCAGCAGGTCGGTCGGCTCGACATCGCGCGTCCAGCTTTCGCCGCCCGCGAGGAAACGCTCCACCGCGCCCTCGATATGCGCCTCGTCGCCATTCAACGCGCAGACGCAACCCAGAAGATTGGGAAAGCTCTTCAGATAGCCCGACTTCTCGATCAGTTTTCGGCTGACGACGGGCGGAAAGCGATAGACCTCCGCGCCCTCGGGCCGCATCGAAGTGATGAAGCGGCCGAGGCCGTCGACGACATCCTCATAGGCGCCGGTCCGCAGATTGACGCCGTCGACGCCGGTCGGCCTGAACAGCCGCGCCAGGATGTCTTCCGAAGGCGTGAGGTCCTGATGCAAGGACAGCGGTTCGACAGTCATCATGGCCTCATTGGACGCTGTTTGTAGCCGAGGTCGCTGACCCCTGCAGATTTTGTAGCCGAGGTCGCTGACCTCGACAGGCCGCGGTCGGCGACCGCGGCTACAATATCACATCGCGACGAACAGCGGCGGCTCGCTCATCAAGACCGCGGCTTCGGAGTTCGACAGGATGCGGTCGTTGTGGATCATGATCGGCGCGGAGAGGATGTCGCGCAGATAGCGGCCCATCGCGTAGTCGCTGTCGTTGCGATAGCCGGCGAGGCCGCAGGCGCGCATCGCGCTCATCACCGTCGTCGCCGCGAGTTCGGAGGCCTCGACCTTCAGGAAATTCAGGGCGAGCTGGGCGTTCATCGAGGTGAGGCCGCCGGGTTCGCTGGCGTTGCGCTCGAAGGTCGCGAGCCCCGCCTGGATGGCGCCGCGTAGCGTCTCCAGCGTGACGCGGGCGCGGGTCAGGTGCGGGGCGCCGGGCGGCATGCGGCCTCCGCTGGCGCGCGAAGCCTGGCGCACGAAGGCGCGCGCGCGACGGAAGGCGCCGGAGGCGATGCCCTGCCAGGTCGAGGACCAGAACAGATGCGCATAGGGCACCATGGTTTGATTGTGGATGCGCTCATAGGGCTCGGTGAGCACCTGTTCGGCGTCGCCTTCGGCGCGCAGCATGTAGCCGACGCGAGCATGTGCCGCGCATGCCGAGCGTATCCCAGCTCTTCGTCGGCTCCAGCGTGTAGTCGCGCTTGCGGAACACCGCGAGCACCTGATCGGAAGAGGCCGCGGCCCCGGCGCGCCGCGCCGTCGTGACGATCGCGTCGGCGGCGGCGCCATAGGAAATGCAGGATGCGTCGCGCTCCAGCTTTACGCGCGCGCCCGTTCGAGCTTGACGGCGGCCTCGCTGTTGCGGATGTCGGCCGCCGTTGGCGCCCTCGGTGGTCGAGGAGGCGAGCAGCCATTGCTCGCGCGGCGGCGTCACTGAGGAAACCGCGCAGCCAGACATTATTGCGGTCGTGCCTGACGAGGCAGGCGACCTTGACCTGATGCATCGCGAAGATCATGCCGGTCGAGGAGCAGGCCGCGCCGAGGATCGCGCAGACGTCGGCGACGTCGGCGGCGCGGCAGCCGTCGCCGCCGAGTTCGGTCGGGATCAGCATGCCGAGCAGACGCTGCTCGCGGATCGCGGCGAAGGCTTCGGCCGGAAAGCGCGACTCGCGATCGACCGCTTCGGCATATTGTTCTGCGACCTTGGCGGCCTTCTCCGCGCGATTTATGTAGTCGCGGGCGTCGGAGGTCTCGCCGGGCCGGACGCGCCGGTTGACGAACGGAAGAGCGTGAATCGCGGCGGACATGTTAACGATCCTCTCTCGTATAGCCAGTAATTGCGCAGCTATGAGATACGGTAGGCGGTGTGAATACGTTACAGTGCAACTATAGTGTGGACCGACCGCGATATCGACAACTTGTACGTTAATGCGTTAATGTAGTAGAATTTGAATTTCGGATTTTTATGCTTTATTTTAACGATTTGTTTAGGTTTACATCATGGGAAACGGGACGACGGCGGCGCAAATTCGTTACAATTGAACGCATTCGCTCCTCTCAACTTGTGGTTTTGCCATGCTCGCTCGAACGGACGTCGCCACCCATGTTCTGCAACTGCTGCGGCGTTTCGCCCCGGGCCTGCCGGCCCTCGACGACGAGGCCGAGCGCGCCTCTCTCCCCGAGGCGGGCCTCACTTCGATGGCGGCGGTGAAACTGATGCTGGCGCTGGAGGCGGAATTCGACATCGCCATTCCCGACGCCGACCTGACCCCGGAGAATTTCGGGACGCTCGGCACAATCGTCGCGCTCGTCGGCCGACTTGCGCGGCGTGAGAGCGAGACCTTGCCGCTCGATCCGCGCGCGCGACGCCTGCTGACCCTGATCGAAGCTTTTTCAGGGGAGCGCGATGGCGAGGCCGCGGCCCTGCGTCGCGCGACGGGCGCGCTCGTCGATTTCGCCGCGCCGCCGCCGCCGGTCGAACGTCGAGATTTTTGGCTCGATTTGCCGGGACGCGCGCTCGCCGCTCGCGCCTACGCGCCCCTCGATCGCCGAACAGCCGCTCGCGAGCCTCGTCTGGTTTCATGGCGGCGGCCTCGTTTCGGGCGGGCTCGACACTCACGACTCTTTGATGGCGGAGCTGGCGGCGGCGGCCCGTTGCCGGGTCGTCGCGGTCGATTATCGGCTTGCGCCGGAACATCGCTTTCCCGCCGCGCATGACGACGCGCTCGACGCGCTCAACGCGATCCACGCGCGCTGCGAGGAAATGGCGATCGATCCTGCGCGCTTGGGCGTCGGCGGCGATTCCGCAGGCGGCGGCCTCGCCGCTTACGCTGCGGTGCGGACGCGGGCGTCTCTGAAACTGTTGTTCCTGCTCTGTCCGGTGCTCGATCCGCTGGCGCGTGAACGCTCTCGCTTCGAGCTCGGCACGGGTCATCTGATCGAGGAGTCGACGATGGAGCGCTACTGGGCGCTCTATCGCGACGGCGAAATCGAAAGCGAAGACGCTCGGGTTGCGCCATTGCGCGCGGAAAACTTCGTCGACTATCCGCCGACGCGCATTCACACCGCCGAATACGATCCCCTGAAGGACGAAGGCGCGGCGCTGGCGCGCGAGATCGCGGCGGCGGGCAAGCCCGCGCGCCTCGAAGAGCACGCCGGGCTCATCCACCATTTTTATGGCCTGACCGGGGTCATCCCCTCGGCCCGCGCGGCGCTCGCAAAGATTGGGGCCGATCTCGCGGAGGGGCTCGTCGCTTGAGGATGAAAGGCGGCGGGACCGGCGCATAGCGGTGGCTTTACCTTTTTCCTCACGTCCCCACTTCGTGGGGAAGGCGCAATGACAGACGCCTCATTCGATCACTTCGTCGGCGGCCGCGAGCACGGTCACCGGCGGCTCCAGGCCGATCGCCCTCGCGGTCTTAAGGTTGATGACGAACAGATAGCGGGTTGGTTGCTCGAACGGAATGTCGCCGGGCTTCGCGCCCTTGAAAATCCGATCAATCATAGAGGCCGCCCGCGTAAGAGATTCGCGCGGATCAGCGCCATAGGACATCAGCCCGCCGTCCCGGGCGTAGTTGTCGGATTCGTAGATGGCGGGAAGGCGGCGCGCGGCGGCGTAAGCAAACACGAGCTGGCGGTTCAGAATCGTCAGGGGGTCCGAGACCATGAGGATGGCGTCGGGCTTGTCGCGGTCCATCGCCTCGAAGGCGGCATTGAAATCGTCGGGCTCGCGCACTCCGAGCGGCTGCACGACGATCCCACGCGTCGCGGCCGTCGCGGCGGACGTCTGGTATCGCTGTGTCATGGCGCGATCGTCGGCGTTCCAGAGCATCGCGACGCGCTTCAAATTCGGAGAGAACGCCTTCAGGAACTCAAGCCGCTTGGCCGTCAGGGTCGCGGCGTCGTCCGAGATGCCGGTGATGATTCCGCCTGGATGCGCAAAGCTATCAATGAGGCCGGTCGCGACGGGATCGCCGGCGCCGGCGTAGACGACTGTCGGCACGCCGGCCGCCTTGGCGGCGACGGCGGTCGGATAGCCGCCGACGATAAAGATCTCAGCGCCCCCGGCCTTGAGCTCGTCGATGAGGCCCGGCAGCCTCCCCACCTGGGCCATCGCTCCGCGTGTCTCGAAGCTCATGTTACGGCCAGGCGCGTAGCCGAGGTCGGCCAGCGCGCCGATCAGCATTTTGCCGGGCGGCGAATCCGCCGTCATCGCGCGGCCGCCGGCGATGGCCCCCAACCGGAGGGTCTGGTCGGCCCCGGCGCGCCCCGAGACGGCGGCGGTCGTCGCGCTGCAAACAGCGTCTTCAGCATTTGGCGGCGCGTAAGCATGCGGCCTCCTCTATTCGATCACTTCGTCCGCGCTGGCCAAAAGCGTTGGCGACACGTCGACGCCGAGCGCATGAGCGGTCTTCAGGTTGATGATGAGGTCGAATTTGGTCGGATATTGTACCGGCAACGCGCCGGGGTCCGCGCCTCTGAAAATGCGGTCGACGTAATCGGCCGGGCGGCGATGCAGGTCGATCGTGTCGACGCCGTAGAACATGAGTTCGCCGTCGAGGACGAACGGCCGGTAGGGGTAAACCGCAGGCAGGCGCAGGCGGGCGGCTGCGGCGATGATGGCCGGGCGGTGCACGACCATGAACACGTCGGGCATGACGAGCACGCCGGCGCCGGGTTCGCGTGAAATGGCCGTCATGGCCGCGTCGAGGCCGGCTTCGTCGCTGACCGGCGCAACTCGCGTTGTCTTGCCGCGCGCCAGCGCCGCATCGGCGACGACTTTCGCCATGCGCTCGGCGAACGGAGCGGTCTCGGGATTGTAGAGGACGCCGATCGAGGTCGCGGCGGGCGTAATATCCCCCAGCATCTCGAGCCACTTGCCGGCCATGGCGACGTCGAAGTCGGTAAAGCCTGTGGCGTTGCCGCCAGGATGGGACAGGCTCTCGACAAAATCCTGGCCGACCGGGTCCGTCACGAGCGTGAAGACGATCGGGATTTTCCGGGTGCGCTTGAGCAGCGCTTCGGAGGCGGGCGTCGAGATAGCGAGCAGCGCGTCGGGCGCGAGCGCGACGAGTTCATCGGCGTAAGCCGCAAGTCGGGCACGGTCGCCGCCGGCGAAGCGCCACTCGACCTTGAGATTGTCGCCCTCTTTCCAGCCGAGCGCCTGCAGCCCGGCTCGCAGAGCCGCGACGCGAGGCGTGTAGAGCGCATCGACCTCAGGAGGGGGATTCATGGTCAGGACGCCGAGCCGTTTTCCGCTCGTCGACGTGGAGGCGCCGGTAGCGGCCAACGCCCGCGAGCCGAACACCGCCGCGGCCCCGATCGCCGCGATGACGTCGCGCCGTCTCATTCGATCACCGCGTCGGCGCCCGCGAGCAGGCTTGGCGGCAGATCGAGACCCAACGCACGCGCGGTCTTGAGGTTGATGATCATCTCGAACCTTGTCACCCGCTCGAAGGGAATATCACCGGGCTGCGCCCCCCGGAGTATCTTGTCAACGAACGCTGCAGCGTGGCGGAACATTTGCAAATAGTCGACGCCGTAGCCGAAAAGGCCGCCAGCCCTGGCAATTGCCGACGAACCTGCGGCAGGCAGGCGGCGGCGCGAGACGGCGGCCGCGATCTCGGCCGGCCCCGAGCCCTCGATGAAAATGGGCTGGTCGCTGATGACGAGGCCGCCGACCTCCGCCCCCGGAATGGCGTCGAGCGCTGCTTCGCTATCGCTCGCCTTCGCCGCATAGGCCGGCGCAATGTCGACCCCAAGCGATTTGGCTGCGGCTTCGACAGGGCGGAAGAACGGGAGCGTGAATGAAAGGCCCGCCGGAAGCAGCAGGCCAATGCTGGTCATTGCGGGCCGCGCTTCTTTCAGCAATTCGATCCGCTTCACGATGAGTTCCGAATAGAACATGGTTTGCCCGGTCACGTTGCCGCCGGGGTGGGCAAGACTATCGGCGAGCCCTTCATCGACTGCATCGGCGGTCGCCACCGCGACGATCGGAACCTTCGTCGACAGTTCGCGCGCCGCGAATATCCCCGGCCCATAGGTGACGAGCACGTCGACCCTGAGTTCTATGAGCTCCCTGGCCAGCTCCAGCAGCCGCGAATATTGTTCAGTCCCGAAGCGCGCCAAGATCTCGACCGATTTGCCGGGATCGTAGCCGAGCGCGCTCATGCCCGTTTCGAAGGCTGCAAAGGCGTCGTCAGGCGAACCGGCGCCCAGATAGCCGACCTTGGCCACGGACCCCGCGCGCGCCGTGAGCGACCAAAGAGATGCGCCGCCGATGAAAGTCAAAAACTGGCGCCGTCTCAATCGATCACCTCATCGGCCGCGGCGAGCAGCGTCGGCGCTATGTCGAGCCCGAGCGTTCTGGCGACGCCGAGGTTGATCCCGAATTTGATCGCCGTCGCCTGTTGGATAGGAAGATCGCCGGGCTTCGCGCCTTTCAGCACGCGGTCGACGTAGCCGGCGAGCTCGCGCCAGATCTCGAACACGTCGGCCGAATAGGCCATCAGTCCGCCCTGCCGGACAGCCGTGCTGAACCCATAGATCGCGGGCATGCGGCGCTCGGCGGAGAGAGCGACGAGGCGAGGAATGAGCCCCTCGGTCAGGATGTCGTCGGCGACGATGAGACCGTCGTAGTTGTCGCGTGTGATCTCGGCGAGGCTTGTGTCCAGATTGGCGGGCCACATGTCGAGTTGCGTCAGCGTGACGCCAAGGCGCGGCGCGACCTCGTCGAGCCGCGCCTTCTCCGCCTGCTGAGGCCCGGCGGCGCCGCCGAGGAACGCGACGCGGCCGAGCTTCGGGACCGCGGCTTTGAGGAGATCGAGCCATTTCGCACTAAATTCCGCCGAAAGCAGCGACAAGCCGGTGACGTTGCCGCCGGGATGCGAAAGCCCCGCCGCGAGCCCGACGCCGACGAAATCCGCGGCGACGCCGACGATTGGAATTGTCGATGTCCGGCTATGCGCGAAGATCACGGCGTAGTCGCCGGTGACCAGCACGTCGACGGGGAGCGCCAGCAGCTCGGCGATCATTGACGGCCCTCTTCTGAGGTCCCCTTCGGCGTAGCGCTCCTCGAGAATCAGGCTGCGGCCGAGCACATATCCGCGTTCCGCGAGCCCCTGGCGGAAGCCGGCGACGCCAACGTTCGGTTCGAGGGCGCCCGGCCAGAAATAGCCGACGCGCGGCGTGCCGCCGGTCTGCGCCGCCGCCGCGAACGGCCGGCAAGCCGCCCCGACGGCGACGGCCAGAAACTCCCGCCGCCTCATTCGATCACCTCGTCGGCGGCGGCGAGCAGCGATTGCGGGACGTCGAGGCCGAGCGACTTTGCCGTCTTCTGATTGACGAGCGTCCTGAATTTGGTCGCCTGTTCGATCGGAATGTCTTCGGGTTTTTCCCCTTTCAAAATCCTGTCGACGAAATAGGCCGCGCGGCGAAACATAGGCGCGAATTCGACGCTATAGCCGATCAGGCCGCCGGCGCGGGCGATGGGAATCGCGCCCGCAGAGGGCAGGCCCCGGCCTGTGGCTGCGCCCGCAACGATCGCGGGCCCGGGCGCGAGGTTGAACATCGGCGCCTCCGCGATCACGAGGCCGTCGATCGCGGAGGCGGCGGAGAGAGCGCGCTCGCTGTCCTCGGCGCCGGCGGCTTCGATCGGCGTCAACTCGACGCCTAGCGCCTTGATCGGAGCGTCCATGACCTCAAGGTAACGGGCAAGCGAGCGATAGTCTTTCGGGACGAGAAAGCCGATACGGCTCGCTGCCGGCTTTGCCTGTTTCAGAAGCGCGACGCGCTTCACCGTTTCCTCGGGAATGGAAAAGGTCACGCCGGTGACGTTGCCGCCGGGATGGTCGAGGTTTTCCGCTAGGCCGATCCCGATGAAGTCGGCGGTCGCGACCGCCACGATCGGGACGATCTTCGTCACCATATGGGCGGCGTAGGCGCCGGGCCCCGCGCTGACGATGAGATCGACCTTGCGGTCGATAAGCTCCTTCGCCTCGCCAGGCAGTCGCGCGATGTCGCCGTCGGAATTCAGCGCCTCGATCGCGATCGTTTCGCCGTCGACATAGCCGAAGTCCCGGAGGCCGTCGCGAAACGCCCGCTCGAGCGCCTCGCCCGCGCTCGCCCGCGCCGGGTTCAGCCAGCCGATGCGGGAGATGCGCTGATCCGCGCGCGCAGCGAGAGGCCAGATGGAGAAACCGCCCGCCGCGATGAGAAACTCCCGCCGCCTCATTCGATCCCCTCGCCGTCGGCGGCCGCCCTCAAAACGCCTTTGGCAGACCGGCGTCCTTCAGGACCTTGTTCGCCGTATGCCGATTTACCGTATTCCTCGGGAAAGTCACGTTCTGGTTCGTGCGCGGGCTATGCCAAAGTTCATGGATAGCCCCTTCCGGGCCTGACAAATATGCAGCCGGCCTCTTTCAGAAGCCGGATCAACTCTGGATAGAGATTCCCGCCCATCAGGCGAAGGCGATTTCACGCTCGAATCGGATCCTGGCCCCGGCCGTACGA
Source organism: uncultured Pseudomonadota bacterium (assembly GCA_963710855.1). Lineage (GTDB taxonomy): Bacteria > Pseudomonadota > Alphaproteobacteria > Rhizobiales > Beijerinckiaceae > Roseiarcus. The sequence goes on along the minus strand of CAVQBX010000053.1, from coordinate 137,921 downwards.
TCGGCGACGAGATCGGGGACGAAATCTTTGACCACCTCTACGAATTCCTCGAACGTGCTCGTCTCGACATTGAGGCCCGGTATGTCGGACGAGATGACATAATAACGGTGTTCGGTTTCGTCATAACCGACGCTCACGACAAAATTCATCTGTCTCACCTCGGCGCCAGCGACCTGAGGGCATGGGCCCGGCCATCAACCGGGAACGGCGGCTCGCCTGACAAAATGAGCCAGCGGGAGCGAAATGGCAAATTCGACAAGAGCGCGCTCGACGCTTCCGCACCTCGGAAAGTAATCGGAGCAAAATCCCGACCGCGGATACAATGCGCGGCTCGGCCCGGGAATTTGCCAAGATTACTTCGGAAAGAGAAACGCGCGCCGCCTCATTCGATCACCTCGTCGGCCGCGGCGAGCAGCGTCGGCGGGATCTCGAGGCCGAGCGCCTTCGCCGTCTTCAGATTGACGATGGTCGTGAATTTCGTCGCCTGCTCGATCGGGATGTCTCCGGGGTTGGCGCCCTTCAGGATCTTGTCGACAAAAAAGGCCGCGCGATGGTGCATCGGAACATAATCGACGCCGTAGCTCAGAAGCCCGCCATTCGGGGCAAAAGGGAGCGCCCCGGCTGACGGCAGACCGTGACGCGCGGCGGCAGCGGCAATCTCGGCCGGAGCTGAGCCGGAAGTGAACTGGGGCGGGTCGAAGAGGACGAGCCCGCCGATTGATCCGCCAAGACTGCTCGACAAGGCGCGATCGCAATCGCTCGACTCGGCAATTTCGATCGGACGGAGCTCGATGCCCAGCGCCTTGACTGGCGCCTCCATCACTCCAAGAAAAGTCCGGTTGACCGAATAGCCCTGGGCGACAAGCACGCCTACGGTTGTCATCTCCGGCTTGATCTGCTGCAGCAAGGCGATGCGTTTCACCATCAGTTCGGCGAAGAAGTACGTGAGTCCGGTGACATTGCCGCCGGGATGACCGAGGCTGTCGGCAAGTCCAAGCGAAACGAGATCGCCATTTACCGCGGTTACGATCGGAACGCTCTTTGTCACCCGGTGCGCCGCATAGACGCCGCTCCCCATGCTGACGATGAGGTCAACCTTGAGGTCGACGAGTTCCCTCACCAGCTCCGCCAGATGGGCTTCGTTTCCGTCTCCGTATCGATACTCGATTTCGATTGATTTGCCCGGAATGTAGCCGAGTTCCCTCAGCCCCGCCTCAAACGCAGGTATCTGCGCCTTGTCCAAGTCGGCGGCGGACACTGGGCTCAGGAAGCCAATGCGCACGGTTGCCTGCTCTGCGCGCGCAATAAGCGGCCACGCCGCCGTAGCGGCGAGTTGCGCTATGAAGGTCCTCCGTCTCATTCGATCACCTCGTCGGCAGCGGCGAGCAGGGTGGGCGGTATGTCGAGGGCGAGCGCCTTTGCAGCTTTCAGGTTCAGCGACAGGGAGAATTTGGTCGCGACCTCGACGGGAATGTCGCCGGGGTCTGCGCCCTTCAGGATCTTGTCCACCAGCGCCGCGCCGCGCCGCGCCATGTCGACAAACACCGGGCCATAGGCAATGAGGCCGCCCGCGCGCACATATTCGCCGGACTCGTACATCGCGGGGAGCCTGTATTGCTCAGCGAGTTCAATCAAACGCTCGCGGTTGGCGTTGAAGATCGGGCTGGCAAGAACGTCGATCCCCTGAACATGCGCGCCCGCCGCGTCGCGAAAGGCGCCATCCAGCGCTTCCAAATCCGTGACAGGCTGGGCGCGAATTTGCACCCCCATCTTTCCGGCAATTCGCGCCGTCGTTTCGAACGCGGAATTCCTGCCGACGGCCGCGGAATAGAACACCGCCAATTCGCTGAGACCAGGCACAAGTTGCCGCAGCAAATCGAGACGCTTCGTGCTGAGCTCCTCGTCGGCGAACGAGAGGCCGGTCGTGCGTCCGCCGGGATGGGCGAAGCTTTCGACGAGGCCTGCCGATATCGGATCGCCCGAGGCAAGAAACACAATCGGAGTTGCTGGCGACGCGCGCCGCACGGCGTGGACGAGAAAGGGAGCGACGGTGACGACCACGTCAGGCTGCGAGGCGACGAGTTCTGCTACTGACGCTGCGAGGATGTCGTCCTTTCCCTTGAGCGATTTCACCGCGTAGACGATGTTCTGACCCTCGACATAGCCGAGGCCGCGCATCCCCTCGATGAACGCATCGAAGAGCCAAGGCACGCCCGGGTCGAGAATGCCGATCGTCGGAAGCTGGTTCTTGGCTTGTGCTGCAAAGGGCGGGAAGGCGACGAAACAAGCGAGTCCGGCAACAAAAGAGCGCCGCTGCATTTCCTCACCTCTTCAAAAGAGGCAGGCGATGCCGCTTGAGAATTTGGCGCGGATTTTTTGGCGAGGCGGCGGCGGTCGGCAGAGCGCCGCCTCGGAGTTCAAATTCAAGACGCACAACCCGCCCCCCGACAACAATTCCTCTTATCGGGAAAGTAACACAGGCGGCGGAACGCGACCAGCATGCGCGAGGACGCGCCCGCGCATGCCTTTTTCGAAGCTTTCCTCAGTGCGCCCGCTTCTCGCGGATTGGGCGCCTCGCCTTCGCGCCGTTGGCCGCCTCATCCTTCTGCATGGGATGGGGGGCTTCCTGCGAGGGCGCGGCGAGATCGGGCCCGTCGAGCGCGCTTTCCTGCCGCGTTCCGAGTTTTGCGTCCGCGACCTCCTGAAACGCGGGCGCATCGATGCGCTCGACCCCATCGCCCTGGCTCCACGGCCCGAGCAGATCGGCCTCGCCATGTTCGCCTGCGCCGGTCGAGGCGTTGAAATACTGATCGACCAGTTTTGGCGTCGGCTTGATGAGGCCGATTGAGAGCGGCGGCTTGTCCATCGCGTCGAGCGCGGTCATGAAGGCGCGCAGATGGGTGATCTCGCGCGTCATCAGGAACTGCAGCGCGTCCTTGCTGCCCTGATCGTCGCAGAAGTCGATCAGACGCTCATAGACGATCTTGGCGCGCGCCTCGGCCGCGATGTTGCTTCTGAGATCGACGTCGAGTTCGCCGGTAATCTTCAGATAATCAGCCGTCCATGCGCTGCCGGCGGAGTTATAAAGACTGACGCCGCCGCCGCCGCAGATCGCGATCAACGGATCGGCGTCCGCGGCCTCGCGGTTCTTCTTGGTCGGCTTCAAGTGCATTCGCGCCAGCGTGCCGATCACCTCGAGGTGACTGAGCTCCTCCGTGCCGATATCCATCAGCAGGTCTTTGAGGCCGGGGTCCTCGCAGTTGAGGCCCTGGATGGAATATTGCATCGCCGCGGCGAGTTCGCCGTTCGCGCCGCCGAATTGTTCGAGCAGCATCTTGCCGAAGCGCGGATCGGGTTCGTCCACGTTGACGGTGTACATCAGCTTCTTGACATGGTGGTACATGGGGCCTCCTCGGGCTCGGGACGAAGGGTTAACCTTCGCTCGGCGCCGAGGTTCCGGCAGTCGATCTGCGCGGCGCGCCGCCCTGCCGGGGACCGGCGTCATACGGCAGGGCGCGCGATCTTCAGCCGCCCACCGTGAGGTTCGACAATGCGGCCTGCGTAGAAGCCGAACTCATGGACGCGGCGCTGGCGGGAGCCCCGCTGCTCGTATCGTCGCCGTCGCCGTCATGGGGTTTGTCCGCGGCGGGGGATGGCGGCGGCGGGGCGCTGGCGGGCGGGGTGGCGGGAATGGGAGGCGCATAGCTGGCGGCAGCGGCGGAAACAGACATCGACATCGGAAACTCCGGATAAGGCGGCGGTTCGCGATGCGAGGCGCCGCGTGGCTAAAGAAGGACCAGACATGACGGGAATGTCGACGAGGGAGCGGCCTCATGCCTCCGCGCCTTTCAGCGCGGTCCGTCGCGGCCGTCAAAATCCGCGCCGCCGGTAAACGGGGCGTAAAATTCAGAGCGCCGGGGGCCAAGGTTACAGAGATTTATCCATTCAATTCGTAGCGACTTGCGCGCCGTCAACCCTCGGCGGCGGCGACCCGGCGAACGTTGGGAAAATGTATAGTTGGCGGCCCCAATTCGGTCGCCCGCAGTTGAACAATGGCGGTGTTCCTTCTGGAGACGGTTTGTGAGGCGAGCTTGGGTTGCGCTGATGGCGCTCGTTCTGTTGGGCGCCTCCGCTGAGGCCGCCTCGATGTTGAAATCGACGATGCGTCGCTGGAAGGTCGATCTCAACTCCGCGGAGAACATGCTCCAGCGCAGCAAGATCGACGCGGCGGAATGGCGGCGCATCTTCGCGGGGCTTTCCTCGGACGCGCGCGATCTCTCTGTCCAATTGGGCGCGTCGACCACAGAGCGCCGGGACATGGCCGCTCGTTTCGTCCGCCTGTCCGCCGCTGCGGACAAGCTCCCCGCGCCGGGACCTGCCGACGCCGCCGAGCTCGCGGCGATGCGGCAGCAATGCCGGTCCTGCCACGACCTCTACGCCAACTGACTAGCCCGGGAATCCGCCAAGCATGTCCTCGCAGCGCTCTCCTGTCACCCGAGTCCTTCATCTGATTCTGCTGCTGATTGTCGTTCATCAGCTCGGCACAAGTCTCATCATGGAGCGTCCCCTGCATGGCGACGAGCCGGAACCGCCGTTCGTCGCGCATCAATGGCTGGGCTCGGCGGGCCTGGCGGCCGTGCTGATCTTTTGGTTCTGGGCCCTGGTGAGGTCGCGGCGCGAAACCTCGATCGGCAGTCTCGTCCCCTGGTTTTCAGCCCGCCGCCTGGCAGCGGTTTGGCAGGACTTGCGATCGCTGTCGCAAGCCGTGACGCAACGCCGCGCGCCTCCGCTCGACGCGCTGGCGAGCGCTGTGCATGGCCTCGGTTTGCTGACGCTGACGGCGATGGCGGCGAGCGGCGTCGCCTGGCTGTTGCTACTGCAGGGCGGCCCGTTTGGGCGGCCGATGTTGGAAGCGCATGAATTGCTGGGGAAGGCCATGTGGGCCTTTCTGATCGGGCACGCGGGCGCAGCGGCGGCGCACGGCCTCTTCGGCCGGGATGTGTTTGCGGATATGTTCTGGCGTTCACCGCGCCGATTCGCGAGCCCTGGGGAATGAAGGTCCTGATTGTCGAGGACGACGCGGAAGCGGCCACCTTTCTGGCCGCCGGTCTTGCCGAGCGCGGACATCAATCCGAGATCGCGGCGGCCGGACCCGAGGGGCTCAAAGCCGCACGTTTCGGCGAATTCGATGTTCTCGTGCTCGATCGCATGCTGCCGGGGCTCGACGGCCTCTCCATCGTCAGGAAGCTGAGAGCCGAGGGGGTCACGACGCCGGCTTTGTTTCTCACCCATCTCTCGGGCATTGATGATCGCGTCGAGGGCCTCGAGGCCGGCGGAGATGATTATCTGGTCAAGCCGTTCGCGTTTCCTGAACTGATGGCCCGGCTCAATGCGCTGGCGCGTCGACCGCGCGGATCCCCTGAGGTGACGGAACTCGCCGTCGCCGATCTCGAACTGAACCTGCTTCGGCGCACGGTCCGACGCGGCGGCGAATCTATCGATCTGCTGCCGCGCGAGTTCCAGTTGCTGGAATGTCTGGTGCGCGCCGAGGGGCGCGTGCTGACGCGCGCGATGCTCCTCGAGCAGGTCTGGCGCTACAATTTCGATCCGCAAACGAAGATCGTCGAAACGCACATGAGCCGCCTGCGCTCGAAGATCGATCGGGGTTTCGCGGTTCAACTCATCCATACCATTCGCGGCGCCGGATATTCCTTACGTGGCGCTGCCTAGGCTTTTTCGAACCGGCAGCTTTCGCCTCGCGGCCGCCTATCTCGGGCTTTTCACTTTCTCCGGCATCCTGCTCGGCGCCGTCATGTTCTACGCCGTGCGCAGGGAGGCCGAACAGGACATCGAGGAGCGCATCGACACGGAAACGGCGGCGCTGACGCGCGAGTTCAAGGAGTTCGGGCGCGAGCGTCTCGCTGCATTGGTTTCGGCGCGCGACGCAAGCGGCGGCGTCTTCGCCTATGGTCTTTCGGACGCTTCCGGCGCGCTGGTTTCCGGCCACGTCGATGCCCGCAAGGCGCTCGGAGGGGCGATCGCCGATGGCTGGGGCCGCTTTCGCGAGCCGGATCGCGATGAAACCGCAGCCGACGACGCCGACCTCGTGCTGGCGCGCGCGACGCGCCTCTCCGACGGGTCGGTTCTGATTGTCGCAGATGATTGGGACAGCGTCGACCGAGCGGGCCGGCATGTGCTGGTCGCCTTTGGCTGGGCGCTCGCCCTGACGCTCGCGATCGGCATGGCGGGCGCGCTCGCGCTGAGCCTGCATGCCTTGAGGCGCATCGAGGCTATCGGCGCCGCGGCGCGCGCCATCGTCGGCGGCAACTGGCGCCTGCGCCTGCCGGTCGGCGAGTTCAACGATGAGCTTGCCGATCTCTCCAGAACCTTCAACGGCCTGTTCGACCGCATCGAGCAATTGCTGCTCGCCAACAAACACGCCGGCGAGGCAATCGCGCACGATCTGCGCAAGCCGCTCGCCGGCGCGCTGCGCCGGCTCGACGGTCTCGAACATGCGCCGAACGACGAGCGCGAAGCGATCGTGACGGCGACGCGTGCGGAAATCGTCAGCGTGCTCGAAACCTTCAATGCGCTGATGAGGATCAGCCAGATCGAGGCGGGCGCGCGGCGCGCCGGCTTCCGGAAGCTGGCGCTCGCCGACATCGTTCGCCAGGTCGCCGAGGATTTTTCGCCCGCCGCCGAGGATGACGGGAAGTCGATCGCCTGTCATTTCGACGATCCCTTCGAGATCGTCGGCGATCAGGAACTGCTCACGCAGATGATCGCCAATTGCCTGGACAACGCGATCAGATACACGTCCGCCGGCGCGCGTATCTCAATCGAGGGACGCAGGACCGGCGCTCGCGGCCTCGTTTCCATCAGCGACGACGGGCCGGGCGCGCCGCCTGAGGACCTGAAGCGCATCTTCGAGCGCTTTCATCGCGGCGATCTCGCCCGCTCGACTTCGGGCGCGGGGCTTGGTCTCGCCCTCGTTGCCGCCATCGCCGAGCTGCACGGCGTGGGGGTGCGCGCGCTCGACAATGCGCCCGGCTTGCGGATCGAATTTGAATTCGCGCTACCAGGCTAGGGAAGCGGCTCAGGCTTCGCTTTTTACGCCGGCTCTGAGCGCGCCGGCGAATTTGGTCACGAGCCTCGTGAGGTCCTCCACTTCCCCGCGCGGCCAGTCCGAAAAAATCATGCGGTAGAGTTTTTCGCGCGCCACGTCGATGCGATTGGTCATCGCCTTGCCTTGCGGGGTGACGACGGCGCGGCGGGTGCGGCGGTCGGCGGCGCCTTCCTCGCGCGCGACCAGCCCCAGGCTTTCGAGTTTGGCGATCTGCCGGCTCACCGTCGTATGGTCGCGATTGACGCCGTCCGCGAGTTGGACGACGCCGATCGGACCGTATCTCTCGATGCCGATCAGCAGAGGAAACAAAGCGCGATCGAGCCTTATTCCCGCCGCCGCGATCAGCGTCTCGTCGCGCTGCGGCTCGTTCATCACCCCGATGATGTCGAGCAGCGCCATGTGCAGCGCGCGCATTTCGGCGCCTATATGTGTATTTTGCACATTTTTTGTTGACTTCATCGGACGCCCCGGATATGTGTGCATTATGCACGTATTTGAATGGAGCGCTACAATGAAAGCCGCGATCGTCAGGAGCGCCGGAGAGACGCCGGTCTTCGCCGATTTTCCTGCGCCGAGCCCGCGCGACGGGGAAAAGCTCGTCAGCGTCAGCGCCGCCGCGCTGAGCCAACTCGCGCGCGGCCGCGCCTCCGGCCGGCACTATAGCGCAGGAGGAGACTTCCCCTTCGTCGCGGGCGTCGATGGCGTCGGCCGGCTCGAGGACGGCAGCCGCGTTTATTTCCTGCTGCCTCGCGCGCCGCATGGCGCCTTTGCCGAAACAACTGTCGTCGAACGATGCCTGCCCGTGCCTGACGATCTCGATGACGTCACCGCGGCGGCGATCGCCAATCCCGGCATGTCGTCCTGGGCGGCCTTCGTCGAGCGCGCCGCGCTGCAGCCCGGCGAGACCGTGCTCGTCAACGGCGCGACCGGGACTTCCGGGCGGCTCGCCGTGCAGATCGCCAAATTGCTCGGCGCGAAAAAGGTGATTGCGACAGGGCGCAACCCGCAAGCGCTCGCCGAGCTCGCCGCGCTCGGCGCCGATCAGACGATTTCGCTCGGGGCCGACGACGCCGCGCTTGCGGAGCAGTTTCGCGCGGCTTTCGCCGGCAGGATCGACGTCGTGATCGACTATCTATGGGGCCGCAGCGCGGAGTTGATACTCGGCGCGGCGGCGCTGGGGGCGCCGAAGACTTCTCAGATCCGGTTCGTGCAGGTCGGCTCGGTGACGGGCGGCGAGATCGCGTTGCCTTCGGACGTGCTGCGCTCGGCGCCGATCGAGATCATCGGGAGCGGACTCGGCAGCGTGGCGGGCCCGAAACTCCTCGCAGCGATCGGCGCCGTGTTCGCCGCCGCAAGGCCAGCGGGCTTGAAAATCGCGACCCGCGCCGTTCCGCTCGCCGAAGTCGGCGATGTATGGGACAAGGGGAAGAACTCGCGACGCATCGTGTTCACGACCGCTTGAGAGCAAATAACGATCAACCAATTTTACGGACCGCCCTCGTCCGGCGCTGCGCGGCGCCTTCTCCCGCAAGCGGGAGAAGGGATTCGCGCCGCGCCTATTCGGCGTCGCGCCGCGGCGCGAACTCGCTCGCCCGCGTACCAACCAGTTGTGAGATTGCGCCGACGCCTCTCGCCGCGAGCGCGCCCAACAATCCGCGCCGGATTTCGCCGATGACGGCGGGGCCGCGAAAGAGGAAGCCGGTGTAGATCTGCACGAGGTCGGCGCCGGCCTCGATCTTGGCGAGCGCGCTCGTCGCGTCTTCGACGCCGCCGCAGCCGATCAGTTTTATCGCGCCCTCGCAGCGCAACCGGGCGCGCGCCAGCATCCGGGTCGAGGCCTCGAAAAGCGGACGGCCTGACAGGCCGCCGCTCTGAGCGGCCTGAGCGGAACGCAAGCCCGGCGGCCGCGCAAGCGTCGTGTTGGAAATGATCAGCCCGTCGACGCCCCGGCCTATCGCAACCGCGCATATGTCGTCGAGTTCTCGCAAGTCGAGGTCCGGCGCGATCTTGATGAGCAACGGCCGCCGGACGCGCGCCAGTTCTCGCGCTTCCGCGACCCGGGCGATCAGATCGTCGAGCGCGTCGCGCTTTTGGAGATCGCGAAGGCCCGCGGTGTTTGGCGAGGAGATGTTGATCGTCAGATAATCAGCGTGCGGGGCGAAAATCTTCACGCCCTCGATATAGGCGGCGGCGCGATCCTCCGCGTCCTTGTTGGGGCCGAAATTGGCGCCGACGATCGCGCGCCGCTCTGCGCTGGCGAGCCGCCTGGCGGCGAGCTCAAACCCGTCGTTGTTGAAACCCATCCGGTTGATGACGGCGGCGTCCTCGTCCAGCCGAAAAAGCCGCGGCTTCGGGTTGCCGACTTGCGGCCGCGGCGTCACGGTGCCGGCCTCGAGGAAGGCGAAGCCGAGGCGCGCGAGACCGCCAATCGCCTCGAAGCTCTTGTCGAAGCCGGCCGCAAGCCCGAGCGGATGAGGAAATTCGAGCCCGAACGCGTTGACCTTGAGGCGCTCGTCGGGCGCGTCCTCGCGGACTGGCAGCAGGCTCGCGAGTTTTAACGTCTCGATCGCCAAACGATGCGCGCGCTCGGGGTCGAGGCGCCTGAGCCCCCTCACGGCGAACCCGTCGAGGCGGCCGATCACGGCTGAAGTGTAGGAAATTCGTGGCGCCCATCGGCGCCGAGCGGCAGGGGTTTGGTCCAGGCGACCGCAGAAACCGGCAACTCGCCATAGAGATGAGGAAACAATTGGCCGCCGCGCGAGGTCTCCCATTTTAGCGCGTCACTCAAGGCGTCGGCGTCGACCGCCGCCAGCACGAGATCGTCGCGCCCGGCAAACCATTTGGCCGCGGTCTCCGCGGCCTGGCTCGGCGGCTGAAAAATGGATGTAGCCGTCGCGGCGGTCCACTTCGGAGCCGACGAACACGCCGGCCGCCTCGGCCCGGCGCCATTCTTCGGCGCCGAGGATCTTGTAGATGAACGCCATCGAGGTCCGTCAGTCTTGCAGCATGCGCTTGAGAAGATCGATCTCCTCCTTCAACGACGGGGTCGACGAGGTCAAGCCTTCGATTTTTCTCACCGCATGGAGGACGGTCGTGTGATCCCGTCCGCCAAAGCGCCTGCCGATTTCCGGCAACGAGCGCAGGGTCAGCGCCTTGGAGAGATACATGGCCACCTGCCTCGGCTTTACGACGGTCGCAGTGCGCCGGGAGGACAGGATGTCGGCGCGCGTCACGTTGTAGTGGCTCGCCACCAGCTTCTGGATGTCCTCGATCTTGACCCTTTTGGGCTCTCGCGTGCGAATGAGATCGCGCACCGCCATCTCCGCTTGTTCGACCGTCAGAGGGGGAGAGCCCGCAGCGGAATGCGCGACGAGCCGGTTGACCGCGCCTTCGAGGTCGCGGCCATTGGAGACGATCGCGCCCGCGACGAAAACGACGACTTGCGGCGTGATCTCGAGATGGGGATGCTGCAGCTTCGCCGCCGCGATGCGCGCGTCGAGGATCTTCAGGCGAAGCGCGTCGTCGAGCGAGTTCATTTCAACGCAAAGCCCGCCGGCGAGCCGCGAGCGCACCCGCTCGTCTAGCGATTCGAGATCGCCAGGCGGCCGGTCGGCGGCGACCACCACCTGGCTGCCGGAATCGACCAGCGCATTGAGCGTGTGGCAAAACTCTGCCTGGATCACCTTGCCCTGCAGGAACTGCACGTCATCGAAGATCAAGAGATCGATCGAACGGATCGCGTCCTTGAACGCAAGCGCCTGCTGCGTCTGAAGCGCGTTGACGAAGCCGTACATGAATTTCTCGGCGGTCAGATAGATTGCGGTGCGGCCTTCGGCGATCACGGCCTGCGCGATCGCTTGCAACAGATGCGTCTTGCCGAGGCCGACCGAGGAATGGATATAGAGCGGGTTGAAAACCGGCGAAGCGCCGGGATCGGCCTGCGAAACTATCTGAGCCGCATTGAAGGCCAGTTGGTTGGCGCGCCCAACCAGGAAATTCGAGAAATTCAGCCGGCGATCGAGAGGCGAACCGCATGTCTCGTTGAAGCCGGGTCGCCCTTCGCGTTTTGAGGGCGGCTTGCGCACCGGCGTCGGGTCGAACAGGATCTCGGATTTGTCGGAGACCTGCTTGGGGATCGACGGCGGAGAGCGCAGCGGCGTCTGCTCGCAAGGCGCGCGTAGCGCCACGCCATTGGCGCGAACGGCGATCTGGATGGCCGCGACGCCGCCGACCTCCGAATTGAGCGCAGAGACGATCCTGTCCTGGTAGTGCGACTCGACCCAGCTCTTGAGAAAACGCGTCGATATCGTGAACGACGCCCTACCGGCGCTGACGGCCTCCAGCTTTAGGCTGCCGAACCAGCTCGAATACACCTCCTCTCCGAGTTCCGACCGCAAACGTTGGCTGCACTTCGTCCAAATCTCTTCCATGGTCCGCATCTTCTTTTGGCTTCGAGAAAAGGGTTCCTTGCGCCGCCGAGGCGTGCCTCGGCGGTCTGTTCGCTGTCGCATCTGTTACGGGTGAACTTTTCGGTTTTGCCGGCGGGCCGTTCAGCTCTGCCGCCAGGGCAAACCGCTCGATTTCCAGCCGCCGGATCGGCCGCGTTTCCCCTCAGGGTCCAGAGGGCCTTCGAAGCCGTCGGACACGTTGTAACATTGTCCCCATCCGGACCTGGTCATTTCCATCGCAGCCGAACGCGAGCGCGCCCCGGATCGGCACAGGAACAAGACGGGCGTGTTGGCCTCCGCACCGCGTTCCTTTAAGATCTCGGCCAGGCGGCTGGCGAAGTCCGCGGGCACCTGCATGGAGGGATAGGTCTGCCAGGAAAGGAAGATGACATCCTTGCCGAGCTGCGAGAGGTCGGGCGCGCCGACGAATTGCCACTCGGGCTCGGTGCGGACATCGACAAGAGCCGCCTTGCCGTCGCCGGAAAGCAGCTTCATGGCCGCCTCCACGGAAATATCCCCCGCATAGCGGTTCGAAACGTCAGCCATCCGCATTCCCTCAAGCGCCACGTGGGTGGGCAGGCTTTTCTACTCAGCGATCGTCCGAAAGTCTTACGGGCGCGACCCCGAAAGCAGCGAGGTCAAAACCCGGGTCCGCGAGAGCAAAGTAAACCGAGCTCTACGAAATACTTCCATTGCTCTGGTCAGTTGATCTCGCGAATTTATTTCGCATCTTCGCCATTATAGCCTGCCGCCCCGCCCCAGTTCTTAATGTTTGGTTAACATCGCATTTATTAAACTGCGATGCAACCGCCTCGCGAACTTTGGAGCGCCCATCCCAAGATGCAGGGACCCTCGTTATAATTAACGTTTACGACACGCGCAATACAAATAGTTGATTCACACGGGAACTTAAGCGCCATATGGGAAATGACCCCTGCCGAGGCGCCGATGTGACAAAATGCCTTGAGCAGGCAAGCTTGCTCGCATTGTTGGCCTCGTTTGCGCCCATTCGACCTGCTTTGGGCATTAACACTTTAAATCAATAGTATTTTTAATGATATGCAAGGGCGCCAATGAACCGTCGCATCTTTGAAACAAAACTGTCTTGCGCTAAGTGTATGACAATTATGGGAGGCTTCATTGGTTGGCTGGAATCCGAAGCTCTACGAAAAGTTCGCTTCGGAACGGCGCCGCCCGATCGCTGACCTCATCGCGCGCCTCCCTCACACGCATTACGAGCATATCGCCGACCTTGGTTGTGGCTCGGGCGCATCGACGGAGATGCTGGCCGAACGCTTCCCCGACGTCAACCTTTACGGTGTGGACAATTCGCCGGACATGATCAAGGCGGCGCGCGAGCGCCTGCCGAATATCGAGTTTCGGCTTCAGGACATGGCCGATTGGGCGGACCCAAAGGTTGATCTGGCGTTTTCTAATGCCGCCCTGCAATGGGCGAGGGACCACATCGCCCTGATGGCGCGCATCGCCGCCGGGCTGCCGCCGAGCGGCGTGCTCGCCGCACAATTCCCCGACAATTTCGATGAGCCGTCCCACTCGCTGATGCGCGAAATTGCCGGTCTCCCGCAATTTCGCGAAAAACTCGCCGTCGCCGGGGAGCGGCAAAAGATCGGAACGTTTGCGGACTATGATGCGGCGCTCGCCCCTCATTGCGATCATATCGACATCTGGCGCACGACCTATGCGCATCGGCTCGCCGGGCCGCAAGCGATCGTCGCCTGGGTGGAGGGGACGGGCCTTCGCCCCTTCCTTGCGCCGCTGAACGATAGTGAGAAGGCCGAGTATCTCGCCCTCTATGGCGAGGCGATCGCCAAGGCCTATCCCCGGCAACCCTCGGGCGGCGTGCTGCTGCCATTTCCGCGCCTGTTCGTGGTCGCCGCGCGCGCTGCCTCGAATTAGGCTTAACGCGGCGTTAACGCGGAGACCGCCATGCTCGGGAAAGCCGAAGCGGAGGCGAAATTTGCGGACATTTCTCGCGGCGATCGCGTTTCTTGGCCTTGGCTCCGCTGCCTTCGCGCAGGACGCCGGGACCCTGAACCCGAAACCTTTGCCTCCGCTCGCCCATCCTGAAGACCCCAACAACGCCGCCAAACAGGTGTTCGGTCGCGAGATGACGCCGAGTGAAGTGCAGACGCGCTCGATCGGCTTCTATTCCCGCGGTTGTCTCGCCGGCGCCAAGGCGCTGCCGGTCGACGGCGAGAGCTGGAAAGTGATGCGCCTCTCGCGCAACCGCTTCTGGGGCCATCCGGCGATGATCGCTTTCCTGGAGCGGTTTTCGCGCAAGGCGGCGGCGGACGGGGTCTGGCCCGGCATTCTGGTCGGCGACATTTCGCAGCCGCGCGGGGGGCCGATGCTGACGGGCCACGCCTCGCACCAGATCGGCCTCGACGCCGACGTCTGGCTTACCCCCATGCCCGCGACGGGCCTGACCGACGCGGACCGTGAGGAAATGTCGGCGATCGACATGGTGCGGCCCGACGGATTGAGCGTCGACCCCGACCATTGGTCGGAAAAGCAGGCGGGCGTCATCCGCGCCGCGGCGGAGGCGCCCGAGGTCGAGCGCATCTTCGTCAATCCGGCGATCAAGAAGGCTTTATGCGAGCGCCACGCCGGCGAGCCGTGGATGACCAAAGTGGAGCCCTGGTGGGGGCACAATTATCACATGCACATCCGCATCCATTGCCCGGCCGGCGACAGCGCCTGCGAGGCGCAGGCGCCTGTGCCGCCCGGCGACGGCTGCGGCAAGTCGCTCGCGTGGTGGTTCAGCGACGAGGCGCTGCATCCGAAGCCCGGCAAGCCCTCTGCGCCCCTGACCATGGCGCAGCTTCCCGCGGAATGCCGGCAGGTCGCGGTGGAGAAGTAGCCCACGCGCAGACTGGCCCCATCTCTTGCGAATGGCGGCGCGGCCGCAGGGGCTCCTTCACCAGATCCGCGTTACGACCATGTCGAAAGCGGCGTCCGCGCTGACGAGCGCAAGCTTGCGCTCCAGCGCCGTCGCAGCAATCAGGCGATCAAAGGGATCTCGATGATCCCAGATCAGTTGGCCGGCCGTCAGCGCAACCGCGGCGTCGATCGAAGCGACGCGGCCTCCCGCTTCCTCATGCATTCGCGCCAGATCAGGAAGCAACTGAACAATTTCGGGCCATTTGCCGATGCGGGCTTTCTGGGCGATTTCAAAGATCGAAGCGGCGCTAATGTACACCGCCGCGCTTTCAATTATCGCCTCGTGGGCGCGCGGCGTCAGCCGTGGCGAACCAAACCGCGCCCACACGAAGGCATGAGTATCGAGAAGCGTAGCCTGGCTCACTCCCAGTCCGCCAATTCCTCTGCGCTCATAGGATCGAAGAACGAATTGGGCGGAAGCGAAATCTGTTCGTCCATGCCGCCCAGCCGATAGCGCTGCGGCTTGATGGGAACGAGCTTGGCGACGGGTTTGTCGCCCCTTGAGATTATGACTTCTTCGCCCGCCTGAGCGGCTTCGATCAGCTTTGAAAGCTGAGTTTTGGCGGTGTGGACGGTGACAATCATTTGGGGCCAGAAGATTGAGGTTAGCTAATTGAGCTAATGTTAGCCTTGGCCCCGGCATGGGTCAAATTTGCCATGCGCCGGGGAGAGTTCGACTTGGAAAGCGCCCGTATCCGAATTTTTCATTGCGCGATCGTTATTTTGCAAATGGCGATTTATCTCGCCGATTAATTTGTTCTTAATTTCACAGTCCGTATGCTCGGCCCCATTCAGGAGAGACGGACCTCTATCTAAGCGCCATCTTGAGGCGCGGCAGGTCCGCCCGACGGGCAATGTCGCACGACCCACGTCCTGAAATCGCATGCCAACATCTTCGCGCTGATTGTGGGGTCCGCGATCTTGATTACCGTGCTCAACTGTATGGCCATCCAGCATGATCCTTGGATGCTCATGCTTGCGGTGTCGATCTGCGGAATTGGATCTTTTGTTTCCATCGGCCTCATTTCCCGGGCGAACAAGGAAGCCGGGCTGTTGGGAGGCGCCTGGATCGTGCTTGCCGCCACCGTCGTGGGAACCACGGCGTGGGCGACCCATTTCATGGCGCTGCTCGGCTTTCTGAGCGGGACCAGCGTCGCCTACGACGCCGCGCTGACCGTCGCCTCGCTGTTTCTTGCGATCGCCGGGGCGTCGATTGCGATCGGCGTCGCCACTCTGAAGTCGACCGGCCCACTGCCCGCGATCGGCGGCGCCCTCCTCGGTCTGACGATCGCCTGCATGCATTACGTGGGAATGCTCGCCTATCAGGTCGAGGCCGCCGTTTCCTGGAACCGCGCATTCGTCGTCGCTTCCATTGCCTTGGCGGCAATGTTTGGCGCGCTGTCGCTGTCGATCAATCGCACGACCAAAGAGAGCCTCGCCGGCCAGCGCATCGCCGCGGGGCTGCTCATCTGCACGATCGCCAGCCTGCACTTTACCGGCATGACCGCCTTGCGGATCATCCCGCTCACGGCGAAGCCGGTCTCGGGAACGCAAATCAACGCGGCGCTCGCACTCGCCACCGTCGCCGCGGCGGCGCTGATCATCATCGTCGGTATCCTGAATTTCGCTATCGACCGGCAGACGCGACGTCATGCCGACCAGAAGCTCGCGCGGCACGCACGGACCGATTCCCTGACCGGCTTGCCCAATCGGCTCGGTGCGAACGAGGAGTTGCGCCGGCGCGTGCAGGCGATCAAGCCAGGGGAGCATTTCGCGATTTTGGCCATGGAGATTTCCAATATCGACGCCATCAATCAGCAACTCGGGTCCTCGATCGCCGACCGCGTCATCCAGGCGACCGCCGTGCGCCTGCTTGAAGGACGGAAGGCGGGAGTGTTTCTGGCCCGAATGAGCGGATCGCAATTCTGCGGCATCGGCGCCGTGAAGGGGCGCGAGGACGCCTTGTTTCGAGCTCAAAAGGTCCGCGCCAGCCTTTCGGTGGATCTTTTCATCGAGGCGCACGAGGTTCAGGTGGACGTCCGCATCGGCGCCGTGACCTATCCCGGCGACGCCGAGGACGCGGATTCGATGATGAGGAAGGCGCAGGTCGCGCTTGCGCGCGCCGTCGCCGATCCCCTCGAACCCGTCGCCTTGCACGACGAGCAACTCGACGTCGCCGCCAAACGGCGGCTCTCGCTCGCCAATGATCTGCGCGGGGCGCTCGATCGAAACGAATTTGAATTGCACTATCAGCCGCAGGTTTGGGTCGATGGACGCCGGATCATTGGCTATGAAGCCCTTATCCGCTGGCGACATCCTCAGTGGGGCATGATTTCGCCGGCGGAATTCATTCCGATGGCGGAGCGCACGGGACTTATCCTGCCCATCGGCGAGTGGGTCATGCTGACCGCCTGTCGCGAAGCCGCCAAATGGCCGAAGGATACGCGTATCGCGGTCAATCTTTCGCCGCTTCAGCTTCGACAAGCCAATCTCACGCTTCGCGTCGACGAGGCCCTTCGTCTCAGCGGTCTCGAGCCCGATCGGCTCGAAATAGAATTGACGGAGTCGCTGCTCATCGACGACCGCGCCCATTCCCTGGAGATTTTCAAGAACATCAGGGCGCTCAACGTCCGCCTGGTGCTCGATGACTTCGGCACCGGCTATTCCTCCATGGAGGTCTTGAGGCAGTTTCCATTCGACAAGATCAAGCTCGATCGAAGTTTCGTCGGAGAACTCGAGGCCAACGATCAATCAAGAGCCATTCTGCAGGCGATGCTGACGCTCGGCCGCGAGCTGTCGACGCCGATCTTGGTCGAAGGCGTCGAAACCGAGCGCCAGCTGGCAATCCTGAGGAAATTAGGTTGCAACAAGGTGCAGGGCTATCTGACCGGCCGCCCGGTCCCGAGCTCCGCGATCAAATGGCCAGGCGCGCAGCTGCTTTCGGCGTGAGGGCAGGGCGGCGCCGCCGCTTTGGTTGATTACGATGGGCAATTTAGAAGTGGGCTTCAACATCGTATACATAATAATATCATGTATGTCTGCTGGAGTGTGCAAACTTCCGACGGTCGCTTGTCCCAGCCTCTCAGCTTGGCTGGCTATTTTGAGCGCTAACTCCCGGGCATTTGCGAAACGCCCTAGCTTGCGATAAAACCCAAAATCTGCCGGGCTTTATGGATTTTTGGCGCGTTGCAGGTTCGCTGCGGCGCTATGAACTGAGTTAGTTTGAAAACTCGTTTTCATAGGGGTCTTAAATGCGGGCAGGCGAGAAATGCGTGGGCCTCATTGGCGCGCTCCTAGCGTCGGTTTGCGCAGCAGAGGTCCAAGCGGGCGTCCTTTCTGGCTGCAATACGAAGGCCTGCGCTCAAGGCGCTTCCGAGGAAGCTTGCGGCCTTGAAGTTCATTGGCAATCGGACAAAGCAAATTTGTTCTTCATATGGGATGCGCATGGTCAGATTATTTCTGTTCGCCGAGACGTCGTGATGCCAATTTCCGCTACGAACGAAGCCGAGCAGAGTCGACAAATTTCCGCGTTCGAGACCGAAATTGAGTCCAAATTTAACGCAGATGTCGTGAGCAAGGCATTCGGCGATATTCTCGCCTCGTCGTTTGAAGAGGACCTAGAAAAGACCAAAGTAATATCCGACAAGCTCGCCGAGCGAATTGACCCGTTGTGCGCAAAAAGCGGGGGTGTTGCCGGTGGCAGCCACGTCATTATCGCAAACAAACCTGAGCAACTTGCGTCTGCCGTGAGGCTCTCCGGAGAACTGTATTTTTGCAACCGTGACATCTCTGTCAACTACATCAGATCCATGAGCTCTGAAGTGAGGGAAAAATTGAAAGGCGCAGTGCAATTGGTATCCGATTTCGATAGTACTCGGAAACAGTCCGACGGTCATCATGTGAACCAGGTGAATTTCTTCCATGATGTGACCCCTGGCCAAGGATTTGCGGCTCTCCGCCTCGTCATCAGACCCTATACCGAATATCAGTTCAGCGACCGGGGCGAGCAAACTTTCAATTCGCGCGTCGAATCCGATTGCGATCTGGCGGACAAGGCGGCGATCGAAATTGCGAATACCCTTGTGGTCGCAAGCGATGCAACTTCAAACCAATCTTCTTCCGGAAGCGCCTCGAATGCCGCAACCGCGGACCGTCCGCCCGCTGCTGGCGAGGCCGAATTCCACTTCAGTTGGCCGAACAACGTGGCCAACCATCTGGAAGCGACCTCGAAGCTAAACCAAGCGATCAATCTCATGAAGGCCTCGGACGGCTCGGCGGCCGCGCAATTGCTTGAACCTCTCGCAGAGCAAAAGAACGCCGTCGCGGAAACCTTGTTAGGGCAACATCTTCTCCAAGGCGCGGGGATTGTTAGGGATCGCGACAAAGCGCGACAGTTATTGCTTGACGCGGCGAATCAAAACTATGCGCCTGCGCAGTACATAGCCGGGGTAGCCTATGCGAACGGTGCGCTTACGCTTGAGTTCACCCACTCATTCGACGGCGGCGTCATATATGTGGCTCAAGCTGGCTGCTGAGCAGCACTACGCTCCTGCTGATCCGGCGCTTGGACTTGTCTTGAAGCGCATGATTCCCTCTGAGATGGAACATGCTGATTCCCTCATTCGCTCCTGGAAATCCAGGCTTGATCCGCTGCACGCGGCGGCGGCAGCTGGTCAAATCCAGGAAATCAATAAATTGCTGCAACTTGGTCTCAATCCGAATCTTTCGATTCGAACGGGTTGACGCCGTTGATGCGAGCGAGCGGCGCCAACGCAGAAGCCTCCGAAAAAGATCGCATTCAGATAGTCGACATTCTTGTAAAGCATGGTGCGGATGTCGGCGTGAAATCGCTTCCAATTACAACTGCCGCTGGATCTCCCAATCCGGAGATTACGGCGTTAGCCGCAGCGGCGCAGAACGGGTTCCCCGGTGTAGTCTCGACGTTGATCGCAGCCGGCGCCAAGGTCAATGAGCGGTTTGCGGACAACCGAACTGCACTGATTGCTGCTGCGGGAACATCGGGCCGCATATCCGATCTAGACATTGTTGTAGTCGCCAAGGAGCTCGTTAACGCTGGCGCAGATGTAAATGCGGAGAGCGCAATTTATGCATCCGCGCTGAATGAAGCTGCTAGAACGGATCGATATGAACTGGCGAAGTTCTTGCTGGAGCGGGGCGTCGATCGGACTTCGCGGTCGAACTCAATTGGCCCTCTTTCGCGCCAAAGGAACAGATATATACGGTTTGCTTCGAGCGTCTGGCGTTTCCGAACAATCGGAGCCGGTGGCTGCAACGACGGATATTTCTCCTCTTGTCTCGCTGCTCCCCAAGCCGCAGAATGTTGTCTACGAGGGTCAAGATGGGCGCAGCGCCGAAACCGCTGTCAAGATCCACGGGGTTACAACCGACTTGGAGGGTACGGCAGCGGTCGTCGCTTATTTTAGCAGCAAACAACCTGGATGCCGCCTCAAACGACAAGCGTTGCTAATACGAGGAGATCGAAAAATAGATGCGGTCACGTGCATCGATCAATCAAATAAAGATCAAACATTATATTTTGACGTGTCAGAATCGTTCGGCAAGTAATTGACTAAAAATCGGGAACGCTACCAGACGCGATCCTTGTTGCGGATCGTGTACTGCATCCTCTTTCCGCGCCACATTGGACGATTTCCGTTTAT
The DNA here is from genome assembly GCA_963710855.1 of uncultured Pseudomonadota bacterium. GTDB lineage: Bacteria > Pseudomonadota > Alphaproteobacteria > Rhizobiales > Beijerinckiaceae > Roseiarcus. The sequence goes on along the minus strand of CAVQBX010000053.1, from coordinate 117,705 downwards.
GAAATGCATAATGGCCAGACGATCCGCTGCCGGTTGAATTGTGAAGTTGGCGTGTTTAGCGCGGTGCGAAAGACTGCGTTGCTACCCCGCGTCGTTAGATAGGTCGGAAGGGCAGACCCAGGCGCCATGTTGGATCGCGCCGCGCCCATCACTCCGCGCCCATCGCTCCCCTCTTGTCATCACCTCTTTCTACATATAAACATATCTTTATGTCTAGAATCTCGCCGCCCCGCCCTCAGCTTCGACGCCCTGCTCGACGCGCTCGAAGCCGCGGGCGAATCCACGCGCCTGCGCCTCCTCGCCTTGCTCGCCGAGGCCGAGCTGACGGTCAGCGAGCTGGTCGCGCATTCTCGGCCAGTCGCAGCCGCGCATTTCGCGCCATCTGAAGCTGCTGGTCGACGCGGGGCTGGCGGAGCGCGAGCGGGAGGGGGCCTGGGCCTATTTCCGGCTTGCCGAGGGCGGCGGGGATCTGGCGCGGGCGCTCGTCGCGCGCATTTCGGGCGACGATCCGACGCTGGCCGCGGACCGGGCGCGGCTCGAGGTAGCGCGCGAGACGCGGCGCAAGCAGGCCGCCGCCTATTTCGCGGGGATCGCGCCCGACTGGGACCGCATCCGCGCCATGCACGCCCCGGAGGAGCGCGTCGAGGGCGCCATTCTCGAACTATCGGCCACAAGCGCATTCATGCGCTGCTTGATCTTGGCACCGGCTCGGGGCGCATGCTGGAGCTGATCGCGCCCGCCGCCGATCGCGCCGTCGGCGTGGACCAGAACCCGGCGATGCTCAATCTCGCCCGCGCGCGTATCCACGAAAAGCGCCTTAAAAACTGCCTGTTGCGGCAGGGCGACATCTACGCGCCGCCTGTCGAGCGCGACGCCTATGATCTCGTCATCATCCATCAGGTGCTGCATTTCCTCGACGATCCCGCCCGCGCCGTTCGCGAGGCCGCGCGGACCTTGCGGCCCGGCGGGCGGCTGCTGGTCGTCGATTTCGCGGCCCACGCTCAAGAGGACATGCGCGAAAAATTCGCGCACCGCCGGCTCGGCTTTTCCGGCGAGGAAGTGGCCGGATACCTTGCTGAGGCGGGGCTTGTCGAAGCGAGCGTAAAACTCGTCGCGCCGGGAGACCAGGAGCCAGGCAAGCTGACGGTCGCGATCTGGCTTGCCCGCGATCCGCGCGTCCTTTCCGACGATCTCCGCGTGCCGAACCGGGAGTTTGCCTGAATGTCGCCAAGCCCTGCGCGATTGAGCCGGTCGGGCGCGCCTGTCCGCGTGTCGTTCGAATTCTTCCCGCCGAAGAGCGAGGAGATGGAGAAGGCGCTGTGGGAATCGGTGCAGCGCCTCGCGCCGCTGGAGCCTCAGTTCGTCTCCGTCACCTATGGCGCGGGCGGCTCGACCCGCGCGCGCACCCACTCCACCGTCGCGCGCATCGCGCTTGAAACCGACCTGAAGCCCGCGGCGCATCTGACCTGCGTCGGCGCCTCGAAGAGCGAGATCGACAGCGTGATCGCCGACTATCGAGGCGCGGGCGTCCGCCACATCGTCGCGCTGCGCGGCGATTCGCCGGGCGGCGTCGACGCGCCCTATGCCGCGCACTCCGACGGCTACCAGCGCACCGAGGACCTCGTCGCCGCGATCAAGCGGGCCGGCGATTTCGAGGTGTCGGTCTCGGCCTATCCCGAAAAACATCCGCAAAGCCCGAACCTGCTGCATGACATCGAGGCGCTGAAGCGCAAGGTCGACGCGGGCGCCGACCGGGCGATCAGCCAGTTCTTCTTCGACAATTCCGTCTACTTCCGCTTCGTCGACGTCTGCGCGGCGGCGGGCATCGACATCCCGATCGTGCCGGGCATCGTGCCGGTGCAGAATTTTCGGCAGACGGCGGGATTTGCGAAGCGGGCGGGGGCGAGCGTGCCGGCCTGGCTCGCCGAGCGGTTCGAGGGGCTCGAAGACGACGTGACGACCCGCCGCCTGGTCGCCGCCGCCGTCTGCGCCGAGCAGGTCATCGACCTCATCGACCGCGGCGTGACGCAACTGCATTTCTACACGATGAACCGCGCCGACCTCGTGTTCGCGATCTGTCACCTGATAGGATTGAGGGCGAGGCCGCCGGCGGAGCCAAAGGCGATGGCGCGCCGGGCGTGGTGACGTGCGTCTTCGCGGGGAAGGCGCACATTCCCGGCCTATTTCAGCCTCCCAATCAGCGCGCGCGGCGTCCTGACCGCATCGCAAGACATTTGCGACAGCGCCTGGCCAACGCAGTGAAATAGCCCGAAGGCTTCGTTATCCGCTTGTAGCATGGTGTACGACATGCTACATTGCTGCATGATTGCGAGCTTCAATCATAAAGGGCTGAAGAAGCTCTATGAGGACGACGACCGCAAGCTATTGCGCCCTGATCTTGTCAATCGGATTTCGACGCTGCTGGCTTATCTCGACAACGCCAGGGTGATTGAGGACCTCGACATTCCAAGCTTGCGGCTGCACGCGCTCAAGGGCGAACTGAAAGGCTTTTGGGCGGTTACGGTTCGCGCCAATTGGCGCATCGTCTTCCGATTTGCTGACGGCGAGGCCTCAGCGGTCGAACTGATCGACTATCATTGATGGAGGCCCACATGATGAAGAACCCGCCCCATCCCGGACATGGGCTGAAGGATGAGATCGAAGCCTTGGGGCTGTCGGTCGCCGAACTCGCCAAAGCTCTCGACGTTACACGCCAGCAGCTTTATCGGCTCATCAACGGCCAGTGCGGCATTACGCCTGAAATGGCTTACCGCCTTGAGCGGGTCATCGGCGGCAGCGCCGATTTCTGGTTGCGGCTGCAAATGAGCTACGATTTGGCGCAAATACGCAATCGCGCCGGCGAGTTTCATCTCACCAAGCTCAAACGACCAGAAGTGGCTTAGGCGCTCATCGCCAAGCCTACTTCAGCCCATCAATCAGCGCCCGCAATGTCGTGACCGTCGAGGCGTCAGCAAACCCATCGACGCGCTCGGGGCGGAAATGGCGCTGGAAGGCGGCGACGGTTGTTTCGGTCGCGTCGGTCGTAGACGCCGGTCGGCTCGATCGCGTAGCCGTAGAGCGCGAGCAGGGTCTGCAAAGCGCGGATCGGCGGGCCCTCCTCGGCGCGGGCGAACAGCGGGCCGCCCTCGATCGGCGTGGGCTCAAGCCAGTGACCGACGCCCGCAGCCGCGAGCCGGCCCCAGGGAAAGCGCTCGCCGGGGTCGATCTTTCGCGACGGCGCGATGTCGGAATGGGCGAGCACGCGCTCGGGCCTTATGCGCCAGCGCGAGATTATGTCCCTGGCGAGCGCGATCGTCGCGGCGATCTGCGCATCGGGAAAAGCCGGCAGGCCGCCGTCATGGCCGGGGTTGGCGATTTCGATGCCGATGGAAGCGGAGTTGAGGTCGCGCTCCGTTTTCCATTGCCCGACGCCCGCGTGCCAGGCGCGGCGCGCCTCGGGCACGAGCTGCCAGATCTCGCCGTCCTCGGCGATCACGTAGTGGCTCGAGACCTCGCGCTTCGGGTCGGTCAGCAGGTCGAGCGCGAATTCCAGCGTCGGCACGCCGGTGTAATGCAGGATGAGGCAATCGACCCGGCTCCCCTCGCGCCGCTCGCCGTGGTTTGGCGAGGGCAGCAAGCGGGAGACGAGCGGGGAATCGGCACTGAAGCCGGCCAAGTCGCCGCTCAGTAGTAGCCGTAGGCGCGGCAGACCCGATTGCCGTAATAATCGTAACCCCACCGCACGCAATGCGGGGGCGGACCGCCGGGCGGGGGCCCGCCAGCATAGGGTCCGGGCGGCGGTCCGTTATAGCCCGGTCCGGGCGGCGGCCCGTTATAGCCCGGTCCCGGCCCGTAATAGCCTGGCGGCGGGGGCGGGGGCGGCGTCGACGCCGCGCCGATCATCGCGCCCGCTGCGGCGCCGGTGACGCCGCCGATCGCGGCGGCGGCCGGCGTGCCGCCCACAGCGGCGCCGACCAACGCGCCGGTCGCGCCGCCGAACACCGCGCCGGCGCCGGCGTTCTGGCCCTCGGGCGTGTTGCAGGCCGAGAGCGACAACGCCGCCGCGGCTGCAAGCGAAAGCCCCAATATTCTCTTCATCCTGACGCTACTCCCTCGCAACCCGCCTAGATCAGTGAGCCTGAGGCTCTCACGACCCTTGTGAACCCCAGATGAACCTTCAGTCGCTGCGCAGCCCGAGCTCCGCCCCGGCGCGGGCATGCACCACGGCATGGCTGTCGGCGTAGAGTCTCCGCCAGCCGGCTTCCCTGTCGAGCGCGGCGTTCGCCCCGGCCTCGGGCGGAAAGATCGTCCAGCCGATGTCATAGCGTTTCAGCGCCGTCTCGATGGCCTCGGGATCCCCTGCCGCGATGCGGCGATAGTTGGCCAGAAAGTCCGGGCCGAACATGTCCGCGCGGCCGTCGATGAAAGGCCGGACCTTGTCGAAAATGAGGTAGCCGCCAAGCGAATACCCGTTGAGCCCGTTTTTCGCCTTGAGCGCGTCGGGCAAGGCGGCGAGCGCCCGGCTCGGGGCGGAGGCCGTGTCGAGCGGTTTTACGGGCAGCGCGAGACGGGCGCCGGCAAGCGCCAGCCCGCCGACGAGAAAGGCGAGCGCGAGACGGCGCGAGGCCGGCGGCGCCGGCGGGGGCGTCTCGAGCGCAGCCGCGACGGGCCTGGCGAGCAGCATAGGCGCGAGGACTGCGAGCAGCAGTTCGTGGCGCGAATGCTGCAGCGACAGATGGATCAGTCCGACGAGCAGCGCGGCGGACAGAAGGTCGAGCCGCAGCGGCTTGACGAGCGCGAAGCCGATGAGGCCGAGCAGGAACAGCTCCATCGGGCCGGGATGGGAGAAATCCTCAGGCCGCCATTCGCCGATCCCCGAAAGCTCGGAATTGCCCAAGAGCTTGAAGGGGAACAGCAGCCCGTCGAAACCGGACGGCGTCGCCAGCGCCGCGATCAGGCTCGCATAAAAGAACAGCACCCAGCCTTGCGCGATGGCGAGCCGCTGGTCGCGGTCGGCGCGCCAGACCGCCTCGAGGCCGAACAGCAAAGCGAGGGCCAGTCCGAAGGCGTAGCCGCCATGCAGATTGGCCCAGATCCACATCACGCCGGCCAGCGCCAGCGGCGGCTTGCGGCCGCTTTCGCGCGCATCCATCAGCCCGGCGGCAAAGACGACGAGGCAGGGCAGGGCGAGTATGTGAGGCCGCGCCAGCAGCCCCGGAGAGATCAGCGCGAGCGACCCCAAGGCCAGCACGAGGCCCGCGGGCCCCGCGAGCCGGTCGACCGTGCGGCGCGTGACGATATAGACCGCCGCCGCCGCCGCCGCGCCCGTCAGCAGCATGACGCCCGCGAAGCCGGCGGCGCGATAGGCCAGCGCCAAAAACACCTCGCTCAGCCATTCGTGCGCCGTCCAGGGCGCGCCCGTAAAACTGAAGGTGAAGGGATCTGAGTGCGGAACGGCGCGATGCTCGAGGATCCACTGCCCGGTCGCGATATGCGAGAAAGTATCGCCGTCGTTGAGCACGCTCGGCGAAAAGGCGCAAAGCGCGAACACGGCGAGCGCCAGCGCGAGCGGCGCGGGCGCGTAAGACGTCGGCGCGGCGCTGAGCGCGGAGCGGGGTTCGCCGGCGAGGGGAGCGGCTATCGACATTTCGGGCCGAGCCTCGCAGGTTGATATATATGCGCGGTTAAGGGGAGGCGCCCACGATGGCGTTTCTGGAAGCGGCGGCGGCTGTCCTGGTCGCGCTCGCGCTCTATCTGTTCGCCTGGCCGGTTCCGATCCGGCCGCTCAGGTGGTCGCCGCGTCCGGATCCCGGCTATACCGGGCCATTCGCTCAGAACAATTCGCTGCAAGGCCTGCGTCGCATCGCGCTTCAAGGGCGTTCCGGACCCGAACACCTCGCCTTCGGCCCCGACGGCCGCCTCTACACCGGCGTCAGCAGCGGCGAGATTCTACGCATGGATCCTGACGGCGGCGGCTTCGAGATTTTTGGCAAGACCGGCGGCCGCGTGCTCGGGCTGGCCTTCGACGGCGCGGGCCGCCTCATCGTCGCCGACGCGAAACGAGGCCTGCTCAGCGTCGCGCCCGACGGCGTGGTGGCGATCCTTGTCGATCGCTTCGACGGGCAGCCCTTGCTGCTCGCCAATTCCGTCGTCGTCGCGGCGAACGGCCTGATCTATTTCACCGACTCCTCGACGCGCTTCGGCGCGGAGCGTTGGGGTACGGCTTTCGAGGCGAGCAAGCGCGACATTTTGGAACAGAGCGCGACCGGCCGTGTTCTGGCGCACGACCCGACGACCGGCGAGACGCGCCTCGTCGCGCACGGCCTTTCCTTCGCGAATGGTGTCGCCCTTTCTGGCGATGAGCGTTCACTGTTCGTCAACGAAACCGGCAAATATCGCATCTGGCGCCTCCCCGTCGAAGCGCGCGGCTTCGATCTGACACGTGGGGCCACCGGCGGCGCATCCGTGCTGATAGACAACCTGCCGGGCTTTCCCGACAATCTGGCGCGGGGCCTGCCGGGAGCGAACGGCGAGCCGCGGATCTGGTGCGGCCTCGTCAAGCCGCGCAATCCCGCTATCGACCAGCTTGCGGAGAAACCCTTCCTGCGCAAGGTCGCGTTGCGCCTGCCGGCCTTCCTGCAACCCATCCCGAAAGACTACAGCCACGTCTTCGCCTTCAACGATCGCGGCGAAATCCTCGTGAGCCTGCAAGACCCCACGGGCGCCTGTCCCGAGACGACGTCGGCGGCCGAATTCGGCGACCGGCTCTATATCGCTAGCCTGAAGGCGGACTGGATTGGTTGGAGGCCGAGGCCGATGTGAGCTCTCCCTCCCCCGCTTGCGGGGGAGGGCCGGGGTGGGGGCGCGCCCAGGCGCTCAAACAACCAAGCGTCGTGCGCGTTGAGACCCCCACCCTTGCCCTCCCCCGCTTCGCAGGGGAGGGGACGACTAGCCCGCGTGGCTCCCACTAAATCCCGAGCGCGCGCTTGATGCGCGCTTCGTCGATCGAACTGCCCGCGAAATCGTCGAAGGCCTTGTCTGTGACTTGGATGATATGCGCTTCAATGAAGGGAGCGCCCTCGCGCGCTCCGTCTTCCGGATGTTTGAGGGCGCATTCCCATTCGAGCACGGCCCAGGATGAGTAGCCATACTGCGCCATCTTGGAGAAAATGCCGGTGAAATCGACCTGGCCGTCGCCGAGCGAGCGGAAGCGGCCGGCGCGCTCGACCCAGGACGCGTAGCCCGAATAGACGCCCTGCCGCCCGGTCGGGTTGAACTCGGCGTCCTTCACATGAAACGCCTTTATGCGCTCGTGATAGATGTCGATGAAGGCCAGGTAGTCGAGCTGCTGCAGCAGGAAATGGGAGGGGTCGTAGTTGATGGCGCAGCGCTTGTGTCCGCCGACGGCATCCAGGAACCGCTCGAAGGTCGCGCCGTCAAAGATGTCCTCGCCGGGATGGATCTCGTAGCAGACATCGACGCCGGCATCCTCGAAGGCGTCGAGGATCGGCCGCCAGCGGCGACCGAGTTCGGCGAAGGCCGTCTCGATCAGGCCCGGCGCACGCTGCGGCCAGGGATAGAGGAAGGGCCAGGCAAGCGCGCCGGAAAAGGTCGGATGCGCGGTCAAGCCCAGCCGTCGCGACGCCTTGGCGCAGTTCATCAGATGCTCCACCGCCCAGCGTCTGCCGCGCAGCGGGATTGCCGCGCACCTGCGGCGGCGCGAAGCCGTCGAAGGCTTCGTCATAGACGGGATTGACGGCGACGAGCTGGCCGTGCACGTGGCTCGCGAGTTCGGTGATGGCAAGGCCGTGTTTGTTCGCGACGCCCGCGATGTCGTCGCAATAGGCCTGCGACTCCGCGGCCTTGACGACGTCGATCAGCCGATCGTCCCAGGTCGGCACCTGCACGCCCTTGTAGCCGAGCGAAGCGGCCCAGCCGCAGATCGCGTCGAACGTATTGAACGGCGCCGCATCGCCCGCGAACTGGGCCAGAAAGATCGCCGGTCCCTTGACCATGCCCGCCATGATGAATGCTCCTATTGAATCGTGCTTTCCGATTCCCTCCCCCCTTGTGGGGGAGGGTAGGGTGGGGGGTACGCCCTGAAAGCTTGGTGGTTTTCACCCCCTCCCCAACCCTCCCCCATCTCCGGATTTGCGCAGCAAATCCTCGGGGGAGGGAGGCGGTTTGCTTCTGTCTGATCGAGCTCGCTCTCCTGATATCAGAACGGCGAATCCTTGAAATAGAAATCCTTCGCGTTCTCTTTGGTGATCAGCGTGGCGTTGAGGATGTAGTTGCCGCGCACGGGGAGATGGTTGACAAGGCCGGCGGCGGTGAGGTCCATCGCGACGGCGACCATCGAGGGCGAATAGAGCACGTCGACCGGAATCATCGGGTCGCCGTTCATCACTTTCATCACCATTTCCTTCATGCCGGCGCCGCCGATGACGAACTTGACGTCGTCGCGCTTGGCCTGCTTGACGGCCTCGAGCACCGACACCGCCATGTCGTCGTCCTGGCACCACACCGCGTCGATATGCGGATATTTGGTCAAGAAGTCCTGCATCACCTTGAACGCGTCGTCGCGGCTCCAGTTGCCGAACTGGCTGTCGAGGATCTTGATGTTCGTATCCTTGATCGACTCCTTGAACGCATTGACGCGCTGCTCGTTGATCGGGATCGGCAGGCCCTGGATGACCACGATGTCGCCCTTGCCGTCGAGCTTCTTCTTGATGTAGTTGCCGGCGACCCGGCCGAGCTCGGGATTGTTGCCGGCGACGTAAAGGTCCTCGATCGAACGCTCGCGCAGCGCGCGGTCGACGACCGTGATGAACACGCCCTTTTCCTTCACCTTCTTGATGGGGTCGGTGAGTTCATCGGGGTTGTGCGGCAGCACGACGAGCGCATTGATGCCCTGCGTCGTCAGGTCTTCCAGCGCGTTGGCCTGCGCGGCGCCGTCCGGCGACGTCTTCACGATCACCTTGAGCCCGGGATATTGCTTCTCGAGCGATTTCGCCTCTTCCGTCGCATGAAACACGACGCCGCCGGTCCAGCCGTGATCGGCCGAGGGTATGGACACCGCCATCGTGAGCTTTTCCTGCGCTTCAGCCGCCCCGACCATCAGGCCGAGGGCCGCAATGCCCGCCAATACAGATTTCATCGTTTCACTCCCTTTGCATCACGAGATCGACGGCGGCGCCGACGAATCTCCATTCCCCCTCACCGGCGCAGCAGGCTGCGTTGCGCGAGCATCGCTATGATGATGATCGCCCCCTGAACCGCGCCGATGAGGTATTCGCTGACGAGGCTCGACAGCAGCATGATGTTGCCGATGACCTCGAGAATGAGCGCGCCGGCGATCGTGCCCCAGACACGACCGACGCCGCCTTTCAGCCTTGTGCCGCCGATGACGACGGCTGTGATCGCCTGCAACTCCCAGCCGAGGCCGGTCGTCGATGTCGTCGAGCCGAGCCGCGGCACGTAGACGATGACCGCGATCGCGACGCAGACGCCCTGGAACACATAAGTGAGCGTGCGCACGCGCGTAACATTGATTCCGGAGAAACGCGCGACGTCTTCGTTGGAGCCGACCGCCCGCACGCGCCGGCCATAGGCGGTCGCATAGAGAAGGAACGCGCCGATCGCGGCGACGCCGACGATGACGAGCACCGGATAGGGGATGCCGAGCACATTGCCGAAATAGAGGGGACGGTAGGCCTCGCGAAGCTCGGAATTGTGGATGGTGATCGAGCCGCCCTGCGCGAGCCAGGTCACCAGCGAGCGGAATATTCCCATCGACCCCAGCGTGACGATGAAAGGCTCGATCTTGCCGAGCGTCGTCGTCAGGCCGTTGAACAAACCGCACAACGCCCCGACGATCAAAGACAGGCCCATCGCCGCGAGGATGAGTAGCGGATAGTTTTCGATGATCCCCGAATTGAGAAAAAGAATCATCACCCCGGCCACGAACGCCGCCATGGCGCCGACCGACAGATCGAGCCCGCCGCCGGTGATGACGAGGGTCTGTCCGACCGCGATGGTGGCGATGAACGCGCTGCGCGTCAGCACGTTGGAGATATTGTCGACGCCGAGGAAGCGGGGATTGACGACCGCTCCGAGCACGCCGAGCAGCAGCAGCGCGATGAACGGCGCGACCGCGCTGATTTCCATCCGCCGCCGCTTTTGTACGACGAGTTCCTGCGTCGCCTCGGTCATGCCGCCGTTTCCTCTTGCGTATCGACCCCGGCGGCCAGCACGACAATTTCGTGTTCGTTCATGTGTTCGCCCTCGACCTCGCCGACCATCTGGCCGTTGCGCATGACGAGAATGCGATGACAGATGCCGATGAGTTCGGCCATCTCGGAGGAGATCACAATCACTGCGCGGCCTTCAGCCGCCAGGCCGGCGATGAATTGATAGATCTGCTGCTTGGCGCCGATGTCGACGCCGCGGGTCGGCTCGTCGATCACGACGACCTTGGGGTCGGTCAGCATCATCTTGGCGATCAGCAATTTCTGCTGATTGCCGCCCGACATTTGCCCGGCGGTCAGCCGCCGGTCGCCAACCCTGATATCGAACCGCTTGACCGCGTCGTCGAGCGCGCGTTTCTCCCGCGCGACGTCGATCAGCGGACCGCGCTGAAAATCGTCGAGCGCGGCCAGCGTCAGATTGAGCGCGATCGGCTCCTCGAGCAACAAGCCCTTGCCCTTGCGGTCTTCGGTCAGATAGGCCGCGCCGGCCGCGAGCGCCTGGCGGGCGTTGCGCCATGTCTGTTCGACGCCGCCAAGCCGGATTTCGCCGCCGCCCTTCCGGAGGCCGAATATCGCCTCGAATAACTCGGTGCGGCCGGCCCCGACGAGACCGAACACGCCCAGAATCTCGCCGGGACGCGCGGCAAAACTGCCCTCCGTCGCATAGCCCGGCGCGGAGAAATTCTTCACTTCGATGACGGGCGCCGCCGTCGGCTGCGGCGTTCGTTCGGGATAGAGCGCCAGCAGGTCGCGCCCGACCATCAGGCGCGCCATGTCGACGGGATGCAATTGCTGCGCGGGACGCGTTGCGACCAAATTGCCGTCGCGCAGCACGGTCACCACGTCGGCGATCGCGCTCACCTCCTCGAGGCGGTGCGAAATATAGAGCACCGCGACGCCTTCCGCCTTGAGCTTTTGAATGCGCTTCAGCAAGGCGTCGGTCTCGACCGGGGTCAGCGAAGCCGTCGGTTCGTCGAAGATGACGATGCGATGCGGCGCGGCGAGCGCGCGCGCTATCTGGGCGAGCTGGCGCTGCGCGATCGACAGCCGCTCGACGGGTTCGTCGACCGGCACCGGCACGCCGAACACTCTCAACGCCTCGCGGGCCCGCGCGTTCATCGCGCGATCGTCGACCATGAGACCGCGCCGGATCTCTCGGCCGAGAAACATGTTCTCCGCGACCGTCAGATCGGGGGCGAGCATGATTTCCTGGTGCACCAGCACGATACCGCGCCGCTCGGCGTCGGCGGGGCCGCGCAGATGGAGCGGTTCGCCGTCGAATTTCAGCGATCCCTTGGTCGGCGCCAGATGGCCGCTGAGGATTTTCATCAGCGTCGACTTGCCGGCGCCGTTCTCGCCGATGATGGCGTGCGCCTCGCCGGGCCGGAACGCGACATTGATGTTGCGCAGCACTTCAATCGGCCCGAACGAGCGGGAAAGACCTGCCGCTTCGAGGATGGGCGCAGGACTTCTGGTTTTCCCCCTCCTTCGCGCCCGCCTCGGCGCCTTCGGACATTCCTACCCTCGACACGAATTCGTTTTCTGGGCCGACTCTGGCCCCTACGGTTCACCCATACTAGACTGACGCCGCCAAAGGTTACAACATCAGGCGCAAGGCGCGAAGAACTGTTGGCTAACGCGTAAGGGGAGAGAACGAATGAGCGGGCGATTGCAGGGCAAGACCGCCGTCATAACCGCGGCCGGGGCCGGCATCGGCCGCGCCACCGCGGACGCCTTCGCGCGCGAGGGCGCGCGCGTCATTGCGACCGACATCGACGAGCGCGCCCTTGAAGGCTTGCCTGGAGAAACACGCGTGCTCGATGTGCGTTCGACGCCTGCGGTCGAGGCGCTCGCCAAGGAGATCGGCGCGATCGACGTGCTGTTCAACTGCGCGGGCTTTGTGCATCACGGCTCGATCCTCGAATGCTCGGAGGGCGACTGGGACTTTTCGTTCGATCTCAACGTCAAGTCGATGCACCGCACGATCCGCGCCTTTCTGCCGGGCATGCTCGACAAGGGCTCGGGCTCCATCATCAACATCGCCTCCGGCGCCTCCTCGGTGCGCGGCCTGCCGTTCCGTTACGCCTATGGCGCCTCGAAGGCCGCGGTGATCGGGCTCACCAAGGCGGTCGCCGCGGATTTCATCCGGCGCGGCGTGCGCTGCAATGCGATCTGCCCCGGCACGGTCGAAAGCCCGTCGCTGCAAGGGCGCATCAAGGCGCTGGCGAAAAACACCGGGCAGAGCGAAGAGGCGGTCCGCAAGGCTTTCATCGACCGGCAGCCGATGGGCCGGCTCGGCCGGCCGGAAGAGATCGCCGCCCTCGCCGTCTATCTCGCCTCCGACGAGAGCGCCTTCACCACCGGCCAAATCCATCTCGCCGACGGCGGTTTTGCATTGTAGGGTCTTGCGCTAATCCGGACGCCTCGCGCCACCTTCTCCCGTAAACGGGAGAAGGGGCCAAGGCGCCCTTTCCCCTTCTCCCGCCTGCGGGAGAGGGTTGGGGCTGAGGGTGTTACGAGCCCCAGTCTCTCCTTCATCCGCAGCCATCCGAGGCGCGCATTCACGGCAATCGGCCAGGCGAAATGGCCGGGAATCGGCGCGATTCGCGTGACAGGCAGATCGAGCTCCTCCGCCTCGCCGCCCGCAACGCGGGCCATCATGCGACCGACCGCCGTCGCCATCGCGACGCCGCGGCCGTTGTAGCCGAGCGCGATCGACAGCCCCGGCTCGGGCTCGTGAATATGCGGCAGTTCGTCCGAGGTGACGGCGACGCGGCCGTTCCAGGCGTGGGTCCAGCGGACATTCGAAAGAGCGGGGAACAGCGCTTTCGCATGCGCGATCAGATGGGCGCAGTCGGCTAACGTCGGCGAAGGCCGCAGCACGCCGCGCCCCCCCATCAGGAATCGCCCGGCGCCGTCGAGCCGGTAGTAGGCGTGCAGGGCCGACATTTCATAGACTGACGGCCGGCCCGGCAGGATCGCTGCCGCGACGTCGGGCGGCAGGGGTTCCGTCGCCACAATGGATGAGAGAACAGGCACGATGGTTCGCTGAAGCCCGGGCCACAGCGCGTCCGTGTAGCCATTGCTGGCGAGCAGCACGCGTTTGGCTGAGACCACGCCCCGGTCCGTTTCCAAGCTCCAACCACCGTTTTTCCGCGCGAGGCGAATGGCTCGGGTCTGAGTGGCGATCCGCGCGCCGCGCTTTAGCGCGGCTTGTGCTAGCCCGCGCGCAAACGCAAGCGGATTGAGGTTGCCGCCGCGCCGGTCGAGCGAGCCGCAGACGTAGGCGCTCGCGCCGGTCAGGCGCGCCATCGCCTCGCTGTCGAGCCAGGCGATATCGGCGCCCCGCGCCGCGCCCTGCCGCACGTGCTCGCGGATGCCTGTTTCAGCCTTTGCATAGGGCGCGGCCCGGATCGTGCCGCCGCGATGGGCTTCGCAATCGATTCCGTGCCGGTCGACGAGATCGAACACGAGGGCGGGCGCTTCGTCGCCGAGCCTCGCCATGCGCTCTCCGAGATCGCGCCCGAAGGCGGCGATCAGCCGCTGCGGCTCCCATTTGAGGCCGGGATTGATTTGGCCGCCGTTGCGCCCGGAGGCGCCGAATCCGATGTCGCTGGCTTCGATGACGAGCGCGTCGCTCCCGGCTTCGGCAAGATGCAGCGCGGCGGACAAGCCCGTATAGCCCGCGCCGACGATGACGACTTCAGCCGAAGTGTCGCCTTCGAGCGGCCGGGTCGGCGGCGCGGGCCGCGCAGTCTCGGCATAAAGCGAGCGCGCCGCCTCGCGGGTAAAATCCGGCATCCCTCTCGCGCCTTTGGCGTTTAACAAACTGCGTATCGAGGAGTAAGCTCCAGCACATATAAGCGCAATCTTCGCAAGGCTTCGTCATGACGATCAATTATTCGGTTCGTGAGCTCGTCGAGAATGTCAGCGCGCCCTTCGAGGAGGCGCGCGCCATGCCGCGCAGCGTCTACACTTCCCAGGAATTTCTGGACGCCGAGCTCAAGGACGTGTTCGCGAAGGAATGGGTCAGCGTCGGCCGCGCCAGTTCGCTGAAGGAGCCCGGCGACTATGTGACGTTCGAGCTCGCGGGCGAACCGCTCGTCGTGCTGCGCGGACAGGACGGGCGCTTGCGCGCGTTCTCAAATGTCTGCCGGCATCGCATGTCGACCATTCTCGAAGGCTCAGGCAACCGCCGGGCTTTGGTCTGCCCCTACCACGGCTGGACCTACAATCTCGACGGCTCGCTGCGCGCTGCGCCCGCGATGGATCTCAACAAGGGATTTTGCAAGGAAAATTACGCGCTGCCCGCCGTCCGCTGCGAGGAATGGCTTGGATGGGTCATGGTGACGCTGAACCCTGAAGCGCCTCCGGTCGCGAAGCAACTGCGCGAGGTCGAGGCGCTGATCGACGATTTCCAGATGGAGACTTATGTCGAGACGTTTCGCGAGAACCATGTCTGGGATGCCAACTGGAAGATCCTCGCCGAGAATTTCATGGAAAGCTATCACTTGCCGGTCTGCCATTCCGGCACGATCGGCGGCCTCTCCCGGCTCGAGGACATGATTTGCCCGCCGGGCAAAAAACAGTTCAACTATCACACCATCCTGAAGGACGACTCGCTGAAGATTGCGCTCGCCCATCCCGACAACACGCGACTGAAGGGCGATCGTCGCCGCACGACTTTCCTGCTCGCCGTCTACCCTAGCCTGCTCATCACGCTGACGCCCGGCTATTTCTGGTATCTGTCGCTGCATCCGAAAGGACCCGGCAAAGTCAGCATCGTGTTCGGCGGCGGGATGTCGCCGGACTTCGCCTATTCGGTGGAAGCGCAGCAGCATTTCGCTGACGTGAAGAAGCTGCTCGACAAGGTGAATGTCGAGGATCGCGGCTGCGTGGAGCGCGTCTTCAAGGGCCTCTCCTCAGATCTCGCGACGCCCGGCCACCTCAGCCATCTCGAGCGCCCGAACTACGATTTCGCGCAATATCTCGCCGAACGCACCGGAGGTTTTGCGCGCGCGCTGGGTTAACCCCTTCTCCCCTTGCGGGAGAAGGTGGCGAGGCTGACTGCTGCAATTCTTGCGCCTGTGCTTAAGGCGGCGCCGACCCCTCATCCGCGCTTCGCGCACCTTCTCCCGCAAGGGGAGAAGGGTGAAACGCCCGGCGTTCACCACTTCGCCGCAAAGCGCTTGGCCTTTCGGCCAACCCTCCTCACCCCGCAAGCACCACGCAAGGCGCGGCGTGTTCAATCGTCGCGGCGGGCTCGATTGCCGCAGCGGCGGACGTTTGGCGAAATGAAAAGCTCCTATCTTCGGGCGGTCGTCGAAACGGCGGTCGACGGCGTAATTCTTATCGATCCGCACGGAAAAGTCCTGCTGTTCAATCCGGCCTGCGAGCGCATCTTCGGCTACAGCGCCGAAGAAATCGTCGGCGGCGATGTGAAGCGCCTGATGCCGCAGCCGTATCAGGGCGAACACGACCAGTACCTCGCCAATTATCAGGCCACGCGCGAGCGAAAGATCATCGGCATCGGGCGGCAGGTCCTCGGCCGGCGGAAGTCCGGCGAGACTTTTCCGATGGACCTTTCGGTCGGCGAGGTCGAGGGCGCCGAGGAGGCGGCCTATGTCGGCATTTTGCGCGATGTGACAGAGCGCGTCAGGGAGAGCGAACAGCGCGAGCTGCTGATCGAGCAACTGGTCAAGAGCAACGCCGAGCAGACCCATTTCGTTCACGCGGTCTCGCACGACCTGCGTGAGCCCTTGCGCATGATCAACGCCTTCGCCGGGCGGCTGGCCGGCAAATACAGCGAGCAACTCGACGCGCTCGGAAAAGAGTGGCTGGCGCTGGTGACCGACGCAAGCCTGCGCATGAACGCCCAGCTCGACGATCTCGTGGAATTCGCGCGCCTTTCCAATGACGCCGAGCAGGGCAAAATCGTCGACGCCGGCCGCATCGTCGACAACGTCGTCGAAAGTCTGTCGAAGGCCATCGAACGGGCCGGCGGGGAGGTGACGCATGGTCCTTTGCCGCAACTCGTCGTCAATCCCATGCGCTTCGAGCGGCTGATGCAGAATCTCATCGGCAATGCGCTGAAATATGTCGCGAGGGACGTCAGTCCGCGCGTGCGCGTAGAAGCGGCGCGCGAGGGCGATTTCTGGCGGGTCTCGGTCGCCGACAACGGCATCGGCATCGACCCGCGCCATTTCCAGCGCATCTTCGAGCCGTTCAAGCGTTTGCATGGCCATGGCCAGTACGAAGGCACCGGGCTCGGCCTTTCCATCTGCCGCAAGATCGCCGAAGGGTTCGGAGGCGTCATCTCCGTGCAATCCAGCGAGGGGCAAGGTTCCACCTTCAGCTTCACAATCCCGATCAACCAGCAGCGCGCGGCGACCAGCGAACATGACGATTGATGATTTGGGAAGGCCGGCGGAAATCCTGCTGGTCGAAGACAATTACGGCGACGTGCTGCTGACGCGCGAGGCGTGCGAAAGCCCCAACCTGCGCCTCAATCTCACCGTCGCCTCCGACGGCGAGGAGGCGCTCGCCATCCTGCGCGGACAATGCGCCGATCTCGCCGATTACCGGCCGGATTTGGTGCTGCTGGACCTCAACCTGCCCCGCCTGGACGGGCGTGAAGTGCTCGCCATCGTCAAGGCGGACCCTGACCTGAACCGCATTCCAGTCGTTGTCCTGACAAGCTCCGCCGCGGAGATCGACATTCTGAAATCCTACGATCTGAGAGCCAACAGCTACGTCGTCAAGCCGGTCGAATTCAAGCGGCTGCAAGCGGTCGTCGCGACGCTCGATCTGTTCTGGCGCCGCACCGCGAGCTTGCCTCCCTTGGGCGGGGCGCACGCTCATGCCGGCTAGTCAACGCGCCCTGCGGCCCGACGCCGAGGCGGCGGCCGCCGAACAGGAGTTGCAAACCCTGAGTTATGCGGTCTCGCACGACCTTTCGGCCAGCGTTCGCCATATGACGGCGTTCGCCCGATTGTTTGTCGAAGGGCTCGCCGAGGATCAGGCGCCGAAGCAGCGGCTGTTCGCCGAGCAGCTTCGCCAATCGGCCGAACGCTGCACGGCGATGCTCGAACAATTGCTGATCTATTCGCGGCTGCAGCAGCGGGAGCTTAAGCGGTCGCTGCACGATCCGACGCCGGCGCTCCGCGAGGCCTGGAGCCGCCTCGCCGCCAACGCCGAGGCGGCGGACGCCGACCTCACAATCGAGCCATTGGGCGCGGTCTACGCCGACGCCGATCTTCTGGTGCTGGGCCTCGCCGCTCTTCTGGACAATGCGATCAAATTCCGCCGGCCGGGGGTCGAGGGGAAAGTGATCATACGGCCGGCGCACGACCGCGCCTTCTGGCGCGTGCGTGTGCAGGACAATGGCGTCGGGGTCGAGCGCGCCTTGCGGGAAGCGGCGTTCGCGATGTTTCGCCGATTGAATCGCGCCGACGCCTATGCCGGCGTCGGCGCCGGTCTCGCCATCTGCCGCAGGATTGCCCGCCGGCATGGCGGCGAAGCGCGGTTCCTCGATTGCGAGGAAGGGGCTTGCGTGGAGTTCGCCGTTCCGCGGCCGCGCGGTCGGGCGGCGCGTCGCGCGGGGAGCCATTGATGACAGAGCCGTTGAGCCTGCTCGCCGTCGACGACAGCGACCTAGACCGTCAACTGATTGCGCACACTCTGACGCGCGCCTTCCCAGACGCCGACGTCCAGTGTCTGGAGGATCCGACCGAGGCGGAAAGACTTTGCGGCGCCCGGCATTTCGATTGCATCCTGCTCGATCAGAACATGCCGCAAATGGACGGTCTCACTCTGGCCGGCCGCTTGCGCGGCGCCGACAAACACCTGCCGATCGTCCTGCTCACTGGCGTCGCCGACGAAATGCTGGCGGCCGATGCGATGCGCAACGGCGTGTCGGACTATCTGACCAAATCACGCCTCAACATGGATTCCGCGCGGCGCGTCGTCGACCGCGCCATCCACGCTTCGGCGAAGCAGCGTGTGATCGATCAGCAGCATGAGGAGCTCGAGACCTTCGCCTACGCGCTGGCGCACGATTTCAAGCAGCCGATCCGGCAGATCATGACGTTCTCGCAGATGATCTCGGAAGAATTGAGCGGCAACCCGAGCGCGAACGTGAGGAAACTTCTGGGCTTCCTCGTGCATGCCTCGGAGCGTCTCGACAATCTCGTCGACATCATGGTGCAGTACACTTTGATGAACCAGCCGCCCGAATTGACCGACGTTTCCGTCGGCAAGGCGGCGAAGGCCGTTCGCGGCGCGCTCGCCCCGCTGCTCAACGAATTGCATGGGGAGCTGGCGGTGCGCAATTTCTCAGTCTGGGTGCGCGGCAATGAGACGATGCTGATCCAGGTGCTGCAGAATCTCATCGTCAACGGTCTGCGCTACAACAAGAGCGTGGTTCCGCGGGTCGAAATCGTCGCGCGCGTCGAGAATACGAGCTGCGTCATCGAAGTCAGCGACAACGGCATCGGCATCGAGGCGGAATATCTGGCCGAAATCTTCAAGCCGCTGGTGCGCCTGCATTCGCACCGCGAATATCCTGGCAGCGGTCTGGGCCTGACGCTCGTTCGCAAGGCGGTGCTGGCGCAAAAAGGCGAAATCTGGTGCGAATCCTCGCCGGGCCAAGGCTCGAAGTTCTCGGTCCGGCTGCCGCTCGCCAGCAAGCGCCGGACGCTGAACTGAGGCGCGGCCTCGGAAAATCGTGCGCACTTCCCTCTCCGATTCCCTCCCCCCTTGTGGGGGAGGGTAAGGGTGGGGGGTGCGCCCTCAAAGCCGGGAGGTTTTCACCCCCACCCCAACCCTCCCCCATCAAGGGGGAGGGAGACGCTTCTGCCGACGCGGCAATCCCACCACCTCACAGCGCGTCCTCGATCGCATCCTCGAGCGAAGCGGCGAATTCCTTGCGCCAGATCGACTTGGTCAGGAACCTGGCCGCGCCACAGTCCGAGGCTTTCCAGGAATCGGCGCGGCGTGAGGAGGAGGTGAGGATGATCGAGGGGAAGCGCGGCTCGCTGAGAAAGGCGAAATCCTCCAAAAGCGAGTACCCGTCCTTGCGCGGCATGTGAACGTCGACGATCGCCAGATCGGGCTTGAACCAGCCGCAGCGCACCAGTTCCAGCGCCTTCATGCCGTCCTCGGCCCGCATGACCTCACGAACGTGAGGGTTGCGCGCGAGAATCTCGCCAACCAGGAAAGCGTCGGCGTCGTTGTCCTCGACGAGCAACACGTTCAATCTGGGCGGGGAGTGGAAGAAACTGTGAACGGACGGCCGGAAGGGAATCGGCCGGTCAAGGTTGGCAAGCTGCTGAAGGGTCCTTAGCACGAGGTCTCCTAACGGAAAGGCGGCCCGGACCCGTTCCCCGGGGACGCAGTGGCTCATATGGCGATTTCGTCGATTGGGCTTGCCTTGCTCCCCAGCGCTTGCCTTTCCGATCCCCGCTTGCGGGGAAGAGCAGGGCGGAAGCAGCCTCGGCGCCTTCCTCTAGCCGAAGCGTTGGATGACCCTGTCGAGGGCCTGTCGCAATTCGAGCAAACCTTTCGGCTTGGTGACGAACTCGACGGCGCCGCGGCTCTTCGCTCGCTGGGCGTCCTTGCCCGATTTGGACGAAGTCAGCACCGCACAGGGAAAGAAGGCGTAGGGCCGGTCGGCGATGTCTCTCAGGAAGGACAACCCGTCCTTGCGGGGCATCTTCAGATCGACAATGGCGAGATCGGGCTGGATGCGCCGCTTGTCGACAAGCTCCAAAGCTTCCATGCCATCCTCGGCGAGCGTCACCGAGCCGACCCGGGGGTGACTGGCGAGCGCCCGGCGAATGAGAAAAGCGTCGGCCTCATCATCCTCGACGAGCAGGATCTGCAGGCGCGCCGGCACGCGGATTTCGGCCAACGGGGCCACTCTGAAGAAATCCTGGCTTATGGCGCCCAAGGAAGCCTGCGCCTCGCCAGACACAGTGAGTGTGTGCATGGTAGCTCTCCCCCTGTCGAATGGGCCTCGAGGCCGCCTCGTCGCCTCAAAGTCTGGTGATGACTTCGTTCAGCGCCTTGTGCAATTTCTCCACACTGGCGGGCTTGGTCAGGAACTCCGCGGCGCCGCGTTTCTTGGCGCGATAGGCGTCGGCGCCGGCCCGCGAGGAAGTCAGGACCACAGCCGGGAAGTTGGAGTCCTTGCGTGTGGCGATCTCGCGCAGCAGGGCGAGGCCGTCCTTGCGCGGCATTTTCAGATCGATGATGGCGAGATCGGGGCCCGTCGACCAGAGGTCCAGCATGCTGAGCGCCTCGACGCCGTCGCGCGCCACCCTCACCTCCGTGACGCGCGGCATTTCGCCGAGCGCGCGCCGGATCAGATAGACGTCGCCGTCGTCGTCCTCGACGAGCAGGACGCGCAGTTGATTGGGCAGACGCTTGGGCGCCGCCTTCTTCGGGGCGGGCGGCGCCTCGATCGGCATGGCGTAGGGCGTAGCCAATCCCACGGGCGAAATCGACAGGCTCATCTGGGCTCCGGTTCAATTCTAGGTTGCTGAACTGACTATTGCACAACTATAGGTGATTCTAACGATCGCGGGGGCCTGGCGTACGAACAGCGTGAACGGTGAGTAAAAAAGCCGATTTTCCCTCGGAAATCCTGGAGCGGCTTACGGCCCGCTGTCATCGCCGCGAAAGCGGGGATCCAGTGTCATAGAGCGCAGCGGCTTCGAGTTTTAGAGCCATTTTCTGCAGTCCAAGCATCTCACGCTGGATTCCCGCTTTCGCGGGAATGACAGGGGAAGCGTCTGTCTTAGCGCCTATGCGCTACCGCGGGGTTGACCCACCGGGGTCCGGCGCGATCGAGTCTTCGAACAAATATTGCCAATTCATAAACTTGGCTCCGCGATGATCCTGTCGCGGATCGCGCAAGATCAACCAGAAAGCCGAACATGTTCACTATCCTCTCGATAGCCGGCGTGGTTGGACTGGCTGCGGTCTCGATTCGAGCCGACAGTGAGGCGCTTTCGACCGGGCGCACCCAAAGCGAGCGCGACAGGACTCGCGGTTGATCGCTTATCTGCTCGCCGCAATTCTGGTCGTGCTCGGCGTCATCGCCGCGCACGCCGGCCTGGAGGGGATGCTCCTTGGAGGGTCGGCGTCCACGCCGACCATCACACCCTCGTCGGCCTGGAGCCCGACGCTCCTCATAGAGCGACCCACAAGGAGCGGCGGCGCCCCGCCGCCGTTGTCGATCCCATCCTCATCGCCGGAAAAGCTGGCGCTCCCGAGATCGAGAAGAAATATATTCTTTATTTCAGAAAACTATGTTATTGTGAATTTCGTTTCCCAAAGGACAAATTCACATTGCGCATAACATTGCCAGGCCGTCGCTCAGCCCTGAATATGTATTCGAGCGCCGAATTCGGCGAGCCTCTCAGCAAAAACGCATTAACCATTTGTAAGCCATTGAAAAGACGGCAAGCAGCCTGATTGAATTTGGATTTGTTTGGATTTGTTTTGCTCTTGTTTGGATTTGTTTGGTCCCTGTCTGGGTTTGCTTGGATTTGTTTGGAGGATTTTCAGGCTGCATAATCTGCCGCCTCCCCTAGCCGCGCGCGGGCGAAAAGCGCGCCACCAGTTCGTGGCTTTCGCCGGGATAGGTCAGCCGCACATAGGTGACCGGGGCGGCCCCGCTCCAGGTGCGGCGCTCCACTGAGAGGCTCGGCGAACCCTCCGCCACATCCATTCGCCGCGCCGCTCTGCCGTCGACCGCTCGGGCGCGGATGCGATGTTCCGCGCTGGTCCACGGCGCGCGCGCCAGCAGCCAGGCGCCCGGCGATTGATCTCGCGAAGGACTGTCCTTCCGCCTCGGGAACTTCCGTCAGGTTGATGAGCCGCTCCTCCAGACAGAACGGCCTTTCGCCGGCCCAGTGAAGGCACAGCAATTCGAGCAACGGCCCCTCGTCGAGCCCTTCGAGCGCGGCGCCGTCGCTGCGTCGCGCGGGCCGCCGTCGCCTTTGCAGGATCTCGAACCGATAGGGCAGTCCGAGCCCTTCGACCTCGGCGCGGATTTCGGGGATTTCGAGCAAAGGCGTCCGCGACGGCGGCTTGGCGACGAAGCTGCCGACGCGGCGGCGGCGTTCGATCAGGCCGGCGCGGGCGAGCTGGCTCAGCGCCTTGTTGACGGTCATGCGCGCGCAGCCGTAGCTCGCCGACAATTCATGCTCGAAGGGAATGCGATGGCCGGGCCGCCATTCGCCGGACAGGATCTTGCCCTCGATGTCGCCGAGGATGCGGGCGTGGATCGACTTCGATGGAGCGGCCTCGGCGCGTGCGTTTGCCATGTCAGATCAGCATCGCGGCGCCGCGATCGAGATAGGTATCGAGAAACTGATCTATGCGGGACGCACGAGGTTTCCCGAACACGTCTTGCGCTGAACCGCTGATGAGCAACCGGCCCTTGTCGAGAAAGGCGATCGTCTTGCCGATCGAGGCGGCGAAGCCGATCTCATGCGTGACGATCACCATGGTCATGCCGTCGGCGGCGAGATTGCGCATCACGTTGAGCACCTCGCCTGTGAGCTCGGGGTCGAGCGAAGCGGTCGCCTCGTCAAACAACATGATCTTTGGCTCGAGCGCGAGCGCGCGCGCAATCGCGACGCGCTGCTGCTGACCGCCGGAAAGCTGCGAGGGGTAGTGGGCCGCCTTCGATTCGAGACCGATGCGCTTCAGTTGCTGCATCGCCCGCGCCTCCGCCTCGCTGCGCTTCAGCCTGCGCACGGTCTTCAGGGCTTCGCTGACATTGCCGAGCGCCGTCATATGCGGCCAGAGATTGAACTGCTGAAACACCATGCCGATCTCGGCGCGAACGGCGCGAATGCGCGCCGAGGGCAGGCGGGTGCGCTTGCCGGAAGGGTCCTCGGCAAAGCCGAGCGGCTCGCCGAACACTTCGATCACGCCGGCATTCGCCTCTTCGAGAAAGGCTAGACAGCGCAAAAGCGTGCTCTTGCCCGAGCCCGACGGACCGATGATGCAGGTCGCGGCGCCCTCGGCGATTTCGAGATCGATCGCGTGCAGCACCTCGGCCTCGCCGAAGCTTTTGCTCAGATGTTTGACGCTGATCGCGCTCATGGCGTTGCGAACCTGAAGCGTTCGAGTTTTCGCTCGGCGATCCTGCCGGCCCAGGCGCAGAGTTCGGTTAGGCCCCAATAGCAGAGCGCGAGCAGGAACAGCGATTCGATGAAAGCATAGAATTCCGTGCCGAGCGCGCTGATCGTCAGCGTGAGCTCGGGCACCGTGATGACGGACATAACCGCCGTATCCTTCAACAGGCTGATCGCCATGTTGAGCGCGGAGGGCAGCACGAGCATCGTCATCTCAGGTATGAGTATGCGCGTAACAATCTGCCCGCGCGAAAAGCCAGAGCATTCGGCGGCCTCGACATGGCCGCGCGGCACCGCCTCGAAGCCGGCGCGAAAAATTTCGCTGAAATAGGCCGCGCCGTAGATCGACAGGGCGACGACGCCGGCGGGAATCGCATCCAGCGAGAGGCCGGCATAGGGGCCGCCGAAATAGAGCAGAAAGAGCTGGATGAGGAACGGCGTGCCGCGGAAGATTTCGACATAGGCGCCAAGCAGGGCGTTGAGCCAGCGCGGGCCGTAGCGGCGCGCCACCGCGACGAGGAAGCCGAGCGCGACGGCGAACACCAGGCTGACGATCCAGATGCCGATCGTCACGCCGAGCGCGCTGAACACATCCGGCAGCTTGCTGACGACGAGGGCGTAATCGAACCTCACCTCAGAGCCCCCAGTTCAGGCGCCGCTCGAGCCATTGGCCGAAGCCTGACACGGCGCGGGTCACGAGGAAGTAAAGCACGCCGGCGCAGGAATAGAGTTGCAGCGGCTTGTACATGGAAGTGTCAAGGTCCTGCGCCATGCGCGTCAGTTCGACGACGCCGACGACCGAGACCAGCGAAGAGGCCTTCAGAATGATGATCGCTTCGTTGACGACCGAGGGCAGGGTGAGGCGAAAGGCGATGGGCACGCGAATGCGGATCAGTTGCTGCCAGGGCGTCAGTCCCACCATGTCCGCCGATTCGAGCAGCCCGCGCGGCACGCTCGAGAAATCCGCCGCGCAGGTTCTCCGCCTGATAGGCGGCCGTGCACAGGGAAAGGCCGGAAACCGCGGCGACGACGCTCGGCACGTTGACGCCAACGGCGGGGAGGAGATTGTAGATCAGCAGCAGTTGCACGAGCAGCGGCACGCCACGGAAGAAGCTGACATACGCGCGGGCGGCCGAACTGAGCCACGGGTTCGATGACAGCCGCGCCGCCGCCACGCTGATGCCGATGAGCACGCCGATGGCGATCGACACGGCGCTGATCAGCAGCGTGTAGAGCGCGGCTTTTACGAGCAGGGCGTAGATGATTGGAGTCATAGGCAGGGACCCGGGCGCCTTGACGCCCGGACCTTGTCGGTCATGGGATCAGATATTGGGGGTCTCGATGGTGTCCGGCGTGTCGAACGACTGGCCGAACCATTTCTGCTGCAGCTTCGCCATCCGGCCGTCCGCCTTGATCTTCAGCATCGCGGCCTGGATCGCGTCGTCGAGGCTCTGATAGTCGGCGTCCTTGCGGCCGATGAAGCCAAAGTAGGTCTTCACGCCGAACGGCGGCAGCACGACCTCGAACGTGTCGGGCCTCTGCTTGGCGACGAAGGCGATGTTGGGCAGCGAATTGCCGACCGCTACGATGCGGCCCGCGGCGAGATCGGCGTAGGCTTCGTTGAAACCGACATATTCCTTCGCCGTCACCTTGCCCGGCAGCGTGTCGCCGAACGCCTTCAATTGCGCGAGCTGCGCGGTCGCCTTGCCGGCGCCGACCGCCTTGCCGGAGATGTCCTCGGGCTTCTTGATCGTCTCGTCGCCCTTGCGCTTCATCAGCGCGATGGTCGCCTCGGCGATCGGCGGCGAGAAGCGGTAGTGCTCCATGCGCGCCTTGGTGATCGTCGCCGGGCCGGCGACGTAGTCGAACTTGCCGGCCTCGAGGCCCGGCAACACGCCGTCCCAGGGCAGGGTGACCCATTCGATCTTGACGCCGAGCTCCTTGCCGATCTCGTCGAACAGGTCGACGTTGAGGCCCACATGCTGGCCGGCGTCGATATAGTCGAACGGCGCGAACTCGGTCTCGGTGCCGACCTTCAGTACGCCCGCCGCCTTGACCTTGGCGAGCGCGTCATCGGCATAGGCCGCGCCGCTGATAGCAACGGCGAACGCCGCGCCGAGCAGCGCCTTGCAAAAATCACGCTTCCTCATTTACTCCACCCTCCTCCATGTGGGCGCGCCTTAGCCCGGACTGACGCGAAACAGGATCCTCAAACGCGCCATTCTTTTGTATAGACAAATTTAAGCTCGCTTCGCTGTCAAGCGCGCTTCTGAGGCGCGCGCGCCGTTAAGGCGCGCAGGGCGCCGCGAAAACGATCATTCAATGCGGGCCGAGCGAGGCTGATTCCGTCGCTGACGGCGAGGCGGCCGCGCACATAGACGCGGTCGATCGGAGCGCGGCCGGCGAATATCCAGCCGGATAGCGCTTCGTCCTCCGTTTCGAACGTTTTCGAGCGCGTCGGCGCGCCAGACGACGACATCGGCGTCCGCGCCGACCACAAAACCGGCGGCGGGCCGGCCGAGCGCCCGCGCGCCGCCGGCGAGCGCGCCCTCGAACAGGCCGCGCGCGGTAGAACCGCCCGGCGCGGCGAACACGTTGCGCTCGCGTCTTTCGAGCCGCTGGCCGTATTCGAGCAGGCGCAATTCCTCGGCGAGGTCGATCAGCACATTGGAGTCGGAGCCAACGCCGAAGACGCCGCCGGCGTCGAGATAAGGGCGCGCGGAAAACAGGCCGTCGCCGAGATTGGCCTCGGTGATCGGGCAAAGGCCCGCCACCGTGCCGCTCGCGGCCAGTCGGCGCGCTTCCTCGTCCGTCATGTGCGTCGCATGCACCGCGCACCAGTTGGCGTTCACGTCGAAATTGTCGAGGAGATAGCTGACGGGTCTTGAGCCGAGCGCAGGCCAGCGCGCCTTCCACTTCGGCCGTCTGCTCCGCGACGTGGATGTGAAAGGGGCGGCCCTCGGCAAGTCCAAGGAGTTGGGTGATTTCCTCGCGCGTTGCGGCGCGCAGCGAGTGCGGCGCGAGGCCGAGATTGGCGCCGTCGAGCGCGCCGACGATCTCCTTCGTCCGCTCGAACAGTTTTTGAAAGCGATCGAGATCGTTGATGAAACGGCGCTGCGCCGCGTTCGGCGCGAGGCCGCCGAATCCGGAATGGGCATAAAAAACCGGCAGCAGCGTGAGCCCGATGCCGGCGCGCTCGGCGGCCTCGGCGATGGCGACGCTGAGCTCGCCGATGTCATCATAAGGCGAACCGTCGGGCGCATGGTGCAGATAGTGAAACTCGCCGACGCGCGTAAATCCCGCCTCCAGCATTTCGGCATAGGCGAGCGCCGCAATGTCAGTGATTTCTTCGGGCGTCAGCGCGAGGGCGAAGCGATACATTTCCTCTCGCCACGTCCAGAAATTGTCGTGAGCGGCGTCGCCGCGCCGTTCCGTCCATCCCGCAAACCCGCGTTGAAAGGCGTGGCTGTGGAGGTTGGCGATTCCGGGAAGCGCGATCGGCGCGCGCTCGTCGGAGGCTTGCGGCGCGACGCCCGCCTCGATCTTCGTGAAGACGCCGCCCTCGCATGTCGAGGCGCACGTCGTCGCGCCAGCCGTCTGGCGTCAGCGCCTTCCTTGCATAGAGCGATCGCATCGCCGCGCTCCTTCGAGCCGAGGCTTGATTTCCGTTCTCTATATGTCTATACATATTGACCCAACCTCCAGCAACCCTCGCGAGAGGCCTTCGAATGGATCTTTCGCAAACGCCGGAAAGTCGCAGGCCATCGCGTTTTCCGCGACGCGCGCCTCGCGACATTTGCCGAAGGCGCGGCCGGGCTCGGGATCGTCGAGCACGGCGCGGTCGCGGTTCGCGATGGCCGCATAGCCTATGCCGGCGTCGAGAGCGATTTGCCGCGGGCGTTAAGCGACGGCGCCGAAGAATTTGCCTGCGAGGGCCGCTGGATCACGCCGGGCCTGATCGATTGCCACACCCATCTGGTGTTTGCGGGCGACCGCGCGCACGAATTCGAGCTCCGTCTGAACGGCGCTTCCTATGAGGAGATCGCGCGCGCCGGCGGCGGCATTGTGTCTTCAGTCAAGGCGTTGCGCGCCGCGAGCGAGGACGAGCTCGTCGAAGCTTCGCTGAAACGGCTCGACGCGCTGATCGCGGAGGGCGCGACCACGGTCGAGATCAAATCCGGCTACGGGCTCGATCTGGCGAACGAACGCAAGACGCTGCGGGCCGCGACGAAGCTTGCAGAGAAGCGGGACGTCCGAATCGTCCGCACCTTTCTCGGCGCGCATGCGCTGCCCCCGGAAGCACACGGCGACAAGGACGCCTTTATCGCCGAAGTCGCCGAACATATGCTGCCCGAACTCGCGCGCGACGGGCTGGTTGATGCGGTCGACGGTTTCTGCGAAGGCATCGCTTTCTCGCCGGAGCAGATTGCGCGTGTGTTCGAGGCCGCCGCGGCGCTGAAGCTGCCTGTAAAACTGCATGCCGATCAGCTTTCCAATCTACACGGCGCGGCGCTCGCGGCGCAAATTCGGCGCGCTGTCGGCGGATCATCTCGAATACACGGATGAGGCCGGCGCCGCCGCGATGGCGCAAGGCGGGAACTGTCGCCGTCCTGCTGCCCGGCGCGTTCTATTTCCTGCGCGAGACCAAAATTCCGCCGATCGAGGTGTTTCGCAGGGCGGGCGTACAGACTGGCGCTGGCGACCGACTGCAATCCCGGCACCTCGCCGCTCACCTCGCTGCTGCTGACGATGAACATGGCGGCGACACTGTTTCGCTTGAACGTCGAGGAATGTCTGGCCGGCGTGACGCGCGAGGCGGCGCGGGCGCTGGGGCTCCTTCCTCAAACAGGAACGCTCGAGGCTGGCAAAGACGCCGATCTCGCGATCTGGGAGATCGAGCGGCCGGCAGAGCTGGTCTATCGCCTCGGCTTCAATCCGCTCTGGCGGCGGGTGAGAGGCGGGCGATGACTTCGATCGCGATGGTTCCGGGGCGCGGCTCGCTCGCCGAATGGCGCGCGATCTACCGCGGCGCCGACGCGACGCTCGAAACTTCGGCATGGCCGCGCATCGCCGCGAGCGCAGCAGCCGTCGAGCGCATTCTCGCGCGCGGCGAGCCGGTCTACGGCGTCAACACCGGCTTCGGCAAGCTTGCGAGCGCTGCGCATCGAGCGGCAGGACCTGGCGCGCCTTCAGCGCAACATCGTGCTGTCGCATGCGGCGGGCGTCGGCGCCGCCGACGCCGGGCGCGATCGTTCGCCTCATCATGGCGCTAAAACTTGCGAGTCTGGGGCAGGGCGCTTCCGGAGTCCGGCCTGCGACGCTCGCGCTTGCTCGAAGCCATGCTGGCGCGCGGCGTGCTGCCCGTGCTGCCCGCGCAAGGTTCGGTCGGCGCCTCTGGCGATCTTGCGCCGCTCGCGCATCTGACCGCTGACGCTGATCGGCGAAGGCGTGGCGGAGTTTGGCGGCGTCACGAATGGCAAGCGCGGCCGGCGCTAGCTGGCGCTGGCCTGCGGCCGATCGAGCTCGGACCCGAAGGAAGGGCTCGCGCTGCTCAACGGCACGCAGTTCTCGACCGCCTGGGCGCTGGCGGCCTTGTTTGATGCGGAGCGTCTGTTTCAGAGCGCGCTCGTGTCGCGGCGCCCTCTCCACCGATGCCGCGCGCGGCTCGGATGCGCCGTTCGATCCACGCATCCATGCGCTGCGCGGTCATCGCGGCCAGATCGAGGTCGCCGAGGCGCTGCGCGCGCTGATGAACGGCAGCGCGATCCGCGCCTCGCATCTGATCGGCGACGAGCGCGTGCAGGATCCCTATTGCCTGCGCTGCCAGCCGCAGGTGATGGGCGCCGCGCTCGACATCTTGCGCAACGCCGCCGCGACGCTCGCGCAGCGAGGCGAATGGCGTCACCGACAATCCGCTGATCTTTGCCGAAGACGACACGGCTTTGTCTGGCGGCAATTTTCACGCCGAGCCCGTAGCTTTCGCGGCCGACATGATGGCGCTCGCGATCTGCCGAGATCGGCTCGCTGGCGGAGCGGCGCGTCGCGATGCTGGTCGATCCCGCGCTGTCCGGCCTGCCGGCTTTTCTGACGCCGAAGCCCGGCCTCAATTCCGGCTTCATGATCGCGCAGGTGACCGCCGCCGCGCTGGTCTCCGAGAACAAACAACGCGCCCACCCCGCGAGCGTCGACTCGATTCCGACCTCCGCCAATCAGGAAGATCACGTCTCGATGGCGGCGCATGGCGCGCGGCGGCTCATGCCGATGATCGCAAACGCCGCGAACGTCGTCGCGATCGAGTTGCTGGCCGCGGCGCAGGGCTGCGATTTCCACGCGCCGCTCGACCTCGAGCCCCGCGCTGGAGGCGGTGCGCGCCGCTGCGCGGCGCGCGTTCCCCATCTCGACGAGGATCGCTATTGCACGGCCGATATCGAGGCGGCGCGGGACTGGTGCGAAAGGGGCGAGGCGATCGCCGCCGTCCGCGGCGATCGCGTTGCCGGGAGTGCTGCCCATGATCGCCGGACTTGGCTGGAGATCGAAACGGGGCGAAGCGCCGCTGATCGTCAGCCTTCCGCACACCGGCACTCGACCTTCTGCGGCCATCGAGCCGACATCTCGTCTCGCCCTGGCTGGCGCGACAAGGACGCGGACTGGCATGTCGAGCGACTCTACGATTTCGCCGGCGGCCTCGACGCGACGATCGTTCGCACCCGCTTTCGCGCACCGTCATCGACGTCAACCGCGATCCCTCCGGCGCTTCGCTCTATCCGGGACAGGCGACGACCGAGCTTTGCCCGACGACGACGCTTCGACGGCGAGC
Organism: uncultured Pseudomonadota bacterium; assembly: GCA_963710855.1. Classification (GTDB taxonomy): domain Bacteria; phylum Pseudomonadota; class Alphaproteobacteria; order Rhizobiales; family Beijerinckiaceae; genus Roseiarcus. The sequence goes on along the minus strand of CAVQBX010000053.1, from coordinate 87,490 downwards.
CGCTCTATCAGGACGGGAGTGGGCCCGACGCAGGCCGAGATCGCCGAGCGCAAGCGTCGCTAGTTCGAGCCCTATCACGCAGCGCTCGCCGCGGAGATCGCGCGGCTGCGCGAACGGCACGGCCGCGTCGCTGCTCTACGATTGCCATTCGATCCGCTCGCGCATCCCGCGACTGTTCGACGGGCGAGCTGCCGCATTCAATCTCGGAACCAACGGCGGCCGCAGCGCCGATCCGGCGCTGCGTCAAGCTGGTCGGCGAACGTGCTCGCGAGCGGCAAAGCTTTGTCGATCGACGGGCGCTTCAAGGGCGGCTGGATCACCACGGCCTTCGGCAACCCGCGAAGGGCGTCCACGCGATGCAGATGGAGCTGGCCTGCCGCGGCTATATCGACGAGCCAGGACCGGCGATTGGCCGATGCCACCGACAACTGGCCGCACCGCGCTATGCGACGCCGAACCCGCGCCCGCTGTCATCGCGCGACGCTCGCTGGGAGCCGTTCGTCGACGAGCCTCGCTTGCCTACGCGCGAGAGAGCCGCCATGACCCAGTCCCGCATCGACAATGCCCGCGTCATCCGCGCGCCGCGCGGCCCGGCGCTGTCAGCGCCAAGAGCTGGCTGACCGAAGCGCCGCTGCGCATGCTGATGAACAATCTCGACGCCGAAGTCGCCGAGCGGCCGGGCGAGCTCGTCGTCTATGGCGGCATCGGCCGCGCGGCGCGCGACTGGGACGCCTTCGACCGCATCGTCGAGACGCTGCGCAGGCTCGAGGCCGACCAGACCCTGCTCGTGCAGTCCGGCAAGCCGGTCGGCGTGTTTCCGCACGCACGCCGATGCGCCGCGCGTGCTGATCGCCAACTCCAACCTCGTGCCGCATTGGGCGACCTGGGAGCATTTCCACGAGCTCGATCGCAAGGGCCTGATGATGTACGGGCAGATGACCGCGGGCTCGTGGATCTATATCGGCACGCAGGGCATCGTGCAGGGCACCTACGAGACTTTCGTCGGAACTCGGCCGCCAGCACTACGGCGGCGATCTCTCGGGCCGCTGGCTGCTGACCGCGGGCCTCGGCGGCATGGGCGGCGCGCAGCCGCTGGCCGCGACGATGGCCGGCGCTGTCGTGCCTCGCGGTCGAATGCCAGCCGAGCCGCATCGAGATGCGGCTGCGCACCGGCTATCTCGACGCGCAAGCCGACGACGCTCGACGAGGCGCTGGCGCGATCATCGACGCGGTCAAGAGCGAGCGGCAAGCCGATCTCGGTCGGCCTGCTCGGCAACGCGGCGGACATATTTCCGGAACTGCTGCGGCGCGGCGTGCAGGCCCGACGCGGTGACCGATCAGACATCGGCGCACGATCCGGTCAACGGCTATCTGCCGAAGGCTGGACGCTCGCGCAGTGGGAGGAGCGCGCGCGAGCGCGATCCCAAAGGCGGTCGAGCAGGCGGCGCGCGCGTCGATGGCCGAGCATGTGCGCGCGATGCTGGAGTTTCACAGGCGCGGCGTGCCGACCGTCGACTACGGCAACAACATCCGGCAGATGGCGCAGGAGGAGGGCGTCGCCGACGCCTTCGACTTTCCCGGGCTTCGTGCCCGCCTATATCCGGCCGCTGTTCTGCCGCGGCATCGGCCCGTTCCGCTGGGCGGCGCTGTCGGGCGATCCGGAGGACATCTACCGCACCGACGCAAAGGTGAAGGAACTGATGCCCGACGACAAGCATCTGCACAACTGGCTCGACATGGCGCGCGCGCGCATCAGCTTCCAGGGCCTGCCGGCGCGCATCTGCTGGGTCGGCCTCGGCGACCGGCATCGCTCGGCCTCGCGTTCAACGAAATGGTGGCGAAGGGCGAATTGAAGGCGCCGATCGTGATCGGCCGCGATCATCTCGACTCCGGCTCGGTCGCTTCGCCGAACCGCGAGACGGAAGCGATGCGCGACGGCTCCGATGCCGTCTCGCGACTGGCCGCTGCTCAACGCGCTTGCTCAATTGCGCTTCCGGCGCGACCTGGGTGTCGCTGCATCATGGCGGCGGCGTCGGCATGGGCTTCTCGCAGCACGCCGGCATGGTGATCGTGCTGCGACGGCACGGACGCCGCGGCGCCGGCGGATCGGCCGCGTGCTGTGGAACGACCCCGCGACCGGCGTGATGCGCCATGCCGACGCCGGCTATGAGGAAGCGATCGACTGCGCGCGACAGCACAAGCTCGACCTGCCCGGCATTTTGGGCTGAGCATGTTCCTGCCCGCGAACGCTTCGCGCGAGGTCGCGTGGAAGAACGGCGGAGGTTTTACGCGCGAGATCGCCGTAGAGCCGCGAGGCGCGAGCTATGAGGATTTCGACTGGCGCGTGAGCCTCGCGAGGATCGAGCGCGACGGGCCGTTCTCGCTGCTTGCAGCCGTCGAGCGGTTGTTTGTTGTGGTTCAGGGAACGGGCCTTTTGCTCGAGGTCGAGGGCGCGGTCGTTGCGCTCGATGAACATTCGCCGCCGCTCTCGCTCGCCGGCGAAGCGCCCGCCTATGCGCGATTGAGTGGCGGCCCCGTGCAAGCGCTCAACGTGATGACCCGTAAGGGCAGGGCGCGCGCTTCGCTGTCGAGGCTGGATGTGGCCGAGCCGACGGCGTTGCGCCCCGATATCAAGACTTGGCTGCTCGTCGTGCTCGCCGGCGCGGCCGACGTCGATGCGCGCCGCGTGGGCCCGGGTGACGCCTGGCGGGGCGGCGGCGCATCGGCGCAGGTTTCGCCCGATTTGCATTTTCGCGGTGCTCTCGTGATGTTTGACCGATAGCCAGGGAGACTTGCGAAGCCATGGCGACCAAGGATAGGGCGTTGACTGCGCTCGCCGAAATCGAGGCCGCGCTCGGACCCAAGACGGTCCGGCGCGGCGAGCGCATCAGCGCGCTCGATCCCGGCTGGCATCCCGGCAATCTCGGCGCTGGAGCCATGGCGAGTCCGGGCTCCACGGCGGAGGTCGCCGAAATCGTCAGGGTTTGTTCGCGCCTCGGCGTCCCGCTCGTTCCCCAGGGCGGCCGCACCGGCCTCGTCGGCGGCGCGCGCTCGGAGCCCGGCGAGATCGTGCTGTCGCTGGAGCGCATGAACGCAATCGAGCGCATCGATCGCCACGAACGGGTCGTCGTTGCCGAGGCCGGCGTCACGTTGCAGAAGCTTCAGGAGGCGGCGGCGCCGTTCGGCCTGGAGCCGGGCATAGATCTCGCGGCGCGCGGCCATGCGACGCTCGGCGGCATGGCGTCCACCAACGCCGGAGGCATCATGGCCTTCCGCCATGGCGTGATGCGCCATCAGGTGCTCGGGCTCGAAGCGGTGTTGCCGAACGGGGTGATCTATTCGGACATGACGCGCGTCGTGAAGGTCGCGGCGGGCTATGACCTCAAACATCTGTTCATCGGCGCCGAGGGGACGCTCGGCGTCATCACGCAAGCTCGCACTGAAGCTTGAATTCAAACAGCACGCGAATGCGGTCGCGATTGTTCGCGCTGCCTTGCTTCGCCGCCGCGCTCGCGGCGATCGACGCGCTGCTACCGACCGGGCTCCTGCAGGCGGCCGAGGCGATGGCGCAGCGCTTCCTCAAGCTCAATGCGCAAGCGCAAGGTTTTGCGGATGCGGCGCTCGACATTGAAATGCCGTTGTTCCTGTTGCTTCAACTTGGCGGCCCGGAAGAGGGCGCGTTGCGAGAAACGTTGGAAGGCCTGTTTCTCGATCTCGAAGCCCGCTTCGCGAGCGTTAGCGGCGTCATCGCCGCCAGTGAACAGCAGAAACGCGCGCTCTGGCGGCTGCGCGAGGACACGACGACGGTCTATCGCGTCCATCCCGGCGCGCCCTCCTACGATATTTCCGTGCCGGTCTCCGGGCTCGAGTTTTACGTCGAAATAGTCGAAGCGGGCTCGTCGAAACTTGGCCTTTCGCCCTTCCTGTTCGGTCATCTAGCCGACGGCAATCTCCACATCATTTTCAATCATGCCGGGCCTTTCGCGCCCGACCTCGATCGCGCGGTGGAGGCGATGCTCTATTCCGGTCTTTCCGCGCTGGGCGGCGCCTTCAGCGCCGAGCATGGCGTCGGCTCGAAACGTATTGGCGCGCTCAACGCGACCGCCGACCCGGGCAAGCTCGCGCTGATGGCGACGATCAAGCGCGCGCTCGATCCTGAGGGCCTGATGAACCCCGGCAAGGTCGTGCCCAACAGGGTTGGCGGGCGAGATGACGACGCCAGATGACCGATCATCCGGCTCGAAACAGCGGGTCGGTCGCGCTAAGCGGGGTTGATAATTGCAGACCGAGCCGGTCGCCCCCGCGGCGCATCACCGAGGCCGCGAGACGTCGACCGTCGAGCAGGGCGACGGTCGCCCGAGCCCCTGATTGCACGTCGGCCTTGCAACTGAGGCCCAATCCGCGCCGCGAGACGTCGACTATCTGGGCGGGGAAGGTGACGCCGTTCACCTCGAGCCGACAGGCGACGCTTGCTTCAACGCGCGGGGTCGAGCGGCGCTGGCGCAGTTGTGGAATGCGTATGTCGCCCTGAGCGCCAACGCGATCCGTCTTGCCCGAGGCGGCCTCTTCGAGAAAGGTGACGAGCGTGTGGTTGTCCGCGTTATGCTCTGACGGAAGGCGGCTTTGGGTCAAAGCCCGCAGGCTCATCAGAGCCCTCGCGGCCTCGCGGGCGAGCCGCGTCCATGTCGCGGCGAGCGCCGACATTTGTGCGGCATCCATGCGTGAGCCTGCCGTGCGCGCCTTTGCGATCGGCTGAAGGCGCGCCTTGGCCTCGGCAATTTCGCGATAGAGCCGCTCAAGCCCGCGCTGATTTTCGCTGGGCAGCCCGATCTCGGCGCCAAACTTCAGGGTCAGCAGCATCACCTCGCTGTCCTCGATCATCAGGTGACGAAACGGCCACAGCGTCCAGTCCGGCCTATGCTTCATCCAGGCGTTCATCAGCGTCGCGAGCACGCCTGTGTGCAGGGCGTTCCAATGGAGATCACAGATCATCATCTCGAGCATGAGTCCCATCGCGGGAACCGCGGTCGAGCTTGTGGCAGGAAGCGCCTTATGCGAGGCGGCGAGGACTGCGCTCATCGTTTCGATCCTTACGCCGCGCGGCTCGCCGCTGGCGGCTCGCTTTGTTCAGCCCTGCTCAATCGGAACTCCCCGACCATTTGCGCGAGGCGACCGCTCTCCGCCGCGAGCGACTCGCAGGCCGCCGCCGCCTGTTCGGCCATGGCGGCGTTCTGCTGAGTCATCTGGTCGAGTTCGGAGATCGCGGTTCCGACTTCCTTGATCGTCGCGGACTGGTCGATTGCCTGCGAGGCGATCTCGGCGATTCCCTGGTTGACGTGCTCGATATGGCTCTGGATACGGTTGAAGGCTTCGCCGGTGGCGCCGACCAGTTCGACGCCCCGGCTGACTTGCGTGGCTGACGCGCCGATAAGCGCCTTGATTTCCTTGGCAGCGTCCGCCGAGCGTTGGGCGAGCGCGCGTACTTCGGAAGCGACGACGGCAAAACCCCTGCCGGCGTCGCCCGCCCGCGCAGCCTCGACGCCGGCATTCAGGGCAAGCAGGTTCGTCTGGAACGCGATTTCGTCGATAACGCCGATGATGCGGGAAATCTGTTTGGACGATTCCATGATGCCGGCAATCGCGGCGACCGACTTGCTGACGGTTTCCAGGCTGTCGCGCGCGTCGTCCTTGGCTAAGGAGATGGCGTCCTTGGTTTTGGAGGAAGACGCCGCCGTTCCGCTGACGGCGCTGGCGATTTGCTGCATGGCGGCGACGGACTGTTCGAGATTTGCCGCTTGTTGCTCGGTGCGACCGGTAAGATCGTGCGAGGCGCCGGTGATTTCCTGCGCGGCGCGGGCAATTGTGTCGGCGCTCGATCTCACGCCGAAGAGCGCCTCTTCCAGGAGGTCGAGGGCGTCGTTGAAGTCGTCGCGGAGTTTCCGATAGGCGTCGGGCAGGTCTTCCCGCATCCGGTAGGAGAGATCCTTGGCGGCCAGTCGCGCCAAAGCGGACCCGAACGAGGCGCCGACAAGTTCGCGTTCTGTATGAATGGCCTCATCCGTGGCGCGTCGCCGCGCCGCTTCGCTCTGCTCGCGCTCGGTTCGCGAATTCGCTTCCAGCGCAAATTTCTCTTTCGCGTTGCGCTGGAAGACGCGCAGCGCCTCGGCCATGCGCGCGATCTCATCGGCGTGGGCGCCGGATTCGACGGCGACATCGAGTTCGCCCGCGGCGACCCTTCCCATCGTGCCGGCGAGCTTGGCGACCGAGCCCGCGAGCGCGCGGCCGATGGAGAGCGACACGATTGCGCACAGCATCATAGCCGCGAGCACCATCGTCCCTTGCGTCTTCAGTTGCGCGTAAAACAGATCGTCGAGATCGTCGACATAGACGCCCGTACCGACGATCCAATCCCATGGTTTGAACAACGCGACATGTGAGAGCTTCGGTTGAGGTTCGTTCTTGCCCGGCTTCGGCCACTGATAGTCGACGTAGCCGTCGCCTGACTTGACGGACTCGACCATTTCGACAAACATTTTCTTTCCCGCCGCATCCTTGTACTCGCGCAAATCCTGACCGTTGAGCGCCGGCTTGATCGGATGCATGACCATGCGGGGCAAGGTGTCGTTGATCCAGATATAGTTCTCGCCGTCGTAGCGCAGGGTCGCGATGCGCGCCTTGGCGTTCGCTTGCGCCGTCGCGAGGCTCTGCTTGCCGCTTTCGGTCGCCGCGTTCTCCTCGGCGAGAATCGACAGGGCGAGCGAAGTGACGCTGGAAAGTTCATGCCGGCGTTCGCTCCACAGTACCGCCCTGTATTCGCTGAGCTGGTAGATGACGAGGGCCAACTGGCCGGCGAGCGCAAAGGCGATCAACAGGTTGATGCGGCCGGCGATCGACCGGGCGCCGAGAGCGCGGAGCCATCCGCCAGCGCGTTTCGTGTGTTTGGCTTCGCGCATCGTCGCATTTCTTTGTGGAATTGAGGCGCCGCGCCTCCGCGCAGGCGTGAGCGAGGCGACGGCCGGAAACGAATGGGGAAGGGGGACAGCCGGCCTCTCGCCGGATCAATGGGCGACGTCATGTCTCCGGGCGCGCGGCGCGCTCCGGCCATCGGCGCGAGGTTAAGTCGAAGGGGTTACCAATTCCTCTACCGCCCCGCGTGGCTTCTAGGCTAGAGAGGGTTCGCCGGCGGGGGCCGGCGGAGGCATGGCGATGAGATTGGATGAAAAACTCGCCCGGATCACGGCCGGGCGTTACACGCGCAAGGATTTCATCATCGCCGACGCAAAGGACCCCGACATGGGCCCCGGCCTGCACGCGGTCGGCCCGAAGCGGGAGGCCGACGGTACGTCACAGCGCCTGCGCACCCGCGCGGAATTCCTCGACTCGATCGCGGCGGTGGTCCGACAGGACATCGTCGACATCATGCTGACGTCGGTCTCCAATCTCGAGCGGCTGCGCGAGCGCAACGCTTTCGAGGGCTCCGGCGTGAAGGCGGCGATCCGCGCCAACGACACGACCGATATCTGGGTCCATCGCGGCGCGAACTACCATGCCGAGCCGTCGCGGCCGTTCCGCACCGCTTCGCTGCGGCCCGCCAAGGCGCTGACCGACCTCGGCCTCTATTCGATCACCTTCAACGGCCGGCTCGAATGGGACTGGCGCTCCCTCGAAGCTTTCGCGGCGTTTCGCGCCGACGCGGCGGCCAACGGCTTTCGATATTTTCTCGAAGTGTTCAATCCGAACGCGGGCGACATCGCCGAGGCCGACATCCCGAGCTTCGTCAACGACGCCATCGTGCGCGCGCTCGCCGGGCTCACCAAAGCGGAGCGGCCTGTGTTCCTCAAGATCGCCTACAACGGGCCGCGGGCGCTCGCGGAACTCGCGAGCTACGATCCAACCCTCGTCGTCGGCGTGCTCGGCGGCGGCGCGGGCACGACGCGCGATTGTTTCGAGCTCATTTATCAGGCGGAAAAATACGGGGCGCGCGTCGCCTTGTTCGGCCGCAAGATCAATCTCGCGGAATCGCCGCTCGACGTCATCAGGTTTATGCGCGCGGTGGCGGATGGAGAACTAGGCCCAAGCGAGGCGGTCCGCGCCTATCATGACGCGCTCGCCAAGCAGGACATTAAGGCGGCGCGTGAACTCGCCGCCGACGACGTCGTCACCGAGGCCGCGCTCAAAGGAAACTCGTGATCCATGCGGCGCGGCGTCGCCACGGCCGGCTCATGGTGCGTAGATCTCAACAAGACGGTCGCGCGCTGGCCTGCCGAAGACACGATGAGTATCTATCTGGAGGTCGACCGGCAGGGCGGCGGCTCCGGCTGCAACATGGCGATCGACCTGCGCCGCCTCGATCCTGCCTTTCCCGTCGAGACCGTCGCAGTCGTCGGCGACGACGACGGCGGGCGGTTTCTGAAAGGCGAATGCGCGCGCTACGGCATTTTTGACGAGCGGCTGAAGCTGCGCCCCGGCGCCGCGACGCCGTTCTCGGATTGCTTCAATTCGAAGGAGAGCGGGCGGCGCACCCATCTCTATTTTCCCGGCGTCGCCGACGAGATCACGCCCGACGATTTCGACTTTGCGGGCCTCAGTGCCCGCATCCTGCATCTGGGCCTCCCCGGCGCGCATGCGATTATCGACGGACCCTGGGGTGAGGATGAAACGGGGTGGGCGACGCTGCTGAAACGAGCGCGCGCGGCGGGACTGAAGATCAATCTCGAGATGGTGTCGACGACGCGCGACAAGGTCGCGGCGTTCGGACGCTGGTGCGCGCCCCATCTCGATTATCTCATCGTCAACGACTATGAGATCGGCTGCGTGGCGGGCATCGAGACTCGTGCGGACGGGCGAGCCTCGCCGCCGCTGGTCGCGGAAGCTTTGTGGAAGGCGCTGAAGCTGGGGCCCCTCGAACTTGTGGTCGCCCATTTCCCCGAGGGCGCGATGGCGGCGACGCGTGGCGGCGGCCTCGTTGCGCAAGGCTCGGTCGCGATGCCTGCCGAGGCAATCGCGGGCGTCAACGGCGCCGGCGACGCCTTCGCGGCCGGCGTGCTCTATGGCGTGCACGAAGGCTATTCGATCGCAGCGAGCCTGAGGCTCGGCCATGCCGTCGCGGCGGCCTCGATGCGCAAGGTGTCGACGACGCAGGGCGTCGCGCCCGTCGCGGAATGTCTCGCGCTCGCCGATCGCTACGGGTTCCGCCCCGCTCCGGCTTGACCTCGGCGGCGCGCCGTGGGAGGCGGGCCGGCCAGCCGGAGCCGCGCGCCTTGCTCTATCCCTACCGCATCCTCTTCATCCGGCACGGCGAGACTGCCTACAACGCCGAAGGGCGCCTGCAGGGGCAGAAGGACATTCCGCTCAACGGCAAGGGTCGGGAACAGGCGGCAGCGGTCGGACGCATGCTCGCCAAAACGATGCGCGACGACGTTCTGGCGCTCGAAGCCCGCTCCGCCTTTTACGCTTCGCCCTTGGTGCGCACGCGCGAAACGCTGGAAATTGCGCGAACCATTATGGGTCTCGAGCCTCAGCGCTACACGACGGACGCAGGCCTCATGGAGCTCACCTTCGGCGAGTGGGAAGGGCTCACGTGGCCGGAAGTGGAAGCGCGCGACGCGGCCGGCGCGGGGCAGCGCGAAAAAGACAAATGGCGCTTCGTGCCGCCGGGCGGGGAAAGCTACGCTGAGCTTGCCGAGCGGATCGCCGCCTGGCTCGGCCGCCACGAAGGCGACCTGTTTCTGGCCTCGCATGGCGGCGTGGCCCGCGTGCTGATGTATCTGCTCGCCGGGCTCGACGCCGATACGGCCGCGAGCGCGAACATCTATCAGGGCCGGGCGCTGACGTTCGACAAGGACGGCCGCTTCAAATGGGTGGGCTAGGCGATGGCCCGCGATCCCGGCCTCGAAGATTTAATCCGCGCCGACCTGCCGCGCGGTCTCGACTTCACTGAGAAGTCGATGTTCGGCGGCTGGGCATGGCTCCTGAACGGCAATCTCACCGTCGGCGCGCGCGAGGACGGCATGCTGGCGCGGCTCGGCAAGGGCAAGGATTCCTGGGCGCTGGCGCTGCCCGGCGTGGCGCCGATGATCTTGCGTGGCCGCGTTATGGGAGGCTGGGTGCGCGCTGGCCCCGAGGCCTATGGCGATGATGCTTTGCGCCGGCGCCTGATCGCGGCCGCGCTCGATTTCGTGCGAACCTTGCCGCCGAAGGACTAGGATTGCCCTCGCGCCAGCCTCCCATTATAGGGACGCTCCCTTGAATTGCTTACGCCGGCCCGTTTCGGCGAGTGAGCCCGAAGGAGCGTTCATGATCCACGTCACTTTTCCCGATGGCGCGAGCCGGGAATATGCGCCCGGCGTCACAGGCGTCGAAATCGTCAAATCCATTTCGTTGTCTCTCGCCAAGCGCACCGTCGCGATGGCGCTCGATGGCGTCATCCACGATCTCGCCGACCCCATCGAGGCCGATGCGCAGATCGAGTTCCTCAATCGCGACGATCCGCGCGCGCTGGAGCTGATCCGCCACGACGCCGCGCATGTGCTGGCCGAGGCCGTGCAGGCTTTGTGGCCGGGCACGCAGGTGACCATCGGCCCTGTCATCGAAAACGGCTTCTATTACGACTTCTTCCGCAACGCGCCGTTCACGCCCGAGGATTTTCCCGCGATCGAGAAGAAGATGCGCGAAATCATCGCGCGCGATCAGCCGTTCGCCAAGCGCGCCGTCAGCCGCGACGAGGCGAAGAGCTATTTCGAGACCAAGGGCGAGGCCTTCAAGGTCGAACTGGTCGACGCCATTCCCGCCGATCAGGAGGTCAAGCTCTACTCTCAGGGCGAGTGGACGGACCTCTGCCGCGGCCCGCACATGACTTCGACCGGCAAGGTCGGCGACGCGTTCAAACTGATGAAGGTCGCCGGCGCCTACTGGCGCGGCGATTCCAAGCGCCCGATGCTTTCGCGCATCTACGCCACGGCTTTCGCCAAACGGGAGGAACTCGACGCCTATCTGAAGCGGCTCGAAGAGGCGGAGAGACGCGACCACAGAAAACTCGGCCGCGAAATGGACCTGTTCCATTTCCAGGAGGAGGGACCGGGCGCCGTGTTCTGGCATCCGAAGGGCTGGACCCTGTTCCAGATCCTCGTCGCCTACATGCGCCGCCGCCTCGCCGCCGACTATCAGGAAGTGAGCGCCCCGCAACTGCTCGACAAATCGCTGTGGGAGACTTCCGGCCACTGGGGCTGGTACAAGGAGAACATGTTCATGGCGCGGCCCGCCGGCGAGGAGGCGGAGAGCGAGGACGAGCGCATCTACGCCGTCAAGCCGATGAACTGCCCAGGCCATGTGCAGATCTTCAAGAACGGCCTGCGTTCGCTACCGCGAGTTGCCGCTGCGGCTCGCCGAGTTCGGCGTCGTGCATCGCTACGAGCCTTCCGGCGCGCTGCATGGCGTGATGCGCGTGCGCGCCTTCACGCAGGACGACGCGCATATTTTTTGCACCGAGGACCAGCTTGCCGAGGAGTGCCACAAGATCAACGAGCTGATCCTGTCGGTCTATGCGGATTTCGGCTTCGACAAGATCGTCGTGAAGCTCTCGACGCGGCCGGAGAAGCGCGTCGGCGCGGATCACATGTGGGATCATGCCGAAAACGTAATGAGGCGCGTGCTGGAGGAGATCAAACAAAAGCACGGCAATATCGTCACGACCTCGATCAACCCCGGCGAGGGCGCCTTCTACGGGCCGAAGTTCGAATATGTTTTACGCGATGCGATCGGCCGCGACTGGCAATGCGGGACGACCCAGGTCGACTTCAACCTGCCGGAACGGTTCGGCGCTTTTTACATCGCGCCGAACAGCGAGAAGACCACGCCGGTGATGGTGCATCGCGCCATCTGCGGCTCGCTCGAACGCTTCACCGGCATTCTCATCGAGCATCACGCCGGACACCTTCCGCTCTGGCTCGCGCCCGTGCAGATCGCGGTCGCAACCATCACGCAGGATGGCGACGACTATGCGATGGAAGTGGTCGCAAAGGCCCGCAAGCTCGGCCTCAGGGTCGAGGCCGATATCCGCAACGAGAAAATCAGCTACAAGGTGCGTGAGCACTCGCTGCAAAAGATCCCGATCATTCTGGCGATCGGCAAGCGCGAAGCGGCCGAACGCCAGGTCTCGGTGCGTCGTCTCGGCTCGCAGGCGCAGGAGACCATGCCGCTCGACGAAGCGCTGGAGTCGTTCGTCAAGGAGGCGACGCCGCCGGATGTCGCGCGGGGGTAGGGCGCTTTTGCACACCGTCATTGCGAACGCAGCGAAGCAATCCATGCTGAAGGGATGCAGGCTTTCCAAGCACGGATCACGGCGAATTGGATTGCTTCGCTGCGCTCGCAATGACGACTAACGGTTGACTAGAAAATATCCGGGCTGGAGGCGCGATGCTTAAGGGTGTTTGGCAAAAGAGCTTCCACGCTCTTTTCATTTTGCTGCTATGTATGGTTGTTCCGGCCTTCGTCAAAGCCGACGAAGCCCGTCCCACTCCCGAGGCGGTGCTCGATGCGCGCTATCATCTGGTGCTCGGGCTCGTGCGTCACACCGCAACCTATTCGCCGCCGGTCGCGAGCCGCGCCTTCGCCTATTTCGGCGTGATTGGTTACGAATCCGCCGCGACCGGGCGCACGGACATGGCGACCATGGTTGGCCAGTTGAACGGGCTGAAGACGCTGCCGGCGCGCGAGCCCGGCGCCATCTACGACGAGGCGGTCGTGCTCGACGCGGCGCTGTCGGCGGCGACGCGACGTTTCTTCGACAATACCGGCCCGACCGGCCAGCGCGCGATGAAAGCGCTGGACGACAAGTTCACGCCGACAGTGCAGGCGGGCTTGCCTCGGGACGTCGTCGAGCGTTCCCAAAACTTCGGCCGGGCGCTGACGGCGGCGGTGAGCGACTGGGCCGACGGCGACGGGCGCAACGAAATCCCCAACATGGGCTTTCCGCTGACCTACGAATTGAAGCCGGGCCCCGGATATTGGCGCCCAACCAGCACGATCGCCCAGCAACAGGCGCCGCTGCTGCCGGACTGGGGTCAGACGCGCACTTTCGCCATGCCGATGGGCGCGACCTGCGACTTGCCGCCGCCTGAAGACTTCAGCACCGACAAGGACTCCGTGTTCTACAAGCAGGCGCAGGAAGTCGACGATGCGTTCGTCCATCTGACGCCCGAACACAAGGAGGTCGCCCGCTTCTGGTCCGACGACGCCATGCTGTCGACCACGCCGCCCGGCCACTGGATTCAGATCGCTTTCCAAATCTCAGACAGGCTCAACCTTCCGCTCGACAAGCGCGTCGATTTGCTGCTCCGGCTCGGCGTCGTGACCGCCGACGCCTTCATCGGCTGCTGGCAGACCAAATATGAATATGAGACCGTTCGGCCGGTGACCTATATTCGCGCCAACATCGACCCCAATTTCACGCCCATTCTGATCACGCCGCCGTTCCCCGAATATCCGAGCGGACATTCCACCCAGTCGGCCGCCGCGGCGTTGGTGATGACAAAATTCTTCGGCGAAAATTTCGCCTTCGAGGATTCCTCTCACATCGAGGATGGATTGCCGCCGCGCAAGTTCACGAGCTTCGAGGCGGCGGCCGAGGAAGCGGGGATCTCGAGGCTCTATGGCGGCATTCATTTCCGCGCGGCCATCGAGCGCGGCCTCGATCAGGGGCGCTGCGTCGGGCGCTACGCCAACGCGCTGAAGACAAGAAACTGATGCGCTGGATCGCGGCGTTCGTCCTCGTCCTCGCGTGCGGCGCCGCGCGCGCCGCGGACGATCCGCCGGCGCCGCATTTCACCGATGCGACCGCCGCCTCGGGCCTGAAGGCGAACTACGCTGGCGACTGGCAATATATGGTTGGAGGCGGCGTCGCCGCCTTCGATTGCGCGCATGACGGCCGCCCGAGCGTACTGATCGCCGGCGGCGAAGAGAAGGCAAGGTTCTTTCGCAACCTGTCGACGCCGGGCGCGCCCAGATTTGATCTGCAGACGAGCGGGCTCGAGCTCGACTCCGTGGTCGGCGCCTATCCCATCGACATCGACGGCGACGGCGAAGTCGATCTCGTAGTGCTGAGGGTCGGCGAGATTGATCTGATGCGGGGCCTCGGCCATTGCCGCTTCGAGAATGCCAACGCCCGCTGGGGTTTCGAAAGCCGCGACGCCTGGTGGACCGCGTTCACAGCGACCTGGGAGAAGGGGGAGACCTGGCCGACTTTGGCCTTTGGTTCCTATGTCGACCGCACCAAGGACGAGCCGTGGGGAACCTGCACTCAGAACCTGCTCTATCGCCCTGCGAAGGATAGCGCCGGGCCGCAGCGCCGTTTCGGCCCCCCAACGCCGCTTACGCCGAGCTATTGCCCGCTCTCCATGCTGTTCAGCGACTGGGACCGCTCCGGCGCGGCCTCCCTGCGCATGGCCAACGACCGCGAATATTACGAAGGCGGTCAGGAGCAGATGTGGCGACTGGCGCCGCATGAGCCGCCGCATCTCTATACGGAAGCGGAAGGCTGGAAGTATCTGCGCATCTGGGGAATGGGGATCGCGAGCTACGACCTCACCGGCTCCGGCTATCCCGACTATTTCGTCACCTCGATGGCGGACCAGAAATTGTTGCGCGCCGATCGGCCGGGCGGCGGAGCGCCGTCGAAACCGGGTTTCACCGACATGGCTTTCCCGAAGGGGGTTACGGCGGCGCGGCCTTATACCGGCGGCGATGTGAGACCGGGCACGGGCTGGCACGCGCAGTTCGAGGATGTGACCAATTCCGGGCTCGTCGACCTGTTCGTCGCCAAGGGCAACGTCGCCGCGATGAAGGACTTTGCCGCCAAGGACCCGAACAATCTGCTTATGCAGCGCGCCGACGGCAGCTTCGTCGAAATGGGCGACAAGGCGGGCATCGCGACCTTCGAGCAGGCTCGCGGCGCAGCGCTCGCTGATTTCACGCTTGATGGCGCAATCGACATATTGGTCGTCAACCGAAACGCGCCCGCGCGCTTCTGGTTGAACGACACGCCCTCGCTCGGTCACTGGATCGGCCTGCAGGCGGTAGAGGGGGGGCCGAACCGCAACGCCATTGGCGGCTGGATCGAAGTGAAGGCCGGCGACCGCGTACAGCGGCGCGAACTGACCATTGGCGGCGGCCACGCCAGCGGTCAGCTCACTTGGGTCCATTTTGGTCTCGGGCAAGCGACGAAGGCCGAAGCGCGCGTCATCTGGCCGGACGGAAAGGCGGACGACTGGCGCCCTGTCGAGGGCGACGCTTTCTATTGGCTACGCCCCGGGGCCGCGCCGGAGCGCTGGACGCCGTCTCCCTGAACGTTCATCAACTGCCGTTGGCGCTGGCGGACTCGCAGCGGAAGCCGGCGAGATTGTTGTCGGCTGTCCAGACCGGCGAAGCGACGCCGGGCGCGCACTCGGCGGAGTTGCCGGCGAGGGGGCGCGCGCCAGTCTCGACATGCGCGCTCATCTTGGAATAACTCTGCGGCCACTGAGTGGCGGGACGGGCGTCATTCGCCATCGCTGCGCCGGTCAGTGAGGCGGCAAACAGGATCTGTGAAACCAACATAATGGTCTTGGTCATGGCTCTCTCCTTGCCGCAGGCGCGCCGCGCCTGCGGCTTCTTTGCGAAGTCCGCTTTGGTTGAATGGGCGGATGCGGCGCTTAACCGCGATCCGTCGACTGAATAGACTCGCGTTCCTCGGGCTTTATTCCCGGCCGCAGAATTTTTTTCAGGCGAAGTCGTTCGCCTCGAGGGCTCGCGCGCTCATCTGAGTGTTTTGAAACGCCGCGCAGACCAAATCTTTACCGTCGCGCACGAGCGTAAATGTCTGGAGCTTGTCGAAGGCGATCGGCTCTTGACGCCCGATGCCGCCGACGGTGAGCACTGAGCAGACATCGGGACCGAGGGCGCGAATGGCGAGCGCCTTCACGCGCAGTTTCGTGTCCTTCTGCCATTTCGCGAACACGTCGGCGTGATTGCTTTCGATCGCGGCGCGGCCGATGAGCGCCTCGCCCAAGAAAATCAAGTAGGTTGCGTCTTCCGCGAACAATGCGGCAAAGGCCCGCGCATCGCCGCGGTCCCAGGCCGAGCGCTACAGTATACAGACATCTTGATTGAGCCGAAGTTTGGCGATTATCCCCTTCTCCCCTTGCGGGAGAAGGTCCCCGAATGTCCAGCCCGGCATGATGGGTAACAAACTGGACCGGGATGATGGGTGACAGTTTTCTGTCGGCTGGGAGGACCGGCCGATGCCTTTCAAGGAAAGCTGCGCCATGGACGAGCGGATGCGTTTCATCGGGTATGTTTTGTCCGGAGAGGCTTCGATGACGGAGCTCTGCGAGGCGTTCTCGATCAGCCGCAAGACTGGCTACAAGTGGGTTGCGCGCTACGAGGAATTCGGTCCGGCGGGGCTCGAGGAGCGCTCGCATGCGCCCAAGCGTCCCGCGCATGTCACGCCGCCGGCGCTCGTCGAGGAGATCGTCGGCCTTCGTCTGCTTCATCCGACCTGGGGGCCGCGCAAGATCATCGGCAGGCTCGCCGATATTCGCCCCGACGTCCCGTGGCCGTCGCCCTCGACGGCGGGCGAGATTTCTGAAGCGGCTCGGGCATGTGGAACCGCGGCGGCTTCGTCGTCGCGCGCCGCCGCGGCTCGGCGAGCTGACGCAGGCGGCGCGGCCCCATCATCTGTGGGCGGTCGATCACAAGGGATGGATTCGGCTCGGCGACGGTTCGCGCCTGGAGCCGCTGACCATCACCGACCGCTTCAGCCGCTATCTGATCAGCCTCAGCGCCGATGCGAGCACGCGCGAAGAGGAAGCCAGGCCCCGGTTCGTGAAGGCTTTTCGAGAGCATGGGCTGCCCGATGTGATCCGCTCGGACAATGGGCCGCCGTTCGCCTCGACGGGCGTGACGGGCCTGACCGCGCTTTCGGTATGGTGGACCAAGCTGGGCATAGATCACGAGCGCATCGACCCAGGACAGCCGCAACAGAACGGCGGTCAGGAGCGCCTTCATCTCACCTTGCTCGAGGCGATGCGGCCGCCCTCGGCCAACCGCGAGCAACAGACGAAGCGCTTCGAGAATTTTCAGCGCGAATACAACGAGGAGCGCCCGCACGAAGCGCTCGGACAGAAGCCGCCGGCGCGGTTTTACACAGCCTCGCCACGCGCCTTTCCCGACGCGCTTCCCGAGCCCGATTATCCCAACGACGCGATGAAACGCCAGGTGCGCCAGAACGGCGAAATCCGCTGGCGCGGCGAGTTCATCGCCATTTCGACCGCACTCGCCGGCGAGACCGTGTGCATCGAGGAAAACACGCAAGGCGAATGGCGCGTCCGCTTCTATGCGCGTCCGCTCGGCGTCATCGACGCCAAAACCCATCGGCTGCGCCGCCTGCGGCCTGACGAAGCCGAAAACGCGGCGCCGGACGCCCCGATCGCCTAATGTCGCACAAGCTCCGCCTCGCAAATACGCCGAAGGCCGCAACCCACGCGAAGCCGCGATCTCGGCGTCCGATGATCGTCGAAGGGCCGAGCCTCGTAAAGGCTGGCCTTCGGCCCCCGCCTCCGGCGGCTTCGGCCTTGACGAGGCTCCGCCCTTCGACAAATGCGCCGCCAAGACATCGACGGCTCAAACCGGCTTCCCTCACCCCGCCCGAAACCCCCAAATTCTGTTACCCATCATCCCGGTCCAAAGTGTTACCAATCATCCCGCTGGACACGAAGGGGGGATGAGGGGTCGCCTCCGGTTTCTGCGAAGCTTCCAGGATTGCAACTACGGCGCGTCCAACCCTCAAACATGCATTCTCGCGGCGCGGACCCCTCATCCGGCCTTCGGCCACCTTCTCCCGCAAGGGGAGAAGGGAAAAGCCCCCACGGTGCTGGGCCAAACAAGGATGTCTGCATACCGTAGAGGCGGAGCGGAAACGCGCGAGGAAATTTTGCACTTCTCGTTCGATGTTCATCGCGCTTCTCCACATTGTGGCGCGACGGATGCTGCAAGGACGCGCGCCCGCCGAGCCGTCGGCGCCTTGCGGCGCCATCCGTCTCGTCGCGGGTCCCGCTGAAGGCGGGTACAGGCTCTCCGTGGGAGGAGCGACCGGGCTTACCTCTCCGGTCCAAAGGCCCTTTTTCGACTTAGCGTAGAATTAGTGTCGCCAAGCGCCGCGGGCAAGCCGTGCGCGGGAACCTCATCGAAGGTGCGCGGGTTTGATCCCGGGGCAGGTTCCTTGAGAGGACATCAAAAGGATGACGCGAAAGAGCGATCTGCCGACCGGCCCGAGCCGCCGTTCCCTGCTGTTTTCCGGCGCGATCGGCGCCGCGGCGCTGCCGTTTGCGCCGGCCGGTCTCGCGCAGGCGCAACCCGAGCCCGAGGAGACCGGCTCGAAGATCGACGTTAAGCTCAATGTCAACGGACGCGAGCGGCGTCTGTCGCTTGATCCGCGCACCGCGTTGCTCGATGCCTTGCGCTATCACCTTGGCCTCACCGGCACGAAGAAAGGCTGCGATCAGGGCCAATGCGGGGCCTGCACCGTGCTTGTCGGAGGTCGCCGCGTACTGAGCTGTCTGACGCTCGCGGCGGCCGTGCGTGACCGCCCCGTCGTCACGATCGAGGGCCTCGCGAACGGCGAGCGCCTGCACCCGATGCAGGCGGCTTTCATCGAGCACGACGCCTTCCAGTGCGGCTATTGCACGCCCGGCCAGATCCTTTCGGCCGTCGCCTGCGTCAACGAGGGGCATGCGCGAAGCGACGACGAAATCCGCGAATACATGAGCGGCAACCTCTGCCGCTGCGCCGCCTATCCCAAGATCGTCGCCGCCATCCGCGACGCCGCGCCGAAAATGAGGGCTTGATGCAGCCGTATGTCAACCGTTCGACTATCGCGCGGCGACGATCCGACTCGCCGCCGCTTCGCATCGACCGGCGAATTCCTGGCCGGGCGGCACGACGCTCATCGATCTCATGAAACTCGACGTGATGCGGCCGGCCACGCTCGATCGACATCAACGGGCTGCACGACGAACTCGGCGAAATCGTCAGCGAGGACGGATCAACTGAAGCTCGGCGCGCTGGCGCGCATGTCGGATGACCGCCGATCATCCCGACGTTCAGACGCGACTTCCCGGTCATCGCGCAATCGCTGCAGCATGGCGGCAAGCGCGCAGCTGCGCAACATGGCGAGCCTCGGCGGCAATGTCCTGCAACGCACCCGCTGTCCCTATTTCAGGGATGTGTCCTGGCGCGCCTGCAACAAGCGCGATCCGGGCTCGGGCTGCGCGGCGATCGACGGCGTCACGCGCGGCCTCGCGGTGCTGGGAACCAGCGAACATTGCATCGCCAACTATCCCGGCGACTTCGCCGTGGCGCTCGCCGCGCTCGACGCCAAGGTCGACCTCGAGGGGCCGACCGGCCGACGCGCTCTCGCCTTCACCGATCTGCATCGCCTGCCCGGCGACAGGCCCGATATCGAAACGAACCTGAGGCCCGGCGAGCTGATCGTCGCCTTCCGCGTGCCCGCCGGCGCCGTGGACCCGCCGCTCGCTCTATCTTGAAAATTCGCGACCGCAAGTCCTATGAGTTCGCGCTCGCCTCGGCCGCGGTCGCGCTCGACATCGATCGCGGAATGGTGCGCAGGCGCGCATCGCGCTCGGCGGCGTCGCCGCGAAACCGTGGCGCTCGCGCGGACGCCGAGGCTGCGCTCAGCGGGAAGACGCTGACCGAGGCCTCGGCGCGCGCCGCTGCGGAGGCCGCCTTCACGGGCGCCCGCGGCGAGCGGGACCGCGCGTACAAGACCCGAGCTCGGCCGGCAAACGCTGGTCCGGGCGCTGATGCAATGCCAGGCCATGGAGATCTGACATGGCGGTCGAACGCCTTTTCTACAAGCCGCGACGCGCATCGACGGCCGCGCCAAAGTCACCGGCTTGGCGCGCTATCCCGACGACGAACCCGTCGCCGATCCCGCCTTTGCGTGGCTCGTCACGAGCTCTATCGCGCGCGGCCGCCTCCGCGGCCTCGACCTCACGGCGGCGAGCGCCGTGCCGGGCGTCCTCGACATTCTCACCCACGACAACGTCGGCAGCGAGGTGAAGCCGCCGGCCGGCCCGGACCAGCAGGCGACGACGACGACGCTCGAAAGCGATCGCATCTGGCACGACGGCCAGATCATCGCCGTCGTGGTCGCCGACACTTTGGAGGCCGCGCGCGAGGCGGGCTTCCAAGTCTAGGCGGACTACGAAGCGGAGGCGCCCGCCGCGACCTTCGACAGCCCCGGCGTCGAAACGGAGCGCAAGATCTCGAAAGAAAAGGACCCGTCGAAAGCGGTGACGCGGCTCGCGCCTTCGACGAGGCGCCCGTAAAAATCGACGAGCACTATTCGACGCCGACCCAGCATCATAATCCGATCGAGCTGTTCACGACGACCTGCGTCTGGGATGGGCCGAACCTGACGATCTACGAACCGACGCAAGGCATCTATGGCCTAAGGGCGGCGATCGCCAAGCAATTCGGCATCGAGCAGGACAGGGTGCGAATCATCTCGCACTATGTCGGCGGCGGCTTCGGCTCGAAGGGCGCGCCGACCGCCCGCACCGCCTGGGTGCGCTTTGGCCGCCAAGCGCCTGCAGCGTCCGGTCAAGCTGATCGCGACGCGCGCGCAAGGCTTCACGATCGCCACCTATCGCGCCGAAACGCGCCATCATCTGAAGCTTGCCGCCACGTCTGACGGCAAACTGACGGCGCTCGTTCACGAAGGCTTTGAAGTCACGTCGCGGCCCTCCAAATACAGCGTCTCCGGGACGTCAATCACCGCGCGCATGTACGCCTGCCCAAATATTTCGACCGCGGTCAATGTGGTTCATGCCGATCGGAGCACGCCAGGTTTTATGCGCGCGCCCCCGGACGTGCCTTACATGTTTGCGCTCGAATGCGGCATGGACGAACTCGCCTACGCGCTAAAGATGGACCCCGTAGAACTGCGCCGGGTCAATGATACGCAAATCGATCCCGTAGACGGCTTGCCCTTCTCGAGCCGCTCGCTGATGCAATGCTTCGATCAGGCCGCGGAGAAGTTTGGTTGGGCGCAGCGAAATCCTGAGCCCGGCTCGATGCGCGACGGCGACTGGCTGATCGGCTGGGGCTGCGCGACCTCGACCTATGCCACCAACATAGGTCCCGCCGCCGCCCGCATCTCGCTGAAGCCCGAGGGCAAGGCGTCGATCGAGATGGCGATCCAGGAGATTGGCACCGGCGCCTACACCGTCGCGGCGATCGCGGTCGCGCAAGGGCTTGGACTGAAGATCGAGGACGTCAAGGTGTCGCTTGGCGACAGCAACTATCCGCCGATTCCCGTCGCCGGCGGCTCCAACAACACTGCGTCGATGACCAACGTCATCGCGAAGGGCTGTGAGGAAATTCGCTCGAGGCTGGCGGCGGCCGCCGCTCAGTCGAACGGTGTGTTCGCGGGCATCGATCCTGATAGCCTCAAGCTTGCCGATGGCGCGCTCGTCGGTCCCGATGGGCGGCGCGAGACGTTGGAGGCGGCCGTCTCGCGTGTCGCCGGCGGCGCGCTCGAGGTGCTCGCGGAGAATACACCGAAGGGCCTGCCGGCAAGCGCGATGGCGGGCCTCTACAAGGGCCAGACGACGATGTCGCGCGGCGATGCGCGCAAGGACGTCGCGGCCTTCGCGTTCGGCGCGCACTTCATCGAAGTGCGCGTCCACGCGCTTACGCGCGAAATCCGCACGCCGAGAATTGTCAGCGCCTTCGCTGCGGGGACGATCGTCAATCCGCTGACCGCCTATAGCCAGTTCATGGGCGGCGCGATCTGGGGCGTCTCGTCGGCCTTGCACGAATTGACCGAAATCGATCCGCGCCGCGCGGCTTACGTCAATCGCAACCTCGCCGACTATCGCATTCCGGTGAATGCCGACATCGATCAGCTCGAAGTGATCATCGTGCCCGAGGAGGACGACAAAGCCAACCCGCTCGGCGTCAAGGGCATCGGCGAAATCGGCATTGTCGGCATGAACGCCGCCGTCGCCAACGCGGTGTTTCATGCCACCGGCAAGCGCGTGCGCGATCTGCCAATCCGCATCGACGCGCTGGTGTAGATCTATCGCAAGGCCGGCGTGCGATAGAGGCTGACCCTCAGCCCGCCATGCGCGACCGGCGGCCCGGGGTCGACAAATGGCAGACGGGTTTCGCGCGCGAGCGCGCTCTCGCTCGTGATGAGGCCGACGCGCCAGCCATGAAAGCGCGAGAGCAACGTCTGGCCCAGCGCGCGGTAGAGGGGCCTCAGATCTTCCCGCTCCCCGAGGCGTGAGCCATAGGGCGGGTTGACGATCACCAGGCCCGGCGCGCCTGCGGGCTTTTGCAGCTCGCTGATCGCGCCTTGTCTGAACTCAGTCAGATGCGGAACGCCGGCGCGCTCGGCGTTGGCGCTTGCCATCCGGATCGCGCCGGCGTCGCGGTCGGCGCCCAGAAAGCGCGCTTCGGGCTTGAGCGCGCGATCGACCGCGCGCATCCGCGCCCACGCCTCGGCGTCGAACGTCGCGAGTTTTTCGAACGCGAAGGAGCGCGCCCGGCCGGGATTGAGCCCGGCGGCGATCTCCGCCGCCTCGATGACGAACGTGCCTGATCCGCACATCGGATCGACGACCGGCTCCCGCCCACGATAGCCGCATTGCTGGAGAAACAGCGAGGCGAACGTCTCGCGCATCGGCGCCGCACTGACCGCCTGCTTGAAGCCGCGCTTGTGCAGCGGCTCGCCCGAGGTGTCGACGCTCAGCGTGCAGATGTCGTTGAGAAGGCGCGCGCGAATGACGACCTCGGCGTCGTCGCTCGGCTCGACGCCAAGCGTCGCGCGGATGGCGTTGGCGATCCTCTCCTCCGCGGCGCCCTCGTGGTAGATGCGCGATTTCGCTGAAACCGCCTCGACGCGGAACGGCTGATCGCTCCTCAGCGTCGCGCTCCAGTCGACATGGCGGGCGCGACGATCGAGCTCGGCCAGATGTTCGGCGCGAAACGTGGCGAGCCGCGCCAGCACGCGGCCCGCGCCGCGCACCCAGAGATTGGCGCGCCACACGTCCGGCCACGCGCCCGTCAAGGTGACTCCGCCCGCGACGCTTCGTGGTTGTTTGAAGCCCTTGCCTCTGACTTCGTCGAGCAGCGCCACTTCGAGGCCCGGCGCCGTCTCGAGGAAAATCTCGAATGTTTTGTCGGACGTCATCCCGGCCGGCATAGAACGCCGGGCGGGTGGATACAACGCGTCACCCCTGCCGATCGAGCTCGATGCTGACGCTGCCTATGTCCGTGCCCGAAGGCGTGATGTGGACGCTTTGATGCCTGCCGTCGGACCGCAGCGAGATTTGCGCCGTGAAGCCCGCGCCGACCACCGAACCCTCGAAATCGCCGCCCTGGATCCTGCCGGTCAGCCGCCCGCTCGCATCGCGGGTCGTCTCGCGCCAGGTTCCGTGTAGCGCGCCTCCGGAGCCTTCGACATAGCTCTCGACGTCGACGCGAAAGCTCGGGCTCGCGCACACGATCGACTGCGACAGGCCTACGACCTCGTTAGCCGCCGAGTAGGTCGCGCGGCAGCGAATGTGCTCCCTGTCCCCCTTCGCGCTGGTGACCTCTCCGGTTCCGCTCCACTCGCCGACGAACGCGTCGAACAGATCGGTTTTGGGGTAGGCCGGCGTCAGCGACGCCATTGATACCGCGCCTGTCAGCGCGGCCGCGACGAGCACCGCTCGCAACGGGAGCGGCGGCTGGCTTGCTACGATCAAATCATCTCTCCTCTGGCTAGCCTGAACGGCTCTGAATGCTCCACGCCCGTCGCGCTCCGCGACCCACGCCGCGCAGCAGCACCGTTATTACGGGCCGGAAGATCAGGAAATCCGCGGCGAGCGCCGCAATCAGCGAGAAGGCGCTGAGCCAGCCGAACAGGCGCAAAGCCGGCAGGCTCGAGAACACAAGCGCGGCCAGCCCGCAGGCGAGCACCAGCGTCGTCAATATGAGCGCGGGGCCGACGAGCACCGTCGCCTGCTCCACCGCGATGGCGGGGTCCTCGCCCTCCCGGCGTTCACGCGTCATGCGATTGAGGAAATGGATCGTCGCGCTCAACCCGAGACCAAACGACACCGTCAGCGAAATTATCCCGGCGAATTGCAGGCCGAAGTCAAATATCCTGAGCAGCGATCCCGCCGCGAAGATCGGGAACAACCCCGGCACGAGGCAGGCCACGCCAATCGCCAACGAGCGGAACGCAAGCCCGATGAAGGCGGCCACGAACACGAATTCGAAGGTCAACGCGTGGTTCAGCGCATTGATCATGCCAGCGCTGTTGCGCGCCGCGATCACAGAAAGGCCGGTCACCGAAATCCCGTAGCCCGGGTGGCTGCGGCGCACCGCGTCGAGCCGCGCGTCGAGCTTGTCGACGATCGGCGCGAGCGCCGGCAGGTTTTTGTCGGGCACGAGGCCGGAGACGATCGCCGCGCGCTGGTCTTCGGAAATGAATCGTCTGACCAGGAAGCGCGGCAGCGCCTTCACATAGCGCTGGACGTCGTCGACGTTGGTCAGATGCATCTTGTCTGCGAGCCAGCGCCTGAGCGTCTCGAGCGACCAGACATTGCCGATATCTGGATCGCTCTCCAAAGCGTGGTGCACATCGCCGATCGTCGCCAGCGTTTCGGGCGAGTACAGACTCTCGTTCTGCGGAAGGCTGATGAGCACGTCGATCGGATTGGAGCCGGTGAGCTCCGCGTCGAGCTGTCGGCTCGCCTGCGTCGACTGCTGCGCGTCGGGCACCTGATCGGAGAGCCTGTAGCTCGGGCTGAGCCCGGAATAGAAGGCGCCGAGTCCGGCGACGACGGCGAGCCCGACCAGCGAATAGAGCAGCGGCCGCGACACCATTCGCTCGGCGATCCATAAGCAGAAGCGCCTCAGCGCCGTCACGCCGGGATCGGATGTGTCGAGCCCCACGATAAAACGCTTCTCGTCGCCGATCAGCGTCGCGCCGAGCACCGGCACGAGCGACAGCACGGTCAAAAGCGCGATCGCGGTCGCGAGAATCCCCGCCTCGCCGAATTCGCGGATCAGATCGCTTCTCGAAGTCATCAGCCCGGCAAGCGACAAGGCGGCGGCGAGATGGGTCAGCACGCAGGCCGGCCCGACCACCCGGATCGCCGTCGCAAAGGCCGTGCGCTTGTCATCGCCCGCCGCTAGCCGGTCGCGCGCCGCGAAGGTCAACTGCATGCTGTCCGAAAAGCTGATCACCATGATCAGCGGCGTCATCACGTTGAGAAAGGTGTTGAGGCGGATGCCCGTCCATCCGAACACGCCGAGCGTGAACAGGATCGCCATCAGCGGCGGGGCGGCTGCGATGATCATCAGCGAGGCGCGCCGGAAGAACAACGCGGCCACTACGCATCCGAGCACGAACCCGACCGAATTGTAGAGGATCTGGTCGTGCTGCAGCGCCTCGCGGATTTCGAGTTGCATGACGGGAACGCCGGAGAGTTGCGCGGTCAGCGGCGCGCCGTCGAGGTCCTCGCCGATCGTCTTGCGGATTTCGCCGATGGTTTTGGTCAACCGCCCCGTTTCGGCGACGTCGGGCTTCAGCGAAAGCACGAAAGGCGCGAGCTTGCCGTCGTCCGAAAGCAGCCGGCCGCGGATCAGCTCATTGTGCGTGACCTGATCGATCAGCGCCTCATAGGCCGCGCCCTGCGGCAACTCATCCGGGAACAGCGGCGGCGGGATTTCCTCCCTCGGGCGCGGGAGAGCGCGCGGAAAACATCGAGATCAGGCCGTTGGCGCCGTCGACGAGCTGCAGGTCGGTCGCCAGCGTCTGAAGCTTTTCGACGTTGTCGCGCGCCAACAGCTTGTCGCCGGAAATGACGATCACCACGTCAAATTCGCTGGACGGAAATTCCTTAGAGACCTGTTCGAACTGTCGGAACGCGGGATCGTCGGAGCGGAATAGCTGGCTCAGCGAATCGTCGACGCCGATCCGGCCCGCGCCGAGAAAAGCGAGCGCCGCAAGGGCGAGCGCAACCACCAGCGCGAACCGGGGCGCTCGCGCGGGAAAAAGCCCGAGGCGTTCAATTCCAAACGAAACCGGTCCCCGGCCCGAGGCCTTCTCTTCGCCTGCCGGCGGCAATACGGATCTCCAACGTTTAGCCCGGAGCGCTCCGTCACCGGATTGTCTCGGCGAGACGGACGACGTTTGAAAACTCCGAGCCGATGCGTACGTTCCGGAAGATTTAAGAATGGAAAGCGCGAACGCCAGCCCCATTGCCGCGTTCAGCGCTTTAGGGCGAAATAGCGGCCCCGCCGACGATCAGAGCGCCGCGGCGCCGCGCGCTTTGAAAATCAGGCCGTCCGAAGCGCCAGATTGACGCTGCCGAGGAAGCCCGCGAGGTCGTCGGTGACGAAATCGACATATTCCCCAGCCGGGCGGTCGCGGTCGAACGCCTGGCGGTGATCGTCCTGGCCGGGCTTGGCGGTCACCAGCACCGTCGTCATGCCGCGCGCCTTCGGCACGACCAGGTTCTTGGCGATGTCCTCGAACATCGCGGCATGCGGCGGGATCGACGCCGTGCGCGGCAGGAACGCCTCATAGGCCGCGTCCGAGGGCTTTGGCACGAGGCCCGCGGCGACGATGTCGAAAGCGTCCTCGAACAGGCCGTCGAGGCCGAGCTGCTCGATCGTGGCCAGCGCATGGCGGCGCGAGCCGTTGGTGAAGATCAGCTTGCGGCCCGGCAGTTGTGCGATCTCGGCCCCGAGGGCGGGATTCGGCGGCAGCGAAGAACGGTCGATGTCGTGCACGAATTCGAGAAATTCGTCCGGCTCGAGCGCCGTCCTCGTCGACGAGGCCGCGCAACGTCGTACCGTGCTGGTGGTAATAGTAGCGCTGCAAGGCGCGAGCGGAGACGCCGTCGAGCCCGCTATGCTCGATGAGGAAATGGGTGATGCGCTCCTCGATCGCCGGCCACAGGCCGCAGTCCGGCGGATAGAGCGTGTTGTCGAGGTCGAAGATCCACGCGTCGACTTCGGCGAATTTCGCTCCAAGCTGCGCCATGCGCGCGGTCGACACGGAATGATGACGACATCTCGGCAATGCCCAAAGTCCTTCAAACGGTCGAGAGCTAACGCGGAAACGCGGAGCTTACTCTCAACGCATTGAGGTTAACATAACATATGAGCGCATGGGCTGGTCGTGAGATAGCGGTAGGCGAGGCGGCGCGGCTCGAGCACGGTGCGGAACAGCCACTCGAAGCCGAGGCGCTGCATCCACGCGGGCGCTCTGGCCTTTTCGCAGCGACAGGAAGTCGAGCAGCCCGCCCGCGGTCTTGACGATCCCGACCCCTCTGAGCTTGGAGGTTGCGCGAGACGAACTCCTGCTCGAGCGGGCAGCCCATCGAGATCCACAGCATGTCCGGCCTCAGCTCCGGCAATCTCGGCGCAGACTCCCGCCTCGTCATCGACAAGCAAAATAGCCGTTGCGGCGGCCGGCGATCCTGAGTTTCGGATAGCGGCGGCGGTCTCTTCGACCGCCTTGCGGTTCACCCTTTCCGATGCGCCGAGCATGTAGAAGCGTCAGCCCGCCCTTTCGGCCCGCCCGGCGACGGCCGGAAACAGGTCGGTCGTGGCGACGCGTTCGGGCAGCGGCTGGCGTGTCAGCCATTGCGACAGCGTCACCATCGGTTGGCCGTCGGCGTTGATCGAATCGGCCTCGCCGAACAGTTGTCGGAGTGACCGTGACGGGCGCGCCAGCGATATGACCTGACCGTTGACGGAGGTCGAATAGATCGGCCGGTCGGAGCTTAGCCGCGACCGGCTCAAGCAATAATCGACGAAGGCCTCGGCGGTTTCTTCGAGGCTCAGGCTCTCGACCGTGAGCCCGCCGACCGACACGCCCGGCCGCGCGAGCGGTTTTTCGAGTTTTGCATACAGGGACATCGGACCGTTCCCAAGGTTTCGGCGACCGCCCCGCGCAAACATCGCGCCTCCCGTTTTGAGACAGGGGGAGGCCAAAGAGTCTGCTACGGCCACAATAAATTGCTCTAGGAAGGTACGTGCGACAGAGACCTCGAAGGCATGACCCTTCCCCGGCCATGCCGGGGAAGGTGGCCGAAGGCCGGATGGGGCGTGGGCCGCCGAACCAAGCGAGGTGAATTCGCCTTTTTCGCCCTGAATGGCAGCAGTTAGCGTCCCGTGTCATGGGCGCCTGTCGAACGTTTGCCTCGCTCGCAACGCCCCATCCGGCCTTCGGCCACCTTCCCCGCCGAGCGGGGAAGGTGGCAACAGGAAAGCCGCTCGCTCCTCTCACTTCTTCCCCGACATCTCCAAAAATTCCGCCAGGCACGCCCCTTGCGCCTCTATCCCGCGAGGCGCCCGGACCGGCGCTGGCGGTCGGAGATTGTATCGAGATGGCGCAGGCCCGACTACGCGCATCCGTCGCGACGGCCTTGCCGCGCCGGGCAAGCCCGCCGCGCGTGGTCCGCGAGCGGCACAAAGTGCCTGGCCCACTCAGAACCTTCGCACCCATCGGGTTCGGATATTTCGCGGC
Source organism: uncultured Pseudomonadota bacterium (assembly GCA_963710855.1). Classification (GTDB taxonomy): domain Bacteria; phylum Pseudomonadota; class Alphaproteobacteria; order Rhizobiales; family Beijerinckiaceae; genus Roseiarcus. The sequence continues at coordinate 58,899 of CAVQBX010000053.1, read as the reverse complement.
CTTTGCGGACGTCGTCTGCATTTTCGCGGCGGCGTGTTGCGCCGACCTGATCTCGCGGTTCTCATTGTCCGGCTACCTGCCGCACCCCGCCAGCGTCGCCGCGGTCGGCGACAGCAGTCGCGTTCTTCGTCGTCGGCGTCGGCGTCCAGCGCGGCGAATACAATCTGCAATCCTATCAGCAAGCCCCGGGCCAGACCTCGCGCGCTTTCGCGTCGTGGGCGCTGGCCTTGATGGTGATCCTGACGCTCGGCTTCGCGACAGAGAGATCGCCGGGTTTTTCGCGCGCTGCGATGGCGATCTTCGCTATGCTCGGCTACCTGAGCCTGCTTTCGAGCCGCCGCGGATGGTCGATCTCGCCGCATTCGTTGCTGCGCACCGGCGTGGTGGAGCCGCGCCGGCTGGTGATCGTCGGCTTCGAGGACCGCCTGCACGAGATCGCCGGCGCCAAACTCGATTTCGGCATCCTCGATGGAGCTCGTCGCGATGATCGCTTTGCGCGATCATCAAGCCTATCTCGCCGACGACCTCTCGCTCGCCGCCGCGGCGGTGCGCATGCATCGCGTCGACGACATTTGCCTCGCCGTTCCGTGGTCGCGCCACGAAGTGATCGAAGTCGGCTCGGGCGACATTCATGAGCACGCCGGCCGAGATCCATCTCGACGCCGACCGGCTGTTGGAACAGCTCGGACAGGCGCGCTTCTCGCGGCTCGGCGCGATTTCGGGGCTGCGCATCACACGTCCCACGGCTCACCCATATCGCAACGCTTCGAGAAGCGGCTGTTCGACCTCGGCTTGGCGCTCTGCGGGCTCATCGCGCTGTCGCCGTTCCTCTCTCGCCATCGCGCTCGCGATCCGGCTGGAGAGCCGGGGCCGGCGCTGTTCCGCCAGACGCGCTACGGCTTCAACCAGGAGCCGTTCCGCATCTTCAAGTTCCGCACCATGCGGACGATGGAGGACGGCGCCAAGGTCGTCGCCGCCAAGCGCGGCGACGCGCGCGTGACGAGGCTTGGCGCGTATCTGCGCCGCTTCAGCATCGACGAGATTCCCGCAACTTCTCAACGTCCTGAGCGGCGAAATGTCGATCGTCGGCCCGCGTCCGCACGCGATGGCGCACGACCAGCGCTATGTCGACCGGCTGTCCCGCTACGCGCGCCGCCACAACGTCAAGCCCGGCATCACCGGCTGGGCGCAGGTGCACGGCCACCGCGGCGAAATCACCAACGACCAGGAGATGCTCGGCCCGGCTCGAGCACGACCTCTACTATGTCGACAACTGGTCGCTGTGGCTCGACATCAAGATCGTGCTCATGACGGTCTTTTCCTCCAAGGCGCACAGTAACGCCTTTTAGACGAACTGTAGCCGCGGTCTCTGACCCATATGCGCTCGGACTAGACGCTACCCCTGTCATCCCCGCGAAAGCGGGGATCCAGCGCGTGATGCTTGGACCGCAGAAGCAGGCTGAAAACATCTTGAAGCCGCTGAGCCCTACGACACTGGATCCCCGCTTTCGCGCTACGGTATGCAGACATTTCATTTGAGGCGAAGTATGGGGTTTACGCCCTTCTCCCCTTGCGGGAGAAGGTCCCCGAAGGGGGGATGAGGGGTCATTTCCGGCCTCTGCCCGGCTTCCAGAATGGCAATTGCGTCCGGTCCAATCTTCGAACATGCTTTTCTCGCGGCGCCGGTCACCTCATCCGGCCTTCGGCCACCTTCTCCCGCAAGGGAGAAGGGGACATATCCCGCGTCTTCGCGGACCAAACAAAGATGTCTGCATACTGTAGCGCTTTCGCGGGGATGACAATTTCCTATCCGAGCCAATATGGGTCGCTGACCGCGGCCGCCGAGGTCAACGACCTCGGCTACAAAACATGGCGCCGCGACCTACTCCCAGATCGAAATGCCCTCCTGGGTCAAAGCATCTTGAACCGCTCTTCTCGACGCAATTTTTTGGGCGTGATCCGTCCAGGCCGGGTATTTGTTTCGCATGTCAATCTTCATGAGATTGCCCCAGCGGTAAAATACAAGAAGATATGGGTCGACGACGGTGTAGCGATTGCCGACAGCCCATCCGGTTGCTGTTAATTTCGTCTCGACCATTGAAAACGCTGAACTCAGGTGCTCGCTGCCTTTTGCGATCAACGCCGGCCGCGCTCGCTCATCGTCGATGAAGTATTCGGCGCGCCAGATCATGCGGACGGCCACTTGATGCACATGACCTGACAACCAGTTGCACCATTCGACGACCCTCGCGAGTTCGTCGGCCTCCGACCTTATGAGATCGAAGTTCGGGTATTTCAGACCGAGGTAAATCAGAATGGCGGGAGCCTCGGTGAGGTGAAAATTCTCCGCGAGCAATACCGGCACTCGGCCTTTCGGATTGACCTGCCGAAATTCGTCGGTCTTGGTCTCGGGGTGCCCCGGCGCCATCAGTGCAAGCCGATATTGCGCTTGAATTTCTTCAAGCACGATATGTGGAGCTAGTGAGCAAGAGCCCGGGGCGGCGTGGAGCGTGTATTCCATAAAATCCTCAAATGATTTTCGCGGTCCGACGAGGCGGTGAATTGTAAGCTCGTCCGAAACGAGCATCCAAGACGCTGTTGTAGCCCAGTTAGCCGACCTCGGCCGCCGGGGTCAGCGAGTCCGGCCATAGAACAAAGCACGGTCCCCGCTGACAACGCGCGCAGAAAAATCTGGACATCTTTCCGATTTTCAGATATAATTGTGCGATGGATCTCCGGAGAAACACATATGGCAAAGACCGATTATCATGGAGGCGCTCGCTCAAAATAGGGTCAGAGGGGGCCTCTTAAACAAAAACAGCCCGCGCGCGAGCACAACCCTTTGATAACGCTCAATTCCGCCAAAGGATTGTTTGGAAAAATTTGGAGAACGGCGCCATAAATTTGGAGGTTTTGCACGCTTTTTCGCGCCTTTCGCTTGTTTTCTGGCTCTCACGCCAAGGGAAACCAAATTTGCGATCCGTCGGTACATCCGACCGCGTCTGTCGCCGACCTCGGCCGCCGGGGTCAGCGACCCCGGCTACAGAACTGAACTGCGCTCCCAGCTTCGCGCCGCCTGCTCGGCGGCCTTGCGCATGAGCCCCGAGAAGCCGGCGGCGCCGATCTCGTCGGGCGCGATCCACTCGCATCCCTCCGGCGGGCGCGCAAAGCGCGCCTCCGTCCCGAACAGGCCGAGGCGCAGCGTGAAATGGGTGAAGACGTGCTCGATGCTCGCATCGAGCCGGCGCCAGTCCGCTTCGAACGGCGCTTCAGCCGCGGTCACGGCGGCAAGCTCGCCGACCCGCCACGCGCCGCCCGGCAGCTCCATCGTCGAGGCGAGCAGTCCCTTGGGTGGGCGACGGCGCGCAAGGAAGGCGCCGTTCGGGCGGACGGCGAAGAACGCCGCGCCGACTTTTTGGGGCCGCTGTCTCTTTTCGGGACGGCCGGGATACGCCTCAGGCGTTCCGCTCCGCGCCGCCAGGCAGACGTGTTCGACCGGGCAGCGCGGGCAGTCGGGATTGCGCGGACGGCAGATCGTCGCGCCTATGTCCATCAGCGCCTGAGCATAGTCGCCCGCCCGCCTATCAGGGGTCAGCGCCTTCGCCGCCGCTTCGATCGTCGGACGATTGGCGGCAATGGGCTCCCTGAACGCGAATAGCCTGGAGAGCACCCGCGCGATATTGCCGTCGACCGGAGCGGCGGGCCGTCCGAAGGCGATGGCCGCGACCGCCGCCGCCGTGTAAGGGCCAACCCCCGGCAGCTTCCTCAAAACCTCCTCGTCGTCCGGGAAGGCGCCGCCGGCCTCCGCGATCGCCTTGGCGCAGGCATGCAGATTGCGAGCGCGGGAATAATAGCCGAGCCCGGCAAATGCCTGGATGACCTCCTCGAGCGAGGCCCGGCTGAGCGCGTAAACGTCCGGCCAGCGCCGCACGAATTCCAGAAAATAGGGCGCGGCGCCGGTCGCCGTCGTCTGCTGGAGCAGGATTTCGGAAAGCCAGACCCGGTAGGGGTCGGCCGCCTCGCCCGCCGCGGCCCGCCAGGGCAACTCGCGCCGGTGGACGTCGAACCACGCGAGCACCGCGGCCGCGACCCCGCGCCGCTTCAAAGTATTGCGCGCCCGATCTAGAGTGGCTTCCATGCCGAAGCTTCTAGCCGCGGTCTCACGATGAGAAAACCTTATGCCGAGCCGCTCGGCGCTTTTGTCCCCGCGATCGTCAGGCCGACGCTCGCGGCGCGGGGCATGGGCGAGGCGAGCCTCGTCGCGAACTGGGTCGAGATCGTCGGCGTTCAGATCGCGGCCTTCGCGCGGCCCGAGCAATTGCAATGGCCGCCGCGCGGCGACAAGCGCGATCCCGAGGGCAAGTCGGCGCCTGCGACGCTGGTGCTTCGCATCGACCCCGCCTTCGCCTTGGAGGCGGGCCACCTGACCCAACGCATCCTGGCGCGCGTAAACACTCATCTCGGCTGGCGCTGCGTCCACAAGATCGCCTTCCGGCAAGGCCCGCTCGAACCCCTGAAGCGGCGCTCACGCTCACGACCGCCAAGCGCGGAGGCGGTGGCTGAAGCCCAAAAACTCAGCGAGGGCGTCGAGGATGAGGCGTTGCGCGCCGCGCTCACGAGGCTCGGCGCGCGGGTGATCGACGGGCGCGGAAAGTCGCGCTCTTAAGCTGACGCCGCCATATGCGCCTTCAGGGCCGTGAGCCACTTCGCAAAGCCGTTCTGCTCGAGCCCGCTGACGATCGCCTCGCGCTGCTCCGGCGCGCAGTCGAACGTGGCGAACCATTCGACAAGGGCGCGTGGCTCCGCCGTCACCGGCGTGACGCGGATCGTCGCCTCGTAATTTTCGACGGGAATCGTCGGCGCGCCGACAAAGCCGTAGGTGTAACTGCGGTCGGGGTCGGAATGGGCGAGCAGGATCTGACGAATGGCGTTTCCTCCGCCCTCGACGCGGCGCACCACGCCGACTTCAGAGCCCGCGCCTCCGTTCTCGATCACTGTCTCGCCCTGCACGCCCGCCCAGGCATAGTGGCCGAAGTCTCGGATCACCGCCCAGATCGTCGCGGCGGAATGGTCGATAATCATGCTGTAGTAGGCTCTGGCCATGGCGCGCGCTCCCTCAGTCTTGCGCGTCAGCTTAAGAGCCCGCCGGTCAAAACCTCCACCCGATTGCTGCTATCGCGCCTGAGGTTGCTCGCCGCTCAGGCCGACAATCGCAAGGGTGGGGCGGCTGTTCGCGTCTCGCGGCCGAGCTTGAAATGTCCGACGAGCGCGACGAGCATTTCCGCTTCGCCCTTCAGCGAGCCGCTCGCCGCGTTCGCCTCCTCCGCCATGGCCGCGTTCTGCTGTGTGGCGTGGTCCATCTCGTAAATGGCCGCGCTCACCTCCTTCAGCGCCTGCGCCTGGTTCTGGGCGCCGGTCGGCGATGTCGACCATCAGCGCGTTGATCTGGGTGACTTTGGCGATGATGCGGGAGAGCGATTGGCCGGTTTCGGCGACAAGCCGGACGCCGTCTCCGACCTGCACGGCGCTGTCGGAAATCAGCGACTTGATTTCCTTGGCCGCCTCCGCCGAGCGCTGGGCCAGTGCGCGCACTTCCGAGGCGACGACCGCGAAGCCGCGGCCCGCCTCGCCGGCGCGCGCCGCCTCGACGCCCGCATTGAGCGCCAGCAGGTTCGTCTGAAAGGCGATCTCGTCAATCACGCCGATGATCTGGCCGATCTTGCGCGACGAGGCGTCGATGCGTCCCATCGCGTCGGTTGCGTGGTGAACGATCTCGCCGCTCTTTTCCGCTTCGACCCCGGCGTCCTTGGCGACGGAATTGGCCTCCTTCACCTGATCCGCGGTCTTGACGACGGTTTCGGTTACCCCCTTCAGGGTCGCGGTCGATTGCTCGAGCGCCGCCGCCTGTTGTTCTGTGCGGTTCGACAGGTCCTGCGAGGCCGAGGAAATCTCCACGCCGGCGGAATCGACGCGCCCGACCCGCTCGAAAATTTCGGCGAGCGCCTTCCGCAGCGTTGTCTGCGTCTGGTTGTAGCTGTCGCGCAACGGCTCGAACATTTCGCGGAACGGCTTGTCGATCGGCGTCGCGAGGTCGTTGGCAGCGAGCCTCGTCATGGCGTCGCCGAAACGGGCGAGGTCGGAAAAGTCGGAGCCGAATTTGACGATCTTCGTGACGCGGCCGCGCATGTCGAAGACGGGGTTATAGGAGGCTTGCAGCAGCACCTCGCGGCCGCCCTTGCCGATCCTCCTGAAGGTCGCGACGACCGGCGCGCCCGCGTTGAGCTTCGCCCAGAAGGCCCGATATTCGGGCGAATTCGCATAAGTCGGATCGACGAACATCCGGTGATGGCGGCCGCGAATCTCCTCGATCGTGTAGCCCGTGGCGTCCAGAAAATTCTGGTTCGCGTCGAGGATTTCGCCCGATGGCGTGAATTCGATGCTCGCCTGAACCCGCGATATCGCGGTGATTTTGCTTTCGAACTCCGCGGCCTGCAGTTTTTGTTTCGTGACGTCGAAGGCGACCTTCACGATGCGCTCGACCTTGCCGTTCGAGGCCAGGATCGGATTGTAGGTCGCCTGGATGTAGACGTCGCGGTCGCCCTTGGCGATGCGCCGGAATTCGCTCGAGACGAACTCGCCCCTGCGCAGTGTTTCCCAGAACGCCTGATACTCGGCGCTCTCGGCGTGAACGGGATCGACGAACATGCGATGCCGCTGGCCGCGGATTTCCTCGAGCCCATAGCCCATCAGCCGGCAGAAATTGTCGTTGGCCGTGAGGATGATCCCGTCAGGCTCGAATTCGATGATCGCCAGCGACTTCTCAAGCCCCGCCAGCAGCGCGGAATCGGATTTCTTCGAACTTGCCGCCCATCCGAACACCGGTTGTTTCCCTGCGATGTGTCGATCCGCCGTCGATGCGCCAATGCAAGGCGGACCTGACGGGAATCGAGAAGGATTTGGAATTCGCGCGGGCGTCATGCCGGCGCAGGCGAAGCGCCCTTGGCGGGCTCGAAACGGAACTACAGGCGAATAGTGAATATCAACTTAAGGTTGCGCAAAGCACGATTGTGTCTCCTCGATGCGCTCCCTCGTCGACACATCGCCGGCAAATCATTACATCCCGGCGCAAGATGATTTCTCCTCTCGCGAGCCTCATGCGTCGACCGGATGAACGGCGCGGGCAACAAGATCCTGGTGCTCGATCTGCGCGGCGGCCTGCCGCGGCCGAGCCCCGAGGAAGCGCGCGCGATCCATGCCGCGCCCGGGCTCGACTACGACCAGATGATGGTGATCGCGGACCCGCATACGCCGGGCACGCTCGCCTACTCGCCGATCTACAACAACGACGGGTCGCTGGCTGGCGCCTGCGGCAATGGGACGCGCTGTCTCGCCGACCGTTTGGCGCGCGAGACGGGGCTCAGCGCTTTCATGATTGAGACCGAGCGCGGGCTCATCTCCTGCGAACGGCTCGCCGAGTGGGTCTATCGCGTCGACATGGGCGCGCCGCGCTTCGGCTGGCGCGAGATCCCGCTCGCGCATGAAGTCGCCGACGTCAACGCCGTCGCGGTGAGGCTGCCGGACGCTCCTGATTTCGGCGCGGCGAGCGTCGTCAACATGGGCAATCCCCATGTCGTGTTCTTCGTGCGCGACGTCGCCGAAATCGCGCTCGAAAAGTATGGGCCGAGGTTCGAGACGCATGAGTTGTTTCCGGAGAAGGTCAACGTGTCGTTTGCCGAGGTCATCGCACCGGATCAGATTGCGCTGAGGGTGTGGGAGCGCGGGGTCGGCGCGACGCTCGCCTGCGGCTCCGCGGCCTGCGCCACGCTGGTCGCCGCGGCGCGACGCGGCCTGACAGGCCGGAAGGCGCAGGTCAGGTTGCCGGGCGGCGAACTGGTCATCGAATGGCGCGAGACCGACGGCCATGTGCTGATGACCGGTCCCGTCGAGTTCGAGCGGCGCGTGTCGCTTCGCGAGGCCTTTTCGGGCTGATGAGCGAGGCCGCGTCCCGTCCGCGCAGCGACGCCATCGATATTGCGCGTGGCCTGTCGCTGCTTGCGATGGCCGCCTATCATTTCGTCTGGGACCTGACGGCCTTTAGCTTTGTGCGGCCCGGCGTGCCGTTCACGCCGCCGATGCGTTTCGCGTCAATGGCCATCGGCTCCGCCTTTCTCGCGCTCGTCGGCCTTTCGCTGGCGCTCGCCCATCCGGGACGGCCGCGCTGGGGCGCGTTCTTCCGACGGATCGGCATAGTCGCTGCAGCCGCGGCGCTCGTCAGCCTGGTCAGTTTGTTCGCGGAGCCGCAGGCGCCGATCGGGTTCGGCATCCTGCACTGCATCTCCGTCGCAAGCCTCCTTGCCGCGCCGCTGTTTTTCTTGGCCGGCTGGTTTGCGATCGTCCTGGGCGTCGCAGCGATCCTCGCGCCTATGTATCTTTCCTCGACCGTGTTTGATCCGGCCTGGTTGGTCTGGACCGGCCTTGCGACGCACGAGCCGCTGACAGTCGACTGGCGGCCTTTGCTGCCCTGGGGCGGCGTGGTCTGGCTGAGTTTCGGGCTCGCGCGCATGGCGCCGGCGTCGATATTCGTTTCGGCGCCGTTCCGCTGGCGAGCCTCTTCTGCGCCGTTGCGGTCGACGGCGTGGCTCGGACGTCACAGCCTCGCCTTCTATCTGCTGCACCAGCCCGTTCTCTACGCGCTGACCTTTGCCGCTTCGAGCGTGCTCGGCGTCGCCGACGAGCGGCAGCGCGAGGCGATCGTCGCCCAATGCCGGCCGGCCTGTGTCGAATCCGGCGGCGCGCCCGACGATTGCGCACGCGCCTGCGCCTGCGTCGCCGAGCGCGTGGTCAAGGCCCAGCGATCTTCGTCCGCCGAGGACGCAAGCCGGCTTGCTAGCGCGTGCGCCGTGGACAAACGGTGAGAGGCCTGTAGCCGCGCTCGCTGAGCGCGGCCGCCGCGGCCACCGCCAAATTTTTCTTTGGCGTAGAAGGGGGAAATCAATCAAAGGGCGCGAAAGGGAGCGGCAAACCTCCAAATTTAAGCCGCCATTCTCCAAATTTTTCCAAACAATCCTTTGGCGGAATTGGGTGATTTCAAAGGGTTGCGCTCGCGCGCGCGGCGCTTTTTTTATAGAGGGCGTCTTGGACCTCATTTGCCCACGATAGTTGGGTGATTAAACCTGCCCCTGCCATCATATGCGGTCCTTGCAAAAATCTCGCCTCCATAATATCTGAAAATCAGGAAGATGTCCAGACTTTTCGCGACGAACTCGCTGTTCTTCGCGACCGCGGCTACGACGCCGCCCCTGACGCGATGATCGACTTCAGAAAAGCGACGTGTTTTTGGAACGCTTCCCGCCCGGCCGCGCTCGCCTTGACCGTGGTGCGCGGCCGGCGTCCGACGAAGGCCTTTGACACCTTAACGTAGCCTGCGCGGGTCAGATGGTCGATATGGGCTCCGAGATTGCCGTCGGTCGCGCCCGTCAGGCTCTTCAATCTCGTAAAGTCGAGGCCTTCCTCGTCGCACTCGGGCGCGGTCAGCGCCGCCATGATGCGCAAACGCACGGGCTGATGGATGATCTCATCGGGCGCGTCCATCTTAGGCTCGCCGCATCCAGAGGCCGACGGCGATCAGCGCGCCGCCGTTGATGAGAGTGACCGCCAGCCAGACGTGATCGCCGGCCCAGAAAAATTGCGCGACCGTCAGCGCCGCCGCGCCAAGGCCGATGGCAAGAAAGGCGAAGCCCAACCAGAGACCGGCGAGCGCGAAGCCGAAATGGAACAGCGTCGGCCAGAACGCCGCGAGCTGGCGGCCTTCCATGGCGCCGATCACGTCCGCCCAAAGATAGCCAAAGGCGTAGAACAGCGCGAAGGCGCCGAGCGCTCGCCAGGGAAACCGTCCGCCCCAACTGCGCCTGTCCCTGAGCATCCACAGCGTCAAGGCGACGCCGACGATATCGACGAGGAACCATGCGTTGTCAGCGAGCCGGGGCCAGACAAAGAACAGCCCTTGCCGCACGAACTGCAGCACGCCCCACATGACAAATATGTCGCCGGACCTGCGATAGATGCGCGACTGTTTTACACGGGCGACGATGGCGTCCACGTCGGCGAGCATCTCGCTTGCCTGCCCCCGATCGATCGTCACGCGGCCATCTCCGGCTTCGGCAGCCATCCGAGTCGGCGGCACAGAAAGAATATCCGTCGACCCTGCGTAGCGCTGACCGCGCTCATCAGACCGAAGCTGACGCCGCCGACGATCGATCGCAGCGCCATCGCCTCCGTCAGCGGCATCGTATAGGCGGCCCAGGCGTAGAACGCGGCTTTAAGGAAGAAATACAGCGCCCAGGCGAGGGTGAAGAGCAGGAAGAAGCGCCGGATCTCCGGCGTATCCGGAAAAGCGTCGCTCCCGCGCTGCTCCGCCGCTTCCTGGATCATCGGCTTCTCGCCGAAAGCGCCGATCACGAACGCGACGCCGGTTGCGATATTGGTGATGACGGATTTGTAGGCGAGCATGAACGGCGTCGTGATGGAAAGGTCGATTGCGCCGAAGGCGAGCGTCAGCCCGCTCGTCAGCAGATAGATCTTCGAGAAGCTCTCGCCGCGCCGCCACTTCCAAAGCGACTCGACGACGATGACGGCGAGCGAGACGGCGATCGCGGCTTTGAGACCAAAGGCGAGCCCGACGAGCCAGAAGGCGATCAGCGGGCCGAATTCGCTGAGCGCGAAGCGCAGAACGCTTAGCGCGCGCTGCGGAGCCGTGGGTCTTGAGGCGACGAGGCTCATGCCGCCGCCCCCCGGCGAGAGGGCCTTGCAGCGACGTCGCCCCAGCCCGCCGCTTCGCCCGCGGCGACGAGGCGCCGCTAGCATTCGGGTAATAGCGATAGGCGAGCCAGGTCCCGTCACGCGCCTGAAACCGCGTAACGTCGGGCAAGCCGGTACGGTCGATCGCCATCGCGCCCTGAGGCGCCGATTGGAGCGGCGGCGGCGCTTTCAATGGCGACGCCAGAGCGGCGGTCGGGGCGACGGCGGCGGCGCCGCAAATAACGAAGGAGGCGAGAGCGATCGACAGCCAAGACATGAACGATCTCCGATTGCAGATAACTCTGCGTAACAGAGTTATCTGCAGATGGCAAGGCCGTTCCGATGGCGCGCTTGGGCCACGCCGACAATCGCGTGGCCGATTTTCATCGCGACTTAAGATGTTCGGCCGATGGCTTGCGCGAACACGCTCGTTTGGATCGGGAGCCCGGGATCACGCATGAACAAGCTTCTCGCCGCCGCCGTCGCCGCCGGACTCTCTGCAAGTCTCACCGGAAGCGTTGCGCTGGCCGATCCCGCAATTCCCGCCTTCTATGAGGCCGCAAGCCGCCTACGCCCGGAGGGCGCGCTGGGGCAGGTCGTCGCCAAGGAAGCGGTGGCGACGGCAGTGCCGGGCGCGGAGGCCTGGCGCATCGCCTATGTCTCGTCCGACCTCGCCGGCCGCAAGACGCTCGCGACCGCGCTCGTAGTCGCGCCCACCGGACCCGCGCCGGCGGAGGGCCGGCCGGTGATGGCCTGGGCGCATGGCACGACGGGAACCGCTGAGAATTGCGGCCCCTCGCAAGTGACCGCCCCCGCGGCGGACCTCAATCAGTATTTCTTGATGAACGGCGATTCCTGGACCGATTACGGATTGCCGGCTCTCGAGGCTTTCGTCAGGCAGGGCTATGTCGTCGTCGGGACAGACTATCAGGGTCTCGGCGCCGGAGGCCGACACCAATATGCGGTCGCCGCCACTCAGGCGCGCGACGTCATCAACGCCATTCGCGCCGCCGGCGCGATGAAGGCGGCGGGCGCCGGACATAAGGCCATCGTCTACGGCTGGTCGCAGGGCGGAGGCGCGACGCTCGCGGCTGCGAGCCTGCCCGATTACCTCGCCGAAACGGGAACAGCTTTCGATGGCGTCGAGATCGTCGGCTTCGTCGCGCTCGCGCCGTACGATACCGCGGTGATGACCGCCGGCATGGCGGACGACGAAGCGTCCGCGGAAGAGGCCTTGCAATCGCTGTCGGCTGCATTCTCCGACAACGTATTCAACTTCACCCATTTCGCCATGAATATGTGGGGCGTCGAAGCCGCCTTTCCCGACCTGCACATGACGGACCTCTTCACCGCGGACGGCGCCAAGGCGCTCGACCGGGTATTTTCGAACAAATGCATGCACCCGGCCGCTGACACGCTCAATTACGCCTACGCCTCGACCTACAAGACGTTGTTGAACCCGCACCCTCAGAACGCCGAGGCGTGGACAAAGGCTCTGGTCGCCGGCAGCGTCGCGCCCGTAAGACCGCTGGCTCCTGTCGTCATCTATTGGGGAACGGCGGATACGGTCGTTCCGCCCGTGATGGGCAAGCTCTATCGCGATCAGATGTGCAAGCTCGGCGGGCAGGTGGAGCGCCAGCAACTCGCCGGCGAGCAGACGCATTTCTCGACGCCGGCGGCGGCCCAGCCCTTTTACCTGCCCTGGATCGCCGATCGTCTGGCGGGCAAGCCGCTGACGTCGGCTTGCCAAGGCGGCTAGCACGTTTTGCTCTCAAACTTACCCGTCATTGCGAGTTGGGACCGGCCTTCGGCCACTTTGACGAATGAAACGTGTTCCTGGCTGGGATCGCGTTATGTAATATACTGGGTTGTCGGCAAGAGGTCGGTTTCTCACTGATGCTTTCGAGCTCGGTTGCGAGTTGGACCCGGGACGCTTGGATAACCTCGACTTGAGCCAGGAGCAGCGATGCTCTGGAGCCTGCTTTTTAGCATTCATTTTTGGAAGCGTCCTTGTCGGCGGAAACGAAGGAGGCAAGGATGGAGCTGATGCATCATTGTGTAGCCGGCCTTGACGTTCACAAGAACAGCGTGGTGGCCTGCATCCGGACGATGTCGGGGAACAAGCCGTCACGGGAATGCAAGACGTTCGCGACGACGACGGACGGGCTTGTGAGCTTGCTGGAATGGTTGCGTTCGAGCACGATCTCGGTTGCGGCGATGGAGGCGACGGGGGTCTATTGGCGTCCGGTATGGAAGATTTTGAGCGATGGGGAATTCGAGCTCATCCTGGCGAACGCCGCCCACATCAAGGCGGTTCCTGGCCGCAAGACGACATGAACGACGCGATGTGATCGCCGATCTTGCGGCCTTCGCTTGATCAAGGCGAGCTTCGTGCCCGAGGAAAAGCAGATGAACTGCGCACGCTGATGCGAACTCGCAAGCAACTGTTCACGAGCAGACGCGCATGTTCAACGATCCAGAAGACGCTACCGAGGCGAACATTCGTCTGGATTCGTGCTGAGCGACGTGATGGGAGCGAGCGGCGACGCATGATCGAAGCGATGATCGCCGCGTGCGCGACCCTCGCAAACTGGCGGCTGGCCAATCGGCAGTCAAAGCCAAACCGAAAACTCTACACGCGCTGCACGCGTTGACCGACAGTCACCGATTTATTCTCAAACTCCATCTGGGCCAATGACGCCATTGAAGCCTCTATCAGAGCCTGGATAGGAAGTCGAAGCCCACCAGGCGCGCATGGACAAGGAGATCGGCCGACATGCCCGGTTTTCGGAGGCGATGCGTCTGCTTGAATCCATTCCCGCGTGAGCCGCTCTCGCGCTGACCCTTCTCAGCGAAATCGCGCTGACATGAACCGCTTTCCACGCCGGCCATCTGGTCGCCTGGCCGGCTTGTGTCCTGGTCAGAACGAGAGCGCGGAAAGCGCAAAAGCAGTCGGTTACGCAAAGGCGCGCCCTCGCTGAAGACCATGCTCGTTCAATGCGCTTGGGCGGCCAAACGCACGAAAGATAGCTACTACAAGGCCCAGTTCTTCTGCCTTCAGGCCAAGCGCGGTCCTCGTAGCGAAGCAATCCATGCTGAAGCGACGTTGGTTTTCTTAGACAAAGCGCAAATCACGGCGAGACGGATTGCTTCGCTGTGCTCGCAATGACGTTTTCCAACTCGTGGCTGAACGCTCTAGGAATTTCGCGGCTTCGGGGTTAGAGCGTCGATCCTGATCGTTCCCAAAAGAGCGCCTGGATCAACGCATGACCGCGAACTATTCTTCAATCGCCGGCGAGGCGCGCGCGCTGCTCGCCAAGCTCGGCGTCGGCGACCATGAATTTCTGGGCGGCACGCTTGCCGTCCGATCGCCGATCGACGGCGCGGAGATCGCGCGCGTCGCCGAGACCAGCGTCGATCAGAGCCGGCGAAGCCATCGCGCGCGCTCACAAGGCCTATCTTGCCTGGCGCAGCGTCGCCGGGCCCGCGCCGCGGCGAACTCGTGCGCCTGCTCGGCGAGGAATTGCGCGCGCACAAGGCCGAGCTCGGCCGTCTGGTGACGCTGGAGGTCGGCAAGGTCGAGTCCGAGGGCCTTGGCGAAGTGCAGGAGATGATCGACATCTGCGATTTCGCGGTCGGTCTGTCGCGCCAACTCTATGGCCTCACCATCGCCTCCGAGCGCGCCGATCATCGACTGATCGAGAACTGGCGCCCGATCGGCGTTGTCGGCGTCATCTCCGCTTTCAACTTTCCCGTTGCGGTCTGGTCGTGGAATGCGGCGCTGGCGCTCGTCTGCGGCGACAGCGTGGTCTGGAAGCCGTCCGAAAAAACGCCGCTGACGGCGCTGGCGACGGCAAGTCTGTTCCGTCGCGCGGCGGAAAAATTCGGCGCGGAGGCGCCGGCCGATCTCGCCAGCGTGCTGATCGGTGGGCGCGACGTCGGCGAGGCTTTGGTTGATGATGCGCGCGTGCCCGTCGTCTCCGCGACCGGTTCTACGCGCATGGGCAGGATCGTCGGTGAGCGGCTCGCCCGCCGCTTCGCGCGCGCAATCCTCGAGCTTGGCGGCAACAATGCCTCGATCGTCACGCCATCGGCCGATCTCGATCTCACCTTGCGCGCAGTCGCCTTCGGCGCGATGGGCACTGCGGGCCAGCGCTGCACGACGCTGCGCCGGCTCATCGTGCACGAGAGCGTCTACGAGTCCCTTGTTCCAAAACTCGCCCAGGTCTATCGCAACATTTCCGTCGGCTCCCCGATCGGTTCTTCGGCTCTGGTGGGCCCGCTGATCGACGGCGCGGCCTACGAGTGCGATGCAGAAGGCGATCGAAACCGCGCGCTCCGCATGGCGGCAAGGTGCATGGCGGCGAGCGGGTGATGGTCAACGGCGAAGCGTCCTTTTACGCGCGGCCTGCGCTCATCGAGATGCCGCGCCAGGTTGGCCCCGTCGTCGAGGAAACTTTCGCCCCGATTCTCTACGTGCTCAAATATCGCGACTTCGACGAGGCGATCGCGCTGCAAAACGGCGTGCCTCAGGGCCTGTCGTCATCGATCTTCGCGACCGATATTCGCGAGGTCGAGCGCTACCTCTCCGAGGCCGGCTCCGACTGCGGCATCGCCAACGTCAATATGGGCACGTCGGGCGCCGAAATCGGCGGCGCGTTCGGCGGCGAAAAGGAGACTGGCGGCGGGCGCGAGAGCGGGTCGGACGCCTGGAAAGCCTATATGCGCCGGCAGACCAGCGCCGTGAACTACGGCCGCTCGCTGCCGCTTGCGCAGGGCGTAAAATTCGACGTGTGAAGGCGACCCATGAAACTCTCCGATTTCAAGGCTCTGACCTTTGATTGCTACGGCACGCTGATCGACTGGGAAACCGGCATGGTCGAAGCGCTGAAGCCCTTGTCGAGCCGGGCGCGCCGCGACCTGTCGCGCGACGATATTTTGAGCGCGCATGCGCGCCACGAGTCCGCGCAGCAATTGCAGACGCCCGCAAAACTCTATTCGGCCCTGCTCGCCATCGTCTACAAGCGGCTCGCCGAGGAATGGGGCGTCGCCGCCTCCTGGGAAGAATGCGTCGCCTATGGCCGCTCGGTGCGCGACTGGCCGGCTTTCCCCGACAGCGCCGCGTCGCTCCAATATCTCAAACAGCACTACAAGCTGATCATTCTCTCAAATGTCGATAACGAGAATTTCGCCGGCAGCAACAAGAAGCTTCAGGTGGCGTTCGATGCGATCTACACCGCCGAAGACGTCGGTGCCTACAAGCCCTCGGACCGCAACTTCGAATATTTGCTCAGCAACCTTAAGACGCTCGGCGTCGAGAAGCGCGACATCCTTCACACAGCCGAGAGCCTGTTCCACGATCACGGGCCTGCCAACCGTTTTGGACTGGCGTCCTGCTGGATTCATCGGCAGTTCGGCCGTGAAGGTTTTGGCGCGACGATGCATCCAGGCGAAATGCCGAAGCACGATTTCCGCTTCACGAGCTTGGCCGAATTCGTCAAGGCGCATCAGGCGGAGCAGGGTGGCTGAGCAGCTCTCAGTCCGGCAGAAGCGGCTCCCTCCCCCTCGATGGGGGAGGGTTGGGGTGGGGGTGAAAACCACCGCGTTTGAGGGCGTTCCCCCCACCCTTGCCCTCCCCCACAAGGGGGGAGGGAATCTGAAAGGGCGGCTCGTTGCCCTTCAAAAAATATCCGGCTCCTTCACCGGCGCGCCGAAATCGGTCTGCAAAAAATCGAAATCGCAACCCTGGTCGGCCTGCGTCACGTGACGTGAGAACATCCAGCCGTAGCCGCGCTCGTAGCGCGGCTCGGGCTTTGTGAGACCTGAGCGGCGGCGCGCGAACTCTTCGTCTGAGATTTTCAGATCGAGCGTGCGCTGAGCGACATCGAGCGAAATGACGTCGCCGGTCTTCACCAGCGCCAGCGGGCCGCCGATATAGGATTTGGGCGAAACATGCAGGATGCAGGCGCCGTAGGCCGTGCCGCTCATGCGCGCGTCAGAAATGCGCAGCATGTCGCGCACCCCCTGTTTGAGCAGTTTTTTGGGGATCGGCAGCGCGCCCCATTCGGGCATGCCCGGCGCGCCGAGCGGACCTGAGTTTCGAAGCACCAGCACCGTGTCCGGCGTCACGTCGAGATCGTCGCGATCGATCTTCGCCTTGAGGTCGGGATAATTTTCGAACACCAGCGCCGGACCGGTATGTTTGAGGAAACGGCGGTCGGCGGCGGAAGGCTTCATCACGCAGCCGTTCGGCGCGAGATTGCCTCTGAGCACCGCAAGCGCGCCTTCCTCATAGATCGGACGGTCGAGCGGGCGGATCACGTCCTCGTCGTAGATCTCCGCGTCCGCGAGGCTCTCGCGCCAGCTTTTACCCGAGGCGTTGATCTGGGAAAGATCGAGCCGGTCGGCCAGCCGTTTCATGAGGCCCTTGAGGCCGCCTGCGTAGAAAAAATCCTCCATCAGATATCTGTCGCCGCTCGGGCGCACGTTGGCGATGACGGGCGTTTCGCGGCTCGCGCGGTCGAAATCGTCGAGCGAGAGCGAGAGGCCGGCGCGGCGCGCCATGGCGACGATGTGGATGACCGCGTTGGTCGAGCAGCCCATCGCCATCGCCGCGGTGATGGCGTTGCGATAGGCGCCCTCGGTCTGGATGCGCTGTGGCGTCAAATCTTCCTCGACCATGGCGACGATGCGCCGCCCGGCGTCCGCGCACATGCGGATGTGGCCCGAGTCGGCGGCGGGGATCGAGGAGGCGCCGGGCAGGCTCAATCCGATCACGTCGGCGAGCGCCGTCATCGTCGAGGCCGTGCCCATCACCATGCAGACGCCGTAGGAGCGCGCAATGCCGTCCTCCATCTCTCGCCAGGCCTCTTCGCTGATCGTCCCGGCGCGCCGCTCCTCCGAATATTTGATTGCATCCGAGCCGGAGCCCAGAATCTTGCCGCGCCAGTTCCCGCGCAGCATGGGGCCGGCGGGCACGAAGATTGAGGGCACGCCCGCGCTCGTCGCGCCGAGCACCAGGCCGGGCGTCGTCTTGTCGCAGCCTCCCATCAGCACCGCGCCGTCGATCGGGTGCGAGCGGATGAGCTCCTCCGTCTCCATCGCCAAAAAATTGCGATAGAGCATGGTGGTCGGCTTGACCTGGATTTCGGAGAGCGACAAAGCCGGCAGTTCGACGGGAAAGCCGCCCGCCTGCAGCACGCCGCGCTTGACGTCTTCTACGCGAGATTTGAAATGGGCGTGGCACTGGGCGAGGTCCGACCAGGTGTTGAGGATGCCGATGACGGGCTTGCCGGCATAATCGGCCGCCGAATAGCCCATCTGGCTCATGCGCGAGCGATGGCCGAAGGCGCGGAAATCGTCGGGCGCGAACCAGCGCGCGGAACGCAGGGACTTCATAGGCCCCTCCCTGTCTGAAGTTGACGTGAAGCAAATCTAGCTTGGCGGACGACGCCCGCAAAGTCCCGCGCTTTCGATGCTCAATCCGCGACGCCGGCGAGCGTGGTGCGGCGCACGTCGCGAATCTCCTTCGGATCGAAGCGGCGGGCGCGGTGCATGGTAGTCCGGTTATCCCACATGACGAGATCGCCGACGCGCCACTTGTGGCGATAGACGAATTGCGGCTGCGTCGCGTGCTCGACGAGATCGCGCAGGAAAACCCTCGCTTCCGGAACCGTCCAGCCGACGATCGCGCCGGCATGGGCCGAGAGGAACAAAGATCTCCGCCCGGTCCTCGGATCGATGCGCACCAGCCGATGGCGGACGGGTTGAAAATTCTCGCGCTCCTCGTCGGTGAGGTCGAAGAAGCCGATCGCATCGCGCGAATAGATCAGCGAATGTTCGCAGACGAGATCCTCGATTTCGGCCTTCACGTCTTCGCCAAGCGCGTCATAGGCGGCGCGCATGTCGGCAAATTCCGTGTCGCCGCCACGCGACGGCACGATGCGCCCCGATAGCAGGGAATAGCCGGCGGTCACCGGGCGGAAGGAGCTGTCCGAGTGCCACAGCCGATCTGCGAGCTTGAACAGCCAGACGCGATCATCCTTCGGCATCAGCGCGCCGGCCCGCGTCAGATTGGAGAAATCGGCGATTCCTGAGCCGAGCCGCTCCTGCTCGCGCTTGCGGATGTGGCCGGGCTTTTCGTAGCGCTCCAGGGCGCCGAACTGGCGCGTGAACTGAAGCTGCTGCTTCGTCCGTCAGCGACTGGTCGTGGATGACGAGCACCGCATGTTTCGTCATCGCGTCGTGGATGAGAGCAATGTCGCCTGGCTCGAGCGGCGTCGCGCAGTCGATCCCCAAAACCTCACCCGCAAAGGCGTTGGACAAAGCCTGCACCTTGATCGCCATCGAGGCCTCCCGTTTCTGTCTTTAATCCCATTTCAGGCAAAAGGATTTGGCGACTTGATGGCACAGACGGCCGGCACGCGCCGCGCATCTCAGACCGCGAACCCGCCGGCTTGACCAAACCGTTTTGCACGACTAGCGTGGCGCCCATCGCCTCTCCGGTCAATGAGAATGGGCCTCAAGTTTGTTTGAAGGCGGCATCAAGTCCGGCGCCACGATCACGGCCGTCGCGGAGGCTGCGAAGGTCAGTAAAACCACGGTTTCGCATGTTCTTTCGGGCAACCGGCCGGTCTCGCAGGCGACGCGGCGCACCGTGCTGCGCGTCATGGACGAGCTCGGCTTCCAGCCCAACTATTTCGCCCAGGCGCTGATCGCCAACAAGAGCCTGGCGGTCGCCCTGATCGTTCAGGATCTGACCAATCCCTATTACCCGCTGCTCGGCCGTGGCCTGCAGCTCGCCATCGCCCAGGCTGGCTATGTCGTGATGCTGTTTGACGGAGCGGCGCAGCCCGACGCGGCGGGCGCCGCGGTGAAGACCGCGGTGCAACGACGGGTCGACGGCATGGTGATCGCGGCGGCGGGCGCCGAAAGCGCGGCGCCGGCGCTTCGACGCGCGGGCATCGCGGCGGTGGCGGTCGGATCGGGAGCGGCCGTCGCCGACCTCGACTGGGTTTCCGCCGACGACGAGCGCATCGCTCACGACGCGACGACGCATCTCTTCAAAAGCGGACGCCGCCGGATCGCAACGATCACCGGACCGACCGGCGCCAATCCCGGCGCCGCGCGTCTCAAAGGCTATGCGCGCGCAATGGCGGATGCGGACCAACACGTCGATCAGGGGATGATCGTCGAAGGGGGCTGGACGCGTGACGGCGGCGCGAGGGCGATGAACGCGCTGCTCGACCTTCCCGATCGTCCGGACGCAGTGTTCTGCGCCAACGATGTGATGGCGATCGGCGCGCTCGATGCGGCTCTCGGGCGAGGGCTGAAGGCGCCGGACGATCTCGCAATCGTCGGAGTCGACGACATCGAGGCCGCGTCGCTGCTACGCCCGAGCCTCACGACCATCCGGATCCCGGCGCTGGAGATCGGCCGCACCGCGGGCACGCTGCTCATGGACAGGCTGGCTCAAGGCGCCGCGGCGCCCGCGCGGCACATTCTCGTTCAACATCGTTTGATCGTCAGGGACTCCGCATAGGAGTCCTAAAGCGAGCGTCTTCGGTTAGACAAATGAGCAGCATGGGTGCGCGAAGCGGATTTCGCGGGACGCCAACAGGTTCAAGGTCCGCAGAAGCGGACGTGAGGAGGAAGCCAATGGTCGACAAAGTCATCAAGCCTACCGAAGCAAGCAACTCGCACGGACCTAGCCGCCGAAAAGTGCTGGCAGGGGCGGGCGCCGCTGCGGCCGTGACGGGATTTCCCTTTGTGTCGCGTGGCTACGCGGCGCAGACCCTGAAATTCTGGCAGTTCTATGCGCCGGGCGGCGGCGTCGCCTCGCAGGCCACCTGGTACGAGGGCGTCGTCAAGTCGTGGAACGACACGCACGACATCAAGGTCGAACTGGTCTACGTGCCCAACAACGCCTACATGGACGGCACCAAGCTGCCGACCGCTTTCGCTTCCGGCGCCGGGCCCGATCTTTTCATCATCAGCCCGGGTGACTTCCTGCGCTACTACAATGGCGGCGTCCTCATGGACCTGACCCCCTTCATGGATCAGGCGGCGCAGGACGACTTCTTTCCGAGCGTCATCGCGAGCCGCAAGGTTGACGGCAAGATTTACGCGCTGCCCTACGAAGTCGAGCCGATGGCGATGTACTACAGCCTCGACGCCTTCAAGGAAGCGGGTCTCACCGAGGCTGACATCCCGAAAACCTGGGACCAGTTGCTCAGCGTCGCCAAGAAACTGACGACGCCGAAGCGCTTTGGCGTGCTGTTTGAAACCAACCCCGGCTATTATCAGAACTACACCTGGTATCCCTTCTTCTGGGAGGGCGGCGGCGAGTTCCAGACCAAGGAAGGCAAGAGCGCGTTCAATTCTCCCGCCGCGGTGCAGGCGCTGAAATTCTGGCAGGATGCCGTCAACATGGGCGTCGCGCCGCGCAAGCCCCAGGGCGGCGGCGGCTGGGACGTCGTGCCGAACCTCGCTTCCGGCTATTGCGCGATCATGAACACCGGAATCTGGGCGATCGCCAACCTGCGCGAGGGCGCGCCGGATTTCAAATACGGCATCTTCCGGCTGCCGACGCCGCCGAACGGCAAATATCTCACCATCGGCGGCGGCTGGGCGTTCGTCGCCAATGCCAGGGGCTCGAACCCGAAGGCGGCTGGCGAGTTCGTCGCCTGGGCGCTGGCATCGCAGAAGGACGGTTCCGCCGCGCGGATCGTCGATTGGTGCACCAAGGCCAAGAGCGACATGCCGCCGACCCAGTCGGCGCTCGCAGGCGGCAAGGAAGCCTTCGACAAAGGCTTCCTGAAGACTTTCACCGATGAGATCTATCCGGGGGCGCGCGGCGAACCACGCATGCCTCCGCCGGTCTACAAGGCGATCTCCGACGCGATCCAGTCCAGCCAGCTCAATGGTCAGGATCCCGCGCAGGCGGCCGCGGCGGCTTCCGATCAGATCGACGCGTTCCTGGCGAGCTACAAGGGCGCGCCGATCATCTGACCATGGATCGTCGTATCGAAACGCGGGAGCGCGCCGGTTCGCCGGCGCCCTCCCGCTTACCCGGACTCCAGATCAGCAACCGGGCGCGCGAGCGCCTGGCGGGTTATCTGTTCGTGGCGCCCGACGCCATCGGTCTGCTTGTCTTTGTCGGCGGGCCGATGATTCTGTCGCTGAGCCTCGGCTTCTTCAATGTGAGCGGCTTCGGCGAGTATTCGTTCGTCGGCCTCGACAATTATCGGCGCATGATCCACGACCCGCTGTTCTGGAAAAGCTTGCGGGTCACGCTGGTCTATATCGTGACGCTCGTGCCCTCGCTCTATGTCACCGGCCTCGGGCTCGCGCTACTGGTCCAGAAAGACAGCCGCTTCAACGGGGTTTTGCGCAGCCTTTTGTTCATGCCGCAGACCGTCAGTCTGGTCGTCGTTGGGCTCGTGTGGCAGGTGCTGCTCGTCGACAAGATCGGGCTTCTCAACCAGTTCAGCTCGGTGTTCGGCCTGCCGAATGTTTCCTGGCTCGGCGATCCGCGCTTTGCGCTCTATACGGTCGTGTTCATCAGTGTGTGGTTCCTGATGGGGTTCTACATGCTGATCTTCCTCGGCGGCCTGCAGGACATTCCGCGCGAATATTATGAGGCGGCCCGCATCGACGGCGCCGGTCCGGTGCAGTCGTTCTACAAGATCACTCTGCCGCTGTTGCAGCCGACCAGTTTTTTCGTGCTGCTCGTCTCGACAGTCGCGGCGGTGTGCGGCTCGCAATCCTTCGATCTCGTCTACATCATGACGCGCGGCGGTCCGGCGAATTCGAGTTCGCTGGCGATCTTCTACATCTACCAGCAGGCGTTCCTGTTCAACGAATATGGCTACGCCGCTGCTATGGCCTCGGTGCTGGTGGTCTTTCTCATGGGGATCACCGTGCTGATGTTCATGCTGACGCGCGGGGGGCGGTTCATCTATGACTGATGCGCCGCTCGCCGAGGCGGACGACGCCGCCCAGCGCCGGCGGGTCGGGTCGGTGCAGATCGCCCTTTACCTTGCCGGCTCCCTGCTCGGCTTCATGATCATCGCGCCGCTGTTCTGGATGCTGTCGATGTCGCTGAAGGAAACCAACGAGGTTTTCACCACCAATCTCATCCCGCATCGCCCGACGCTGGCGAACTTCGTCTACGTGTTCACCCAGGTGAATTTCTTCCGCTATCTCTGGAACTCCTTTTTCGTGGCGTCGGTCGTCACGGTCGTCGCGCTGTTCTTTCATTCGATGGCGGGCTATGCGCTGGCGAGGCTCCGGTTTCCCGGGCGCGATTTCATCTTTCTGGCGATGTTCGCGACCTTCCTGATCTCCCAGCCGGTCATCATCGTGCCGCTGTTCATTCTGGCGCGGGCCCTTGGACTGCTCGACAGCTATGCCGGCCTGATCATCCCCTCGATCTTCAACGCCTTCGGCATCTTCCTGCTGCGCCAGTTCTATCTCGCTGTGCCGCGCGAACTCGAGGAAGCCGCGCTGATCGACGGCGCGGGCTATTTCCGCGTCTACTGGTCGATCATCCTGCCGCTGAGCCGGCCGATCCTCTCCGCGCTCGCCATCCTGTTCTTCCTCGCCAACTGGAACTCGTTCCTCTGGCCGCTGACCATCACCAACGATCAGGACCTGTGGATGGTGCAGGTGGCGATCGCGAGCTTCCGTCAGCAGTATAACGGATCGTGGAACTACATCATGGCGGCCTCGACCGTGGTCGCCATTCCGACGATCATCATGTTCGTGTTCTTCCAGAAGCGCATCATCGAATCGATCAAGACGTCGGGCATCAAATAGGTCCGGTAACCTCAAGAGAGAACAAGTATGGCGCAAGGCTTCAACGGCCTCGGACTTCATCTCGGGAATCTGTCTCGCCTGTCGAACGCCGTGACGCGCTCGATTAGCCCTGAAAATCCGACGGGCGAAAAGGGCAGGGGGGGAATGGCCGAGGAGGGCACGGGGGCGATCCACGCGCGCGGCCTCGGGCGCGGCTGGAAGATTTCGCCCTCGATGCGCGTCGCGCCCGGCGAGACGCTTGCTGCTTGGGGATATCGAGGGGCAGGGCGCGATCCAGCAGATCTGGATCACGCCGGCGCATGTGAGCTGGCGCGATCTGATCCTTCGCATCTTCTGGGACGATCAGGAAACCCCCTCGGTCGAAGCGCCCTTGGGCGATTTCTTCGCCTGCGGCTGGGGCCGCTACGCGCAGGTCAGCTTCGCTCGCCGTCTGCGTCAATCCGGGCCGCGCCTTCAACTGCTACTGGGAGATGCCGTTCCGTCGCCGGGCGCGGATCACCCTCGAGAACCGCAATCCCGAGTCGGAAGCGATCATCTACTGGCAGATCAACTACACGTTGACCGAAGTCCCCGAGGACGCCGCCTATTTCCACGCCCGCTTTCGCCGCACCAATCCTCTGCCGTGGAAGGAAGATTATGTCGTGCTCGACGGCGTCAAGGGCCGCGGCCACTACGTCGGGACCTATGTCGCCTGGGGCGTCAACAATGCCGGCTGGTGGGGCGAGGGCGAGATCAAATTCTTTCTCGACGGCGACGAATGGCCGACGATCTGCGGCACGGGCACCGAAGACTATTTTTGCGGGGCCTACAATTTCGACGCGGGAACGGTCGATCCTACTTTCCCCAGAGCCTACATCGAATTCACCACGCCTTACGCCGGACTTCCGCAGGTCATCCGTCCCGACGGAGTCTATCAGTCGCAACAGCGGTTCGGCCTGTACCGCTGGCACATCATGGACCCCATCCGCTTCGAGACCGACATTCGCGTGACATTGCAGGCGATCGGCTGGCGGACGGAGAAGAAGGACCGGCGCTATTTGCCGCTGCAGGACGACATCGCCTCCGTCGCCTACTGGTATCAGACGCTGCCGACCGCTCCGTTTCCGGCGCTGCCGGACCGTGACGCCCTGGAGATCATCTGAATGGCGGCTCTTCCTCCCGACTATCTGGAGCGCGTCTACGCGGGCGTGCTCGGCAAGCTTATCGGCGTCTATCTCGGTCGGCCGTTCGAGGGCTGGACCTATCAGCGGATTACGCGCGAGCTCGGACCGATCACGGATTATGTGCACGAGCGCCTGAACGCGCCGCTCGTCGTCACCGACGACGACGTCTCCGGGACATTCACCTTTATCCGCGCACTCGAAGATCACGTCGCGAGCGCCGACCTTACGTCGCGTCAGATCGGCGAGACCTGGCTCAACTACATTGTCGAGCACCGGGCGATTCTATGGTGGGGCGGCAACGGCAATTCGACCGAGCACACGGCCTGGCTCAACCTGAAGCGCGGCATCGCCGCGCCGGAGAGCGGATCGATCTTAGTCAACGGGCAGGCCGTCGCCGAACAGATCGGCGCGCAGATTTTTATCGACGGCTGGGCGATCGTCGCGCCGGGCAATCCCACTCTCGCCGCCGCGCTCGCCGAGAGGGCGGCGCGCGTCAGCCACGACGGCGCGGCCGTCGACGCAGCGAAACTGTGGGCCGCGATGGAGGCCGAGGCCTTTGTCACGCGCGACGTCGAGCGGCTGATAAAAGTGGGCCTCGCCCACATCTCGCCCGACAGCCCGATCGCAAAGCTCGTCGCTGACATCAGCGAATGGCGCAAGCGTCATGCGGACTGGCGCGACGCGCGAGCCGAGATCGAGGCGCGCTACGGCTATGACAAATATCCCGGCAATTGCCACGTCATTCCCAACCATGCGCTGATGATCATGACGCTGCTCTATGCGCCCGACGATTTTTCGAAGGCGCAGACCATTGTCTGCACTTCGGGCTGGGACACGGACTGCAACGCCGGCAACATCGGTTGTCTGCTCGGCCTGATGCTGGGCCTCGACGGCATCGACGCCGGCAGGTGGCGCGCTCCGCTCGCCGACCGGATGCTGATTTCCTCGGCTGACGGCGGCTACGGGATCAACGACGCTGTGCGGGTCAGCCTGCGCCTCGCCGATCTCGGCCGCAAGCTCGCGGGCCTGCCGCCGCTCCCGGCGCCGAAAGTCGGGCGCACAATTCCATTTCTCCCTTCCCGGCAGCGTGCAGGGTTTTTCCATCGCCGGCGACGGCGCGGCGTCCGGCCTCGCCAACATCGCCTTCGAGGCCGGCCGCGCGCTCGAACTGAGCTTTGCCGGACTTGGCGCCGAACCCGTCCGCGCCCTGACGCCGACCTTTGTCGGGCCGGACGTCACGCGCATGCGCACTTACGACCTGATGGCGACGCCCCTCGTCTATCCCGGCCAGATTTTACGCACGCGCGTCGTCGCAGACTCGCAAAATGGCGGTGACGTCGCCGTCTCGCTCTCCGCGCTGTTCTACGGCGAGGCCGACGCGCTGTTCCCCGAGGAGTCCGAGGCGATCGTGCTGGCGCCCGGCGAAGAGAGCGTGCTCGAATGGCGCCTGCCTGACGTCGACGGTGAGCCCATCCAGTCGATTGGCGTTTCCGTTCGCTCGCCCGGCGGCGCTCAGGATGGCGCGATCGTGCTCGACTGGATGCGCTTTGACGGGCCGCCGGACGTGCGGCTCAGACGGCCGAAGGCCCAAGGCGATTTCTGGCGGCGCGCCGCGGTCAATGCTGTCGATACTTTCGCGACCCACTTCCCGCCGGCTTTCCGTGTCTCTCAGGATCGCGGCGAAGGCCTGCTCATCCATGGCGGTCGTCAGTGGCGGGACTATCGCGTCGAGACTGCGCTCACCGTTCACCTTGCCGAGCGCGCCGGCGTGGCCGTGCGCGTGCAGGGATTGCGGCGCTACTACGGCGTCCTGCTTGACCGGCCAAACATCCTTCGCCTGGTTCGGGCCCGCGACGGCGAGATCAAAGTCCTCGCCGAGGCGCCCTTCGACTGGTCCTATGAAAAACCCTACAGGTTCGTCGTCGAAGCCGTTGGCCGGTCAATCGAAGTCACTGTCGACGATGTCAGGCTTTCCTCGCAAGACGAAGGCGAGGGCGCGCTCGCTGACGGCGGCGCGGCGCTCTTCATAGAGGGCGGCGCGGCTTCAACCAACGAAATCCATGTGGCGCCGCCGCGCCCGCGATCGGAGCCGCGTCATGGCCGGGGTTAAAATCGAGAATGTCGAAAAGTCCTTCGGCTCGGTAAAAGTCATTCGCAACGTCGACATCGAGGCGCGCGACGGCGAGTTCGTCGTGCTGGTTGGTCCCTCCGGCTGCGGCAAGTCCACCCTGCTTCGGATGATCGCGGGGCTCGAGGACATCACCAGCGGCCGGATCAGGATCGGCGATCGCGTCGTCAACAATCTCAATCCGAAAGATCGCGACATCGCGATGGTCTTTCAGAACTACGCGCTCTACCCGCACATGACGGTGCGCGAGAACATGGAGTTCTCGCTCGTGCTGCGCCGGTTCCAGAAGGCGGAGCGCGAGGCGCGCGTCGAGCGGGCGGCCGCGATCCTCGGCATCAAGGAGCTGCTCGGCCGGCGCCCGGGGCAGCTTTCCGGCGGCCAGCGGCAGCGCGTCGCGATGGGCCGCGCCATCGTGCGCGATCCCCAGGTTTTTCTGTTTGACGAACCGCTATCGAACCTGGACGCAAAGCTGCGGGTGCAGATGCGCGGCGAAATACGCGATCTGCACAGGCGGCTGGGGACGACCTGCATCTATGTCACGCACGACCAGATAGAGGCGATGACCATGGCCGACCGCATCGTTGTCATGCGCGACGGCGTCGTCGAGCAGGTCGGCGCGCCGCTCGAACTCTACGATCGTCCGGCCAATCTGTTTGTCGCTTCCTTCCTCGGCTCGCCCGCCATGAATTTCATGCCCGGGCGCCTGGTCGGCGAGGGCGGCTTCGTGAGCGCAGACGGCGCCGTGACGCTCGCCCCGCAGCAGATCACGGCGCGGGGCGTCGAAGTGCTCTGCGGTTTCCGGCCAGAGGCGGTCCACCTCGACCCAAATTCGTCGCTGCGCATGCGGGTCACGCTGACCGAGCCGACCGGCGCCGAAACTCACGTGTTCGGCCGCATCGGCGGGATCGACGTCATCGCGGTTGTTCACGAGCGCGTCGTTTTCCAGGAAGGTTCGGAAATCGGCGTTTCCATTCCCGCCGACCAGCTTCACATATTTGAGGCCGCGTCGAAGGTGAGATTGAACTAGGCGTTACCCTCACCCCCGGCCCCTCTCCCATACGGGAGAGGGGAGTCCTTCTCCCGTCCGGGAGAAGGTGGCCGAAGGCCGGATGAGGGTTACCTCGCCTGCCGGATCAGCGACATCGCAAGCCCCGACAGCAGGGTGATGAAGGCGCACACGAAGAACAGCGCGCCATATCCGAAATGGGCGATCACGCCGCCGCCGATCCAGGGCGCAAGGAATTGCGCGCTGGCGCCGGCCATCACAAGCAAGGCGAGATCGCGCCCGGCGTTGTCGGGATGCGGCAACAGTTTCTGCATCAGGGGCAGATCGACCGCGGAATAGACTCCGCTTGCGAGGCCGGCGAGAACCGCGAAGGCGAGCATGCCTTCGAAGCGCGGAATGAACACCGGCGCCAGCATGCCGGCCGCCATGATCAGCGCATAGCTTTGCGCAAAAATCTTGCGCCGGCTAGTGCGATTGACGAGCCACAGCGTCGCGAAGGAGGCGACGATGGTGACGCAGGTGCGCAGCGCCGTGAATTCGCCGGTCGCGACGGCTGGAAGTTTTACGCGCGTAAAATCCTGCAGGACGTAGAACAGATAGTTGTTGACCGTGAACTGGCCGGTGAACATCAAGAGGCGGAACAGATAGCCGAGCGCGAAATCGCGCGAGCGAAAGCTCGCCAGCACGTTCCAGGCGCTGCGGCGTTCGCGCGAGTGTTCACGAAAGGGCCGGTGCGGCGGCTCCGCGGCAAGCGTCACGAACACGGCCGTCATCACGAGCATCAAGGCGGCCAGGATCATATGGCCTTTGATGTTGGGCAGGGCCGCGGCGAGGTTGATGCCGACCATGGCGCCGATCGGACCGGAGACGCCGAGCAGCGAGGAGGCGAGCGTGCGCCGGCGTTCCGGCACGCGGTCGGTGTTGGTCGCGAGCAGGGCGGCCTGATAGAAGTTGAGCGTGAACCACAGCACGCCGCAAATCGTCATCACGCCGATCAGCGTGGACTGAACGGCGAGCGAGATCATCAGCATCGCCGAGGCGACGGCCATCGCGACGAGCCAGGGCGCGCGCCTTCCGTAAGGTCCGCGCGTCGCGTCCGAAGCCGCGCCGCCGATCGTAAGGCCTAGCACGCCGGTCACGGCCCCGATGGTGGTGAAGATCGCCAGCCATTCGATTTTATGCGCGGGGTCGATGTCTTCGATGCGCTCGGGCGCGAGGATCGACTGCACGCCCTGGAAATTGGCGTAGAGCGCCATCGCGGTCGGCGTCAGCAGGGCCAGGAGATGGCTGGAACGGAGCGAGGCGGCGCGCGCGCCGGGAGCGCGCGCGAGTTCGGTTGCGTGCAATGGAGTAAATTCGCTCTGATGGCGGAATCACGCAAGCTTTAAGACTCTTGCGGCGGGAAGCGCGAGCCAGGAATGCGTCTGTCCGATCACGGGCGCGTGATTTGTTAATCGGGATTCATCTCCCTCGCGCATTTACCTTAGCCTTTGCGGAAACAACCTTTGGTAGTCTCCCTCTATCAACAGAGGGAAAGCGATTGATGTCCGGTTTTGCGATTGCGACGCCCGCTCCGGGTTTCGGCGAAGTCGCCTTTCGCGCGCTTGCGGCGCGGCGGCGGCGTTACGTGCCGGCGGAAGAGGGCGCTGACGATGCAGCGGACATCGAAAAGCGCCTCGAACGGGTCGAGATGATCCGCCGGCTCAAGGCGTCGTGGAGCGCCGTCGCGCGCGGCCGGCTCATCGTCACCTTCGCGCTGCGTAGCCGATCCGGGGTCCGGACGCTCGCGATCGCGTGCGACGGCGACGGCCGCTTCTCGCTCGAGGCCTACGGCTCGCGCCCAGTCGGCCAGCTATCCGCGCCGCGCCTCGCTGTCCGCACCGCCGTCACGGCGCGCCTGCTCGAGTCCGTCGTGGAGCGGCTGTTGATCGATCCGCGGCTGAAGGGCGCCTGAGCGCGCAGAAGCGCTCGGTCCGCCAGTCAGGTAAGATCTCGCAGGCCATCTAGATGAAATCGACGTTTCTCGCCGCGGAGAGAGGGCGCGCGACCGTGAACGGCTCTGCGTCCGTGCTTTGCCGGGGATCCCGAGAACGTCCAATCAGTTGCAATAATGACCCGTCCAGAAATTGCTCCAGCCGGAGCCCGATGCATTTCTTTCGAACCCGCCATCCGCGCGCTTTTCGATGCTTGCCGTCCATTCCAGGGATTTTGATTGGATCGCCACTACGCCGTCAGACATGAGCCGCCATGAGCCTTCGCCCCAGCCCTTGCTGACGAATTTGCCTCCGGCCAGATAGGTTTCCTTCTCGCCGGAACTCCAGCACAGCGACTTGCCGGTTAGATCGGCGGCCGTCACCGGCTTGGCGATCGCCTGAGTTGCAGGCAGAAGAAACAAGGAAAATGTCGCGCCAATCGCGTAGGAAGAGTGAAGCTTCATTTTGAGCTCCTGACGTTTGCATCTTGCAGATTGGCAATCGTCCGCTCGTCAGCCCAAAACGATATGGCGGGCGAATGCGCGCCGAATGCGTGACAATAGGATTCAATGAAAAGCTGACAGGGCCTTTTTAATCCACTTATCTCTTTCGCGCAATGGGGGCGCTCACGCTCTTGTGACGAAAGCGCGTTGTCCCTCGGCATTGTTGCGGACCGGGCGCACGCTGAACTACCCTCACAGCCCTTTCTCGGAGCCTCCCCTTGGACCTCGATCTCAAAGACAAACGCGTTCTCATCACTGGCGGCTCGAAGGGCATAGGCCTCGCGTGCGCGAAGGGCTTTTTGGCCGAAGGGGCGCGGGTCGCGATCGTCTCGCGTTCGCCTGAAAACCTGGCGGCTGCGCGCGCGGAGCTTCCTGAGCTTGAATGCTTCGCTGCCGATCTCATCAATCCCGCAATAGCGGGCGCGATGGTCGCGCAGGCGGAAGAAAAATTCGGGCCGATCGACATTCTCGTCAATTCGGCGGGCGCGGCGAAGCGCGTCGCCTTCGAGGAGCTGACGCCCGAGGCCTGGCGCGCCTCGATGGACGCGAAATTCTTTTCCTACATCAACGTCGCCGACCCGCTGGTAAAGCTGATGGGCGCGCGGGGGCAGGGCGTCATTGTCAACATCATCGGCTCCGGCGGCAAGATGGCGAGCGTCACGCATATTTCGGGCGGCGCGGCCAATGCCGCGCTGATGCTGGCGACCGCGGGGCTGGCCCGCGCCTACGCGAGCCAGGGCGTGCGCGTCGTCGGCGTCAATCCGACGCTGACCGAGACCGAGCGCTACAAGGAGGGCCTCGCGGCGCTGGCGCGGCAGGAGGGCATCAGTCTCGTCGAGGCCGGCGCGCGCAGCGTCAAGGCGCTGCCGCTCGGGCGACTGGCGCAGCCGGAGGAAATCGCCGACGCCGTCGTCTGGCTCGCCTCCGATCGCGCGAGCTACATCAGCGGCGTGACGCTCGGCGTCGAGGGCGCGCAATATCCGACGGTGCTCTGAAGCGGGAGGACGATATGGTCAAGGTCGCTGTCCTCGACGATTGGCAGGACGCGGCGCGCTCGAGCGCCGATTGGGCGCCGCTCGAAGCGCGCGCCGAGCTCACCTTCTTCCCTGACGCCTTCGCCAACGAGGATCAGGCGGCGAAGGCGCTCGCCGATTTCGACATCCTGCTCACCATGCGCGAGCGCACCGCCTTTCCCGCAACCCTCATCGCCCGCCTGCCAAAACTGAAGATGATCGGCATCACTGGCGGCCATGTCGCAACGCTCGATCTCGCCGCCTGCAAACGGCAGGGCATCGTGGTCAGCCACACGGCGGGCGGCGGCCCGGGCGCGCCCTATGCCACCGCCGAACTCGCGCTCGGCCTGATGATCTCCGCCGCGCGCGCTATCCCCCACGCCGATGCGATTATGCGCGCGGGCGGTTTCCAGCGCGGCGTGCCTGTCGGCTTCGGCCTCGCCGGCAAGACGCTGGGCCTTGTCGGTCTCGGCCGGCTCGGCGCGCGAATGGCGCGCTACGGCGCCGCGCTCGACATGAACGTCATCGCGTGGAGCCCGAACCTCACAGAAGCGCGGGCGGCTGAGGCCGGCGCGCGGCTCGTCGGCAAAACCGAACTGATGGAAACCGCCGACGCGATTTCCGTCCATATGGTGCTCTCGGATCGCAGCCGCGGCCTCATCGGCGCTGAGGACATCGCCCGCATGAAACCCGGCGCGATCCTCGTCAACACTTCGCGTGGCCCGCTGATTGACGAAGCTGCGCTGATCGCGGCTGTCGAGGCGGCAAGCATCATCGCCGCGCTCGACGTCTTCGATCGCGAGCCGCTGCCGCCGGATCATGCGCTGCGAAGGGCAAAGAGCGTCGTGCTGACGCCGCATCTCGGCTATGGCGTCATCGAGACCTGGCGGGAATTCTACCCGCGCTCGATCGAAAACGCGCTCGCCTTTCTCGACGGCAAGCCGATCAGGACGCTCTAGAGGCGCGCAGCCTTTAGCGACGTTCAGCGCGTAGCATGGACAGGGGTCCCAATATCGGAAACAACTTCAGGGCGTCCGGCTGGGCAGGGATGCCCTCGGCCCGTGCGCCGGGCCTTTCCGCCGCCGCTCCGGGAGCGCGCCATGACTTTCAATCTGCAGGGCCAATCGCAGACAATCAACTTCGCGTCCTCGACGGTGGACGGCGAGGGGCCCTACATCAACACCGGCGGCCAGAACAAGGCGGCGACCCTCGGGCTCGCCACAGCCTACGCGGGCGTCGTCGTGACCGAGGAGGCCGGCGCGATCGACAATTCCATCGGCAACCAGATTTCGCTGACGCTCTCGGGGCCGGGCGTGTTCCTGTTCGAGGGAGGCGATCCCTATCGCGGCGTCACGACCTTTGAGAATGGCGCGACCGTGGAATTTGACAACGCCAATGCCTTCGGCGCGGGCGGCATGGCGTTCGCCAGCGGTTCGGCGACCGACACACTGGTGGCTGAAGCTTCGTTCTCGCTCGACAACAGCATAACCGTCGATTCCGGCTCATCCGCGGTCATCGCCGCCGCCTCCGCGGCCACTCTGAACCTCATTGGAAACGTGACGATTGATGCGGGAGCAAGGCTGAGGCTCGGCGCCGCCGGCGCCAGCGGCGCGGTCAACGTCGAGGATGGAACCCTCGTCGACAATGGAGAGCTCATCGTCGACGCCGCAGCGACCAGCGCGCTCTACCTCGCGACCCTCAGCGGCTCTGGAGAGCTGACGGTCGATGGGCCCGGGACTTTTACGCTCAAGGGCGCCGGGATCGGCTTCACCGGCGACATCGTCATCGAGCAGGGCACGCTCGTGTTGACACACGCCGCGTCGGAGGAGGCGACGAGCATCGTGTTCTCCGGCGCTTCCGGCGCGCTGTTCGCCGATGACACGCTCATCGTGCAGGGAAACTCCGTGGTGGTCGACCCCGGCGCCTCCGCCTCGATCGGGGCCGCGGCCGGCGACACGATGACGCTCGGCAATATATTCGACGACCTCGGCGGCGCCGCAACGACCCTGCATTTCGGCTCGTCGTCTGCGACCGGCGTGATTGATTTTGGATCCGCGGAGCCCGCCTATGTCGCGACCGGCGCGGCGCTGTCGATCGACGGCGGGACGGTGCAGCTCGAGAACGCCAATATCGCCGGGGCGCTGAAAGATTTCACCGGCGGCTTCACGATTGCTTCAGGCTCGACGGCGGCGACATTCGACCTCAACGGCGAGAGCGTCGAGATCACCAATCTTTCCGGCGGGAGCGTGGGCCGGATCGCCAACAGCGGCGCCGCGGCCGTGCTCGACGTCTTTGAGACCGCCGCTACGACTTATGCGGGCGGAACCGTGAGCGGCGGCGGCGCGCTCACGCTCGAAGTGTCGGGAAGCGCCGGCGGCGATCTCACCCTCTCGGGCGTCAACACTTTTGCCGGCGGCGTGACGGTCGAGAGCAATGGGACCCTCTCGATCGCCGCGGAGAATGCGATCGGCACCGGAAATCTCGCGCTCAATCCGGACGCGACGCTCAACTTGACGGGCGCAGCGACGCTGTTCGCCTCGGCGTCGGACGCCACGTTGAATCTCGCCGCGAGCGCGAAACTCACGCTGACGGGGTCCGGCGGCAATACGATCGACATGGGATCGCAGGATGCGTTGACGCTCGCCGACGCCGGCAGCGAGGACGTCGTCAACGGCTCGCACGGCACGCTCGCCATGAACGGAGTCGATACCGATGTGGTCGGCGGCGCGAACACCGTATCTCTTCAAGGAACCGGCAATATTTTGTTCCTTGGCGGCACGCTCGGCGCCTGGGACGGCGTAACGGGCTCGAACGCCGAAATCACTCTCAACGGCGCTCAGGCCAGCGTCACCGGAGGCGGCGACACCGTCACCTTCTTCTCGTCAGGCGATCAGGCAAGCCTCTACAAGACGAATGGCGCCTGGGACGCGCTCTCGGGCTCGAACGCCACGGCGATCCTGAATAGCGCGCAGGCGAGCGTCAGCGGCGGCGCCGACACGCTCTATCTCAACGGCGCGTCCTCGATCAGCCTCTACAAGACCAACGGCGCCTGGGACGCGGTCTCCGGCTCGAACGCCACGGCGATCCTGAACGGCGCGCAGGCGAGCGTTAGCGGCGGCGGCGACGCTCTCTATCTCAACGGCGCGTCTTCCGTCAGCCTCGGCGCGACCAACGGAAACTGGGACACGGTCAACGGATCCAGCGCGACGGAGATCTTCACCTCGGCGCAGGCGGCGAGCGTCGGCGGCGGCGACACGCTCTATCTGAACGGCGCCTCGACCGTCAGTCTCTACTCGACCAACAACAATTGGGACGCCGTCTACGGCTCCAACCAAAGCGAGATCCTGAACAGCGCGCAGGCGACGCTGGTCGGCAATAGCAACGCGATCTATCTCGGCGGCGACAATGCGCTCACGCTCTCCGGCTCCTTGGAGCAGATCGTCACCGGCAAGGCGCTCGGCGAGGACTGGATCACCGGGTTCGGCTCGTCGGACAAGATGCAGTACAGCGCGGCGGATTTCGCCAGTTTCGCGGTCCTGCAGGCGCATATGTCGCAGTCGGGTTCGAACACGATCATCACGCTCGATGCGTCGGATGCGATCACGCTCTACAATGTGCAGGCTTCCTCCCTGCAATCCTCGCAATTCAGCTTCGTTTGAGCTATGGGTTTGGTTCTCCCTGCCGCGCCTGGCGGGGGAGGGCCGGGGAGGGCGGGCGCCCTCTAATTACCTGAACTTGCCCCCAGCCCTAACCCTCCGCCGCTTCGCAGGGGAGGGAGTCTCCGCCTGTCGCACGCATCCCGGCCGCAAAAATGTCGCGCTTCGGGCGCTAATCGCTCCGCGAAAGGCGAACCTTGACGGCGCCGGCAATTTTTGCGGGAATCGGGTTGAGCCCCGCGACACGTACGGGAGTGTGGAGAGAGCCATGTCCGACAAGCCGCGATGGGAAGTGCCGGTCGCCCAGCAACCGCGCCCGGGCGAACTCGAATTCGATCTCGAGGAGACTTTGCGGGCCGTCGTTTCGCTGGAGGCCGAGATCCCCGAAAGCGCCTTCACCGCCTCCATACTCGGCACGGAGCGGGCCGGCAGCGGCGTGCTCATTTCCAACGACGGCCTGGTGCTGACGATCGGCTATCTCGTCACCGAGGCGGAGAACGTGTGGCTTAACACCGCAAGCGGGCGCGCCGTGCCGGCCCATCCGATCGCGGTCGACGGCGAGACCGGCTTCGCGCTCGTCCAGGCGATGGGCGAGATCGACGCGACGCCGCTCGAGATCGGCAAGTCCTCGCTCGCCGAAGTCGGCGAACCCGTGATCGTCGCCGCCGGCGGCGGGGTCGCACAGGCGGTCAGGGCGCGCATCGTCGCCAAGCAGGAATTTTCGGGCTACTGGGAGTATCATCTCGACGAGGCGATCTATACGGGCCCCGCGCATCCGCTCTGGGGCGGCGCGGCGCTGATCGGCCCGGACGGCAAGCTCATCGGCATCGGCTCGCTGCACGTGCAGCATTCCACGGGACGCGGCGAATCCCAGGACATCAACATGATCGTGCCGATCGACCTGTTGCCGCCGGTGCTCGGCGACCTGAAGAAATATGGCCGGCTCAACAAGCCGGCGCGGCCGTGGCTCGGCGTCTATTCGACGGAGAGCGGCGGCCGGGTTGTTGTCGCCGACGTCTCGGAAGAGGGGCCGGCGGGCCATGCCGGCTTGCGTTCGGGCGACATCATCGCCTCGGTGCGCGATCGCGCCGTCGACACGCTCGCCGACTTCTATCACGAGGTCTGGGCCTGCGGACCGGCCGGAACCGAGATCCCGGTCGAGATCGTGCGCGACAAGCGCAATCTGTGGCTGCGCATCAAATCCGCCGATCGCGCCAGCTATCTGAAAAAGCCGCGCATGAACTGATTTTTTCTACGTCAGTCTGACAAGCAGCGCTCCCGCCAGCACCATCAGAACGCCGGTCACGCGCCCGAGCGAGGCCTCGCGCATCGTAAAGCCGAAAAGTCCCAACCGATCGATCGCCATCGCGGCGGTCAATTGTCCCGCGATCACGAAACACAAAGTTGCAGCCGCGCCGAGCCGCGGCGCGAGGAACACGTTGCTCGTCAGAAATATAGCCCCGATCGCGCCGCCAACGATCCACAACGGCCAGGGGGGCGCGGCGAAATCGGCCGCCGCGGGCCATTGCCGGAACGCGAAGAAGTTGATGGCAAGCAACATCATGAGGCCGGACACGAAAGAGACGATCGTCGCCGCGACCGGCCCGCCGATAGATTTGGCGAGCAGCGCGTTGGCGGCCGTCTGGACCGGAAACAGCGTGCCGACCGCGACCGCATAGAGCGCGTAGACGAGGCTTTGCGCGTTCACGTCCGCGCCCTCGACTTGCGCGCCGCGCGCGCTTCTGCGACGAGGCAAAGCAACTCATAAAGGATCGTCGCGCCGCACAGCGCCGTGTTGGTTCCGGGATCGAAAGGCGGCGCGACCTCGACGACGTCGGCGCCTATGAGATCGAGCCCGCGCAGGCCGCGCACCAGCCCCTGAGCTTCGCGCATCGTCAGCCCGCCCGCCTCCGGCGTGCCTGTGCCCGGCGCGATCGAGGGGTCGAGAGCGTCTATGTCGAAGGAAACATAAGTCGGCGCATCTCCGACAATGCTCCGCGCAATTTCGACGGCGCGTTTGACGCCGATCTCGTCCAGTTCCTCAATGAAAATGATCCGGACCCCGTGCGCTGCGCAAAAATCCCAGGCGTCGAACACGTTGTGCGCGCCGCGTATGCCGATCTGCACCATGCGCTTTGGATCGATCAGCCCGTCCTCGATCGCGTTGCGGAACGGCGCGCCGTGATGGAAACGCACTCCCTGGATCGGCCCGAGCGTATCGGTATGCGCGTCGATATGGACCAGCCCGATCGGCCCGTTCGCAACGATCCCTTTCAGGATCGCATAGGTGACGCCATGATCTCCGCCGACCGACAGCGGCGTGACGTCCGCCTCGCGGAAGCGGGCGTAAAAATCGACGATGTTCTGCTCCGCCACCGAATTGTCGAAGATCGAACCGAAGCGCACGTCGCCGACATCGGCGATGCGCGCGAGTTCGAACGGATTTATCCGAAATACGTGGTGCGTGGCGCGCATCAGCGAGGAGAGATCCCGCACCGCGCGCGGCCCGTGCCGCGCGCCGACCCGGTTGGTCGCGCCGCCGTCGAACGGCACGCCGGCGATGCCGATGTCGAGTCCCTCCAGCGCCAACTGATGTTTTGCGCGTAAAAAAGTGGCGATTTCGGCGAAGCGGGGCGCGAAGCGCGGATCGTAGTCGGCGTCGTAACTGACGCGATCGTTGTAGAACTTGTTTTCCATGAGCTTCAGCGAATCTTTCTGACGGGAGTTGCCGAGTTGAGACCGGCGCGTCCCGCGAAGCAAGGGTGTGGCCCCGCTGCGCATCTCGCGTGTCGGTGCAGCATCCGCTAAAGCTTTTGGCCGAATC
Organism: uncultured Pseudomonadota bacterium; assembly: GCA_963710855.1. Lineage (GTDB taxonomy): Bacteria > Pseudomonadota > Alphaproteobacteria > Rhizobiales > Beijerinckiaceae > Roseiarcus. The sequence continues at coordinate 21,017 of CAVQBX010000053.1, read as the reverse complement.
TTCCTTTCCAATCTCGACGCCGGGCAGTTTCAGGATGGCTTTTCTCGATATGACGGCGCTGCTCGCGCTCGCCGCCATGGTCGCCGGCGCCGGAGTCGGTTTCGCGCTCGGCCATGTCCTGCCCGAGCGATACAGGGGATCGCCGACCGAGCGCGTCGTTCAGAACGCGGTTCGCATGATCTCATTGCTGTCGCTGCTTGTGCTCGGCCTGCTGGTCGCGTCGGCGAAAGGCAAGTTCGACGCAAGCTCGAGCCAGAGCGTACATTTCGCGGCCAATCTGACCCGCCTCAACAGCGAACTCGTCAGCTTTGGGCCCGGCGCCGAGGACATCCGTCCGATTCTGCAAAAATTCGCGGTCGCCGAAATCGCCGATACGTGGGACCTCGCCGACGGGCCGAAGCCGGAGCCCGGCGATCCCTCGACGATCGAACTGCTCGAACTCATGCAACAAAAGATTTTGATGCTGACGCCACAATCCGACTATCAGCGCGCCATGGCGAGAGGAGCCATTGAGACCTTCGCTGAGATCGACGGCCAGAGGCGCCTTCGCGGCGCATTGATGGCCGACCGCAGTCCGCCGGCCTTCGCGTGGGTCCTGATGGCCTGGATCACGATCCTTTTCATCGCCTTCGGCCTCTACGCGCCGTTCAATCTGATGACGGTCTCCGTGCTGCTCGTCTGCGCGCTATCGATGGCCGGCGCCATCGGCCTGATCGTGGATCTCGACAAGCCATTCAGGGGCATCGTCACCGTTTCCCCCGAACCGACGCTGCACGCGCTCGCCGAAATCAGCGCGCCGCCGCTGAAACGGGCGCGTTGATCTACGCGGATCGTCACAACAGCGCTACCAGCGGCCGCCCCAGCGCCTTCCGAACCCGCCTCCCCAACGGCCTCCTCCGCCGCGAACGAGCCGAAGGATCAGCAGGAGCAACACGGCGCCGATAGTGGCGTTGAGAATAGCGACGACAATGCCTGCGCCGAGATGGACGCCCAGTCGGGGCAACAACCATCCGCCGATGAAGGCCCCGATGACGCCGATGACGAGATCGTTGATGAGACCGTAGCCGGTGCCGCGCACGATCTGGCCCGCAAGCCAGCCGGCAATCAAGCCGACCGCGAGAATGACAATCAGACTTTCACTCTGCATTACGCTCTCCTGAAGCTGTTCGCTACGTGAACCCTATGGCGACATCGTAGAGCGGCCCGGGCGCGGTCAGACGCCCCCGGAATTTACGCACGCAGGACATCCTGCGCGCATGTGGAGATTCCGTAGCCTTGCACGCGTCGCGCAGAGGTCTATCGTCCGTCATTGCAAAGCCGTGGAACCCGGACCTTCCCCCTGATCGCCTTCTTGCGTTGAGCGGCAGTTCCAAAGGAGCGCGTCATGTCCCCACATATGCCCGCCGTCCCTCCCGCCAATCGCAACAAGAAAGGTCCGGGCGATCGCCCTGATATCGCCAGCGACACCTCGCACCTCAATCGCCCCGGCGAGTTGCATCAAGCCGAGCAGGGCGACACCGCCAACATCAAACAGAATACCACAAACAAGGGGAAATTCCGCGGACGTCGGATAAAATAACAAGGCCTTGGCCGGCGAGTGCGCCAAAAGCCGCATTCGAGGGCGCTGGAATCCGTGACGCGGGCCCGTCGATCCGCTAGGCTTTTGCGCCCGTAATGCCGGGTCGCCGCGTTTTCGCGAGCGTCCGAGACGGGCGGGAGCCGGCATGTCGGTGCAGCGCCTCTCATTTTGGTCGCCCAGCGCATCCGCGGGTCCGGAGGAAGCGGCGCGGCTCCGAAGCTAGTGGGACGAATATCGCGCGATGCTCGAAGGCATCGAAGTCCATGTGGGGTCTGGCGTCGTTTCGCCATGACCTTCGACGGCGCAAACCGGCCCGAGGGGCCGGGTTTGTCCGTGCAAGGTCATGGTCAACCAACCGTCGCGACGTCGTCACCCGCGAAGCGGCCGAGACGAAGTGTAGGAGGGCGAAGCCCTTGACGACGACGCGGCGGCGTGGCCCGCCGGCGAGCTACTAGCGCCGAGGACTTGGAGAGCAAGCGTCCCGCATCTCGATCTTGCGATAAACCGAATTTCCTGATATGGTATTTCCGGTAACAAGAACACAAGGCCTTTGAAGCGGTGGGAAGCCTCGCATCTGTCCATTCCACCGGCCGAAAACTGCCAGCTTACGCGTAACCTATTGAAAGAACTGAATGTGATAGCAACCATGAGTTGAAAATCGCATTTGGAATTCCTTGGAATTCTTTGGAATCCCTTGCTCGGATTTGGCAGGATTTGGAGAGATTTGGAGTTTCTTGGAGAAATTTGGAGTTTCTTGGCGGCTCGACCTCCCGAGCTTGCCCGCGCCCGCCGCCCCTGTTAAGGCCCGCGCATCCCTTTCAGACCAGGATTTCGAAAATGGCCGCGCGCCAGTTCATCTACCACATGCAGGGCCTGTCCAAGACCTGGCCCAGCGGCAAGAAGGTTTTGGAGAACATCAATCTCTCCTTCTACCCCGAGGCCAAGATCGGCGTGCTCGGCGTCAACGGGTCGGGCAAGTCGACGCTCTTGCGCATCATGGCCGGCATCGACAAGGAATTCGTCGGCGAAGGCTTTGTCGCTGATCGCGCGAGGGTCGGCTATCTGCCGCAGGAGCCGCATCTCGACGAAACCCTCGACGTCAAGGGCAACGCCATGCTCGGCGTCAAGGAGAAGCAGGCGATCCTCGATCGCTACAACGAGCTCGCGGTCAATTATTCCGACGAGACCGCGGACGAGATGACCCGTTTGCAGGACGAGATCGAGGCGCAGGGCCTCTGGGACCTCGAAAGCCAGGTCGAGCAGGCGATGGACGCGCTCGGCTGCCCGCCCGACGACTCCGACGTGACGAAGCTTTCGGGCGGCGAGCGCCGCCGCGTCGCGCTCTGCCGGCTGCTGCTCGAAAAACCGGAACTGCTGCTGCTCGACGAGCCGACCAACCATCTCGACGCCGAGACGGTGAACTGGCTCGAGGGACACCTGCGCACTTATCCCGGCGCGATCCTCATCGTCACCCACGACCGCTATTTCCTCGACAATGTGACGGGCTGGATTCTCGAGCTCGACCGCGGCCGCGGCATTCCTTATGAGGGCAATTACTCCTCCTGGCTCAAGCAGAAGCAGAAGCGGCTCGAACAGGAGGGCCGCGAGGACGTCGCGCGCCAGCGTGCGCTCGCTGAGGAGTTCGAGTGGATCGCCGCTTCGCCGCGCGCCCGTCAGGCCAAGTCCAAGGCCCGCATCCAGGCCTATGAGGAGTTGCTGAAAAAACAATCGGAGAAGGCGCCGACGACGGCCCAGATCGTCATACCCGTCGCCGAGCGGCTCGGCCAGAACGTCATCGAATTCGACGGCCTCTCGAAAGGCTATGGCGACCGGCTGCTGATCGACAAGCTGTCGTTCAAACTGCCGCCCGGCGGCATCGTCGGCGTCATCGGCCCGAACGGCGCCGGCAAGACCACTCTGTTCCGGATGATCACCGGGCAGGAAAAGCCCGACAGCGGCGCCATCAAGATCGGTGAGTTGGTGGAGCTTGGCTACGTCGACCAGTCGCGCGACGCGCTGAATGACAAGGCGACGGTGTGGGAGGAGATTTCCGGCGGCAACGACATCATCTATCTCGGCAAGCGCGAGATCAATTCGCGCGCCTATTGCGGCGCCTTCAATTTCAAGGGCGCGGATCAGCAGAAGAAGGTTGGGATGCTTTCAGGTGGCGAACGCAACCGCGTCCATCTCGCCCAGATGCTCAAGAAGGGCGCGAACCTGCTGCTGCTCGACGAACCCACCAACGATCTCGACGTCGACACTCTGCGCGCTCTCGAAGAAGCTTTGCTGGATTTCGCCGGCTGCGCCGTCATCATCAGCCACGACCGCTTCTTCCTCGACCGCATCGCGACCCACATGCTCGCCTTCGAGGACGAAAGCCATGTCGAATGGTTTGAGGGCAATTTCGCCGATTATGAGGAAGACAAGAAGCGGCGTTTGGGCATCGACAGCGTGATTCCGCACCGGCTCAAGTACAAGAAGTTTTCGAGGTGAGGGGGCTGTTTAATCGAGCAGGCTCGTCATGAGCAGCTATTAAAAATTCCGCTCAGTCGCCGAGCCGTAGATTTTCGTTACTGCAAGGATATATTCCTGGGGGGTCGTGTTTTTTCTTGAGGGGGCATTCAGTGGGCAAGTTTGCAAGACGTTTCGCCGTCACGATTTTGACGTTAGCGATCGCAGCCGGGCTCGGAACAGCGCAGGCGCAGACAAATCCCGACGCCGCGAGGGCTCAGTGGCGCGAAGCCATGCGCCATCTGCCGAAACCGGGCAAAGGGTGCTACAAAGCGATGTTCCCGACCGTTAGTTGGTATCAGATTCCCTGCGAGAAGGCGCCGGATAAGCCGTACGGGCCGGCGTTCGGCAATGGCGGCGAAACAATCGGCAACGGCCGCGATGTAACCATCGCCGACAAGACCGTCATCTCGCAAGCGACCGGCGGCTTCAGCGCCGAATCCGGCGTCGTTTCCGAGCATGATCCCAATAACGGCGGCGCCGAGAGCTATACGTTGCAGATGAACACCCAGTTTTTTTCGACGCCGGCCTGCAACGGTCAATCCGGGTGCCTTGGCTGGCAGCAATTCATCTACGCCAGCAAACCCAGCCAGATTTTCATGCAGTACTGGTTGATAAGCTATATCGGTTCAGTCAATTCGAGCTGCCCGACGAATTGGATCAGCGATGGTTTCCTCGATTGCTACCTCAACAGCGACGCGGTGACCGTCAATGACCGCGCGCCTATCCCGGTAACGGAACTGACAGCCGTTACCCTCGGCGGCGAGGCTGTCGCCGCCGGCAATGACTCGGTCTCACTGGAGGACAGCGGAGTGCTGAATTCGGTAGCGGGTCCCGATAGCGTGGTAAATCTCGCGCCGAACTGGATGGACGTCGAGTTCAACGTGTTTGGCAATTGTTGCAGCAGCAAGGCCAATTTCAACAAAGGCGCAACGCTGACCGTTCAAATCGAGGTCGACGATGCAAACCGTCACGCGCCGAGTTGCAAGGGGGCCGGATACACCGCGGAGACCAACAACATGAATTTTGTCGCTGCCACGCCCCGCGTCACCGAAGTCGCGAACTCGACCTCGCACACCATCACTTTCACCGAGATGGCGGGCGCGCCAAGAACCAGCATTTGCGACGCGGTGACCGGCGCGCCCTGATGAGCGGCGCGCGTTGCGGGCCAGCGGGTTGAACGCCTCTATCTTGCCGGGGCGGCAGACACGCAGAACAAACGAGCCCGCTGCCATAGCGGGCTCGTCCTTGCGCCAGTTAGTTGATCAATGCCTGGTCGCCGCCATCAGCAGCGGGCCGAGGATCATGACCGCTGCGCCGATGAAGGCATACATGTCTTCGCGGGCGAACAGCGGGCCGGAACGAGTGAGCGGAAGGGTGCGCACCGTGTCGTACCTGGCATTCGTGTCGTAACGGGTGGCCGGCGAAGCCGCCGCGGGCTGAAGATCGGGACGCGTGGTTGTCGTGGTCTGATAATCCGGGCGTTCGGTATAGCTCATGACATTCCTCCAGACAGGTGGCTTTGAGCGTAGAACCCAGCGCCTGACAGGTTGTTCCGCCTCACACGTCCTTCGCGCTGTCGCCGGCGGTCACTTCATATTCCGCCCCTGTAACGAGGTTCGCGGCGTCGGAGGCGAGGAACACCGCGACGGGCGAAATGTCGTCGGCCTGCAGCCAACCGACCCGCATCGGCACCGTCGCCGCGCGTATGTCCCAGGCTTCCTGGGGAGAGGCGTTCTCCACCTTGCGGCCGGTCTCGCCGATGCTCTCGTCGAGCCGCTTCTCGTAGCGGGTGAGCGCTGTGTCGACGAGCCCGGGCAGGATCGCGTTGACGGTTATTCCGTATTGACCCAGCTCCAGCGCGGCGGATTTCATCAGACCGAGGATGCCCCATTTCGACGCCGAATAGCTCGCTGCGTCCTTGGCGCCGTGCTTGCCCTGCATGGACGACAGCACGATGATGCGCCCCTTCTTGCGCGCCACCATCTTCGGCGCGAAGGCGCGCACGGTGTTGGCCGTGCCGTTGAGGTTGTTGTCGACCACGTCGCGCCAGTCTGAGTCTTCCATCTCGAGCAGCGGCTTCCATCGCTGGATGGCGGCGTCGGCGACAACGATGTCGATTTTTCCATATTTGGTCTCGACATCGTCGGCGACGCGCCTCAAGGCCGCGATGTCCCTGATGTCGGCGCGCACGGCTTCCGAGCGTCGGCCGTAGGCGCGGATCTGGCGTACGGTTTCGTCGAGCTCCTCTGGGGTCGCGGGAACCGCGTTGGAGGCCGGGGAAACGAAGCCAGCAATGTCGAGGGCGACGACGTCGGCGCCGTTAGCGGCGAGTTCGACCGCGATCGCCCGTCCGATGCCGCGCGCCGCGCCCGTCACCACGGCGACCTTGCCTGTGAGGTTGGAGCCTCGTCCGGGCGCGACGGGACCTGAACTCTGCGAGGGCGACGGCTCCGGCACGGGCTTGCCATTGAGCTCATTCGGGCCGGTCTCGGTCTGGACGGTTCGCTTGCGTCCTTGTTCGTTTGAGCGAACGCCGAGCCCGCCACGAGCGCGCTCGCGGCCGCCGCGCCAAAGATCAGTCCGCGCCGCGCCGGGTTGAGTTCGTCCATGTGCGCCTCCATGCAATCGATGGAGGAACGGCGGCCGTCGCGAGAAGGTTCTGCAGGCGGGCCGTCTCGCGGTCAAGCCGCCTTCTGATAGTCCTTCACATCCGAAAATGTGATCTTCGGCCAGCGGTCCTGCTCATATCGCAGGTTGAAGGCCGAGCTCGCCATGAAGACGGGGGCGCCGTCGAGGTCGGCGGCGATCGAGGAGGGATAGGCGCCGACGAATTTTTCCAACTCGCCCTTCTCTTCAGAGTTCACCCAACGGCAGACCTCGAAGCGGCTCTGCTCAAAGCTCACAGGGAGGCCATATTCGGCGTTGAGGCGCTCGACCAGCACGTCGAGCTGCAGTGCGCCGACCACGCCGACGATCGCGTTGGCGCCGTCATGCGGCAGAAACACCTGCACGACGCCTTCCTCCGCCATCTGCTGCAGCGCTTCCCTCAGCTTCTTCGCCTTCATAGCGTCCGCGAGTTTTACGCGACGTAAAATTTCGGGGGCGAAGCTCGGCACGCCGCGGAACACCAGCTCTTCACCCTCCGTCATCGTGTCGCCGATGCGCAGCAGGCCGTGGTTGGGAATGCCGACGACATCGCCGGCGTAGGCTTCTTCCGCGAGCGAGCGGTCCTGAGCGAAGAAGAACTGCGGCGCGGAAAGGGTCACCGGCTTGCCGGTGCGCACGAGCTTCGCCCGCATGCCGCGTTGAAGTTTTCCAGAGCACACGCGCATAAATGCGATGCGGTCGCGGTGGTTCGGGTCCATGTTCGCCTGGATCTTGAACACGAAGCCCGTCATCTTCGCCTCGTCCGCCTTCACCATGCGCGACGACGCTTCCTGCGCGCGCGGCGGCGGGGCGAGTTCGGCCATCGCGTCGATGAGGTCGCGCACGCCGAATTCCTTCAGCGCGGAACCGAACAGGACGGGCGTCAGATGGCCTTCGAGGAAGGCCTTCTGGTCGAATGGCTTGCAGCCCTCGACCGCCAGCATCATTTCTTCCGTATAGGCATCGCGCTCGTGCTCGGGCAGCAACGCGGCAATGGCGGGATCATCGGGCCCGCTCGCGGACACGTCTTCGGCGTCCTTGCCGAGCTGGCGGAATGTCTTGCGCCTTATATCGTAGGCGCCGGCGAGCGAACGGCCTCGCCCGATCGTCCAGTTCAGCGGCGCGGTGTCTAGCGCCAGAGTCTTCTCGATCTCGTCGAGCAGATCGAACGGGTCGCGTGTCTCGCGATCCATCTTGTTGATGAAAGTGACGATCGGAATGTCGCGAAGCCGGCAGACCTCGAACAGTTTTCGGGTGCGCGCCTCGATGCCCTTGGCCGCGTCGATCACCATCACGGCCGAGTTGACGGCTGTCAGCGTGCGATAGGTGTCCTCCGAAAAATCCTCGTGGCCGGGCGTGTCGAGCAGGTTGAAGACGCAGCCGGCATATTCGAAGGTCATGACCGAGGTCACGACCGAGATGCCGCGCTCGCGCTCGATCCCCATCCAGTCGGAGCGGGTCTGGCGGCGGTTCGCCTTGGCGCGCACTTCGCCGGCGAGCTGGATCGCGCCGCCGAACAGCAGGATTTTTTCGGTCAAGGTCGTCTTGCCGGCGTCCGGGTGCGAAATGATCGCGAATGTGCGCCGGCGCGCGACGGGGTTCTCTTCGGGCATGGAACTCGGGGCTTCAAGGGAGCCGCGCTCCTTAGCGCCTAGCGGGGCGGAAAAAAAGGCGCCGCCCTTTGCATGCCGCCAAGTGATCGCCGCATCTTGAAAATCAGGTTTTCCCTGAGCGCAACGTTGGCCAATGCTGGCGACAACCTCTTTGAAACGAAGCGAACCCCTCCATGCTCGATCGTCCGACTTCCAACGCCGCCTGGCTGGCGCGCGCCGCCGCTCTGAAACCCGAAGGGCGCGCCTTCATCGACGGCGCCTATGTCGCCGCGCTCTCCGGCAAAACCTTCGCCAAGATCTCGCCGATCGACGGGCGGGTCTTCGCCGAAGTCGCCGATTGCGAGGCGGCCGACATCGATCGCGCGGTCGCGGCCGCGCGCCGCAGCTTCGAATCCGGCGTCTGGCGCGACGCCGACCCGCAGCACAAGAAGAAGGTGCTGCTGCGCTTCGCCGAACTGATCCGCGAGCACACCGACGAGATCGCGCTGCTCGAGACGCTCGACGTCGGCAAGGTGATCGCCAATTCGCATCGCGGTCGACGTGCCGTTCTGCGCCGACTGCATCCAGTACTACGCCGAACTCGCCGACAAGCTCTACGACGAGATCGCGCCGGTCGGCGCGCGCGACGTCGCGATGGTGCGCAAGGAGCCGCTCGGCGTCGTCGGCGCGATCGTGCCGTGGAACTATCCGCTGATCATCGCCGCCTGGAAGATCGGCCCGGCGCTGGTCGCCGGCAATTCGGTGGTGCTGAAGCCCGCCGAGCAATCGCCGCTCGGCGCGCTCTATCTCGCCAAGCTCGCCAAGGAAGCCGGCCTTGCCCGACGGCGTGCTCAACGTCGTGCCCGGCTTCGGCGAAAAGGCCGGCAAGCCGCTGGCGCTGCATCCGGACGTCGACATCGATCAGCTTCACCGGCTCGACCGAAGTCGGCAAGCTGATGATGGTCTACGCCGGCCAGAGCAACATGAAGCGCGTCTCGCTCGAATGCGGCGGCAAGAGCCCGCATGTCGTGATGGCCGACGCCGATCTCAGGGCCGCCGCCGAGGCGATCGCCTGGGGCATCTACTACAATCAGGGCGAGACCTGCCACGCCGGCTCGCGCGTGCTCGCGCACGACTCGATCCGCGCCGAGCTGGTCGGCCGCGATCGCCGAGGCGCAGCGCACGCAGATCCCGCTCGGCCATCCCTTCGAGGCGGCCTCGCAGCTCGGCGCGCTGGTCGAGAAGGGGCACATGGAGCGGGTGCTCGGCTACATCGACATCGGCGTGAAGGAAGGGCGCGCGCGTCGCGCTCGGCGGCAAGCGCGCGATGGAGGAGACCGGCGGCTACTACGTCGAGCCGACCATCCTCGACGACGCGCGCAACGACATGCGCATCGCGCAGGAGGAGATCTTCGGCCCCGTCGTCGTCGTGATCCCGTTCGACGACGAGGCGGAGGCGATCCGGCTCGCCAACGACACGATCTACGGCCTCGGCGCGGCGGTCTGGACGAAGCGACATGAACGCCGCGCATCGGCTGACCCGCGCGATCCGCGCCGGCACGGTCTGGGTCAACACCTTCGACCGCTCGTCGCTGACGACGCCGTTCGGCGGCTTCAAACAGTCCGGCTTCGGCCGCGACCGCTCGCCCCACGCGATCGACAAGTACATGGACTACAAGACGATCTGGACCGCCTACAATAATAGGACGTCGTCATGTCCGCACCCTTCACGCCGCTCGCTAGCGCGCCCAAGGCGATCGATCACCGCGATCGAGATCACCCGCCATCGGCTGCACTTCGATCCGCCGTTCCACGCGAGCTGGGACACCAAGCCGCGCACGTTCTGGGACGCGGCGATCGTGCAGGTGCACACCGATCTCGGCGTCACCGGCTTCGGCTCGGGCGACATGATGCTGGGCTTCGAGGGCCACGAACATCTGTTCGTCGGCCAGGACGCGCTGGCGATCGAGCGGCACTGGCGCATCCTCAACAACATCAGCTTCCACTGGGGCCGCTGCTGGCCGCTCGATCTCGCGCTGTGGGATCTCGCCGGCAAGATCACCGGGCAGCCGTGCTGGAAGCTGATCGGCGGCCTCTCCGAACCGCGTCAACGCCTATGCCTCGTCCGGCACGCTGCGCGGCCCGGAAGCGCTCGCCGACGCGGCCGAGCGCTATCTCGCGCAAGGGTTTCCGCGCGCTGAAAATCCGCTTCCATCGCGGCGACTGGCGCGACGACATCACGCGCGCTCGAGGCGGTGCGCGCGCGCGTCGGCGACAGGCTCGAACTGATGGTCGACTGCAATCAGGGCTGGCGCATGTCCTGGGACACCTATGCGCCGTGGACGCTTGAAGGACGCGGTCAAGGTCGCGCGCGAGCTGGAGCGGCTCGGCGTCTACTGGATGGAGGAGCCGCTGCATCGCGGCGATCGCGAGGGCATGCGCCGACTGCGCGACATGCGTCGACGTGCGCGTCGCCGGCGGCGAGATGACGCGCGAGCTCTACGAGTTCCGCGATCTGATCACCGAGGGCTGCCTCGACGTGCTGCAGCCGGACGCCGCGCTGGTCGGCGGCATCACCGGCCTGCGCCGCGTCGCGCTGATGGCGCAGGAGCACAATCTCGTCTTCACGCCGCACACCTGGACCAACGGCATGGGCGTCGTCGCCAACGCGCATCTGACGGCCGGGTCTGTGCGACGCGCCGTTCCTGGAATTCCCCTACGATCCGCCGGAATGGGATGTGGACCGGCGCGACTACATGATGGCCGAGCCCTTGCGGGTTGACGGCGCCGGCCATATCGTGCTGCCGATAAACCCGGCATGGGCTATGAACTCGCGGTCGACCGGCTCGCGAGCACGCGCATCGCCTGAGAGACGCGCGTCGTCCGGGCGGGAGGGACGATGGATCGCAAATGGTTGCCGCTGAACGCGCTGCGCGCGTTCGAGGCGGCGGGTCAGCATCTCAGTTTCACCGCGGCGGCCAACAGTCTGACGGTCGCGCAGAGCGCGGTCAGCCGGCATGTCATCGTGCTGGAGAATTTCCTCGGCGTCGCGTTGTTCGAGCGGCGGCCGCAGCAACTGGTGCTGACCGAGGCCGGCAAGCACATTCTGCCGGTGGTGACGAAATCGTTCGATCGCATCGATCAGGCGCTCGGCGAAGTCATCAAGGAGAAGGGCCGGCCGAAGCGCGTGTCTGAAAGTCGCGCTGCCGACCTCGTTCGCCCATCGGCTGGCGATTCCGATCCTGCGCGATTTTCGCGCCGAACATCCCGGCATCAGCCTCGAGATCGTCTCCAAGCCGACCGACCGGGCCGGAGATGGACGGCGACATCGACATCGCCATCGTCTACACCGAGCCGCGCGTCACCGACGCGATCCACGATCTGCTTGTGGATGGTGCGCGCGACGATCCTGTGCAGCCCGAAGCTTCTGCAGAAGCGTCGATCGCATCCGACCCCGCCAAGTTCATCGCCTCCTGCGATCTGCTGCACGTCAAGCTCGAGGATCGGCCGCGGCATTTCTTCTGGGAGATGCTGGCGCGCTCGATCGGCCGGCCGGACCTCGCGGTCGATCGCGGCCTGGTGTTCGACACGTCGCAGCTCGCCGCGCAATACGCGATGCTCGGCGACGGCCTCGCGCTCACCGATCCGCTGCTGTTCGCCGAGGAGATCAAGGCCGGGACGGCTGGTGCGGCCGTTCGACATCTGGCTCGACGAAGGCTACGGCTATTATCTGACGACCCATCCCGAGGACCTCAGCAACGAGGCGGTGGCGCTGTTCCGCTCCTGGCTGATCGCGCGTTTCGCGCAGGTGAGATCGCTTGAACGGGCGCCTGTCGCCGTGGGGACCAGGCGCCTGAAGACCGCGGCGGCCGCGAAGTAGGGCTGAGCGGAACACCCTCACCCCAACCCTCTCCCGTGAACGGGAGAGGGGGCCGCAAAGCGCCGTGATCACCCTTCTGCTTGCGTAGAATTTGTCTCGCAGCGCCGATGAGGGCAGTCCGCGCATCGCTGCCGTCTCGGTTTTCACAACCGCTCCGGGCGCCCTTTTCCTGGTCCTGGATCGAGTGATTCCAACGTTTAAGGCGCCGTTTTCTGTCCAGGCGTAACTGCCTAGCCGGAGTGAGTCCGAAAGGTCACATTTTGCGAGAGAATTTTGGCCGGTTTCGGATTTTTGCAGACGGGCGACGATCTTTCTGACTCAAGGGTGGAATGTCTCTTGCGCCCGAGATTGAATCGCTGATTGCATCGCTGAGAAGCGAGCTTCAGTCGCTTCGGGATAAACTCGCGATGGTCGAGGCCGAGAACGTCGAACTGAAGCGGCGTCTGGGTCTGGACAGTTCGAACAGTTCGAAGCCGCCTTCGAGCGACGGGTTGAAGAAGAAGCCCCGAATTGCGGGGAGTCTTCGCGGTCGAACGGGCAAGATCAGCGGCGGGCAGAAGGGTCACGAGGGCGGCACGTTGCGTCAGGTCGCCACTCCCGACGCGGTGGTTCGGCACGAGGCCTGCGCGTGCGCGCGGTGCGGTTCCCGGCTCGATGCGAACTCGGCGACCGGACACGAGAAGCGGCAGGTGTTCGACATTCCCGAGCGCGTGCTGCTGGTCACGGAACATCAGGCCACGATCTACCGTTGCCGGGATTGCCGGGCCGAGACGAAGGCGGCGTTTCCGGAAGGCGTCGTGTCGGCGACCCAATATGGCGATCGGCTCAGGGCGGCGGCGATCTATCTCAATGTCCAGCAACTGATCCCCGAGGATCGCGTCGCGCAGGCCTTGAGCGATCTGTTGGGCGCGGCGGCGATCTGCCCGGCCAGCATCGTCGCCTGGGTGGGCCGGAAGGCGCGGCAGTTGCGCCCCGTCTACGAGGCGATCGGCCAGCGCGTGGCCGAGGCCGCGGTTCGCCATCTCGACGAAACGGGCTACCGGATCGCCGGCAAGCTGCATTGGCTGCACACGACGTCGAGCCTGCTTTTCACCTTCTATCGCGCCGGCGAAAAGCGCGGCGATATCCCCAGGGACTTGCAGGGGGGCGTCGTCGTCCACGATCACTTCCTGCCCTATCGCGGGATGGACAAGGTCGATCACGCCTTCTGCAACGCGCATATCCTGCGCGAACTGCAGGCGCTCATCGAGATCGACGGGGAGACCTGGGCCGAAGCCATGCGCGACATGCTCCTGAGCGCGCACGACGCGGTCAACAAGGCTCGTCAGGCGGGCCAAACCGCGCTCCCCGACAAAGCCGTCGCCGCCTTCGTCGAGCGCTACTGGGAGGCGATCCGGCTCGGCCTCTCTTTCCACCGTCAACTGCCCAAACTCCCGCAATCAGCCCGCGCGCGCGGCCGCCCCAAACAACGCGAAGGCCAAAATCTGCTCGAAAGGCTGAAGACGTTCAAAACCGAAACGCTCCGCTTCCTCATCGACTTCACCGTCCCTTTCACCAACAATCTGGCCGAACAGGACTTGAGGATGATGAAGGTGAAAATGAAAATCTCCGGATCGTTCCGAACCCTCGAAGGCGCACAAACCTTCGCAACCCTCAGATCCATCGTCTCGACCGCCCGAAAACAGGGCTGCAATATCCTGCAAATCCTAACCGCAGCCCCAAGTCACATCATCCTCGCCTTGGCCGCGTAGAAACCGGCTTGGGAGTTACCGAGTTTCGTAACTGCCTAGCCGGAGTGAGTCCGAAAGGTCACATTTTGCGAGAGAATTTTGGCCGGTTTCGGATTTTTGCAGACGGGCGACGATCTTTCTGACTCAAGGGTGGAATGTCTCTTGCGCCCGAGATTGAATCGCTGATTGCATCGCTGAGAAGCGAGCTTCAGTCGCTTCGGGATAAACTCGCGATGGTCGAGGCCGAGAACGTCGAACTGAAGCGGCGTCTGGGTCTGGACAGTTCGAACAGTTCGAAGCCGCCTTCGAGCGACGGGTTGAAGAAGAAGCCCCGAATTGCGGGGAGTCTTCGCGGTCGAACGGGCAAGATCAGCGGCGGGCAGAAGGGTCACGAGGGCGGCACGTTGCGTCAGGTCGCCACTCCCGACGCGGTGGTTCGGCACGAGGCCTGCGCGTGCGCGCGGTGCGGTTCCCGGCTCGATGCGAACTCGGCGACCGGACACGAGAAGCGGCAGGTGTTCGACATTCCCGAGCGCGTGCTGCTGGTCACGGAACATCAGGCCACGATCTACCGTTGCCGGGATTGCCGGGCCGAGACGAAGGCGGCGTTTCCGGAAGGCGTCGTGTCGGCGACCCAATATGGCGATCGGCTCAGGGCGGCGGCGATCTATCTCAATGTCCAGCAACTGATCCCCGAGGATCGCGTCGCGCAGGCCTTGAGCGATCTGTTGGGCGCGGCGGCGATCTGCCCGGCCAGCATCGTCGCCTGGGTGGGCCGGAAGGCGCGGCAGTTGCGCCCCGTCTACGAGGCGATCGGCCAGCGCGTGGCCGAGGCCGCGGTTCGCCATCTCGACGAAACGGGCTACCGGATCGCCGGCAAGCTGCATTGGCTGCACACGACGTCGAGCCTGCTTTTCACCTTCTATCGCGCCGGCGAAAAGCGCGGCGATATCCCCAGGGACTTGCAGGGGGGCGTCGTCGTCCACGATCACTTCCTGCCCTATCGCGGGATGGACAAGGTCGATCACGCCTTCTGCAACGCGCATATCCTGCGCGAACTGCAGGCGCTCATCGAGATCGACGGGGAGACCTGGGCCGAAGCCATGCGCGACATGCTCCTGAGCGCGCACGACGCGGTCAACAAGGCTCGTCAGGCGGGCCAAACCGCGCTCCCCGACAAAGCCGTCGCCGCCTTCGTCGAGCGCTACTGGGAGGCGATCCGGCTCGGCCTCTCTTTCCACCGTCAACTGCCCAAACTCCCGCAATCAGCCCGCGCGCGCGGCCGCCCCAAACAACGCGAAGGCCAAAATCTGCTCGAAAGGCTGAAGACGTTCAAAACCGAAACGCTCCGCTTCCTCATCGACTTCACCGTCCCTTTCACCAACAATCTGGCCGAACAGGACTTGAGGATGATGAAGGTGAAAATGAAAATCTCCGGATCGTTCCGAACCCTCGAAGGCGCACAAACCTTCGCAACCCTCAGATCCATCGTCTCGACCGCCCGAAAACAGGGCTGCAATATCCTGCAAATCCTAACCGCAGCCCCAAGTCACATCATCCTCGCCTTGGCCGCGTAGAAACCGGCTTGGGAGTTACCCCGTTTTTCTTAAAAGGGGCTCCCTAGTTTTCTTTATAAGGGGCTCCCTCGGTCCCGATTTTTTGCAAAAACGTAAGTTCGAAGAACGTAGAAAGGCGCCGCTATCCGCCATAGAAAAATCTCTGAAAAATTTAGGTTCGAATATACCTGAAAATCAGAAAACATGTCAAGAGAATTTATTCGAAGAATCCCCAAAAATCCCGCTCGGGCGCTCGGAGGGAAATCCTGATCTTCGCCGGTCAGCGACGTCCCGGTGAGGCTCCGACGCTGGAGCCGGGCTCGAAGCTGGGAACAGAAGATTTGCGCGAACGCTACAACGTCAGTGTCTCCACGATGCGCGAGGCGCTGAGCGGCTGCACGGCAAGTCGCTCGTCACCTCGCCGCGACAGCGCGGTTGGGCGTGCTCGAAAAGCTATTCCAGACAAAAGCGAAGAAATGATCGAGCCCGCGCTTCGATTGCATGCGCTTCGATGGCAGGCGCCTCTTTTTTTACGACTTCGTATCCCGCCAGCGCCATCACGCGCATCAGCTCGTCATGGCCCTTCTTCGCCATTTCGAGCGGCGGGCTGACCTTCGGGTCCTGCTCGGCCTCGACGACGAACCAGCCTTCATAGCCGTGGGAGGCCAGGCGCTGACGATGGCGGCGAAGTCGAGCGAACCGTCGCCGGGCACGGTGAACGCGCCCTTGACGACCGCATCGAGGAAGCTCTCGCGTGCTCCGGTCGAGCTTGTCGATCACGCCCGGCGGACGTCCTTGGTGTGCACGTGGCTGATGCGCTTGTGGTGCTTGTCGATGACGCGCAGCACGTCGCCGCCGGCGAACGCCATGTGGCCGGCGTCGAACAGCAGCGGCAGCGCCTCGCCGGAATTCGCCATCAGGAGGTCGAGTTCCGCCTCCGTCTCGATCGCGGCCGCCATGTGGTGATGGTAGGAGATCGGCATGCCCTGGCCCGCGCACCATTCGGCGAAAGCCGTCATCTTGCGCCCGTACGCCTTGATCTCGTCCTCGGAGAGCTTCGGCTTGGTCGCCAGCGGCGCCGAGCGCACGCCCTGGATCGAGCGCGCCGTCTCGCCGTAGACGATGCAGGGCGCCTTCGCGGCGATGAAGAAATCCATCTGCGCGCGGATGCGATCCTTCTCGTGCTCGATGTCGCCGTCGAGCAGCAGGCCGGAGAACCAGCCGCCGCAAACGAGATGCCGATAGCGGGCGAGGATCGGGCCGAGTTCGCTCATGTTCATCGGGAAGCGGCGGCCGGTCTCCATGCCGGTGAAGCCCGCGACGCTCGCCTGCCTGCAGGCATTCCTCGAGGCTCACGTCGTCGGAAAGTTCGGCGAGATCGTCGTTCCACCAGGCGATGGGCGCTATTCCGAGTTTGGCTTTCATGGTGCTCACACTCCGACGCGCTGCTTCGCGCGGATCTGTTCCTGCTGCCTTGCGCGCATTCTGAACCGATTCGCGCGACGAGACTTCCGGCACGCCGACGTCCCAATCGGCGTCGCCGGGCACCCAGGCATAGGCGTCCGAGGCGATCGACAGGACGGTGGTGCGGTCGTTGCCCTTCGCCCATTCGAGCGCGGCTCGCGAAATCGGCGAGGCTCTCGCAATGCCGCGCGGCGGCGCCCATGGACTCCGCATGCTTGGCGAAATCGACGTGCAGCGGCGCCGCGCGATCCAGCACGCGGCAATCGACGAGCAGATTGTTGAAGCCCGGCACGCCCTTGGCCTGCTGCAGCCGGTTGATCACCGCGAAGCCGCCATTGTCGCAGACGACGACGATCATCTTGTGACCGCTGAGGACGGTCGAATAGATGTCCGAGTTCATCATCATGTAGGTGCCGTCGCCGACCATGACGATCGGCGTGCCGCCGAGGCCGCCCGGCCCGGAATTCGCCATCGCGTGGCCCCAGCCCGCCGCGATCTCGTAGCCCATGCAGGAGAAGCCGAATTCCAGATCGAACGTGTTGGGCGCCTTGACGCGCCAGCCCTTGGTGACTTCGCCGGGCAAGCCGCCGGCCGCCGAGATCAGCGTGTCGTTCTCGCCCGCCGCCGCGTTCACCGCGCGACCACCTGCGCATAGGTCGGGACGGGCGCGTTGCGTCGGCGCCTGATGCGTGTCGAGCAGCGCGTCCCATTCCTTGAACAGCGCCTTGGCGCGCGCCATGTGCGCGGGCTCGACGCGCCAGGAGCCGAGCGCCGCGTCGAGTTCCGTCACGGTCTCCAGCGCGTCGCCGACCACGGCGACGCGCGCGATGCTTTACCGCGTCGAAGCGCGCGGCGTTGATCGAGATGAACCTCGCGTCCGGGCTGAACGCCGTCCATGAGCCGGTGGTGAAATCCTGCAGCCGCGTGCCGACGGCGAGAATGACGTCGGCTTCGGCCGCGAGCGCATTGGCCGATGTGGAGCCGACGATGCCGATCGGCCCGGCGTGCGCGGGATGATAATGCGTGACCCCGCCCTTGCCGGCGATGGTTTCGACGATCGGAATGCCGCGCTTGACGGCGAACTCCGCCACAGCCTTCTCGGCCAGCGAATAGCGCACGCCGCCGCCGGCGATCAGGATCGGCTTCTTCGCGGTCTTCAGCAGCGCCACGGCTTCGGCGAGCTTGCGGCGGTCCGGGCGCGGACGCGGAATGGTCCACGCCCGCGGCTCGAAGAACGCCTGCGGGTAGTCGAACGCCAGTTCCTGAATGTCCTGGGGCAGCGCGAGGAAGGCCGGGCCGCAATCGGCGGGATCGAGCATCGTGGCGACCGCCTGCGGCAGCGAGGAGAGGATCTGCGCCGGATGGGTGATCCGGTCCCAGTAGCGCGTCACCGCCTTGAACGCGTCGTTCACGGTGACGGTCGGATCGCCGAAATGCTCGACCTGCTGCATCACCGGATCGGGCAGCCGGTTGGTGAAAGTGTCGCCGGAGATCAGCAGCACCGGCAGGCGGTTCGCATGCGCCGTCCCCGCCGCCGTCACCATGTTCAGCGCGCCGGGCCCGATCGAGGACGTCGCGACCATGATCTGCCGGCGTCGCTTGGCCTTGGCGAACCCGATCGCCGCGAGCGCCATCGATTGCTCGTTCTGCCCGCGCCAGGTCGGCAGACGCTCCTGCACCGCTCTCCAGCGCTTCGGACAGGCAGGTCACGTTGCCGTGACCGAAAATGGCGAACACGCCGGCGAACAGGGGGACGCGAACGCCTTCGATTTCCGTGAACTGCTGGGTCAGCCACCGCACCAGGCCTGGGCCATGGTCAGGCGGATTGTCGAGCCGGTCATCCTTCTCCTCCCTCGGCGATTGCACGGAAAGCATCTTCGGTGCATCGTATATTGACAATTGCATCGATTGCAACAAGAATTGCGAATACGATCACGCGAGGCGCAGATATGGTCGGTATCGCAGTCCCAGGTACGGGCGCTCCACTCTACTGCGGAAATCATTCATGCGCAGCGCAACGACTCCCCTCGTCGCCTACCTAATAAAGGGAGCCTATTGATGCCCCATCTGCTGATCGCGGGGAAGTTGCACCCCGCGGGTTTCGCGCTGCTCGAGGGCGGCGGGGATTTCACCTGCGATTATGTCGAGGAAGTGTCCGAGCCGAGCTACGCGCCGCTGATCGGCAAAGCCGACGCGCTGGTCATCCGCACCCAGCCGCTGTCGGCGGCCACGATCGCGGAGGCTCGCGTCTGAAGATCGTTTCGCGCCACGGCGTCGGCTACAATTCGGTAGACGTGGCGGCGCTGAACGCGCACGAATTCCTCTCTGCGTCGTCGGCGACACGAATTCGCTTTCGGTCGCCGAACACGCGATGATGCTGATCCTCGCCTGCGCCAAGCGCGCGATCCGGGCCGACCGCTCGGTGCGCGGAGGCGCGTGGGGCTGGCGCAATCGGCTGGAGGCGGCGGAAGTCTCGGGCAAGCGCCTGCTCATCATTGGGTTCGGCCGCTCGGGCCGCCACTGGCGCGTATGGCGCAGGGTTTCGGGATGCAGATCCGCGCCTTCGATCCTTTCTGGCCGAACGCGGATGGCCGCCGGGCCGGCTTCGCCGGTCGCCTCGCTCGACGAAGGGCTCACCTGGGCGACGTCGTTTCCGTCAATGTGCCCAAGGCGGGACAGCCGTTGCTCGGCGCCGAGGAGTTCGCGCTGAAATCAAGCCGGGCGTCATTATCGTCAACACCGCGCGCGGCGGGATCGTCGACGAGAGGGCGCTCGCGGCGGCCCTCGCGGATGGCCGGGTCGCCGCCGCTGGCCTCGACGTATTCGACGACGAGCCGCCGCCTGGGATCATCCGCTTGCTCGCTTTCGACCAGGTCGTGTTGACGCCGCATATCGCCGGCCTGACGCAGCAGGCGGGCGAGCGGATGGCTGCGGCCTCCGTGCAGAACGTGCTCGACTTCTTCGCCGGCCGCCTCGACCCCGATCTCATCGTCAACAAGGATTTTTGACATGACCAAACCGAGGCTCCGCATCGGCCTCATCGGCAGCGGCTTCATGGGCAAGGCCCATGCCTTCGGCTACACGACGGCCGCGCGGGTCTTCGACCTGCCGTTCGAGCCCGAACTGCACACGCTCGCCGACGTCAACGACGAAATGGCCGCGAAGGCCGCCGCTGCGCTCGGCTTCGCGCGGTCGACGCCGACTGGCGCGCGATGGTCGCCGACCCCGAGATCGACGTCGTCAACATCACTGCGCCGAACGCACTGCATAAGGAAATGGCGCTTGCGGCGATCGCCGCCGGCAAGCACGTTTATTGCGAGAAGCCGCTGGCGCCGCTCGCCGCGGACGCGCGCGAAATGGCGGAAGCCGCCGAGGCCAGGGGCGTCAAGACGCAGGTCGGCTTCAACTATCTCTGCAATCCGATGCTAGCGCCTCGCGCGCGAAATGATCGCCGCGGGCGAACTCGGCGAGATCAGGGCTATCGCGGCGTCCACGCCGAGGATTACATGGCCGACGCCTCCGGCCCCTTCACCTTCCGGCACGATCCGGCGGGCGGCGGCGCGCTCGCCGACATCGGCAGCCATGCGCTGGCGACCGCCGAATTTCTGATCAGTCGCCGCCGGACCGATCATTGCGTCATGGGCGATTGTGTGACGATGATCGCCGAGCGCCCGGACGGCAAGGGCGGCACGCGGCGCGTCGAAGTCGACGACGTCGGCCGCGCGTTCCTGCGCTTCGCCGGCGGCGCCACCGGCTCGATCGAGGGGAACTGGATCTCGACCGGCCGCAAGATGCAGCACGACTTCGAGGTCTACGGAACGAAGGGCGCGCTCGCCTTCAGTCAGGAGCGCTTCAACGAGCTGCATTTCTTTTCGACCGACGACGGCGCGGGCGACAGGGATTTCGGCGCATCGAGGCCGGTCCGGATCATCCGCCCTATGGCCTGTTTTGCGTCGCCCCGGGACATCAACTCGGCTTCAACGATCTGAAGGCGATCGAGGTCGCGGGTTTTCTCGAGGCCGTCGCCGGCCGCCGCCCGGAGCCGTTCAACTTCCG
>CAVQBX010000052.1:0-40412 GCA_963710855.1 uncultured Pseudomonadota bacterium | reverse complement strand
TGCGTCGGCACGATGACCTGCATGGGTTGAGGCGCCGGCTTCGCGCGAGGCGATGGGCGATGGAACAGGACGCCGATCAGCGCCTCGCCGAGCCGCGCGCCAATCGCCGTCCAGTCCGTAACAAAGGCGCTGAGCGTCGGCCGGAGCATCTGCGCGAGGCCCTCGGGCATGACGCCAAGCACGGAAATGTCGCGGCCGGGCCTCAGGCCATGCTCCGCAGAATCTCCGATAGAGCCCGACGGTCTGCAGCGCCTCGGAAACCACCACAGCGGTGGGCTGAGGCTGCCGCGCGAGCAATGCGTCCGCGGCCAGGAAGCCGCCACGCTCGCCGCCTTCACGCCTGATCAACAAAGCCGGCTCGAACGGCAGTCCGCGCTTCTGAAGCGTCGAGCGATAAGTGTCCGCTATCAGATGAAGAAAGTTCTTCTCGCTCTCAGGCAGGACGAGTGCGATATGCCGATGATCGAGTTCGATCAGATGATCGAGCGCGCGCTCGACCGCCGTCTCGAAATCGGGATCGACCCAGGGATAGTTGCCGCCCTGAACCGCTGCGGCCGAACGCGACGAACGGCCTGGTTGCGCTTCTCTAGAAGATAGTCGATGCGCGGGTCGAACGCGAAGCGTGTTGGAGATGATCAATCCGTCCACCAGGCCGCGTTCCACGCCCCGCCAGCGCGCCGAACTCGTCTTCGTCTTGTCCTTGGAGGAAATCGCGAGGTCGAGCCGGCGCTCGATCAGTTTTCTGCGCAACCCTCGAGCACAGAGAGGAACACATTGTTGATGAGCGCATTGTCGCGGCCGACGGGTACGATGACGCCGACGAGGTCGGTTCGTCCTCGGCGCAGGCTGCGTCCCGATTGGTTGGGCGAATAGCCAAGCTTCGCGCGCGGCCTCACGCACGCGGGCGCGCGTCAGAGGGTTGACGTCCGCCTTGTCGTTGAGTGCGCGCGAAACGGTGCCGATGGAGACGTCGAGGTGTCGGGCGAGTTCGCGAATGCCGATCAAGGCCGCTCCTCTGGAGTGACGACAGCGCTTAGCTCTCATACGCGCCCGCCGCCTGTTCTTGACAACGCGCCCGCTTGCCGTTATTTTTCGTAAACGTTTACGGTGCGTGCCAACGAAGCGCCGCGCCGAGAGGGAGGAACGCGCATTGCATTTGCGAGCGGCGCTGCTCGGATGCGGCAACATGAGCCGCGCGTGGCTCGAAGCCGGCCGCGAAGATCGACGATCTCGAAATCGTCGGCCTCGCCGATCTCGATATTTCCCGCGCCAAGGGCCGCGCCGCCGAATTCGGGCTGCAAGGTCGCCGTCATCGCCGGCGATCTCGAGACCTGCTCGCCGAGCCCAGCCCGATCTGCTGTTCGATATCGTCGTCCCCGCCGCGCGCCATGACGTCGTCGCGACGGCGCTTAGCGCCGGCTGTCACGTGCTCAGCGAAAAGCCGATGGCGGAGACGCATGAACGAGGCGCGCGATCTCGTCGACGCGCGCCGCGCCGCCGGCAAGCTGCACGCGGTCGTGCAAAATCGCCGCTATCTCGCAAGCGTACGCCGCATCGCGCGATTTCTGCGCACCGGCGCGATCGGCGACGTCACGAGCGTGCATGCCGACTTCTTCCTCGCCCCGCATTTCGGCGGCTTTCGCGAGGAGATGGATCATGTGCTGCTGCTCGACATGGCGATCCACGGCTTCGACGCGATGCGCGCCATGACCGGCCTCAAGCGCCGACGGGCGTCTACTGCCCGCGAATGGAACCCCCGAACTCCTGGTATCGCCACGGCTCCTCGGCCGCCGCGATCTTCGATCTCGAGAACGGCGCGAGTGTTCACCTATCGCGGCAGTTGGTGCGCCGACGGTCTCGGCACGAGCTGGGAATGCGAATGGCGCATCGTCGGCGCCAAAGGCACGCTCACATGGGACGGACGCGACAGCCTGCATGCCGAGATCGGCGGAGGCCCGCGCAAACGGTCTGTTCGACGACCCGACGCCGCTCGCCGTGCCGCCGCTCGATCCCGCCGATCGCGTTGGCGGCCACTTCGGCGTCCTCGCGGATTTCGTCGCGCGCAGTCCGCGACGGGCGTGGAGCCGGAGACCGTCGGCCACGACAACGTCCGCAGCCTGGCGATGGCGCTCGGCGCGATCGAGAGCGCCGAGGCCGGCCGCCGCATCGAGATCGTCATCTAGGAGTTGGCATGAGAGCCCTCAAGGACATCCGCATCGGCACGATGGTGCGCGCCGGCGCGCCCAATGTCGGCGCCACCGTCACGCGAACTGGTCAAGCTCGGCTTCGAGAGCATCGAGCCGTTCTTCTGGCAGACGATGGAAAAGGACCTGACCGCGCTCGCCAACGAATTGAAGGAGGCGATCGGCGGCGCCGACGTCGTCATCGACACGCTCGGCATGTTCGGCAATCCGCTGGAGGGCGGCGAAATCGACAAAAAGACGCTCGCGGGCTGGGAGGCCTTGATCGATCACGCGCATCTGTTTGGCGCGCGCACCATCGCCGGCTTCACCGGCCGCGTCCGGGGCAAGCCGATCGAGGCGAGCCTGCCGCGCTATGTCGAAGTGTTCGGCGAACTGTCGAAACCGCGCCGCCGACAAGGGTGTCAGGATCGCCTTCGAGAATTGCGCGATGGACGGCAATTGGGCGAGCGGCGACTGGAACATCGCGCATAATCCCGATGCATGGGAGTTGATGTTCGACGCCGCTGCCCGCGGACAATATCGGGCTCGAATGGGAGCCCTGCCACCAGCTCGTCTATCTCATCGACCCGATCCCGCAGATCCACAAATGGGCGAACAAATTCTTCCACGTTCACGGCAAGGACGCGACCGTGCGCTGGGACATCGTCAAGGCGCATGGCGTGTTCGGCAAATATCCGTTCGTGCAGATGCGCACGCCCGGCTTCGGCGACACCGACTGGACGCGCGTCATCAGCGAGCTTCGCCTCGCCGGCTACAAGGGTACGATCGACATCGAGGGCTGGCACGACCCGGTCTATCGCGAGGAGCTAGAAATGACCGGCCAGGTTCACGCGCTAAATATCTGCAGGCCTGCCGCGGCGGCGAACGCTTCGTCGCAAATTCACGGCTGATTTTCGATTCAAGAACACTGCGCCGGAGACAACCGGCTTGGAACAACGGTCAAACACAAGGGAGGATTCCAGCAATGAAGTCGAATTGGACTCGTGCGCTCGCCGGGACGGCGGCTCTGGCGCTGTGCGCCGTCTCAGCTGTCGCGCACGCTGACACAGTCAAGGACAAATGGTGCAGCAAGGTGCACCTGCGCTTCTTCGTCGGCGGCGCGGAAGGCGACGCCTTCGGCACGATTGTCTACAATGGCGCGCGACAGGCCGCCGCCGACACCGGCGCGCAGGTCGACTATGTGTTCTCCGGCTGGGCGAACGAAAAGATGACCCAGCAATTGCGCGAAGCGGTCGCCGCGCATCCCGACGGCATCGCGATGATGGGCCATCCCGGCGAAGCGGCGATCGTGCCGCTGGCGATGCAGGCCTCCAAGGCCGGCATCAAGATGATGTATCAGAACGTGCCGGTGCCGGCCGCGGTCGACAAGGTTGGCGGCGGCTATGTCGGCGCGCAGCAGGAGCCGCAGGGCCACGCGCTCGGCGTCGAAATCCTGCGCCGGTTCGGCCTCGGCAAGGGCGACATGGCGATCGTGATCCTCGCCTCCAACGACGTCATCCGCAACGCGCGCGAGGAAGGCACGGCGAAGGCCCTCGAGGAAGGCGGCGTCAAGGTTGTGCGTCTGGCGAGCGATCCCGGCTGGGCCGCCGATCCCAATCTCGCCATCCCCATCGTCACCGCGGCGTTCCAGGCCAATCCCGACCGCGAAAGCGATCGTCTATCCTGGCGGCCAGATGCTCGGCAACGCCGCCGTCCTACATGAAGGCCGCGGGCAAGAAGCCGGGCGAAGTGTTCAACATCGGCTTCGACACCAGCCCGCAGATCGTGCAGGCCTTCGACGCCGGATGGGTGCAACTGACGGCCGACCAGCAGCCCTTCCAGCAAGGCTATCTGCCGATCCTCAGCCTCTGCGAGCAGATCGTCTACGGCCTCGCGCCGATCAACGTCGACACCGGCGCCGGGTTCGTGACGCCCGAGAATTATAAGGCGGTCGCGGATCTCGCGAAGGAAGGCTTGCGGTAGAGGCGCGTAGCTAGACGCGGCCCCCTCCCCCTTGCGGGGGAGGGATGGGGAGGGGGTGAACCACCGCGTTTTCAGCAGCACCCCCACCCTTACCCTCCCCGCAAGCGGGGGAGGGAATCGCCGCAAAGGAAAACTCTCATGGCCGAGCGGCTGATTGAATTGAAGGACGTCGCAAAGTCCTACGGCCGCGTGTTCGCGGTCGGCGGCGTCAACCTGCATGTCGATCGCGGCGAGGTCGTCGGCCTTCTCGGCGACAACGGCGCCGGAAAGTCGACGCTGATCAAGATGCTGTCTGGCGTCATCCGGCCGACTCACGGCGAAATTCTGGTGCGCGGTGTTTCTCAAACAAACTGGAACGCGGCGCGCTCGCGCGCGGCCGGAATCGAGACCGTGTTCCAGGACCGCGCGCTCTGCGTGCAGCAGACCATCGTGCGCAACATTTTTATGGGACGCGAGTTGACGCATGCATTCGGCCTGCTCGATCCGCGGCAAGGAGCGCCGCGAGGCCGAGCGTCTGATGCGAGAGATCGGCTTCACCTCAAAAGTGTTCTCGCCCAATTCGATCGTCGGCCAATTGTCGGGCGGAGAGCGTCAGGGCGTCGCTTTGGCGCGCGCCATCTACAACAAGGCGGATCTGATCGTGATGGACGAGCCGACCACGGCGCTGTCACTGACCGAGACCGCAAAAGTGTTCCGCTTCGTGCGCGCTGTGCGAGCCGGCGGCCGCTCAGTGCTGTTCATCGGCCACAACATCCACCACGTCTTCGACATCGCCGAGCGCTTCGTCGTGATGGATCGCGGACAGGTCGCGCTGCAGGCGACCAAGGAGGAGGTCGGCACTGCTGAGCGGCTGATCGCCTATATGGAGAAACTCGCTCACCCCGCGGGAATCGCGGCGCTCGAAGGAGACGCCGCATGAGCCTCGAACTCGACACCGTAGAAGTCCGCGAAGCCCGCGTGCACCGTCCGCACGACGGCGCGGTGCGCCGCTTTTTCGAGGCCAACAGGGCCTCGGTCGGCACGTTCGTCGTGTTCGTGGTGATGATCGGCCTGTTCATGATCGCAAGTCCACGCGTGTTCATGAACTGGCCGATCTACAATTCTGTGCTTGTCACCTTGCCCGTCGCGCTCTGTCTCGTCGTGCCGCTGGTGTTTGTCGTCACGGTCGGCGAGATCGATCTCTCGTTTCCGGCGACCATGGGATTCGCCGCCTGGATTTTTGCGCTGATCGTGCAGGCCGGCTACAGCCCCGCGCTCGCGATTTTGGGGGCAATCGTCACGGGCATGCTGCTGGGGCTCGCCGTCGGCGCGCTGGTCGTGGCCGCCAATCTGTCGGCCCTGATCGCGACGCTCGGCATGAACTTCATGCTGCGCGGCTTCATCATGATCATCACCCAGGGCAAATCGATTGCTGTGCTGGGCCTGATGGATTCGCCGATAGGAAACGCGCTTTCCGGCGACATCAACGGCTTTCCGGTGCAGGTTTTCTGGGCGCTGGCCTTCGTGCTGTTTGCCGCTTTGCTATTCAACCGCCACCGTTTTGGCGCGCGTGTAAAGGCGGTTGGGGACAACCCGGACAGCGCGGCGCAGATGGGCATCAACGTCAGCCGTGTCCGCATTGCGACCTTCGTGTTCATGGGGCTCGGCGCGGCGCTCGCCGGCATTTTCACGACCATGGTCAATTACACCTGGTGGCCGACGACCGGCGACGGCTATCTGCTACCGGCCATCGCCTCCGTGTTTGTCGGCGGCACGCCGACCTGGGGCGGCGTCGGCACGATCGTCGGCGGCGCGATCGGCGCGCTGACCGTCTCCTTCATCCAGAGCGGCGTCGTCGCGGCGGGCTTGAGCGGCTTCTACGTCCAGTTCTTCAACGGCCTGATCATCATCCTGTCGCTGCTCGGCCATCGCTGGAACCAGAAGCGGTACAGGTAGGGTCATCGTTACATACAATCGGCGTTCAAAAGCAAAAGTCGAACCGGCATTACGGCCAGCCACATCCATTAATTTCTTTTTTGCCGCGCCTTTTATCGCGAAACGATGACGGCCCCAGATCGCCGAATAACTACTGTAGGAACGAGGCCCGCGCGGCCTCGATGACCTCGTCAGCGATGGGCGACCTGCGCCCCTCACTTCTCCGGCGCGTTCACCCTCACGTGCAGCTCGCGCAACTGCTTCGGCGTCGCCGGCGAAGGCGCGCCCATGAGCAGGTCCTCGGCGCGCTGGTTCATCGGGAACAGCGCAACCTCACGCAAATTCTGCTCGCCGGCGAGCAGCATCACGATGCGGTCGACGCCCGCCGCCATGCCGCCGTGCGGCGGCGCGCCGTACTGGAAGGCGCGGTACATGCCGCCGAACCGCTCGACGACTGTCTCCTCGCCGTAGCCCGCGATCTCGAACGCCTTCACCATCGCCTCAGGGCGATGATTGCGGATGCCGCCGGAGGCGAGTTCGTAGCCGTTGCAGGCGATGTCGTACTGGAACGCTTTTATGGTCAGTGGGTCCGCGCTCTGCAACGCTTCGAGGCCGCCCTGCGGCATCGAGAACGGGTTGTGCGAGAAATCGACCTTTTTGTCTTCCTCGTTCCACTCGAACATCGGGAAGTCGACGACCCAGGCGAATTCGAAGCGCCCCTCGTCGACGAGTTTCAGCTCCTGCCCGACTTTCGTGCGCGCCAGCCCTGCGAACTTGGCGAATTTGTCCGGATCGCCCGCCACGAAGAAGGCGGCGTCGCCGGCCGTGAGGCCAAGCTGCTGGCGGATCGCTTCCACCCGCTCCGGGCCGATGTTGTTGGCGAGGGGGCCGCGCCCGGCGACGCCGGTCGCGCCCGGCGTCTGGGCTTGCGTCGTCTCGTCCCTGGCGCGGTCGAAGAACAGGATGTAGCCGAGCCCCGGCTGGCCCTCGCCCTGCGCCCAGGCATTCATGCGGTCCGCAAAGGTGCGCTGGCCGCCGCCGCGCGCGGGGATCGCCCACACCTCGTTCTTCGCCGTCTCGAGCAGCCGCGCAAAAACCTTGAAGCCGGAGCCGCGAAAGTGCTCGGAGACTTCCTGCATGACGATGGGATTGCGCAGGTCCGGCTTGTCGGAGCCGTATTTGCGCATCGCCTCGGCGTAGGGAATGCGCGGCCAGGGCGAAGGCGTCACCGGCTTGCCCTCGGCGAATTCCTCGAACACGCCGCGTATGACCGGCTCCATCGCCGCGAACACGTCCTCCTGCTCGACAAAACTCATCTCGATGTCGAGCTGGTAGAATTCTCCGGGCAGGCGATCCGCGCGGGGATCTTCATCACGGAAACACGGCGCGATCTGAAAATAGCGGTCGAATCCCGCCATCATCAGAAGTTGCTTGTATTGCTGCGGCGCCTGCGGCAGCGCATAGAATTTTCCCGCGTGAATGCGCGACGGCACCAGAAAGTCGCGCGCGCCCTCCGGCGAGGAGGCGGTGAGGATCGGCGTCTGGAACTCGGAAAACCCCTGCCCCTTCATGCGCTGGCGCATGGAGTCGACGACCTTCGTGCGCAGCACGATGTTCCTGTGCAGTTTTTCGCGGCGCAAATCGAGGAAGCGATATTTGAGCCGCGTGTCCTCGGGATACGGCTGGTCGCCGAAAACGGGGAGCGGGAGGTCGCCGGCCGGCCCGAGCACTTCGAGCTCGCGGACGTAGAGCTCGATCTGGCCGGTCGGCATGTCGGGGTTTTCGGTGCCGGCGGGGCGACGGCGCACCTTGCCGTCGAAGCGCACGACGAATTCCGCGCGCAGCTTTTCCGCCGCCTTGAAGGCGGGCGAATCCGGATCGACGACGCATTGCGTCATGCCGTAGTGGTCGCGCAGGTCGATGAACAGCACTCCGCCGTGATCGCGGATGCGATGGCACCAGCCGGAAAGGCGCACCTCCGCGCCGTCTTCGGCGAGGGTCAAGGCGCCGCAGGTGTGCGTGCGGTAGCGTCGGGAAACGGTCATCTCTGCGCTTCGGGTTGGCAACACGAAAAAACGAGGCGGGACGCCTAGCGGAAATCCCGCCCCGAAGGAAGGCCGAAGCGCAAAAGGCTGCCCCGTGAGGATGGGGCGGGGCGCCGGTTCAGGTTCCCTGCCCCGGCACGAGATCCAAAAAGCCGGTCACTGCGGCGATCCGGCCGCCTTCGCAGCGCACGAAATCGGTGCCTTTGGCGAGCGCTTCGCCGCCCTCCGGCCCGAGCCCCCAGGAAAAGCGCACATATTCGCCGTGCCCGTCGGCGGCCCCGAGCGGATGGAAGCGGAAGTCGGGAAATTGCGCCTGGACAGCGCCGACCAGGCCCGAAATCGCATCGCGGCCGGCAACGCTGGCGAGGGGGTCGACATAGGTCGCCTCCGCCGTCCATTGGGCGCCGAGCCGCTCTATCCGGCGGCCGGCGTCACGTTCGTTCCACAGCGCCAGATAGTCGGCGGCGAGTTCAGAGGGGGTTTTCATTTCATCTCTCCTTCGTCTCTGTCGTCGAGACGCGAAGAAAGATGCCGGGAGCGGCGGCGCGGCGCGATTACGCGCGAGGTCGTCGCTAGGAGCAAAGTTTTGCGCGCCATGACGTCCGAGGTAATTGCGCCGCTTACGCTTCGCCCCTTAAGGCTTGCCGCATGAGCGTCATGTCCCCGATCGGCGAACTCGTGAAGAACTGGCGCGAAGTCCGGCGGATGAGCCAGCTAGATCTCGCCGGCGAGGCGGAGGTCTCGCAGCGCCACATCTCGTTCATCGAGAGCGGGCGGGCGACCCCGTCACGCGAAATGGTCCTGCAGCTCGCCGACACGCTCGACGTGCCGTTGCGCGAGCGCAACGCCATGCTGTTGGCGGCGGGCTTCGCGCCGGTGTTTCCGGAACGGCCGCTCGACCACCCGGCGCTCCAGCCGGCGCTCGCCAATCTGGAGCGCCTGCTAAAAGCGCACGAACCGCATCCGGCGCTCACCCTCGACCGGCACTGGAACCGCATCAGCGCCAACGCCGGCGTCGCCTTGCTGATCACGGGCGTCGACCCGGAGCTTTTGAAGCCGCCTGTAAATGTGCTGCGCCTCAGCCTGCATCCGCGCGGGCTCGCGCCGCTGATCGTCAACTTGAGGGAATGGCGCGAGCATCTGATCGAGCGCCTCAAGCGCCAATTCCGCATCACGCGCGACCCCGTGCTGGGGCGCCTTCTGACGGAGGCGCTGAGCTACCCTTCGCCCGGGCAAGCGAAAGAGAAAGGATCAGACGACATCGCGGTGCCGCTGCGGCTCCGAACGCAGCACGGCGTGCTGAGCTTTTTGAGCACCGTCACCGTGTTCGGCACGGCCGTCGACATCGAACTGTCGGAAATCTCGCTCGAAGCGTTCTTTCCGCTCGACGAAGCGACCGCAAAGGTGATGCGCGAGGCCACCACAAGCGCTCGGATCAAGAAATCTGTCGTCCCCGTGAAAACGGGGACCCAGCGTCGTAGGGCTCGGCGGCTTCAGGTTTCCAGCCCTTTTCTGCACGCCGAGCGTCACACGCTGGATCCCCGCGTTCGCGGGGATGACATGGTGGGGATTTAGCCGAGGGACCTCGGCTACAGCGGCGCTGCATCGGGATATTCTGATATGAATGACGATATGAAAGACCCGATTTTCCCCTCCGATCTCATCGACTGCGCCACTGCGTTGCTCGAAACCTACCGCCGCAGGCGGCTCAGGATCGCCACGGCGGAATCCTGCACCGGCGGGCTCGTCGCGGCGCTGCTGACCGAAATTCCCGGCTCGTCAGATGTGGTCGAGCGCGGCTTCGTGACCTACTCCAACGAGGCGAAACGCGACCTGCTCGGCGTCTCCGAGGAGACCCTGCGCGAACACGGCGCGGTCAGCGAGCCGACGGCGCGCGCCATGGCGCTCGGCGCGCTCAAAAACTCCCGCGCCGACGTCGCCGTCAGCATCACCGGCGTCGCCGGACCCGGCGGCGGCAGCGCGGCCAAGCCTGTCGGCCTCGTGCATTTCGGCTGCGCGGGACCGGGCGAACGCGTGGTCACGCTGGAGCGGCGCTTTGGCGATCTCGGACGCGGCGCGGTGCGCCGCGCTGCGCTCATTGAGGCGCTGGCGTTGTTGGAACAGGCGATCGCCGTCTGAAGCTGATCCAAGAGAGGAATGTCCTGATGCCGCTCACCGCCGCCGACGCCGGCTCCGCCTCGGACTTTCTGTTGTCGCTCAGGCGCGAGGAACGGCACGCCGAGGCGATTCCGGCGGACTGTCGTCCTCAAACCCGCGCGGAAGGCTACGCTATCCAGGCTCTGTGCGAACGCTGGAGCGCCAAGCCGCTTTGGGGTTGGAAGATCGCGGCGACCAGCCTCGCCGGCCAGCGGCACATCAATGTCGACGGGCCGCTCGCCGGGCGACTGATCGCCGAGGGCGTGCTCCCCGAGGGCCAGCCGATCAGGCTAGGCGCCAATCGCATGCGGGTCGCCGAGGTCGAGTTCGTGTTCCGCATGGGACGCGCTTTGACGCCGCGCTCGGCGCCTTACACACAAGACGAGGTGATGGCTGCTGTTTCGGCCCTGCATCTGGGCATCGAAATCCCCGATTCGCGCTATCTCGATTTCGTCAGCGCGGGAGGGCCGCAACTGATCGCGGATCGCGCCTGCGCGCATCAGTTCTTGCTCGGTCCCGAAGTCTTGGCGCCATGGCGTGAGCGCGACCTTGCGGCTTGCGCCGTTGAGGGCCGGACTTCCGACGGCGTCACACATGATGGCAGCGGCGCCAACGTGCTTGGCGACCCGCGCATCGCGCTCGCCTGGATCGCTAACGAACTCAGCGCGCACGGCGTGGTTCTCGGCGAAGGGCAATTCGTCACGACCGGAACCTGCGTCACGCCGTTGCCCATCGGCCCCGGAGTTTTGGTCACCGGCGACTACGGCCCGTTCGGGAGTATGCAGGTCCGTTTCGAGGCGTAAGGCCGACTATCGTGCGCGTAAAACCATCCTGACGACGGCGCTCGCGCCGACGTGGAGCGCGCCCTCGTGAAGATCGAGGTCGTATTCGCCGATTTCTACGGTGTCGGCGCCAGCAAAATCGGCCTTTAGGTCCGCCATCGTATAGAGCAGCGCCGCGTCGCGCGGACCGCCGCGCGCGCCCGCTTTCTGGCGCTCGATCTGCTCGGGCCGGAAGGCTTCGAGCACGATGAGGCCGCCGGGCTTCAAGGCGGCGAGCGCGAGCTGGTGCAGACGCCGCCGGTCCGGCGCGATGAGATGCAGATAGATCAGCGCGACGAGATCGTAGCGCCCCTTTGGCCAGTCCCATTGCAGCGCGTCCGCGCATTGGGCGTTGAGACTGAGGCCCCGCGCTTCCGCCAGCCGCCGCGCCTTGGCGACGCCGTGCTCGGAGAGATCGAGCGAGTCGACCTCATAGCCCTGCCCCGCCAGCCAAACCCCATTGCGCCCCTCGCCGTCGCCGGGAACGAGCGCTTTCAAGCCTGCGACGCGCGTCGCCGTGCGGGCGGCGAGAAAGCTGTTTGGCTCGCGCCCATAGGCGTAGTCGTCGCCTGCATAGCGCTCGTCCCACATCTGGCTGTTCATGGGCTCCTCGTTCGCAATCTCGGCCGGGAATTTCGTCCTTCTCCCGTTCGGGAGAAGGACTCAAACCTTGTAGGTCGAGGCGATCGCCAGAAAATCCGCCGCCTTCAGGCTTGCGCCGCCGACCAGCGCGCCGTCGACGTTGGGCAGCCCGAGCAGCTCCTTCGCATTGCCTGGCTTCACCGAGCCGCCGTAGAGGATGCGGACGCGGCCGCCCGCTTCGCCATAGATTTCCTTGAGCCAGCCGCGGATTGCGGCGTGCATCTCGGCGACGTCGTCTGCCGTCGGCGTCAACCCGGTGCCGATCGCCCAGACCGGCTCGTAAGCGATGACGATGGCTTTGGGATCCACCTCCTGCCGGCGCCGAGCCCCTGACTTGCCCTCCGACCACTTCGATCTCGCGCTTGGCCTCGCGCTCCTCGCGCGTCTCGCCGACGCAGACGATCGCGGTCAGGCCCGCCTTGACGGCCGCCTCCGCCTTGGCGCGCACCGCTTCGTCGGTCTCGTGGTGATGGGCGCGGCGTTCGGAATGGCCGACGATCACATATTGGCAGCCCGCGTCCTTCAGCATCGGGGCGGCGATGTCGCCCGTAAAAGCCCCGCTCGGCTGGGCGTGGCAATTTTGCGCGCCGAGCCCGACCGCGCCCCCGGAGAGTTTTGCCGCCGCGGAAACGAGCAAAGTCGCGGGCGGACAGACCAAAAGTTCGGCCGCGCCCGCCGCGCCCTCTTCCGCCCCGCGACGCATCAGAACGATCTCCTCGAGCGAGGCGAGGAGGCCATTCATCTTCCAGTTTCCGGCCACGAGGGGCCGCACGCCAGGCGTCATCTAAAAGAACCTCTTGTCGGGCGCGGCCATATCACCGCCGCCCGCCTATGCAAAGGCCTGGTCACGGGCTAGATAGCGCCCCTTCAACGGACGCAAGCGACGGCAAAAGCAGGAATTCATGCTCGACGGCATACGCAAGGCGACACAGGGCGGCATCGGCCGCTTCATCATGGGCGTCGTGTTGATCGTCATCATCATCAGTTTCGCCATCTGGGGCGTCGGCGACATGTTCCGCGGATTCACCTCGGATAAGGTCGCCGAAGTAGGCTCGTCCACGATCACGGCCAGGGAATATCAGACCGAGCTTCAGAACCTGATCTATTATTATCAGCGCCGCTCGAAGACGCCGTTCACCACCGCCGAGGCGCACGCCATGGGCCTCGATGCCCAATTGCTCGAGCGCATGATCGACGAGGGCGCGCTCGATGCCGCCGCAAAGTCGCTCGGGCTCGGCATGTCCAGCCAGACCATCGCCGATGCGGTTCGCGACGACCCGAAGCTGAAGGGCGCCGATGGGCAGTTCAGCCGCGACATGTTCGATCAGGCTTTGCGCGATTCGGGCCTCAGCGAGCGCGGCTTCTTCGACAAGCAGCGCGCCATCTATCTGCGCCAGCAGCTCGAGTTCGCGCTGGTCGACGGCCTGACGCCGCCCAGGGCGCTGGTCGAAGCCCTCGTCGACGCCGACGCGGAGACACGCACGATCGACTATTTCGTGCTGCCCGCGAGCGCCGCCGGCGACATTGCCGCCCCCTCCGCCGACGCCCTGAAAACCTGGTTCGAAGAGCGCAAGGCGAATTTCCGCGCCCCGGAGATGCGCGCTTTCGACATCCTGCTGGTGAGTCCGCAGACGCTCGCCAAGCCCGGCGAGGTCAGCGACGACGACGCGAAAGCCGTCTACGACAAGACCAAGGACGCGCGATTCGCCACACCGGAGAAACGCGACGTCCAGCAGATGGTGTTCCCCTCCGAAGCGGAAGCCGCCGAGGCGGAAGCGAAAATCAAGGGCGGCCAGAACTTCGCCGACATCGTGAAAGCCCGCAATCTCAAGGACGAGGACGTCAATCTTGGTCTCGTCACCAAGGCCGACATTTTTGATCCCGCGATCGCCGACGCCGCCTTCGCGCTCGGCGAGGGCGCGACCAGCGACGTCGTCAAGGGCAAGTTCGGCTTCCTCATCCTGCATGTGACGAAGATCGAGTCTGGCAGCGTAAAACCGTTCGCCGAGGTCGAGGCGGAGATCAAGAAACAGATCGCCGTCGATCGCGCCGCGAACGACGTGCAGGCGATCCACGACAAGATCGAGGACGCGCGCGTCTCAGGAAAATCCCTCTCGGAAGCGGCGCAGTCCGTCGGCCTCGACGTGAAGGCGATCGCTGAGCTGGATTCCCACGGGCGCGACGCCGCCGGCGCCGCGGTCGATCTGCCGGAGAAGGACGCGCTGCTCGGCGCGGTGTTCTCTTCCGACATCGGCGCCGACGATCCGCCGCTCAACACCCACGATCGCGGCTTCCTGTGGTTCGGCGTGACCAAGGTGGATCCCGCTCACGACAAGACCTTCGATGAGGTCAAGGCGGAGGTTGAAAAACAATGGCGCGACGCTGAAATCGCCAAGGCGCTGAGCGCCAAGGCGGTTGATCTCGTCAAGCAGATCGATGCTGGCGCCTCCGTCGCCGATCTCGCCAAAGGCCTGTCGCTCGACGTGAAGACGGCGAGCGGGATCACCCGCAAAGGCGGCGGCGGCGTGCCGCCATCGGTCGGCGTCGCCGCCTTCAATCTGCTGGTCGACAAGGCGGGCGCGGCCGCGACGCCGGACGGCCGCGTCGTGTTCAAGGTGACCAAGGACGAGGTTCCGCCGTTTGATCCGAGCGCCGAGGGCGTGAAGGCGTTTTCTGAACAGCTCAGGCAAGGGCTGCAGAACGGCGTCGCGCTGCAATACATCGAAGCCCTGAAGCAGAAGCTCGGCGTGTCGGTGCACGAGCGCGCCCTGCAGATGGCGGAAAGCGGCGGATGAGCGCGGTGGAAGCCGCCTACGAAGCGTTCCGCAGCAAATACGAGGCGGGCCGGGCGAGCGTGTTGTCGGCGACGCTGGTCGCCGACCTCGAGACCCCGGTGTCGGCCTATCTGAAGCTCGCGCAGGCGCGCAAAGGCGACATGCTGCTGCTCGAATCTGTCGAGGGCGGCGCGCAGCGCGGCCGCTATTCGATGATCGGCCTCGACCCCGACCTGAAATTCCGCTCGACCGGCGCCGGCGCCGAGATCAACCGCGATCCCGCAGGCAACCCGGAAGCCTTCGTCCCCTGCCCCGGCAAGCCGCTCGACGCGCTGCGGGCGCTGCTCGAGGAATCGCACATCGACCTGCCGGCCGGACTGCCGCCGATGTCGGCGGGCGTATTCGGCTATCTCGGCTACGACATGGTCCGCCAGATGGAGCGCCTGCCGCCGGCCAAGCCCGACCCGATCGGCGCGCCCGAGGCGCTGTTGATCCGTCCGACCGTGATGGTCGTGTTCGACAGCGTGCGCGACGAGATGGTCGTCGTCACGCCAATTCGCCCGCGCGTAAATGTCACGGCGAGAGCGGCTTATGAGGCGGCCGAGGCGCGGCTCGATGCTGTCGTCGACGCGCTTGAGCGCCCGCTCGAGCACGCGCCGCCCGCCGTCGATCCCGCGCTCGTCGCCGACAAGGCGGTCTCCAACACGGCAGAAGCCGAGTTTTTGGGCATGGTCGCGAAAGCGAAGGACTATATCGCCGCCGGCGACGCCTTTCAGATTGTGCTGTCGCAGCGTTTTACCGCGCGCTTCGACCTTCCCGCCTTCTCGCTCTATCGGGCGTTGCGGCGTGTAAATCCCTCGCCCTATCTCTGCTATCTCGATTTCGGCGGCTTCCAGATCGTCGTCTCGAGCCCCGAGATTCTGGTGCGGGTGCGCGACGGAAAAGTTTGCATCCGGCCGATCGCCGGCACGCGCTGGCGCGGCAAGACGCCCTCCGAAGACGCGGCTTTGGCGGACGAGCTGCTGGCCGACCCGAAGGAACGCGCAGAGCATCTGATGCTGCTCGATCTCGGCCGCAACGACGTCGGCCGCGTGGCGAAGATCGGCACAGTCAAAGTGACGGATTCGTTCTTCATCGAGCGCTACAGCCACGTCATGCACATCGTCTCGAATGTCGAGGGCGAGTTGCGCGACGATCTCGACGTCGTCGCCGCGCTGTCGGCCGGCTTCCCCGCCGGCACGGTGTCGGGCGCGCCAAAAGTGCGCGCCATGGAGATCATCGACGAACTCGAGAAGGACAAGCGTGGCATCTACGCCGGCTGCATCGGCTATTTCGGCGCGGGCGGCGAGATGGACACTTGCATCGTGCTGCGCGCCTCAGTCGTGAAGGACGGTTTTATGCACGTGCAGGCCGGCGCAGGCATCGTTTACGATTTGGACCCTCGCTCCGAGCACCGCGAATGCGTCAACAAGGCTCAGGCCCTGTTTCGCGCTGCTGAAGAGGCGGTGCGGTTCGCGACCAGCGCGAAGCGGGGGCAGTAGCAAGCGGCCTGTGGTCAGCTCCTTCTCCGCTTGGCGGGGAAGGCCCACGTCCTCAAACGGCGGCGTCGCGTTGAAATGCGATTACGGGTAAGGACTCGCGACGCGATGCGTCAATCAAACATCGGACGGGCTGAGGAAATTGCAGGATGGACCTCGGAGCGAAGCCCAGCAGGCGGAGACTGGCGTCGATTGTCTATCTCTCGGCCCTTCTCTGCGCCTCCAACGCGTTTTGCCAAGTCGCCGAACCCCTCGAAAAATCCGAACCCGGCGCCGCCAGTCATAGCAACATGGGCGGTCATCGCATGAACTTCCCGATGGGATGGGAAAAATGCGCGCCAACCTACACCTACGAAACGGGCAGCGCCGGGCCGAACGAATGGCCGGGAGTGTGCCGAACCGGCAAGATGCAGTCTCCGGTCGACATCAGCGGACCCGAGCGCCTGCCGATCGGCGGCCTCCTCAAATTCAACTACCAGCCTGCCGATCTCGACATCATCAACGACTGCAACGCCCAGCGCATTCTCGTTCGTTTCCCGGACAACGACTGGCTCAGAATCGGCAAGAAGCCTTACTTCCTGAGCGAACTTCACTTTCGTCAACCCGGCGAGAACGCGGTCAACGGCGTGCGGCCCGTCATGTCCGTGCAGCTCGTGCATCTCGACCCCGAGGCGAACATCGCCATCATCGAAGTGCCCGTGGTCGCCGGAAAGGAAAACCGGGCCATGAAAACCGTGCTCGAACACACGCCGGAGGCGGGAGAAGCCTACAAGATCTGCGGGCCGTCGATTGACGCGACGGATTTCCTTCCCTCCGACCGCAGCTTCTATCGCCTGCCCGGCTCGCTGACCGTTCCCATCTGCAACGAGGGCGTCACCTGGTTCGTGATGAAACACCCGATCGAGTTTTCGCAGCAGCAAATTGCAGAATATATGAAATATTACCGCAACACGGCGCGGCCCCTGCAGCCGGCGAACGGCAGGCCGATCGCCGACAGTCAGTGACGGGCGCGACAAAGGGCGAGGCCGCGCCGATTTTGTCTACCGCGGCATGACTTTGATGATCGCCATCATGCCCAGGTCCTCGTGGCCGAGTATGTGGCAGTGGAACACGAAGTCTCCGACATCCATGCCCCGGAAATCGGTGAGAATCTGAACTTCGGGATACGGCGTCTGAGGATCGCCGTTCCAGAACGGCACCTGGATCATGTCGGTGAACTGGCCGTTCAATGCGGGCTCCGCCTTGCTTCCGTTAGCTTCGAAATTCTCCTGGGCCAGAACTTTGAAATGTATCTGGTGCAGGTGAAATTCGTGGTTCTCGTGGGATCGATTCTGGATCGTCCAGCGTTCGACCGATCCTTGTTTGGTCACAATGGCGGGCGGATTGTTGTTGTTGAAAACAGTGTCGTGCGGATAGGGCTGGCCGACCACGTTCATGAAAAACGCGGTCCCGTTGTCCTTCTCCGTGAAATACATCGTGCGGTACCCGGAGACGGCCTGCTCGTCCAGGCCGCCGAACAGGCTCGGGCCCTTGCTCAGACCGGCGGATTGCGGAACGAACTCATCCGGCACGGCGGCTTCGGTCCCACCCTCCGAAAGCGCGATGTCGAACAAAGCGCGCGTCGGATCCTGATCGCCGAGCGGGCCCGTATTGATGTATTCCGTCACCAGCTTCGCGCGCACAGTTGGCGACGACGGCGCTTTCACGAGAATTTCCACTCGTGACGCGGGGGGCAGGATGTAGTTGGTCGCCTGGACGAGTTCGCCCGGCTGCGACCCGTCCTGGGAGTTCACGGGCACGCCATCGATCGCTACGATCTTGAACGGCTGAGCCGCGCCGTCGAACAACAGCTTCAGGTTCAAAATGGTGTCGGAGGAGCAGTTGCAGACGCGCCAGAATTGCGTCTCGTTGGGCATCATATGCAGGACTGCGGGGGTAAACGTCGTGACGCCGGTCGCGACATCGGTATGAGCATCCTCGGGAATGTAATTCGTGGAGAGATCGAGGTTCGGCGTCTCGACGTCGCCGGGGACCGGCGGGCCGCTCTCCGGCAGCTGCTGGATCGTTGGTTGGTCGCGCACGACCAGGAACCGCTGCCTCAAGCCCGAGAGCGCGGGGTGCACATTTTCGATGCCTTCGACCACGATGAGCCCGGCCGCCCCGCCCTGGACGGACGCTTCAGCCAATCCGTGCACATGGGCATGGTACCAATAGAGGCCAGGCGGCTCGTTGAAAGGAATCGTCACGCTGTAGTGAAAGGTCTGGCCCGAATTGACGAGGGTCTTGACGACATTGTCGGAGCCGCAGGCAGGACTAGTATTCGTGCCATGAAAGTGGAGATTGGTAGACGTGCCCGTCATGGAGTCCGCCCCGCAATTCGGAGCTTCGAACTTCTCCTCGACAGGCGAAGCCGGCGTATTGTTGGTGACTGCGATATTCAGGACGTCGCCGGGTTTTACGTGGAGCGTCGGCTCCTCGAGCCCATCGGGGGTCATGAGGCAATACAGCGTCCTGCCATGCTTGTCGGTCGCCGTCTGGTAGGAGAAACGCACATTCAGCGCGCCCCTCGAACTGAAAAGCGCGGGCGGCTGACGGACGTTGGCGCCGGCCGTTTCGCGCGGGCACGAATTGCCGACCAGCGAAACCTCGGCCGCTGCGGTCAGCCCCTTGGTTTGCCCGTAGGCGTAGGCAAACAGACCCGTCGTCAGCGTGACAGCCGCCAGCGAAACCAAACCGAAAGTTCGGATTCTCAATGCCACCCCTCCCATCGCGACTTGAGCGCCAGCGCACATCTCGCCGAATTTCAGCTAACGCTGAACTTGCAGCGACGGATGCTTACCGCAAAACGTCAGCCCCCGATTGCAGCAGTGGCGCGAAGCTATCCGTTGTTCGATCGAAGGTCGAGCGCCAAAGCGCGAGAAGCGCAGAGCTCGCACTCTTGCCGAGATCGAGGGCCCGCGTGCGGATCGTCAGCGACATTCGCCGCGGCTGACGTCGCGGGCGCATCCAGGAGATTTTTCAGACATCGGGGCAGATTCCAGCACAGAGCGGCGCTGTAGCCGTGGTCGCGGGCTCCTATGCGCTCGAATTGGACGCTCCCAGTGTCACCCCCGCGAACGCGAGAGTTGGTGGGCGACGCTTGGCTTGCAGTACAGGGCCGGAAACTCGAGCCGCTGAGCCCTACGACGCTGGGTCGCTCGTCCGCGGGGACGACAGTTTCCATCCGACCGCCTACGGGTCGCTGACCGCGGCTTCATCGTGGAGAAAAGGCTGGACATCTTTCTGTTTTTCAGATATCGTGGCGATCGACCCTTTCACGGAACCGCATATGATGAAGGCTAATAACTCCGAAGCTCTCGTGGAGATCGACGCCAAAGGGGCTCACTTAAACAAAAATGGGCGCCCTTAAACAATATCGGCCCGTGCGGGCGCGCAACCCCTTGAAATCGCCCGATTCGGCCAAAGGATTGTTTGGAAAAATTTGGAGAAAGGCGAATTAAATTTGGAGGTTTGGCGCGCGTTTTCGAGCCTTTTGCTTGGTTTCCGGCTTTCGCGCCAAACAATCCTTTGGAGGTTGTCTGTAGCCGCGCTCGCTGGTCGCGGCCTGCGGAGGTCAGCGACCCCCGGGCGCTCGGAAAGGAAATTGTCGCGCCGCAAAAGCGTCGCTCTCGCGGCGATAACCGGAGCCAGGCCACAATTGGGCTCTAACGGGTCCCTGGTGGTCGTTGCGGATCGCCAGTCACTGGCCCTGCGGCGTCGCGTTGACCGGCATGGCGCCGGCGCCGATCGGGCCGACCTGCGCGCCGGGCAGTTGCAGCGGCGGTTTTCCGGATCGCCAGTCGTTCACGCGCAGCGCGGCGCCGTCCTTGAGGTGGGCGTTCAAATAGGCGACGGCGATCTGCCGGTCGTCGTCGGTCGCGGCGGCCGCGTCCTTTACGTATTGATCGCGAATCCAGGCTTCGGTCGGCGACTTCGCGCATTTGGCGGCAACCATCAGCCACATCAGGCCGCGCGCCCGCTGGCGCGCCACGCTGTCGCCGTTGAACAGCATGTGCCCGAGCAGCGCCTGCGCGCCGCAATGGCTCTTCTCCGCCGCGAGCGCGAACCAGCGGATCGCGTTGCGACCGTCCCTCGCCAGACCCGGCGCGCCTTCCATGTACATGCGCCCGAGCCGGTACTGCGCTTCCGGGGAACCGAAGTCGCTCGCCGCGACATTGAACATCACCAGCGCCCGCTCGGGGTCAGCCTTGATCTCCGTGTTCGGAATGCCGGAGAGGCTGTAGACGCCGACCGCGACGAACGCGTTGGCGACCGCGCCGAGGTCACGCCGGTCGGAATCGTCGGCATTGTAGCTCTCGACGATGCGCTCGAAATATTTGTAAGCGAGCGCGTCGTTGCGCGGCAACACATCGCCACTCGAATAGAGAGAGCCGAGCTTCCAGTCGGCGAGCAATTCGCCGCCATCGGCGGCATATTCCAGGGCGGTCAACGAGGATTCCGCATGGCCGTTCTTCAGGTCGTCGAAACCCTTCCTCATAGCCTCGTAAGGCGAGGCGAACGTATCTTGATGGATCTTCTGAGAGGGGTCGGCAGAGGCGCCGCTGTCCAGCGCAAGGCTCGGCGCGGCGAACAGCAGCGAGATCGCCAGAACCGCCGGACTTAACGCCGCCGCCCGTACGCTTGCGGGAGCCAAGTCGACGCCCCCGAACGCCCCCATCGTCTCACACCCGCGCATTTCGCGTTCCAACTCCGCTCACCCGCTTAAAGCCCTTTCAGGCGCAAGGAACCCATTCAGTGCTTAAGAAGTAGCGCGGGGTTTATGGCGCAAAATAGGCAGGGCGAGGTTGGAATCCGATCGTTCTCGCAATCGTTTTGGGCTGTGGCTGAATTGCAACTTCAGGAGGCAGCCGCCTCATATTTGCTTGAGGCGCGCGAGCGCGGATTCGAGCTTCTCGATGCGGCTCAGGGAGGCCTCGCGCCGCTCCCGGTTTTCCTCCACAACCTCCTCAGGCGCCCGGGCAAGAAAATCGCGGTTCGAGAGTTTGGCGTCGACCTTGGCGATCTCGCCCTGCTCCCTGGCGATCTCTTTGATGAGCCGCGCGGTCTCGGCGACGATGTCGATGACGCCGGCGAGCGGCAGCGCGCAGAGCGTGTCGCGAACCATGATCGGCGCCGAGCCCGCGGGCTGCGCCATGACGAACTCGAACTCGCTGACGCGCGCCAGCCGCTGAATCGTCTCCGCCCAGGATTCCATGATGGCTCGCCGCAAAAAATCGGGCGCGACCACGATCAGCGGCAGCGTCGCCGCGGGCGCGACGCCCATCTCGGAACGCAGCGAGCGGATCTCGGAAATGAGCTCGACGACGAAGCCGATCTCCGCTTCCGCCTCGGAGTTGGCCGCTGTCCCGCTTTTGGGCCAGGGCCCGAGCGCGAGCAGCCCGGGGCGCGCAGCGCCATCCTGACCCTTGATCGCCCAAAGCTCCTCGGTGACGAACGGCATGAAGGGGTGAAGCAGCGCGTAGACGACGTCGAGCACATAAGCGATGGTCGCCTGCGTCTCGGCCTTCAAGGCGCCCTCCGCCCCGCCTTGCAGCAACGGCTTCGCCAGCTCCAGATGCCAGTCGCAGAACACGCTCCACACGAACCGATAGGCGCCGTTGGCGGCGTCGTTGAACCGGAAGGCTTCGATCGCCTCGGCGGTTTCCGCGACCGCCTTTCGCGCTTCGCCGAGGATCCAGCGATTGAGCGGGGCATGAGCGTCGGCGGGGTCGAAGCCTTCTGCTCGCGCGCAGCCGTTGAGCTCCGCGAACCGCGAGGCGTTCCAGAGTTTGGTCGCGAAATTGCGATAACCTTCCACGCGCTGCCGCGAAAGCTTGATGTCGCGCCCCTGAGCCGCCATCGCGGCCAGCGTGAAGCGCAGCGCGTCGGCGCCATATTCGTCGATGAGCTCGATCGGATCGATCACGTTGCCCTTCGACTTCGACATCTTCGCGCCCTTCTCGTCGCGGACGAGCGCGTGGATGTAGACATCTTGGAACGGGACCTCGTGCATGAAGTGAAGTCCCATCATCATCATCCTGGCGACCCAGAAGAAAATGATGTCGAACCCGGTGACCAGAACGCTGGTCGGGTAGAAGCGCTTGAGTTCCTTCGTCTCGTCCGGCCAGCCGAGCGTCGAGAACGGCCACAGGGCCGAGGAGAACCAGGTGTCCAGCACATCCGGATCGCGCGGAAACATCTCCGCGAGTTTTGCCGGATCCTCGGAGAGCGCCTGAGCCTCGGCCTCTGTAAAAATCTGCCGCTCGACGCCCTCGGCGAGGCCGATGGAGAAGGCCGTTTCCTCGTCTTCCTCGACATAGGTCGTCCCCCATGGCGATTCCCACGCGGGGATCTGGTGGCCCCACCACAACTGGCGCGACACGCACCAGGGCTGGATGTTGTCGAGCCAATCAAAGTAGGTCTTTTCCCAGTTCTTGGGCGTGAACTTCGTCCGGCCGTCGCGCACGGCTTTGAGCGCGGGCTCCGCCAGCGTCTTGGCGTCGACGTACCACTGGTCGGTGAGCCAGGGCTCGATGACGACATTGGAGCGGTCGCCATGCGGGACCGTATGGGCATGCGGCTCGATGGCCGCGAGCCGGCCCTCCAGCGCCATCAGCGCAACGATGCGCAGACGCGCCTCGAATTGGTCGACGCCATCGAGTTCGCCGATCAGGCGGGCATGTTCGTGCTCGTTGGCGTCGAGCCCCTCGAAAAAGGCGGCGTTGCCTCGCAGCGTCACACGAGCTTCCGCGTCCAACACATTGATCGCTCGGGCGCCTTCGGCCTCGTGCCGCTTGCCGACCTCGAAATCGTTGAAGTCGTGCGCCGGGGTGATTTTCACCGCGCCGGTACCCTTTTCGGGATCGGAATATTCGTCAGCGACAACGCGAATGAGGCGGCCGACGAGGGGCAGCCGGACGTTGCGGCCAACCAGAAACGAATAGCGTTGATCATCGGGATGGACCGCAACCGCGGTGTCGCCGAGCATGGTTTCCGGCCGGGTCGTCGCGACCGTCAGCACGTCACCGCTGTCCTCGCCCCTGTCGTCGACGACGGGATACTCGAAAGTAATAGAGATGCCCGCTCGGGTTTTTGGTTAAAGCTTTGCGAAGGGCCGCTTCATCGAAAGGCGTCTCGGGCGATCGGGTCCATTTGAACGCGCCCTTGCACTCGACCTGCACGACCTCGAGGTCGGAGATCGCGGTCTGGAATTTCGGATCCCAGTTGACGAGCCTCTTGTCCTTGTAGACGAGCCCATCGCGATGCAGTTGCACGAACACCTTTGCGACCGCGCGCGACAGACCCTCGTCGAGCGTGAAGCGCTCGCGGCTCCAGTCGCAGGATGCGCCGAGCCGCTTCAATTGGCCGACGATCGCACCGCCCGACTCGTTCTTCCACGCCCAAACCCGCTCGAGAAATTTCTCGCGACCCATGGTCCGTCGGTCGGGCTCCTGGCGCTCGAGCAACTGCCGCTCGACCACCATCTGCGTCGCGATGCCGGCATGATCAGTGCCGGGCTGCCAGAGCACGTCCTTGCCGTTCATGCGCCAGTAGCGGCACAGGATGTCCTGCAATGTGTTGTTGAGCG
Organism: uncultured Pseudomonadota bacterium; assembly: GCA_963710855.1. Taxonomy (GTDB): domain Bacteria; phylum Pseudomonadota; class Alphaproteobacteria; order Rhizobiales; family Beijerinckiaceae; genus Roseiarcus. The sequence continues at coordinate 16,728 of CAVQBX010000052.1, read as the reverse complement.
CATGGCCCATATGCAGGTTGCCGGTAACGTTGGGCGGCGGAATGACGACGCAGAACGGCTCCGCATCCTCTCGTGTTCCCGCGCGGAACGCGCCCGTCTGTTCCCAGAGCGCGCTGACGCGAGCCTCCACGTCCGCGGTCTCAAATGTCTTGTCCATCATTTCTACTTGTCCGGCGGCTTCGGCAGGGTCCTTGAAAAGACGTTTCGCCGGAAGAGGCGGCAGTTCAGCAAGCGCCGCGGCTCGGCGCGGCGAGCCGCGGCTTAATGCCAGCCGCAGCGTGAAAGTCAACGTATCGTCGAAATGAACCTGATCTCAGCGGCCGCCGCGCGCGACCCGCTGGATTTCGGCCTTGACCAGCCGCTCCACCAGGGCCGGAAGATTTTCGTCCAGCCAGCTCTTCAGCATCGAGCGCAGCAGATCGCGCGTCATCGCCTCGATCTTCTGCGGGTCGGGGGCCGTCAGGCTCGCGGACAGGGCCTGGAACGAAGTGGCGATCTCCCGATCGGCCTCCGCCGACAGCAGCGGCGCATCAGGCTCTTCGTCGGGCGAAAAGTCCGGCTCGGGAGTTGGCGCCGGCAGCGCCGCCGGCGAGGTCTTCTCGGGTCGCGCTGGGATAGGCGGCGGCATCCCCGACGCCTTCTGACCGAACGTCGAATAGATCACCTGCGACCCGCCCGCGGGCGTGAGACGCTCAGAAGGATCGGCGCCTCGAGCGGCCGCGGCATTGGCCCGATCGTCCGCGATGATCGCCCGGATCGAAGCCAGGATCTCTTCCATCGATGGGTCCTGCGCCCGCGGTATCTCCGCAGCTTCGCCGTCTCGGCTATTGTCGAGAGGAAATGCGCTCATAAGACAACCCGCGAGGTCGGAATCGAGAGCGCGCGAAGCGACCGCTTCGCGCGCTCGAATGAAGCCGAATCTTGAACCAAGAACTTGAGTTGCGCAACGTCCTCGCGCTCGAAATCCTCAGACAGACCAGCGGCTATTTGCCCTCGGGCGTATCGCCGCCAAACGCCTTGTTCTTGACCTGGTCGAAGTGGGTGCGCGGGTCGTATTCGAGCACGGCGAGCCCGAGATTGTGAGGCGAGAGCCGTCCGATCTGCTCCAGCAAATTGTAGGAATTGACCACCTGATCGTGCTCGTCCTTCACAAGTTGGGTGCGCGCCTGCAGGACGGCGAGCTGGGCGTTCAATACGTCGAGCGTGGTGCGCTGACCGACTTTCGCCTCTTCTCGTACGCCGACCAGCGCCACTTCGGCCGCGTCGACCGCGGCCTTGTCCGCCTTGATGACGCCTGCCGAGTTGACATTCGCGCCCCAGGCGCCGACGACCTGCGCGCGCACCTGGTCGCGGGTGGTGTCTGCCTGCAACTCGACCTGGCCTAGCTGCTCCTTGGCGGCGCGGATGCTCGCGTAGGTCGCGCCGCCGTCGAAGATCGGCACATTGAGATTGCCGATGACCGACCCGGTCAACAATCGGTAGCCCCCGCCAAGCGACAGCGGATCCCATTCCTGCGAGACATTGCCCTGAACGCTCGCGGTCGGAAGCAACGCGCCTTCCTGAATCTTGATCGCCATCTCGGCGGCGTCGATGCCGTTGAGCAACGCGACGATATTCGGATTCTCCGACTGCGATATCAGAACCGCGTCGTTGACGTTCCTGGGAAGCTGCCTGCTGAGCGGTGCGACCGGCGCCAGGTTCCTCGGCTCTTCGCCGATGTAGTAGCGATATTCCGCGATCGAATTGGACAGCTGCGTCAGGGCGGTAAGTTCCTGGGCTTGCGCGGTGGCGAGCGAGGACTCGGCCTGGGCGACGTCGGTGCGGGTCAACTCGCCGACGTTGAACCGGTCGCGGGTCTGCCGAAGCTGTTCGGTCAGAACTTCCACGTTGCTCTTGTTGAGGTCGAGAATCGCGGTGTCCCGCATCACGTCCATGTAAGCCGTCAACGCGCTGAGCAGCGTCTGCTGTTCGGACACGCGCAATTGCTCGCGCGCCTGGAAAATCTGTGATTCGGCCTGGGTGATGCCATTATTGGTGCGGTTGCCGTCCCACAGGGTCTGTGTGATCGTGAGGCCATAATTTCGGGGCTGGCTCCCCGAGATGCTCTGCGAGCTGTACTGCGAACCCGTTATCGCGGCGTTCTGAGCCGCCGCCACGTTGAACGGCGTGGTGATTTTGGTGTACTCGAGCCCCGCCTGAGCCTGCGCCGCCACAGTCGGGAGTTTGGCGGCCTGAACCTTCGGTAGGCTTTCATCCGTGGCGCGGACCGCGGCGCGCTGCGAATTGAGGTTCGGATTGTTGAGATAGGCCTTGGTGAGGGCGCCGCCGATGGTTTCCGCGGCCGCTGGAGTAGCGGTCACGAGACCGGCGGCGATCGCGGCGCTGGCCGCGAGCACCGCGCCCTTAAGGCCCGCGCACGCCCCGACGCCTCGCCTGAACCCACCAAGAAACATCATCGCCTCATCAGTCGCCAGTCTAACCCCTGGCCTTGTTTTTCTAAACCTTACTCATGACGTCTTCGAAAAACTACCGTCAGGCTGCATTCTAATGCCGTTGATTCGAAAGATTTCTCGGCAGCGTCGCAAACTTGCCACGCGGACGCCAGAGGCGCCAGCCTCCACCCTGTGGATTCTAGAACGCAAAAACGGCCGCTCTGGCGAAACCGGGAAGCACGTCCGCGGATGCGTCGAACAGCGGCCGCTCGCTGACGCCGCGCCCCGATTTGAGAATCAAAACGCCACAGGTTCCCTGCTGGCGGGAATCGAGGCCGACGAGCCGGCCGCGATCGGCAAGCTGGCCAATGAGCGCGCTCGGCGTCACCTCGAACGCCCCATTCAAGAGGATGATGTCGAACGGCCCATCTGCCGGCGCGCCCTTGTCGAGTTCGCCGCTGATGACTTTCACGGGCGCCCCACAAGCCTTAGCCGCCTCGATCGCGCCTGCGTCCGATTCGAGCAGGATCGCCGTCGCGCCAAGCGCTGCGAGCACTGCGGCGCCGTAACCCGCGCCGCCGCCGACCTCGAGCGCCCGCTCGCCGGGCTTCGGCTCCGCGGCCTGCAACAGGCGGCCTAGCGTGCGCGGCGCGAGCAGCTTTCGCTTCCCGGCGCCGACCGAGGGCAAATCCTGATCGAGATAGGCGACCTTGACGAATTCGGGCGCGACGAAATCCTCGCGCGGCACCGCAAGGAACGCTCCGAGCACCGCCGCATCCGAGACATCATTGGTGCGAAGCTGGCTGTTGACCATCCGCAGCCTGCGCTCCGCCGCTTCGGACCCATGCCGCTCGTGACCGCTCGCCGCCATTGCTCGCCCCGTTCGCAGCTTCATGACCCGCTGAACTTACGCCGGTCTTGCTTGTTGATTGGAGGCCTCGCCCGGAATCGAACCGGGGTGCAAGGATTTGCAGTCCTCTGCGTAGCCACTCCGCCACGAGGCCGTCGGGGATTGCCCCCGTGCGCGCCGGCTATAGCAAGATTGCGCGGCGGCGGGCAAGGCGCGTTTTCGCGTTTCGCTCAAGCCTCCGCCCACGGCGAATGGCGCAGCAGCGGCAGTCCGAGGAAATAGATCGCGATCGCAACAAGACCGACCTTTACCAATGGCGAGGCGTCGAACCGCTGCCAGATCGCCACGCCCGAGAAGCCGAAGAAAGCCAGGCTCGCCGCAATCGTCACCGCCCTCAGTTTCTTCACCCGCAGCGGGTGGACGAAGACGACTGGCGCGAACATGGCCGCCGACCCCAGGACCATCAGAGCGCCTATGACCGGCGCCGGCGGCCGCAATACGAAAACATAGAGCGCCACGACGTTCCAGATCGCGGGAAAGCCTCGGAACCAGTAGTCCCCGGTCTTCATGCGAGTATCAGCGAAATAGAGCACAGAGGCGAAGGTGACGAGCGCGCCGAGCCAGAAGCCATAGGGGTCCGGGATCAGGCCCGAGCGCCAGATCGCTACGACCGGCGTGATCACGTAGGTGAGGAAGTCCACGACGAGGTCGAGCACCACGCCATCGATCGGCCCGGCGGTCTCGTGGACGCGCGCGGCGCGCGCCAGCGACCCATCGATGCCGTCGATGAACAGCGCGACGCCCAGCCACGCAAAACAGGCGGGAAAGTCCAGCTCAATCGCCGCACGCAAGGCCAGCAGCGCCACGATCACGCCGGAAGCAGTGAAGCCATGCACGGCGAACGCGGTGGCGCGGCGCGCCTTCATGGATTTTGCTCCCCGACCCCCAAAAGCGCCTCAATCGGGCGCCTGCCTCCTTCGGCTGGACGCAAATGAGCACGCGCGCCATATAAGGGCAATGGGCGAGGATCAGAACCCACAGCGCAGTCTCCACGACGTCGCGGTCGTCGGAGCCGGTCTCAACGGGCTTGCCGCGGCCCTGGCCTTCGCTGAAGCCGGCTTTGGGGTTCAATCGGTCGGCCCGCGCGAGCGCCCGGCTCCAGGGCGCACCGTCGCGCTTTTCGGTCCCTCGCTCGACCTCATGGCAAGCTTTGGACTGCTCGACGAAGTCCAGCGCCTCGGCGCCCCGCTGAGGCGTTTGCGGATCATCGACGACACCGGTTCACTGTTCGCGCCCCGCCCCGTCGAGTTCCGGGCGCAGGAGATCGGGCTCGAAGCCTTTGGCTGGAACATCGAGAACCAGGCGCTTGCCGGAACTCCTCGCAGGGGCGCTCGCGGCCCAGCAGAAAGTCCTGCGGAGGGAGGAAACGGTCGCGCGCCTCGGTTGGCGCGAAGATTCGGTTTGGCTGCGCAATTCGGCGGGCGCCGAATGTTCGGCGCGGCTCGTGGTCGCGGCCGATGGGCGCAATTCGCCGACGCGCAGGGCGGCGCGTATCGAAGCGCCGGCGCGGCCTTATCCGCAGAGCGCGCTCACCCTCTTCCTGCGTCATGCCCATCCGCACGACGACGTTTCGACCGAGTTTCACACGCGTCAGGGCCCTTTTACGCTCGTGCCCTTGGCCCCGGCGGCCGGCGCTGAGAACCGATCGAGCCTCGTCTGGCTGATGTCCGAAGCGGAAGGGCGCCGGCGTGTTGCGATCGATGACGCTGAGCTGGCGCGCGAGATCGAAATGCAATCGCAGGGATTGTTGGGGCGCGTCGAAATCAAGGGCGAGCGCGGCCTCATTCCCATGGTCCAGCAAAATGCGCGACGGCTTTTTGCCGCGCGCGTCGCCCTGGTTGGAGACGCGGCGCATGTCTACCCGCCGATCGGAGCGCAGGGGCTCAATCTCGGCCTGCGCGACGTGCAGGCGCTCGTCACGGTCGTCGCAGACGCCGCGGCGCGTGGCGACGATATTGGATCGGCCCGGACGCTCGCGGCGTATCAGCGCTCCCGGGGCCCGGACATCGCGGCGCGCACGCTCGCGGTCAATGGACTGAACCTCTCGCTCATCGCAAATCTCGCGCCGGTCGATGCGCTGCGCGGATTGGGATTGACCGCCCTAAGCGCCGTCCCCGCCTTGCGGCGTTTTGTAATGCGCGAGGGCGTATCGCCGCGGCTTTCTGGTTTCGCCCGCTAGTCGGCCGCCGCCTCGCGCGCGGCGCCGCGCGACTGCGCGAGCTTCCGGATGGCGGCCACTTCGCGGAAAAACTGCTTCAGGGGCTGCGCCGGCGCCCCGCACCAGGTTTCGCCTGGAGGCACGTCATTCATCACTCCCGAGGAGGCCGCGATCTGGGCGCCGGAGCCGACTTTCAGATGCCCGGCAAGGCCGGCCTGGCCGCCGAGCGCCACGAAATCTCCGAGCACACAGGAGCCCGAAACGCCGCTCTGCGCGACCAGCACGCAATGGCGGCCCATGACGACGTTATGGCCGATCTGCACCAGGTTATCGATCTTGGAGCCTTCTCCGATGACCGTGTCGCGATTGGCGCCCCGGTCGATCGTGCTGTTGGCGCCGATTTCGACGTCGTCCTGAATTATGACGCGACCGATCTGAGGCACTTTCAGATGCCCTTTCGGTCCCATCGCGAAGCCAAACCCGTCCTGACCGATGCGCGCGCCGGGATGAATGATGACGCGGTCGCCGATCAGCGCCGCGAGCACGCTCGCGCCCGGACCGATCGATGCGTCGCGGCCGATCAAGACCCCAGGCCCGATGACCGCATTGGCGCCGATAAGCGTGCCTGAACCGATATGGGCGCCAGGTCCAATGACGGCGCCGGGATCGACGATGACGCCGCCTTCGAGGCGCGCCTGCCGATGTACGCGGGCATGCGGGGAAACGCCGCTCTCCAAGAATACCGAAGCCGGTCGCCCCGCCGTCGGAAAAAGCCGGATCATCGTTTCCGCCATCGCCCGATAGGGCTGCGCGACGACGAGAATGGCGCAGTCCTTCGGCGCCCGCTCCGCGTACCGCGGCGACACGAAAGCGGCGGCGGCCCGCGTTTTGGCGAACTGGCTCAGATATTTGGAATTGTCGAGGAAGGTGAGGTCGCCGGGCCCGGCGGCGTCGAGCGGAGCTACGTCCAGGATAGAGACGTCGGGATTTGCGCCCTCCCCGAGCTGCGCGCCCGTCCAGCTCGCAATTGCCCCGAGCGTCGGCGCTTCCGCCAGCGGAAAGAACCGGATTTTCGGCACGACGCTGGAGTCCCTCCAAGCCCGACCCGCGGCGATCAGAACGTCGCGCCGCCGGTGAAGTTGAAGAACTGCGTCTGGTCGTATTTGCCCTTGATGACGGGATAGGCGAGGTCGAAGCGCAGCGGACCGATCGGCGAATTCCAGATCAGGCTCGTGCCGATCGACGTGCGCATCACGGTCTCGTCATCCACGATCAGGCAGCTCGGCTGAGTAATCGGATTTTGCGTGCCCGCGCCGGGGCAATAGTTGTAGCCCAGCAGACCAGAGAAATTGGTGGGGCCGGTGAAATTGTAGAGGGTGCCGGTGTCGACGAACACAGCGCCCTTCAGCCCCAGCTCCTTCGGAAGCCCGAACAGCGGAAACTGCAATTCCGCCGAGCCGCCGAAATAGGTCGTGCCGCCGAGCGCGGCGGTCGAGATGTTCGCCGCGTCGGAAATGTCGCGCGGACCGATGCCGCCGGGCGCGAAGCCGCGAACCAGGGTCGGGCCGAGATTGAAGTTGTCGATGATCGGCAGATTGTTCGCCTCGCCGGCGATCCCGTTGATCTGACCGCCCTGCAGGCGGAACATCGCGACGAGGTCGTCGTTCACGGGATAGTAATAGCGGCCGTCAAACGTCTCTCGGATGAACTGGGACTGGCCGCCGAGACCCGCGAAATCCTGATGGAAAGTCGCGAACAGGCCGGTCGTCGGGTCCTTGCGGTTGTCGACGTTGTCAAAGATCAGCGAATAGCCGACGAGCGACGTCCACACCTGACCTTGCGCGGCCTGTTCCTTGATCGCGAGCGAGGCTTCGCCGTTCGTCAAGCAGTTTATGCCTGTCGTCGCCTGCTGATAGCCAACTCCGGGCGTGTTCCACCACGTCGTGCCCGCGGCCTCGCCGATGCTCGGACCGTTATTCGGCGGTCCGCAATCGTCGTAAGGCTGCGAGGGCGTGTTCGGCACCTGGATCTGAGATCGCGTAGAGCGAATAGTTCGGCTGGAACGTGAACTCGTTGGTCACGGGCACGCCGACGCGCAGCGTCGACGCCCGTCGTCTCGCTCGTGTAGACGGTGTAAGGGCTCGGGTAGTTCACGCTGTGATAAACGTCGATGCCGGCTGAGAGGTGCTGGTCGAGGAAATAGGGCTCGGTGAACGTCGCTTCCCAGCCGCTGCTGTACTGGCCAACGGAGGCGGACAAGCGCACATACTGGCCGCGGCCGAGAAAGTTGGTCTCTGTGAACGCAACCTCGGCCATGGCGCCTTCGGTCGTCGAATAGCCGCCCGAAAGGCTGATCGAGCCCGTCGGCTTGTCCTCGACCTGCACAGTCACGATGACGCGGTCCGGCTGGGAGCCCGGGCGCGTGGAAATGTGCACCGACTTGAAGAAGCCGAGATTATTGACCCGACGTTCCGCAGCTTCGATCAGCGCGTGGTTGTAGGGGTCGCCTTCGCCGATGTCGAACTCGCGCCGGATGACGTAATCGCGCGTGCGCGTGTTGCCGACGATATCAACTCGCTCGATGTAGACCTTGGGCGCATTGTCGACCGTGAACGCCAGCGCGATCGTGTGATTGGCGTTGTCGCGCTCGCCATGCGGCCGGACGTCCGCAAACGCATAGCCCTGCCTGGCGAGTTCGCGCGTGATCGCCTCGACGGATTTGTCGACCGCGGTCGCATTGTAGACATCGCCGGCGCGCAGCTGAACGTAGGGTTTCAGCGTATCCGCGTTCACCTTTGGGAGTTGCGAAGTCAAGGTCACGCCGGAGATGTGATACTGCGGCCCCTCGTCGATCGTGATCGTGATGATATAGCCGCTCTGATCGGGGTGATAGGCGACGTCGGTGTTGACGATCCTGAAATCGGCATAGCCGTTCTTCATGTAATACTTGCGGATCGTCTCTTCGTCCGAAGCGAGCGTGTCGGGATTATAGACGTCGCTCGTCTTGAACCACGACAGGAGGTTCATCTCCGTCGTCTGCATCAGGCTGTGCAGCTTCCAGTTCGAGACGTTGTTGTTGCCGACGAACACGATCGACTTGATGCCGGTCTTGTCGCCCTCGTCGACCATGAACACGAGATCGACGCGGCCGTTCGAAAGCGGAACGAGCTTGTAGCTGACCTTGACCGCGTTGCGGCCAATCTTCCCGTAGGCGTCCTTGATACGGTCGATATCGCCGTTCGCGGTCTCCTCACTGAACGCGGTGTGCGCCTTGGAGTGGACTTCGACTTCGAGCTGGTCGGATTTGAGCTTGCTCGTGCCGTCGAAGGCGACGCGGTTGATGATCTTGCCTTTCCTCGACGACTTTGACGAGCACCTTGTTGCCGACGATCTTGGCCGAGACGTTCTTGTAGAGAGGCCAGTCTGGGTGAGATCGTCGATCGCGCGATTGACCGACGCCTGATCGACGCCGTTGAAATAGCTTCGAATCGTATCGGCGTCGCCGCGGGTCGCGCCCTCGACCTCGATCTGCGACGCCACAGGGCTGACAGGGGCGTTTTGCGCGACCGCCGCGTTGATCGTGCCCAACACCCCGAACAACAGGGCGACGCAAAGCAGGAACCCATTCAACCGGCCGCGAAACAAATTCATCTGGCTCGACGTCCCCATATCGCAGGCCCAGTGTCCGGCGTCTTGAACGCGCTCCGCTTGGCAGAGGAGGCGCTCAGGCCACGCTGGCTCCGGCTTTTTGCGCCCCGCTTGCGGCCGCAACGGCTCCAAAACCCTTTCGGGAAGTTAGAACCTTTACGGGCTTTTACCTTTTTTGGGCGCCGCTGCAAACCGTATTTAGACCGAGGCTATACCAATTTCCGGACGCGTGGCCGATGCGACACAATTCATGGTCGATTAAAGGTTAATTTTGACCGGCCAGTATCCTTATCAAATCATGCGAGGTCGTGAAAATGACCAGCGCCGCGACGACAGCGATTCCAATACGTATGCCGAACTGCTGAATGCGCTCGCTCAACGGTTTTCCGCGCAAAGCCTCGAAGAAGAAGAACAGCAGGTGACCGCCGTCGAGCAGGGGAATCGGCAACAGGTTCATCAATCCGACCGACACGGAGAACAGTCCGGCGAGGTTGACCACCTCCCACAGGCTGATCTTGGCCATCTCGCCGGCGATCTGCGAGATCGCGATCGGACCGGACACCTGATCAACTGATTCTCGGCCTTCGAACAGGCCGGAGATGTAGGCGACCGTCGCATGTGAAATGAATCCGACCTGCTGCACCGCCCACAAAGCGCAGGTCGGCGCCGAGCAGCGCTCGAACTTTAGGTCCGCGGGATCGCGCGACGGTCCGAGCCCCAGATGTCCGATGCGCCGCTTGCCCAGCGCGCCCTGATCGACCAGCGTGATGCGGGGCGCCGCCTCGAGGGTGACCGGCTTGCCGGCGCGATCGACGCCGAAGGTGATCGTGATGCCCGTGTTGAGGAGCGCCGCCTGCTGAATGTCCTGGAAGCTCGTCACGGGCCGGCCGTCGATGGTCTTGACGACATCGCCGGGCTCGAAGCCGGCGTCGGCGGCCGCCGATCCGGGCTCAACGAACCCGATGCGCGCCAGGTGTTCGGAGCGCCCGAAGCCGAGGAACAGCCCCGCGAAAATGACGACGGCAAGAACGAAGTTGGCGGCCGGCCCGGCCGCGACGATGGCCGCCCGATTGAGAAGCGGCTGGCCGGCGAGCGAGCGGGCGCGCTCCTGAGGGGTCAGGGCCGCGATCGCGGCGGGATCAACCGTGCTCGCCGCATCGCCGTCGCCGAGAAATTTGACGTATCCGCCAAGCGGGAATAGCGCGAGCCGCCAGCGAGTGCCGTGGCTGTCGACCCGCGCGAGCAGTTCGGGTCCGAACCCAAGCGAGAACGCCTCGACCTTCACCCCGCACCAGCGGCCAACCGCGTAATGGCCAAGCTCATGAAAGAACACGATCGCGCTTATGATCGCGACGAACGGAACGATGTACCAGCCCATCCATTCGAGCAGCGCCAGCGCAGAATTTAACAATCCCATCATTCCGTCTCCGGCCACTCGAGAAGGCGGCCCAGCTGTCTTGGTTACTTTTTCGTATATTTTGCCTCATCGGCGGCAATTGCGCCATGGGCAAGGCGCAACGGCGCGGCATTCCCACCGACATGGTTAAACTTCGTAGGGGCGTCAATTTCCAAACAGCCCGGAGGCTATCCAGGGGCCCTCGCGGCGCAGGCAGGCGAACGCGATCGATACGGCTGTCGCCGCGATAAAGCCGTCGAGCCGGTCCATGAGGCCGCCATGACCGGGAATGAGGTGGCTGAGTTCCTTGACCCCTGCCCTGCGCTTGAGGGCGAATTCGAAAAGGTCGCCGGCCTGCGCCGCCGCGCCCGCGAACAGACCAAGCCCAAGGATCATCGTCAGATCGAAGGGGCGAGGCGCGAAGACTTTTGCGACGAGAGCCCCGATCACCGCCCCGAGCACGACGCCGACAATCGCGCCTGACCAGGTCTTGCCCGGCGATATGCGCGGCCAGAGTTTCGGACCGCCGATCAGGCGGCCGCCCACATAGGCCATGACGTCGGTGCCCCAGACGACCCCAAACAGCCAGAGGATCGAAACGAGGCCGTACTGCGGGCTTGCGCGCAGAGCAGTCGCGCCGGCCGCCAGCACCCCCGCATAAAACACGCCGGCGCCGGCCGAAAGTCGATGCTTGGCGCCCATCAACGCGGCTGAGGCGAGCGCGCCCAGCGCGACCGCCAGCAGCGCGAATTCCGGCAAGGGCCACTCGCCCCACATGGCCAAGATAGCGGCAACGAGCAACGCGACGCCGCCAACCCAAAACCCCGGCCCAAAAGCCACGCCGCCGACGAGACGGCGCCACTCGAAGAGCACGCCGACCGAAACTGCCAACCAGAACACCAGGAAGCCAAGGCCGCCGATCCACGCGAAGCCGAGCGCAGCCGCCATCATGACGAGGCCCGAGGCGGCGCGGACCGGAAAATCTGCGCCGAGCCCCCCGCCGCTGCGCTGCGCCTCCGTCATCTGATCTCGCTCAAGAGGCTGATTTGACCGCCGCGGCGACTGTTTCCCGCGTCGCGCCGAAACGACGCTCGCGTTTGGCGTAAAGATCCAGGGCCGACTCGAACGCCGATTTGTCAAAATCCGGCCAGTGGATCGGCAGAAACACCAGCTCCGCATAGGCGGCCTGCCAGAGCATGAAGTTCGACAGCCGCTGTTCCCCGGAAGTGCGAATGATGAGGTCGGGATCGGGGATGTCAGCAGTGCCGAGACCCTGCTCGAACATCGATTCGCTCGATAGCCTCCGGATCGAGCCGGCCCGAGGCCGCGTCGCGAGCCAGACGGCGCGCGGCCTCGACGATTTCCTGTCGTCCCCCGTAGTTGAAGGCGACCAGCAAGTTGAGCCCGCCGTTGCACGAGGTCAATTCCTCAGCTTCGACCAGCAGCGCGCGTATGTCGCCGGGAAGCCCGTCGCGCGAACCGATGACGCGCACCCGCACGTCGGCTGCGTGTAGCTCGGCAAGATCATTGCGGATGAAGCGCCTGAGCAGGCCCATCAGCATCGCCACTTCGTCGGGCGGGCGCGACCAGTTTTCGGTCGAGAAGCTGTAGATGGTCAGATAGCCGACGCCGAGCTCCCGCGCTGCGCGCACCGCGCGTCGGACCGCTTCCACGCCGCGGCGATGCCCCTCGAAGCGCGGCAGACCGCGCGCCTGCGCCCAGCGGCCGTTGCCGTCCATGATGATGCCAACGTGCCTCGGCGTAGGGCCGTCGGACGCGGCGGATAAATCCCGCTCTGGCGACATGGCGCCCACCCCGAGTCGAACGGCTAAACCTGCATGATTTCTTTTTCTTTTGAAGCCAGCAATCCGTCGATGTCCTTGATCGCCTCGTCCGTCGCCTTCTGCACCTCGCCCTCGTGGCGCTTCTCGTCGTCCTCGGATATGGCGTGCTCTTTCAGAAGCTTTTTCAGCACGTCGAAGCCGTCGCGACGCACATGCCTGACCGCGACGCGGGCGTCTTCGGCGTATTTGTGCGCGATCTTGGCGAGTTCCTTGCGCCGTTGCTCATTGAGTTCGGGAATGCGAATGCGCAGCAGCGTGCCCTCCACCGTCGGGCTCAAGCCGAGATTGGCGTCGCGGATCGCCTTGTCGACAGCGTTGACCATGCTCTTGTCCCACACGGAGACGGTGAGCGCGCGCGGCTCGGGAACGCTTATCGACGCGACCTGAACTATAGGCATGCGCTGCCCGTAGGCCTCGACGTGAACGGGTTCGAGCAGGCTTGCGCTCGCGCGGCCGGTGCGAAGGCCGCCGAGTTCGTGCTTGAGCGTCGCCTGCGCGCCCTGCATGCGGCGCTTGAGTTCGGCAAGATCGAATTTCGGCAATTGCGCCATTGTCAGGTCCAGAGTGAGTCCCAAAAACCCCGTTCAGGCCGTGCTATCGACTCAATAAGCGGATGCGCAAGCTCGGGCGGTGGCCTCTGATAGCACGAACTCACGCTATTTCCAGAGGCGCCAGGGCGCTTAGCCCTCCCTTTAAACCGCCGTTTCGTCTGGCGTCGGCAAGCGCGCGAGCGCGGCGTCCCGCGCAAGCGCGGCGAGCGTCGCGGCGCCTTCCGGCTGCAGGAGCCCGGCCGACATCACGAGCTTGGCCGCCTCGTCCGGCGTGATCGCCAATTCGACGATGTCCTTGGTCGGCAGGTAAAAGTAATAACCGGTGGTCGGGTTCGGCGTGCAGGGCAGGAAAACAGACGTGTACGAGTTCCGCCGGCAAAACGGCGGCGATCTGCGGCGGGGGCTCGGAGGACAGGAAGACGATCGACCACGCGCCCTTGATCGGATATTCGACGAGGCCGACGCGCCGGAAATGCGTGCCGCTCTGGGAGAAAAGCGTCTCGAATATCTGCTTGACGCCCTTGTAGAGGCCGCGCAGCACGGGCAAGCGGTCGAGCATCGCCTCGCCGATCCTGACCAGCGTGCGTCCGGCGACATTGGCGGCGATGAAACCGAGCAGGGTCAGCCCGACCAGCACGATCGCGACGCCGAACCCGGGCACCGAAAACGGCAGATACGTTTCCGGCCAGAAACTCGCGGGGACGAGCGGCCTCACCCAATTGTCGACGGTGTTGACGAACCACCAGGCGACATAGAGGGTTACCGCCAGCGGCCCAAACAGCACGAGACCGGCGAAGAACCACGAGCGCAGCCGCGCGCCGAGCGAGCGGTGGAAAGGGGCGAGCACCCGATCCTCGCTCGTCATCGCATCCCTCTCGGGCCAGTCCAAAGGAAGCGGGGCTCAGACATAGGCCTCAACCGGGAGGAGGCTCAAACTTACTCCACCGTCACCGATTTGGCCAGATTGCGCGGCTGATCGGCGTCTTTTCCCATGATCACCGCCGTGTGATAGGCGAGCATCTGGATCGGCGCGGCGTAGACGATCGGCGCGAAGGTCGCCGCCATCTCCGGCATGGCAAGGAAGCCTTCGAGCGCGACCGCCGCCTCGTCCTTCGCATGGGGTTCGCCGATCAGGAGGATGCGCCCTCCCCTGCGCGGAGACCTCCTGCATGTTGGAGACGGTCTTTTCAAACACGTTGTCGCGCGGCGCCAGCACGATGACGGGCATCGCCTCGTCGATCAGCGCGATCGGGCCGTGCTTCAGTTCGCCCGCCGCGTAGCCCTCGGCGTGGATGTAGGAAAGCTCCTTGAGCTTCAGCGCCCCTTCGAGCGCGAGCGGATAAGCGGAGCCGCGGCCGAGATAGAGCACGTCGCGCGCCCTCGCCAGACTGTGCGACATGGCCTCGAGCTGAGGCTCGAGCTTCAGCGCTTCCGCGATGAGGCCGGGAATGGAGATCAGCTCGGCGATCAGCGCCTGCTCCTTCGCCTCGTCGAGCGCGCCCCTCGCCTTGGCGAGCCCGATCGCGAGACAGGCGACGGCCGCGAGCTGGCAGGTGAAGGCTTTTGTCGAGGCGACGCCGATCTCCGGGTCCGGCGAGCGTCGGGGCGCGCGCGTCGGACAGGCGCGCGATGCTCGAAGTCGCCACGTTGACGATCGCGAGCGTCTTCGACCCCTGCTCTTTCGCGTAGCGCAGCGAAGCCAGCGTGTCGGCCGTCTCGCCGGACTGCGAGATGAAGATCGTCAGGCCGTCCTTTTCGACCGGCGGCTCCCGGTAGCGATACTCGGAGGCGACATCGACCTCGACGGGCAGCCTGGCGAAGCGCTCGATCCAGTATTTGCCGACGAGGCCCGCCATATAGGCTGTGCCGCAGGCGACGATCGAAACGCGCGAGATTCTTGCGGGGTCGGCGGGAAAGGCGAACGGCTTCAGTTTCTGCGCGCCGAGATCGACGTAATGGGCCAGCGTATGGCCGACGACCTCGGGCTGCTCGTGGATCTCCTTCGCCATGAAGTGCCGGTAATTGCCCTTCTCGGCGAGGAGGCCGCCCGCGGGGCTGCGGATCACGCGGCGCCTGACGAGCTTGTTGTCGAGGTTGCGGAATTCTACGCCCTCGCGCGTGACAACGACCCAGTCGCCCTCTTCGAGATAGGCGACGCGATCGGTGAACGGGGCGAGCGCCAGCGCGTCGGACCCCAGGAACATCTCTCCGTCGCCATAGCCAACCGCGAGCGGCGCGCCCTGCCGCGCGCCGATCAACAGGTTCGTTTCGCCCTTGAAGAGATAGACGAGCGCGAAGGCGCCCTTCATGCGCTTCAGAGCCGTCCGCACAGCCTCGGCCGGGGATTTGTTCCGCTCGAGTTCATCGGTCACCAGAAAGGCGGCGACTTCCGAATCGGTCTCGGTGCGGAAGGCATGCCCCTTGGCGGCGAGCTCCTCGCGCAGCGCCCGGAAATTCTCGATGATGCCGTTGTGGACGACCGCGAGCCGGTCGCTGGCGTGGGGATGGGCGTTGTTCTCGGTCGGCTTGCCGTGCGTCGCCCAGCGCGTGTGGCCGATGCCGATCTCGCCCGTGAGGGCGGGATGTTCGAGCTTCGCCTCGAGATTCTTAAGCTTGCCCTCGGCGCGCACCCTGGTCAGCACGCCGTCTTCGAGCGTGGCGACGCCCGCCGAGTCGTAGCCGCGATATTCGAGCCGCTTCAGCGCGGAAACGAGCCTCGGCGCCGCGGGGCCCCGACCGATGACGCCAACAATCCCGCACATGCGATCAACCTTCGTCCTGCGTCCCTTGGAATCGGGCTGCAAGGGTTAGGCCAGCAGGAATTGCCGCTTCAAGTCACAAAGCGTGTCCGATTATGAAACACCCGCCGGCTTTCGAAGGCCGATCTTCGCCGAACGTCGTGAATTGAAGGTTAAGCCCCTGTAGCCGAGGTCGCCGAGCTCGGCCCGCCGCGCTCAGCGAGCGCGGTTACAGACTTTTGGTTTTCCTTGGAGATAAGGCCGGAAAACAAGCAAAGGGCGCGAAAAGGCGTGCGAAACCTCCAAATTTATGGCGCCAATCTCCAAATTTTTCCAAAGGATCTCTTGGTGGAATTGGGGGATTTCAGTGGGTTGGATGGGCGCGGAGGGCAATTTTCTAATAAGGAGCCCCTTTGGCCCCTAATTCTTGGACAAGCGGGCGATGATCCTGGCTTCGGTCATGTGCGTTTCCGTGAACGACCACCGGCTAAAGCCGGTGGCTTCAGGTTACGGCTTAAAGCCGGATTAGGTCGACCCCTCGGGGTCGACTGCTACACAACCTTTAAATGGTCGTCCGGCGTCTCGGGCTTTTGATCCTCGATATATTTCTGCCACATGTCGTCGGTGACGTTGCCGCTTGAAACAACCCAATATCCACGCCCCCACAAATGCTGGCCCCAATATCTTTTCCTTAGCGAGGCATATTCCGACAGCAGCTTGTGCGAACTCTTCCCCTTCAGCAACTGCACCGCCTTCGACACCGACAAATTGGGAGGTATCGACACTAGCATATGCACGTGATCCCGATTGATCGCCCCGGCGTGGATCGTCATCTCCTGGCTCAGCGCAATCTCGCGCAGCAATTCCCGACACCGCTCCCCAACTTCGCCGCTCAACAACAGAAAACCAAAAATTCGAAATTTACACAATATGATACTTGCAATCCAGTACCGTATGGCTGCCACTCTTGAAGCTCTGCATCCCCCATTATACGAACTATCCCAGCCGGCTAAAGCCGGGGGGTTTACGGATCCCAGACAGGAGACTCTAA
>CAVQBX010000051.1:0-7795 GCA_963710855.1 uncultured Pseudomonadota bacterium | reverse complement strand
CTTCCTCGAAGTGGCCCCGGAGTTCGAGAAGGCCATGGTCGAATCCGGAATCATGCTGATCAAATACTGGCTTGAGGTGAGCGAGGAGGAGCAAACCCGCAGGCTCGAGGGGCGGATCGACGATCCGCGCAAGATCTGGAAATTGTCGCCGATGGACTTGAAGTCGTACGGTCGTTGGTATGACTATTCCCGCGCCCGCGACGACATGTTCAAAGCCACCGACACACCGTGGGCGCCCTGGCACGTGGTGCGGTCCGACGACAAGAAACGTGCGCGGCTCAACGTCATCTCGCATCTCCTGTCGAAAATTCCGCACAAAGAGTTGCCGCGCGAAAAGCCTGTCCTGCCGAAGCGCGGGAAGGCCCACGGTTACGTCGAGTCGGATTATCCTTACAAGTTCGTACCGGAGTTGGACTGGTGAGAGGGCCAGCTCACTGCCGGCTTCAGTACTGCGTGCCCATGAAGGTATTGTGGATCGGGGTCGGCTGATCAAACCGATGGCGAGTGTAACTGTAAGCTGGTTGGCGGCGCGCCGGCCGACCGTGCGGATAGAGAGTGAGCTGATCATGCCTCATCGGCACGATGTGACCTTGCGCGCTTTTTGGCTTGACGGGCGGGTGCGAGGCCGTCTGCGCGCCCGCCGGAACCCATGCGGCGAAGCAAGCCATCAAACCAACGACCGCCAGGAGAATTGCGATGCGTTTCATCCTGTCCAGCCCTCTCTGGTGACATCCCAATAGCTCATCGGCCGCCGGCGCAACCGCGTCCGGCGCGTGAGCTTTTATCAGAACACCGGCTCGCCTAGCGCGATCTCGGCCAGCGGCGACAGCAGGATGACGTCGGAGCGCGCGTTCTTCGCGCCCGAGGATCAGCACCTCGGACTGAAAGCCGGCGATGTTGCGCGGCGGCATGTTGACGACGCAAGCGACCAGCCGGCCCATCAGCTCGGCCTCGGAATAGCTGGTGATCTGGGCGCTCGACCATTTCCTCCCGAGCGGGCCGAAGTCGACTTCGACCTTATAGGACGGGTTTCGCGCCCGCTCGAACGGCCGGACCGTGACGATGCGGCCGATCTCGGATGTCGACCTTGGCGAAATCGTCATAGACGATCGGCGGCTTTTCCATCAGCGCCTCGAGTCCCCTGAGCGGCTTCCTGATGCGCCTTGACCAGATCGGCCAAACTGTCGAAGCGAAAGTCATAGTGAGGCGCGTGGGCCGGGGTCATGGTCGCGCCGGATCCCTCCTGGCCGCGGCGGCGGTAAATCCAGCACGACGCGAGACCATGCACGTTCGCCGGCGCGTGGTCGTGGAACAGGCTCTCGGCGGTGTGCAGGATCTGGGGCTTTTTGATCCCGAGCGTCTCGAGCTTGGCGAACATATACTCGAAATTGCGACTGGACGGCTTGTAGGAGCCGCAGTCCTCAGCGGTGTAGACCGCGTCGAACACGACCTTGAGCTTCTCATTGCTCGCCGCGAAGCTTTCGTTGTCGACGTTCGACAGGATAACCAGCTTGTAATGCCGCTTCAGGTACTCGAGGGCCGCGACCGTATCGGCGAATGGCGGCCAGTTCCGGATCGACCGGCCATAAGCGACGCAGTCGCTCCAACTGCGCCACGACGCCCCATTCCTCCGCCAGCCGGCGATAGACGGTCGCCAACCACTCCCGATAGGGCTTGGCCGGCGTCTGGACCTGCTGCGACGATTCATGGCGCGCGTGCGCTTCCAGAATGTAGTTGTACGTTGATCGGTTGGGGTGCCTTGCTCGTCAGGGGCTTGAGGGCCTCGATCATCCCCAATTCCCAGTCGATGAGCGTGCCGTAGCAATCGAAGGTCAGGGCTTCGAAGTCGGTTAGCCTCGGTGGCGAATTTGCGCTCAACGCTGACAATCCGAATGACTTAAAGGCAAAAGCGGCCGAGCCGGAGGAATTGAAGGGACACCGGATTAGCGGGCTTTTTCCTTCGCGTCCATGTTGTCAAGCCGCTTTGTGGGACGATATCGAAATATCGGGCGAATTGATCTGCGTCGTCGAATTCACGCGGACATTCAAGGCTTGCCGAAGGTCTCGTCGAAGGCGTAGCCGGTGCCGCGAACGGTGCGGATCGGATCGCGTTCCCTGCCGCGCGAGAGCGCCTTGCGCAGCCGCCCGACGTGAACGTCGACGGTGCGCTCGTCGATCTCCGCCGCCTGCCCCCAAACCGCATCGAGCAATTGGGCGCGTGAGAACACCCGCCCCGGCTTTTCGAGCAGGTATTCGAGCAGCCGGAACTCGGTCGGGCCGAGGTGAATGTCGCGCGCGCCGCGTCGAACGCGACGGGTCTCCCGATCGAGGTCGAGGTCGCCGGCATAGAGGCGTTCCGCTATCCGCTCGGGCCGGCTGCGCCTGAGCAGCGCCCGCACCCGCGCCATCAGCTCGGGCACCGAGAAGGGCTTGACGACATAGTCATCGGCGCCGACGGAGAGGCCGCGCACCCGCTCGGCTTCCTCGCCGCGCGCGGTCAACATGATAACCGGAAGCGTGCGGGTCGCCTCCCGCGCCCGCAGCCGGCGGCAGATTTCGAGCCCCGAGACGCCCGGCAACATCCAGTCGAGAATCACAAGATCTGGCGCGTTTTCGGCCAGCCGCAGCTCGGCTTCGTCGCCGCGGGCCACGTTCTCGACCACATAGCCTTCGGACTCGAGGTTATAGCCCAAAAGCAACGCCAGATCGGATTCGTCCTCGACGATGAGAATGCGTGGCGCGGAAGCAGCCCCTGGGCGGACGGTCTCCCTGCGCGCCTGGTTCATCATGATGTCCCTCCGGCATCAGCCTCGATGTCCAGTTCCTGACGGCTATGCGGCCGGTCGGTCGGCAGGTTCGAACCGGTCACGACATAGAACACGGTTTCGGCGATGTTGGTGGCGTGGTCGCCGATCCGCTCGATATTCTTCGAGCAGAACAGAAGATGGGCGCAGAAGGTGATGTTGCGCGGATCCTCCATCATATGGGTCAGGAGATCGCGGAAGACCGAATCTTCGAGGGCGTCGAGATCGGCGTCCCGCTCCCAGACGTCGAGCGCCCGCTCGACGTCGCGCTGGGCGTAAGCGTCGAGCACATCCTTCATCAGCTCCATGGCGAAGTCATTCATGTGCTTGAGGCCAATGATGGCGCGAGGAACCCGGGATTCGACGGCCGATCTTGACCGAGCGCTTGGCGATGTTCTTGGCCAGATCGCCGACCCGCTCGAGATCGCCGGCGACGCGAATGGCGCCGATGATCTCGCGCAAGTCGATCGCCACCGGCTGGCGGCGCGCGATCGTCAGGATCGCCTGCTCCTCGACCTCGCGCTGCAATGTGTCGAGCCGCGGATCGGTCGAAACGACCTGATGGGCGAGCGCGGTATCGGCGGCGGCGAGCGCATCCATGGCGTCGATCACCATTTTCTCGGCGATCCCGCCCATCTCGGCGATTCGCCGCTCGAGCAGGTCGAGGTCCTTGTCGTAGGCTCTGACGGTATGCTGGTCCACCACGGCGTTGCCTCCCCTTAGCCGAAGCGGCCGGTGACGTAATCCTGGGTGCGCTTGTCGCGCGGCGAGGTGAAGACGGCGTTGGTCTCCGCGAATTCGACCATCTCGCCCAGATACATGAAGGCGGTATAGTGCGAGACGCGCGCGGCCTGCTGCATGTTGTGGGTGACGATCGCGATCGTGTAGTCGCCGGACAATTCGTCGATCAGCTCCTCGATCTTCGCCGTCGAGATCGGATCGAGAGCTGACGCCGGCTCGTCGAACAGGATCACTTCCGGGCTGATCGCCACTGTGCGGGCGATACACAGGCGCTGCTGCTGGCCGCCTGAGAGGCTGAGGCCGCTGGCGTTCAACTTGTCCTTGACCTCGGTCCAGAGCGCGGCGCGGCGCAGCGCCGATTCGACCCGCGCGTCCATTTCCGACTTCGGCAGTTTCTCATAAAGGCGAACGCCAAAGGCGATGTTCTCATAGATCGTCATCGGAAACGGCGTCGGCTTCTGGAACACCATGCCGACCCGCGAGCGCAGAAGATTGAGGTCGAGGCCGGGGGAGAGGATGTTCTCCCCGTCAAGCATGACCTCGCCCTCGGCGCGCTGGCCGGGATAGAGGTCGTACATTCGGTTGAGCACCCTGAGCAGCGTCGATTTGCCGCAGCCCGACGGACCGATGAACGCCGTCACCTGCCCCTCGTAGAGCGAAAGATCGACGCCCTTGAGCGCATGCGTCTTGCCGTAATAAAAATTGAGGCCGCGCATGACGACTTTTTCCGCGGTCTGGGCGCTGCGCTTGAGGGGCGCCTGGGCAGAGACTTCGTTGCTCATGCGCATGACCCTTCTTGACCCTACTTCTGTTTGATCGAGGCGGAGAGAACACGCGCCATGATGCTCAGCCCCAGGACAGCGAAAGTCAGGATGAGCGCGCCGGTCCAGGCGAGCTTCTGCTGCTCGGCGTAGGGGCTGCGCGCGAATTCGTAGATGATGAGCGGCAGCGCCGACATCGGCCCGCGCGGATCGACCGAGAACAGCGAATTTCCGAGCGCGGTGAAGATCAGCGGCGCAGTCTCGCCGGTCATCCGGGCGATCGCAAGCAGAATGCCGGTGATGATGCCCGAGGCGACCGCCCGGTAGGCGACATTCCGGATCACGAGCGACCGCGGCATGCCGAGCGCCGAAGCGGCTTCACGGAGCGAGTTGGGCACCAGATTGAGCATGTCCTCCGTTGTCCGCACCATGATCGGCGCGCCGAGCACCGCGAGTGAGACGCCGCCCGCGAGGGCGGAGAAATGCCCGACCGTCACCACCAGCAATTCGTAGATGAACAAGCCGACGATGATCGAGGGCGCGCTGAGCAGAATGTCGTTGATGAAGCGCACGACCGTCGCGAGCCGCGAGTTCGCGCCGTATTCCGCGAGATAAGTGCCCGCCAGGATGCCGAGCGGCGCGCCGATCGCCAGACCGATCGCCGTCATGATGATGCTGCCGACGATCGAGTTGAGCAGGCCTCCGACGACTCCCGGCGGGGCGGTGTTCTTGGTGAAGACATCCAATGACAATCCGCCAACGCCGTTCCACAGCAGGGTGGCCAGGATGATCGCCAGCATTGCCAAGCCGAGGGCCGTCGCGGCGTAGGCGAGGACGGTCCAGACAGCGTTGCGCGCTCGGCGCCGGGGATAGAGGTTGGCTGCGGCCGTCATGCCTTCAACTCCATGCGCGAGAGCATAAAGCGCGCGGCTGCAAGAACCAGGAACGTGATGACGAACAGGATGAAGCCGAGCGCGAGCAGAGACGAGGTGAACAGTCCCGGATCCGCGTCGGCGAACTGGTTGGCGATCATCGCCGAGATGGTCGTGCCCTGGGCGAGGATCGAAGTCTGAATCTTGGTGGCGTTGCCGACCACGAAAGTGACCGCCATCGTCTCGCCGAGCGCGCGGCCGAGCGCCAGCATGACCCCGCCGATGACGCCGACGCGGGTAAAGGGAATGACGATGTTGCCGACGACCTCGAAGGTCGTCGCGCCGACGCCGTAGGCCGCCTCCTTCAGCACCGGCGGAACCGTATCGAAGACGTCCCGCGACACCGCCGTGATGAAGGGCAGGATCATCAGCGCGAGCACGAGCCCCGCGGTCAGCACGCCGTAGCCGAGCGGCGGCCCCTGAAACAAGTAGCCGATGATCGGCACATTGCCGAGGGTGTTGATGAGGAAGGGCTGGATATAGGCCTGCATCACCGGCCGGAAATAATAGACGCCCCAGATGCCGTAGATGATCGAGGGAATTCCAGCGAGGAGCTCGATTGCGACGCCGATCGGCCGGCGCAGCGGCAACCAGCAGAGCTCGGTCAGGAAGACCGCGATTCCAAGGCCGACCGGAACCGCGATCAGCATCGCGATCAGCGAGGTCACCAGAGTGCCGTAAATCGCCGTCGCCGCGCCGAATTTCTCCTTGGGCGGACTCCAGGCGTCGGAGAACAGAAACCCGACGCCGAATTCGCGGAACGCGGGCCACGCCCCGATGAACAGCGAGATCATCACCCCGAGCAGGAGCACAAGAACGAGGACCGCCGCGCCGAGCGCCAACAGACGGAAGCCGTTGTCGGAGAATCTCAGCCGCGCAAGCGCGCGGGCGCGATCCATCGGCGAGCTGCGGGCGGCGCTAGGGGTTTGGAGTGTTGTTGCGGTCATCGTTGATTTCAACTTTGCGCATTGCCCGGAAGCGCGGCGCGGCGCGGCGAACCGCCGCGCCGCTCATCGGCCATCATTTCTGCTGGACGTCCTTCTCCCACATCGCCTGCACCAACTTGATGACATTGTCGGGCATCGGGATGTAGTCGAGTTCCTGCGCCATCTTGCCGCCCTTCTCGTACGCCCATTTGAAGAACTGCAGCGCGTCGTTCGAGGCCGCGACGTTGACCGGCTTCTTGTACATCAGGATGAAGGTCGCGGCGGTCATCGGCCACGACTCGTCGCCGGGCTGATTGGCGAGGATCTGATAGAAGCCCGGCACGCTCCAGTCGGCATTGGCGGCGGCGGCCTGAAATGCGTCCATGGTCGGGGCGACCGTCTTGCCCGCCTTGTTGATCATGCTGGTGAAAGTCAGCTTGTTCTGCTCGGCGTAGGCGAACTCGACATAACCGATCGCGCCGGGGGTGGTGGCGACATTGTTGGCGACGCCGTCGTTGCCCTTGGCCCCGATGCCCGACGGCCATTCGACGGTGGTCGCCTTGCCAATGCTCGATTCCCACTCCGGCGACACCGCGGATAGATAGTAGGTGAAGTTGAAGGTGGTGCCGGAGCCGTCGGCGCGATGGATGTTGGCGATGGCGAGATCGGGGAGCTTGACATTCGGATTAAGCTTCGCGATCGCCGGATCGTTCCACTTGGTGATCTTGCCCATATAGATCTGGGCGACGGTCGGACCGTCGAGCACGAGCTCGCCGGGCTTGACGCCCGGGATGTTGACGACCATCACGATGCCGCCCATCACCATCGGCCATTGGGCGAGCCCGTCCTTATCGAGCTCCTTGGCCTCCAGCGGCGCGTCGGTCGCGCCGAAGGTCACCGTTTTGGCGCGAATCTGCTTGATGCCGGCGCCCGAACCGATCGACTGATAGTTCAGCCCGTTGCCGGTGTCCTTCTTATAGGCGTCAGCCCACTTGGCGTAGATCGGAAACGGAAACGTCGCGCCGGCTCCGGAAATGTCGGCGGCGAAGGCGACGCTGACAGCGCCGATCATCGCGGCGGCCGCGATTATGGATTTGAAGAACATTGGAGGCCTCTCTGGCAGAATTACAGGTGCATTGCGGGCGTCAAGCGCGCGGGCGGCGCTCTGAGGCCGCGCGAGATTTATAGACCGCCATCGGCAGGCTTATATGACGAAGGAGCGAAAGTTATGTGACGACGTAAATCAAAGAGGAATATAGAGAATTACGATCTCGTCTTCCGCTGCCGTGGCCACGAGGCAGGTCCCCCCTCGGATCTCGCCGCTATTGTGAGAACATGGATGCCGGTCGGCCGTTCGCCACGACCCTCTACGGTCCGCGGGCGTCCCCCGAGCCGGGCCGGCTGCGCGCGGACCCGGGGAGCGCCTTGAAGCTTCATCCGCCGCCGCCCCTGGCCTGGGCGGGATTGCGTTGCGGCCGGAGGTCGCGTCCCTGGCGCAGGGGTCGATCCTTTGACCGCGCCGCTGGAGGGTGGCCTTTACTTGCCAGATTTGACGTGCCGCCGCTTCTGCGCTCTGCGTAGCTTCTGCGATCAGACGGCCGCGGGCGGCGGCGACGTTTTACCCAGGATAA
>CAVQBX010000050.1:0-30970 GCA_963710855.1 uncultured Pseudomonadota bacterium | reverse complement strand
ATCACACGCCAGATTTTCTCCCAGAACCCGCTCGCGCGCCTGATCGCGCGCGAGACGCTGCCGGGCGATGCGGCGCGAAGCGACGAGGAGATCGCCGCGATCATCCAGCGCGAGGGCGGGCACCGGTCGCATCCGGTCGGAACCTGCCGCATGCTCGACGGGCGCGGTCGTGGACGCCGAGCTTCGCCGTACGAGGCGTCGAAGGCCTGCGAGTCGCCGACGCCTCGATCACGCCGGAACCGCCGGGCGGCAATACGAAGCCTGCCCACGATCATGATCGGCGAGAAGGCCGCCGATCTCATACAGGGACGCAGTTTGTCACCTCACTCCGTCAGTCCCGCACTCGACACGAGCACCGGCGTGTCGCGGTAGAGGCTGCGGGAACGTCTGCCGCAGCGCTTCGACCTTGGGAATGTCGTTGACGGCGATGTAGGGCTGCTGTCGGGTGCAGCGTCAGGTAATCCTGATGGTACCCTTCGGCCGGGAAGAATTGGCGGCCGATTCGATCTTGGTCGTGACGCGGCCCCGAAGTCCTCGCCTGGTCGAGTTCGGCGATATAGGCCTTCGCGACTTCGCCTGCTCGGCGTCCTGCGGGAAGATCGTCGAGCGGTACTGCGTGCCCTCGTCCGGGCCCTGGCAGTTGAGTTCGGTCGGGTCGTGGGCCACCGAGAAATAGACTCGCAGCATCTCGCCAAGCGTGATCTGGCTCGGGTCATAGGTGACGCGCACCGATTCCGCGTGGCCCGTCTGGCCGCCGCTGACCGTCTCGTATTCGCGCGGTGTCCTTGTCGCCGCCGGCGTAGCCGGAAACGGCGTTCGTGACGCCCTTGACGTGCTGGAACACGCCCTGCACGCCCCAGAAGCAGCCGCCGGCGAGAACGATCGTCTCCTTGCCCGACGATTTCGCCAAGGGCTCGTCGACCGCCGGCGCCGGGGTGGCATGCGCGCCCTCAGCGGAAGAGCGGGTCGTTGCAAAGGCCGCCAAAGCGAGGGCCGCGGCGCCGAGGCCGGCAAAGCTCAACCTGGTCAGGTTCATGGATCGTCTCCGTGCGGGAGGAATTACGGTCGCGCTTTCCGTTCGGTTCTCACCTCGGCATTGTTACACCCGCGCAGGTCCCCGCGCAGCCGCTGTTAAAGCCGCGTCGTCAGCCTGTCGAAGGGCCGACCCTCCTCAGATCCAGACCACTCACTTACCGCGAAAACGCCCATCAGTCCCGAATTGCGCCGCTCGGGCGACGTCGACTCCAGCGGCCACAGGCCGGGATTGTCGGCGACGAAGGCGGCGTGGATCGTCTTGCCGGCGGGGACGATGAAGACATCGCGCCAGTAAGGGTCCCAGCCGTCGTCGAGCGAATGCAGCAGGCGGGCGACATGGCCGGTGATGCGCATCGTCTGCTGAGAAGCGGTCTTGTTGACGAAGGCAAGCGCGATCGGGGTCTTGCGGGGCGCCGAGAACAAAGGCTTCGCCGGCGCGGCGGCGCCGTTGATCGTCAACGGCGCTTTGTCGCCGCCGGCGATAACGATTTCGGCGCGCAGCGCCCGCTCGAGTTCGATTTCCTTGGGCAACGCCGCATTTTCAGGGAAGCCTGCAATCGCCGAACGCTCCGCCGCAGCGGCGCCGACCGTCGAAAAGATGAGGAGATCTTCTCCGGTCGCCGCCGCATCGTCTTCCCGGACGCGGAACCGCGCTGCGCCGCCATCGCGAGGCAGGTCGAACATCAGTTCGAACCGCGCGCCGGCGCCGACGGCAGCAGGTTGCGCAACGGCTCGAAGGGGCGCTGGGCTGCCCGTCGACGGCGACGATGAGCGGCTTTACGCCCTCGATCGAAACGAGGAGGGTCCGCGCAGTCGCGCAATTCCCGAGCCTGAGCCTCACTCGGCCGCCTGGCGGCCCGGTGAGCTGGAAGGGCGCCGGCGAGCCGCCGGCGGTGAGATCGAGGCGCCCGCCGCCCGGCGGGACGAGGCAGGGCGATCTGACCTTGCGCGTCGAGGCGCCATTCCGAGAGGAGGACGATCGTTTCGAGATCGATTTGCGGAGGGGTCGGCTCGTCCACGACGAGCGGGCCAAAAAGGCCGCGAGCCATCTGCAGGGCTGGATCGGGGCCGAGCAGCGCACCGTAGATCTGGAAACCGGGGTCGTTCGCCTGGAGAACGATCTTACGCGAGGCGGCGGCCGCGATGGCTGCATCGCCGAGCGCGCCGAAACACAGCTGGTTTCTGGGACCCCGGGGGCCGGGAAAGGCGAGCGAGGTCGCTTCGCTCAGTGTGTTCTGGAAGGCGATCTCCAGCCGTCCGCCCGCCTTGGCCCGCAGCAGCGGGCCTGGGGACTGCGCCGCTGTAGCCGAGCGCGCGCGTAACGGGTCCGTCGCCCAAAAGCTTCAGGTCTACGGGACCGGCCGCGAGCGGGAGCGCAGCGGGAGCAGGGTCCGCGCGCCCGTTTCGAGCGCTGGTCCAAAGGGCGGCGGCGATTCCGGAGCGCAGAAACGTGCGGCGCGTTAAGCGCATCGCGTTAACTGTACCAATTTGAAACCCTTGCCGAAGACCGGCGTTTGCAATTCGGTAACCATGCGCGCCGGCGGCGTCGTTCCTGGCCGGGGAGTTTGCGTAATCATGTACCGTTCCTGGCTCGTCGCCGGCGTGAGCGCCGCAGCAATCGCGTTCGCCTACTTACTCCTTAGTGGCCTCAGCGCCGATACTTGGCCGCACCCTCCCGATTTCACAACCGCAGGCGGCCTTTACACCCTGGCTTTTGCAGCCCGACTGACGGTCTAGAGTGACAAAACGGTCGTTTTTTCGCTGGCGCCGGCTTCCCAAGCTGATATAGAGCGCGCCCAATGCGAAACGCCGTCGTTCCCGAATGGATGGCGCGCGGCTTGCGTACGCGGGCGTGGCGGAACTGGTAGACGCGCCGGATTTAGGTTCCGGTGACCCAAAGTCGTGGGGGTTCGAGTCCCTTCGCCCGCACCACCCGCTCGAAGGCCGCGCGCTTCCTTACAGGTTAAGGAACGCGGCCGTTTGGCGCTGGTTTTGAGAGAGATGAACGGGTTTTGACGCGACGCCGCAAATCGGAAGGCTCGCGAAAACAGGATAGGCGGAACGAATATGCAGGTGACGGAGACGCTGAGCCAGGGGCTGAAGCGCGAATATAATGTGGTGATTTCGGCGGGCGACCTCGCCTCGAAGCTCGACAGCGCAACTCGCCGATCTCAAGAACAAGGTCCGCATCAACGGCTTCCGCCCCGGCAAGGTGCCGGTCGCGCATCTCAAGAGGGTCTATGGCCGCTCGGTGATGGCCGACGTCGTGCAGGAGACGATCAACGCCGCCAACAAGCAGATCGTCGAGGAGAACGGCTTGCGGCTGGCGATGGAGCCGAAGATCGAACTTCCGACCGACCAGTCGGAGATCGAGGCGGCGCTCGAAGCGCGCGGCGACCTGGCCTTCAAGGTCGCGCTGGAAGTGCTGCCGCAGTTCGAGGTCGGCGATTTCGAGCTGACATCGCGCTCGAGCGGCCGGTCGCCGATGTCGAGGAGAGCGAAGTCGACGAGCGGATCGCAGCGCCTCGCCGACAGCCGCCGCACCTTCAACGAGCGGCCCGAGGGCGAGGCCGCGGAGACGGGCGACCGCGTCACGGTCGATTTCGTCGGCACGATCGACGGCGAGCGCCTTCGAGGGCGGCGACGAGCAAGGACATCGAGGTCATGCTCGGCTCCAAGACCTTCATTCCCGGCTTCGAGGAGGCGCTGGTCGGCGCCATCGGCCGGCGAACAGCGCAACGTCAAGGCGACGCTTCCCCGAGAATTACGCGGTCGAGCGCGCTCGCCGGCAAGACCGGCGAATTCGACGTGACCGTCAAGAAGGTCGCCAAGCCCGAGCCGTCGCCATCGACGACGAATTCGCCAAGAGCCTCGGCGTCGAATCGATGGAGGCGCTGCGCAAGACGCTTGCGCGAGCGCATCGCGGCGGATTATGCCCGCGCCTCGCGCGAGAAGGTCAAGCGCCAGCTGCTCGACGCGCTGGCCGACGCGCTACAGCTTCGAAGTGCCGCAGGGTCTGGTCGACGCAGGAATTCGGCCAGATCTGGGCGCAGGTCGAGCGCGAGCAGAAGGCATCGCGGCAGGAGCTTCGCGGACGAAGAACACGACCGAAGAGGCGGCGCGCGCCGAATATCGCGCGATCGCCGAGCGCCGCGTGCGGCTCGGCCTGCTGCTGGCCGAAGTCGGCGCCAAGGCGCGACGTCAAGATCACCGACGAGGAGATGACCCAGGCGCTGATCGCCCGGGCGCGCGCCTATCCCGGCCAGGAAAAGCAGGTCTGGGACTTTTACCGCAACAACCAGCAGGCGCTGGCCGAGCTGCGCGCGCCGATCTATCGAGGAGAAGGCCGTCGACCACATCCTCGGCGCTCGCCAAGGTCGAGGACGACAAGGTCGAGCTCGGGCGAGTTGTTCAAGGCCGACGGAGGACGACAAGATCGGCGCCGCGACGGCGGCGAGCCGGCAGGAGACCGCCGCGTCGGCCCCCTTTTCGACGGGCCGGCCCGGCGCCTATGTTAGCGGTGCGTCGGATCCGCCGATTCTGCCTGAGCGAGACCTCATGCGCGATCCCGTCGACTACTATTACAACAATCTGGTGCCGATCGTGATCGAGCAGTCGGCGCGCGGCGAGCGCTCGTTCGACATCTTCTCGCGCCTGCTGCGCGAGCGCATCATCTTCATGATCGGCGCGGTCGACGACGGCTCGGCCTCGCTGGTGGTCGCGCAGCTGCTGTTTCTGGAGGCCGACAATCCCAAGAAAGAAATCGCGATGTATATCAATTCGCCGGGCGGCGTCGTGACGGCGGGCCTGTCGATCTACGATACGATGCAGTTCATCCGGCCCAAGGTGACGACGATGTGCATCGGGCAGGCCGCCTCGATGGGGTCGCTGCTGCTGACGGCGGGCGAGAAGGGCATGCGCTATCAGCCTGCCGAATTCGCGCGTCATGCTGCACCAGCCCTCCGGCGGTTTCCAGGGCCAGGCGTCCGACATCCAGCGCCACGCCGAAGACATCATGAAGATCAAGCGACGGCTGAACGAGATTTACGTCCACCATACCGGCCAAGCCTACGAGACGATCGAGCGCACGCTCGATCGCGACCATTTCATGTCGGCCGAGGAGGCCAAGGCGTTCGGCATCATCGATGAAGTGATGACGAAGTCGCGACGGACGACGCCGAGGAGCCGAAAACATTCTGATTACAATAGATTGGGCGTGTTTTGGGCGCTGTTCCGGAAGGCCGGCGGCTGCCCGAAGCGACCGTCTCGAGTGCTCAGGGACTTGATCTTGAACCTGCGAATGGTGGTTGCTTAATGCTGAACACGGCACGCGGACGGCTCAGGATTTGCTTGTCCGATATGCTGGCCGCCTGCGGAAGCCCGGATTGGGACAGCCAGCAGGCTACACTTTGTTAGGGCCAGGAAACTTAGGCTGAACAGTCGGCTGGCGGTGCGAATCGCGAACGACGAATCGGCCGGAACGGAGAACAGATAATGGCCAAGGCCGAAGGCGACGCCAAGAATACGCTGTATTGCTCGTTCTGCGGCAAGAGCCAGCACGAAGTGCGCAAGCTGATCGCCGGCCCCACCGTGTTCATCTGCGACGAATGCGTCGAACTCTGCATGGACATCATCCGCGAGGAGAGCAAGACCGCGCTCGTCAAGAGCAAGGACGGCATCCCGACCCCGCGCGAAATCTGCAAGGTGCTCGACGATTACGTGATCGGCCAGCCGCAGGCCAAGCGCGTGCTGTCGGTGGCGGTGCACAACCACTACAAGCGCCTCAACCACGCGACCAAGCACAGCGACGTCGAACTCGCCAAGTCCAACATCCTGCTGATCGGGCCGACGGGCTCGGGCAAGACGCTGCTCGCGCAGACGCTGGCGCGCATCCTCGACGTGCCCTTCACGATGGCGGACGCGACGACGCTGACCGAAGCCGGCTATGTCGGCGAGGACGTCGAGAACATCATCCTGAAATTGCTGCAGGCCTCCGACTACAATGTCGAGCGCGCGCAGCGCGGCATCGTCTACATCGACGAAATCGACAAGATCAGCCGCAAGTCCGACAATCCCTCGATCACCCGCGACGTGTCGGGCGAGGGCGTGCAGCAGGCGCTGCTGAAGATCATGGAAGGCACGGTCGCCAGCGTGCCGCCGCAGGGCGGGCGCAAGCATCCGCAGCAGGAATTTTTGCAGGTCGACACGACCAACATCCTGTTCATCTGCGGCGGCGCCTTCTCGGGCCTCGAGAGGATCATCTCCGCGCGCGGCAAGGGCACGTCGATCGGCTTCGGCGCCAAGGTGCAGGCGCCGGACGATCGCCGCACCGGCGAAGTGTTCCGCGAGGTCGAGCCGGAGGATCTGCTGAAGTTCGGCCTGATCCCGGAATTCGTCGGCCGCCTGCCGGTCATCGCGACGCTGGAGGACCTCGACGAGGAGGCGCTGAAGAAGATCCTCACCGAGCCGAAGAACGCGCTGGTCAAGCAATATCAGCGGCTGTTCGAAATGGAGAACACCGACCTCTCGTTCCAGGACGAGGCGCTCAACGTCGTCGCCAAGAAGGCGATCGAGCGCCGCACCGGCGCGCGCGGCCTGCGCTCGATCATGGAGGGCATCCTGCTCGACACGATGTTCGACCTGCCCGGCCTCGACGGCGTCGAGCAGGTGGTGATCGGCCCCGAGGTGGTCGAGGGCAAGGCGCGGCCGCTCTATATCTATTCGGAGCGCGGCGAGCGGGTCGAAAAGGTCGGCTAATGACCGCTCTCAGGCATATGCGCTTGGACGCCCGGCTTCGCCGGGCGTTTTGCGTTGGCGCAAGGTTCGAGCGAGCCTTTGTCGTCGAAGACTTTCGAGGCTGAGGACCACGCTCTCGGCGACCGCTTCGCCGCTTGAAAACTCTGCCTGAGAAGCCCATGTTCGCCCGTGGCCGTTCAGAGTCGGGGCCTCTCGGCGCTCTCGGTTAAGCTTCGAGGCGTAGTGGGCTTTTCCACGAGCAACGCCGGAGGCGGGGCAAGGCGCTCATGGCAGAGGCCGAAGTCCGCCGTCATTTCGGAGCTTGGCGTCCCTCGCCTGGCGACCCATAGGCGAAGCGAGGGCATTCGCGGACAGGAAAAACAATGACCAGCAATCGCAAGTCCATCTCGCCCGGCGCATTCGAAACCTATCCGGTTCTGCCGCTGCGCGACATCGTCGTTTTCCCGCACATGATCGTGCCGCTGTTCGTCGGCCGCGAGAAGTCGATCCGCGCGCTCGAAGAGGTGATGAAGGGCCGACAAGCCGATCCTGCTCGCCACGCAGAAGAACGCCGCCGACGACGATCCGGCGCCCGACGCGATCTTCGAGACCGGCACGCTCGCGCGCGTCCTGCAACTGCTGAAGCTGCCCGACGGCACCGTGAAGGTGCTGGTCGAGGGCGCGTCGCCGCGCCAAGATCCGCAAGCTATGTGCCCGCCGAAGGCTATTACGCGGCCGAGGCGCAGGCGGTCGCCGACGACCCGATCGACGCCGATCGAGGCCGAGGCGCTGTCGCGCTCGGTGCGTCTCGGAGTTCGAGAACTACGTGAAGCTCAACAAGAAGATTTCGCCGGAAGTCGTCGCGGCGGTCACGCAGATCGACGATTACGGCAAGCTCGCCGACACGATCGCCTCGCATCTCGCGGTCAAGCTCGCCGACAAGCAGGCGATCCTCGAGATCCATTCGATCGCCAAGCGCTTCGAGAAGTGCCTCGCCCTGATGGAGAGCGAAATCTCGGTGCTGCAGGTCGAGAAGCGCATCCGCACGCGCGTCAAAGCGCCAGATGGAGAAGACGCAGCGCGAGTACTATCTCAACGAGCAGATGAAGGCGATCCAGAAGGAGCTCGGCGACGAGGACGGCAAGGACGAAATGTCCGAGCTGGAGAATCGCATCAAGGCGACCAAGCTCACCAAGGAAGCGCGCGACAAGGCGATGGCCGAGCTGAAGAAGCTGCGGCAGATGTCGCCGATGTCGGCGGAAGCGACGGTGGTGCGCAACTATCTCGACTGGATGCTGTCGATCCCGTGGCAGAAGAAGTCGAAGATCAAGAAGGACCTGCCGGCCGCGCAGGCGATCCTCGACGCCGACCATTTCGGCCTCGACAAGGTCAAGGAGCGCATCGTCGAGTATCTCGCCGTGCAGCAGCGCGCCAACAAGCTGACCGGCCCGATCCTGTGCCTCGTCGGCCCGCCCGGCGTCGGCAAGACCTCGCTCGGCAAGTCGATCGCCAAGGCGACGGGCCGCGAGTTCGTGCGCATGTCGCTCGGCGGCGTGCGCGACGAAGCGGAGATCCGCGGCCATCGGCGCACCTATATCGGCTCGATGCCCGGCAAGGTCATCCAGTCGATGCGCAAGGCCAAGACCTCCAACCCGCTGTTCCTGCTCGACGAGATCGACAAGATGGGCATGGATTTCCGCGGCGATCCGTCGTCGGCGCTGCTGGAGGTGCTCGACCCCGAGCAGAACTCGACGTTCAACGACCATTACCTCGAGGTCGACTACGACCTTTCGAGCGTGATGTTCGTGACGACCGCGAACACGCTCAACATCCCGCCGCCGCTGATGGACCGCATGGAGATCATCCGCATCGCCGGCTACACCGAGGATGAGAAGCTCGAGATCGCCAAGCGCCACCTGCTGCCGAACTCGATGGCCAAGCACGGCCTCGACGACAAGGAGTTCGAGGTCGAGGACAGCGCGCTGACTCGAACTGATCCGCCGCTACACGCGCGAGGCGGGCGTGCGCAATCTCGAGCGCGAGATCTCCAATCTCTCGCGCAAGGCGGTGAAGGAGATCCTGATCGGCGACAAGTCGAAGAAGAAGATCGTCGTCAGCGGCGACAAACGTCTCCGACTTCCTCGGCGTGCCGAAATTCCGCTACGGCGAGATCGAGGCGGACGATCAGGTCGGCCTCGTGACGGGTCTTGCCTGGACCGAGGTCGGCGGCGAATTGCTGACGATCGAAGGCGTCATGATGCCCGGCAAGGGCCGCATGACGGTGACCGGCAACCTGAAGGACGTGATGAAGGAGTCGATTTCGGCGGCGGCGTCCTACGTGCGCTCGCGGGCGGTCGACTTCGGCATCGAGCCGCCGTCGCTTCGACAAGCGCGACGTCCACGTCCACGTGCCCGAAGGCGCGACGCCGAAGGACGGCCCGTCCGCGGGCGTCGCGATGGCGACCGTCATCGTCTCGATGATGACCGGCATTCCGGTCAAGCGCGACGTCGCGATGACCGGCGAGATCACGCTGCGCGGCCGCGTGCTGCCGATCGGCGGCCTGAAGGAGAAGCTGCTCGCGGCGCTGCGCGGCGGCATCAAGAAGGTGCTGATCCCCGAGGACAACGCCAAGGACCTCGCCGAGATCCCGGCTTCGGTGAAGAACGGGCTGGAGATCGTGCCGGTCGCGCGGATGGACGAGGTGCTGCCGCACGCGCTGGTCAGACGCCGAAGCCGATCGCCTGGGAGGAGGACGGCAACGCCTGCCGACGCGCCGCCGCTCGAGAGCGACGACGACGCAGCGGGCGTGGTCGCGCACTAAGCTGCGCCTGCAACGCGGCCATTTTGACTACGAGAGGCCGCGAGTTCCCTGGACTCGCGGCCTTTTTCGTGGGCCGATGTCCTGAAATCGGGCGGAAACGCTCGATTTTTTTGTTTGGCTTTCACGCCAAGCCTTGCGTTTGCATTGGAAATTTGGCGAGCAATGCGTGCCTCCATCGGAGCGATTCGATGCGAGACCGGCAGTTTTCGAGGGATTTCGATGCCAGGGGAACCGGCGGCCCGAGAACCGCCAGGAGCCAAAGGAGAGGCCAAATGAATAAGCTCGAACTCGTCGAACACGTCGCCAAAGAGGCGGAATTGACCAAGGTCAGCGCCGCCGCGGCGCTGGAGGCGGTGCTCGACGGCATCGCCAAGTCGCTGAAGAAGGGCGACGAGGTGCGCCTCGTCGGCTTCGGCACGTTCTCCGTGCGCGAGCGCGCGGCCGGCAAGGGCCGCAACCCGGCGACCGGCAAGGAAATCAAGATCGCCGCGTCGAAGAACGCGCGCTTCAAGGCCGGCGCGGCGCTGAAGTCGAGCCTCAACGCCAAGAAGGCGCCGAAGAAGTAAGGGTTTTGTTCTGCGGAGTCGAAGCCAGAGGCGGCCTTGATGGGGCCGCCCTTTTCTTGACTGGAAGCCTGTCGTGTTCAGGATCTTTCGAGACTGGAGCGCTCGGGGCTTGGCCTCGATGCTGCGACTGTATAGTTTGCGCGGACGTCGAGCGGCCTCGGGTTCGATTACCTTAGCGTAGGGCGGTTAGCTCAGTTGGTAGAGCATCTCGTTTACACCGAGAGGGTCGGCGGTTCGAGCCCGTCACCGCCCACCAAGGCCCGTCGAATCTGCGCGCTTGTGGCGGCGGCGTTTTCGCGCCGCTCGCATCCTCTCGATACTGCCGGATATGGCGCGCGCGGACCGCGGGCCCATGACGTTCGCAGTGGCCGAGCTGTCAGGCCCGGAGTGCGCGGCTTCATGCCCGAAGGTCGTGGTCGCGACGGGGGTGATCGAACCAGAGACGCCCGAGGAGTTTCTCGAGTTCGCGCGCCGCGCCGCGTTCGCCGACGGCTTGAGGGCGGTCGTGTTCATCAATTCGCCTGGCGGCAATGTCGTCGCCTCGATGGAGCTCGGCTTCGTGTTCCGCAAGCTCGGCATGGCGGCGATCGTCGCGGGCTACGGGCAAACGGGGGCCGCTCCGGTCCGATCGCGGGCGAATGCGTGTCCGCCTGCGTTTACGCCCTGATGGGCGCCGTTCGCCGCATTGCGCCGCCGCAGAGCCGCGTCGCGCTGCATCGCATGTCGATCGAGTCGGACGCAGGGCGCGGCCCAAAGTCCTTCGCCGACCCTCGCCTCGTCAGCGTCGTCGCCCGCTATGCCCAGCGCATGGGCGTAAGCGCCAAGGTGGTCTGGGCGGCGGAATCCTTGGCGCCTGACCATGTCAGCATGCTCAGCGCTCACGAACTGCAGCGCATGGGGTCTGGCGACGTCGCGATATTGACAACTTGCTTGACTTGAATAGGCC
Source organism: uncultured Pseudomonadota bacterium (assembly GCA_963710855.1). Lineage (GTDB taxonomy): Bacteria > Pseudomonadota > Alphaproteobacteria > Rhizobiales > Beijerinckiaceae > Roseiarcus. The sequence goes on along the minus strand of CAVQBX010000050.1, from coordinate 19,865 downwards.
CGTGTCCTAATCGAGCGCGCGCACGGGGGAGTAGCTCAGTTGGTTAGAGCGCCGGCCTGTCACGCCGGAGGTCGCGGGTTCAAGTCCCGTCTCTCTCGCCATCCCGCGCCGCGCCAAACACACCGTCCTATCGCGCTGTCTCGCCGACGTTTTCCGGATGCTGCGTAAGAGGGCTACGGCTAGGAAATAAGCCGCATTCCGCGCCTTTCGTCTTGCGTGTTTCGTTGCGCTGCGATAGGCCAGCGCGGAAAGGAGCGCGGCGCATCGCTGCAGCCGCGCCGAGGGGGTTGGCGCGACAGTAACCGTCGCAGGTTTTTGTTGCGCGCGGCCTCCATTTGCGCTCCGGCGGGTCCTCGCTTGGATCGGCCGAAACCATCAGCTGAACGACGGACGGTTCCGTCCGGCGCCGACCTTGCGGAGGCTCTGTGCCCAGCCTGTTCTCCGACTATCTCCCGCTGGTCGTTTTCGTCGCGCTCGGCACGCTGATCTGTTGCGGCCTGCTGGCGGCGCCGTTCCTGCTCGCCTACAAAAGCCCGAACGCCGAAAAACTTTCGGCCTACGAATGCGGCTTCAACCCGTTCGACGACGCGCGCATGAAGTTCGACGTGCGCTTCTATCTGGTGTCGCTGCTGTTCATCATCTTCGATCTCGAGGTCGCGTTCCTGTTTCCGTGGGCGGTCGCGTTCCACGACATCGGGGCGTTCGGCTTCTGGTCGATGATGCTCTTCCTCGTCGTGCTGACGGTCGGCTTCGTTTACGAGTGGAACAAGGGAGCGCTGGAATGGGATTGAGCAGCGGAACCCTCGTCGCGCCCGAACCGCGCGGCGTGATCGATCCGGCGACCGGCAAGCCGTCGGGGCGACGGACCCGTACTTCGGTTCGATCAGCGACCAGCTCGCCGACAAGGGCTTTCTCGTCACCACCACCGACGATCTCATCCAGTGGGCGCGCACCGGCTCGCTGATGTGGATGACTTTCGGCCTCGCCTGCTGCGCGGTCGAGATGATGCAGCTCTCGATGCCGCGCTACGACGTCGAGCGCTTCGGCTTTGCGCCGCGCGCTTCGCCCCGGCAGTCGGACGTGATGATCGTCGCGGGCACGCTGACCAACAAGATGGCGCCGGCTTTGCGCAAGGTCTACGACCAGATGCCGGAGCCGCGCTACGTGATCTCGATGGGATCGTGCGCCAACGGCGGCGGCTATTACCACTATTCCTATTCGGTGGTGCGCGGCTGCGACCGCATCGTGCCGGTCGACATCTACGTGCCCGGCTGCCCGCCGACGGCGGAAGCGCTGCTCTACGGTGTCCTGCTGCTGCAGAAGAAGATCCGTCGGACAGGCACGATCGAACGGTAACGCGCACCAAGCGATGACGACAGAGGCTCTATGGACGAGGCGTTGAAATCGGTCGGGGAAAAGGCGGTCGCAGCGCTCCCCGGAGCAGTGATCGAGGCCCGCGAAACGTTCGGCGAACTGACCTTGATCGCCGAGCCGCAGCGCATACTCGAAGTGCTGAAATTCCTCCGAGACGATCCGGCCTGCCAGTTCTTCTGTTTCATCGATATCGCCGGCGCCGACTATCCCGATCGCGAGCAGCGCTTCGAGGTCGTCTATCATCTGCTGTCGCCCAAACTGAACCACCGCGTTCGCGTAAAAATTTCGACCGACGAGGCGACGCCGGTCCCCTCGGCGGTCAGCGTCTTTCCCGCCGCCGACTGGTATGAGCGAGAGGCCTACGACTTCTTCGGCGTGCTGTTCGAAGGTCATCCCGATTTGCGCCGCATCCTCACCGACTATGGATTCGACGGCCTCCCGCTGCGCAAGGATTTCCCGATGACCGGCTTCGTCGAAGTCCGCTACGACGACGAGGAAAAGCGAGTTCGCTACGAGCCGGTGCGCCTCAATCAGGAATTCCGCCAGTTCGATTTCTTGAGTCCCTGGGAGGGCGCTCCTTTGCCGGGGGATGAGAAGGCGAAGTGACATGACCGAACAGAATCTTCGCAACTTTTCGATCAATTTCGGCCCGCAGCACCCTGCGGCGCACGGCGTCCTGCGGCTCGTGCTCGAGCTTGACGGCGAGGTTGTCGAGCGCGTCGATCCGCATATCGGCTTGCTCCATCGCGGCACGGAAAAACTGATGGAGGCGCGCACTTATCTGCAGAACGTGCCCTACCTGGATCGGCTCGACTATTGCGCGCCGATGAACCAGGAGCACGCCTATTGCCTCGCGGTCGAGCGCCTGCTCGGACTGGAGACGCCGCGCCGCGCGCAATTGATCCGCGTGCTCTATTCCGAGATCGGGCGTCTGCTTTCTCATCTCCTCAACGTCACCACTCAGGCGATGGACGTCGGCGCGCTGACCCCGCCGCTCTGGGGCTTTGAAGAGCGCGAAAAGCTGATGGTGTTTTATGAGCGCGCCAGCGGCTCGCGCATGCACGCGGCTTACTTCCGTCCAGGCGGCGTCCACCAGGATCTGCCGAACAAGCTGATCGACGACATCTATGCCTTCTGCGATCCCTTCTTGAGGGTTTGCGACGATCTCGAGACGTTGCTGACCGGCAACCGCATCTTCAAACAACGCAACGTCGACATCGGCGTCGTCTCGCTCGCCGACGCCTGGGCGCTGGGATTCTCGGGCGTGATGGTGCGCGGATCGGGCGCGGCTTGGGATCTGCGCAAGTCGCAGCCCTACGAGTGCTACGAGGAAATGGACTTCGACATTCCCGTCGGCAAGAACGGCGACTGTTACGACCGTTATCTGATCCGCATGGAAGAGATGCGCCAGTCGGCGAAGATCATGAAGCAATGCTGCGACAAGCTCAATTCGGCGAGCGGCGAAGGGCCGGTGACCGTCGACGACGGCAAGATCGCCCCACCCAAGCGCGGCGACATGAAGCGCTCGATGGAAGCGCTCATCCACCATTTCAAGCTCTACACTGAGGGCTACAAGGTTCCCGCCGGCGAAGTCTATGCCGCGGTCGAAGCGCCGAAGGGCGAGTTCGGCGTCTATCTGGTCAGCGACGGCACCAACAAGCCTTACCGCATAAAACTGCGCGCGCCGGGCTTCGCGCATCTGCAGGCCATGGATTTTTTGTGCCGCAAGCACATGCTTGCTGACGTCAGCGCTATCCTCGGCTCGCTCGATATCGTGTTCGGCGAGGTGGACCGATGACGGTCGCTCAGTCGCTGAAGCGCCGTTCGGGCGTGCTCGTCGGCGGCCTTGGCTCGTTCCTCGTCGCATTGGCCCTGTTTCGCTGGTGGGGCGGTGAGCCGCTCGTCCAGCCCTCGGGCGACTTCGGCATCGTGATCGGCGCCGCGCTGGTCGCGCTCTATTTCGTCATGTCTGATATGCGCGCGCCCTCCGCCGGCGCAAAGGCGCGCGCGCAGGAGTTGAGGTAGGATGTCCGTTCGCCGTCTCGCTGAGGTTCAGCCTGAGAGCTTTGCGTTCACGCCTGAGAACCAGGCCTGGGCTGAGAAGGAAATCGCCAAATATCCGCCGGGCCGTCAGGCTTCGGCCATCATTGCGCTGTTGTGGCGCGCTCAGGCGCAGAACGACTACTGGCTGCCGCAGCCGGCGATCGAGAAGGTCGCCGATATGCTCGACATGCCGAAGATGCGCGTGCTGGAGGTCGCGACCTTCTACACGATGTTCAATCTGGAGCCGGTCGGCCGGCACTATGTCCAGCTCTGCGGCACGACGCCCTGCATGCTGAGCGGCGCGGAAGAATTCAAGGCGGTCTGCCGAAGCAAGATCGGCCCCGAGCATCACGTCAGCGCCGACGGACAGTTCTCCTGGCTCGAAGTCGAGTGCCTCGGCGCCTGCTGCAACGCGCCGATGGTGCAGATCAACGACGACTATTTCGAGGATCTGACGCCGGACAATTTCGCAAAGCTGCTCGACGACTTGAAGGCCGGACGGCCTGTCACGATCGGTTCGCAGATCGGCCGCGTGTCGTCGGAACCGGAGGGCGGCGAACTCACGGCGCTGACTTCCTTCTACGGCGAAGATGGCAAGAGCGGCCCGGCCTCAACGGCCGGCCAGCCCGCGAGCGGAGCCTGAGGGGCCAAGACGATGCTCGAAGACAAGGATCGCATCTTCACCAACCTCTACGGCTTCGGCGACCGCAGCCTGAAGGGCGCGCGGGCGCGCGGGCAGTGGGACAACACCAAGGCGCTGATCGACAAGGGACGCGACTGGGTCGTCAACGAGATGAAGGCGTCGGGCCTGCGCGGGCGCGGCGGCGCGGGCTTCCCGACCGGCCTCAAATGGTCGTTCATGCCGAAGACCATCGATCCGAAGCGCCCGCATTATCTCGTCATCAACGCCGACGAATCCGAACCCGGCACCTGCAAAGATCGCGAGATCATGCGCAACGACCCGCACACGCTGGTCGAGGGCGCGCTGATCGCCTCCTTCGCGATGGGCGCCGAGGCCTGCTACATCTACGTGCGCGGCGAATATATTCTGGAGCGCAAGCATCTGCAGCAGGCGGTCGACGAGGCCTATGAGGCCAATCTGATCGGCAAGGACAACGTTCACGGCTGGCCGTTCGATCTCTACGTCCATCACGGCGCCGGCGCCTATATCTGCGGCGAAGAGACGGCGATGCTCGAGTGCCTCGAGGGCAAGAAGGGCATGCCGCGCATGAAGCCGCCGTTCCCGGCCAATGTCGGCCTCTACGGCTGCCCGACGACCGTCAACAATGTCGAATCGATCGCGGTCGCGCCGACCATCCTGCGCCGCGGCGCGTCATGGTTCTCGGGCTTCGGCGCGCCCAACAATGCGGGCACCAAGCTGTTCTGCGTGTCGGGGCACGTCAACAAGCCCTGCAACGTCGAAGAGGCGATGTCGATCCCGTTCCGCGAGTTGATTGATCGCCATTGCGGCGGCGATGCGCGGCGGCTGGGACAATCTGCTCGCCGTCATTCCCGGCGGCTCGTCGGTGCGCCTCGTGCCGGCGGCGCAGATCATCGACACGCCGATGGATTTCGACTCGCTGGCCAAGCTGCGCTCCGGCCTCGGCACGGCGGCGGTCATCGTGATGGACAAGTCGACCGACATCGTGCGCGCCATTACGCGGCTTTCCTATTTCTACAAGCATGAGAGCTGCGGCCAATGCACGCCCTGCCGCGAGGGAACCGGCTGGATGTGGCGCGTGATGACGCGCATGGCCGAAGGCCGGGCGCAGAAACGCGAGATCGACATGCTGCTCGACGTGACCAAACAGGTCGAGGGCCACACGATCTGCGCGCTCGGCGACGCCGCGGCCTGGCCGATCCAGGGCCTCATCGCGCATTTCCGCCCCGAGATCGAACGACGCATCGACCCGTATTCGGCCAATCCGCACAGCGAGCCTGTGCGCGATGGCGGCGGAGTGAAGAGATGCCGGAAGCGCCCGACAACAATGTGCTCGAGTTGCTGGTGGACATCCGCAGCACACTCGACGCGCATTCCGAGCAGTTGCGGGGGCTGGTCGCGATTCAGGAAGACAATGCGGATAAGCTGGGTTTGTTAGGGACGATCGGCCTTAGCGTTGCGGAGTTGCATCACGACGTTCGCTCACAGTTGCAAACAATTCGCGGCGAGCTTCACGGCAGATTTCAGGAGGTCCGTGGCGACGCTCAGGAGGTGCGTGGCGAGATTCACGGCGCACTTCAGGAGGTGCGCGGCGAGATTCATGAGGTTCGGTCCGAAGTGCAGAATTTGCGTGGAGAGGTGCGCGATCTTCGCGGCGACGTTCAGGCGATACGCGTCGAATTGGACGTGGTCCACGCCGACGCGCATGACACGCGGAACGAAATCCACGAAATCAGGGGCGACATTCGGCAACTCCAATCGGACCTTGCGGAGGTCCACCGGTTTGTAGTCTCGGATTTCAAACCGTCTAGAATTTCTGGATGAGCAAGTCGAGGTCTTGCGCGGCGGAACAATGACCGCAATTCGATCCGCCTCAAAGGCGTTGAAGGGTAATGAGGCGCTAAAGGAAGAGATCGCCGAGGCTACGAAGCGCATCGAGAAGCTGGAGCATGACCGATGAGCGCGGAGTCGGAAAGCCGCCTCGACAGATTGCTTCGCGAACTCGACGAGGGCGGCAGGCAATTGAGCAACGTCGAGATGAAGGAAAAATTCGCGGCGATCCGCGACGAATTGGGCGATCTTTCGGAGGCGCTTTCCCATTTCCACGCAGACGGGAAAATTCACCCTCTCGACGCCGATATTAACGCGCTTCGCTCGGCTTTATGAAAAGATCGAGCGGACCGATTTCAGACGTTGGGCGCCAAAATGAAAATCGAGGGCGAGAAGAAGCGGCTGGAAGTGCACAAGTCCGATCTTTCGGGCTCTGTCTTCGACGACGTCAATTTTTCAGGCTGCGATTTCGAGAACGTCAACATGTCGGGCTGGCGCATTAACGACGCAAATCTCGCGGGCTTGAAGATCAGCCAACGCCAATCTCGCCGGCGCCTCCATTCGCGATGCGCGTCTCGACGGCGCGACGATCGAAGGGTGTCGCAGTGACGGAAATGCTCGCCTATTGGCGCGCCGGACACCCGGAGGCGGCGAATGAGCGCGACCCACATCGCCCAGCTCAATATCGGCCGCTTTCGTTTCCCGACCGACGATCCGCGCATGGCCGGATTCATGGAGAATCTCGATCGCGTCAACGCGATCGCCGAGCGCAGCGAAGGCTTTGTCTGGCGCCTGAAGGACGACAGCAACAACGCGACGGCGTTTCGCCCGTTTCCCCGACCCCGACATGGCGGTCAATCTGTCGGTCTGGGAGAGCGTCGAAGCGCTGGAGAAATTCGTCTGGAACACCGTGCACGCGCGTTTCTACAATGCGAAGGCGTCCTGGTTCGACAAGCTCGGCGAGCCGCATTTCGTCATGTGGACGATTCCGGCCGGGCATATTCCGCCTCGAAGAGGCCGGCGACGGCTCGAGCATTTGAGAGAGAATGGCGACAGCGACCTCGCGTTCGGCTGGGCGCATCTGCCGCATATCAAGCAGTGGAGAGCGAAGAAATGCGGCTGACAGAGGCGAGTCGCGAAGCGGGAACGAGCGCAATGAGCAAGATCGTCATCGACGGCAAGGAAATCGACGTTCCCGCCGAATACACGCTGTTGCAGGCGTGCGAGGCGGCGGGCGCGGAAATGCCGCGCTTCTGTTTTCACGAGCGGCTGTCGATCGCCGGCAATTGCCGCATGTGCCTCGTCGAAGTGAAGGGCGGCCCGCCGAAGCCGACCGCGTCCTGCGCGATGGCGGTGCAGGATCTGCGCCCCGGCCCGAAGGGCGAACCGCCGGTTGTCGAGACCAATTCGCCGATGGCCCGCAAGGCGCGCGCAGGGCGTGATGGAATTCCTGCTGATCAACCATCCGCTCGATTGCCCGATCTGCGATCAGGGCGGCGAATGCGACCTGCAGGATCAGGCGATGGGCTATGGCGTCGATACTTCGCGCTATGCCGAGAACAAGCGCGCGGTCGAAAACAAATATATCGGCGCGCTCGTCAAGACCTCGATGAACCGCTGCATCCATTGCACGCGCTGCATTCGCTTCACCACCGAAGTCGCCGGCATTTCCGAGCTCGGCGCGATTGGCCGCGGCGAGGACATGGAGATCACCTCCTATCTCGAACACGCGCTGACTTCGGAACTGCAGGGCAATGTCGTCGATCTTTGCCCCGTTGGCGCGCTGACCTCGAAGCCGACAGAGTTCCATGCGCGTCCGTGGGAATACACAAAGACCGAAGTCGATCGATGTGATGGACGGGATCGGCTCGGCGATCCGCATCGATTCGCGCGGCCGCGAGGTCATCCGCATCCTGCCGCGCATCAACGAGGCGATCAACGAGGAGTGGATCTCCGACAAGACGCGGCACATCGTCGACGGCCTCAAGGTCCAGCGCACTCGACCGCCCTTATGTGCGCGTCAACGGCAAGCTGAAGCCCTCGACCTGGCCGCAGGCATTCGCGGCGGTCGCCGCGAAGGTCAAGGCCGCGAAGCCGGAGCAGATCGGCGCGGTCGTCGGCGATCTCGCCGCCGTCGAGGAGATGTTCGCGCTCAAAGGCCTGATGGACAAGCTCGGCGCCAAGTCGATCGATTGCCGGCAGGACGGCTCGAAACTGCATCCGAAATTCGGCCGCGCCTCTTATTTGTTCAACTCGACTATCGCCGGCATCGACGAGGCCGACGCGATCATGATCATCGGCTCCAATCCCGCGCTTCGAGTCGCCGGTGCTCAACGCGCGTATTCGCAAGCGCTGGCTGAAGGGCGATTGCCTCACCGGCGTCGTGGGGCCGCGCGCGGATCTCACCTACAAATACAATTATCTCGGCGCCGGGCCGCACTCGCTCGCCCAGTTCGCCGACCATCCGCCGGCCAACAAGCAGAAGCCGATGTTCATCCTGGGCGCCGGCGCCTTTGCGCGGCCAGACGGCGAGGCGGTGCTCGCCCTTGCCGCCAAGGCGGCGATGTCGCTCGGCGTCGTCAAGGACGGCTGGAACGGGTTCAATGTGCTGCACACCGCGGCCTCGCGCGTCGGCGGGCTCGATCTCGGCCTCGTGCCGGGCGAGGGCGGGCTCGACGCGATCGAGCTCGCCAAGGCCGGCGCGGCGGATGTCGTGTTCAATCTCGGCGCCGACGAAATCGAGATCGAACCCGGCGCCTTCGTCGTCTACATCGGCTCGCATGGCGACACGGGCGCGCATCGCGCCGACGTGATCCTGCCCGGCGCGGCCTATACCGAGAAGACGCGGCATTTACGTCAACACCGAAGGCCGCCCGCAATTCGCCGAGCGCGCCATCTTCCCGCCGGGCCAGGCGCGCGAGGACTGGGCGATTCTGCGCGCGCTTTCGGATACGTTGGGCGCCAGGCTGCCTTACGACTTCGTCGGCGCGCTGCGCGCTGCGCTCGCGACCGCCCATCCGCATCTGACCGCCTTCGACCAGATTGCGCCTGCGGACGCTTCCGCGCTGTCGAGCATTATGGCGGGCGGCGAAGTCGGCGATGCGCCGTTCGTCTCCTCGGTTTCGGAATTCTACTTCACCAACCCGATCGCGCGCGCCTCGCGCGTGATGGCGGAATGCGCGGCGCTGGCCAAGGGCCGCCTCGCCGTGGCCGCCGAATAGGACCGATCATGAGCAGCGCCACTCCCACCCGCCCATCCGCGCCGGATCATTCGATCGCCATCGCGATCGGCATCGCCGTCGTCGCGGTGCTCGTCGTCGTCATTGGGCTGATCGTGCTGTTCATAAGCAGCGGCGGCGCCTCGGCGCTTGGCCACTGGCTCACCGGGACTGCGTTCGGGACTTTCGTTCGCTACGTGCTCGAGAGCCTGGCGATGCTGGTCGGCGTCCTGCTTTCGACCGCCGTTATGATCTATGCCGAGCGCAAGATCTGGGCCTCGGTGCAGCTTCGGCGCGGGCCGAACGTGGTCGGCCCCTGGGGCACGTTCCAGCCGTTTGCCGATTTCGGCAAGTTCATCCTCAAAGAGCCGATCATTCCGGCGAGCGCGAACAAGGGCGTGTTCGTGCTCGCGCCGCTGGTCGGCGTCGTGCTCGCCTTTGCCGCCTGGGCGGTGATCCCCGTCAACGACGGCTGGGTCGTCGGCAATATCAATGTCGGCATCCTCTATCTGTTCGCCGTCTCGTCGCTCGGCGTCTACGGCATCATCATGGCGGGCTGGGCGTCGAACTCGAAATACCCGTTCATGGCCGCGCTGCGCTCGGCCGCGCAGATGGTCTCCTACGAAGTTTCGATCGGCTTCGTGCTGGTGACGGTGCTGCTCTGCGCCAACTCGCTGAACCTTACCGACATTGTGCGCGCGCAAGACACGAAGTTTGGCTTCCTCGGCTGGTATTGGCTGCGCCTCCTGCCGATGTTCGTGATCTTCTTCATCTCGTCGCTCGCCGAGACGAACCGGCCGCCGTTCGATCTCGTGGAAGCGGAATTGGAACTCGTCGCCGGCCACATGGTGGAATATTCGGCCTCCATGTTCCTGCTGCAGTTCCTGACCGAACTGGTGGCGATCCTCGGCATGTCGTCGCTGGCGGCGGTTTTGTTCATGGGCGGGTGGCTCTCGCCGCTACCCTTCCCGCCCTTCACCTGGGTGCCGGGCATCATCTGGTTCCTCATCAAGGCCTGGTCGGTCGTATTCATGTTCTCGATGGTGAAGGCCTTCGTGCCGCGCTACCGTTACGACCAGTTGATGCGGCTCGGCTGGAAGGTGTTCCTGCCGATCTCCCTGTTCATGGTGGTGCTGGTGGCCGCGGTGGTCGAACTCTTCGGTTCGGCATCGTGAGGGCGACGATGGTTTCAATCGCATCCGCTCGCGGAGTCCGCAAATGACCTTCAGACTGGATCAGGCGGCGCGTTCGCTTTTCTTGACCGAGTTCTTCGCGGCGCTCGCGCTGTCGGTGCGCTACATGTTCAAGCCGAAGGCGACCCTGAACTATCCTCACGAAAAATCACCGCTCTCGCCGCGCTTCCGCGGCGAGCATGCGCTTCGCCGCTATCCGAACGGCGAGGAGCGCTGCATCGCCTGCAAGCTCTGCGAGGCGATCTGCCCGGCGCAGGCCATCACCATCGAGGCGGGGCCGCGCCGCAACGACGGCACGCGACGCACGACCCGCTACGACATCGACATGACGAAATGCATCTACTGCGGCATGTGCCAGGAAGCCTGCCCGGTCGACGCGATTGTCGAGGGACCGAATTTCGAATTCGCCGTCGAGACCCGTGAGGAGCTGTTCTACGACAAGGACCGGCTGCTCGATAACGGGGCGCGGTGGGAGCGCGAGATCGCACGCAACATCGAGATGGACGCAAAATATCATTGATCGCCTTCCCCTTGAGGTAAGGGGATCAACACACACTTCGTCGCGTCGGCGTCTTCTTGAGGCGTGCGCGGCGCCCGGCGGGGAACCTTCCACGGTCGGGGACGAGGGGGCTGAGTTTCATAATGGCCGACGCGATATTCTTCTGGATTTTCTCGGTGGTGCTGATCGGCTCCGCTCTGACGGTCGTCGCTGCCCGCAATCCCGTTCATTCTGTGCTTTGCCTGATCCTCGCCTTCGTCGCGGCGGCGGGATTGTTCATCGAGATGGGCGCCGAGTTCTTGGGGATGATGCTGGTCGTCGTCTACGTCGGCGCGGTGGCGGTGCTGTTCCTGTTCGTGGTCATGCTGCTCGACGTCGACTTCGCCCAGCTCAAGCAAGGCTTCGTGCAATATCTCCCGGTCGGCGGCCTCATCGCCGTCTGCGTCGCGCTCGAACTCGGTTACGCCTCTGCCGGCTTCGGCCGTTCGCCGACCGCCGCCGCGGCGGCCGCTCCGGCCGGCATGATCACCAATACGCAGGCGCTCGGGCGCGTGCTCTACACGCAATATTTCTACTTCTTCCAGGCCGCCGGTCTCATTCTGCTGACGGCGATGATCGGCGCCATCGTGCTGACGCTGCAGCACAAAGTCGGCGTCAAGCGCCAGAACGTCGCCGATCAGGTCGCGCGCACGCCCGCGACCGCGGTCGAGGTGCGCAAGGTCGCCTCGCGCGCCGGCATTTGAGGACATCGGATCCATGGAAATCGGGCTCACCCACTATCTCGTCCTCGCCGCGATCCTGTTTACGATCGGCGTCGCCGGCATCATCCTCAACCACAAGAACATCATCATCATCATGATGTCGGTCGAGCTCATCCTGCTTGCGGTCAACATCAATTTCGTCGCCTTCTCGACCCAGTCGGGCGACCTCACAGGGCAGGTATTCGCGTTGTTCATCCTGACCGTCGCCGCGGCGGAGGCGGCCATCGGCCTCGCCATTCTCGTCGCCTTCTACCGCAACCGCGGCTCGATCGCGGTCGAAGACATCAACGCGCTGAAGGGCTGATCGGGCCATGTGGTACGACCTCATCGTCTTCCTGCCGCTCATCGGCTTCCTGATCGCCGGTCTGTTCCGCCATCAGCTTGGGCCACGCAATGCGGAACTGCTGACGACGAGCCTGCTCGGCGTCTCCTGCTTCCTGTCGTGGCTCGTGTTCTTCTACGTCGCTCTCGGCCATAACGATGGCGGCACGGTCGAAGTCGCCAACTGGATCACCTCCGGTAAGCTCGACATCCATTGGGCGCTGCGCGTCGATACGCTGACGGCGGTAATGCTGGTCGTGGTGACGACCGTCTCGTTCGTCGTGCACATGTATTCGATCGGCTACATGAACGAGGACCCGAGCCGCCAGCGCTTCTTCGCTTATCTATCGCTGTTCACTTTCGCGATGCTGATGCTGGTGACGGCGGACAATCTCGTGCAGATGTTCTTCGGCTGGGAGGGCGTCGGTCTCGCTTCCTACCTGCTGATCGGCTTCTGGTACGAAAAGCCGTCGGCCAATGCGGCGGCGATCAAGGCCTTCGTCGTCAACCGCGTCGGCGACTTCGGCTTCGCGCTCGGCATTTTCCTGGTGTTCGTTCTCACCGGATCGGTGAGCTTCGACCACATCTTCGCGGCCGCGCCCGGGCTCGCCAACAAGTCCATCCATATCTTCGGCTTGAACGCCGACGCCGTCACCGTCGCGTGCCTGCTGCTGTTCATGGGCGCGATGGGCAAATCGGCGCAGTTCCTGTTGCACACCTGGTTGCCGGACGCGATGGAAGGACCGACTCCGGTCTCGGCCCTGATTCACGCCGCGACGATGGTGACCGCGGGCGTGTTCATGGTGGCGCGCCTTTCGCCTCTATTCCAGCAAGCGCCCGTCGCGCTCAGCGTCGTGACCGTGGTCGGCGGCATTACCGCGTTTTTCGCCGCGACCATCGGCCTGGTGCAGAACGACATCAAGCGCGTCATCGCCTATTCGACCTGCTCGCAGCTCGGCTACATGTTCGTCGCGCTCGGCGTCGGCGCCTATGGGACTGGAATTTTCCACCTGTTCACGCACGCCTTCTTCAAGGCGCTGCTGTTCCTGGGCGCCGGCTCGGTCATCACCGCGATGCATCACGAGCAGGACATGCGCCGCATGGGCGGCCTGAAGGACGAGATCCCCTTCACGTTCTGGATGATGACGATCGGCACCTTGGCGCTGACGGGCGTCGGCCTGCCGTTCACGCCGGTCGGCTTTGCTGGCTACGTGTCGAAGGACGCGATCATCGAGGCGGCCTACCTTTCGGACCGGCCCGGCGCGGTGTTCGGCTTCGTCTGCACGACGGTCGCGGCGGGTTTGACCTCGTTCTACTCCTGGCGCCTCGTGTTCATGACCTTCTTCAACAAGCGGGGCGACTGGGAGTCCTGGCTCCCTCATGAGTCCGAGCACGGCCATGACGACCATGCGCATGGGCATGACGATCACGGGCATGGCCATCATCCCGCACACGAATCGCCGCGGGTGATGTTGATCCCGCTGGCCGTGCTGGCCGTCGGCGCGACTTTTGCCGGCGTGCTGTTCCGCTACAGCTTCATCGGCTCGGGCGCCGAGACGTTCTGGGGAGAACACTCGCTCATCGTCAACAAGGAGGTCGGCGAGGCGCCCTGGCTGGTATCGCTAATGCCGACGCTGATGATGCTCGGCGGCCTGGCGATCGCCTATTACATGTACATCGTCAACAAGAGGGCGCCTGTCGTTCTCGCCAACGCCAATCCGCTGCTCTACCGTTTCCTGCTCAACAAGTGGTATTTCGACGAGCTCTACGACTTCCTGTTCGTGCGCACCGCCTTCTGGATCGGCCGCGTGTTCTGGAAGGGCGGCGACGGCTTCATCATCGACGGTTTTGGCCCCGACGGCATTTCTGCGCGGGTGCTTGATGTGACACGCAGCGCGGTCCGCCTGCAGACCGGCTACATCTATCACTACGCCTTCGCGATGCTGCTCGGCGTGGCCGCGCTCGCGACCTGGTATCTGTTCGGAGGGGTCCACTGATGATTTCCGGGAACTGGATCCTTTCCGCGCTGCTGATCGTGCCGGTGGTCGGCGTGCTGGCGATCATGACGCTGCGCGGCGACAGCGAGGCGACGAAGAACAACGCGCGCTGGATCGCGCTTTGGGCGACGCTCATCACCTTCGCGATCAGTCTCGTCGCGTGGCTCGAGTTCGATCGCTCGATTCCCGGCTTCCAACTCGTCGAAACGCACGACTGGTTCAGCCACACCATTCTCTACAAGCTCGGCGTCGACGGCATTTCCATGCCCTTCGTCCTGCTGACGACGCTCCTGATGCCGATCTGCATCCTGGCGTCCTGGACTTCGATCGAGAAGCGGGTCAAGGCCTACATGATCTGCTTCCTGGCGCTCGAAACGCTGATGATCGGCGTGTTCGTGGCGCTGGACATCGTGCTGTTCTATCTGTTCTTCGAAGGCGGCCTGATCCCGATGTTCCTCATCATCGGCATCTGGGGCCACAATCGGCGCGTCTATGCCGCGTTCAAATTCTTCCTCTACACGCTCGCCGGCTCGCTGCTGATGCTTCTGGCGATCATGTTCATGTATTGGCAAGCGGGCACGACTGACATCGAGACGTTGCTGAAGACCGCCTTCGCCCCCTCCGCGCAGAAGTGGCTATGGCTGGCGTTCTTCGCCTCCTTCGCGGTGAAGATGCCGATGTGGCCGGTGCACACCTGGCTGCCCGACGCGCACGTCGAGGCGCCGACGGCGGGCTCGGTGATCCTGGCGGGCATTCTCCTGAAGATGGGCGGCTACGGCTTCCTGCGCTTCTCGCTGCCGATGTTCCCGGACGCGTCCGTCTATTTCGCGCCGCTCGTCTACACGCTGTCGATCATCGCCATCATCTACACCTCGCTCGTCGCGCTGGTGCAGGAGGACATGAAGAAGCTCATCGCCTATTCCTCGGTGGCGCATATGGGCTTCGTGACCATGGGACTGTTCGCCGCCAATACTCAGGGCGTGCAAGGCGCGGTCTATCAGATGGTGAGCCACGGCCTCGTCTCGGGCGCGCTGTTCCTTTGCGTCGGCGTGGTCTACGACCGCATGCACACCCGCGAGATCGCCGCCTACGGCGGCCTCGTGCAGCGCATGCCGCGCTACGCGCTGGCGTTCATGGTTTTCACCATGGCCAATGTCGGCCTGCCTGGCACGTCGGGGTTCGTCGGCGAATTCCTCACCATGCTCGGCGCCTTCGAGGCCAATACCTGGGTCGCACTGTTCGCGACGACCGGCGTGATCCTGTCGGCTGCCTATGCGCTCTATCTCTACCGCCGCGTCATCTTCGGCGTGATCGAGAAGCCGAACCTGATGACGATCGCCGATCTCAACTGGCGCGAGATCGCGACCCTGACGCCGCTCCTGCTCTTGACCATTTACTACGGTGTCCACCCGCAAACGATCATCGACGCCAGCGCGTCTTCTATCGATGCGCTTCTGCAGGGCTTCAACCACGCCGTGGCCGCCACAAAGACGGCGGCGCTCTGACAGAGCGCCGTCCGCAACTTCTCAGGATTGAATGGCATCCATGACCGCAACTGCTATCTCTCTCCCGGCGATCCTGCCCGAGGCCATATTGGGGCTCGGCATCCTGGTGTTGCTGACGCTCGGCGCCCTTCGTGGCGAAAAATCCGTCTGGCTCGTCGCCGAAGGCGCGGTGGCGACGCTCGGGCTCGCGCTGATCCTTGTGCTTTTCACATCGCGACCGGAATTCGACGACCTTCTACGGCGCGTTCATCGACGATCACTTTGCGCGCTTCATGAAGGCGCTGGCGCTGATCGGGTCGCTCGCGACCTTATTGCTGTCGTTCGATTTCATGCGCTCGCACCGGATCGGCGGATTCGAATTCCCGGTGCTGCTGCTGCTCGCGACGCTCGGCATGATGATGCTGATCTCGGCCGGCGATTTCATCGCGCTCTATCTCGGCCTCGAACTCATGAGCCTCTCCCTCTATGTCGTCGCCGCCTATCGCCGCGATGACGTCAAGGCGACCGAGGCAGGCCTCAAATATTTCGTGCTGGGTTCGCTTTCCTCGGGCATGCTGCTTTACGGCGCCTCGCTGTTGTACGGCTATGCGGGCACGGTTTCGTTCGCAGGCATAGCCGACGCGCTGAAAGGTCAGCTCCCGATCGGCGTCCTGTTCGGCCTCGTATTCGTGCTGGCCGGCCTCGCGTTCAAGATTTCGGCAGTGCCGTTCCACATGTGGACGCCTGACGTCTACGAGGGCGCGCCGACGCCGGTGACGACCTTCTTCGCGTCCGCGCCGAAGATGGCGGCGATGGCGGTCGTCGTTCGCGTTACGCTCACGGCTTTCCCGGGCGTGACCGGCGAATGGCGGCAGATCGTCACGTTCATCGCGATCGCCTCGATGGCGCTCGGCTCGTTCGCGGCGATCGGGCAGACCAACCTGAAGCGGCTGATGGCCTATTCCTCGATCGGCCACATGGGGTTCGCGCTGGTCGGCCTCGCCGCCGGGACGGTCGAGGGCGCGCATGGCGTCGTCGTCTACATGGCGATCTATCTGGTGATGACGCTCGGGACCTTCGCCGGCATTCTTTCGATGCGCCGCGATGGCGCCTATGTCGAAGAGGTCGCCGATCTCGCCGGCCTGTCGCGCACCAACGCGCCGATGGCGTTCTTCCTGGCGACGATGATGTTCTCGCTCGCCGGCATTCCCCCGCTCGCCGGCTTCTTCGCGAAATTCTACGTGTTCGCCGCGGCGGTGAAGGCCGATCTCTACGGTCTCGCGGTCATCGGCGTGCTGCTCAGCGCGGTCGGCGCGTTCTACTATCTGCGCATCGTGAAAATCATGTATTTCGACGAGCCAGCGAAAGCGTTCGATCCGCAGGGCGCGACGACCCGCATCGTGCTTGCGCTGGCGACCGCGCTCGTGATCTTCTATGCGGTGTCGCCCGCGCCCATCACCAACGCCGCCATGGCGGCGGCCAAGTCCCTGTTTTGAGAACCGAACTTTCCGAATCTGAACCGGCTGCGAACACTCTGAGCGGATGGCGGGTCGAGCGTTATGCGACGCTCGGCTCCACAAGCGATGTCGCGCGGCAGCGCGCGCTCACCGGCGACGCGGGGCGGCTCTGGATCGTCGCCGACGCGCAGACCGCAGGGCGCGGCCGGCAGGGGAGGAACTGGGTCTCTCCTCCCGGCAACCTCTATGCGAGCGCGCTGCTCGTCGACCCCTGCGAGCCCTCGGTCGCGACACAGCTCGGCTTTGTCGCCGGCGTCGCTGCGCAGCGCGCCGTCTCCGATGTCGGGGTCCGGGCCGAGCTCAAATGGCCGAATGACCTCGTCCACGACGGCGCCAAGCTCGCGGGCCTGCTGGTCGATGGCGTAACCCCGCCCGGCGCGCCCCTGGCGGCGATCGTCGGCATCGGCGTCAATGTTTCGTCGTCGCCAGAAGGGCTTGCCTATCCGACGACCTCGCTCGAGGCCATTCTCGGCGAGCCGCGCTCGGCGAGCGCCCTGTTCGACAGGCTGGCGTTTCGCTTCGAGGAAGCGCTCGCGGCCTGGGCGCGCGGCGCCGGCTTTTCCTCCATTCGCGGCGCCTGGCTTGGGGTCGCCGCCAACCTCGGCAAGCCGATCCGCGTCGCCAACGCGCGCGGGGCGCGCGAGGGCGTGTTCGAGGGCCTCGACGAGCGCGGTCGCCTTAGACTGAAGCGCGACGGTGTGGTCGAGACGATCGAATCCGCCGACATTTTTCTTATTACGGCCGAAGCCGACGCTGCGCGCGGCGCCCCGAAAGAAAGCCCGATTCGAGATGACCGACAACAGCCAACTCGTGTTCGCGCCGCTCGGCGGCCTCGGCGAAGTCGGCATGAATTGCGCGCTCTATGGCTTTGGGCCGCCGCACAATCGCAAGTGGCTGATGGTCGATCTCGGCGTCGCCTTCGCGGGCGACGACATGCCGGGGGTCGATCTCATCATGCCGGATCTCTCGTTCATCGAGAAGGCGAAGCGGGACCTGGTCGGCCTCGTCATCACCCATGCCCATGAGGACCATATCGGCGCGCTCAGCGAGCTTTGGCCGCGGCTCGGCGTTCCCGTCTACATGAGCCGCTTCGCCGCGGGCCTCGCGGAGGCGCGCCGGCTCGGAGAGCAGGGCGCGCCCAAGATCCCGATCGAGCGCATCGCCGCCGGCGAGCGCCGCAGGATCGGGCCGTTCGACGTCGAGTTCATCTCGGTCGCGCATTCGATCCCCGAGAGCCTGGCGCTGGCGATCCGCACGCCCGCCGGCCTCGTCGTCCACACCGGCGACTGGAAGATCGACCCGACGCCGCTGGTCGGCAATGTCACGGACGAGAAGCGCTTCCGCGAGCTCGGCGAAGAGGGCGTGCTGGCGCTGATCTGCGATTCGACCAACGTTTTACGCGAGGGCGAAAGCCCGTCCGAGACCGACGTCGCGAAGACGCTTTCAGAAATCGTCGCAGGGGCGAAGGGCCGCGTGCTGGTGACGACCTTCGCCTCCAATGTCGCCCGGCTTCGCGCCGCTGCGGAGGCCGGCCTCGCCAACGGCCGCCAGATCCTCGTGCTCGGGCGCGCGATGGAACGGGTGATCGCGGTCGCGCGCGAATGCGGCTATCTCGAAGGCCTGCCGCCCTTCCTCAGCCCCGATCCCTTTGATCGACTGCCGCGCGAAAGAGTGCTGGCGTTGGCGACGGGCAGTCAGGGCGAGCCGCGCGCCGCGCTCGCCCGCATCGCCGAGGACGAGCATCCGAACGCCAAGCTCGCGAGAGGCGACACGGTGATCTTCTCCTCGCGCACCATTCCCGGCAACGAGAAGGCGGTCGGGCGCGTGATGAACGGCCTTGCGATGCAGTCGATCCGCACGATCACCGACCGCACCCATCTGGTCCATGTCTCCGGCCATCCGCGCCGCGCCGAACTCGCGAAAATGTATCAGTGGCTGAGGCCGAAGGTCGCCGTGCCCGCCCATGGCGAGCCGGTGCATCTGACCGAGCATGTCGAGTTCGCCAAGGCTCACGGCGTGCCGCATGTGTTGCGCGCCACCAACGGCGACGTCGTCGACCTGACCGAGGCGGGCGCGGCGATCGTTGATCAGGTCCCGCACGGCCGGCGCTACAAGGACGGCAACATCCTCGCCGAGGCCAACGAGGCTTGCATCGCCGAGCGGCGCAAGCTCGGCTTCGGCGGCATCGTCTCGGTCGCCATCGCGCTGACCGCCAAGGGCGACATGGCTGGAGACCCGGACGTGCTGTTCTCCGGCATCCCGCAGCACACCCGCGAAGGCGCCGGCGTCGACGCGCTGATTGATAGCGCGATCTTCGAGACTTTCGAGAGCATGCCGCGCCCGCGCCGCCGCGACCCCGATGCGGTCGCCGAGGCGATCGAGCGCGCCGTGCGTAGCGCCATCAACACCTTCTGGGGGAAGAAGCCGATGGTGCATGTGCTGGTGGTGGAGGTGTAGGGCGGCAGTGAGTCGGCAGTCGGCAGTAGGGATGAGCCGAGGTGGCTGGACACGCCCGCCGCCGACCCTTAAGCCAAGCCCTACTGCCGACTGCCGACTGCCGCCCCCCATGATTGGTCGCCTCAACCACGTAGCCATTGCCGTGCCGAACCTCGAGACGGCGAGCCGTCTATATCGCGAAAGCCTCGGCGCGAAAGTCTCGACGCCACAGGCGCTGCCAGATCACGGGGTGACAGTCGTCTTCGTGGAGCTGCCAAACAGCAAGGTTGAATTGCTGGAGCCACTCGGCGCGGCTTCGCCGATCGCGAAGTTCCTGGAAAAGAACCCCGACGGCGGAATGCATCACATGTGCTTCGAGGTCGACGATATCCTTTCCGCGAGAGATCTGCTCAAGGCCGCGGGGGCGCGGGTGATCGGCGACGGCAATCCGAAAATCGGGGCGCATGGCAAGCCCGTGCTGTTCCTGCATCCCAAGGATTTCCAGGGTACGCTCATCGAGATCGAACAGGT
>CAVQBX010000049.1:0-54364 GCA_963710855.1 uncultured Pseudomonadota bacterium | reverse complement strand
GGCTCATGGCCGCCGCCGCCGCCGCCGCCCGACGCGACCACGATGCCGCCACCGACGACTCGACGCCACCACTCGCCGCCCACGAACGCCACCAACCTCGCCGCCGCCGCCGCCACCCCGCCGCCGCCTCCAACGTCGTCGTCCGCCACCCACCACGAACGCCACCTCACCGACGCCGCCGCCGCCGCCGCCGCCCCGTCATCATCATCATCATCATCATCATCATCATCATTCATCATCATCATCACATTATTTATCATCATCATCATCATCATCATCATCATCATCATCATCATTATCATCATTTATTATCATCATCATCATCATCATCATCATCATCATCATCATCATCATCTATCATTATCATCATTATTATCATCATCATCATCATCATTATTAACTAATCATGTTTTAAAGTGGTTTATTATGAAACTAATGACAACCATCATCATCAAACCAACTCATTCAACTCCAAAACCTTCAAAAAAAACTATGTTACCATTGTCATTTAAAGTCAATTATTCATTCAACGCCAAAACCAAGGAACCAAAACCGGTGCTGCTGCTGGCCTGGCCAGGCGCGCGCTCGACGCCTGACGCTCTTCAGATGCTGTTCAAGGGCGATCAGATAAAGCCCGCCGCGGCGAAAAGATGAACCTCATCCACGAGATCCCCTCGCGCGGAAATTGTCGCGAAAGCGAAAGCCTGGGTGCTCGCCAACCCGAATGCGAAAGCGCCGTGGGACGAGCCGCACTTCAAGCTGCCGTCTGGAAAAGTGTTCTCGCCCACGGGCATGATGATCTGGCCGGCGGCCAATGCGATCTACCGCAAGGAAACTTACGACAATTATCCTGCCGCCAAGGCTATCCTCGGCTGCGTGTTCGAGGGCCTGCAGCTTCCGATGGACCTCGCGCTCGCCGTCGAAAGCCGATATTTCGCCAAAATCCTGCGCTCGAAGGAGGCGGCGGCAATGATCCGCTCGCTGTTCCTCTCCAAGGGCGAACTCGACAAGGGCGCGCGCCGGCCGGCTGGCGTGGCGAAAACGGACCTCAAGAAGATCGGCGTCGTCGGCGCTGGTTTCATGGGCGCGGGCATCGCCTATGTTTCGGCGAACGCGGGGCTCGAAGTCGTGCTGATTGATCGCGACCAGGCCTCCGCCGACAAGGGCAAGGCCTATTCGGAGAAGGTGATTTCGGGCCAGATCGCCAAGGGCCGCGCCAAGAGCGCCGATCGCGACGCGCTGCTTTCGAAGATTCACGCCACCGCCGACTATGAAGCGCTGAAAGGCTGCGACCTCGTCGTCGAAGCCGTGTTCGAGGATCGCGGCGTGAAGAAGGAAGCGACCGAGAAGACGCAGGCGGTGGTTGGCTCCGAAATCGTGTTTGCTTCCAACACTTCGACGCTGCCGATCTCGTCGCTCGCCGAGACGTCGCAAAAACCTGAAAATTTCATCGGCATCCATTTCTTCTCGCCGGTCGAGAAGATGATGCTGGTCGAGATCATCAAGGGCGAAAAAACCGGCGACAAGGCGCTGGCGACCGCGCTCGACTTCGTGCGCAAGATCAAGAAGACTCCCATTGTCGTCAACGATTGCCGCGGCTTCTACGTCAACCGCTGCGTCGGCAACTATATGGTTGAAGCGCATATGATGGTGATGGAAGGCGTGCCGCCGGCGATGATCGAGAACGCCGCCAGGATGGCGGGCATGCCGGTCGGCCCGCTCGCGCTCAACGACGAGGTAGGCGTCGACCTCTCCTGGAAGATCCTGCAGGCCGCCAAGAAAGACCTTGGCGCCAACGCCATCGATCCCTCGCAAGAGAAACTCATCAAGGCGCTGGTCGTCGAAGGCGAACGGTTCGGCCGCAAGAACGGCAAGGGATTTTATGACTATCCCGCGCAAGGTCCGAAGAGACTTTGGCCGGGCCTCGAAAAGATTGTCGGCAAGCGGCTCGATCCCGATACGATCTCGATCGAGGACCTCAAGCAGCGCTTCCAGTTCACCGTCGCGCTCGAGGCGGCGCGCTGCATGGAAGAAGGCATCGTCACCGACCCGCGCGAGGCCGACGTCGGCTCCATCCTCGGCTTCGGCTTCGCACCCTTCACGGGCGGCGCGCTGTCGTTGATTGATGGCCTCGGCGAGAAGGCGTTTGTCGTGCGCGCTGAGGACTTGGCGAGCAAATACGGCTCGCGCTTCCTGCCGACCCCAGGCCTCAAGGCGATGGCGGCGAGCGGTGAGACTTTTTATAAGAAATACCCGCCCGCCAAGGCGGCGTGAGACTTCCCCTCATCCGGCGCTTCGCGCCACCTTCTCCCGCAAGCGGGAGAAGGGACTGCGTCCCCTCTACCGTCCGGGAGAGGGCCGGGGGTGAGGGTCGTCTGGCGACCGTGGCCGCCTCAACTCCACGCCTCCGCCGCGCCGATCACTGTAAGCTTCGAGCGCAGCGCGTTGAGCGCGATTGCGTGAACCATCTCGCTCGGCGCGCTGCAAAGGTCGCCGATCACCCGTATCTTGAAAGCGTCGGCGGCGCGGGACATGGCGGTGAACACCACGCAGTTCTGCGTCATGAAGCCTGAGATTAGAAGCTCGCTGACGCCGCTAAGGTGTCTCATCAGATCGGTCTCCTGAAAGGAGTCCGCGAAGCGCTTCGTCACAACAGGCGCGTCGCCCGCCGCTGTCAGGATTGCGGGTCTTATCTCGGCGCCCGTGCTTCCCTCGGCGAAGGCGCCTGATGTTCCTCCCTGATGGCGCACCAGGATGATTTTGTCGCCGGCTTTCCGGGCGCGTTCGATTGTCCCCACGATCCGCGCTTCGACCTCGTCGGCGGCCCAAAGCGGAAGCTTGCCGCCCGCGAAATATTCGTTCTGAACGTCAATCACACAAAGCGCGCGGGTCATGTTTCCTCCTCTGTTCTGTAGCCGCGGTCGGCGACCGCGGCCAGCCGAGGTCGGCGACCGCAGCTACAATCCCTTCGCCTTGTTGAGGAACGCGGCGAACGCCGCAGCGGCTTCGGGCGAGCGGATCGCCTGGCCGAACACTTCGAGTTCCTGCTCCATGCTGCGCGTAGAGCGGCTCGCGATCGCCGCGCATCAATTTGCGCGTCGCAAGCAGCGCGGCCCGCGGCTTGGCGGCGAGCGCCTGCGCCTTGGCGAGCGCGTAGGCGCGAAGCTCTTCGGCGGCCAGGATGGCGTTGACGAAGCCGATCTCTTCCGCGCGCTTCGCGTCAAAAGCTTCGCCGAGCAGCAAAAATTCCGCGGCGCGCGCCGGGCCGAAGCGGGCGGGAACGAGTAGCGAGGAGCCGGCCTCGGGCACGAGGCCGAGGTCGACGAACGGCATGCGGAAGCGGGCGGTCGGCGAGGCGTAGACGAGATCGGCGTGCAGGCAGAGCGTCGTGCCGATGCCGACGGCGTGCGCCGTCGACCGCCGCGACGAGCGGCTTGTCGAAGCGCGCCAGCGCGCGGATGAAGCGCGTGCCGCCGCGATCGCCCGCCGGCGCCTGGGCGGCCTTGACGAAATCGGCGATGTCGTTGCCGGCGGTGAACACGCCGCCGTCGCCGGCGATCATCATGGCGCCGACGCCGCCGTCCTCGGACGCGGTCGTGCAACGCGCCGGTCAGGGCGTCATACATCTCGACGGTCAGCGCGTTCTTCTTGTCGACCCGCGACAGAGTGGCGATCAGCACGCCGCCGTCGCGTTCGATCCTCACATGTTCGCTCATGCCGCATCTCCCAGGGCCGCGTGGACATCGCCAAAACTGTCGGCGCCCGCTTCGACCGCGTGCGCCAGACCCGAAGCCGCCGGCGCCAGCCTCTCGGCGAAGAAGCGCGCCAGCGCGACGCGGCCGGCGGCGCTCGTGCCGCCGGGCTCGGCAGGAAGGTCGCGCGCCGCAAGCGCAGCCTTGGCGAGACAGGCGCCGCCAAGCGTGAGACCGAATAGTTTCAGATAAGGGCTCGCGCCGGCGAGGGCAGCCTCTTGATTGGTCGCGAGCTGCTTCAGCAGATAGGTGGTCGCGGCCTCGAGCGCCGTGGCGGCCTCGGAAAGCCGCAGAGCCGTCGCGCCAAACTCCGCGCCGCCTTCGGCCTCGACGCGCTCGGCGATGGCGCGGATGCCCTCGATCTCGCTCCTCACGGTCGCGCCGCCGGAGAGCGGCAGCTTGCGGGTCACGAGGTCGATCGCCTGGATGCCGTTGGTGCCCTCGTAGATCGCGGCGATGCGGGAATCGCGCAGGTGCTGCGCGGCGCCGGTCTCCTCGATGAAACCCATGCCGCCGTGGATCTGCACGCCGAGCGAGGCGGCCTCGTCGCCGATGTCGGTCGAAAAGGCCTTGGCGATCGGCGTCAGCAGCGCGGCGCGCTCGCGCCGCCGCCTGCCGCTCCTCTTTCGTCTTGGCGTGGAAGGAGCGGTCGATCGAAACCCCGGTCAGATGGCAGATGCCGCGCGCCGCCTGCAGGCTCGCCTTCATCGTCATCAGCATGCGCTGCACGTCCGGCGTGTTCGACGATCGGGCTCATGCCGGAGCCCGCCGGCCGCGCGCCCCTGTTTGCGGTCTCGCGCGTAGGCCAGCGCCTGCTGATAGGCGCGCTCGGCGATCGCGACGCCCTGCTGCCCGACCGCGAGCCGCGCGCTGTTCATCATCACGAACATCGCGGCGAGGCCGCGGTTCTCTTCGCCGACGAGATAGCCGACGGCGCCCGCGTGGTCGCCGAACACCATCACGCAGGTCGGCGAGGCGTGGATGCCGAGCTTGTGCTCGATGCTGGCGCAGCGCACGTCGTTGCGCGCCGCCGAGCGACCCGTCCGCGTTGACCAGGACTTTTGGGACGAGGAACAGCGAAATGCCGCGCGTGCCCGGCGGCGCGTCGGGCAGGCGCGCCAGCACGAGATGGACGATGTTGTCGGTGAAGTCGTGCTCGCCGTAGGTGATGAAGATCTTCTGGCCGAACACGCGGTAGGTCCCGTCGCCGGCGCGCTCGGCGCGGCTCCTCACCGCATTGAGGTCGGAGCCCGCCTGCGGCTCGGTCAGGTTCATCGTGCCGGTCCATTCGCCGGCAATCATCTTCTTCAGATAGGTCTCGCGCAGCTCCGGGCTTGCGTGAGTCGGTCAGCGCGCCGATCGCGCCCTCGGTCAGCAGCGGGCAGAGCGCGAAGCCCATCGAGGCGCCGTTCCAGATCTCGCTGCAGGCGAAATTGACGGAATGCGGCAGGCCCATGCCGCCGAACTCCGGCGAGGCGGTGACGCCCGACCAGCCGCCCTCGGCCCAGGCTTTGTACGCCTCGCGAAAACCCTTGGGCGTGACGACGACGCCGTTCTCGCAGCGTCGCGCCCTCGACGTCGCCGGTCGCGTTGAGCGGCGCGATGACGTCGGTCGCGAACTTGCCGGCCTCTGACGATGACCGAGGAGACCGTGTCGAGGTCGAGTTCGCCAAACAGGCCGGAGCGGACCTCGTCCGCGAGGCCGGCGACGTGATAGAGCGAAAACAGAATGTCGGCGACCGGCGACTGGTAGGCCATTTCGTTCCTCCCGGGAGAGAAAAGGCTGATATAGTTTATACGTAAACTATATCGCGCGCAATACAGGAATCCTTTTAGCATGGACGAGCCGGCCCCGCGCCTGACGCGCCTCGTGAAATCGACGGATGCGGCCTTAGCTGAAGCCGCGGCGGCGCTGCGCGCCGGCGGCCTCGTCGCCATGCCGACCGAGACGGTCTACGGGCTCGCAGGGCTCGCGACGCTCGACGCCGCGGTCGCCGCGATCTACGCGGCCAAGGGCCGGCCGAGCTTCAACCCGCTGATCGCCCATATCGCCGACATTTACGCCGCGAGGGCCGAGGTCGAATTCGACGCGCAAGCGGAAAGACTGGCGGAGGCGTTCTGGCCGGGGCCGCTGACGATCGTCGCGCCGGCGCCCGAGGACAAGCGTCTCGCTGCTAGCGAGCGCAGGGCTCGACACGCTCGCTCTGCGCATGCCCGCGCACGAGGTCGCGCGCGCGCTGATCGCGCGCGGTCGGCGCGCCGCTGGTCGCGCCCTCGGCCAATCGCAGCGGGCGCGTCAGCCCGACCACCGCCGCGCATGTGCTCGAGGACCTCGACGGACGCGTCGATTTCATCCTCGACGCGGGGCCGATGCCGGCATGGGCTCGAGTCCACAATCGTCGCCTGCCTCGGCGGGTCGGTCCGTCTGCTGAGGCCGGGCGCGCTCGAGCGCGAGCGGATCGAGGAGGCTCTTGGGGAGAGGCTCGAAATCGGCGCAGAAGGCGCCGCGCCGGTTGCGCCGGGGATGCTCGCCTCGCACTATGCGCCACGCGCCCGGCTGCGGCTGGAGGCGACCGACGCGGGCCCGGAAGAGGCTGCGCTCGATTTCGCGGGCCGGCTCGCCGACTCGCACGCAAAACTGAGGCTCGATCTTTCGCCGGGCGGCGATCTCACGGAAGCCGCAGCCAATCTGTTTGCTCATCTGCGCCGGCTCGATGCGTCGGGCGCTTCGTCCATTGCGGCCGCGCCCGTGCCGCGCCATGGCCTTGGCGCGGCGATCAATGACCGGCTGGCGCGCGCGGCGGCGCCGCGGGAAGGGTGAAGGCCGCCTCGATCGCGCCCCGCTGTCTGACGACCATTAGCCACGCGCCGAACGCGAGCATCGAGGCCGTGAGCAGCGGGGCGAAAAGGCCGAAGCGGTCGGCGACGCCGCCGACCAGCGCGACGCCGAGCGCGCTCGCGCCCTGCTGCAACAGGAACTGCGCGCTCATGATGCGGCCTCGTAGCGCGTCGGGCGTGGAAGTCTGCAACAGGCCGACCGTTCCCGTGCGGCAGATTTCGACCGAGGCGCCGCGCGCTGTCATGGCGAGCCCCGCCGCGGCCAGCGAGCCGACGCTCAGCAATACGAGCGTCGCCGCGACATGGCCGACAAAGGCGGCGAGCACGAAGCCGCTCTTCAGGCGCCGCCGGCCGCCGTGCGCGATCCACAGGGCGGCGAGCGTCGCGCCGATGCCTGCGCAGGTCAGCAGCGTCGAATAGCCCTCGACGCCGGCGTGCAGGCTGCGGTCCGAAAGCGCCGGCAGCATCTGGCGGACCGAAGCGGCGAGCGCGTCGCCGAACAGCATCAGCGCCAACAGGCCGCGCACGCCCGCATGGGCGCGGATCGCCTCTATCCCGTCGAGGAAATCCCTCGCGAAGGCTTGGCCGCGCGGCGGCGGCGGCTCGTAGTGCGCGGGCGTGCGAAGGCGAGCGGCGGAGGCGAAGAACACGAGATAGCCCAAAACATTGCTAGCAAAGGCGACGCCCGGGCCGAAATGCGCGAGGACGACTCCGGCAAGCGCCGGGCCGGCGAAGAAGCCGAGCTGGGTATAGGCCGAGGACACCGCGATCGCCGAGGCGAGCCGCTGCGGCGCGACGAAACGCGGCAGCAGGCCAAAGGCCGCGGGAACGCTGAAGGCGTGGACCACGCCATGAAACAGCGCGAGGCCGCAGAGCCAGCCGAGCGTCAGTTCTCCCGAGAACGCGAGCAGGGCAAGCGCGAGCGCATGCAAGGTCGCCAGCGCATAGGCGAGCATGAGAACGCGGAAGCGGTCGTAGCGGTCGGCGACGACGCCGCCGAGCGGCGCGAGTAGGCCCATCGGCGCGGCGTCGAGCAGCGCGACGATCGCCAGCCATTTGGTCGAATGTGTGAGCGTCCACGTCACCCAGGCGATCGCCACTGCCTGAACGAAGAAACTGAGCCACGACACCACCGAGCCGACCGAATAGCGCCGGAAGTTCGCGTCCCGAAATGCCTCGGCGATGCCGCCCAACATGATGCGCCCCCACGGGCTCAGGTTAGCGCGAGTTTCCCCGGCGCTCCAAGAAACTCCAAATTTCGCCAAAGATCTTCAAATCTCTCCAAATCTGAGCAAGGGATTCCAAGGAATTCAAATCTTCATCTTATTGTTTTTGAGGCGCGCGCTCCGGTTTCCCTCCCCCGCTTGCGAGGGAGGGTAACGGAAGGGGCGCAACATCCTGAAAGGTTGGAGGGTTTTGCCTCCACCCCGGCCCTCCCCCGCAAGTGAGGGAGGGGGAAGGACAGCGTCGCTGATGCGCCCTTTCCGCTTCCCTCCCCCGCTCGCGGGGGAGGTGAGGTGGGGGCGGCAACACCCTGAAAGCGAAGTGATTTTCGCCCACTCCCCGTAAGCGAGCGAGGGGGAATGGAGCGCGTGGCTCAAACTTTGGGGATCACTCCGCCCATCGCGAAGCTGATGGCAAAAAAGCCCGCGAAAGTGGCGGCCGCGCAATAGAGCGGCGTCCGCCAGAGTTTCCAGCCTTTCGAGCGTCGCGCTTTGGCCTCGTCATAGGCGATGAGAAAAGAATTGAGCGCCGCCAGGCCGCCGATCGACCCGCCCGTAAAGATCACCCAACTGGCAAACATCGTCCCCTCGCTTCGCCATCGCGCAATTTGCGGCCAAGGGATAACGCGGCAGGCGGCGCAAGGTTGCGGCGCGCGCCGCCCTCAGATCATCCTCAGCCCTTGCAGCGAGGCGTGGCCCTGGCGGCCGACGATGATGTGGTCGTGCACGGTGACGCCGAGCGGCGCGGCGATGGCGATGATGTCGAGCGTCATTTTCACGTCCTGCGTCGAGGGCGTCGGGTCGCCCGAGGGGTGGTTGTGGACGAGGATGACCGCGGAAGCCGCCAGCTCCAGCGCCCGCTTGACCACCTCGCGCGGATAGACCGGCGTGTGGTCGACGGTGCCGACGCCCTGCGCTTCGTCGGCGATCAGGCCGTTCTTCCTGTCGAGGAACAGCACGCGGAACTCCTCGTGGTCCTCGAACGCCATCGCGGTGCGGCAATAGTCGATCACCTCGCTCCACGAACCCATCGAGCGGCGCTTGCCGATCTTGCCCTTGACGAGCGCGCTGCGCGGCGCTCGCCTCGACGATCTTGAATTCGGCCGCGGCGCCCTCGCTGACCCCCTCGACCTCCTTCAGCCGCGCGATCGGCGCGGCGACGACCTCCGCGAAAGAGCCGAATCGCTCGAGCAGCGCCTTGGCGAGCGGCTTGACGTCGCGCCGCGGAATGGCGCGAAACAAAATCAGTTCGATCAGTTCGTAATCGGCGAGCGCCTCGTCGCCGGCTTCGAGAAAACGCTTGCGCAACCGCTCGCGATGGCCGTGATAATGCGCGGCCTCTTCGCTCATGCGAACAGCGGCGGCCGGTCGAGCCCGGCGGGCGACAGCGTGAACACTTCGACGCCGGTCTCGGTCACGGCGACCGTGTGCTCGAATTGCGCGCTCAACGAGCGGTCGCGCGTCACCGCGGTCCAGCCGTCGGACAGCACTTTCACCGCCGCGCCGCCGAGATTGATCATCGGCTCGATGGTGAAGAACATGCCGGGCTTCAGCGGCACGCCCTCGCCGCGCTTGCCGGCGTGCAGAATGTTGGGCTCGTCGTGGAACAGCCGGCCGAGCCCATGGCCGCAGAAATCGCGCACGACCGAGCAGCGCTCCGCTCTCGGCGTAGGACTGGATGGCGTAGCCGATGTCGCCGGTCGTGGCCGCCGGGCTTGACCGCCGCCACGCCGCGCAACAGGCACTCGTAGGTCACCTCGATCAGCCGCTGCGCGCGCCGCGACGGGGTTCCCGCGACATACATGCGGCTGGCGTCGCCGTGCCAGCCGTCGAGGATCAGGGTGACGTCGATGTTGAGAATGTCGCCGTCGCGCAGCGGCTTGTCGTCGGGGATGCCGTGGCAGACGACGTGATTGATCGAGGTGCAGATCGACTTGCGATAGCCGCGATAATTGAGCGGCGCGGGATAGGCGTCGTGGTCGCGGCCGAACTCGAAGATGAGCTTGTCGAGCGCGGCCGTCGTGACGCCGGGTTTCATCAGGGGACGAGTTCAGTCGAGCGCCCGGGCGGTGAGCTGCCCGGCCTTGCGCATGCCTTCGAACGCCTCCGGATGCAGCTTGATGTGGCCCGGCCGGCGCAACTGGGTCTGGCCGGCTTCAACATAAGTCATCTAGGAACGTCCCAACTCGACACTCGTCAAACCGCATCTAGCGCGGCGGCCAAAAATCGCAACCTGTAAGCTATCAGCCTCGAAGCAGAAAATCGACCGTTGCGGGGCCTTGACGAGGCGGCCGGCGACATCGCACGAAAGGAGGGCGTATGAAGAAGGCAATTTCAGCGGAACTCGCCGCGCTCGCGGCTATGCCGGACGAAAAGGTCGACACGCGCGATATTCCGGAACAGAAAGACTGGTCCGGAGCGCGGCGCGGCCTGTTCTTTCGGCCCATCAAGAAGCGGCAGCGGAAAACATATGATGTTTGTACGCCGAAGGCCTCGAAAGCGTGAGCCTTCCCCGGCTTCGCCGGGGTGGCCGAAGGCCGGATGGGGTGTGGCGTGCAGTTAAGAACATCGCCGCATTCGCTCCGCCGCTGATACTGTACTTTAGGCCAGTGCTGCTCATCCCACATCCCATCCGCGCTACGCGCACCTTCCCCACCAAGTGGGGAAGGGTCACGTTCTCAACGCTTGGAGAGACCTTCAGCCGAACGCGGCAAGGTCCGCCTTGGCGAGCCGGCAGGCGACGGAATAGGCGGGGTTGAAGACGTTGGCGATGTCGTAGCGAACGCATTGCCCGAGCAGGTGGCTGGCGCGCGATCGGCGTCGAGGCCGTAGTCGGCTCGCCGAGCCAGCGCAGCATTTCGGTCGTCGCGTGCTGCAGCGCCTGATCGAGCGGGCGGGCGTTGCCGACCGTGAAAATCGTATTCCTCCGTCTCGCCGCGCGGCCAGCCGATCGTCGCGCCCTTTGTGCACCTGCACGGTGAACTCGACCTCGAACGAAGTCTCGATGCCGGTGCCGACGATCTCGCCGTCGCCCTGGCAGAAATGGCCGTCGCCGAGATAGACGCCAGCGCGCCTTGCGCGCTGACCGGGAACTAGGACCGTCGCGCCGGGCCCGAAGCGGCGGTAGTCCATGTTGCCGCCGTATGGGCCCGCTGGTCGCGGTCGAGATCGCCTGGCCGAGCGCCGGGGCGACGCCGAAACAGCCGATCATCGGCGTGAACGGAACGCGACCAATCCTTCGAGCGCCGCCGGCGGATCGGCGAGGCGCGCCGGCCCGCGCTAGCGGTCGAGCCGCCAGATCACGCGCTCGCGCTCCGGCAGTGTCGCGACCGCGGCGGGGTCGACGACGTTGGGCGCGACCGGCGCGAACGTCCAGCCCTGCGTCGCGGTTGGCGTCATCCGGACGATGCGCATTTCGAGCGCGTCGCCGGGCTCCGCGCCCTCGACGAAGAACGGGCCGGTCATCGGATTGGGCGGCGCTGGCGCTGGACGCCGTTGCGCGTCGAAGCCCCAGGCGTCGACGGTGAGGTGACGACCGTGTCGCCGTCGGCGATCGTCAGAACATCCTCTCCGGCGCCGAGGGCGCGGTGAAATTCTGTCGGTTCAAAGCAGACGCGCGCCATAAAACCTCCCGGTTTTCCCGACGATGACGCGCGCGACGCGCCCGCGCAAGGTTTTGGACGGCAGATGAGCGCGTGCTATGGCGCGCCGGCCGTGCTCGCGACCTTAGAACTCCATGCCAATCTCCGCAGACGCCGCCGAGCCGTTCGGGCTTTATGAGCCGAAGGGGCTTGCGGGCCTGGCCTCACGGCTGGCGCGACGCTGTTCGCGTTCCTGGCTACAGCGACGATGGGCCTATTTTTTGCGCTCGCTCGCACTGGGGGCGCTGAAAGGCCGGCCGGTCGACGTGGTATCGTTCGGCGCCAAGATGCGGCTTCATCCCCAACGCAGCGTCTCCGACAAGCGGCTAGCCTTCACGCCGCAATATTTTGATCCCGACGAACGCGCCCTGCTGGCGGCGCGCCTGCGCGGCGATTTCGTGTTCCTCGACATCGGCGCCGGCTGCGGCGGCTATGCCCTGTTCGCGGCCGGGCTCGGCGGGCCCCGTGCGCGCATCCTCGCCGTCGAGCCGCTGCCCTCGGCCTTCGCGCGGCTCGCCTACAACATCGGCCTGAGCGAAAACCTCAACGTCAAGGCGCTCGGCTGCGCGGCGCTCGACGTCGACGGCGAGGCGACCTTGTTCGTCAACCCCGTCAACGAGGGCGAAAGCTCGACCCGCATCGTCAACGCCGATGCCGAGCTTCGACCCGTCAGGGTGCAGACCAAGACGCTGCTGACGATCGCGCGCGAGGAGGGTTTCGATCACATCGACGCGATCAAGCTAGACATCGAGGGCGCGGAAGACCTCGCGCTCGCGCCTTTTTTCTCAAGCGCTCCTCGCGCGCTCTGGCCGCGCCTCGTGCTGATGGAATACACGTTGCTTCGCGCGGAGGACGGTCTCGAGCGGCGGCTCGCCGAACTCGGCTTCCGCGAAATTTTACGCACGCAAGAAAACGTCGCGTACGAACGGCAGGAGTGAACCCTGGACGCCCCAACCGAAACCGTCACCGCCGCCGTGCTCGTCATCGGCGACGAAATCCTCAGCGGCAGGACCAAGGACAAGAACCTCGGCTATATCGCCGAGTACCTCTCCCGCATCGGCGTCGACGTGCGCGAGGCGCGCGTCGTGCCCGACATCGAGGATGAGATCGTCACGGCGCTCAATGCGCTGCGGAACCGCTACGATTACGTGTTCACGACCGGCGGCATCGGCCCGACCCACGACGACATCACCGCCGATAGCGTCGGCAAGGCGTTCGGGGTCGAGGTCCATGAAGATCCCGCGCATCATCGAGATGATGCTGCAGCGCTACAAACCGGGCGAATTGACGCCCGCCCGCCGCCGGATGGCGAAAGTGCCTGATGGCGGCGAACTCGTCGACAATCCCGTCTCGAAACTCCCCGGCTTCAAGATCGGCAACGTGATCGTCATGGCCGGCGTGCCTTCTGTCATGCAGGCGATGCTCGATCACGCCGTGACGATGATCCGCACCGGCTCGCCGATGCGGGTCGAATCGATCGACGCCGGCGTCATCCCGGAAGGGAGATATGGCGACGAACTCGGCAAACTGGCCGCCGCACGGCCCGACGTGATCATCGGCTCTTATCCGTCTTATCAGGACGGCAAGTTTCGCAATCAGATCGTGGTGCGCAGCAAGAGCGAGGCGGAGGTCGCCGAGGCTCGCGCCGCCGTGGAGGCTATGCTGGCGAAGATCCGCGGCGACGCCGATCCGTCCTGATCGGGGAGAGGGGCGCCCTGTAGCCGCGGTCGCTGACCCATAGGCGCTCGGATAGGAAATCGTCATCCCCGCGAACGCGGGGATCCAGTGACGTAGGCTCAGCTGCTTCAAGTACTTCAGCGCGTTTCTGCATGTGAAGCATCACGCGCTGGATCCCCGCTTTCGCGAGGATGACAGTAGGAGTGATTCCATCCGCGTCCTCAGTCGAGCGGCGCGACGGGAATGTCATTGACCGACTTCTTCTGCGGCGGAGCAGCGGGAGCCGGCGCCGGGGCCGGCGCGGCGTTGTTGGAGCTCGCGACCACGCCATCAGTCTTGTGCGTCTGCGGAGGTTTTTGCGCCTCCACGGGGGCCGCGGGTTTCGCCGGGGCGGCCGGCTTCGCGGCTTCGACTGGCGGAGGCGGTGCGACCGGCTGAGGCGGTTTTGCGGCCTCTACAGGCGTGGGTGGCTTCGCGGCCTCTACCGTTGGCTTGGCGGGCGCGGGCGGCTTGGCGGCCTCGACTGGCGTCGCGGCGGGCGCGGGCGGCTTGGCGGCTTCGACGGGCGGCGCTACAGGCGTCGGAGCGGGGCTGACCGGTGGCGCGGCCGCGTTCGGCAGGCTCGCGGACTCGGTCGACGGGGTCTTTGGACGTACAGGCTTCGGCTTCGGCGCGAGGTACGGGTTCACGCTGGCCTTTGCGTCGCCCCTGGCGTCGTCGATGCCGAGGAAATCGTGCTGCACCGGCGCAGGCCCGTTCGAACCTTCCGGCGTATTCGAATAGCCCTGGTCCTGGCGGACGAAGGGAACGTCGCCCTCAGGCCGCGGGGCCTGCCAGCCAGGCGCGTCGTCGGGCGTCGGCGGGGGCGTCAAAAAACCGCCGCCGGACGGGGGCGCGTAGGCGTATCTCGGCGTCGGCCGATAGGGGTTGGAGCGGTACACGAAGCGCTGAATGATGCGGCCGGTGTGGGAGTCGATGATCAGACGCTCCAGATGCCCGGAGGGGCCGGTCGCATCGCAGACATAGACCTCGCCGCGTTGCACGATCGTCGAGTGTACGACGAAGCCCTGCCGGTTGACGCTTTGAACCGCATCCGCGACGCTCATGTGGTCGTCGAACAGGCCGAAAAAGCCTTGCGCGGACGCGGGCGCCGAGGGAAGCGCGAAACCGGTAAGCGTCAGAACGGCCAGGCCGGCTTTCCAGCCGCGATCGAAAGGGCCCCACGCCATCTTTACTCTCCGCTAACGATAATCCGCCTATGTAACACAGAAGCCGGGATTGCGGCGCCCTTGCGGCGGCCGGCCTTTCATTTCATGGCTAACGCGCACATCTCAGCGATTTCCTCGTCGCGGGTCTCGAAAGAGGTCACGAACCGGTAGAGCGTCTCGCCCTCGCGGGGGCCGAGCGAACTCGCGAGCGAGCGGGTCGGCCAGCCATAGAAGCGCGCGCCCTCGCTTTGCCAGCGCTCGGCGCGGCCCGTCGGGGCGATCACGAACACTTCGTTGACTTCGGTCGGCCAGGCCGGGCGTACGCCAGGCGCGGCCAACAGCCCGTCGATCAGTTTCTGGGCCTGCGCGTTCGCTTTCGTGGCGAGTTCCAGCCACAGGCCGTCCTTCAGATAGGCCTCCATTTGGCCGCCGAGCAGACGGCCCTTGGAAAGGGTATGGCCGCCGCGCTTGCGCAGATAGGCGAATTCCTCCGCTTTCTTCGGGTCGAAGAACACCACCGCTTCGCAGGCCAGCGCGCCGTTCTTGGTCGCGCCAAAGCTCAGCACGTCGACGCCCGCCCGCCAGGTCATGTCGGCCGGCGAGGCGTTCAGCGCGACGAGCGCATTGGCGAAACGCGCCCCGTCCATATGGACGGAAACGCCGGCCTTGTGGGCGATTTCGGCCAAGCGCAGCGATCTCGTCGAGGCGATAGATCGTCCCGGCCTCGGTCGCCTGCGAGAGCGAAAGCGCGCCGGGCTGCACTGTCTTGACGAGACCGCGCGGATAACGCTCGAGCGTTTCGATCAGCCCATCCGACGTGATTTTGCCGTTGAGGCCGGTGATGCCGACGAGCTTGGCGCCGCCGGCGAAAAACTCCGGCGCGCCGCATTCGTCATCGTGGATATGCGCCTCCTCGTGGCAGAAGATCGCCTCGTAGGGGCGCACCAGCGCGCTCAGCGCCAAAGCATTGGCGCCGGTGCCGGTGGCGACGAGGTAGACGGCGACCTCGGTCTCGAACACGTCGGCCAGCGCCTTCTCGGCGCGCCGGGTGAAATCGTCGCTCCCGTAAGCCGACGCCACGCCGTGGCTCGCGGCCGCGATCGCTTCGAGGATCTGCGGAGCGACGCCCGCGCCGTTATCGCTTGCGAAAAACAAGGGGTTCGTCTCCTGTTGGCGCCGACCGGCGGACGGGCTCGGGCGTCCGTCTTGGCCGCCGGCCGGGCGGCTTGGCAAGTCCGGGCTCAAGGCGCGGTGAAAAAAATCCTCGTGAGACCCCTTGAGGCGCTTGTGCGCGCGCCCCGTTTCTGTCATTTTCAGCGCAATAGGACAGTGATGCTGACCATTCTGACCGATTGGTCAGATTCGCGGCGCGAAAGGCAGCCCAAAGCTTAGGCGAGGGCGCCAAAATAATGCGCGGCTATTGGGGACCGAAGGTGGCGGACGCAACGAACAAATGGACGAATACCAAACGCCGCGCCTGAAGCGCAGCGGTCCGTTTTTTGCGATCGAAGATCCTGACCTTTCTGACTGAAAAAGACCCCAAAACACCTGACGAGCGACGGCCGGGCAAGACCTGCGGGCCCAAGGGAGTGGAGAGATGAACGCCAGCGCCATGAGCCAAACACCCTCCTCTGCAGCCTCGCTCCCGCGCAAGGGCGCCGATCCGCTGACGCCTAGGGCGGTCGGCCTCTACGATCCCGCCAACGAGCGCAATTCCTGCGGCGTCGGCTTCGTCGCCGACATGAAGAACCGCAAGTCGCATGCGATCCTCGAAAAGGGACTGCAGATTCTCGTCAATCTCGACCACCGCGGCGCGGTCGGCGCCGATCCGTTGCTCGGCGACGGCTGCGGCGTGCTGACCCAGATTCCGCACGAGTTCTTCTCAGCCGTGTGCGGCGAGCTCGGCATGACGCTGCCGGCGCCCGGCGAATATGCGATCGGCCAGTTCTTCATGCCGCGCAGCCTCGAAGCGCGCGCCGAGGTCGAGCGCATCGTCGAGGAAGTGGTCGCGGGCGAGGGCCAGAAGCTCATCGGCTGGCGCGACTCGCCGGTCGATTCCTCCGTGCTCGGCGAGCGCGTCAAGGCGGTCGAGCCGGTGCACCGCCAGGTGTTCATCGGCCGCGGCTCGCATGTCGACAGCGAAGAGGCCTTCGAGCGCAAGCTGTTCATCCTGCGCAAGGTGATCTCCAACCGCGTCTATGAGCTCGACGGCGAATACGCGGAATATTACCCGGTCTCGATGTCGTGCCGCACCATCGTCTACAAGGGCATGGTGCTGGTGCGTCAGCTCGCGCCCTATTATCGCGACCTCAACGACGGGCGGTTCATCACCGCGCTGGCGCTCGTCCATCAGCGCTTCGCGACCAACACGTTTCCGTCCTGGCGCCTCGCGCATCCCTATCGCATGGTCGCCCACAACGGCGAGATCAACACGCTACGCGGCAACGTCAACTGGATGGCGGCGCGCCAGGCGAGCGTCGATTCCGAACTGTTCGGCAACGATATTTCCAAGCTCTGGCCGATCTCCTACGAAGGCCAGTCGGACACCGCCTGTTTCGACAACGCGCTCGAGTTCCTCGTGCAGGGCGGCTATTCGCTGACCCATGCGATGATGATGCTGATCCCCGAGGCCTGGGCGGGCAATCCGCTGATGGACGAGGAGCGGCGTCATTTCTACGAATATCACGCCGCGCTGATGGAGCCGTGGGACGGCCCGGCCGCCGTCGCCTTCACCAACGGCAAGCAGATCGGCGCGACGCTCGACCGCAATGGCCTGCGGCCCGCCCGCTATTACGTGACCGACGACGATCTCGTCGTGCTCGCCTCCGAGATGGGCGTGCTGCCCGTGCCGGAAGAGACGATCGTGCAGAAGTGGCGCCTGCAGCCCGGCAAAATGCTGCTCGTCGATCTCGAGGAGCATCGCATCGTCTCCGACGACGAGATCAAGCAGACGCTTTCGCGCGCCAATCCCTACAAGCAATGGCTCGAGAAGTCGCAGATCGTGCTCGAGGAACTGAACCCGGTCGAGCCTCGCGCGGCGCGCACCGACGTTTCGCTGCTCGATCGCCAGCAGGCGTTCGGCTACACGCAGGAGGACCTCTCGATCCTGCTGTCGCCGATGGCGACGACCGGACAGGAAGCGGTGGGTTCGATGGGGACGGATACGCCGCCCTCGGCGATCTCCGACAAGTCGAAGCTGCTCTACACCTATTTCAAGCAGAATTTTGCGCAGGTCGACGAACCCGCCGATCGATCCGATCCGCGAGGAACTCGTCATGAGCCTCGTCTCGTTCATAGGGCCGCGGCCGAATCTGCTCGATCTCGAAGGCACGGCCAAGCGCAAGCGGCTCGAAGTGCGCCAGCCGATCCTCACCAACGAGGACCTCGAAAAGATCCGCTGCATCGGCATGTTCGAGGACACGTTCGACACCCGGACGCTCGACAGCACCTATGACGTCGAGAAGGGCGCGGCCGGCATGGCCGACGCGCTGCAGCGGCTTTGCGAGCGCGCCGAAGCCGCCGTGCACGGGCGCTACAACATCATCATCCTCTCCGACCGCATGGTTGGGCCCGACCGCATCCCGATCCCCGCGCTGCTGGCGACCGCGGCCGTGCACCATCATCTGATCCGCCAGGGCCTGCGCACCTCCGTCGGCCTCGTCGTGGAGACGGGCGAACCGCGCGAAGTGCATCATTTCTGCTGTCTCGCCGGTTATGGCGCGGAAGCGATCAATCCCTATCTCGCCTTCGAGACCCTGGCGGCGATGGCCAAGGACCTGCCCGAGCCAGTGTCGCCCTACGAGGTCGTCAAGCGCTTCATCAAGTCGGTCGACAAGGGCCTTCTCAAGGTGATGTCCAAGATGGGCATCTCGACCTATCAGTCCTATTGCGGCGCGCAGATTTTTGACGCGGTCGGGCTCACGAAGGCGTTCGTCGACACCTATTTCTTCGGCACCGCCACGGTCATCGAGGGCGCCGGCCTCGCGGAGATCGCCGCGGAGACGGCGCGCCGCCACGCCGACGCGTTCGGCCTCTCGCCGGTGCTCAGGACGTCGCTCGAGGTCGGCGGCGAATACGCTTATCGCACCCGCGGCGAAGCCCACAACTGGACGCCGCAAACGGTCTCGTTGTTGCAGCACGCGGTGCGCGGCAATGCGAAGGACAAGTATCTGGCCTATGCGAAGCTGCTCAACGAACAATCGGAGTCGCTGCTGACGATACGCGGGCTGTTCCGCATCAAGGGAGCTGAAGAGGACGGACGCCAGCCCGTGCCGATTGACGAAGTCGAGCCGGCGTCCGACATCGTCAAGCGCTTCTCGACTGGCGCCATGTCGTTCGGCTCGATCTCGCGCGAGGCGCACACCACGCTCGCCATCGCCATGAACCGGATCGGCGGCAAGTCGAACACGGGCGAGGGCGGCGAGGAATCCGACCGCTACAAGCGCCTGCCGAACGGCGATTCGATGCGCTCGGCGATCAAGCAGGTGGCGTCCGGCCGGTTCGGCGTGACGACGGAATATCTCGTCAACTCCGACATGATGCAGATCAAGATGGCGCAGGGCGCGAAGCCCGGCGAAGGCGGACAATTGCCCGGCCACAAGGTCGACGCTGTCATCGCCAAGGTGCGCCATTCGACGCAGGGCGTCGGCCTCATCTCGCCGCCGCCGCACCACGACATCTATTCGATCGAGGACCTGAAGCAGCTCGTCTACGATCTGAAGAACGTCAATCCGACCGCCGATGTGTCCGTAAAACTGGTCTCAGAGGTCGGCGTCGGCACGGTCGCGGCCGGCGTCGCCAAGTGCAAGGCGGATCATGTCACGATCTCCGGCTTCGAGGGCGGCACCGGCGCTTCGCCGCTGACCTCGATCAAGCACGCCGGCTCGCCCTGGGAGATCGGCCTTGCCGAGACCCATCAGACGCTGGTCATGAACGGCCTGCGTTCGCGCATACGCGTGCAGGTCGACGGCGGCGTCAGAACGGGACGCGACGTCGTGATCGGCGCATTGCTCGGCGCCGACGAGTTCGGCTTTGCAACCGCGCCGCTGATCGCGGCCGGCTGCATCATGATGCGCAAGTGCCATTTGAACACTTGCCCGGTCGGCGTGGCGACGCAGGACCCCGTGCTGCGCAAGCGCTTCGTCGGTCAGCCTGAACACGTCATCAACTTCTTCTTCTTCGTCGCTGAGGAAGTGCGCGAACTGATGGCCGAGCTCGGCTATCGCAAGGTCGACGAAATGGTCGGGCAGCGCCAGATGCTCGACAAG
The DNA here is from genome assembly GCA_963710855.1 of uncultured Pseudomonadota bacterium. Taxonomy (GTDB): domain Bacteria; phylum Pseudomonadota; class Alphaproteobacteria; order Rhizobiales; family Beijerinckiaceae; genus Roseiarcus. The sequence continues at coordinate 34,758 of CAVQBX010000049.1, read as the reverse complement.
TCGCAGCTGATCGAGCGCGCCAAGGCGAAGGGGCTCGACTTTTCGCGGCTGTTCTACAAGCCGGCGCCCTGGGCCGGCGACACGATCTATCGCTCGATCCGGCAGGACCACGGCCTCGCCCATGTGCTCGACCGCAGGTTCATCGCCGAAACGCGCGACGCGGTCGAGCACGCCAAGCACGTGCGGCTCGACCTCGAGATCCGCAACTCCGACCGCTCCGCGGGCGCGATGCTGTCGGGCGAGATCGCCAAGCGCTACGGCCATGCCGGCCTCAAGGATGGCACGATCCACATCAAGCTGAAGGGCTCGGCTGGCCAGAGCTTTGGCGCCTTCCTCGCCAGAGGCGTGACGCTCGAACTCGAGGGCGACGGCAACGACTATGTCGGCAAGGGACTTTCGGGCGGCCGTATCGTCGTCTACCCGCCGCGCGAGGCGACCAAGCTCACGGCCGAAAAGGCGATCATCGTCGGCAATACGGTGATGTATGGCGCGATCGCTGGCGAATGCTATTTCCGCGGCGTCGCGGGCGAGCGCTTCGCGGTGCGCAATTCCGGCGCGCTCTGCGTGGTCGAGGGCACGGGCGATCACGGCTGCGAATACATGACCGGCGGCGTCGTCGTCGTCATCGGCGAGACGGGCCGCAACTTCGCGGCCGGCATGTCCGGCGGCATCGCCTATGTGCTCGACGAGAGCGGCGACTTCGCCGAGCGCTGCAACCTGTCGATGGTCGAACTGGAGCCGGTGGCGGCCGAGGAAGAAATGATGGAGCGACATCACCATTCCGGCGGCGACCTGTTGAGCCACGGCCGTGTCGACGTGATGGGCGACATGAGCCGCCACGACGCCGAGCGCCTCCACCAGCTCATCGTCAACCACTCGCGCTACACGGGTTCTTCGCGCGCGAGAGAAATCCTCGAGAACTGGGAGGCCTATCTGCCGAAATTCCGCAAGGTGATGCCGGTCGAGTACCGGCGCGCTCTGGCGGAACTCGCGGCGCGCAGCGGGGCGGTCGCGGCGGCGGAGTGAGCGGAGCGGCGAAGAGGCTGCGGGCGAACGCGACCACAGCGGAACGCTGGCTCTGGGGCGGGTTGCGCAGACGTGGCGTCGAAGGCTTTCGGTTTCGACGTCAGGTGGAGTTGCTGGGCTTCATCGTCGATTTCGCCTGTTATGAGGCGAAACTGGTGGTTGAGGTCGATGGCGCGACGCACGCCGCCGACCATGAGATCGCGAGGGACGCGCGGCGCGATGCGATACTGAGGGCGCATGGCAACACGGTGATGCGGTTTGGCAACGTCGAGGTTTACGAAAATCTCGATGGGGTCCTCGAGACAATTCGTTTGAAGCTGCTCGAACTGAATCCTGAGGGCGCGGCGCCGGGCGCGAGATTGGAGACGTGAGCTTCGCGCGGAGAACCCCCTCCCCGCCCTCCCCCATGAAGGGGGAGGGAGCGATAACCTTCGAGGTCCGAGGCTCGAATTCCCTCCCCCCTTGTGGGGGAGGGTCAGGGAGGGGGGTAGCCCCACCCTGTGCGGCATCGAGCAAACACACGGACTGGCGGATGCAAATCTACGGCGACATCAATTCAGGCAATTGTCAGAAGGTGAAGGCGACCGCCGATTTCCTCGGCCTCGCCTACGACTGGATTCCTGTCGACATAATGAAAGCCGAGACGCGCACGGAAAAGTTCCTCGCCATGAATCCGGCGGGCCAGGTTCCCGTCGTCGTGCTCGACGACGGGCGCGCGCTCGCCCAGTCGAATGCGATCGTCAAATACCTCGCGCGCGGCTCCGTCGCTGATCCCCGACGACCCCTTCGATTCTGCGAAGGCGGATGAGTGGATGTTCTGGGAGCAGTACAGCCACGAGCCAACGGTCGCGGTGGCGCGTTATCAGCGCCTCTATCTCGGCAGGCCGCAAAGCGAAATCGACTCTGCGCCTCATGCAGCGGGGCGACCGCGCGCTCGACCGGCTCGAGCTCGGCCTCGCGGGCAGGCCGTTTCTAGTTGGCGGGCGGTTCAGCGTCGCGGACATCGCGCTCGTCCCTTACACGCGCATGTCGCACGAGGGCGGCTTCGATCTTGCATCGCGGCCCGCAATAAGGGAATGGATCGCGCGTTGCGAAGCGCAGACGAAGTTCGGCTGAGGGTCTAAAGGCGTTACGGGGAACAGGGTATGGGCAAGGTCACCGGGTTCATGGAAATCGATCGGGCGGACCGGCGCTATGCGCCCGCCGCCGACCGCATTCGCCATTATCGCGAATTCCTCCTGCCGTTGAGCGAGGAATTGACGCGCAACCAGGCGGCGCGCTGCATGAACTGCGGCATCCCCTATTGTCACAGCGGTTGCCCGGTCAACAACCAGATCCCCGACTGGAACGACCTCGTCTACCGCGGCGACTGGCAGGAAGCGTCGCGCAACCTCCATTCGACCAACAATTTCCCGGAGTTCACCGGCCGCGTCTGCCCCGCGCCGTGCGAAGCCTCCTGCACGCTCAACATCCAGGATACGCCCGTCACCATCAAGACGATCGAATGCGCGATCGTCGACCGCGCCTGGGAGCAGGGCTGGCTGAAGCCCGAGACCGCGCCGGCCAAAACCGGCAAGCGCGTCGCCGTCGTCGGGTCCGGTCCCGCTGGCCTCGCCTGCGCGCAGCAGCTGGCGCGAGCCGGCCACGACGTGCATGTCTACGAGAAGAACGAGCGCCCCGGCGGCCTGCTCCGCTACGGCATTCCCGACTTCAAGCTAGAAAAGCGCCATATCGACCGCCGCGTCGAGCAGATGAAGGCGGAAGGCGTCGAGTTTCATTGCGGCGTGCACGTCGGCAAGGACGTGACGTCGGCCTCCCTCCTCGAGCAATATGACGCGGTGGCGCTCGCCGGCGGCGCCGAGGCGCCGCGCGATCTGCCCGCCCCGGGCCGCGACCTTTCGGGCGTGCATTTCGCCATGGATTTCCTGCCCCAGCAGAACCGGCGCGTTTCGCATGACCCGATCGGCACCAACGAGCCGATCCATGCCGCCGGCAAGCATGTGATCGTGATCGGCGGCGGCGATACCGGCTCGGACTGCATCGGCACCTCGATCCGGCAGGGCGCCCTGAAGGTCACGCAGCTCGAAATCATGCCGATGCCGCCGAAGATGGAAGACAAGATGCTGACCTGGCCGAACTGGCCGGTGAAGCTGCGCACCTCGTCGAGCCACGAGGAAGGCGCCGAGCGCGACTTCGCGATCATGACCCGCAGGTTCGAGGGCGAGAACGGCGCCGTCTCCGGCATCGAATGCGTCAGGCTCGACGACAAGCTGAAGCCGATCGAGGGCACGGAGTTTTCGATCAAGGCCGATCTGGTGCTGCTCGCCATGGGTTTTGTGTCGCCGGTCAAGGATGGGATGCTCGAGTCGCTCGGCGTAAAACTCGACGGCCGCGGCAACGTCGCGGCCGACGTGGAGAGCTATGCGAGTTCTGAAGCCAAAGTCTGGGCCTGTGGCGACATGCGGCGCGGCCAGTCGCTGGTCGTCTGGGCGATCCGGGAAGGGCGTCAATGCGCGAGCGCGATCGACAAGTCGCTGATGGGCTCGACGGTGCTGCCGAGGTAGGCCGCGCCGTAGAGGTCATAATTTCGCCAGAGCCTGATACCAGCAGTCGGGGAGAAGCGCTGGAATCGGCGCGGCGGAGGGATTTTTTGAAATGGCCTTTTCGGGCCTGGCGTTGAAGGCGGCGATTGCGGGGGTGACATTCGCCGTCATGGCGGCGCTGGCGGCGTGGACGATCGTCGAACGCGAGGCCGCGCCGCGAATCCACACGTCGGTGGAGGATCTGCCGCAGGCCCGCGCCGGCCTCGTGCTCGGCACGTCGCGCTTGCTGCCGGGGCGATACCCCAATCCCTATTTCGAGTACCGGATCGCGGCCGCCGCGAAGCTCTACGAGTTCGGCAAAGTCGATTACCTCATCGTCAGCGGCAATCAGTCGCAGGGCGGCCGGCCGACCGGCGGCTACGACGAGCCCAACGACATGCGCGACGCGCTGGTCGCCGCCGGCGTGCCGGGAGACCGCATCTATCGCGACTACGCCGGCTTCCGCACGCTCGACTCGGTTCTCCGCGCCAACAGCGTGTTCGGCCAGGACCGCGTGATCGTCGTGTCGCAGCATTTCCACCTGGCGCGCGCGCTCTATCTCGCCGCGCAGCACGGCCTGAGCTACGAGGGGCTGGAGGCAGACGATCCGTCGTGGCGCCTGAACGATCTCACCAAATTGAGGGAAGTCGGGGCGCGGGTAAAAGCCGTGTTCGACACGGCGCTCGGCGTCGGGCCGCGCTTCGGCGGCGCGCGCATCGCGCTAGGCGTCGATCCGCCGAGCTGAAGAGCGATCTGAACCACCCTTTCCGACCGTCCCCCGCAAGCGGGGGAGGGGGCGGCTACCACCTACTTCACGCTCACCACTTTGAACGTGACGAGCTCCCCCTCGTCGTCGCGGACCGAAACGTATTCGCCGGGCTGGAAGGCGTGGTCGCCGAAGCGAAAGCCGTCCTCTTCCTCGTTGAGGTCGGCGCCTTCGCCGAGTTCGAACGCCCAGGTGGAGCCGCCGCGCCCGCCGGCGCGATGGACCAGAAGTCCGCGCCGTTCAAGCTCGTCGCCCCAGAACCGGTGCACGAAACATTCGCCGCGATGGGCCTTCCAGGCTTCGAGATCGATCCGGCCCTCCGCGTTGAGCGGCGCGACGATCAGATAGCCATGCCGGATCGAGCCGTCCGGAAACTGTTTCGATCGCGCCGCGTGCAAGGTCACTTTCTTCAGCGTCGATCCGTTGCGGGTTGTCATGGTTGTTTTCCTGTCTCCCTCGAGCGCCGTCAGATGAGCTTTGCTTTCAGCGAGCTGCGCACGATCATCACGCTGCAGCGCGAGTGGCGGGTCAGCGCGGCGGCCGTCGAGCCCAGAAGGTATGTGGCCATCGACCGCCGATGCGCGCCGACCACGATGAGATCGGCGCCCCATTCGGCGGCCTCGGCCAGCAATTCGGGATAGACGTCGCCGATGCGCACCGTGGTCGTCACATGCCCGGCCGGCAAATTGAGCTGGGCCGCGGCTTCGTCGAGCGCCCGCTTCTCGGCGGAGCCGATGTCGTCATAAAGCTGCTGGGGAATAGCGGCCATCGGATGCACGGGCAGAATCGGGCTCGCGACATAGATGAGCCTCAAATGCCCGGCGAAGGCATTGGCGAGCTTCTCGGCCTCGGCCAGCGCTTCGCGCGATACCTCGGGCTCGCGTACATCTATCGGCGCCAGAATCTTTTTGAACATAACGCGGCTTTCCGTCCCCCTCAGCCAGCCATTCTTGCGATGCTAATGTCCCGCTACATTGAGAAAACGCAACTTGGCCGTTTCAGCGCGTGTGGCGCGGGTCAGGAATGACGCGCGTGACATGCCCCATCTTGCGCCCCGGCCTTGTCTCCAGCTTGCCGTAAAGGTGGAGGCTCAAATCGGGCTGGGCGAGGATGTCGCGCCATTCCTCGGCGTCCTCGCCGATCAGATTGTGCATCTCGATCTCGCCGCGGCGCGTCACGCTGCCGAGCGGCCAGCCGGCGATGGCGCGGATATGCTGCTCGAACTGCGAGGTGGCGGCGCCGTCGATCGTCCAGTGGCCGGAATTGTGCACGCGTGGGGCAATCTCGTTGACGATGAGCCGCTCGCGGCCGTCAGGCCCTCGCGCGACGAACATCTCGACGCCGATCGCGCCGACATAATCGAGAGCGGCGAGCACTTTCGCGGCGACCGTCTTGGCCTCCGCCTCGACATGGGGGGCGACGCGCGCCGGAAGCCGGTACGGGCGAGGATATGGCGCTCGTGCTCGTTTTCGCAGAGATCGTAAGTCGCGATGTCGCCCTCGACGCTGCGAGCGGCGATGACGGAGACTTCGCGCTCGAAATTAACAAAACCTTCGAGGATCATAGGGCCGCCGCCGAGCGTCCGGTAGACGGCCGAGACGTTGGAGCCCTCGCGCAGCATCGACTGACCCTTGCCGTCATAGCCGAAGCGCCGGGTTTTGAGGATCGAGGGGCGGCCGAGCTCGGCCACCGCGCGCACCAGCGAACCCGAATCCTCGACCGCATGAAATGGCGCCGTCTCGAGCCCGAGGCCGCGCAAGAACTGCTTTTCGACGAGCCGGTCCTGCGTCTGCGACAGGGCGCGGGCGCCGGGCCTCACCGTCTTGCGCTCGCCCAAATATTCGACCGCCGCGGTCGGCACGTTCTCGAACTCATAGGTGATGACGTCGACGCTCTCGGCGAAGGCTGAGAGCGCGGCGAGATCGTCGTAAGCGCCGACCGTCTTCGCCATCGCCGCGTCGTGGGCCGGAGCGTCGCTCTCCGGCGCGTAGATATGGCTTCTCAATCCAAGCTTCAGCGCTGCGATCGCCAGCATGCGGCCGAGCTGGCCAGCGCCCAGAATGCCGATCGTCGCGCCGGGGCTGAGAATCATGGCGCGGGCGCGTCTAGGGGATGTTCGGGCACCGCCTCGGTGTGCGCGGCCCGCCAGGCTTCGAGCCGCCTTGAGAGATCTGCGTCCGAGAGCGCAAGCACGGAGGCCGCCAGCAGCGCCGCGTTGACGGCGCCAGCGGGACCGATGGCGAGCGTGCCGACCGGCACGCCGGCCGGCATCTGCACGATGGAGAGCAGGCTGTCCTTCCCGGAAAGCGCCTTCGATTCGACCGGCACGCCGAACACCGGCAGAGTGGTGAAGGCCGCCGTCATGCCCGGCAGATGAGCCGCCCCGCCCGCGCCCGCCACGATCACCTTTACCCCCGCAGCTTTCGCGCCCTTCGCGAAGGCGACGAGCCGGTCGGGCGTGCGATGGGCGGAAACGATGCGCGCGTCATAATCCACGCCGAGCTCTCTGAGCGTCTCCGCCGCCCTGCGCATCGTCGGCCAGTCCGACTGGCTGCCCATGACGATCACAACAGGTTTAGCGGAGGACATGGAGGGTGGCCGCTCAGGGAACTTTCGGTTTATTCGCGCATAGGCCAAGGAGGGGGCGGGCGCAAGGCGGGCGCATCCCAGGCAGGGTCAACAAGCGCGGCGCGGGAGACTTGGCTTGGAACAGTTTATCGAATTCTGGGAAGGGTTGGAGGATCCGCGGCACGGAAACGCTGGGCTTCACGATTTTCATGAGATTTTGGCAATAGCGATGTGCGCGGTTCTTTGCGGCGCGCAGGGCTCGGTGGACATGGGTCTGTTTGCGAAATCCAAGGAACCGTTCCTGCGAGGGTTTCTGAGGCTTGAGAATGGCGTGCCCAGCCATGACACTTTCAGCCGGCTTTTCCGCATGCTCGATCCCGAGCAGTTCCGGGCGGCGTTTCAGCGGTTCATGTCAAGCTTTTCGTCGACCTGCGAAGGGGTCGTGGCGATTGACGGCAAGGTTCTGCGCCGTTCGTTCGACAAGGCCAGCGGCAAGTCGCCGTTGCACATGGTGTCCGCGTGGGGTCGGAACAGCGCCTTGTGCTCGCGCAGTCGCCACGGATGCGAAATCCAATGAAATTACCGCCATCCCGAAACTGCTGGAGATGTTGAAGCTGAAGGGTACGATCGTGACCGCCGACGCGCTCAATTGCCAACGCGCCATCGCCCAGCAGATCGTCGAACAAGGGGGCGACTTCGCTCTGGCGCTGAAGGGCAATCAGGGACGCTTCACCGCGATGTCGGAATGTATCTGGACGATCCCGCCAGCAAGACGACCCGATCCGAGCCGCGGTTGATGCCGACCACGGCCGCATTGAGACCCGCGCGGCCACGGTCTCGACCGATATCGCATGGCTGATCGAAGAACATCGGTGGCCGGGCCTGGCCGCTGTCGGCAAGGTTGAGCGCACAAGGGAAATCGACGGGAGAACAACGTATGAGACCGCCTATTACCTGCTCAGCGCATCTCTGACGCCCGAACGTCTCAACGAGGTTGCGCGTTCGCACTGGGGCGTTGAAAATCGCCTGCACTGGCGGCTCGACGTCGTCATGAACGAGGACCAGGACCGCAGCCGATTGGGAAACGGCCCCCACAATCTCGAGTATGCGGAATGGCAAAGCTCACGTCATCAGCGCCTGTCCTGTTCGTTAGGGACGTGCACGCGGCAGCCGAGCATTATCGCGACGCCATGGGATTCCGGTTCGACGGCTTTCATGGCGATCCCCCCTCTTTCGTGATTCTTGGCCGCGACGGCCTGCATGTCATGCTGAAGACCGCCCCAAACCCGTCGGCCATCGTTCCACGGTGGCGTGTGTCGTCCGGCCTGTGGGACATCTATTTCTGGGTCGACGACGTCGAAGGACTTTACCGTGAGCTCAAGGGCCGCGGCGCAAAGATCGACTACGAGCTTTGCGATCAACCCTACGGGTGCCGGGAATTCGGCGCGCAGGACATCGACGGGCATGACATCGGCTTCGGCCAGGTTTTGAATGGCGAGCCCTCGTACTAGGCGCGGAGCGCGAATGGGAATGGAGGCACGCGAAGCGTTCATCGAAAAGCTGCGCGGCCGCGTAGCGGCGGCGGGCGCGCCCAGCGTCTGCCAGCGGCGGCGCCGATGAGTTCGTCCGCGCCGCTTACCGGCCTCCGCGTGCTGGAATTCAGCCACATGGTGATGGGGCCGAGCTGCGGCATGACGCTCGGCGACCTCGGCGCGGACATCATCAAGGTGGAGCCCGCGCCGGCCGGTGACAACACACGCCGCCTGACGGGCGCCGGGCTCGGCTTCTTCCCCGCCTTCAATCGCAACAAGCGCTCGCTCTGCGTCGATCTGAAATCCGAGGGCGGTCTTGCCCTGGCCAAAAAACTTGCGGCGCGCGCGGATGTGGTGATCGAGAATTTTCGCCCCGGCGCGATGGCGAAGCTCGGCCTCGGGTACGAGACGCTCTGCGCGGCTGATCCGCGGCTCATCTATTGCGCCTGCAAAGGCTTTCTGCCGGGCCCCTACGAGCATCGCACCGCGCTCGACGAGGTCGTGCAGATGATGGGCGGCCTGGCCTATATGACGGGTCCGCCGGGCCGCCCGATGCGCGCCGGGACGTCGATCAACGACATCGCCGGCGGCCTCTACGCGGCGATCGCGATCCTCGCCGCGCTTAGCGAGCGCGACCGGACGGGGCGCGGCGGCTACGTGCAGTCCGGGCTGTTCGAGACCAACATGACGCTGGTCGCGCAGCACATGGCGAACGCCGCCGTCGCGGGCAGGGACCCGGTGTCCTACGGCGATCCCGCCATGCCGAAGCCGTGGCCGGTCTACGATGTCTTCGACACCGCGCGAGCCCGGCGAACAGGTGCATGTGAGCGTCGTCACCGACACGCAATGGCGCGCCTTCTGCGACGCCTTCGGGCTTTCCGATCTGCTCTCCGACCCCTCGCTCGCAACGCAGCGGGATCGGGCGCTGGCGCGTCCAAATTTTTTGCCGCGGGTCGCGGCCGTTTTCAACACCCTTACCAAGCGTGAGCTGATGGCGCGCTGCGAGCGGCTCGGCATCCCCTACGCGCCGATCGCAAAACCCTCCGATCTGTTCGATGATCCCCATCTGCTGGCCTCAGGCGGCCTGCTGCCGGTCGAAATGTCGACCGCCGAGGGCGGGTCGGCCCCAGCAATGCCGATCGCGAGCCTGCCGGCGGCGCCGGTTTCGTTTTCGACCGGTCGACCCGGCTTGCGCCGTCAGCCGCCAAAACTCGGCGAGCACAGTTTTGAGATCGCCCGTGAAGCGGGCTTGAGCGAGGCGGAGATCGAGAGGCTGATCAAATCGGGCGCGCTCGTGGCCGCGCCCTGACGGCGCCTGCCTTGCCAAGCGCGCCGCGCCATGATTGCGTCGGCGCTTGCACCTGGAGGTACGCCTTGGCCGTCCGCATCCCCGTCGATACGCTGATCTCCTATTGCGCCGAAATTTTTACCCGCGTCGGCTGTTCGGCCGAGGAGGCTGAGCGCGTCGCGGCTTCGCTCGTCGGGGCGAACCTCACCGGCCACGACAGCCATGGCGTGATCCGCCTGCCGCGCTATGTCGACTGGGTAATGTCGGGCGATCTGACCCCCAATCAGACGATCGAGGTCGTCGTCGACGCGCCCTCCTTCGCCGTCGTCGACGGCCGCTACGGTTTTGGCCACACGGTGACGCCGCAGGCGGTCGAGCTCGGCATTCGCAAAGCGAAGGAAGGCGGGCTCTCGGCGATCGCGCTGCGCAATTCCGGCCATCTCGGCCGGGTCGGACAATGGGCCGAGCAGGCGGTCGCGGCCAACCTCATCTCGCTGCATTTCGTCAACGTGTCCGGCTCGATGCTCGTTGCGCCGTTCGGCGCGATCGAACGGCGCTTCTCCACCAACCCGATCTGCATCGGCGTGCCGCGGCCCGGCGCCGATCCCGTCATCCTCGATTTCGCGACCTCGCTGGTCGCGGAGGGCAAGGCCGCGGTCGCGGCGCAAGGCGGCAAGCCGCTGCCATCAAATGCGCTGGTCGGCCCCAAAGGCGAACTTTCGGGCGATCCCACGCTGTTCTACCAGGGCGTCGCGGCGCTGCGCGCCTTTGGCGAGCACAAGGGTTCGGGCCTCTCGCTGATCTGCGAGAAATTCTTGGCGGCTCGCTCACCGGCACCGGCGCCAATGTGCCGGGCCGGCGCTTCGCCAACGGCATGTTCTCGGTCTATGTTGATCCTCAGCGAATAAACCCCGGCCATCTGTTTGACGCCGACGTCACCGCCTTCCTGCAATATGTTCGCGAGGCGAAGCCGATGCCTGGCGAGAGCGTGCTGACCCCCGGCGAGCCCGAACGCGCGGCGCGTGCAGAACGGCTCGCCAACGGCGTGCCGCTCGCCGACGATACCTGGGCTTCGATCGTCACTGCGGGGCGCGGCGTCGGGGTCGAGAAGTCGCCCTGAGGGGCGTCGGCCGACGAGGGTGTGATGGCCGGCCCGGACGCCGACCCTCCTGGAGCGTCGGCCTCCAAGGCGCGTCGGCGGCGTGGCATCAGCGGAACTGGTCGCACATGACTCCTCAGCTCCTCACAACAATCCTCTGGGTCGCCTTCGTGCTGTCCTGGCTCGGCGCGGCAATCTGGGCGGATCGTACAGTGAAGCGGCCGCCCCTCCGCGAAGGCCGGCTTTACCGGTCTTTGACGATCATTGGCGTGATCCTGCTCGTATTCGGCGGCCGACAGTTCGATAGCGCGGGCTCCCGATGGTGGACCCTTGAGCCCATCGCCGGTTACGCGCTCGTCCTGGTCGTTCTGGCGGGGCTGGCGTTCACGTGGTGGGCGCGGATCTTCCTCGGCCGATTGTGGTCAAGTTCCGTGACGAGGAAGGTCAATCATCGAGTTGTCGACACAGGCCCCTATGCGATCGTGCGCCATCCGATCTACACCGGCATCATCCTCGCCGCAGCGGCGACCGCGGCTCAGCTCGGCACGCCGCTCGCGATCGCCGGAGCGCTGTTTCTCAGCGCCGGCTTCTGGGTCAAGGCGCGGCTGGAAGAGCAATTCCTGCGCATTGAGCTCGGCGAGGGCGACTACGACGCCTATCGACACAAGGTCCCGATGCTGGTCCCGTTCGGTCCGCGTGGTTGAGTAGGCGCCGCCTATTCGGCTCGAGCGTCAATCAAGCGTCTTTCCCATCCAACGGACTATCGCCGAGAGGGATCTCAATCAGTCGATGATCTCGGCGCCGTTGCCGGTCAGGCTTGCGATTCTGTCCTTCATGTACTTCAGTTGCTCGGGCGAGTGGCCTGTCCAATCCGCGACTTCGCCTACAATCCGCAACGGTTCTCGAGATCGATAGGACCGCGTCGGATTGCCAGGGAATTTCTTGTCGGTCAGGTTGGGGTCATCCACAAACGGGCCGGTCGGCTCGACGATGTATATTCTTGCCCGCCCGTCGCCGCTGGCGAGTTCGGCGCCCCAGGTTGCCGCCTCGAGCGTCGCGGAAAAATAAACCCAGGAAAGCGGCTGCCTCGAGCCAAAGTTGGATCTGTAACCCACTTCGATCAGGTCTCCGGATTTCAGATCGGCGCGCGTGCCATGATAGAAGATGACTTGCTCGGTCGATGACATGGGTGCGCGGCTTCCTCGGACACAAGGGCCAGACGCTGAACGATCCGGACGGCGGTTTCAAGACTTTGCGCGCGAATTGACGGCGCCGCCTCATCCCCCGCAATAGGCTCGCGCCTCGGTCGTCCAACCGCCGGCTCCGCTCTGCACCATTTTGCGGATCACCGAACAGACATAGGCGCGCTGCGCCTGAGGCCGGTCAGGGCCCGCGTTGTAGCGCGCCACGGCGGAAGTCCACGACCCCTCGCTGGCGCGAAGGCTTTTGAGGAAGCGCGCCGCATAGTCGACGTTGCGGCGTATGTCGAACATCTCCGCCACCGAGCCGAAATCCTGGCCGTGCCAGCGCTGGTTGATCTGCATGCAGCCGATGTCGATGAGTTTTGCGCCCTGCGCCTTCGCTGCGTCGAATTTGGCGAGCGCCTCAGTGAGAGAGTTTGATCGCACCGCGCGTCCGTCAATGTTCATGGCGAACGGGTCGAGCACGCCGGACTCGCCGGTCTCGGTCAGGCCGACCGAATAGAGGATGCCGAGCGGCACGCGGTAGGCCGACGATGCCTTCGCCATTTCGGCCTCGCACAACGGGTCAGCGAAACCCGGCGGCGAGGCGCTACACCACAAGAGCGCCGCGCTGAACAGCCGAAGCAGCGCCCTGATCCGCTGCCGGCGCCGGACGCGAGGACCGCTGGCCGCTTTCGCGCGCGGGCTTCCGCGACTTGCCGCCCGATGCGTCGGCGCCGGTGAAAAATGCAGTCGGAGGAGAAGCGCCATTCGGGGGCTCGGCTTGGGGGTGGATGACAAGGCTTTCGAGCGGCTGCGTCGAAAACTCGAGTTTCGAAGTCATCGCGTCGCGCTGGTTCTCGATTTCGGCGAGCGCGCCCGGATTTGAGACGCCGATGTCGACCGAGAGCCGCCCCGTCGTCAGGCGCAGCTTGACGTAGATCGTGCCGAGGTCGGCGGGGTCGAGCTGGAACTGCAGCTCTTTTACGGGGCCGCGCGCCGCCGGCTGCGTGTCGAGGCTCGCGGCCTCGCTCGCTAGTCTGTCGGGAAGCTCGGCGACAGTGAGCGAAGGCGCGCTCGCCATATCTGGGGCGGCGGCCCCGACGCCGGTTGCGAACGACAAGGTTGTGACCGTAGAGCTGGCCTCGCGGGAGGGGGCGGCGTCGGCATCGGTCAGGGCAGGGGCCTCGGCAGCCGGCGGCGCAGCGACCGTGGCGGCCGATTTTGTCGGCGCATTCGTTGAAGAGCTTGCCGCGCTCGATGCGTCGAGCGCAGCTTGCGTCCGCGGGCTCGCAGCCTGGAACAGCCGGCTGTCCTGGACGGTCAGATGCGTGCGCGTTTGCACGGCGCTGAGGCGCGCGCGCGACGGGCTGGCGCGCGTCGGCGCTTCGCCGCCCGGCGCTTCGACCCCCTGTGTAGGCGCGGCGAGCGCGCTTGCGATCGTCTGCGCAGCCGCGGCGAGGTCAGGCGCCGTCGCAGCCGAAGCCGTAGAAAATACGGGAGCCGCCGCGGCGAAGGCTACGCCGATGTCGAGCGCTGCGTTCGTCGTGGGCGCCGCGTTCTCGGGTGTTTGATCGCTCGCAAAACTCTTCGCGGCCGCCTTGGCCGGGGGCGTGACGGCGAAATTATTTGCCGGCGTTGTTGTCTCGGCCGGTTGATTGCTTCCAGATGTCTTCGTGGCTGCCGTCGGCGCGGCGCCGGGCGAAGCGGGGGGAGCCGGAGCGGCTGACTTCGCGACGCTTTGCGTACTGGCAGCCGGGTTGAGCGCAGCGAGAGACGCGGCCAGCATCTTGGCGGGATCGGAATAGGCGGGCGGCGACGGCGCGGCGAGAGCCGAGGTCGTCGCGGGCGTCGCAACTATTGAAGCCTCAGCGAGATTGTTCCCGCCCGCCGCGTCATCGGCGAACGTCGGCGCCGGCGGCTGCCTCGGGACGGATGCGCTCGAACCAGGGTCAGCGGCATCGCCGAGCGCGGCGAGCGCGTTCTGCAACACGCTCGATCCTGGCGTCGATGCGGCGGACGGGTTCGCGGCCGGCGTCTCATATTTGTCGAGCATTTGTTCGAAGTCGCCGCCGGCTTGAGCTGACGGCGTTTGGACGAGGCTGGGAGCGCGGCTGGCCAGTTGCGCGGAGCTCAGTAACGAAGAGAGGATCGCGGAGGCGCTCACGGCGCGGCTTTCGGTGGGTCAAGTTCTTTTGCCTTGGCGAGCGTCGCGTCGCCGAAGCGGATCGTGGCGCCGATCGGATCCTTGTCGTCGAGATGGAGCGGCGTCGGCGAACGCGCCGCGGCGACCTGGTCCTCGCGGTCGGCCTCGGCATAATCAGATTCGGAGGGCGGGTCGCGCATGTGCTGGGCGACGCGCAGCGCGGCCTCGCGCAGGGCCTGATCGGGCGCGCTCAGATGCGCAGGGTCGATCTCCTTCAGGGCCTCGACGCCTGCGGAATAGTTGGCTTCAAACGTGCGCGCTGCTGCGGAATAGAAGCGCGCCGCCGTCTCCTCGGGCGCGCCGGGCGCCATTTGCGCGAGCGCGTCGTCGGCCGCGGCGCCGGCGACGACGTGCTCGCCGGCGATCGTCTGGGCGCGCGCCACCGTCATGAGAAATTCGAGCCGGCGCGGGGCGGGAACCAGCGCCAGCATCTCCTCAAACTTGCGCAATTCGGCGATGTCGTCGATCAGGCCGAATTTTACGCTCGCCGCCGCGAGGCCCTGGATGAAATTGTCGGCGTAGATCGAGTTCGGGAATCGCGTCGCGTACTGACGCGCCAGAAAGATGACGCGCTCGCCGTCGTGGCGATCGCCGGTCATCAGGATTTCGCGCCTGAGCGCGGCTTCTTCGACCAGGCTGCCGGGAGCGAGAAGGCGCGCCAGATCGAGCCGTTCGATCGCGCGGTCTGGCGAACGCGTCGTCATCAGCACGGCTTGCGCGAAGGCGAGCTGGCCGCCGAGCCGCAGGCTGACAGAGCGCGGGTCGATCGGTTCGAGCGCGGTTTCGGCTTCGAGCGAACGCCCGATCACATAGGCGAGCGCGCCGCGCAGCAGGCCGGTTTCCTCGACGGGAATGACGTTGCTCTCCAGAAGCTTCTGGATCACCCGGGGCTGGCCGCCGCCGAGCAGATAGGCCGCCGCCGCCTCGACTTCCGCCTTGGTTTTCCAGTCGTCGGCGGGCGCCTTAAGTATGGCCTCGCCGATCGTCTTGTTGTGCTCGGCCTGCGCCGCGTAAGCCGCCTTGTCGCCCATCGCCATGCGCGCCTGAAGGCTTTGCAGATCAAACAGCATGTCCGAGATCGGCTGCGAAACGGCTGGCAACGGCGGCGGCGGCGCGGGCTTCGCGCCCTCGGCGAAGGCGGGGTCAAATCCGGCGAAATGGAGAGCGAACGCGAGCCCCGCCAAGCGCTTGCGCGTCATGGTTTGGTCTCGCGGATGAGGATCTCGATGCGGCGGTTTTCGGCCGATTCCGGATGCGCAGGGTCTCTCAGCGCATGGTCGGCGTGACCCTCGATCCGTTCTACGCGCGCCGACGCGACGCCTGCCCGCGTCAGCATGTAGTAGGCCATCATTGCGCGATCGGACGACAGGCGCCAGTTGTCATAGCCGCCGCCGCGATAGGGACGCGCATCGGTGTGGCCGCGAATGATCAGAGCTTCCGGGCGCGCCTTGAGCAGCCCGGCGATCGTGTCCATGGCCTTGACCACTTCCGCGCGAGGCTCGGCCGAGCCGACGGCGAACATCGAGAAATTGAGCTTGTCGGTCAGGCTGACGAGCAGGCCTTCCTTGGTGGCTTCGACAGTGACCGCAGGTCCGCTCGAACCCTGCTCGAGCGGCGCGAGCTTCTCTTTCAGCTCTTTCATGAGCTCGCCTGGCTTGTTGGCCGGCGCGGCGGTTTTTGGCGCCGGGGCCGCGGTCTCCGGAGTTGGCGCCGCGACAGGCTCGGCGGCGGGTTTTTCGGGCGGCGCGGCGGCGGGCGGAGGCGGCGATTTCCCCGCCTCGGACAACAGTTCGGGATGCTGATCGGGCTTCGGCGTCGGGGCTGCGTCGGAATCCATCGAGGCCGGATCGTTCGGTTCTCCGGGCCCGATCGGCTTGAAGGGATCGCGAAACGCTTCGATTGTTGCGGAGCCCGCTTCGCGATTGGGAGCGTCCGCTCCGCCGGTGTCGGGGCCGGGCGGCGTCGCGTCATTGGTGCTGCGGCCGCCCTCGATTTGCTCGAGCGCCTTGTAGGGATCGCTGAACAGCGCGGTCTCGCTCATCGTCGGATGCACATCGACGCTGTCCTTGGTCTCCGGATGCGGGTTCGCCGCCGGAGTTTTGGGATTCTTGTCCTCCTTCGACGGCTGCTCTGCCTTGGGATTCGGGGTCGCGGCGTTTTTCTCGCCGGGGCCGGCGCCCTTCTGCGCCTCGGTGTCCGGCAGCGTGCCGGGGGCTTGCTCGCCGCTGCTTTCGTTGCTGACGATCTTGCTCGCGTCGACCCCGTGCAGGCCCTTGCGCGCCCGCGCCGGATTCTCGAGCTTGGTTGGATTGAAATAACGGGCGATGATCGACCTGGTGTCCTTGTCCGTCGCGCTGATGATCCAGAGCACCAGGAAGAAAGCCATCATGGCTGTCATGAAGTCGGCGAAGGCGATCTTCCAGGCGCCGCCGTGGTGGCCGCCCTCATGGCCGCCCTTGCGCTTGATGATGATGATTTCGGGGTGATGCTCACTCATGTCTCAGGCCGGCTCGTTGACCGAATTGAGCCATTCGAGCCATGGGCCGAATTCCGTGACGATGGTGGTCGCGGCGGCCTCGACCTTGATTTCGGCTCCTTCGCCTGCGGCGAATTCGACCTCGACCGCGAACGGATGAAGCCGCTCCTTGAGCAGCTTCAACAGCGGCTCGGGGCCGCTGACCCGCATCAGCGGCGCAGATCCCGCGCTCGCCAATTTCTGGATGTTTGAAACGAGCTCGTCGACGGCGCGCGAAGCCAGCGTTGCGTAAAGGAACGGGCGCAATATCTGCTCGACCGAGTTGGCGATGCGCCGCTCGATGTCCCTCAGCCCGCTGGCCGATCGCCTCGGCAAGCTTGGCGTATTCGTTCATCTGGAAGTCGACGCGTTCGACGACGGCGCGCTTCTGGATGTCGGCGCGCTCCATCGCGCGCGCGGTCGCGGCTTCGGCGCGCGCCGCGTCGAGTCCTTCCTGCACGCCGCGGTGATAGGCTTCGGCAAGCCGCTCCTCGATGTCGACGGGCGGCGCGGGCGGCGCCTCGCGCGGGCGGAACAATGCGGAGCCCTGACGCAGCGGCGGAAAGCCTCGCCGCGTCGGAGCGGCGACGCGGCTTTGAAGGGCAGCGGGCCGAAAGGCCGGCGTCGAGGAGTCCTCCTGCGCGACGGAGCGCGACGCGAGCGCCGCCCAGGCGTCCCTGCGCGGCATCGCCGCGCTCCGCGGGTCGCCGCGGTTCGGCCGCTGTTCGAGATATTGCGCTATCGAACTCGCCTGTCATGCCGGTCGCTCCTTCACGTATCCATTGTCTGAGAATGGCCGCCGCGTGCTCCTCATCGAAATCGACGAGCTTGAGCAGCTTGCGCTGCGGACCTTTTTCGCGCTGCTCGATGCAGCGCCTCGAGAATAGGCGTCGGGCGCTTCCGTCGGACTTGAACAGCATCGGCGCGCCGCCGGGCTCCATCGGCGAGACCCGGGCAGCGCGGACTGCATGGCGAATCCGACGTCCTCTTCGGCCGCCTCGCCGGCGCCGCCTCCGGCCTCGGCGGGCTCGAGCAGCATCCGCGTGACGGGCCGCATGCCGAACAAGATCAGCATCGCGGCCACCAGCACGATCGCGCCGCGCTGATGATCGTCCCTGTCTGGTGTTCGAGGATTTCGAGATAGGATGGCGGGCGACCGGCTCGAGGTCCTTGCCCGCATCGACGAAGTCGACGACCGAGATCTTGACCTCGTCGCCGCGATCCTTCTTCAGGCCGGCGGCGGAAACGACGAGCTGCTCGATTTCCTTGACCTGCTTGTCGATCGCCTCGGGCGTCGCCTTGTCGCCGAGCGCCGCCGTGCAGCGCGGCGCGGTTGATCAGCACCGCGACCGAGAGGCCGCTTGATGACATAGCCTGCGCTCGTGGTCGTCGACCTGGCTTGCGAGGAGATCTCGTAAGTTGGTCAGCTCCTCCTTCTTGTCGGAGTGTCGTTGGATTGTTTGGTGTCGGTCGAGGCATTGCTGGTCTTGGGCAGGTTGGTCTGCACGCCGGCGGTCGGCGTGGCCCGGCGTTGTTCTGCGAATTGGCTTTTCCTTGACCGTGCGCACCGAGCGCTCGGCCTTCTGGTCGGGATTGTAGACGGTCTCGTTGGTCTGGATCTTGTCGGCGTTGAGCCGCGCGGCGACGCTGACCTCGAAATTCTTCAGGCTCAGATAGGGCGCCAGCGTCATGTTGATGTTGTCGCGCACTGATGTCCCGCGCGACGTTCTTCTCCAGCCCGAGCAGATTGTCGGGCGCCGCTTCGAGCGAATCCGAGCCGCTGGCGAGCAATTGGCCATCGACGTTGAGAACGGTGACCTCGCTCGGTCTTCATGTTCGGCATCGCCGGCGGCGACGAGGTGGCGCATCGCCTGGCCGATCGATCCGGTCGTCGCCGCCGTCGGTGCGAACGATGACGGAGGCGGACGGCGGCTGCCGCTCGCGCCGGAACGAGCCTTCGTCGCCGAGCACGATATGCACGCGCGCCGCCTTGACGCCGCGCATCATCTGGATGGTGCGGGCGAGTTCGCCCTCGATCGCGCGGACGCGCGTCACCTCCTGCATGAACGAGGTCAGGCCGAGCGAGCCGAGCTTGTCGTAGAGCTCGTTGCCGACGCTGCCGCTGTGCGGCAGGCCCTTTTCGGCGAGCGTCATGCGCGCCTGCGCGGTCTGCCCGACCGCGACCAGCACGGTCGCCCCGTCGGAGCTGACGTCGAACGGGATGCCCGCCTCGCGCAAAGCCGAGCCGATGCCGATCACGTCCTCGCGGTCGAGGCCGGAATAGAGCGTCTCCATCGTCGGACGGCTGAGGTAATATCCGGCAAATCCGGTTAACGCGAACACGGCGACGCCCATCGCGCCGAGCGCGATGAGACGCCGCGCGCCGAGCGCGACCAGATTCGCAAGCAACCGCCTGGCTTGCGCCAACACGTCCATGTCACCCGCCCGTCGAACCTCGCCGTTGACCTTTGGCGTCCAAGCTTGTGCGGGCGTGGAGGGCGGCCGTGCCGCTTGCCGCACGGAAGGCGCGCGCGGCGGGCATAATTGCAACTTCCGCGGGTAACCCAATCTTAACAGGTGTCGGCCAATCTTCGCCCGTCCCTCCTCAACAGCGTCGAATGGGAGCGCGCTTGCGAGGCGGTCACACGGCGGATAGGCCCTCGTGCGAGCCTACGGCATTACGCCACCGCCGCCGTCTCGGTGCAAATCCGAAATGTCACCCTAGATAATCAGTGATCAATCGGACAGGAGCACCCTCATGAACTCTATTCTCACGAACTCGGCCGCGCTGTCGGCCCTGCAATCGCTGAACATGGTTCAGCAGGATATGAACATCACGCAGAACCAGGTTTCGACCGGCCTCGCCGTCGCGACCGCCTCCGACAACGCCGCCTATTGGGCGATCGGCAGCAGCTGACGTCCGACAAGGCATCGTCACCGCCGCCAATACCGCGCTCGCCCAGAGCCAGTCGATCCTCGACACGGCCAATTCCGCGATCAATTCGGTCATCACCACGATCGATGCGATCCAGTCGGCGGTCACCGAGGCGCAGAACCCCGGCGCCAGCCTGACGGACATCAACACCACGCTATCGTCGCTGTCGAACGAACTGACCGTCGCCATCAACGGCGCCTCGTTCAATGGCGTCAATCTGCTGAATGGCACGCAGACCTCGCTCTCCTTCGTCGCGGGCTACGAGTCCAACGCTTCCGGCGGCTCCCTCAACACGATCGCCCTGACCGCGACGAGCCTGCTCGGCGGCCAGAACGCCGCCGCCACCGGCGCTGCGTCGACGGCGACCAACGTCACCGACTCGAACCTCATTTCGAGCCTCGAATTCAGCGACGAACGCGACGTCGACCGCGAATGGCGTCACCTCGGCGGTCGCGGTCGCCGGCGGCGTCGTGACGGTCACCACGACCGACGCGTACGGCGACACGAACGTCGCGACCTATACCGGCTACAGCAGCACCGGCGTCGCGGCGACGTCGAATACCCCCTATTCCGCGGCCAACACCGGGGGCGCCTCGAGCTGGACCGTCTCCACCCAGACGACCACGATCGCGGGCTCGCCTTCCGGAGCGCTGATCCAGTACGGAACCACCGCCAGCGCGAGCCAGTACAACCTGACCCAGCTCGGCTCCGCGGCGGGGCAGAGCGCGGTGACCGCGACCAACGCCTAGGACATGCTCAGCGCCGTCAACGCCGCGCTCTCCGCGGTCAAGACCTATGCTTCGCAAATCGGCGCCGTGCAGGACACGATGACGACCGCATCGACCTTCAA
This sequence comes from uncultured Pseudomonadota bacterium, assembly GCA_963710855.1. GTDB lineage: Bacteria > Pseudomonadota > Alphaproteobacteria > Rhizobiales > Beijerinckiaceae > Roseiarcus. The sequence goes on along the minus strand of CAVQBX010000049.1, from coordinate 14,210 downwards.
CTCTGCGCTCAATACCGACTTCGCCAACGGCGTCAGCGCGCTCGTCGACGCCGACATGAACACCGCCTCGACCCGCCTGCAGGCGCTGCAGACCCAGGAGCAGCTCGGCATCCAGTCGCTGTCGATCGCCAACCAGAACAGCCAGCTCATCCTCAAGCTGTTCGGCGCCTGACGCCGGCCGCGAGAGGGCAAAGGGCGCACGTCCTCCCGCGCCCAAACCTTTTCGCGCCCCGTCGCGACGCCCCTGCCGCCGGTTGAAAGACCGGCGGCATCCTCTATTCTGGTCCCCTGATCTTTGGAGGGACCGCCGATTGGCATCCGCGCTGCCGGGACTATCGATCCAATTGTACAGCGCGCGGAAATTCGCGCCGCTCGCCGACCAGCTCGCGATCATCGCGGATTGCGGCTATGCTCATGTAGAGACCTTTGGGCCGTTGCATGACGACCCCGCCGCGACGCGGCGCCTGCTCGCCGACCACGGGCTGACGGCGGCCAGCGCCCATATCGGGCCCGACATAATCACCGAACAGACGTCGCGCGCGCTCGACATCGCGCTCGCGCTTGGCGCCGGTTTTGCCATCGCGCCTTACCTTGACGGGCGCTCGCGCCCTTCAACTGCCCGCGGCTGGCGCGAACTTGGCGAAAAGCTGGAAAAAGCCGACGAAGTCTGTTCGCCCCATGGCGTGCGCGTCGCCTGGCACAATCACGATTTCGAATTTCGGCCGCTCGCCGACGGCTCGATGCCGATCACGCATCTCATCGGCGAAAACCTGCTGCTGGGAGCCGGACCTCGCCTGGGTCGCGCGCGCCGGCGCGGACCCTGAAGCCTGGGCGCGCCGCTATGCAGGGCGCATCCCCATCGTTCACGTCAAGGACATTGCGCCCGCCGGCGCCGCTGATGACGAAGGCGGCTGGGCGGACGTCGGCGCCGGCGTGCTGCCCTGGGCGCGGCTTTGGGCGGCCTCAGTGGCTTCAGGCTCGCGCCTGTTCGTCGCCGAGCACGACGATCCCTCCGACTTCGAGCGGTTCGCCCGCGCCAGCGCCGCGGCGATGCGAAAACTTCAGGCGGGAGGGGCGTGAATGGCGATGAAGGTCGGCGTCGTCGGCTGCGGCAACATTTCCGACGCCTATTTGAGGCACGCGCGGCTGTTTGCCGACATCGACATCGTCGCCTGCGCCGATCTCAAGGCCGAAGCGGCCGAGCGCCAGGCTGAGCGCTATCAGATCAAGGCGCTGCCGGTCGCCGATCTCCTCGCTTCCGACATCGATATCGTGCTGAACCTGACGGTTCCCGCCGCCCACGCCGAAGTCGCCTTGCAGGCCATCGCCGCGGGCAAGCATGTCTATGGCGAAAAACCATTGGCGACGACGCTCGCCGACGGCGTCAAAATATTGGCCGCCGCCAAGGCGAAAGGCTTGCGGGTTGGCTCTGCTCCCGACACCGTGCTCGGCGCAGGCTATCAGGAATCGCGCGCCTTGCTCGACGCCGGCGCGATCGGCCGCCCGCTCATCGGCGTCGCCGCGTGCCTATCCCACGGCATGGAGCATTGGCACCCGAACCCCGACTTCTTCTTCAAGGCCGGCGGCGGGCCCGTGCTCGACATGGGGCCCTATTACATCGCGGCGCTCATCACCTTGCTCGGGCCTGTCGCGGAGGCGCAAGCCGTCGGACAGATCGGCTTCGCCGAGCGCATCGTCACGACCGAAGGCTCTGCGATGAAAGGAAAGCCGATCAAGGTTGAAACCCTGACTTCGGTGCAAGCGCTGCTGAGCTTTGCGAGCGGCGCGCAGGTGACCTTTCTGATGAGCTGGGATGTCTGGCGCCACGGCCTCGCGCCGATCGAACTGCACGGCGAAAAAGGCTCGATGCGGCTTCCCGATCCCAACACCTTCGCTGGCGAAATATGGGTGGCGGAGGGCCGTACGGACTGGCGCCTTTACGCCACCGACCGGCGCGTGTTCGGCAAGGCCAACGAGCCGCCGGAAGGGCCGGACCACGCCAATTATCGCGCGCTCGGCCTCGCCGAAATGGCGCGTGCGATTTCAGAGAAGCGGCCGCATCGCGCCAGCGGCGAACTTGGTCTTCACACACTCGCAATCATGGAAGGTATTTTACGCGCGGCGACCGAGCGTAAGACGATTGCGATCGGGTCGCCCTGCGAGCGGCCGGCGCCGCTCAGCGAGGCAGAAGCCGCAGCCTTGCTGAGGAAGCAGGCTTAAGGCTTTAGCGCCTGCCACGCCGCGCTGAACGCGTGCGCCCGCTCGGCGAGTTCCGGCGCGGAAATGCCGGCCTTGTAAAGCGCCGAGCCTAGGCCAAAACCACTTGCGCCGGCTTTCACGTAAATTCCCATCGCCTCAGGTGTGATTCCTCCGACCGGCAGGATAGGAATCCGCGACGGGATGACGGCGCGCCAGGCCTTGATGACGGCGGGCGGCAAGGCTTCGGCCGGAAAAGCTTTCAGGCCGTCGGCGCCGGCCTTGAGGGCCGCGAAGGCCTCGCTCGGCGTCGCGACGCCCGGCAGAGCGATCAGGCCGCGCGCCTTGGCGGCGGCGATCACATCTGGATTCATGTTCGGCGCGATGATGAGTTCCCCGCCGGCGTCCGCGACTTCGGCCACCTCCGAGACGCTCAGCACCGTGCCGCGCGCCGATCAGCGCGTCAGGCGGCGCATGGCGGCGCATGATTTCGATGCTGTCGAGCGGGTCGGGGGAGTTCAGAGGAATTTCGATCAGCTTGAAACCCGCGCCGAGCAGCGCTTCGAGCGCCGCGGGCGCCTCCGAGCGTTTCAAGCCGCGAAGAATTGCGATCAGCGGCAGACGCGCCATCGCCGCTTCGAAACGTCCCGTCATGCCGGCGCTCCTGAAAATATTCCGCGCTGTTCTCAACCCAAATCCCAAGTTTTCGCAAGGGAAGGCCGCATGTTGAGGGTTCATTCACCATTTTCAGGCGAAAGTGGCGGCGGATAAGATTTCGTACATCGCGTGGTCTGGCGCTTCGCGATGAGCTTGCAAGGCCGAAGACATGCTCAAGACCCTTGTCGTTTCCGCCGCTCTCGCCGTCGGGCTCTATGGCGCGCCGGCGCACGCCGTCGACACCAAGGATGGCCTGATCCGGGTCGTCATCGATCAGGCCAAGGTGATCAAATCGCCGCCAGGCACGGCGACGCTCGTGATCGGCAATCCTGCTATCGCTGATGTTTCGATGCTGAAGGGCGGCGTCGGAATGGTCGTGACGGGCAAGGGCTACGGACAAACAAACCTGCTTTCCATCGACGCCGAAGGCAACGTGCTTGGCGAGAAGCAATTGCGCGTCGAGCCCGCCAACACGGTGCTGGTCGTCCAGCGCGGCGATTTGCGCGCTTCCTATTCCTGCAATCCGATCTGCATGCCGACGGTGCAACTCGGCGACGACGACAAGGTGTTCGGCGCGGCCGACGCCCAGATCGCGGCGCGCAACGGCCTCGCCTCCGGCCCCGGCAAGTAAGGCGCGAGGGTTTTCCGCTGGACGCCGGCGCGCGTCCGCCGCTACAGCCTTGCCTTGAGGGGAAGGCTGTAGCCGTCGCATGCGCCGCATCATCATAGAAGAGCCTTATTCGAAGGCCGCGCTCTGGAGCTTTCGGGTCAGCGTGTTCGCGCTGGCGACGTCGGTGGTTTCGATCGCGCTGGCGCGGGTCGCCAACATCGAGGCGACGAGCGTGCTGGCGGTGTTCGGCGCCTCTCTGGCGCTCGCCATACTCGCCGTGCTGCTCAGCGGCTCGGCGGCGGTCGCCATATGGCGCACGGGACGCAAGGGGACAGCAAGCGCGGCCTGGGGCTTCCTGTTCGCCATCCTGCTGCTAGGCTACCCCGCCTATCTCGTCACCCGCGCCTTCACGTTGCCGGAACTCGCCGACGTGACGACCGATTTCGACGAGCCGCCGTCGTTTCTGATCTCCACCAAGGCGCGTGAGGCGCGCGCCGGCTTCACGCCGCCGCCCTATGATAGCTCGCACGAGCGCGAGCAGCGCGAGGCTTATCCCGAAGTCGCGCCGCTGATGGTAGATCTCGAAGCGCCGCAGGCCTACCGGCTGTCGCTGCAGGTGGCGAAAGACATCGGCTGGCGCGTGGTCGATTCGACGCCGCCCAACTTGCGCGGCGACGGCGTCGCCCATGTCGAGGCGGTCGACAGATCCCTGGTGTTCGGGTTTCCGAGCGACATCGCCATTCGCGTCACGCCGCTCGCCAATCAGACGCGCATCGACATCAGATCCGTCATACGTTTCGGCTCGCACGATTTCGGCGACAATGCGCGACGCATCCGCAGATTCCTCACCGCGGCTCAGAACTTCGATCAGGAAAAATGAGCGGCGCCGACACCGAGCTGATCGCCTACAATTTGCAGAAGGCGCTGCAAGCCGCAGGCTCAACCGAGCGCGCGGCGCGAGAAAAACTGTATCACAAATCGAACCGCGAGCACTGGGGCGCATCTCTGCCGCAAATCGACGCGCTACTGGGTGAACTCGCCCGGAGTTCTCGACGGCGCCGAGCGCCTGCGGCTCGCCAAACGTCTCTGGCGCGAGCCCGTGTTCGACCTAAGAATTGCCGCGCTCAGGGTGCTTCGCTCGAAGAGCGTCCCCGCCGACGCCCGGCTCTGGCGCTTCATCGCCGAGCGCATGAACGAACTCGACGGCTGGGCGGTCGCGGACAGTTTCGCCGACGTCGCCGGACGTTGTCTGATCGCCAACGAAGCGCTGCTAGACGAGATCGAAGCCTTCGCCGAAAGCCCGCATCTGTGGACGCGCCGCGCGTCGCTGGTGTTCACGCTGCCGATCGCGAAAACCGGACGCGATCCGGAGCGCGTGCTGGCCACGGCCGCGCGCCTCGTTCCGGATCGCGAATGGTTCATCCAGAAAGCGATCGGCTGGTGGCTGCGCGAATTGTCGAAGCGTAACCCGGAGCGCGTTCGGCTTTTTATCGCCGAGCACGGCGCGGGCATGAAGGCTTTTGCGCGTCGCGAAGCGGCGAAATATCTCGATTGAGCGCAACACGCCAAAGTAGCGCGGCACGCTCTTGCCAAATATGAGCCCACTGTGCTTCGATCGTTTCGTCGTTCGAGGGGACAGCGAAATGTTCGTGCGATTGTCATGGGTTGCCGCCGCGACGGCGCTGGCGGCGGCCTTCTTGGCCTCTCCGGCGTCCGCCGCGCCAAAAACCTGCCTCGCCAATTACCACCTGGACGCGAACGGCCATTGCCAGCCAAACAATCCATTGCCTCAACGCCATATCTGTCCACAGGGCTATTGGGCGCATTCGGCGCCGAACCGAAAAGGTTATCGCTGCAAGCCATACCCTTGAGCCCGTGTTTATCCCCGCGAAAGCTGGGATCCGGTGTCTTACAGCTCACTATTTTCATGATGTCTCTGTCTGAATATGCGGGCGAAGCATCAAACGCTGGGATCTCCGCTTGCGCGGAGATGACATTCCGCGCTTGGATCTCCGCGCCCAAGCGCCGCGAAGGAACGATAACGCCGTTCCCGCGTTAAATACCAACGCGATCAAATGAGGGGCGCCGTCGGAGCGACGTGCGCGGGTACAAACATACGTCATGCATACGGTCGGAGGGTGAGCGATGAACAGGCGCAACCTGTGCTGTGCGCCACGTTTTCGCCCTTCCAGAGCCATTCTTCCTCTCCACCTTGTGGCCGAAGCATGAACCCGCGCCAGCGAATCGACGGCGCCCGGCCTTTTGGGTCGCCACTCTGATCAGTGTTCGAGAGGACGTGAATCCGATGTGGGAAAAGGCGGCAGGTGATGTGCAGGCACAGCGCAAGTTGGGTGCAAGTGAGATGGTATTTGCCCAACATGCGTGGCCCGTTCTGAGCGCGGAAGACGCGCTGTTTCTCGATGTCGACGGGACGCTGCTCGAGTTCGCGGCGCGCCCCGATGAGGTTTCCATTCCGAAGGGGCTTCGTGAGACTTCTGAAAGCGATCGAGATCAAGCTCGACGGCGCGCTCGCGCTGATCAGCGGGCGGGAAATCGATGATCTGGATCGATTGTTCGCGCCCTTGCGCCTGCCGGCGGCCGGAGTGCACGGCGCGGAGATCCGGTTGTCTGCAACCGCGTCCGCGCACGCCTTCGGCAAGCGTCTGCCTGAAGCGTTGATTGAAGCCATTGCCGAGCGCGCGCACGCCTTTCCGGGCGTGCTTATCGAGCGCAAGGATTTCACCATCGCCGTGCATTATGCGCAGGCGCGCGGCTGCAAAGACGCGCTGCGCGCCATGATTGAGGAGGAAATGGAGCGCCAGCCGATGGAGGGCGCCGAGATCCTCGAAGCCCATCTCGCCTTCGAGGTCAAATGCGCTTCCTACGACAAGGGCTCCGCCATCGAGACGATCCTCGAAACGCCGCCGTTTCTGGGCCGGAAGCCGATTTTCGTTGGCGATGACATTACAGACGAATACGGGTTTTCCGCGGTCAAGCGCGCTTCGGGACAGACGTTTTCTGTCGCAAAGCCGCGCCGCGATGCGACACAATTGTTTGCCAATCCCGCGGAAGTGCGGGCTTGGCTTGCCGCGTGCGTCAATCAGGAGGCCGCGTAATGGCGACGGCGCCTAAGCGAGCGCAGGCGCTCGATCTCGCCTTGATTGGCAATTGCCGCATCGCGGCGCTCGTCAATCGCGAAGCCAGAATTGTCTGGTGGTGTTTCCCCTCCTTCGATAGCGACCCTGTGTTCTCGCGTCTGCTGGCGGGCAATGAGGAGAAAGGCTTTTGCGACGTCGTGATGGCGAACCGGAAGGCCTGCGAGTCTCAGTATGCGAGAAACACCGCGATCGTCGAGACCGTGATGACCGACGAATACGGAGCGAAGGTGAAGATCATCGATTTCGCGCCGCGTTTCGAGCGGTTCGAGCGCACCTTCCGACCGCCGCAACTCATCAGACGGATCGAACCGATCGAGGGAACGCCGAGGATCGCGATCCGCGTTCGCCCGACCGTCAACTACGGCGCGCGCGTCGACGAGACCGTCATCGGCTCCAATCACATCCGCTATCTCGGCGGCGCCGAGGTTGTTCGCCTGACAACCGATGCGCCGCTTTCCTACATCACCAGCGAAGTGACTTTCCCGGTCACCAAGCCGATCTCGCTGTTTTTCGGTTCCGACGATCCGCTGCGCAGCGCGATCGACACGACGAGCCGGGAATTTCTCGATCGCACCCGCGAGCACTGGATCAACTGGGTGCGCAATCTCGCGATTCCCCTCGAGTGGCAGGCCGCCGTGATCCGCGCCGCCATTTCGTTGAAACTTTGCAGCTTCGAGGAGACCGGCGCGATCGTGGCCGCTCTCACGACTTCGATACCGGAAGCGCCATCAACTGAGCGCAACTGGGACTATCGCTACTGCTGGATGCGTGACGCCTATTTCGTCATCGACGCCTTGAACCGGCTCGGCGCGACCAATACGATGGAGGACTATCTCAACTATATCGCGACCATAGCCGCCGACGCCGAGCAGATACGCCCGGTGCACGGCATCGTGCCGTTCCAATCGCTCGAAGAGCGCATCGCGCCGGACCTTGCGGGCTATCAAGGGCTTGGCCCGGTTCGGGTCGGCAATCTCGCCGCGAGCCAGATGCAGAATGACGTTTACGGCAGCATCATTTTATCCGTCACACAGATGTTCGTCGACGAACGCCTGCCTCGGATGGGCGACGAGCCTTTGTTTCGCCGTCTCGAGCGGTTGGGCGATGTCGCCTATTCTCTGGCGTTCGAGTGCGACGCCGGGCCCTGGGAGTTCCGCAGCCGCTCCGAACCGCACACTTATTCCGCGACCATGTGCTGGGTCGCGTGCGACAGGCTCGGCCAGATTGCTGAAAAAATCGGCCTGCACGATCGCGCCCGGCATTGGCGCGACAAGGCGCACACCATTCGGGAGCGCATTCTCAGGGAGGCTTGGGACCCCGAGCGCAAGGCGATCGTCGGCGCGATGGGCAATACCTATCTCGACGCAAGCGTGCTGCTGATTTCGGAATTGGGTCTTCTGCCGCCGGGCGACGAGCGCTTCCGCAGCACCTGCGACGCCATAGGCCGGAACCTTCTGAGAAAGGGCCGCGTTTTGCGGTATGCGGCGCCTGATGATTTCGGTCCCCCGGAGACCGCCTTTCTCGCTTGTGAGTTCTGGTACATGGACGCCCTCTGTCAGATAGGCCGCAAGGCCGAGGCGCGCGAGATGTTCGAGGCGGTTCTGGCGGCGCGCAATCACTTCGGAATCCTTTCCGAAGACATCCATCCGGATACGGGGGAGCTTTGGGGAAACCTGCCCCAGACCTATTCCATGGCGGGAATCATAAATACGGCCGCAAGGCTCTCGCTCAGTTGGGAGGACGCATGGGCGCGCGCATCGTCATAGTCTCGAACCGCGTCGCGGTTCCCGATAAATCGCGCACCCCGCTGGTCGGCGGCCTGGCGGTCGCGGTCAAGGCGGCCATGAAGGGCCGCGACGGCATGTGGTTCGGCTGGAGCGGAGAAACCCAGGAGCATCCGGAGCCGAGCGCGCGCATCGTCGAGGAAAAACACGTCACCTACGCCCTGATCGACCTGGAGGAAGGCGACTTCCAGGAATATTACAACGGCTTTGCCAACAGCGTGCTGTGGCCGATCCTGCATTACCGCGTCGATCTTCAGGCCTATTCGCGCAGCGATGCGTCAGGCTACATGCGCGTCAATCGCCGCTTCGCCGATGCGCTGAGCGATCTTCTTTATGAAGACGACATTGTCTGGGTGCACGACTATCATCTGATTCCGCTCGGCGAGGCTTTGCGCGAGCGCGGCCACAAGAACGCGATCGGCTTCTATCTGCACATTCCCTGCGCGCCCGTCGACATTCTCAACGCCATGCCTCATCACAAGGAAATTCTGGGCAGCCTGACCTACTATGATCTCGTCGGCTTTCAGACCGACAACGATCGCGACAATTTCGCGCGCTATCTCGTCTCGATCGGCGCGCGCGAGGTCCGCACCAACGTATTCGAATATGAAGGCCGGCAGAGTTCGGCTCGGCGTATTCCCCGTAGCCGTCGAGACTGCGGCCCTCAATCGTCTCGCCCGCAAGTCGGCGCTCTCCTCGGAGGTGGTCAAGATCAAGGAGAGCCTCGGCGGGCTCAAGCTCGTCATCGGCGTCGACCGGCTCGACTATTCCAAAGGCATTCCCCAACGTATCCGCGCCTTTGAGGCCTTCCTCAATCAAAATCCCGAATGGCGCGGCAAAGTGGTGTATCTCCAGATAACGCCGCGGGGCCGCACCGGCATCAAGGAATATGAGGAAATCGAGCAGGAGGTCACCGGCCTGATCGGCAAGGTGAACGGTCTCTATGGCGATGCGACCTGGACGCCGATCCGCTACATCAACCGATCTTATTCGCGAACCGCGCTCGCAGGCCTTTACAGGCTCGCCGACGTCGCCTTGGTGACGCCGCTGCGCGACGGCATGAATCTGGTCGCCAAGGAATTCTTGGCCGCGCAGGACCCCGAAAACCCCGGCGTGCTCGTGCTCTCGCAGCTCGCCGGCGCCGCCGCCAAGCTCGAGGAGGCGGTGATCGTCAATCCGCACGAAGTCGAGGGCGTAGCGAACGCGTTGAAGTTTGCTCTGGAAATGCCGCTCGAGGAACGCCGCGAGCGACATGGCCGGATGTTCGAATATCTGATGCGCAACGATATCAAACAATGGGCGGAAGACTATCTGACGACGCTGAAGACGAGCGCCCCGCGCGGAGGCCTGTTCAACAACCTCAGAGCCTTCATCAGCTCCGTCATCGAAGCGGGAACGGCGGCGCCGCGGTAGAACGGCGCGGGCACAAGGGGGTGAAGCGCAATCCGCCTTTTCGAGGCGGAAGGGAGGTCGCCATGGCTCTCCAACATCACCACGACGTCAAGGATCAGGCGTTGCCGACACGGTTGCGCACGATTGTCGAGCGCATCGGCTTTCGCGCGACGGTCGGATCGGCGCCCCGCTGGTCTCAGTTCCGATCGGTGGTCGTCGAGATCGCGACGATTGAAAGGGACGCGCCCCGCCGCCGCTCGCTTATGGATGACAACCCGACCTCGGGATAGGGCGGCCTGTCGATCAGCCTGACTCCCGCTATCCAATCCCCTCCCCCCTTGTGGGGGAGGGTTAGGGTGGGGGGTCCGCCCTCAAAACGCAGTGGCTCTCACCCCCTCCCCAACCCTCCCCCATCAAGGGGGAGGGAGCGGCTGGCGTAAGCGTCTATCCTCCGCTCAGCGTCTTGATGGCCGCCGCGGCTTCCTGAGAATCCCAGTTGGCGGGGCCGGCGACGACCCCGACCTGGCAGCCGTCGGCGTCGATCAGCAGCGTCGTCGGCAGGCCGAGCGCCGTTCCGGCCATTCGCAGCGTCTCGAAGGCGTCGCCGCTCGGGTCGGCGTAGCGCTTCAGGGTTTTGACCCCGATCTGGTCGAGAAACGCCGCCGGCCGCTCCAGCCGCGCCGTGTCGACATTGACCGCCGCGACCTCGAAATGCGGGCTCCCGCTCTTCGCTTCCAGGCGGTCGAGCGCCGGCATTTCGGCGCGGCACGGCACGCACCAAGTCGCCCAGAGGTTCAGCGCCAGAGCGCGGCCCTTGAAGTCGGCGAGCGTCAATTTCTGCCCGTCCGGCGAATTGAAGCTGATCTCGGGTGGGCGGCGCGGGCTCACCGCGAGCGCGGCGATTTCGCCATGCGCGAGCGGCTTCAACGCCGCCGCGCGCTGTTCCGACGACGCCCCGCACGCGGCCTCGGACTTGCCGCCGCCCCCGCCGATGCCTAAAGACACGCCCGCCGCGACGACGCCCAAGGCGACGAGGAGCGAGCCCGATCAGAATTCGACGGTCTATTTTCAAGCTAGAGTTCCGAAATGAGCAACAAGATGTGGGGCGGCAGGTTCGCGAGCGCCCCGGCCGAGATCATGGAAGAGATCAACGCCTCGATCGACTTTGACCGCAAGCTCAGCGCCCAGGATATAGCCGGATCCAAGGCCCATGTCGCGATGCTCGCCGCGCAGGGCATCGTCGGCGCCGAGGACGCGGCCGCCATCACGAAGGGTCTGGACGAAGTCAAAGGCGAAATCGAGGCCGGCAAATTCGAATTTTCGCGCGCCCTCGAGGACGTGCACATGAACGTCGAAAGCCGGCTCAGCGCGCTGATCGGCGCGCCGGCCGGGCGCCTGCACACCGCGCGCTCGCGCAACGACCAGATCGCGACCGATTTCAAGCTCTGGGTGCGCGACACCATCGACGCGCTCGACGGCCAGATCGCCGACCTGCAAAGGGCGCTCGCCGACCGCGCGCTCGCGAGCGCCGACATGGTGATGCCGGGCTTTACGCACCTGCAATCCGCGCAACCCGTCACGTTCGGCCATCATCTGCTGGCCTATGTCGAAATGCTGGCCCGCGATCGCGGCCGGCTCCAGGACGCGCGCCGGCGGCTCAATGAGAGCCCGCTCGGCGCGGCCGCGCTCGCCGGCACCTCCTTTCCGATCGACCGTCACGCCACGGCGAAGGCGCTGGGTTTCGACCGTCCGACCGCCAATTCGCTCGACAGCGTCGCCGATCGCGATTTTGCGCTGGAAACGCTTGCCGCGGCGTCGATCTGCGCCGTGCATCTGTCGCGCTTCGCCGAGGAACTGGTGCTGTGGGCGACGCCGCAGTTCGGCTTCATCCGGCTGAGCGACGCTTTCTCCACCGGTTCCTCGATCATGCCGCAGAAGCGCAACCCCGACGCGGCGGAGCTGGTGCGCGGCAAGTCGGGCCGCGTGTTCGGCGCCCTGATGGGGCTGCTCACCGTCATGAAAGGCCTGCCGCTCGCCTATTCGAAGGACATGCAGGAAGACAAGGAGGGGGTGTTCGACGCCCTCCAGACGCTCTCGCTATGCCTTGCGGCGACCTCGGGCATGGTCACCGACCTGACCCCTGACGCCAAGCGCATGCGCGCCGCAGCCGGCGCCGGCTATGCGACCGCCACCGACCTCGCCGACTGGCTCGTGCGCACGCTTCAGATGCCGTTTCGCGAAGCCCACCACATCACTGGCCGCATCGTCGCCTTGGCGGCCGAGCGCGGCGTCGCTCTGGAAAAACTGAAGCTGGAAGACTTGCAGGGCATAGAGCCGCGCATCACCGACGGGGTGTATGGCGTACTCGGCGTGATGAATTCGGTGAGGAGCCGCAAGTCGCACGGCGGCACGGCGCCCGCCAACGTGCGCCGGCAGGCGAATGCGTGGCTGAAAAAGCTCCGCAAAAGTTGAAGCGCCTCGTCAGATCGCGGCCAGCACTTTTTGGGCCGCCTTCAGGTGCGGAATATCGACCATCTTGCCGTCAAGCCCAAGGGCGCCCGCGCTCGGGTTGGCGGCGAAGGCTTCGACGATGCGGCGCGCGAAGGCGATCTCGGCCTCAGAGGGCGAATAGCAGCGGTTGATCGTCTCGACCTGATCCGGATGAATGGCGAGGCGGCCCAAAAAGCCGTCGCGGCGCGAGCGGCGGCATTCGCGCTCAAGACCCTCGGAGTTGCGAAAATCGGCATAGATGGTATCAATGGGCGTCACACCGGCTGAAGCCGCGGCGAACAGGCAGCTTACGCGGGCGACGCGATAGGGTTCCGTCCAACCGTCATCGTCGCGATTGGCGGTGGCCCCCAGCGCCGCGGCGAGGTCTTCCGCGCCCCAGGTCAGCGCCGCGAGACGGGGAGGGGCCGGCGTGTAGCTTTCAAGCGTGAACATCGCGCGCGCCGTTTCCGTCGCAACGACTGCGATTTTGACCGACCCGAGCGTCATGCCCGCCCTGGTCTCGAACGCATCGAGATAATGGCCGATCTGCACGATGTCGTCGGCGTCGTTGGCCTTGGGGATCAGCACGCCGTCCAGCCCGGGCTTGACGACCGCCGCGAGATCGTCGAGCGCCAGGCCCGTGTCGAGCGCGTTGATGCGCACGAACAGCGACCAGCCGCGCCCCGATTTTTCCTCGATCCGCGCCGCGACTTCGGCGCGCGCGGAAAACTTTTGGGCCGGCGCGACGGAATCCTCGAGATCGAGGATCAGCGCGTCCGCGCCGCAAGTTACAGCCTTCGCGAATTTGCGCTCGGAGTCGCCCGGCACGAACAGCATCGAACGCAATTTCATGGAGACATTCCTGTCGACGGGAGCGGCGCAAAACCAGCATATAAACTCCGAGCGCCGATTGAAGCCCTGGACGTCGCGCGGCGCCAAGCTTGACAGCAGCCCGTCGCCGCCCGCAGATCGAAGGGAGTTGGGGCGGAATCCCGAGCGCCATTGTAGCCGCGGTCGCTGACCGCGGCGGTCGTGTGACGCCTCATTTTATTGCGTGTCAGCCAAGCCCAACCGTCGCGATCAGCGACCGCGGCTACAATAGCGCGCATGAGGGAGCGAAAGTGATGTCAGAGGTGCTTGTCGCGCGCGAGGGCGCGGTCGCGATCGTGACGCTCAATCGTCCCCACGCGATGAACGCGCTGTCGAAATCGCTGCGCCGCCAACTGGCCGCGGCCCTCATCGACCTCGAAGCCGACGCGGACGTGCGTGTGATCGTATTGACCGGCGCGGGGGATCGCGCCTTCTCGGCCGGTCTCGACCTCAAGGAACTCGGCGCCGAAGCCGATGCGCTTGGGGCCGGCTTCTCCGAGGTTCAACAGCAGGATCCCGTTGCGGCGATCGAGGCCTGCCGAAAACCCATCATCGCCGCCATCAACGGCTACGCCATCACCGGCGGGTTCGAGTTGGCCCTGGCCTGCGATGTGCTGATTGCTTCAACCAACGCCCGCTTCGCAGATACGCACGCCCGCGTCGGCGTGATGCCGGGCTGGGGACTGTCGCAGCGGCTGCCGCGCCTCATCGGTCCCTATCGCGCCAAGGAGCTGTCGCTCAGCGGCCGGTTCCTCGACGCCGCCGAAGCCCGGGATTGGGGGCTCGTCAACCGCGTCGTCGCGCCGCCGGATCTGCTGCCGACCGCCCTCGCTCTTGCGCGCCAAATGGCCGAGGCCGACGCCGCGATGCTCGCCGCCCTGAAGGGCGTGATCGACGCCGGCTACGCGCTCCCGCTCGGCGAGGGCCTGACGCTCGAACGCGAGCGCGCCCGGGCGCACAATGGTTCGCTGACGCCCGACGCCATCGAAGCCCGCCGCGCCGGCGTTCAGGCCCGCGGCCGCAAGCGCGCCGGATCCTGAGGAGGGTCGGCCT
>CAVQBX010000048.1:0-36296 GCA_963710855.1 uncultured Pseudomonadota bacterium | reverse complement strand
CCGCCGCTCCATATTCTCACCGTTTCCGCAGGCCCTGCAGCAGCCGTTCGAAGGCGGCGGCGTGTTCGCGTCCCGTCGTGGCGGGGTCGGCGCTTGCCGCGCAGGCCGCCGCTGCTTCGGTGACCGCGCCGAGCAGCAGGCGAGCGAGCGGGCCGACCGTCTGACGTTCGATCAGGCCTTGGTTCATGGCGACAGCGAGGGTTTGGGGAATCGCCTGCCCAAAATGCTCCTCGTCGATTTCGCGCCAGCGCTGCCAGCCGAGTACCGCCGGGCCGTCCTTCAGGATGATCTGCCCGGTCGCGCCGGAAGCGCAGGCTTCGAAGTAGAACTCGGTCCACGCGCGAGCATGGCGAGCACATCGCCGGCCTCGATCACCTTGGCCGTGATCTCGGCCGCGAGCGCGGCGCTGCGGCGGCGAAGCGCCGCTTCGAAGACGGCCTCCTTGCTCGCAAAATGGTGATAGACCGCGCCCTTGGCGACGCCAGCCTCGGCGGCGATGTCGTCGATTACTGTCCCGTCAAAGCCTTCGTCACCGAACAGGCGCTCCGCCGCCGCGACGATGGCGTCGCGCGTCGCCTGGCGGCGCTCCGCCTGCTTGGCCATGACTGCTTCCTTGACAAACCGACTAACAGTCGGTTATTTGTTGACCGTCAGTCGGTTTTATCCCAGTTCGGCCGGGCTGCGCAATTCCTCTCACGGAGGCGGACCCATGAGTCTGTTTCTTTCCGCCTTGCTCGCGGCGTTCGCCGCAGGCATCCCCGACATATTCGCCGCCTCGGCTCTGGTTCGCGCCCCGCCCGGCAAAATTCTCCAGACGGTCGCCAGCGGGCTGCTCGGCAAGGCTTCCTATGAGAGCGGCGCGCAATCGATGGCGCTCGGCCTCGTCCTACAGGTCGCGATGTCGTTCGTCATCGCGCTCGTCTTCAACATCGCCATGTGGCGTGTCGCGGGGATCCGCGCGCAGCCGCTGCTGTTCGGCGCGCTCTACGGCGTCGTGATCTTCGTCGTGATGAATTTCGTGGTCGTGCCGCTGTCGCGGGCCTATCCGAAACCTCAGTGGACTCTGAAGGCTGTGGTCGCGATGGGAACTCGTGATGATCGTATACGCAGAGATCATGGCGCTCATCGCGACGGCGTTTGCTCCCTCGCCCTGAGCGCTCGCTCCGCCACGATCTCGTCGCAAGCTCGTGGAATTTCTGGGCGGACACTGGAAACGCGAGGCGAGGCCATGGAACGCAAGAAGGCGTCGGACTTTCCGCAGGAACTGCTCAATCTGTTCGACGGCTACGTGCACGGCGAGATCGACCGCCGCGCTTTCCTGGACGGCGGCGCAGAAATTCGCCGGTCGGCGGCGTGACGGCGGCCGGCGTCTGCTCGAGATGCTGAAGCCGAACTATGCGCTGGCGATCCAGGTTCCAGCCCGACGATCCGCGCCTCAAGACCGAGACGGAACCGTCGCCTCGCCGCAGGGCAACGGCACGATCAAGGGCTATTTCGTGCGCCCGGCCGAGCGACGCGACGAATTTGCCCGGCGGTGCTCGTCATTCACGAGAACCGCGGCCTCAACCCCTACATCGAGGATGTCGCGCGCCGGCTTGGCCATCGCCGAATTTCATGGCGCTTCGCGCCCGATGGCCTCACCTCGGTCGGCGGCTATCCCGGCGACGAGGAAAAGGCCGCCGCACGCTTTCAAGACGGTCGACCGGCCAAGATGACCGAGGATTTCGTCGCTTCGCGCCGCTGGCTGAAGGCGCGGCCGGAGAGCACCGGAAAGCTCGGCGCGGTCGGCTTCTGCTTCGGCGGCGGCATCGTCAACAAGCTGGCCGTGCGCCTGGGCGCCGAGCTCTCGCGCCGGCGTGCCCTTCTACGGCGTGCAGCCCCCAGCGCCGACGTCACGAAGATCAAGGCGCCGATCAACGCCCAATATGGCGAACTTGACCACGCGCATCACCGGCGGTTGGCCGGCATTCGACGCCGCGCTCACCAAGGCCGGCGTCACGCACGAGGGCCACATCTACAAGGGCGCCAATCACGGCTTCCACAACGACACGACGCCGCGCTACGACGAGGCCGCCGCCAAGCAGGCCTGGCAGCGCACGCTGGACTGGTTCAACAAATATTTGCAGGGGTGACGGATGGCTGCGCCGTAAAGCCAAAATTGTCATTCCCGCGAAAGCGGGGATCCAAATCGTAGCGCTCACGGCTTCCGGCAGCGTCACACACTGGATCCCCGCTTTCGCGGGGATGACGGGAACAGACCTCAGTTCTCGTCGTCGTCGGGTGGCAGATCGTTGTGGCCGTCGGCGTTGCTGGCGTCGATGGCGGGATCGCCGAGCGAGGAATTGATCGGCATGTTGGTCTTGCGCTTTTCTTCCTCGATCCGCTGCTTCAGCTCATCCGCCTTCTTGATCAACTCGTCGAAGGAATCGGGCGGACCGCCGGGAATTTCGCGCGGCGTTCCCGTCGGGATTTCAGTCGGCATAAGACTCTCCCTCAATTGACCGCGATGCCGGTTCCATGCTGCTGCGGCAGGGCTTCGGAATCGTCCGAAGTCAGCGTGCCGCGCGGCGCCTCCAAATCCTTCCGCGGAACCTCGTGGACGTCGGTGATCTTGCCCGAAGGCAGACCGACGACCTCGTTGAATTTGTCCTTGATCTGCTCCAGCAAGGAGTCGCCATAGGCGCGGTCTTCGCTCATTTCAAGCTCCCTCGAGTTCATATTCGAAGAAATCAACGCCGGAGGGCGCGCGTCGTTCCCCTGACAGCCAACCTCTTCCCCCGCTGTCATGTTTCTGTCATGGGCGTAAGGTCTGACCGGCACACGGGCGCGAATGCGCTTGGGCCTCGAGGCGCGGATCCAAAACGATGAACTACTTCCAGCGTTTCACCTTCCTGTTCTCCGCCCCCAATTTCGACGCCGACGACCTCGAGGGCTTGCGGGTCAACCAGATCATCGCGGCGATCGAGCGGATGGGCTTTCAGGTCGTGCGGGCGCGGCGCGTCGACGACGCCGAGATCGCCGTGCAGACCGACGCCGCGATCGGCCTGCATGGTGGTCGACTGGGGCAAGAAGGGCATCGAGGGCAAGGCCGCCTCGCTCATCAATCTGATGCGCAAGCGCGGCCTCGACATGCCGATCGTCATCCTCGTGCGCGGCAAGCGCTTCGAGGACATTCCGGTCGAAGTGCTCGACTATATCGACGGCTATGTGTTCCTCGCCGAGGAGACGCCGGAATTCATCGCCAAGAACCTCGTCTCGCGCCTCAAGCAATATGCCGAGACGCTGAAGACGCCGTTCTTCGGCGCGCTCGTCGATTACGCGGAGGAGGGCAACCAGCTCTGGACCTGCCCCGGACATAACGGCGGCATCTTCTACAACCGCTCGCCCGATCGGCCGCATCTTCATGGAGCATCTGGGCGAGGCGATCTTTCGCGACGACCTCGACAATTCCGTGCTGGAGCTCGGCGACCTGCTGACCCACGAGGGGCCCGCGCTTGCAGGCGCAGAAGGAGGCGGCGGCCATCTTCGGCGCGGAAAAGACCTACTTCGTGCTGAACGGCACGTCCTCCTCCAACAAGATCGTGCTCAACAATCTCGTCGCCGAGGACGACCTGGTGCTGTTCGACCGCAACAACCACAAGGCCGCCCATCACGGCGCGCTGCTGATCAGCGGCGGCATTCCGATCTATATGTCGACCGACCGCAACGCCTATGGCCTGATCGGCCCGATCCGGCCGGACGCCTTCGACGAACAGGCGATCCGCGAGCGCATCCGCTTTCATCCGCTGGTGAAAGACCCCGAGGCCTGGACACGGCCGCGCCCGTTCCGCGTCGCCGTCATCGAGCAATGCACCTACGACGGCACGATCTACGATGCCGAAACCATCGTCGAGCGCATCGGCCACCTCTGCGACTACATCCTGTTCGACGAGGCCTGGGCGGGCTTCATGAAGTTCCACCCGATCTACGAGCGGCGCTTCGCGATGGGCCTCAAAGGTTTGAGCGAGCAGTTCGCCGGGCATCGTCGCGACGCAGTCGACGCCACAAGCAGCTCGCGAGCTTTTCGCAGTCATCGCAGATCCACATGAAGGACCGGCACATCAAGGGCCAGCGGCGTCGCGTGGAACATCGCCGCTTTAACGAAGGCTTCATGCAGCACGCCTCGACTTCGCCGTTCTATCCCCTGTTCGCCTCGCTCGACGTCGGCGCGCAGATGATGAAGGGCAAGTCCGGCGAAGTCCTTTGGGACGACACGGTCAGGCTCGGAATCGAGCTGCGCAAGAAGCTCAGCGCGGTCCGGCGGGAGTTCGAGGAGAAGGAGCGCGACCCGGCGCGGCGCTGGTTCTTCGACCCGTTCGTGCCGGACCGCATCGAAATCCCCGACGTGTCGCAGGCCGGCGCGTCACACAACGTGCCGTGGGAATCGCTGTCGACCGACATTCTGGCCCGCGATTCCCGCTACTGGCGGCTGAACCCGGGCGAGGCCTGGCACGGCTTCACGCACCTGAACCCGGGCTTTGCGATCACCGATCCCTGCAAGCTGACCCTGCTGACGCCGGGCTTCGACCGCAGAAGCGGCGACTACGAAATGCACGGGGTGCCTGCGCCAATTGTTGCGCAATATTTGCGCGAAAACCGGGTGGTGCCGGAGAAGAACGACCTCAATTCGCTGCTCTTCCTGCTTACCCCCGGCGTCGAGTCGAGCAAGGCGGGCACGCTCGTCTCCGCGCTCGTCGCGTTCAAGCGCCTGCACGACGAGAATGCGCTGCTCGACGACGTGATGCCGGAATTCGTCGCCAAGCGGCCGCTGCGCTACAAGGGCCGTCGGCTTCGTGACCTTTGTGGCGAGTTCCACAGCTATTGCCGCGAGAGCAACATCAGCGCGTTGCAAAAACGCCAGTTCATGCCCGAGCACCTGCCGAACATCGCCATGTCGCCGCGCGACGCCGCCAAGCAGCTTGTGCGCAACAACGTCGATTACGTGCCGCTTTCGCAGGTCGGCGGGCGCATCGCGACGACGCTCTGGGTCGTCTACCCGCCGGGCATCGCGACGATCGTGCCCGGCGAGCGGCTCGACGAACGCTCAAGGCCGATGGTCGACTACCTGAAAGCCTTTGAGCGCGCCGCCAACCTGTTTCCGGGCTTCGAGTCCGAAATTCAGGGCCTCTATCGCGAGGTTGACGCGGGCGGGACGATCCGGTTCATGACCTATGTGGTGAGGGAGTAGGGGGCGCTCGCCAACTCCGGCGGCAGGCGCATAGCTCGGATCTCGCAGTCCTCAGCGGCCTCGGCGAGGATTTGCTCGGCGATCGCGACGAGTCCGCCAAAACTGTCCGGTTTGGCGAACACCCGATCCGCGCCGGCGCGCATCGCGGCCTCGTGGATGGCGGGCTCCGAGCTGCTCGTCAGCACGATGGCGCGCACGTCCTGCAAGTCGAAGGACGTCCTGAGCGACCGCAGAAATGTCATGCCGTCCATGACGGGCATGTCGAGATCGACCACGACGACGTCGGGCAGCGCGTTCAGGAGGTCGCTGCGCGCGACGAAGTTGATGGCGTCAAAACCGTTTTCCGAACTGTCGAGCGCCAGATCGGCGCTCTGCCGCTTCGCTGCGGAATTGAACGCCCGCTTCAGGAGGAGGGCGGCGACTCGATCGTCCTCGAGGACCAGGATACGGTAGGCCATGACGCAATCTATAGTTGTTTTGTGAGAAAGAATCAACTAGATGTCGTTAACACACTTTAAGTGGTTCGCAGCGATTCGAGCGGACGACGGCGTGCTCTCGCGCGAGACCTTACGCTCCTCAGCGGCTCGATCTGTTTCACGACCAATGTAGGTTGAGAGGAGGGGAAGGCGTACTGGCGCAGGCTCAGCGGCCTGCAGCGTCGGCAGGCTCAAACAGCCATAAACGTTCGCCAATCGCGCACGTTTCCTGCACCGAGACGGGGAAGCGACATTCTCTAAGCCTCCAGACCAAGGCATCGTGACTGCGCGCCTCGGCTTCGAAGGCCTCGCAATCTCACCCAAACTTGCCAACGCCTCACCAACGCCCCATATGCGAGCTAACCGCACATTGCGGATAAACTATACTCAATCTCGAATCCGCGTAGAAAACTTCAGATGGCATCCGGGCCAGACTATCTAGCTTGTTTGGGCGGTGGGTCGGCAATGTATCCAAAGTTTCCCGGTAATAACTCGTGGAGTTGATAATTTACAACCTGGTGGAATTCGCTAGTGTGCTCTCATGATTGCTGAAAGCGTGAGGGATACGAAAGCCGCCGGCACCGCCGATTGGTTGAAAACTCGATTTTGTCATTTGCCGTGGTCGTTCGTCGAAATTCACAGTGACGGCGCGATATTCACCTGTTGCCCTCGATACAGCGACTTCAAGAAAATCGGCAATATCTTTACAGACGATCCAACTACAATCTGGAACTCGGACACGGTGCAGAGTTTCAGACAAGGTATTCTCGATGGATCGTTTTCGATGTGCGACCACATCAAGTGTCCGCAGATCGCTGGCAGGCATCTTCCGAGTAGGACTGAGTTGTGGGATCCCTACTACCGTGTGGTGGCCAGGCACAATATCATAAAGTCTCCGCGCCTGCCCATGCATGTTAAACTGGTGCACGATGATTCTTGCAATTTATCCTGCCCGTCTTGCCGAGATACTATTCTAGTCGCGAAAAAGAACCGCCAAGCTGAACTTGACCGCGTCCTAAGAGACTTCATATTGCCGTTTATAAAGGACTGCCGAATACTTGAATTGTCAGGCGATGGCGATCCGTTCGCGAGCAAGCATTATCGCGACATTTTATCGATGACGGCGGACAGATATCCCAACATGGGGATAAGTCTGCACACCAACGGCGTGTTGTGCGACAGCGCGGCATGGACTGAGCTGCGCCTGCAGAACCGGGTGCATTCCGTGCTGGTGTCGGTAGATGCGGCGCAAAAATCCACTTACGACATCGTTCGTCGTGGCGGGAATTGGGAACGGCTGTCGGCGAACCTCGAGTTCCTGGTGGGTTCCAAGAGGCGGGGCCAAATCAAAAGCGTCACCCTGGCGTTCGTAGTTCAGGCGCAAAATTTCCGAGAGATGGCGGAGTTCGTCAGATGGGGAAAGGCGCTTGGCGTGAACAACGTTGCGTTCACCCTCATTTACGATTGGGATCGCGCTCACCTCGGCGCCAAGTTCAAGGACATGCAGATCTGGTCGGAGGAGCATCCGTTGCATGGCGAGTTCCTGCAAGTGCTCCGTGACCCGATATTCGACGATCCGATCGTCCGTTTAGGCGACACGGAACGCTTTCGTTCGCCGCATTAGCAGGCCCTTGGGATCGGTGTGAGCGCTCCCTCCGTAAAACGGCGCGGGCGCACGCCAAACCTACGAGACGAACATTCGCCAAATAGTCATCACTGGCGCGGGCGGTCCGGAAAAACTCGTTGTCCGTGAGTCGCCCGACCCTACGCCCTCCGGCGATCAACTTCGCATCCGCGTGCGCGCGAGCGGCGTCAATTTCGCCGACATTCTGGCCCGTCAGGGGCTCTATCCGGACGCGCCCAAAACTCCGTTCGTGGTGGGCTACGAAGTCGCGGGAACTGTCGACGCGGTCGGGCCGAATGGCGATCAGGGTTTTCTCGGCCGCGACGTGTTCGCGCTGACGAGGTTCGGCGGCTATGCCGATGTCGTCGTCGCGCCGCCGGCCCAGGTCTTCGCGCGTCCCACAAACCTAAGTTTCGAGCAATGCGTAGCGCTGCCCGTCAACTACCTGACCGCCTGGCAGTTGCTGGTCGTCATGGGCGCGCTCAAATCCGACGAGACCGTGCTGGTCCACAACGCCGGCGGCGGCGTCGGACTCGCAGCGATCGACATCGCGCGCCATGTCGGCGCGACGATCCTCGGCACAGCGAGCCGCGGCAAGCACGAGTTCCTGAAAGCCCACGGGCTTCATCACGCGATCGATTATCGTAGCGGAGACTGGACAATCGAGGTCAAGCGGCTAACGAACGGGCGTGGCGTCGAACTCGTGCTCGACCCGATTGGCGGCGGCCATTGGCGCAAGAGCTATGCCGCCCTGCGCCCGACGGGCCGGCTCGGCATGTTCGGCGTGTCGTCGATGTCGGGCGGCGGCGCGCTCGCCAAGGCGCAAATGATCGCCGCCGGGCTCGCCATGCCGTTCTTTCATCCGCTCTCGCTGATGGGCGGGAACCGTGGCGTGTTTGGCGTCAACGTCGGCCACCTGTGGGACGAGACGGGAAAAATCCGCGCCTGGATGGAGCACATCCTGGAAGGCGTCGCCGAAGGCTGGGTCCGCCCCCACATCGACCGGGCCTTTCCGCTCGCTGAGGCGGGCGCGGCGCACGCTCATATCGAGGCGCGGCGCAACATCGGCAAAGTGGCGCTGGTCGTCGGATAGGCGCGTCAGGCGCGCGGCGCGGCGAGCGCGTTGACGGTCCTGTCGCCCTCGAGCGCGAAAGGGGTCAGCTCCGCGTTGCGAGGGTCGACGCCATTGAGCTCGTAGCCGTGCGCGGCGAGCCATTCCAGCAATTCGCCTGCGCTCGCGCCATTGGCGGAGAGCGCCGCCGGATTGATCTCGACGAGCAGAGTAGGGCGATGGCGCGCGATCGTCGCTTCGGCGCCGCGCAGCGCCGAAAACTCCGCGCCCTCGACGTCGAGTTTGATGAAGTCGCAGCGCAATTCGCCTTTAAGGAGCTCGTCGAGCGTCGCCGCCGGAACTTCGCGCGCTTCCGCGAGCGCGACCGCCGAAAAGGCGAAGCGCGGCGCAAAGGTGTTGTGGCCCGAGAACGGCGGCTCGGCGATGTTGAGCATCGCGATTCCCGGCGTCTCGGCGGCCGCAACGCAGAGGCAGCGGACGTGATCAAAACCGTTGAGCGCGACATTGGCGCTGAGCCGCGCGAATTCGCGCGGGCTCGGCTCCAACGCGAGGATGCGTCCATTCGCGGCGACCGCACGCGCCGCGACCAGCGTGAACAATCCGCAATTCGCGCCGATGTCGACGGCGAGCGCGCCCGGCGACAATCGGCGCTCCATGGCGAGCAGGCTTTCGGGCTCGTACAGCCCATATTTCATCAGACAATGCGACTGCTCGTCGCCGGACTCCAGCCAGATTTTCAGGCCCTGAAGCCAGGGCGCGGCCGTGGGCCGTTCGAGGGCGCGATAGAGCCGGTCCCGCAGCCGCGCCGGCGCGTCTTCGACGCCGGGTGCGGCGAAAGGATTTTGGGGCCAGGCGGCGAAGTCGGTCAGCGCGACGTCGGGAAAAACACGCTCCGGGCTGAGCGCGCCCTGAGGCCACGAAAACGTCAGCGCCTCGCTGACCAAAACCTCGGAACGCGGCGTGATATGACCGATTCGCAACGTGGTTCCGGCCGCTGGCCGACCGAAGGGCGCCAGAATGTAGGGCGCTGCCCGCATCGGGCAGTAGAGATGGTCCAGAATCTCGCCAGCGGGCGCGACCAGGCGGACGGTAACGCCATCTGAGAGAACCTGCAGATGCAGCGCCACCCCGATGAATTCCGGCGCCCCCTCCGGCTCGGGCATCGCAAAGCGTGCGCACTCGGCTTCGCCTGCGGGCAATGGATATGGCGCCGCGCCAAATACGGCGCCGAGCGCGGCGATTTCGGCGTGCAGCGAAGCCAGCCGCGAAGGCCGACGCGGCGGCCGCGGCGCCAGGAATTTGGGCAAAGCAAATCGCATTGGGGATCAGTCAAGACTGGGCTTTTGCCTTGCTTGACTATGGCGCAAGCGAACTTTACGCAACAGGCGCCGCAGCTCGCTAGGTTGCGGCTAATCCCGCCGCTGACGGGCATTCGGACGGCTTCGGATTCAGCCGATAATGTTTGTGCAGTCCATCTCGAAGACGAAGACGCGGATTGCCTATCACAATCCCTGGACGAATTCGTCGGAGAACCAGGCTTTCGCCTCGATGGCCGAGGCGGCGGCCCGCATAGGGGTGGAGCTCGCCGCCTGTGCGTCCCACGAGGACATCGAGGCCTGCAATCCGGACTTTGTCATCTCGCTGGCGACGGCGGTTCCCAAAGTCGTGGACCTTCCAACCTATCTCGTCGTCCACGAGCCGAAATCCTATCTGTTCGAACAGCCGCAGCGGTTGCGCAACATCCTCTCGTACGACGGCTATCTGACGATCTCGGATCGCCTCGAGCGCTTCATCCGCGATTTCAGCCATGGCGTCGGACGGCCGAGCGAACCCGGCTTCTTCTTCAACACGCCGCAGACCAACGACTTGCGCTCGGACTGGCGCCGGCCCGACCGGGCGTCGACTTTGCGCGTCGCCTATTTCGGCACCAACTGGAACCGGCGCATGCCGCTGCTTTTCCGGACCCTCGACCGGCTGGAACTGCTGCGAATTCACGGGCCGGAAGGTTCGTGGCGCAAGGAGGGCCTCAAGAGTTACGCCGGCCCGGTGCCATTCGATGGCGCGGGGCCGCAGCGGATCTACGCCGAATGCCGGCCTCGGCCTCGCGCTCATGGACGAGCGCTGGCAGCAGGAGGACATCGTCTCGAATCGCATATTCGAAATTTCGAGCGTCGGCGCCGTCTCGATCTCCCCGGACATGCCGTGGGCCCGCAAGTGGTTCGGCGACAGCGTGCTTTATTTCGATCCCGCGCAGCCGGTCGAATCGGTCGCCCTGCGCGTCCGCGAGCATTTTGAATTCTGCCGGGACAATCCGGAACGCGCGCGCGAGATGGGCGAGGAGGCGCGCCGCATCTTTCGAGACCCGGTTCAGCGCCGAACGGCTCATCCGCAGCGCCTGCGACTATCACCTTCGCGCCATGGCCGAACGCGACGCGGCGAGGGACGCGCTGGCCCCGCGCCGGAAGTGACCGTCATCGTGCGTTGCGGGGCCGGCCGATCGAGGTTTTGCCGCGCGCCGTCCAGTCGATCGCACGGCAGACTTTTGGGCGCTTCATCGTGCTGTTCGCCAAATACCGCGATCTCGATCTGACCGCGCTGAAAAGCGGCGAGGGTGGCGCGATCGCGCGCTTCGAGGAGTTTTGCATCGAGGGCGGAGGCCGCGCGGAGATGCTGTTTGCGGCGCTTGGGCGGGTGGCCACGCCCTATTTCGCCGTGCTCGACGACGACGATTTCTGGCTCTCCGACCACATGGAGCAATTGTTCCGCGCCGGACGGCGCGAGCGCGCGGATTTCGACTTTGCGTTCTCGGGGGTGGTGGATTTCGACTATCCGATAAAATTCAGCGAGACCCAGTCTTTCGACCGCAACATCGGCCGCTTCGGCTTCGACAAGCCGCTTGTTGACGCGCAGGACGTCCTGGACGCGATCCACCTGTGCGCGCTTCGTCGCGCGCGCAGATCTCGTTGATCCGGATACGCTGGCGGCGCCGGACATGCGGACCGCCGAGGACTCGCTGCTGATCCTCATGCTGGTCAGACGCTCGCGGCCAATCTTTTCCTGGAAGCCGACCGCCTTCTACCGGCGCGACGCCGCCGACGGCTCCAACTGGCGCGCCGACCCCGCGCGTACCGAAGACGAGATTTCGCTGGCGCTGCGCGGCGGTCTGGCCTTCGCGCCATCCTGGCTCGCCGCGCCGTCTTTCGCGCTGCCTGACCGCATCTGGGCCAATGCGCGCAAAACGATCGGCGCCTCGCTGATGGGCGAGCATCTGCATCGGCTGATCGTGGGAAATCGCGGCTGGCGCGTGCCGGCCGGCATCACCGCCTCTGGCGCCGAGGCCGGTATGATGACGCATGGCCCCTATGTGCAATTGCCGCCCGGCCGCTACCGGATGACCGCACTGGTGACGCCGGACGCAGCCGCGGAAGCCGACCTGCTCGGCGAAATCTCCGTCGCCGCGATGCCGCCGGGCGTCACGCTCGCCAAGGCCCCGATCACACGCTCCAGTTCCGAAATCGTGCTCGGCTTCCGGGTCGAGCCGGGCATGGAGGACTGGCGCTTCGAGTTTCCGGTCTCGATCCGGGGCAGGGGCGGGTTCACGCTCGCCTCGGTGACGCTGTACCCGGCGGCCGCGGACGAGCCGGAGTTTTACGCCGGCCCGAGTGAGTTCTGAGGGTTTTCCGCGCGCGAAGGAAACTTTGCGGGCAGCGCTCAGCCGTCGCCTCGTCGCGCCGATCCGCGACGCCGGCCGCCGTTTGCGGGGCGTGAAGCGATGAACCGCCCGGGCTCCGCCAAGGCGCGGCGCTGCGCCAGTTCGCCGACTACTATGGCTTCGACTTCAACCTGCTGACCGGCCACGATCCTTATGGGATCGAAGGCGCCACGCCCCATTTCACGGGCCGCGTGCGCGCCATACGTCTCCTGGAAAAAGGCCGTTTTGGCAATGTCTTGCTACAAATTTTTCATGCAACGCTGCTGGCGCGCCAATTAGGCTGCAGCGAGATCGAGGTTTTCGCCTTCGAGGGCGGGCCGAGCGGCGAGCGCGTAGAAGTCGGCGGCCTGACCTTCCTTTTTCCGCGCGCCGCGCGTCCGGCCGCGTCCGACCGTCCGACGCTCGTCGGCCATTTCTTCAACTCTTACCCGTTCGAGAGCGCGCTCAGGGCCGCGCCTTCGAAAGAGGCGGCGACGCTGGTCCAGCAGGCGCTCCGCCATCTGTTCGGTCCCATCTGGAGAGGGGCGCCGGCCGCTGGGGACCGCACCGCGGTTGTCCATTTCCGCGCCGGGGACGTGTTCGTCGATCCCAACGTCAGCCCCTGGTACGCCCAGCCGCCGGCGAGCTACTACGTGACGGCGGTTTCGCATCTCGTGGCGACGGCCGGCGTCGAAGACGCGCTGCTCGTGTTCGAGAACCGCGGCAACCCGGCCATCGAACTGACGGAAGCCTGGCTTCGGCAGTCGAACATTCCCTTCCGGACCCAGTCGCTCGATCTCGCAAGCGACGCGCGCGCGCTTGCGACCGCAACCCATCTGGTCGCCTCGGTCAGCACGCTATGCGAGGCCGCCGCGATCCTGTCGCAGAATCTGCGAAACTACGTCGCCTTCCGTCAGGTCGATTCGCACGAGCTCATCCATCACCGATTGAGGCCGCTGCTGTCGCACTGGCTCGACGCGAAAGGGGTCAGCGTCTTCATCGTCAGGGACGTCGCTGGCGCCTATACGCCGATCGGCGATTGGCGGGCGAGCGAGCCGCAGGTGCGCCTGCTGATAGACTATCCGGCTGCCGCGCTGGCGGTGACCGAGCTCACGTCAGAGTCCGAGCGTCTCGACGATCCCGTCACGCTGCGGGCGCGGCTCGCCGCTGCCGAGAGCGAAGCGCAGAGGCTGCGCGGGCTGCTCGTCCTCGCAAGGCGGCAGGCGGAGAAGGGATTTTTGCGCAGGTTCGTCGCGTGGGCGCGTTCATTCGCGCGCGGCTTCGGTCTGGTCGCGGGCCGGCGGGTGCTCGACGTCCGCCAGAAACACGAGGGCTGAGGCCTATGGAAGGCCTGCTGCCCCATTCCGGCTTCTCGAGCTTCGTCGCGGAGAGCGGCGGGCTCGACCGGTTCACCTTGTTCGACGTCGGATGCAGCGGCGGTTTCGATCCATGCTTTCGAGCGTTCGGCGAGCGGCTGTCAGCATTTGGATTTGATCCTGACATCGAGGAATGCGCCCGTCTGGAGAGCGCCGAGACGCTGCCAGGAGTGAGCTACATCAACGCCTTCGTCGGGCCGCCGCCCGACCATCCCTTCCTGAAGCGCCGGCGCGAAGACCCTGTCAAAACCCGCCATGTCTGGTTTCGGCTCAGCGGGCCGCAGACCGAGGCGCTGCGCGCCCAGCGCCTGAAGGACCCGACGGTGACGGAGCGTCGCGAGCTCAACCTCTGGCGCGCCGGCCGCCAGGCCGATCCCGCTAAACCGCTCTCGCTGCCCGCCTTCGCTCGCGAGCGTAAGATTTTGGACGTGGATTTCATCAAGATCGACGTCGACGGCGAGGATTTCGCCATCCTCAACGACATTGCGGCGTCGCTGGCGGAATGGGGCGTGCTCGGTCTCGGCCTCGAAGTCAGTTTCGACGGTTCCGAGGGCGAAACGGAAAACAGTTTTCACAACACCGACCGGCTGATGCGCGCCTGCGGTTTCGACCTCGTCGGCTTGACGCTCAGGCGCTATTCGCTGGCCGCGCTGCCGGGCATTTTTGAGTTCGACAGTCCCGCCCAGACGCGGACGGGGCGGGTGCAACTCGGCGACGCGATCTACCTGCGCGATCTCGCCGACCCCCGGCACGCCGCGCTCGCCGCCTCGCTGGAGCCGGGCAAGCTCCTGAAACTTGCCGCGCTGGCTTCGCTCGCCAGCGCGCCCGACCTCGCGGCCGACGTGCTGCTCGCTTCGCGCGAAAGGCTCGAGCCGCTCTTCGACGTCGCGCAGGGGCTCGATCTGCTCGCCGCCGAGACGCAGGCCGACGGCCTAACCCGGCTCAACTACGCCGACTACATGTCCGCCTATCATGAGGATCTGCCGCTTCTCTATGCGCCCCGGCGCGCCGTGCCCGCGCCGCCGCCGGCCCCGGAGCCTGAGGCGCCGGCGCCGAGCGCCGACGCGGAAACGCTGCGCCATTTGAGGGAAGAGATCGCGGCCATGCGCCGCTCGGCGAGCTGGCGCGTCACCCGGCCGCTGCGCGCCGTGCAGCGATTGTTTCGCCGCTCGCGTTGGCGCGCGCGGCGATCGGGCGGCGCAGCGCTGCGGCCGAATTGAACCGCGCCGCGTTCTGTGCTCAACGCGTCTTCTTTCCTTGTTCAAGCGCCCAATGTCCCTGACCCAGATCGAAGCCACGCCATCGCCCGGCATCTTCGTGCGCAACTCGCGCGACGCGGACGTGCCGGCGATGCTGCACATCTACATGCATCATATCGCCAAGGGCGTGGACCCGGACGCGCTGCACGATTCCGAGGCGCCTGACGCCGAGGACATCAAGCGGCGGCGCAAGTCGATGCACCGGCGCAAGCTGCCCCACATCGTCGCGGAAGAGAACGGGATCGTGATCGGCTACGCTTATGCGGTGCCGTTCCGCAAGCGCCCGGCCTACCGCTACACGGTCAAGCACTCGATCTACGTCGACAACGACCATTTGCGCAAAGGCGTCGGGCTCAGGCTGATGACGGCGCTGATCGACGCGTGCGCGGCTTCGGGCTTCCGTCAGATGATCGGCTACATTGACGGCGCCAACAAGGCCTCGCTCGCGATCCACGAGCGTTTCGGCTTCCGGCAGGTCGGCTTCCTGCCTCAGGTCGGCTACAAGTTCGGTCACTGGACCGACAGCGTGATGATGCAGCGCTCGCTCGGACTTGGCGGGACCGCGGCCGCCGGATTTTTGAGGCGAGGCTTCCGCGCTCTGGCGCAAAACCTGCTACCCGCAGAGCTCTGAGGTCACGGAGAGCCGCGCATTTGCCGGACCTGAAAACGATCGTCGCCGAAATCGCCGACGCGATGCGGAAGCGCAGCGATCGCGGCGGGGTGGCGACCTATATTCCGGAGCTGGCCGGCGTCGACCCCAGGCAGTTCGGCATTGCGATCGCCAGCGCCGACGGCGAGGTCGCGGCGGCCGGCGACTGCGATCAGTCGTTTTCCATTCAGAGCATCTCAAAGGTGTTCACGCTGACGCTGGCGCTGGGAATGGTCGGCGACCGGCTGTGGCGGAAAGTCGGGCGGGAGCCCTCAGGAAGTCCGTTCAACTCGATCGTCCAGCTCGAGCGGGAGAAGGGCGTGCCGCGCAATCCCTTCATCAACGCCGGCGCCATCGTCGTGTCCGACACGATCCTGTCAGGCCACGAACCGCGCGTCGCGCTCGGCGAGATCCTGCGTTTCCTCAGATTCCTCGCCGACGATTCTTCAATTGCGATCGACAAGGCGGTGGCGGAGTTGGAAAAGCGTACCGGACACCGCAATTTCGCGCTCGCCCATTACATGAAATCGTTCGGCGTGCTCGACAATCCCGTCGATTACACGCTCGGCGTCTACTTTCACCATTGCGCCATCGCGATGAGCTGCCGGCAGCTCGCGCTCGCCGGCCGGTTTCTGGCCTATGGCGGGAAAAATCCGGCGACCGGGCTTCGGGTCGTGCAGCCGGAGCGGGCGCGGCGAATCAACGCCATCATGCTGACCTGCGGCCATTACGATGGCTCCGGCGAATTCGCCTACAGAGTGGGCCTGCCGGGCAAGAGCGGGGTAGGGGGAGGCATCCTGGCGATCGCGCCGGGGCGCGGCTCCATCGCGGCCTGGTCGCCAGGGCTTGACGCCGCCGGCAATTCGCACCTCGGCCGGCTGGCGCTCGAAATCCTCGCGCACCGCACGGGGTGGTCGGTATTCCAGTAGGATCAGCGCTTGCGGCTTTGGTCTTCTTCGCGGATCGCCACGTCGTGATACCACGCCCCGCCATAGCTCGGCGCGGCAAAATTGCCTACTTTGTAGGCAAGCCCCGCTCCCTGCGCAAACCCCGGGCGTTCCACTCCTTCGCGCCTGCGAACAGGAAATTGATAAATTTTGGCGGTGGTCTGTCTATTTTGATCGCTCAAGGTCGTGATCTCCCGATTTTCGGAGCTCGAATTTGCAGTTTCGACGACTCTAACACATAAATGCGCGATTCTGTTCAATTGCCTAAACTTTGTGCATAAACGCGCAACATTTCCGCACGGACATGGCTGCATCGTTTGCAGGCGCCGCCGGCGGACGTGGAGGGCTCAGTTGGGAAACCGCTCCTGATGAGCGACAACCTTTGAAAACCCAAGAAGTCGCTCGCCCCGCGCAAATTTGCCTTCCGCGCCTTGCGCGAAGGCGCAGCAAGCGGCGCATCGTAGCCGCGGTCGCTGACCGCGTTGGTTGTGAGACGCCTCATTTTCTTGCGCCTCGGCCAAGCGCAGCCGCCGCGGTCAGCGCCCGCGTCTACAACAGCGCACAGAAAGCGATGTATCGGCGCTGGCACGGAAAATGCGAACGTTGTGGTCAGCCTTTGTCGTCGCGGAGGGTTTTCCGCGCGCGAGGGATGACGCAACCGGGGCCGACCCTCCCATTCGCGGGATGAGAGAGAGCAATGACGAAGTACAAGCTCGAATATATTTGGCTAGATGGCTACAAGCCGGTACCGAACCTGCGCGGCAAGACGCAACTCAAGGAATTCGCCGAGTTCCCGAAGCTCGAGCAATTGCCGATGTGGGGTTTTGACGGTTCCTCCACGATGCAGGCCGAGGGTCACAACTCAGATTGTATGCTGAAGCCGGTGGCGATCTTCCCGGACGGCGCCCGCAAGGACGGCGCGCTGGTGATGTGCGAAGTGATGAACCCCGACGGCACGCCGCACGAGTCCAACGCCCGCGCCACCATCGCCGACGATCCCGGCGCGTGGTTCGGCTTCGAGCAGGAATATTTCTTCTACAAGGACGGCCGCCCGCTCGGCTTCCCCTCGCATGGCTATCCGGCGCCGCAAGGCCCGTATTACACCGGCGTCGGCTACAAGAACGTCGGCGATCTTCGCCCGCTAGCTCGTCGAAGAGCACCTCGACCTCTGCCTCTACGCCGGCATCAACCACGAAGGCATCAACGCCGAAGTCGCCAAGGGCCAGTGGGAATTCCAGATCTTCGGCAAGGGCTCCGCGCGCGCCGCCGACGAAATGTGGATCGCCCGCTACATCATGATGCGCCTTTGCGAGAAGCACGGCGTCGACATCGAATGGCACTGCAAGCCGCTCGGCGACACCGACTGGAACGGCTCGGGCATGCACTGCAACTTCTCGACCGATTACCTGCGCACCGTCGGCGGCAAGGACTATTTCCTCGCCCTCATGGCCGCCTTCGAGAAGAACCGCGCCGATCACATCGCGGTCTATGGCCCCGACAACCACATGCGCCTGACCGGCAAGCATGAGACTGCGTCCATCAACGAGTTCACCTGGGGCATCGCCAACCGCGGCTGCTCGATCCGCGTCCCGCACTCGTTCGCCAACAACGACTACAAGGGCTACCTGGAAGACCGCCGCCCGAATTCCGCCGGCGACCCCTACCAGATCGCCTCGCAGATCCTGAAGACGATCGCGACCGTGCCGACCGCGAAGAAAGCGGCGGCCTGAAGCTGAACTGATCCGGCGCGGAGGTTTTCCGCGCCGTCCTCCCGGAGGCCCTGATGCGGTAGTGGCGCCGCGTCAGGGCCTTTGGTTTTTGAGAGTTCAGGTGACCTTGATGCTCGACGCTGCGAAGGTCGTCACATTGTCGAGCGTCGCAATCAGCGTCGATTTGCTGCCGGCGCCGTTGCCGTTCGAATACCAGAAGAGCTCGTGAGCCGCGCCGAGCCACACGAACTGTCCTGTCGCAGCGGTCGGCGCATCGAGCGCGAAATGTGCAGATGTGAGGACGCCGGCGCTCAAACCTCCCTTGAAACCCGTGTGGGAGACGGTGATGAGGTCGTCTTGCGTGGCGGAAAAATCGCTGATCGTGTCGCCGCCTTCATCGGGCGCATTGTAGTTGAATTGATTGGCGCCGGCGCCGCCTGTCAGCACGTCGACCCCAAGGCCGCCGGTGATAATGTCGTCGCCGCTGCCGCCAGTGATCATGTCGTCGCCCTTGCCGCCCTGGAGATTGTCGCCGGAGTTGTCGCCGATGATGGTGTCGTTGTAGGTCGGAGCCGAGCACGTTATGGACGTCGTTATAGACGTCGCCGAGCGCGTCGCCGGTGTTGAGGGTGGGGTTGGCGAGATTAATCTCGAGAGCGGACTTCGAATCGCGTAGCGTAGGAGGCGTAGGTGTTCGGGCTGAACCAGCCGTTCAGCGTATCCGCGCCGACGCCGCCGTCGAGATAGTTGACGCCGGAGCCGCCGATCAGGACGTCGTTGCCGCCTTGCCATAGATGTAGTTCGTCCCCTGGCCGATCGCGTAGATCGTGTCCTTGCCGCCGGCGCCTGTGATCTTGTTGTTGACGCTCGAGCCGCGAACGTTCTGGGTTCCGCTGTTCAGCGTGCCGGTCAGAGGTCGAGGTCGCAGAATCCCAGCTCCACGAGGCGTATTGATCCATCTGGTCGGCGGCGGTTCCGTAGACCGACTGAATCGCCAGAACGTCGTCGTTGGTGATGTCGGTCAGCGTCGAGCCGAGCCCGCCCGGCGACATGATCGAGAAATTGGGATTGTAGGCGACCTTTGGGTTCCACTGGGCATGGACCTTGCCGACCGCAGTGTCCGTCCAGGGTTCGGTCGGATGTTTCAGTCCGAGCGCATGGCCGATCTCGTGCAGCAGGGTCGGATAAGCGAACAGGCCGTCGTCCTCATCGGCCGTGTTCATCAAAACGTCGCCGTAGCCGTTAGCCTGGATGTCGGCGGCGAAGTGGATCGAATTGGAGGTCTCGGTCGAATAGTTCCAGTTGCCCCACGGGAAGAAGCCTTCGCCTCCTTCACCGCCCGTGCTTCGTGAGGTCGTATGCGGCGAAATTGATGTCGCCTTCGCCCGCCGGAACCTCTTCGAACACGACGCCGGAGACGCCCGCCCAGCGCGCCAGCGCCTGCTCGGTCTGCTGCTGCTGGGCCGCCGTGAATGGCGTAAACGTGTTGAGCACCGACGAACCGAGATTGTGCGGATCGGAAGTCGGTTCGGACGTCAGAAAGGAATAGGTGAGGATGACCGGCTCGCCGGTGACCTCGGCGCCGGCCCAGTAGGAGCCGGAAAGCTCGGTCGTGTAATTGGTGGCGTATCCCATCGCGAACTCCGTGCTCCAAACGAATGAGCCGCCCCTGCCTCACCTTGCGTAATACAGCCGCAATGCCAGGTTGCACAAGGGACAGTTCATATGGAAACGAGCGCCGCGAGTTTTCGCCGGATTTCCGCGGCGCAAGTGTCAGGGATTTGCGCGCCCATCATTCTGACCGGGCGCGCCTCGAGATCAATCGACCGGATATGGCTCAAAAGGATTTCTCCCGCGATTGGCAAGCCGGCTGGCAAAACAACGCTTGTCGGGAACGGCCGGATTCGCGAGGTGATCGGGCACACGATCGCAAATCCAGTGGCCTCAGCGAAACTCGCCGGCGAGACTACGAGGGCAGGCCTTCTACCGTTCTGCTCTCGGCCCAGGGTGGGATCGAAGTCGGTCCAGATCAGGTCGCCTGCATCCGGAGGCGGCTCGGGCAGGGTCATTCCGGAACGCGCTCACGGCCGACATCGTCACCCCAATCAAAGGCGTCCCGATAGAGCGCGCGCCATTCCTCCGGGGGGCGTTCAGAAAAAAGGGCTTCGAGGTCAATAGGCTGGACGCGTTTCTGCAATACGATTTTGCCGTTGACTTCTTCCAGTTCGACCTGATCGCCGTCGCCGATATCGGCGCGCAGAGCGAGATCCTTAGGCAAGCGAACCGCGAGATTGCTGCCCCATCGTCCAATGGTCGCTACGGTCATGGGTCACCCTTTGGATATCTATAGCATATCCTATGACCTGCTTCCAGCGTATAACGGACATCAATTTTCTTGCTTGGTTCGCTCGTCTCAAGTCGCCTCCATCCGCTTCCACGGCTTGCGCAGCCGCTTGGCGCCGACGAGAAATTCTACGCGGGCCGGCTCTTTCAAATAGGCTGCGGCCTGGCTCTGGAGGATCTGGTCGGCCTTGGTCACGCGGGTCCGCGCATATTCGAATTCGAGATAGGAAGGGAGCAGCGAGGTCTCGACGATCCGCCCCGGCTCGGCCGCGGACTCGAACACGTTCCAGGCGAAGGCGCCGTCGCGCCGCCGCTCGAGCCCGATTTCCTGCATCAGCGCGAGGAATGGCTTCGCGGTCCTTAGGGTCGATGCTGATATTCGACGGTGATGAGGATCGGACCCTTGCCGCGCGTCCCTGCGCTCGTTGCGAAGGCGGGCTTGTTCCAGTGCAGCGAGCCGGCGTCGAGGTCCTCGCTCGCCGCACGTCTGCAATTTCCAAGGCCAGGAGCCGACATGCCGACGAGCCGCGCAGGCCGCCGAGATGTAGAGCGCGGTCGGCACGCCGGCGAGGCTGGCGACCTTTCCCCAAAGCGCGCTGCCGACCGTCAAGCGCGCCGAAATAGACGGTGAGAAACACGGCGAGCCCACGCCCGCGCACCCATTCGGGCAGCGACACCTGCATCGACATGAAGAGGACCGTGACCACGAGGATCCAGGCCGCGCCGCCGATCAGATGCTCGCCGCGAAGGCGAGGACCGGCCCGCGGCGGCGGCGTACATCACGCTGGCGCCGATTGTGCCGAGCGTGCTCCGATTGCGGCGAGAGCTGGTCGGCGTCGAAACGGTCCTTCAGCTTGGCCAGTCCGTAGGACGCCGCGATCGAGCCGATGCCGGTCGCGCCCATCAGCGCGCCGATAGAGCTCGCGGGCCCTTGTGGAGTTGCGGCGCACGATCAGCGGCAGCAGCGCCGAGTAGGCGCAGCCGAACGGAAAGAACGCGAGCGTGCGGATCAGCGTCGCGTCGACGGCGGGGCTGAAGCGCGCGTAGCGCAGGCCGGAGCGCACCGCGCTCAAGAGCCGCTCGGCCGGCAGCGTCTCGCCGTCGCGCGGTTGCGGGCGCCACCAGATCAGCGCGCGCGACGATGCCCGACGAAACTGAGCGCATTGACCCAGAAGGGAAAGTCGACGCCGAAAGCGCCGATCGCGACGCCGGCGATCGCCGGTCCGATGGCGCGGCTCAGATTGTAGCTCGCATTGTTGATCGCGATCGCGTCGCCGAGTTGGTCGGGCGGCACCAGCTTCGGCGCGATGAGCTGCCAGGCGGGCGCGGCCAACGCGCCGCCGACGCCGAGCAGAAAGGTGGCGCCGAGCAGCAGGCCCGGCGAATGCCAGTTGAGCCAGATCGCGGCGGCGAAGGCGAAGGCGACGATCGCGACGAACACCTGCACGACGATGAGCAGCTTGCGCGGGATCGACGATTCGGCGAGCGCGCCCGCGGGCAGCGTCAGAATGAACATCGGCAGCGTGATCGCCAGCTGCACCATCGACACCATCAGCGGGTCGGGGCTGAGGCTCGTCATCAGCCAGCTCGATGCCGGTGTCGAACATGGCGTCGCCGATCGTCGACATCGCGCTGGCGATCGAGGATGACGGTGAAGGCGGCGTTGGCGAACACGCTGCGGCCCGCGATTCGGGCAGGGATGCGCGGTCTGGCTGGTCACGAGGGCAGCGCTCCCTGCAGGTCCGCGACGGCGACGAAACCGTCGGACAGTAACGGTTGACGCGTCCGATTGCGACACGCTCGCCCGGCAGATGCGAGCGCATGTTTTCGATCGCCCCGGCGCGGCGAGCTCCGCGATCAGAAAGTCGCGCTCCTCGTTGGTGTCAGAGTCGGTCGCGTGGGTGATCTGGAAGGTCAGGCGCGTCAGCGAGATGCCGATGTCCTTGGTCGCCGCGCCGACCCAGAGCGCGCGCTCGTCTTCGCCGGGCCGGCTCGACGCGCAGCCAGAATTTCGGGGTGTCGCGCAGCGGCTTCGGCGCGCTCCACGGGCAGGCCCCAGAAACGAACGTGATGGCGCTTGCGCGGGCTGTCGCCGATCGGCAGCTGGAAGCCGACGTCCTGCCCCCGATCGAACAGATAGAGCGTCGAGAACGGCGCCGTCAGGTAGGGTCGGTTGAAGCAGGAACGACCGGACCATGCGCCAGGAGCTGGCAAAGCCAAGACGTCGGCCTCCGACCAGCCCGCTTTCGGCGAAGGCGGCGCGGAAATCGCCGATAGGCGCCGACCAGCGCGAGATTGACCGGGTCGCCCGGCAACCCGTCGCCGGTCAGCGTGTAGCTCGGCACGCGCCCGCGCTTCAGAATGCGCAGGCCGATACGCACCGCGCGCGGCAGCACGACATAGGCGCCGGCGCCGTAGGTCGACGGCGACGGCGAGCAGCACCGGCAGGCGCTTGTCGGCGAAATCGAAGATCACGAAAGCGATCAGCCACGCCGTCAGGACGCCGAGCGCGAACACGAGCATGCGCTCGATGAACAGTTTCAGGCGCCTCATGGCCGCCCTCCGCCGGGGATGGCCGCGCGCCGCTTCTCGACTCTCCCCGGCATGGCCCCCAGAAATCCCGCCTTGAGACGATCAGACTTTTACGCACGCAACAGGCGGCCCGCAAGGCGCTTGGGGAGCGGAAACGAGGTCGCAGCCTTACAGCGCCGCCCGGATCTTCGCCGCGACCGGCTCCAGTTCGGCGGCCGGCGCCATTGGCCCGCCTGGCCGCGTAAGCGTCTACGCCTTCCCAGCGCGGCATGACATGGAAGTGCAGATGGAACACCACCTGACCGCCGGCCTTTTCATTGAATTGCATGACCGAGACGCCATCGGCTTCGAGCGCCTTTTTTGCAGCAATTGACACGCGCTGGACGACGGGGATGCAGTTTTGCGAGATCGCCGGCGAAACATCGAACAGGTTGCGCGCCGGCGCCTTGGGGATCACCAACGCGTGCCCGGGCGTGCGCGGCATGATGTCCATGAAGACGAATGTCGCGTCGTCCTCGTAGATCTTTGTGCACGGCATTTCTGCG
The DNA here is from genome assembly GCA_963710855.1 of uncultured Pseudomonadota bacterium. GTDB lineage: Bacteria > Pseudomonadota > Alphaproteobacteria > Rhizobiales > Beijerinckiaceae > Roseiarcus. The sequence goes on along the minus strand of CAVQBX010000048.1, from coordinate 12,846 downwards.
CGCAGAATCTTGGCGAAGACGTTTTGGGATCGTAGGTCATCAGCGTCGGACTCCTTGAGCTCGCTGGCGGCGTCGCTTTGCGGAACGGCAGGCCCGCTTCGTAATCGGCGATCTTTTCGTCGACCGCAACGCTCTTCGCGGACGAGATAATCGCGCACGGCGGCGTCGAAGCGCGCGTCGGCGAAATCATGCGCGGAATAGGTCGGCGACCGGGCCGATAGCCGCGCGCGAGCTTGTGCTCGCCCTGCGCGCCCGCCTCGACGCGCTTGAAGCCGTGGCGGATCGCGTACTCGATCGCCTGATAGTAGCAGACCTCGAAATGCAGGAACGGGCGCTCTTCGATAGCGCCCCAGTTGCGGCCGTAGATCGCGTCGTCGCCGAGAAATTGATCGCGCCAGCGATATGGCGACCTTTGCGGCGCGCCATGACGAGCAGGACACGCTCGGCCATCGTCGCGCCGATCTCGGTCGAAGAAAGCGCGGGTCAGATAGGGGCGGCCCCATTTGCGCGAGCCGGTGTCCATGTAGAAGGCGAAGAACGCATCCCAATGCGACTTCTTCAGATGCCGCTCCCGTGAAGAGATCGATCTCGATGTCGTCGCCGAGCGCGTCGCGCCGCTCGCGCCGGATCGTTTTGCGCTTGCGCGACGACAGCGCGGCCAGGAACGCCTCGAAGTCGGCATAGCCCTCGTTGACGAAGTGGAACTGCTCGCCGGTGCGGCGGGCGAAGCCCGCCGCCTCGAGCGCCTCGGCGTCGGGCGCATACGCGAAAGTGACATGGCACGAGGAAGCCTCGACCGCCTCGCGCAAGCCGCGCGAGCGCGCCGATCAGCGCCTTCGCGCGCGCCGGCCGGCGCGTCGCGCGCGACGAGCAGCCGGCGGCCGGTGACGGGCGTGAACGGCGCGGCGACTTGCAATTTCGGGTAATAGCGCCTGCCGGCGCGCTCGTAGGCCTGCGCCCAGGCATGATCGAACACGTATTCGCCCATGCTGTGGGACTTCACGTAGGCCGGCGCGCAGGCGACGATGCGGCCCGCCGCTCCTCGACCAGCACATGCGCCGGCGTCCAGCCGCTGCGTCCGCCGACCGATTTCGACTGTTCGAGCGCGCAGCAGAAAGGCGTGGCAGACGAAAGGGTTGAAACGCTCTCCGCCGCTTCGCTCGCAAGTCAAACCGGAAGGGTTTGCGCAAGCGTCCCAGACGCTCGCCGCGACATCCGAAATCGAGCGGACGGTGCGGGCTGTGAAGGGCGATGACGGCATGGCGCCATGATAGACCGAGGCCGCAAAGCGAGGCTACCCGCCAAAGCTTACCAGACGAGCCGCGCCCCAAAGTCAACGCTCCCCTAGCTTCCAAATGATTTGCATGCTAATGAATTGGCATGCAGGACGTCGATCTACTGCGCCAGGATTTCACCGTGGCGCTCGTGCTCGCAGCGCGGCAATGGCGGCGCAGGGTCGCCGAGGCGATGGATGGGCTTGGCGTCTCCGAGGGGTCGGTCGGGCCGCTGCTGTGGGTCAGCCGCCTTGGCGGCGGAGTCCGGCAGATCGTTCTCGCCGAATATGTCGGGATCGAAGGTCCCTCGCTCGTTCGTCTTATCGATCAGCTCGAGTTCCTCCGGCTATGTCGTGCGCAGGGGGGACGCGAGCGACCGCCGCGCCAAGACGATCTGGCTGACGGAAGAGGGAGAAGCGATCGCCCGTCGCATTGAGGAACGTCTCGTGGCGCTGCGCGCCCACGCGCTCGAAGGTCTCGGTCGCGAGGAACTTGCCGCGGGCGCAAAACTGCTGCGGGCGTTTGCGCCTGCCAGGGCCGCCTCGAAGACCGCGGCATGACAGCGATCGCCGGGGCCGGGGCGATCGGGCGGGCCGACCTTTCCAAGATTCCGCCGTTCTGGCTGCTCGGTCTTCTGACTCTCAGCGGCCCCGTCGGCATGCACATTTTCGCGCCGGTGCTCGCGAAGGCGGCGCGCGATTTCAGCGTCGGTACCGGCGCCATCCAGGCGACGATCAGCTTCTACATCGCCGGCCTCGCGATCGGACAGCTCGGCTATGGACCGATCTCCGACCGTTTCGGCCGCCGGCCCGTTGTGCTGGCCGGGCTGGCCACCTTTACGCTGGCCGGCCTCGCGGCGGCGATCGCCCACGACGTCAATTGGCTCATCGCCGCGCGTTTCGTTCAGGGGCTTGGCGGCGCCGCGGGCCTCACGCTGGCGCGCGCCATGGTGCGCGATACGACCTCTTCGAATGACGCCGCGCGCCGTCTTGCGCTTCTGAACGTGATGGTGGCGATAGGGCCGGCGATCGCACCGACCCTCGGCGGTCTGCTTGCCACCGGTTTCGGCTGGCGGTCGATCCTGTGGCTGCTCTGCGGCATCGGCCTGTTTCTGGTCGTGCTTGCGATCTTCCTGCTCACGGAGACTAGACCCGCCACCAAGGACAGCAACGCCAGGGAGCTCGCACAACACTACGGGCGCCTCGCGAGTTCGCCGGCCTTTCTCGGCCTTGCGATCGGCGGCGGCTGCGCGACGACCTCGATGTATGCGATGGTCGCCAGTTCGCCCTTCATCATGACCAATCAGCTTCACCGGCCGGAATACGAGACCGGCCTCTTTCTTGGCGTGCTGATCAGCGGAATCCTGATCGGCAATGCGCTCGTCAGCCGGCTCGTGCTGTTCGCCTCGCCGCACCGGCTGATGATGCTCGGCAATTTCGCGAGCGTGATCGCGGCCGCGCTCATCCTCGCCGTCGCGGCCTTCGACCGGCTTACGATTCTGAGCCTGTTCGCGCCAACCTTCCTGTTCACGCTCGGGGCCGGCCTCGCTGGCCCCATGGCGTTAACGCAGGCGCTCAGCCTGAATGCGCGCGTCGTCGGGTCCGCCGCCGGGCTCTATGGGTTCATCCAAATGGCGGTCGGCGCGCTCTGTATTTCGCTTTCCGGCTTGCTCGCCAATGCCGCGCTGAACGCTGGCGCAGTGCTGGTCGGCGCGCAGGTCATCGCGCAGATCGCCTTCTTCATCGCCGCCTCGAGCGTGCGGCGCGCGGCGCGCTTGTCGGGTGAGCCGACAACCCTGTAGGAAGAGACATAAACGGCGCGTCGGGTGGCGAGTTGGACAGCGGGTGGGCATCCACGTTTTCGGCGCTCGCCGGCGCGGCGATCGGGGCGCTGGCTTCGCTCGCGACCACCTGGATCACCGTCACGTCACAGGCGCGCGCCGCTCGCATCGGCGCCGAGCGAACGAAGCGCGAGGACGTCTACGGCCGCTTCATGGACGAACTGGCGAAGCTCTACGCCGCCGCGATCAATCGCGTCGGCGTCGACTACGAGCGGCTGACGGAGGTCTACGCGCTTTCCGGCCGCATCAGCCTCTACGCGTCGGCGCCGGTCGTTGCGGCCGCGGATCGGGCGATGCGCTACACCGTCGATCTTGCGCTGCGGCCAAGCCCGAGTGAGGCTGAAATGCGCGAGATGATGGAGCGCGACGACGCCAACGTGATCGCCGCCTTCGCCCGCGCCTGCCGCGAGGAACTGCAGGCGATGAGTTGATGCGTCAGCGCGCCATCTCGCGGGTCAGCGAGGCGAGCGGCTTCGAAGCCGCGTCGGGGCTTTTCCGAGCAAAGGATTTCGCCGTCTCGACGGCGCCGATCTCGAACGGCGTCGCGTCGCTCCAAAAACGCTGCTCGAAATCGGAGGCGTCGACGCGGTAGGGCCGGTCCCAGTTGAAGCTCATCTCACGGAATTCTTTCAGCGCGGGGATAAAGAGGCCCATGATCCCGAGCGCCCACACGGGCAGGGCGCGGATACGAGGCTTCACCCCAAAAGCCTTCGCGCCAATCTGAAGAATCTCTCGCGCCGTGCGCGTCGGGGCGCAAGGGACGTGCCAGGCGCGGTCGAAGGCGTCATCGGGCGCATCCAGAAGCGTGACGACCGCGCGCCCGCAGTCCGGCACGTAGGCGAAATCGTGCGGCAGGTCTGGCGAACCGATGTAGTTCGCCGCCTCGCCTTTGAAGAGCGCGCCAAAGCCGTAGTCGCCGAGCACGGATAGCCCGACATCGGGCCCGTAGAAATCGGGCGCCCGCAAGGCTGCAACTTTGACACGTCCCGCCGCGCTCGCCTTCATCCAGATCCGCGTCGCCTCTACGCGCGCGGTCGGCTTGAGGCCGACAGGCTGCAGCGGGTTCGTCGCCTTCATCGGCGTCGTGCAGGGGCCATACATGTAGAGATTGTCGAAGAAGACGAGGCGCGCCCCGCTCTCCGAGCAAGCGTCGACCACGTTGGTCATGATCCTCGGCCAGCTGTCGCGCCAGATTTTTCCGAAATAGGTGAGCCCGATCGACAGCACGACCTGTGCGGCTCCGGCGATCGCCGCGCGGACGGAGGCGGCGTCGAGCGCGTCGCAGGCGACGAACTCGGCGCTGGCCGGAAGATCGGCAGGTCGCTGGCGCTGCGCAATCCTCACCGGCGTTTTTCGCGCGAGCAGGCGGGCGGCGGCGTCGCGGCCGACGGGTCCAAAACCGATGATGGCGACGAGGTCTTTCATGGCTCGCTCCTGTCCTTGACTGACCGAAGCCTATGGCGCGCTTGACCATATTCAAAATGCATAGTTTTGATTTCGAATATGCGTCAGACGAATTTGGCCGGCGTCGATCTCAACCTGCTGCCGGCGCTCGAAGCCCTGCTGCGGCGGCGCAATGTCACGCGCGCCGCCGAGGACGTGGGCTTGAGCCAGCCGGCCATGAGCCGGGCGCTGCAAAGGCTGCGGGATATTATCGGCGATCCTCTGTTGGTGCGCGGCGGGGCGGGCCTGACGCCGACGCCGCGCGCGCTGGCGCTGCTGCCGGAACTCACCGCGGCGCTCGACGTGCTCGGCGCCCTCTATCGGCCGCCCGCCTTCGAGCCTGGCGCGATGAGCCGGGTCTTCTCGATCGCCGCGGCGGACGCGCAGACCGTGCTCCTCGCGCCACTCATCTTGAAGCGCGTCCGCGCCACGGCGCCGGGCGTCGATCTTCGCTTCGAGCCCTATAGCGAGAGCTTGCGCGAGCGCATCGAATCCGGCGCGCTCGATCTCGCCTTCGCGACGCTCGCGACGCCGCTGCCGCCGGGCGCCGTCAACGAGCCGCTGGCTGACGACCGGCTCGCCCTCGTCGTCAGCTCAAACCACCCCTGGCGCGATCGCATCTGGACTCTCGAGGACTATGCGGCGGCTGCGCACGTGACGATTTCGATCCGCGGCGACGACGATTCGGAGAATGACGCTCTGCTCGCGCGGAATGGGTTGGCGCGCAGAATTGTGCTGAGAACGCCGCATTTCCTCGCCGCGCTGGCGGCGGTCGGCGCAAGCGAGGCGGTGACGACGGTTTCCGAGACGCTGGCTCGAAGATTTGCCGCCACTTTCGGCCTCGCCGTCCTCGAATCGCCGCTCGCGGCGATCCCCCTGCAAATGTCGATCGTCGGCGCGGTCGCGCGGGCGTCCGATCCCGGCCTCGTCTGGCTGAAAGGCTTGATCCGGGAAGTCGCGCAGGAAGTGTTTCAGTCGAGCCCTGGGCCGGGCGTCGCGAGATAGGCGAGGGCGCTTACCTCCTTGCGGCCGCGCGCCACCGAATCGAGGATCAGGCCGCAGACTTCGGAAAGGCACGCGATCATCACCAGCGCCGAGGCGAGGATCGCGCTCGGGAAACGCGGCACCAGCCCGGTCTCCGAAATAGGTGACGATGACCGGCAGGCCGAACGCCAAGGCAAGACAGCAGCAGGACCAACGCCGCGAGGCTGAAGAACTGCAGCGGCCGCTCTTCCTTCACGAGGATGACGATCGCGCGCAGGATCGCGACGCCGTCGACATAGGTGCGCAGCTTCGAGGCCGAGCCCGCCGGGCGTTCCTTGTAGCGCGTCGCGACCTCGCCGACCGGCATGTCGAGCTCGAGCGCGTGCACGGTGAATTCGGTCTCGGTCTCGAACCCCGCCGACAGCGCGGGAAACGATTTGACGAAGCGGCGGCTGAACACGCGATAGCCCGACAGCATGTCGCTGATGCCGGTCGCCGAAAATGCGCCGCACCATGCCGGTCAACAGCGCGTTGCCGAACCGGTGGCCGCGCCGATAGGCTCTCGCCTGGCGTCGCTGACGCGCACGCCGGTCACCATGTCGAGCCGTTCGTCGAGCAGCAGCCGCACCATCTCGGGCGCGGCGCGGCGTCATAGGTGTCGTCGCCGTCGACCAGCACATAGAGGTCGGCCTCGATGTCGGCGAACATCCGCCTGACCACATGGCCCTTGCCCTGCAGCCGCTCGCGCCTGACGACCGCGCCCGCGGCGCGCGCCGCCTCCACCGTGCGGTCGCGCGAATTGTTGTCGTAGACGTAGATCGTCGCGTCCGGCAGCGCGGCGCGGAAATCGCGCGACCACTTTCGGAATCGCCGACTTCCTCGTTGTAGCAGGGCACGAGGACGGCGATGCGGGGCAGGGTCATGCAACTCGGGCGGAAGGACTCGGCCGAGCGTATAGCGGAGAGGTCTGAACAATTCAGCTTTTGGAGCGTCGGCCTGGAGGCCGCCGCCCTCGCCTCATTTGCAAGGCGTCGTGGGTTTCGCCTCCGCGCTCCAGCGCGCCGTGACCGCAATCGCCGTCCCGTCACGCTGGCGCCAGACCTAGTCTCCGGCGCCGGCCAATCCGTCGCGCTCACCCACGCCTCGAGTTGCGGCTTTTCGTCCGCCCTGACCGCAAGCAGCGCGTCGCGGCCCGAGCAGAGCGCGCGGCGCGCTTCTTCCGGCGTAAAGCTGCGGGTGACGGCCATTTTGCCTTTCGTCAGCATTTCGAGCGGGATGACCAGCTCCCAGTCGGGCAGGAAGGCGCGGGTTGCGTGCGGATGACGCGCGGCGTCTTCGCCCATATGGGTGATCGCGTCGGAATAGAGGCCGACGCCGCCGGTTTTTTCGAGCGCGGTTTCAACCTCGCGCCCATACAGCGCGTTGACCACGATGAGGGCCGCGAGCGGCAGGGCGCCAGCGGCGACGACGAGCCCGCTTCGCCACCGCGCCGTGAGCTGATCGGCGAGCGCCGCGAGCCCCAGATACATCAGCGGCAGCGCCGGCGCCGCGTGATGAAGCCAGGCCCTCGGACCGAACACGAGAAACAGGGCATAAAGGCCGGCGAGGCCGATCGCCGCCATCTGAGCCGCGCGCCAGCGCATGCCGGGCGCAAGGCTCAGCGCGAAGGCCGCGGCGGGCCCTCCGAGCAAGGCAGCGGCCTTGAAGGTGGGCGCGACGAAGGCGACGGCGCCGGTCATGAGAAGCGACGGCCCAAAAGCCTCCGATGTCCTGACAAGCATGTCCGCGCCGTAAGCGAAACGTTCGTCCGCCGCCATCGGCTTAGCGACGGCGAGGTCGCCGAAGTACTGATGTAGCCAGGCGGAAAAGCCTGCAACGCCGCCGACATAGGCGAAGATAAGGATCAGGCCGATCGCATAGGGCAAAACCCCGAGCGCCGCGCCCATCAACCATTCCGCGCCGTAGCGCAGACGCCGCCCCTGCGGCGACGCGCGCAACGCCGTCCAGAACAGCGCCGGCGCAACGAACAGGAAACAAAAATAGCCGTAGATCGAAAGACCCGCGAGCAAGCCGGCCAGTTTCGGCCGCGGGCGGCTCTCGACGCTCAGCCCCAGCGCGATAAAGACCAAAGCGAGCGGCAGCAGGGTGATGTAGAACTGGGTCCGGAACGCGTAGACAAAGCCGGGGTCCAGCGCGAGCGCCACGAGCGCAAAGCCGGCGACGACCGAGTTCATCTTCATGGCGCGCATCGCGAAACCGAGCGCGGCGATCACCGCGAGGCCGAAGGCGCCGTGCGCGACCCTGACGCCGAACATGCCGGTCCCGAACAGCAGATAGAACGGCGCTCCCAGATAAAAGGGCAGGGCGCCGTGATAGATCTGGATCAGCACCGGAAAGACGTTCAAGACGAGATTTCCGGGAACGAGCGAGACCGGCGTGTTCTTCGGCGTCGAGATGAGCCTGCAGCACGAGATAGTCGGGATTGACGGCGTCGAAATAGAGCGCGGGCAGATCGAACTGGCTGAGCGAACCCCAGGCGAACAACAGCGTCGCCGGCAGCGCGAACAGATAGGCGAGCTTCGGCGCATGGAGCCCGCTCGCGACCGCTGCGACCGCCGCAAGCGCGAGTCCCTTCGCCGTCGCTGAAACGCGCCCCTGCCTCACCCGTCCCCCGGCTTCGCGCCTCTGGCTAGCATCCGTCGCCGCCCTGGACAATCGCGGCCCTTGCGCGCCGCGCCGCGAGCCTGTAGCGCGGGCGCGCCCTCCATCAACCCGGCAGGAATTGAAGCCTTGGCGAACGCTCCCTTTCTCATTGACGGCAAGGCAGTGTCGACGGGTGTGCTTGCCGCCGTGAAGGCGGAGGCCGAAGCGCTGAAGGGAAGCGTTACGCCCGGCCTGGCCGTGGTGCTGGTCGGCTCCGATCCCGCGAGCCAGGTGTATGTCGGCGCCAAGGGCCGCGCCGCGAAGGAATGCGGCTTCCATTCGCTGCAGTTCGACCTGCCCGAGACGACCCCGGAAGCCGACCTCCTGAAGCTCGTGACAAGACCTCAACAACGACCCGCAAATTCATGGCATTCTTGTGCAATTGCCATTGCCAAAGCACATGGATTCGACGCGGGTGCTGGAAGCGATCGATCCGGCGAAGGACGTCGACGGTTTTCACCCCGTAAATGTCGGCCTCGCGGCGATCGGCGCGTTCGAGCGCACTTTGATGCCCTGCACGCCCGCTGGCGCGATGATTCTCCTCGATCACGCTTGCAAGGCCCTCGATCGCAAGCTCGACGGCGCCGACGCCGTCGTGATCGGCCGCTCCAACATCGTCGGCAAGCCGATGGCGCAGTTCCTGTTGCGCGAAACTGCACCGTGACGATCGCCCATTCGCGCACCCGCGACCTCGCCGCCGTCGCGGCGCGCGCCGACGTGCTCGTCGCCGCCGTCGGTCGGCCCGAAATGGTGCAGGGGCGACTGGGTGAAGCCCGGCGCTATCGTCATCGACGTCGGCGTCAACCGCATCGCCGCGCCCGAGCGCGGCGAGGGCAAGACCCGGCTCGTCGGCGATGTCGCCTTCGCCGAAGCATATAGCACGCGCCGCCGCGATCACGCCCGTCCCCGGCGGCGTCGGGCCGATGACGATCGCCATGCTGATGTCGAACGTGCTGACGGCGGCGAAGCGCGCCAATTCGGCGGTCCAGAAACCATAAAGGGCGCGCCTCGCCATATTTCGCGGCGCCGCCTATTTTCGGCCCAACTCGCGAGTCTCCCTATTGGCTCGCAAATCGGCAACTCAAGGGGGCAGGGCGTGCGCATAGGACTGTTGGCGGCGATCGTTGTGTTGGCGAGTTCGCCGGCCTTGGCGGCGCCCGAGTGCGGCAACAACGCGCAGGGGTTCGATCAATGGCTGCCCTACATGGAGCGCGAGGCGATGTCGGCTGGGATCAGGCCCGACGTCGTGCAGTCCTCGCTCTCCAACGCCGCTTACGATCCCGACGTCGTCTCGCACGATCGCCGGCAGGGATCGTTCCAGACGGATGTTGCGACTTTCGCCGCCAAGCGCGTGACCAATTATCGGGTCAAGAAGGGCAAGCAGATGATGATCGCCTACGGCGAGCCGCTCCAATCGATCGAGCAGCGCTTCGGCGTGCCGCCGCAGATCCTGGTCGCGATCTGGGGGCTCGAGTCGGAGTTCGGGGCGGGATCTGGCACCTACCCAACCTTCAACGCGCTGGCGACGCTCGCGTTCGACTGCCGGCGCTCCGACGTGTTCCATGAGGAGCTGATCGACGCCATGAAGCTCGTGCAGCGCGGCGCGATCTCGACGGACACGAAGGGCGCCTGGGCGGGCGAGATCGGCCAGACCCAGTTCATGCCCTCGGTCTATCTGCGCTACGCCGTCTCCTACAACGGCTCGCAGAACGCCGACCTCATCGGCAATTCCGCCGACGCGCTCGCCTCGACCGCCAATTTTCTAAGAAACACGGCTGGAAGGCGGGGCAGGGCTGGCGCGAGGGTGAGCCGAACTACGACGCGCTGCTCGAATGGAACGCCGCGCCGGTGTACGCTGGCACGATCGCTTTGTTTGCGGACCGTTTGTCGCAGTGAAGTTTGGTCGCCGTTGTAGCCGCGGTCGTCGACCGCGGCGGCGAGGCTTGGCGGGAACTCGGAAACTGTGGCGGCTAGCGACCGCGTCAGCGCCGCGGCTACAGCGCGCCGCGGAGCGGCTTGCGCGCGGGGCCTTTACATGTTTTGACCCAAGCGATTTTTTGAGGCGGATTGCGATGGACCGGGACGAGTTTGGACGGCGTCAGGCCGACATGACGGCGCGCTGGTACGAGCACGTGCGCGCCACCCACGGCGACGTCGACGCCTATATCGCCAAGCGTCAGGACGCCTATCTCGATCGCTGGAAGGAGGCCGGCCGCTTCATCGGCGACGGCGCGGCCGTGCTCGACATCGGCGGCGGCAATCTTTGCCGGAGCGTGGTGCGATATTTCATCGATCGCCGCTTCAAATACGACTATGTCGACGTCGACCCGAGCGCGGTCACAGCTTCCTCGAACTTCGCCTATCAGATCGGTTTGCGCGACGCCGGTTTCCGTCAGGGCTACAACGACAAGCTCGATTTTCCCGACGGCGCCTTCGACGCGGTCTTTTCTTCCCACTGCATCGAACACAGCATCGATCTCGTCTCGACCTTCTACGAAGTGAACCGCGTCCTGAAAGTCGGCGGCAATTTCATGATGGCGGTTCCGCTCGGATGGGAAGTGAACCCCGAGCACCCCTATTTCTTCGGGCCCAACGAGTGGGTGAGCCTCGTCGAGGACGCCGGGTTCCGCATCAGGGTCGCGCAGATCGGCTCCGAATATCCGGAGTCGGGCCAGGATCTGTTCATCGCCGCCCAGAAGACCGCGCCGGCGCCGAAATATTTCCGCATCGACCCCAGCAACTACCGCAAGACCTCGTTTTCTTTCGCGTCGCCCGGCGATGTTTCGATCGCCTATTCCGGCGAATTTGAGTTCAAGGGCGCGGCGGCGATCTCGGCGGCGTCGGACTGGCGGATATCGATCCGCGTGCCCGCCGGCGGGAAGGAAATCCTGCCGATCCTGACCCGCCATCCCTGGTCGGGCATCGTCGAGTGCAAGTCGTCGGTGTTTTCTCAGGATGTCGATCTCTACTCCTGGCATCACTACGACATGCCGTTTCGGCTGCCTTGTTCGTTGAGCTATCCCGAGATGGCGAGACTTTCGTCCAAGGGAAAGAACCCGGCGTCACGCTGGTCGCAGATCGGCTTTCTGGGCTATTTCTGGCGCTGAGATACGCTTGTGAGCCTACGGAGCTTCGATGGAACTTTCCGATCTGCCCCCGCTCGACATTCCCAATGTCATCCGGCACGGCCGCAACCCTTATGACGGCTATCAGCGCGGCATGGGCATCGCCTTCTACAATATAGGCGGCAAGATCGAGCAAGACCCGGATTTCCGCCGCGCGCGCGATCTCGCCGGGGCGCGAACCCTCGTCAATCAAGCGAACCTGCACAACATCTTCATGCTCATCAAATTCTATCTGCCGAGAATTGAGCAGGGGCACATCGTGGAGTACGGCTCCTACAAGGGCGGCTCGTCGATCTTCATGGCGGCGCTGGCCGAGAAATTCCTGCCTCGCGTAAAAGTAGTCGCATTCGATACGTTCGGCGGCATGCCGCAGACGGATCACGCCGTCGACTATCACCGCAGCGGCGATTTTTCGGACGTGCTGCTGCCGGAACTGAAGGAATACATTGCCTCGATCGGCCTGAAGAATCTCGAACTGGTGCAGGGGCTGTTTCAGGACACTGCGCGGACTGCGCTCGATCGCATCGGAAAAGTCTCGCTCTGCCACATCGACTGCGACATCCGCGAGGGCATCGAAGTCGCCTATAACGAAACAAAGCCGCACATGACCCCCGGCGGCTACTGGGTGTTCGACGATCCGCTTGCCGCCTCCTGCCTCGGCGCGACCGAGGCGGTCGAGGTACTTCTCATAAGCCGGGACAACCTGCGCTCAGAGCAGATCTGCCCGCACTACGTGTTCCGCCAGCCGTTCCGGGCGTGACGGCTTCCTCCGGGAGTCCCGCGGGGCTATGCAAACAGCGCCAAATTGGCGCCATACAAATCCAAACAAGGCCCAAACAAGTCCAAACAAGAGCAAACAAATCCAAACAACACCGAATTCAATCACGCCAGTTTGTTTAATTTCAACGGGTTGCGAGCGGTGATGCCGGCTTTTGCATTTTCCTGCCATCGCCCGCTTAGTTTCGCAATATATATAATGTTTTATTCAGATACAGGATCAGCATTAGCGCGATAATTCGCCGATTTGAATGTCTTTTTTGTGGGTGGCATGTTGCGCCGAGGTTCACGGTTACAAGTCGGCGCGCCGGCGGCGCCCGCGCCCTTGACGGCCTGTCCGGTCAAAGGGCGAAAGAAGTTTTCGGGCGCGTCAGCGTAATTCAGAGGAACAGAAATGAGCGCCGGTTCACCTACTCACGATTACCTGTTGCCCCGGCTCACTGCGCTGGTCGAGGGCGCGGTGGCGGAGGGCCTCGCGCGCGACGTCGTCGTCGCAGTGCTGATCGACCTGATCACCTCGACCACCTTCGATACCGCCGCGGCAGACCCAAAAGTCGACGCGTCCCTTGATGCGCCGCCGTGGGAAATTAACGCGCGCGGGGCGGCCCCGGAATGGGGCGTAACAAAATCTTCGCTGCCATACGCTGCGCCGGATGAACGAAAGTTCACGTGATTTCGAAGAGGCCGGAAGCGGCACTCG
>CAVQBX010000047.1:0-27346 GCA_963710855.1 uncultured Pseudomonadota bacterium | reverse complement strand
GCGAGCGAGCGCGTGAACGGCCGACTGCAGGATCGGGTCTGCGTCGTCACAGGCGCCGCGCGAGGCATCGGCCTCGCGATAGCAGAGCGCTTCGGCCGCGAAGGCGCGCGCGTCGCCTGCGTCGACGTCAGCGCGAAGCGGCTCGAGCCGCGGTCGCCGAACTCGCGAGCCACGGCCTCGATGTGCGCGCTTTCGCCCTCGACGTGGGCCGCCGCGACGACGTCCATGCGATGTTTCACAGCATCGAAAGCGAGTTTGGCGGGCCGGTCGCCGTACTCGTCAACAACGCGGTCTGGGCGCGATTTCAGCCGCTCGACGAGATCGACGGCGAGACGGTCGACCGTATGTTCGCCTGCGGCGTCGACGGCCTGATCTGGACCATGCAGGCCGCAGCTCCGCAGATGGAGCGGCGCGGCGGCGGCTCGATCATCAATCTCTCGTCGGTCTCCGCTTCCATCCCGCCAAGGATTCGATCGCCTATTCCGCGCTGAAGGCGGGCGTCGTCGGCCTGACGCGCGCGGCGGCGATGGAACTGAGCCCGAAGCAAATCCGCGTCAACGCGATCGCGCCGGGCATGATCGGCACGCCCGGCTTCGATCGCGCAATTTGACGAGACGACGATCGTCGAGCGCCGCGCGCAAATGCCGCTCGGACGGTTCGGCGAACCCGAGGAAATCGCGGGGGTCGCCGCGTTCCTGGCGAGCGACGACTCCAGCTACGTGCAAGGCGCCGTCATCACCGCCGACGGCGGTTGGACGGTCGCCGCCAAATAGAAGGAGGCTCGAAATGAGACGGCTCGAAGGACGGCGCGCGATCGTGACCGGCGGCGGCAGCGGCATCGGACGCGCGAGCGCGATCCGCTTCGCGCGCGAAGGGGCTTCCGTGCTGGTCGTGGGACGCGCGGCGAACACGATGGAGACCGTCGATCTCATACACGCCGAGGACGGCAAGGCGCTCGGCATGGTGACCGACGCCGCCGTCGAAGCCAACGTCGAGGCGATGGTGCAGCGCTGCGTCTCCGATCTCGGCGGGCTCGAGATCTTCTTCGCCAACATCGGCGTCACCGGCACCAATACGCCGCTGCTCGAGCAGACCGTCGAGGAATGGGAAGAGGTGTATCGGATCAACACGATCAGTTGTTTCCTCGCGATCAAATACGCGGGGCGCCATATGACGGCGCAGCGCTACGGCTCGATCATCCTGACCTCTTCGGCGGCGTCGCTGCGGGCCAATGCAGGCGCGATCTCCTACAGCGCCAGCAAGGCGGCGGTGAACAATCTCGCGCAGACCGCGGCCAACGCCTTCGCGGCACGGGCGTCAGGGTCAACGCTGTTCTGCCTGGACTGGTTGAAACGCAACTGACGCGCAAAGTGTTCGAGGATGCGCGCGCGCGTGGCGTCGAAGGCAAGCTCGGCCATGTCACGCCGATGAAGCGCCCGGGCCGCGCCGACGAGATCGCGGCCGCGGCGGCGTTTCTGGCCAGCGACGATTCCTCCTATGTCGACGGGCAATTGCTGTCGGTCGACGGCGGCGTCAGCAGCACGCACCCTTACGGCCGCATCGCACTGCTTGCGAGGGTTGGGGTGACAGTGGGAATTTCGACGACCTCTCGGCGAGCGCATCGAAAGACGGCGTATTCGAGCTTACGTGACGCGCGGAGCGGAGAAGTCCAGCCGCCAGTTGACAATCGTACACTAGCATACTAATTTAGAGCACAATCAGACGAGACGCCGGGAGACGCGGACATGGACTTTGAACTGCCGGCTGAAATAACGGCCAAACTCGCGGAACTCGACGCTTTCATCGAAGCCGAGATCAAGCCGCTCGAGCGCGAGAACATGCAGTTCTTCGACCATCGGCGCGAGAATGCGCGCACCGATTGGGAGCAGGACGGGCGGCCGCGCGCGGAATGGCGCGCACTGATCGTCGAGATGGAGCGCCGCGCCGACCGCGCGGGGCATCTGCGCTACGGCCTGCCCAAATCCTGCGGCGGTCAGGCAGCCTCCAACCTGGCGATTGCGGCGATCCGCGAGCATCTCGCCGGCAAGGGCCTCGGATTGCACAACGACCTGCAGGACGAATCCTCGATCGTCGGCAATTTCCCAATCATTCCGGCGCTCGCCGACTACGGCACGCCCGAGCAGAAGACCTACATCGAGGGGATCATCTCAGGCAAGAAACACCTCTCGTTCGGCCTCACCGAGCCCGGCCACGGCAGCGACGCGACCTGGTTGGAGACGACGGGACGGCGCGACGGCGACTATTGGATTTTGAACGGCCGCAAGCGCTGGAACAGCCAGGTCGCGCGCGCACACGGAAATTTGATCTTCGCGCGCACGTCAGGCAAAGCCGGCGAGGCCAAGGGCATCACGGCCTTCATCGTGCCAACCGACTCGCCCGGCCACAACATCCTCTACAATCACTGGACCTTCAACATGCCGAGCGACCACGCCGAGGTCGAGTTGAAGGACGTGCGCGTGCCCGACAGCTCGATCCTGCACCAGGAGGGCGATGGTCTCGTCGTCGCCCAGCGCTTCGTGCACGAGAACCGCGTCCGTCAGGCGGCCGCGAGCGCCGGCGCCGCGCGCTATTGCATCCAGGAGGCGGTCAAATACGCCAATTCGCGCGTTGCTTTCGGCGAGCCGCTCGCCAAGAAACAGGCGGTGCAGTTCCCGTTGGTCGAACTCTGGGCCGAGTACGAGTTGGTGAAGAACTTCATTTTCCGAACCGCTTGGCAGATGGATCGACAGAACCCGCTGGAAATCAGCGACATGGTCTCAATCTGCAATTTCCGCGCGAACCGACTCTGCTGCGAGGCGGCGGATCGGGCGATGCAGGTTCACGGCGGCATGGGCTACAGCCGCGCTCTGCCCTTCGAGCACATCTATCGCCATCACCGCCGCTATCGCATCACCGAAGGCACCGAGGAAGTTCAGATGCGGCGCGTGGCGCAATATCTGTTCGGTTTCCGCGGCAAGCGCGCGAGCCACGCCTGATGGACGCGACGCCCCAAGACCGCGGCGTCGATTTCGAGATCGCGCGGCTCGACGAGTTCCTGCGCGGCCGATTTGGCGGCGCGGAGCCGACGAAGGTCGAGCGCACGCAGGGTGGCATGTCCAACCCTACGTATTTTCTCACGCGCGGCGATTGGCGCGCCGTGCTGCGCAAGCAGCCGAACGCCACGTTGATGCCCTCGGCGCATGCGATCGATCGCGAATATCGGGTGCTGACCGCGCTGCGGAACAGCCCCGTTCCGACCCCCGAGCCCTATCTCTACTGCGACGATCGCGCCGTGATCGGCACGCCGTTCTATCTGATGCAGCGGTTCGACGGCCGCGTGTTTCACGAGTTCCGCACGCCGGGACTGAACCGCGAGGAGCGCACGCAAGCATTTCGATCGATGTGCGCGACGCTGGCCTCGATCCACAAGCTGGACTTTCGCGCTCTGGGCCTCGGCGATTTCGGCAAGCCCGGCAATTATTTCGCGCGGCAGCTGAACCGTTGGTCGAGCCAGTGGACGCAGTTTCGGCGCGGCGACCATGACAACCCGGACCTCGACCGTATCGTGCGCTGGCTCTCGGAGCGCGTTCCCGACAGCGAAACGATGGCGCTCTGTCATGGCGACTACCGCATCGCGAATGTGATCTTCCACGCGACCGAGCCGCGCGTGATCGGCGTGCTCGATTGGGAGCTGTCGACGCTCGGGCATCCCCTGGTCGATCTCGCGTTCAGCAGCCAAGCCTGGCGGATGGCGCCCGACGAGAACGGCGGCCTGCTCGGCCTCCCGCTCGAGGAGATGGGCATTCCGTCAGAGGCGGAATATCTCGAACTCTACTATGAACTTTCCGGCGCGAAGGAACGGTTGACCCGATTTCATCAGGTGTTCGCGATGTTCCGCGGCGCGGTCGGCAGCGCCAGCGTCGCCGCCCGCGGCGAACTCGGCAACGGCGAACTGCCGGACGCCGCCCGTATCGGCCGCCGTCTCGCGCGCGCCTATGCGAAGCGCGGCGTCGCGCTGATCGAGGAGGAGCCATGAGCGCGAGAGAGACGCCCATTCTTTCGGTCGACGAGGCGATCCGCCGCCGCCGCTCGGTGCGCGCCTTCCTGCCCGATCCGCTGCCGGAGGCGACGCTGCGCGAAGTATTCGCGCTCGCGCAATGGGCGCCCTCCAACTGCAACGTGCAGCCCTGGACCCCGCATGTCGTCTCCGGCGCGCACTTGAAGCGATTGCGCGAGGCGCTCGTCGATGCGGGGATGCGGGACGAGCCGGTCAAGCCGGATTGGCCGGCCGACACCAAGTTCGTCGGCGTCTATCGCGAGCGGCAGGTCGATGCGGCGCAGCGGCTCTATGGCGCGATGGGCGTGGAGCGCCGCGACCTCGTGGCGCGAAAGCTCGCCTACGTCCGCAATCACGCCTTCTTCGACGCTCCGCATGTCGTATTCGTCTTCATGCCGGAGCCGTTCGACACGCGCGAAGCGACCGACATCGGCATGTATGCGCAGACGCTGATGCTGGCGCTCGCCGCGCGGGGCATCGCCTCTTGCGCGCAGGGGGCGCTCGGGCTGTTTCCGGACATCGTGCGCGAGCAACTCGGGGTGGCAGCCAACTACAGACTGCTGTTCGGCGTCTCGTTCGGCTACGAGGATCCGCAGGCCAAAGCCAACGCGGCCCGCGTCGGGCGCGCCGAAATCGACCATGCCGTCCATTTCCACTCCTGAGCCGCCGACGGCGGCGCGGTGCGTCGGAATAGTCGGTCCGGGCCTGATGGGCCTCGGAATCGCGCAGGCCGTTGCGGCTTCGGGGTCGAAGGTCATGTTGTGCGCTCGGAACGCGGAGGCGGCTCAGGCTGGCCGGCGACGGCTGCACGCCGCAATGGAGCGGCAGGTTGCGCGCGGTCGACTCGAAGACGCGGTCGGCGCCGAGATTCTTTCCGGGTCGAAGCGGCGGAAAGCGACCATGCGCTCGGGGGCTGCGAAATCGTCATCGAATCCGTCGACGAGGATCGCGGCGCGAAGACGAGCGTGCTGCGCCGGATCGAAGCCGCGGCGCCCCGCGAGACGTTGATCGCCAGCAACACCTCAGGCCTCGCGATCAGCGGGCTCGCGCAAGTGTTGAGCGACCCGGGTCGGTTCCTCGGCCTGCATTTCTTTTCGCCCGCCGACCGCATGGCCTTGGTCGAGGTCGTCAAGGGCGAAGCCACCAAGGCCGATTGCGTCCGATCCGCACTCGCGTTCATCCAGCAGATCGGCAAACGGCCGGTTCTGGTGCGTGATGGCCCAGGCTTCTTCGCCACCCGCGTCTTCGCGGCCTATCTCGACGAAGCGCTGGCGATGTTGAGCGAAGGCGTCGCGCCGCAGCTGATCGAAGCCGCGGCGATCGTCAACGGCCGCTCGCTCGGGCCTCTGGCGATGCTGGACGAGACGGGTTTGGCGCTCAACCTGCAACAGGCCCGCCAGGCGCGCGCCGACGGGTTGGAGCCGCGTTTCTGCCGCCCGCTCGCCGAGCCCGTGCTCGCGCGCATGGCCGAACTCGGCCGTGGCGGACGGCGCAACGGCGGCGGGTTCTTCGATTGGCCTGCCGACGGGCCGCGGATGGTCTGGCCGGGTCTCGCGAGCGCATTCCCGCTCCGCACCGATCAGCCGGACGGCGAAGCCGTGAAGCTGCGCCTCCTATTCGCCGAAGCGCGCGAAGCGCTACATTGCCTCGGGGAAGGCGTGATCGCCAGCGCGGACGACGGCGACGCCGCTTCCGTGCTCGGGCTCGGCTTTCCCAAACGCGTCGGCGGCATTCTTCGCTGGACGGA
The DNA here is from genome assembly GCA_963710855.1 of uncultured Pseudomonadota bacterium. GTDB lineage: Bacteria > Pseudomonadota > Alphaproteobacteria > Rhizobiales > Beijerinckiaceae > Roseiarcus. The sequence continues at coordinate 21,542 of CAVQBX010000047.1, read as the reverse complement.
GGATTTCGGTCTCGCCGCCTTCGTCACGGCTTGCGACACGCTCGCGCACGACAATGGGGCGCGGTTCGCGCCGTCGTCGTTGGCTGCGCGATCTTGCCGAGCGCGGCGAAGGTCTCGCGCCCTGGCGCGCCGAATCGAAACAAAGGAGAGACGCTTGACGGGTCCGCTGCACGGATTTCGCATCGTCGAAATGGGAGGCATCGGCCCCGCGCCTTTCGCCGGCGGGCTGCTCGGCGACTTCGGAGCTGACGTAGTGCGGATCGACCGCATCCTGCGGCCGGGCGCCGAACCCGAAACGCCGCCGCGGTTCGACTTCTACAACCGCAACAAACGCTCCGTCGCGCTCGACCTCAAACAACCCGCCGCGGTCGCGGCCGTGCTGACACTCGTAGGGAGCGCCGATGCGCTGATCGAGGGTTTCCGTCCCGGCGTGATGGAGCGGCTCGGCCTCGGCCCTGAGGTCTGCCACGCGATCAATCCGCGCCTGGTATTCGCCCGCATGACCGGTTGGGGGCAACAAGGCCCGATCTCGCAGGAGGCCGGCCATGACATCAACTATCTCGCGCTGACCGGAGCGCTGCACAGCATGGGCGACCCAGACCGGCCGCCGCCACCGCCGCTCAATCTGGTGGCGGATCTCGGCGGCGGCGCGCTCTATCTGGCCGTCGGCCTGCTGGCGGCCGCGCTAGAGGCGCGCAATTCGGGAAAGGGCCAGACTATCGATGTCGCGATGCTGGATGGCGTGACCCATCTGATGTCGGCGTTCCAGGCCTTCCGACAGCAGGGAGCCTGGACGCAGAAGCGCGGCGACAACATCGTTGACGGCGGCGCGCCGTTCTACAGCAGCTATGAAACCAAGGACGGTCAATATGTCGCGGTCGGCGCGATCGAACCGCGGTTCTACGCGGCGTTGTTGAGCGTGATGGGGCTCGCGGGCGAGACCTTGCCCGATCAGAACGACCGCGCCGCATGGCCCAACATGCGGAAGCGATTCGCGTCGATATTCCGCGGCCGCACCCGCGACGAATGGGTTGCGGCGGCCGCCGGGCGCGACGCCTGCCTCGCCCCTGTGCTGACCATCGACGAAGCCCCAGAACATCCGCAGATGCGGGCGCGCGCAACTTACGCCAAGTTCGACGGCCTTCGACACCCGAGCCCCGTGCCGCGTTTCGAGCGCACGCCGGCCTCGCTGCGGCGTCCGACGCCCGCGCCAGGCTCGCAAAGCCGCGAAGTGCTGCGCGAATGGGGTCTGTCCGAGGCCGACGTCTCGGCGCTCGAGGCCGCCAATGCGATGGCGCAGACATGAAGTTGCACCGATGCGGCTGATCCTCGTCCGCCACGGGCGTCCCGACGAGGAAGACGCCTTCTCTCCCCACGATCCCCCGCTGAACGCGGACGGCAGGCGTCAAGCGCGCGCTGTCGCGGACTGGCTCGCCGGCGAAGGCGTCACCCGCATCGTCGCGAGCCCGCTGCGACGCGCCCAGCAGACCGCCGTCCCGCTGGCGGAGCGGCTCGGCCTGCCGATCGACACGATCGACGGATGGGCCGAGGCCGATCGCGCGACGATGCGCTATCGTTCGACCGAAACATTGCGCGCCGAGGGCGGCGAGGCGTGGGACCGGTTCCTCGCCGATCCGATTCGCTATCTCGGCGCCGAGCCGGAAGAATTTCGCGCCGGCGTCATCGCCGCGTTGCAGGCGACGGCGCCGCAGGCGGATCGCGCGCGTGCGCGTCGTCGTCTTCACGCACGGACTTCCCATCAACATCACGCTCTCGCATGCGCTAGGCCTCGACCGGATTACGAATTTCCATCCCGGGCTACGGCTCGATCACGCGTCTCCGCCGACGCGAGGACGGCGGCCTCGGCGTCGTCAGCGTCAACGAGAGCGGCTGCCATCGCACCGGCGCCAGGAGTTCCTCATGGATGAACGCACGCCGGCTTGGGACGGCGCCGACATCGCCGACTTGCTGGGCCTCGCTGCGCCGCAGCCGGGGCGCTTCCGTAGCCGTGTGGGCGAGATCAACGAGCACGGACGCGTCTACGGCGGCCAGTTGCTCGGACAGGCGCTCGCCGCGGCGGCGCAAACCGTCCCCGCCGATCGGCCGGCGACCGCGATGCAGTTCATGTTTCTGGCGGGCGCGCTTCCGGACCAGCCGATCGAATACGAAGTCGCCGCGCTGCAGGACGGCAAGCGCTTTTCGGCGCGCCACGTCAGGGGCTCGCAGAGCGGCGGACGCATCGTCTGCGACGCCAACGTCTCTTTCGCCGCCGCGATCGATTCGCCGGAGCATATGGCGCCGGCCGCGTCGGATTGCGGTCTCGATCGCGATCCCGAGAGCCTGCCTGGGCTTTCGGACATCGCCGGCCCCGAGGTCGCGGTGATCGAGCGCACGCTCGGCTATATGTTCCGCTCGCACGCCGCGATCGATTTCCGCGCGCCTTTCGTCGACGACCTGCTGCGTCCCGAACCCGAACGAACCGCGCGTGCGGTTCTGGATCAAGATGCGACGGCGATTGCCCGACGAGGCCGTCGCTGCATGCGGCGGCTTTCGCCTATCTTTCGGACTATTGGATCAACTTCGCCGGCTGCATCGCCGAAGTCCGCCCGATCGCGGAAGCGGGAACCGAAATTTACGTCGCGAGCCTCAATCATGCGATCTGGTGGCATCGCCCTTTGCGCGCGGACGACTGGCTGCTTGTTCGATTGCGTCAGCCCGAGCGGCGCGATCGGCAGGGGCCTTTCGATCGGACGCATCTACGATCGAGCGGGGCGGCTGGTCGCGAGCGCGACGCAGGAATGTCTGCTCGCGCCCGATGGGCGACTGGCGAGCCGCGCGCTCCGAACTCGACGAGCCGAGCATGATCTCCTTTGCGCTGTCCGAGGAACAGGAGATCGCGCGCGCCGCAGTCGCCGAATTCGCGCGGGCCGAACTGACGCCGGCGGCGCGCGCCGCCGACGAGGCGGCCGCCTTTTCCGCCTCCGTTCTGGCCTCGGCGTGGGGGCTGGGGCTGGTGCAGACGATCGCCGAAGCCGGGGCCGCCTCGCTCGAGCAACCCACCGTCATGAACGCTTTGTTGCTCGAAGAACTCGCCTACGGCGACAGCGCGGTCGCGGTCGCGCTCGCCGGTCCGCTCGGCTTCGCCAAGGCGATCGCCGAACAGGGCTCGGATGCGCAGAAGCGTGAATATCTGCCCCTCTTCGCCGGCGACCAACCGCGCTTCGCCGCGATCGCGCATCGCGACGCCGGCTGGTTCCAGGGCGCGGGACAAGCGACGCGGGCCGAGCGCGTCGCCGGCGGCTGGCGGCTCTCGGGCGTCAAAGCGCTGATCCCGCTGGCGGCCCGATGCAGCCATTTCCTCGCGACGGCCGAGAGCGACGGCGGCCGCGCCGCCTTCCTGGTTTCCGCCGGGCAATCGGGTTTGAAGATCGCGCCGGCCAAGGGAACGTTGGGCCTGCGCGCGCTCGAAATGGCGGATGTCGCTTTCGACGGCGTGTTCGTCCCGGATGCCGCCCGGCTCGGCGAAAGCGCCGGCGCCGACGTGCAGCGGATCGTCGACCTGTCGCGCGTGGCGTTGAGCGCAATTCTCGGCGGCCTTGCGCGGGCGGTGTTCGACTACGCCCTGCCCTACACGAAAGAGCGCGTCGTGCATGGCGAGGCGATCGCCAAAAAGCAGAGCGTCGCCTTCAAACTCGCGGACATGCATATCGCTGTCCAGGCGATGCGCTGGATGGCGCTGAGGGCCGCGGCGGAACTCGACGAGACGAAGACGGCGACCCGCAACGCGCGGCTGGCGCAGCGCTACGGCGCCGACCACGGGCTCGTCGTCGCCGACGAGGGCGTGCAGATTTTCGGCGGACACGGCTACGTCCGCGATCTGCCGCTGGAGATGTGGTACCGCAACGCCCGATCGCTGTCCGTTCTCGACGGACTGGTCGGCGCGTGAGCCGCTGAGGGAACGCCCGATGATCAGCTTCGCTTTGACCGAGAGAGACCGCGAAATCCTCGCCGAAGCGCGGGAGCAGGCGAGGCTCGCCGTCAAATATGCCCGCGACTTCGAGTTCAACGAAGACGAGATGCTTCCCCACGAATATCCCGAAGCCGAGGGGACGTCCCGACGTGCGCGCGTTGATGGATGCGCATGTCGACGAATTGAGCGGGCGCAAGATCATCCACGCGCTGCTCTATCTCGAGGATTGGTACGGCGGCGTTCCCCTGCGCGAATCGCGCTACTCCCTCGGCAACACGGTGCTGACGATCGCGGGCACGCCGGAGCAATATGCGCGCTGGGCCGACAAGACGATCGCGATCGGGCTGACGGAGCCGATCGGCGGTTCCGACCCCGCTTCGACGCGCACCACGGCGACCTGGGACCCCGCGACCAACGAATGGATCGTCGAGGGCGAAAAGATCTTCATCACCTACGCTCAGAATTGCGATGCGGTGCTGGTGCTGGCGCGCATGATCCACCCCGACAGGCCCCGCGGGCTCTCCACCTTCATGATCGAGAAGGGAACGCCGGGATTTTCCGTCGGCAAGCAGATTCGCAAGATGGGCATCCGTTTCGAGGACACCGCCGGGCTCTCGTTCTCGCATTGCCGCATCCCCGCGCTCAACCATATCGACGGCGACCTCAAGAAGACGCTGCAATCCTTCAGCGAGTTGCGCCCCGTGGTCGCGGCCTATGCGCTCGGCGTCTCGCGCGCGGCGATGGATTTCACCTGGGCTCGCCTCGCGGAGATCGGCGTGACGCCCGATTACGACGCTGGCCCGACGGGCATGACGGCCGCGGCCGATCGCATGCTCGAGCTGGAGGCCGAATGGGAGGCGACCTGGGTGACGGTCGTCCGCGCCAAATGGGTCGAGCAGAACGAGGGACCGGGCAAGATCGATTCCTCCGTCGCCAAGGCGATGGGCGGCGGCCTCGCGCGCAAGGCGACGCAGACCTGCATCGCGATCCTGGGCGCCTACGGGCTTTCAGCCGAGCATCTGGCGGAGAAGTGGTTCCGCGACGCCCGCATATTCGACATCTACGAAGGCACCGGCGAAATCCAGCGGCTGATCATCGCGCGGGATTTGTTGGGGTATTCGCCGAAGGAGTTGAACTAGAACGGCGACAAGTCGGTGTCATGGCCGCGAACGCGGCCATCCGGCGTCGCGATGCTATCAGGATATGATGCTCAGCGGATTCCCACGTCACCGTTGGCAAAGCCCATCCACTCTCCACTTGTACGTCGCCTTATGATACGCTAGCGTCCGAATTATTCGATCTCAGGGAGGTTTCGCGATGAGCGCTGTGGCGACGTCTGACCGGCTCGCAGGCAAGGTCGCGCTGGTGACCGGCGCGGCGCGAGGATTGGGGCGCGCCTATGCGCTGCGGCTCGCGGCCCTCGGCGCCGACGTCGCCGTCGTCGATATCGACCTGGACGCGGCGCGCGAGTTCGGCGAGGCGTTGAAGGCCGAGAGCGTGGCCGCCGAAATCGAGCGGATCGGCCGTCGCAGCCTCGGAATTCAGGCCGATCTCACGCGCGGCGACGATGCGCGTCGCGCGATCCGCGAAACGCACGAGGCGTTTGGGCGGCTCGACATCCTCGTCAACAACGCAGGCGGCGCGCTCACGCCCGCGGCCCGCAGCCGCGCTTCCGAGTCGCCCGAAGAGGACACCCGCTTTCTGCTCGACGTCAACTACATGAGCGCGGTTTACTGTTGCCAGGCCGCGGCGCCGATCATGAAGGCGCAACGGTCGGGCGTGATCGTCAACATTTCCTCGCAATCGGCGATCTCGACCTACCAGCAGGGCCTGCTCGCAGCCTATTCCGCGGCGAAGGCGGCGGTGACGCAATATACCCGCTATCTCGCCGCCGAACTCGGGCCCCATGGCATCCGCGCCAATTGCCTCGCGCCCGGCATCATGATGACCTCGCGGGTGGCCGCGCAGGCGGCGGCGCGCGGCGTCGGCACCAACGAGGAGGCCGAGCGCGTCCCGCTCCGCCGTCTCGGCCAAGTCGAGGATTGCGCGGGCGTGCTGGAATTCCTGGTCACCGACCTCTCACAATATGTGACAGGACAAGTCATCTCCGTTTGCGGCGGCGCCGTGCTGACGCCGAATTGAGGCCGCGGCCGCCATGAATCTCGACTACGTCGTCAACCGTCGGTTTGAACCGACCCTCCAGAGCTACGATGCGCGCGACAGCGCGCTCTACGCGCTGAGCCTGGGCATCGGTGACGATCCGCTCGACGAAGACGAGCTTCCCTATGTCTACGAGGGCCGCGAGCCGCGCGCCGTTCCGAGCCAATGCGTCACGCTGGGCTGGCCGCCGTTCTGGCACGAAGAGCCGGCCGCGCAAATTTCCTGGCGGCGGATATTGCATGGCGAGCAGAGCTTCGTCCTGCATCGTCCCCTGCCCTTGCAGGGAACGATCAAGGCAGACCACAGCGATTCTCGCGGTCGAGGACAAAGGGGTCGGGCGCGGCGCGCTGATCCATTTCGCGACCGAAATCAGCGACCGGCAGACCGGCGAACCGCTCGCCAGCCTTCGTTCGCTGCAGTTCCTGCGCGACGATGGGGGCTGCGGCGCCTACGGCGCGCCGCCGCCGCCGAGCGTAGCGTTTCGCCCGGAGGGGGAGCCGACCGCTTGCCTCGACTACCGCACCTCCAAACAGGCCGCGCTGCTCTATCGCCAGGCCAGCCGCGATTACATGCCGATCCACGCGGACCCGGAGATCGCGCGCGCCGCGGGCTTCGAGCGGCCGATATCGCACGGCCTCAACACCTTCGGCCTCGCGTGCCGCGCCATCCTGAAACGCTTCGCGCCGAGCGCGCCCGAGCGGCTCCGGTCCATGTCCGCGCGCTTCGCCAATCCCGCGCTGCCCGGCGACACGATCCGCATCGAGCTTTACGGCGAGGGCGATCGGGTTCGATTTCGCGCACGGGCGCTGGAACGGAATATCCTGGTGCTCGACCGCGGGGACTGCCGGCTTTCCTGACGACGATCGACCGGCTTACGCCGCATCCGACTCCGGACTCGCGACGCCGTCCTCGGCGAGCATCGCAAGCAGGTTTTCCTTCATCTTGCGAAGGGCTCGGACGGTCGCGCGCAAATCGGCGTCGTTGATCTGGTCGAGAATGACCTTTTCCGTATCGCTGACGCTGATGCGGATCTCGTTGATGAGAGCGTGGCTCTTCTTGGTGAGGAAGACGCGCTTGACGCGGCGGTCGTCCTCGTCCGGTCGGCGCGAGACCAATCCGGTCTTTTCCAACCTGTCGATCAGGCCGCCGAGCGCGACTTTGCCGAGGTCGAGTTCTTCGGCGAGCGCGACCTGCGACATTCCGTCGGCGCGCGATAGAAACGCCAGCACCCACCATTGCGAACGCGTGACGCCCAGCGGCTTCAACGCCCGGTCGACGGTGCTGCGTCTCAACCGTGAGACGTCATGGACGAGGAACCCCAACCTGAGTTCCCAATTCAAGTCATACGCCATTTGCCCATCCCTTAGTCCTGGCCGCGTCGCAGTTCCCGCGCGCGATGTGAACCGCATCGCCATTCGGCCCTGGCCGCCGAAATGGCATTAATATGGTTCGCGCGTAAACTATAAGCAAGCGGCGAATCACTCCGTGCGACGCTCTGGGCGCGGGCGCGTATCGGGTGCCGCAGGAGAAATCGTCAACTTACGAATTGACTCATTTCGTACACATGCTTATTAGTTTTTTTCACGCGAGCCATGCCGTACAGATGCGCGCATCGGGCTCGCCCAGGTTTCGGGCACAGAAATTCCGATTATAGGGAGGGCGTCCAGTTGCGATCTCGTGTCCTCGTCGTGCGACGCGGCTGGGTTGGGGTCGAGCGCGGGGCTCGAGGCTAGATGGCGTTTCTTCACGCCTTCAGCCCCGCGCAATTCGCCAACGCGCTCGCGCTCGCCTCGTTGCTGACGATACTCGCGAGCGGCCTCGCGCTGATCTTCGGACTGCGCGACGTGATGAACTTCGCACATGGCGCCTTGTTCATGCTCGGCGCCTATCTCGGCTACACGATCTCGGGACTTTTCAACTTCTGGGCCGCGCTGCTGATCGTTCCCTTCTTGCTGGCGCTGCTGGGAGTGGCGTTCGAATATGGAGCTATCCGCCCGTTGCAGAAGCGCTCGCAGATGGACGTCGCGCTGGTCACCTTCGGCCTGGCGCTGATCCTAAGTCAGCTGGTGATCAAGATCTGGGGTACGGCGCCGCTCGCCGTAACGGCGCCGCCGTCGCTCGCCGGATCGACCGACCTGTTCGGCCAGCCCTACCCCACCTATCGCCTGTTCCTGATTGCGGTGGGCTTCAGCGTCTGCGTCGCTCTGGCGGTGTGGCTCAACTATACGCGCTCCGGGATGCACGTCCGCGCCGTCAGCCAGCATCCGACGGTCGCTCGAATTCTCGGCGTCAATACCGACCGTCTCGGCTTGCTGGTCGTCTGCATGGGCACGGGTCTGGCCGGTTTTGCCGGCGTGTTGGCGGGACCCTATCTCTCCGTCGATCCCGCGCTGGGCGGCTCCATCCTGATCAATTGCCTGATCGTCGTCGTCATCGGCGGCCTCGGCAGCATCGGCGGCGCGATCGCCGCGGCTGTCGCGTTCGGTCTGACGCAAGTGTTCGGCTCGCTGCTGTCGCCCACCCTCGCCGTGATGGCGCCGTATCTGCTGCTGTTCTTCGTGCTGCTCTGGCGGCCGCAAGGATTCGGCCGCGGGAGGGTCGGCTGATGGACGCCCTGCAGAGCCTGGCGGCGGACCCGGCGACGAGGCCGCGCTCCGCAAAGGCGAGGTCCGCGAGCGTATACAGGACCGTCGCCGTCGGAGGCAGCGTTGACCGTACTGGGCCTGCTTGCGCCGACGGCGATCCACAGCCCCTATTATCTCGGCTTGCTGATAAACGCGATCATGCTGGCGATCTCCGCCGTGTCGATCGGCTTTCTCGCGCATCAGAGCGGGCTGATGATGTTCGGCGCCGCCGCCTTCACCGGCGGCGCCACTTATCTCTATGCGATAGCGATTACGCAGTTCGGCTGGAACGTGATGGCGGCGAGCGCCTTCACGCTGTTGGCCTCGACGCTGTCTCTCGGCGCTGATCGGCGCGCTGATCGTGCGCGCGCGGCCGCTTCCGTTCGCCATGCTGACGCTCGCGCTCGCGCAAATGCTGCGCTCGTTCGTGCTGATCACCGATTTCCGACCCGTCACGGGGGGCGACGACGGCTTGGCGCTCAGTTACGAGGGCGCTTTCTTCGGCTTCAGCCAAGCCCAGCTTTCGAAGCCCGAGGGATTTCTGGCCGGTCGCGTGGTTGGCGCTCTGCGGCGTCATGGCGCTGGCCTGGGCGGTCGGTCGATCCCCCGCCGGGCAGGTGCTGCGCGCCATCAAAGCCAACGAGGAGCGCATGCGCTTTTCCGGCTTCGATACCTATTGGCCCCGCGTAATGGCGTTCACGCTGGCGGCCTTCATGGCGGCCGTCGCCGGGCCTGCTGACCGGCCTCTACACCGCCTTCGCGTCGCCCGAGTTGCTCGATTTCTCCACCGGCGGCAATGCCCTGGTTTCGACGCTGATCGGCGGCGTCGGCACGGTCGGCGGGCCGGCGCTCGGCGCGCTGCTGTACGTCGATCGGGCAGGACCAGTTCGGCGCCACCGGCAATCTCGAATTGCTGACGGGCCTCGGGGTGGTGCTGGTCATCTACGTCTTTCCGGAGGGCGTGATGGGCTTCCTCCGCGGCGGCCGTCGCAAGATTGACGCTCGACGCGGGAGGCGACCATGCTGCGCGTTGAAGACCTGAGCGTCGCCTATGGCAGCGTCAAGGCGCTCGACGGCGTATCGCTCGAAGTCGAAGCATGGCGGCGTGCTGCACGGGATCATCGGTCCCAACGGCGCCGGCAAGTCGACGCTGATGGACGCCATCACCGGGCGGCGCAAGCCGACGCGCGGCCGCGTCTTCGTCGACGGAAGCGACATCACCGCGCTTCTCGGTGGCGCGGCGACGGCGGCTCGGCATGTCGCGGTCGTTCCAGCGCACGAGCATTTTTCCCGGCTTTCGCGTCGGCGAGCAACTGGAGCTGGTGGCTTCGCATCTCGGCGAGAGCGACCTCGCGGGCATCGTCGAGACGCTGAACCTCGGCCACGTCTACGGTGAAATCGCCGACAGGATCGCCTACGGCGATCAGCGGCGGGTCGACATCGCGCTCGCGCTCGTGGGGCGTCCGCGCCTGATGCTGCTCGACGAACCGGCGGCGGGGCTTTCGACCGCGGAGACGACGGTGCTGTTCGAGCATCTGGCCGCGGTGGTGCGCGATCGAAACGTCACGGCGCTGGTCGTCGAGCACGACGTCGATGCGGTCTTCCGCTTCTGTGACGCGATCACGGCCCTCGACCTCGGGCGCGTCCTGGCGAACGGCGCGCCGGCCGACGTGCGCAAGGACCCGCGCGTGATCGCGGCCTATTTGGGGACCGCCGCATGAGCTTCATCGACGTGAAGGGCCTGCGCGCCGGCTACGGCAATTCGGTGGTGCTGCGCGACATCGACCTCGAGGTCGACGAAGGCGAGGCGGTGGCGGTCGTCGGCAAGAACGGCGCCGGCAAGTCGACGCTGCTGATGTCCTTCTTCGGCGGGACGACCGTCAGCGGCGGCTCGATGCAAGTCGGCGGCGTCGAGCTGCGCGGCCTGCCCGCCTATCGGGCGGCGAAGCAGGGCGTTGCGCTGTCGCCGCAAGGACGCATGATCCTGCCGCATCTGACGGTGGACGAGAACTTGCTGCTCGGGGCGGCGTGCAGACGCAAGGGACCGTGGACAGTCGACAAGGTCTTCGCGCTGTTCCCGATTCTGCGCGAGCGGCGGCATGTCTCGGGAACGGCGTTGAGCGGCGGCCAACAGCAGATGCTCGCGGTCGGCCGCGCGTTGATGGGCAATCCGCGCGTGCTGCTGCTCGACGAACCTTCGGAGGGCCTGTCGCCGGTGCTGGTCGACGAACTGGCCGGCATTTTCAACCAGATCCGCGCGGCGGGCGCCGGCGTGCTGATCGTCGAACAGCATCTGAATCTGGTGCGCCGCGTCAGTCAGCGCTTCGTGGTGATGGCCAAGGGCGAGATCATCGACCGCGGCCGCACCGAGGACATCGATTCCGAGCGGCATCGCGCCGCGCTCGCGTTTTGACAGGGAGAAGAACAAGCAATGATCAAGCAACTGTTGGCGGCCGCGGCCGCCGTCCTCGCGCTGCAAGCCGGCGCGTGGGCCGAGGAGACCATCAAGCTCGGCGTCGTCAATATCGACACCGGCCCCTACGCGGTGAGCGGCGCCTATCGTCAACGACGGCGCGAATTTCGCCGTCGAAAGCCTCAACGCCCAAGGCGGCGCGCTCGGGCGCAAATACGAGCTCTTCATCCAGAACCACGAGGGCAAGCCGGCGTCGGCGATCGAAGCGGCGAAGAAGCTGGTCGAGGACAAGGGCGTTTCGTTCTTCACCGGCCTCAACCCGTCAGGCACTTCGCTGGCGATCGAATCCAAGATGCCGGGGTTGAACGCGCTGTTCCTCGACGCCACCGCCGCCTCCAACGACCTCACCGGCAAGAACTGCACGCCCAACTATTTCCGCATCGGCGTCACCGACGGCATGCAGGTCAACGCCTTCGTGGATTTGGCCAAGCAGAGCGGCATCAAGTCGTGGGACCTGATGATGGGCGACATCGCGGTCGGACATGACAGCGCCAAGCTGTTCACCGCCGCGGCGCAAGCGAACGGCGTCTCGATCGGCAAGACGCTGTTCGCCCCGATCACGGCGCCCGATCTCGGCAGCTATATCGCTCAGTTGATGGACAAGCCCGCCGAAGGGCTCTTCATGTACTACCCGTCTTCGGGGGGAATCGCGCTGATCAAGCAGCAGGCGCCGTTCAAGCTGTTCGAGAAATACAAGACCGTGCTTTCGCAGTCGATGGTCAACGAGATCCTGATCGGCGCTCACGGCGACGCCAGCGTCGGTCTGTGGTCCGCGCAGAGCTATTTCTGGAGCCTGCCGGGGGACGTCAATGCGGCGTTCGTGAAGAGCTTCGAGGAGCGCTACAAGCGCAAGCCCACCTACATCGACGCCGACTCCTATCTCGCGTTCCAGCTCGTGCACCAGGCGATTCTGAAGGCGGGGACGACCGACGTCGGCGCCGTGCGCGCCGCGCTGTCCGGACTGAAGGCGACGACGCTGGTCGGCGACGTCGAGATGCGCGCGGCCGATCACCAACTGCTCCGGCCGCTGATCGTCGTGCAAGCCACCAAAGCCGGCGAAGGCAAGGGCGAGATCACGATGCGGTCGACGCTGCCGCGAGACGTGATCCAACCCGCGGTCAGCCCTGATTGCAAGATGTGAGCTGCGCTCGAAACCCGTGAAGATCGAGGCGGCGGCGGCGCGAGTCTCGCGCTCCGCCCGAACCGAGGAATTCGACGATGCAGGGAACCGCATTTCTTGACGCAGGCGGTCGACTGCCAGCCTAGCCGGACGGCGACCATCTCGGGAGCGCGTCGGCGCACCTGGCGAGAAGTGGGCGAACGGGTCCCGCGTCTGGCCGCCGCGCTGCGCGCGTTCGGCATCGCCGACGGCGCCTTCGTGGCTGCGCTGGGGTTCAATTCGGACCGCTACGTCGAGTTGTTCTTCGCCGTCCCCTGGGCCGGCGGCGCCTTCGCGCCGCTCAACATTCGCTGGTCGGTCGCCGAGAACGCCTACGCGCTCACCGACTCGAGGTCCTCGGTCTTGTTCGTCGACGAGAGCTTTATCGACCAGGCGCGCGAACTCGAGCGGCAGCTCCCCTGGGTGAAGACCCTGGTCTATATGGGCGAGGGCGAAGTCCCCGAAGGCATGCTCGGTTACGAGGACCTGATCGAGCGACACGCGCCGATGGCCGACGCCAATCGGCGCGGCGAAGATCTCTGGGTGATCTTCTACACCGGCGGCACGACGGCGCACCCGAAGGGCGTGATGATGTCGCATCGCGCGTTGTTCATCGCGACGATCACCTACCTCGCCATGCTGCCCGACATCGAGGATCTCAGCTTCGTCTATGTCGCCGGCTTCTTTCATTTCGCCGGCGCCAGCGCGTTGCTCTACATCACGATGGTCGGGGGCACGCACATCCTGCTGCCCAAGTTCGAAGCCGTGCCCGTGATGCGGGCGATCTCGGAGCACAAGGCGACCAACATGGTCCTGGTGCCGACGATGATCAACATGCTGATCAATCACCCCGACTTCGAGAAGTACGATCTCTCCAGCCTGCGGACGACCATATACGGCGGCTCGCCGATGCCCGAGGCGCTGATGAAGGTCGCGATGCAAAAGCTGCCGACCTGGCGGTTCTACCAGATCTTCGGCATGACCGAGACCGGCGGCTTCGCCAGCATGTTGCGCTGGCGCGACCACATCGCTTCCGGGCCGAAAGCCTCGCGCCTGCGCTCCGCCGGACAACCCGCGCCTGGCAACGAGATCAAGATCCGATTGCCCGACGGCGGCATCGCGCCGACGGGCGTATTGGGCGAGATCGTCGTGCGCAGCGACACGCTGATGAGCGGCTATCTCAACAATCCGGAAGCCACCGCCGCGGTGTTGCGCGATGGCTGGATGCATACCGGCGACGCCGGCACGATCGACGAAGACGGCTTTCTCTATGTCGCCGACCGCGTCAAGGACATGATCGTCACAGGCGGAGAGAACGTCTATTCCATTGAGGTCGAGCGGGTCTTGTTCATGCACCCGGCGGTGCGCGAGGCGGCGGTGATCGGGATCCCGAGCACGCAGTGGGGCGAGAGCGTTCACGCCGTCGTCGTGCTGAAAGAGGGCGCCAGCGCGACCCCCGAAGAGCTGACGGCCCATTGCCGGAGCTTGATTGGCGGCTACAAGATTCCGCGCAGCTACGAATTTCGCGCCGAGCCGTTGCCGGTGACTCCTGTCGGCAAAGTACGCAAGAATTTGCTGCGCGATCCCTGGTGGGTAGGCCACGTGCGCAAGATCTGACGCTTCGAAGGCGCCAGAGCGGTCACGCATCCCGTACACTGGCGGCCTCCGGGGCGAGGACACCGTGCACCCCCGGTGGTCTGGCGTGAAGGCCTGTCCCTCGGAGGAGAGTTTAGTACGCTACTATACGACTTGACTTGCGCCCGCGCCTGTATCAGTTTCAAAAAAACTTTGTCGTCTCTGTGCGTTCGCACTGGAAGGGAGCGAAATGGTGACCACGGCTCGATCGCCGACCCTCGAAGGTCGTAAGCGGAGTTACCAGTCGATCTTCGCGCCCGATCTCTTTCGGGGCCAATGCATCGTGGTAACGGGCGGAGGCAGCGGCATTGGCAGATGCATTGCGCACGAACTCGCCTGCGTTAGGCGCAGAGGTTGCCCTTGTCGGTCGCAATCCAGACAAATTGACAAAGACTGAAGACGAAATCGACGAGGATGGCGGAATCGCGCATAGTCATGTCTGCGACATCCGCGACGACGAGGCGGTCGGCCTAACCGTCTCGACGATCTCGAGCGGGCGGGCCGAATAAATGGCTTGGTCAACAACGCGGGCGGCCAATACCCGTCGAACATTCGCGACATGAAATCGAAGGGCTGGCGCGCTGTCATAGACAACAATCTGACCGGCGGCTTCATCGTCTCGCGCGAGGTCTACCGCCAGGCCGATGGAGACGCGGAGGAGGCGCGATCGTCAACATCATCGCGGATATCTGGGGCGGTTGGCCGGGATGGGCGCATTCCGGCGCGGCGCGGGCGGGCATGCTGTCCTTCACCGAGTCGGCGGCCTGCGAGTGGGGCGCATCCGGCGTCAGGATCAACGCCGTTGCTCCAGGTTGGGTCGAGACGTCGGCGCTCGACGCCTACGATGACGCGCTCAAGGCGCGAATACGGACTTGGAAAGCCAAGGTGCCGTTGCAGCGCTTCGCCACCGAGGCGGAGATCTCCAGCGCGGTTGTCTATCTTCTCTCGCCAGCCGCCGCCTTCATCACGGGATCGGTCCTGCGCGTCGATGGCGGCCTTCCCAACGCCCGGCCATGGTGGGAGCTGCAACCCGCCCGCGCTTCGGAGAAATTCGAGGGCTTTCATCGGGCGAGCCCTGCCCGGCTCTTCTCCGATAGGTCTCGATGTTGCCATGAGTGCGGACATCCCGCACCTGAGCGCTTCGCAAACGGTCCTCTTCGAGGTGATCGGCCAGGTCGCGGTCGTTACGCTCAATCGGCCTGAGAAGCGCAATGCGATCAACCCGGCCATGGCCGCGGCGTTGGAAGCCGCGATCGACCGCATCGAGAGCGACCCGCAGATCCGCGCCGGCGTTTTGCGCGCCAATATGGCGAAAGGCCGCGCCGTATTTTGCGCCGGACATGATCTCACCCATTTTCGCGAGACCTTCGGCACGGATGAAGAAGACGCCGTCACGACGCCGACCGGCGGCTTCGCCGGCATAACGCGCAAGTCGCGACGCAAGCCCCTGATCGCCGCCGTCGACGGCTTGGCGACCTCGGGCGGATGCGAGATAGCGCTGGCCTGCGACATGATCATCGCCTCTCGCCGCGCCGCTTTCGCGCTGGCGGAGGTCCGGTGGAATCTGGTCCCGACCGCGGGCGGCGCGTTTCGGCTGCCGCGCGCGATCGGGCGATACGCGGCGATGGACGCGCTGCTGACCGGCGGAGCCGATCCGCGGCGTGCGGGCTTATCAGCTCGGGCTGGTCAGCCGCCTGACGACGAGCGCGCGGCTGGACGCGACCGCCCTGCGAGGTCGCGGAAAAAATCGCCGTCGCACGCGCCGATGGCGGTCCGCCTCGCACGCGAGATCGCGGATCGCGCGGCGGAACTGTCCGACGACGAGGCTTGGGACTCTGCTGGAATTGGCCGCGAGAGAGGTGCGCCACTCCCGCGACTTGCAGGAGGGGCTCGCGGCGTTCTGGCAGAGGCGGGCCCCGCATTGGACGGGAGCCTGAAATGATCGGTCCGCGACGCGCCGCCCTTGCCCATTCTGGTCGACGAAAGAGCCCGCACATCGCCAGATCGCATCGCGCTGACGTCGGTCGAGCAGGGATCCGTCACCTGGGCCGAGCTTCGTCAGCGCCTCGTATCGTTGGGCCAACTGGTTGCGGCGCCATGGCGTGCGCGAGGGAGATAAGGTCGTCTCCCTTGTGCCGCAGTCGCTCGAGGCGGCCTACGTGTGGCTTGCCTGCTCCGCGCTGGGCGCGGTGGAAGTGTCGATCAATTCGGCGTTTCGCGGCGACTGGATGCGCCATGCCCTCGCCGTCTCCACGGCGAAGAGTGGTCGTTGCTCTCGCATCGCTTCGTCGGGCAAGTGCTTGCCGTGTCTCGAAGGGACCGGACGTCGAAGTGTTGCTGATCTATGACGCGCCGCTCGATTTTACCGCACCGGCGCGGCCTGTCACAGATCGTCACCGATTCCCCAGGGCGGAATGCGATGTGCCGGCCGAGGAGCCGCGCCGACCCGCGCCGCAAGACACCGCGTGCGTGCTCTACACGTCGGGAACGACGGGCGCTTCGAAGGCGGTGCTTGTCCCCTGGCGGCAACTCGCGCTGGTGCTCTGCCGTCGACCCTCGATTTCGAACAGCCGGAGCGGCAGGTCTTCTATCTTCCCTATGCCCCCTACCATCTCTCCGGACGCTGCGCGCTCTATCGTGGCGCCCTCGCCGGCGGCCGCACGATCGTGCGCGAAAGCTTTTCGACCTCCGCATTCTGGACCGACGTGCGGCGCTATGGCTGCACCTGGACGATCCTCTATGCCGCGCCGACCCGCTTTCTGATGGCCCTGCCGGAAACGCCTGAAGACCGGGACAACCCGCTGGAATGGGTGTTGATGTGCCCTCTGCTCCCGGAGGTCGACCGGTTCAAACAGAGATTCGGCGCGCAGCGTCTACAGCGTCTACGGCATGACCGAAATCGGCAATCCGCTTCATGTCGATCCGGCGGATTGCATTTCGGCGCGCGCCGGCTGCTGCGGCCGCACGATCCCGGGCGTCGAAGCGCGGCTGGTCGATGCGTTCGACCATGAAGTCGGCAAGGGGGACACGGGCCAGCTCGTCTTGCGAAGCGACCAACCCTGGTCCTTCACGAGCGGCTATCTCGGCGCTCCCGAAGCGACGGCAAACGCCTGGCGCAACGGCTGGTTTCATACCGGCGACATCATGCGCCGGGACGAGGACGGCAACTTCCACTACGTCGATCGCGCGAAGGACATGATCCGCCGCCGCGGTGAAAACATCGCCTCGGCGGAACTCGAGGCGGCGATCCTCAAACATCCGCAGGTCGCCGAAGCCGCGGTGGTCGGCATCCGCTCGGCGTTGGGCGAGGAAGACATCCTGGCGGCGATCGTCGCAAAGCGAACTCCGTTTCGCGGCGAAGAATTGCTCGATTTCCTGCGCGATATCGTGCCGCGCTACGCCCTGCCCCGCTACGTCAGCGTAGTCGACGCTCTTCCGCGAACTCAGGCGACGCAACGCGTCGAAAAGCACGTGCTGAGGGCTGAAGGGGTCACGCGCCGACTGCTCGGACTTCGAACTGAAAAGCGAGCCTTGAAGCCATGCGCGCGATGCTGAGCCTTGCCCCCGGTGGCCCCGAGACGCTTCGCCTGGGCGAGCTGCCCGATCCGACGCCCGGCCCGCGGAGAGGCGGTCGTCGCGGTGCGCGCCTGCGGCATCAACTATTTCGACTACCTCATCATTCAGGACAAGCACCACACCCGCCCGCCTCGCCCCTATCCGCCGGGGGGCGAAGTCGCGGGAATTGTCGCAGTCGGTCGGCCCGGGCGTCGCGAGCGACTTGCGTCGGCCAGCGGGTTGTCGTGGGCTGCCTTCCCTACGGCGGCATGGCCGAGAAGTTGCTCGTGCGCGCCGACTATCTCAATCCGATGCCCGAGGGCATGAGTTTTGAAGTCGCCGCTGGCTATTCGCTGGTGTACGGCACCTCGTACTACGGCCTGAAAGACTGCGCCCGGATGCAGCCGGGCGAAACCTTGTTGGTCCTCGGCGCCGCCGGGGGCGTGGGCCTGGCGGCCGTCGAACTCGGAAAGGCGATGGGCGCGCGCGTGATCGCGGCGGCCTCCACGCGAAGAGAAACTCCGCGTCGCCTTGGATCGTGGCGCCGACGAGGCGGTTCGTCTATCCCCGCGGAGTCGTTCGACGCCGCCGGCCGGAAGCAGCTCGCAGACCTCTTCAAGTCCGCCTGCGGGCCGCAGGGCGCCGACGTCGTCTTCGATCCCGTCGGCGGCGATTACTCCGAAGCCGCCGTTCGCTGCCTGCAGACCCGACGGTCGCAGCCTGATCGTCGGATTCCCCGCGGGCGTTCCAAAATTGCCGCTCAATCTGGTCCTGTTGAAGGCTTGCCATGTCATCGGGGTCTTCTGGGGCCCATGGGTTTGGCGGGAGCCGGCGAGCTCCCTTCGCAACATGGCGGAACTCGCCGAGTTCTATGAACGCAAGGCCATTCGTCCGCTGCTCTCCCGCTGCTTTCCCCTATCCGAGGCGGCGGCCGCGATCGAATGGATCGGCAGCCGCCAAGCCGTCGGCAAGGCCGTGATCCAAATGACTTGAGAAGCGGCATTGCAATCAAGACGAACGACATCGGGAGGAATTCATGGCTGTCAAACACTCGATCGCGCTGGGATTGGCGCTCGCTCTGAGCGCCGGAATAGCAGCCGCGCAAAACGGCCAAATTCTCGGGCCGATCTTGCGCATCGGCGTGATCAACGATGCGAGCGGCCCCAACTCCGCGGTGAGCGGGGAAGGCTCCGTCATCGGCGCCCGAATGGCGGCGGAGGAATTCGGCAACAAGGTCTTGGGCGTGCCGATCGAGATCGTTTCCGCGGATCATCAGAACAAGGCCGACGTGGGCGCTGGCATAGCGCGAAAATGGTTCGACGTCGATGGCGTGACGCGTAATCTTCGACGTCTCCAATTCCGCGGTCAGCCTGGCGATCGCCGCGCTCGTGAAGGACCGCAAGAAGCTCGTGTTTCACAATTCGGGAACGACCGCGATCACCGGCGCGGCTTGCACGCCGCATTCCATCCAATGGATGTACAACGGCTTCGCGACGACCGCCAACCTTGTGACCCAACAAGACATCGACGCAGGGCTGACACGCTTCTTCATCATCGCCGTGGATTACGCGCTCGGCAAGGCTGTGACGAGCGCCTTCAAGACCGGCGATCGTTCCCAAGGGCGTCACCGTGGTCGGCGAAGTCCGACATCCCCTCGGGCGCGTCCGACTTCAGTTCGTATTTGCTGCAAGCCCAGGCTTCCGGCGCCAAGGCGCTACTGTTGGCGGACGGGGGCCAGGACCTCTCGAACGCGATAAAGCAGGCCGGGGAGTTCCAGTCTATCGCCGAAAATGCGCATCTTCGCCGCCGCGATGACAACCTCAGAAATCGAGGCGGACGGTCAGGCCGTTATGCAAGGCGTTCGCGAAGTATCGTTCTACGAATGGAATCGCGATGAGGCGGCCCGCAAATGGGCGAGGCGTTCGCCGCGCGATCTGGCGGCAAATTACCGGTGGGTTCGCAGGCGGCGACCTATTCGCAGGTTCGCGCCTATCTGAAGGCGGTGGAGGCCGCCGGAACGGATGACGCCGACGCGGTTCTGGAAAGAATGAGGTCGATGCCCATCAACGACGCGTTTCGCCGAGAATGGTCATATTCGCGACGATGGGCAGATGGTTCACGACATGTACGTCGTCGAAGTGAAATCGCCCGAGCAGTCGAAGGGGAAAGGCGATTACACCACGATTCTCAAAGAATTCCCGGGGATCAGGCGTTCCAGACGGCGGCGCAGAGCGAGTGTCCCTACCTTCAAGAAGTGAGACGCCGAGAGTCCACCTCGAGCAACCCCAAGGCCAATCATGTGGGTATTCCCCGAAATCTCTCAGCTAGGCGACATCCCCCGCTATCACGCGCGCGAACCCGTCCGGACGCGACAGCAATTCTGGACGGAGGAGCATCGCATGTCGCTGGCGCGAGCTCGATCTCGATTCGAACCGCGTCGCGAATGCGCTGCGTTCGGCCGGGTTCGCAGACCGAGGATTGCTTCGGCTTCCTCGGCAAGAACACCCGCTTTTTCGCCATCGCTTTGTTCGGCGTCGTCGAAGGCGGGCATGACGTTCATGCCGCTGAACTGGCGGCTCGCCGCCGCCGAACTCGCGGTAATTCTCGCGCGACAGCGAATGCCAGCTGATCTTCGTGGAGAGCGAGTTCCTCGACCTGGCGGCGGACGCGCTTCGGCGCGCCGACGTCGAGTTGCAGATCGTGGACCCGACTCAAACAAGCGCGCGACGATCCCGCGCCGTCGGCTTCCTCGGCGGACGCCTCGACCGAAGATCCCGATATCTCAACGTGCCCAGCAGTCACGGCGTTGAGGGTATACACCTCGGGAACGACGGGACTGCCCAAAGGCGTCGAGCTTTCCCACGAAAATTTCAACTTGACCCGCCTGTGCGAACACTTCGAACCGGCGATCCGCTGGAGCGAAGACGACGTTTTCCTGATGTTCATGCCGAACTTCCATACCGCCGGAGCCGGCCTCATGCTGCAGAGCCTTTACAATGGCGGCGCCGTCTCGATGCTGCACGCTTTTGAGCCCGGCGATCGTGCTTCGCGCAATCGAGATACTCGCGCCCGACAATTCTGCTGATCGTGCCGTCCGCGTTGCAGATGCTGCTCGAGCACCCGATCGCCGAAGGAGACGGATTTTTCCTCCCTGAAGCTATGCATGTATGCGGGCTCGCCGATTTCTCTGCCGCTGATCCGACTCGCCATGGCCGAAATGCGGTGCAGTTTCGTGCAATGGTACGCGCGCCACCGAAACGCTGAGCGCCGTCACGCTGCTGCGCGGCTCACCAGCATCGGTCTGGACGACGAGAAGAAGCTGAAATCCTGTGGCACGCCGCTCCCCCTCATCAGCCTTCGCGTCGTCGACTCCCGCGGGCGCCGATTTGCCGCCCGGCGAGGTCGGCGAAATATGGGTGCGCACGCCGACCTTGTTCAAGGGCTATTGGAAGCGGCCGGAAGAGACCGCAAAGGTCAAAGGTTCGCGGTGGTATCGGACCGGCGACGCTGGCTATCTCGATGCGGACGGCTACCTGTTTATCCACGATCGAGTGAAGGACATGATAGTCTCGGGTGGAGAGAACGTCTATTCGGCGGAAATCGAGCGCGTTCTTGAAAGCATCCGGCGGTGGCGCAGGTCGCCGTCATCGGCGTGCCCGACGCGAGATGGGGCGAGGCCGTCAAGGCGATGGTCGTGTTGCGCCAGGGGCGTCGGCGGGTGAGAAGGACCTGATCGATTTCTGCCGCCTGAGCCTTGCGGGATACAAACTCCCGAAGTCAGTGACCTTTGTCGACGATCTTCCGAGGACCCCGAGCGGAAAGGTCCAGAAAGCCGTTTTGCGAGCGCCCTACTGGAAAGGACAGACCCGCGCCGTCGGGTGAACTACTAGCGCAGATGTAGAGTACGAACCGTGACTAGACGCACGAGTTAAATCCACATGTTCCAATCTAAGTATATCAAACCCC
>CAVQBX010000046.1:0-52563 GCA_963710855.1 uncultured Pseudomonadota bacterium | reverse complement strand
ACGTCGTTCAAGGCCGTCAGGGCGGCCTCATGCGGGCCGAGCGCGAAGCCCGGCGGGCCCATCGTCGCGCTCGCCTGCGTCGTCCGCTGAGATGACCGAGTTGAACGAAGCTCAACGGCTCGGCGCGGCGACGGCGACGATGTTCGTCAGGATCATCGTGTCGCGCGATTGCGCGGCGGTGAGGTCGTAGCGCCCGACGCGCGCCTCGAAATGGTCGGCGACGGCGCAGGCCGAAAGCAGCGCGGCCGAAAGCAGCGGCGCGATACGCAGAAACGCAAGCATCTTGGGCCCCCGGCCGTTCTCAAAAAAATATCAGCCGTCTGTAAATCGCGAAGAGGTCGAGTTGAGGGCCGCAGCGCGCTCATCGGCGCCAGGACTCGAGCCGCAACACCCATTTGACAATCGGCAATGCTGCCCGGATGATCGTTTCACCTCACAAAGTGCGTGAGTGAATTGTCTGCGCACGAGCGGACGCCAAAACTTTTCAAGGTCGTTCACCCTCGTTGACGCGGTGACCCAATGAAGCGGCGCGAGTTTCTCATCACGGCGGGCGCGGCGGCGGCCTGGCCGCTCGCAGCGGGCGCGCAAGAGTCCAAAGGTCTGCCGAAGGTCGGCCTTTTCTTTTCGGGACCGGAGTCCGTGGCCATGGCGCGCAGCCCGCTCCTGCTCGAGGGGTTGCGCAGCGCGGGCGTCGATGCGCCGAGGGAGGCCACTCTCGTAATCCGGGCGACCGGCGGCGATCCGGCCAAAGTGGCGCCGATGCTTGCCGAACTCCTTGCTGAAAACGTCGATGTGATCGTTCCCCTGAGCCCGGAAATGGTTCGCGCCGTCCGCGCCGCCACTTCGACGATCCCGATTGTCACGTTCGATCTGGAAAGCGATCCGGAGGAGAGCGGCTTCCTGAAGAGCTTCGCCCATCCCGGCGGCAATATCACCGGCCTGTTCCTTGATTTTCCCGACTTCGCCCGAGTCTGGCTTCAGTTGTTGAAGGAAGCAATTCCAGGCCTCGCGAAGCTCGCCGTCATCTGGGACCCGACCACGTCGACCGTCCAGACGCGAGCCGTTGCGGCTGCGGCCGACATCGCCGGCGTCAAAGTGAATGTCCTGGAGGTCCGCTCCTCTGCGGGACTCGAGGCCGCCTTCGCTGGGGCGGCGGACCTGCATCCGGATGGCCTGATGCTGCTGTCGTCGCCGACCATGTCGATTTTTTCAAAGCAGGAGGCGAGCCTGGCTATCAGCCATCGACTGCCGGCGATTTCTCTGTTCTCAGCTTTCGCACGGTCAGGCGGACTGATGTCCTATGGGCCCGATCTCGGCGCGCTCTATCACAAGGTCGGCGCCCTAGTTGGAAGGATTCTGAAGGGCGCGCGTCCCGCCGACACCCCCGCCGAACGACCGGATCGCTTCGAGCTCGTGCTCAACGTCAAGACCGCCAGCGACCTCGGCCTCACGTTGCCGAACTCGCTTCTGGCAAGGGCCGACGAAGTGATCGATTGAAGACGAGCGCGCCCCCTCCTCCCGTCCGGACGGGGGAGTTTTGAGAGTGCTACCGCGCGTTGGCGATGCCCTGCCGCTTCACCCCCGCGCCTCCCGCTCGGCGACAACTCCCAGTCTCTGCGCCCGCTCAATTCCGCCCTGTCCCAGGACGTCGGCCAGCGTGTATTGGCTCAGCACGTTGAAGAAGGCGTCGAGGGCGAGGTCCAGCGGGCCGGGCAGGCGGCAGGCGCCATTGAGGCGGCATTGGCTGCATCCGACCAGGTCCACTTCGCCTTCGGTGTGGCGGATCAGAGCGCCGATTACGGTGACAGTGCATTATATTGACGCTGCCGCCTAATAACCACGCAGATATCTGCACTGTCGTAACCGCCACTTCGCAAAGACGCCGAAGGCCGCGACGAACGCGAAGCCTCGATCTCGGCGTCCGATTGTCGTCGCCAAGAAATCGACGGCTCAAACCGGCTTCGCTCCCACCGCCGAAAACCGCTCAATTCTGTTACCCATCATCCCGGTTCAAAGTGTTACCCAACTCTCCGGCTGGACACATCGCTTGCCCGCGCTCACGTCAGCCGTGGCGTCATCTCCTTCCCCACTTGGTGGTGAAGGTGGCCGAAGGCCGGATGGGGTGCGGGACGATGACATTCGGCTGGGGAGCTCGCAAACGGAGCCGAGGAAGATAACTCGGCCTTCGCGGTTGCCCGCTGCACGCCATCCGGCCTCCGGCCGCTTCCCAGCCCTCGCGCATAGGCGGTAAAATAGGAAATTGTCATCCCCGCGAAAGCGCTACAGTATGCAGACATCTTTGTTTGGTCCGCGAAGACGCGGGATAGTCCCCTTCTCCCCTTGCGGGAGAAGGTGGCCGAAGGCCGGATGAGGGGTCCGCGCCGCGAGAAAAAGCATGTTCGAAGATTGGACCGGCCGCAATTGCCATTCTGGAAGCCGGGCAGAGGCCGGAAACGACCCCTCATCCCCCCTTCGGGGACTCTCCCGCAAGGGGAGAAGGGGGTAAACCCCATACTTCGCCTCAAATGAAATGTCTGCATACAATAGCGCGAAAGCGGGGATCCAGTGGCGTAAAGCTCCGCGACTTCATGTTTTTGGGCCATTTTCTGCAGGCCAAGCATCTCACGCTGGATCCCCGCTTTCGCGGGAATGAGTGCGCTCCGCGAGGGCGCTTTGTCAGCATGGTGCAAGTCCATGCCGAAGTCGGTCGCGGCTTCGAAACTGAAGGTAACTGCGTCGCCGTGAGGCGGGGTGGAGAGCAACCGGAGGTGAACCGGCAGTCCGTAGGATGACGAACCTGTTTCGGCGTGACTCTGTGGCGAGCCTGCTCATTCGTGGCGAAGCCTGGAAGCAACCGCTGGCGCTGAGGCGACTTTGAAAGCGGCCGGCGGACAGATCGCGTGGTTGGGGTCGGAATGTCGGGAAGGCGAAGCGAGGCAAGCGGAGAGACCTGTCGTCCTGGGGTGAGGAGGGCAGGAGTTAGAGCCTTCATAGTGCCGATGCCGCCTCGGGGGTGCGATCCTCGGCGGCGAGAGGGGCGGCTAGCAAAACCGACCCGAGGGAAGGGAGGCAGGAAGGTGGAGGCGGGAGGTCTGGAATGGAGCAAAGAACAGCCTCGGCAGTGCCCGAGAGGGCTAAGCAAGAGACAGAAGCCCGCGGCCGGGAATGGTGGTGGGCGGAAGCTTCGATCTGGACGCAACGCATGGTGTCGGCGCTGGTCAACGGCGTCAAAGGAGACAAGTGGTTCAGTCTGATCGACAAGCTCGTTCGACCGACCACCCTGGAGGCCGCGTGGCGCAAGGTGGCGCGGAACAAAGGGGCGAGCGGAGTGGACGGGCAGAGCATCGAACGGTTCGCAACCCAGTGGGAACGCTATCTGCTTGAGCTTCACGAGGAACTGAAGGCCGGCCGGTATCGCCCGCAGCCCGTCAAACGGGTCGACATCCCGAAAGCGAGCGGGGGCTCCCGTCCGCTGGGGATACCGACGGTCAAGGACCGGATAGTCCAGCAAGCGCTCAAGATGGTGATGGAGCCGATCTTTGAAGTCCAGTTCCGCGCCGGAAGCTACGGCTTTCGTCCCGGGCGAAGCTGCAAGGACGCGCTCAGGGAAGTCGACCGGCTCATAAAGGACGGCCACGCCTACGTGGTCGACGCTGACCTCAAGAGCTATTTCGACAGCATCCCGCATGACCGGCTGATGGCGTGCGTTGCGACCTCGATCAGCGACGGGCGCGTCCTGTCGCTGGTCCAAAGCTTCCTTCAGCAGGACATCATGAAAGGCATGGAGCGATGGTCGCCGACGACGGGAACGCCGCAAGGCGCGGTGATCTCGCCGCTTCTGGCCAACATCTATCTGCACCCGCTCGACCTTCTCATGGAGGCGAACGGGCGCAAGACGGTGCGCTATGCCGACGACTTCGTGATCCTGTGCCGGACGGAGGCCGAGGCGCGCGCCGCCCTTTGCGAAGTCCAGGAATGGGTGAAGGCCAATGGCCTGACCCTCCATCCGGAAAAGACCAGGCTCGGCGACTGCCGACAACCCGGCCAAGGCTTTGACTTCCTCGGCTACCGGTTCGAGGCAGGCCAACGGCTGGTTCGCAAGAAGAGCCTGAAGGCGCTGATGGACAAAGTGAGGACCAAAACGATCCGCAGTCGAGGCGACAGCCTCGCGCGGATCGTTGCCGACCTCAATCCGATGCTCAAAGGTTGGTTCGGGTATTTCCAGCACGCCACGCCCGGCGTGTTCGCCTATCTCGACGGCTTCGTACGGCGACGGATGCGCGCTATCCTGCGCAAGCAGGAGAAACGGCCACGCGCCGGACGATGCCAAGCCGACCATCAGCGCTGGCCCAACGCCTTCTTCGCGGACAAAGGCCTCTTCACCCTGCGCGAGGCCTTTGCCGAAGCGAGACATTCCCGATGAGGAAACCACCAACGGAGAGCCGTATGCGGGAAAACCGCACGTACGGTTCGGAGGGAGGGGAGGCGAAAGCCTTCCCTACCCCTATCAGGGGAAGCGTCTATCTTGGCGCCTATGCGCCTTCGCGGGCGAAGGCGCTCATCGTTAGTCGCCGCTCACATGAGCCGGGGAGCCGCCTCCTTCCCCACTTGTGGGGAACGCAACCTCCGCCGGACTAAAGGTCGAACTGGCTCGGCATCATGACGACGTCGCGGATCGTCATGCCGCGCGGCCTGGTCAGCATGAAGATCACCACGTTGGCGACTTCGCTGGCTTCGAGCAGGCTTCCAGACTCGCGGGCCTCGGCGAGTTTTTCGGCCGGCCAGTCGGCAAGCAGCGCCGTGATGACGGGGCCGGGGGAAATCGAGCCGACGCGAATGCCGTGCTTGAACACCTGCCGCCTGACTGTCTGCACGAAGCAGTTGATCGCCCATTTGGAGGAAGCGTAGACCGGCTCCCAGGGCGTCGGAAAATGGGCGGCGAGCGAACTCGTGACGATGATGTCGCCCTCGCCGCGCGCGATCATGTGTGGAAGCACGTCGTGCACGTTCTTCATCACGACGTTGATGTTGAGGTTCAGCATGCGATCGATCGCCGAGGTCTCGGAGTCGACGAGATCGCCGCCGACATAGAGGCCGGCATTCGCATGCAGGATGTCGATCCGGCCCGCCTTTTCGAGCGCGCTGGGAATGAGCGCGCTGCATTGTTTCGGATCGAGCAGGTCGACGGTGAGCGGGATCACGGCGTCGCCATGTTTGGCGGCGAGCGCCTTCAGCGCGGCTTCGTCGCGGTCGGCCATCGCGACGCGCGCGCCGGCCGCCAGCATCGCCTCTGAACTGGCGAGGCCGATCCCCGAGGCGGCGCCGGTGACGAGCGCGACCTTGCCGGCGAGCGTCATCAGCCGCGACCGATGTAGTCGCCGAGCGACTTGCGCACGCCCTCCGACCACAGCTTTTCGAGCGCATTCTTGAAGGCCGCGACATAGGCCGGCGTTTCGGCGAGCGACCCAAAAATGTCGCGCATTTCCAGCTACGCCTCCGGGCGCTGGCGCGCCTGGCGGGCCTGCGCCTGCAGCCGGTCCCAGGACGGATCGTTGGGCGGGATCGCCTTGCCGCTCTCGGATCTCGCCGTAGCAATAGCGGCACCACATGGCCGAAACCAGCGCCAGACCCGCTATGTCTGCCGCCCGCCTTCAAGCCGATCCGCGACCGTCGGCAGGATGAACTTCGGCTGGCGGTTCGAGCCGTCCAGGCACAGCCGCGACATCGTGTCGCCGATCTTCGGATTGGAGAAGCGGCGCTCGATCAGATCCCGATAGTCCTCCAGGTCGTCGCCCGGCGGCGGCGGCACGTGCGGAATGATCTCGCGCTTGGTCAGCGCCTTCAGGAAGGCGCGCGATCTGCGCATCCTCCATCGCCTCGTGGACGAAATGGATGTCGAGCAGGCCGCCGGGATAGGCGATCGCCGCATGGCCGCCGTTGAGGATGCGGATCTTCATCAACTCATAGGGCGCGACATCCGCGGTGAAGGTGACGCCGACCTTCTCGAAGCGCGGCCGCCCGGTCGGGAAATTGTCCTCGACCACCCATTGCCTGAACTCCTCGCAGAACACCGGCCAATCGTCCTCGACGCCGTAGCGTCGCGCGCCAGCGCGCGCTCGCGATCGGTCGTCGCGGGCGTGATGCGATCGACCATCGAATTCGGGAACGCGACGGATTTCGCGGATCCATTGCGCCGAGTTCGGGATCGACGAGTTCGGCGAGCCCCGCGACCGCGTTTTCGGTGACGTGGCCGTTGCCGGGAATGTTGTCGCAGGACATGACGGTGAACGGGAGCGACGCCCGCTGTCGCGCCGCCGCTTCAGCCCCGCGACGATCAGGCCGAACGCGGTCCTCGGGCTCGCGATGGTTGGCGCGTCCGCGACGATGTCGGGATGGGTCGGATCGAACTTCTGCGTCGCCGGCGAAATGTAATAGCCGCCTTCGGTGATCGTCAGCGAGACGATGCGGATTTCGAGGGCCGGCCGAGCAGCGCCAGCAGCGCGGCGACATCGAAGGGCCGCACGAAAATCGATCATCGCGCCGGTGACATGCGCGCGCGTCGCATGCGCCTCCTGCTCGACGACGGTCGTCAACCAATCCTGCGCGGCGAGCTCTTCGCGCATCGAGCTCGTCGGCGTCGCGCACGCCGGCGCCGATGATCGCCCAGTCGCGGTCGCGCGCCGGAGTTGAACAGTTCGTCGAGATAGACGGCCTGATGGGCGCGATGGAAATTGCCGACGCCGATATGAAAGATGCCCGCGCTTGAGATCGCTTCGCGCGATAGTTGGGCGCGGTGACGAGGGCGGCAAGGCTGTCGAGCGCGGCGGCGGAAAGTCTGACGCTCATGGAATTCTTGTCCAAGGCAGATTTAGCGGCACGCTGTACGAAAATCGATGCGGCGGCCGCGCTCACGGGATCCGGCGGCCTTCCTTGTCGAACTTGTGCATGCGATCCTCGCGCGGGGTCAGATAGATCGTGTCGCCCGGTTTGCAGCGCCGCTTCGCCGTCGGCGCGCACGGTGAGCGTGCCCGAGCCCGTCCAGCGTCGGCATAGACGAACGTGTCCGAGCCCAGGTGCTCGGCAAGCCGCACGCGCGCGGCCATTCGCCCGCGCGTCTTCGACAGATCGAGATGCTCGGGCCGGATGCCGATCGATGGTCGCGCCGCGCTTGGCGGCCGGAGCGCCGCTCGACGATGTTCATCGTCGGCGAGCCGATGAAGCGCGCGACGAACAGACCGTTCGGCTTGTTGTAGAGTTCCAGCGGCGAGCCGACCTGCGCGACCGTGCCCTTGTCGAGCACGACGATCTTGTCGGCCATCGTCATCGCCTCGACCTGATCGTGCGTGACGTAGATCATCGTCGTCTTGAGGCTGATGGTGCAGGTCGCCGATCTCGAGCCGCATCTGCACGCGCAGCGCGGCGTCGAGATTGGAGAGCGGCTCGTCGAACAGGAACGCCTTGGGCTCGCGCACGATCGCGCGGCCGATCGCGACGCGCTGGCGCTGGCCGCCGGAGAGCTGGCGCGGCTTGCGGTCGAGATAGTCGGTCAGGTTCAGCGTCGCCGCGGCCTTCTTGACCTTCTGTTCGATCACGTCGGCCGGCTGCTTCGCCATCTTGAGCGCGAAGGCGATGTTGCCGCGCACGCTCATGTGCGGATAGAGCGCATAGGACTGGAACACCATCGCGAGGCCGCGCTGCGCGGGCCCGACGGCGCTCACGTCCTTGCCGTCGATCAGGATCTGGCCCGCGGCTGATGTCCTCGAGGCCCGCGATCAGGCGCAGCAAGGTCGACTTGCCGCAGCCGGAGGGGCCGACGAAGACGGCGAATTCGCCGTCCTCGATCGTCAGGCTGACGCCGTTGATGACTTTGACGCCGCCGAATTCCTTGCGGACGTTGACGAGTTCGATGCTGCCCATGGTAGTTCGCCTCGTTATTTGACTGCGCCGAAGGTGAGACCGCGCACGAGCTGCTTCTGCGAGAACCAGCCGAGCACCAGGATGGGCGCGATGGCCAGCGTCGAAGCCGCGGAAAGCTTGGCCCAGAACGTGCCCTCGGGGCTCGAGAACTGCGCGATCAGATAGGTCAGCGGCGCCGCGTTGAACGTCGTCAGATTGAGCGTCCAGAACGCCTCGTTCCAGGACAGGATGACCGCCAGCAGAAGCGTCGAGGCGATGCCGGGGATCGCCATCGGCGTCAGCACGTAGATGATCTCGTTCGCACAGCGAGGCGCCGTCCATGCGCGCGGCCTCGAGGATGTCGACCGGAATTTCCTTGAAGTAGGTGTAGAGCATCCAGACCAGGATCGGCAGGTTGGCCATCATCAGAACGAAGCCGATGCCCCAGCGGTTGTCGAGCAGGTGGAACCGCAGGAAGATGAAATAGATCGCCATGAACACGCCCGCGCCCGGCATCATCTTGGTCGAGAGCATCCACATCAGCAGGTCCTTGGTGCGCTTGGTCGGCGCGAACGCCATCGCCCAGGCGGCGGGAACCGAGATGACCAGGCCGACGAGGTTGGCAGCCGATCGACAGCACGATCGAATTGAAGGCGTGCAGCGAAGTAGTCGGTGCGCTGCTGCACCTACGCCGAAGTTCTCCGTCGTCCAGTGGAAGAACAGGAATTTCGGCGGGATCGCATAGGCGTCCGCCTCGGTCTTGAAGCCGGTCAGGAAGGTCCACAGAATCGGGAAGAAGATCAGGAAACCGACGAGCCAGGCCAGAACCGTCATGCCGACGCGCTTGTGGGTTTTGACTTGCAGCGCCATGGCTCAGTTCTCCAGGTTCTTGCCGATCATGCGGACAAGGAAGAACGCGACGATGTTGGCGAGGATGACGGCGACGATGCCGCCCGCCGCCGCGCCGCCGACATCGTTGTCGTTGGTGGCCAGTTCGAAAATTCGGAACGGAATATTGGTCGTCGACGGGCCCGCCGTTGGTGGTGACGCGGATCTCGGCGAACACGTTGAGCAGGAAGATCGTCTCGATCAGCATGACGACGGTGATCGCGCGCGCCAGATGTGCGGCAGCACGATATAGAAGAAATAGGAGATCGGCCCGGCGCCGTCGAGCGCGCTGGCCTCCTTCTGCTCCTCGTCGAGCGATTGCAGCGCGGTCAGGATGATCAGGCTCGCGAACGGCAGCCATTGCCAGGCGACGATGATGATGACCGACAGTCATCGGCCAGTTGGTGAACCAGTCGACGACCGGCAGCCCGAGCGAATTGGAGATCCAGGCGAACAGGCCCGAGACCGGGTTCATCAGCATGTTCTTCCAGACCAGCGCGCTGACGGTCGGCATGATGAAGAACGGCGCGATCACCATCAGGCGAACGATGTTCTGGCCGAAGATCGGCTGATCCATCAGCAGCGCGACCAGAATGCCGCCGCACGACGCTGATGACCAGCACCCAGACGACCAGGACCAGCGTATTGATCAACGCGCCGATGAAGTTCGGGTCGGAGAGAAATCGGCGTAATTCTGCAAGCCCGATGAAGCTGACATTGTCGGGATCGAGCAGGTTGTAATGCAGCGTCGAGAAATACAGCGTCATCACGAGCGGCACGATCATCCAGAGAAAGAGCAGGATGACCGAAGGCGCGACGAGGAGGCGTCCCGCGGTTGTCGTCTGTTGCGTCGCCATGACTAGAGACCTCTCAGACCTCGGGTTTGACAGGGTCGGCGCAAACACGCAGCCAGTGTTCGCGCCGACGGGATCGCATCGCGATCGGCAAGTCCTCCGTCGCCCGCTCTGGGCAAAGCCCCCTCCCCGAACTTGGGGAGGGGACCGAGGCGGGAGGAAACCTCGGGGGAAGTGGGGCCGCGGCTCGAACCGCGGCCGATATGCGCGGTTACTTGATGTAACCGGCCTTCTTCATCGCCGCTTCGGTGCTGGCCTGCGCCTTGGCGAGCGCGTCCGCCTCGGACATGGAGCCCGCGAGGGCGGCCGAGAAGTCCTGGCCGACTTCGGTGGCGATGCCGGCGAATTCGGGAATGGCGACGAACTGGACGCCGACATAGGGAACCGGCTTCACGGTCGGATGCGTCGGATCGGCCGAGTTGATCGAAGTCGAGCGTCATGGCCTGGCGAACGGAACCTTGGCATAGTCGGGGTTCGCGTAGAGCGACTTGCGCGTGCCCGGGGGCACGTTCGGCCAAGCCTTCCTTCGAGGCGACGAGTTCGGTGTAGTGCTTCGAGGTCGCCCAGGAGACGAACTTCTCGGCGGCTTCGACCTTGGCCGATCCGGCCGGAATCGCCAGCGACCACGCCCACAGCCAGTTGCCGCGCTTGCCCAGGCCGTTGTCCGGAGCCAGTGCGAAACCGACCTTGTCGGCGACGGTCGAGTCCTTGCCCGTCACGAAGGAAGCCGCCACGGTGGCGTCGATCCACATGCCGCACTTGCCCGCATTGAACAGCGCGAGGTTCTCGTTGAAGCCGTTGGAAGCGGCGCCGGAGGACCGTCGGCCTTCATGATGGCGAGATAATAGTCGAGCGTCGCCTTCCATTCCGGCGTGTTGAACTGCGGGGTCCATTTCTCGTCGAACCAGCGCGCGCCGAAGGAGTTGGAGGTGGCGGTCAGGAACGCCATGTTCTCGCCCCAGCCGGCCTTGCCGCGCAGGCACACGCCGTAAATGCCGGCGGCCTTGTCGGTCATCTTGTCCGCGGCTTCGCGGATGAAGGTCCAGGTCGGAGCGTCGGGCATCTTGAGCCCGGCCTTGTCCATCAGATCCTTGCGATACATGACCATGGAGCTCTCGCCGTAGAAGGGCGAGGCGTAGAGCTTGCCGTCGACGGTGAGGCCCGGAGCGGATGGCGGGGAGAAGATCGTCGGCATCGTCGACCTTGGTGAGCGGAACCAGCCAGCCCTTCTTGCCCCAGATCGGAACCTCGTAGGTGCCGATGGTCAGGACGTCGAACTGACCGCCCTTGGTGGCGATGTCGGTCGTCACCTTCTGGCGCAGCACGTTCTCTTCGAGCGTGACCCAGTTGAGCTTGATGTCGGGATTGGCCTTGGTGAAGTCGTCCGTCAGCTTCTGCATGCGGATCATGTCGCCGTTGTTGACGGTGGCGATGGTCAGCGTCGTTTCGGCGTAGGCGGAGAGCGATAGCGTGGTCAGGGCGCAGGCCCCGAGAAGACTCTTCATAAGAGTCGTCATGAGTGTTTCCTCCAACTTCGGGGCGTTGCTCAAACGTGAGCATTTGCCTTCCGTGCGGGCGAATATTCGTTTTGAGCGGAGCGGAAAGTCAACCCGAAATCGATGCTGCAATGCAGCAAAAATCAATTGCCGTCGCCCATTGCGTCCCTTGCGGCGTCCAAAACGCGCGCAACGCGCGGCTCAGGGTCGAGGCGCGAGCGGTGCTATCGCCGCAGCAAATGCTCCGCCGTCGATTCGTCGGTGATCAGCCCCGAAATCAGCCGGCCGAGCAGCGCGGCGCGCAGCGGCGCCCTTCGCGCAGGGCCCATCGCGACGCCGATCATCAGGCGCTTGGTCGGCTGGCGCAGCGGCGCGCTGGCGACGCGATCGTTGAGGTGGCCCTGGATCAGGCGCCCCTGCGAATCGAACGCCCAGGCCGTGATTTCGCCGACGGCGCCGGCCCGGCGCAGCGATTCGTTTTCCTCCGCCGTGATGAAGCCGTCCTTCAGCAGCGCCGAATTCTCGCCGATCGAGCCCACGCCGACGAAGGTGACGTCGGCCTGTTCGACCAGCGCCAGCACGCTGCGCACGGAGGGCAGGCTCATCAGCAGATCGCGCTCCTCGATCGAGCGCGCGATGACCGGCAGCGGCATCGGATAATGCGCGGCGCGCACCGTGTCGGAGACGCGGATGATGACGTCGTAGAACGAGGCCGAGCCGTCGACCTTGCCGGTGCCGACCAGCGCGACCAGCCGATGCTGCGGGCATTGCATCGCCGGCAATTGGTCGGCGACCGCGCGCATGGTGCGCCCGGTGCCGATGCCGATGACGACGGGATCGGGCCGCCGCAGCCAGCGCTCCATCTCGCGCCGCCGCGATCTGCGCGATGCCGAGCGTCGCACGATGCGAGGTCGGATCGGTCGGCGAAACCTCGCAATAGTGCAGATCGTAGCGCTGGCGCAGCGCCGAGGAGAGCTCCATGCAGCGCGCGATCGGATGATCGAGCCTGACCTTGATCAGCCGCTCGCTCATCGCGAGCGAAACGAGGCGCTGCGCGGTCTGGCGAGAAATGCCGAGCTTGCGCGCGATCTCGTCCTGCGTGTTGCCGGCGACGTAATAGAGCCAGCCGGCGCGCGCGGCGTCGTCGAGCCTCGCGCTCTCGCCTTCAGCGTTCCTGGCCATGCGGGCTCCGTCTCGACGCGACTCGCTCGACCAGGTCGGGCAGATTCGCGCATGTCGTCGAATATGCTCGCGCGCGCCCGCGTCGCCGCAAGCGATGGCGTAGTCGCGCCCTTGGCGTGCGCGCCGCCGGTGAAGCCGAACACGGTCATGCCCGCGCGGCGCGCGGCGGTGACGCCGGGCGCGCTGTCCTCGATCACGAGGCAACGCGCGGGCGCGACGCCGCTTCGTCGCGGCCGCGATGCAGAAAGAGATCCGGCTCCGGCTTGCCGCGCGCGACCTCGGCGGCCGAGAACACGTTCGGCCCGAACAGATCGGCATAGCCGACGATCCGCAGACGAAGCCCGGATGCGCTCGGGCGAACTCGACGAGGCGACGCAGACGCGGCGCGCCGAGCGCGCCAGCGCCTCGCGCAATTCCCTCGACGCCCTTCAGTTCGCGCTCGAACGCGCGCGACCGTCGCGCGCGCGAGATCGGCTCGAAATCCGTCGGGCAACGTGCGCGCCGAGCCGTGCTCGCGCGATCTCGCGCATCGATGCTCTGACTGACGCCGAGAAACAGATCGCGCACCTCGCTCCGCCGTGAGCTCGAGCCCGAGTCGCGAGAGCGCGGCGCGCGTACGCTCCAGCGCGATCGTCTCGCTGTCGACGAGCACGCCGTCGCAATCGAAAATGACGAGTTCGGGCCAGCTCTCCATCAGACGAAGGCGCTGCCGAGCCGCAGGACGCGTCGCAGCGCTCAGCGCATCGCTTCGCGCAGCCGCCGCTCGGTCTGCTGCAGGATCTCGAACGCGGCGCGCTTGCGGGCATGGAACGCGGCGATCTCGCCGCCCGCGGGCTCGCTGATTTCGCCCAGCCGCGACATGGCGCGTCATCGCCGCGCGCATCGTGCGCCGCCCGGCCGCGACCGCGCCGAGCATCGCCGCGCCCGAGCAGCACCGGCTCGCTGCGTCTCCGGCGCGGCGACGCGCCGCCCGGTCGACGTCGGCGATGATCTGGCGCACCAGCGCGCTGCGCGCCGGCGCCGCCGCTGACCACCAGCGTGTCGAAATCATAGCCGCCGCTCTCGAGCGACCGCAATGATCTGCGCCGAGGCCCTGCGCGAGGCCGCAGAGGCCCGCGACATAGAGCGCGCGCAGGCTCGCCTCGTCGTCGGAGAGATCGAGCCCGACAATCGCGCCGCGCGCGCCGGCGTCGGCGAACGGCGAGCGGTTGCCGAGGAAATCGGGCAGCACGTGCAGGTCGCGGGCGAGCAGCGCCGCCGCCGACGCGCCGCCGGCGCGCGCGACGATTTCGCGCTCCATCGCCTCGAAATCCGTCGTCCGAGAGCGCGCGCGCGGGATGCATGCGCATCAGATGGTCGATCGCCGCGCCGAAGGCGCTCTGGCCGCCCTCGGTCAGCCATTGGCCGGGAGTCAGCGCGGAATAGTACGGCCCCCAGACGCCGGGTATGAAATCGCGGCGCGTCGGAAAGCGCCATGCAGCAGGCGGAGGTGCCGAGGATCAGCGCGAGGCGGCTGCGTCGGATCGGCTGGGCATCGGCGCCGAACGCGCCGCCGATCGTGCCGAAGGCGCCGGCATGGGCGTCGATCAGTCCGGCGCCGACGGGCACGCCGGCGCGCAGGCCCATCGCCGCCGCCGCCTCGCGGGTCAGGCCGCGCGCCGAGCGCCGTGCCCGGCTCGACGACCTCGGCGCCGATGCGCGCGAAAGTCGTCCTCCGCCCAGCGCGCCGAGCCCGACGCTCTCGAAAAAGTCGCGCGACCAGCGCCGTTCATGCGCCGAGATAGGGCCATTTGCAGGTCGACCGTGCAGGCGGAGCGCGCGAGCGAGCCGGTCGCGCGATAGGTGAGGAAGTCGGTCAGATCGAGAAAATGCGCCGGCGGCGCAAAGGTGTCGCGGCAGGTGGCGCGCGAGCCACAGCAGCTTCGGCGACTGCATTTCGGGCGAAATGGCGCCGCCGACATAACGCAGCACTTCGTGGCCGCCGGCGTTGATCTCGGCGGCCTCCGCGACGGCGCGGTGATCCATCCAGACGATCGTGTCGCGGTCGGGATCGCCGCTGCGGCCCGACCGGCAGCGAGCCGCCCGTCGCCGTCGAGCACGACCAGCGAGCAGGTGGCGTCGAAGCCGAGCCCCGCGACCGAATCGGGGCTCGACATCGCGCCCGCTCGACCGCCTCGCGAACGGCCGCGCAGGCGGCCGTCCAGATGTCGGCGGAGGAATGTTCGACGATTTCGCCGGCTTCGCGCCAGATCGCGATCGGCCGCGCGGGCGCTGGCGAGCAGCCGGCCGTCGGCCGTCGAATACGCCGGCGCGCGCGCTCCCCGTCCCCACGTCGACGCCGATGAAGGCCTCGCCCATCGCTTCCGCCCGGATGCCATTGCCGGATTATGTTCATGGGCGCGGAAGCGCCGCAAGCGTCGCGCCGCGAACCCGCCTATCCGCGACGCCTCGAGAAAGCGCCGCCGATGGCGAACGCGGCGAGCGCCAGCGAGATCGCGATGTTGTAGTTGGCGAGGGTCAGGCCGAAAACTCGCAGGCCCACGTCGTCGCAGCGGACCACCTTCACCTTGTCGATCTCGGACAGCAGGTCGCCGCCCTTGGCGTCGGATAGCGCCGATCCCGAACACGCCGTCGGCCCCTGCCACCATTTCAGTTCGACGCCGGAGTGATAGATCGCGAGCCCGACGTTGGCGGCAAAGATCAGGGCGATCACGACAAGCAGGACTCTCGTCAGCGAGGGCTGACGCGGCGCGAGCGCTATGGCGATCACGGCCAGCGGCATGCCGACGTAATAGGCGTATCGCTGCTCGTAGCAGAGATCGCAGGGCTGATAGCCGAGCCCCTGAAAAATCCACGCGCCGGCGATGGTCAGCAAACGCCAGCGCGAATATCGCAAGCGCAGCCGTCCGCTGCGGGCTCGAAGAAGCGCTTGATACCGAGGCGTCAGAGCACATGCGCGGCGAGGTAGAAGCCGACGACGACGTGGCCAGCATAACGACGAGGAAGGCGGCGAAATGACGTTCCAGCGCCAGCCGCAGCGGATCGCCGAAATGGTTGAGCGCCCCCGCGAGCAGAAAGAACCGCCCGCCGCGCGTGATGATCGACAGCGCGACGAACAGCGGGAAATTATAGCCGAGCAGGCCGCTGACGATGGTGACGAGCTTGAAGGGGATCGGCGTCAAGCCCTTGACGAGGATCACCAGCGCGCCCCATCTCGCGTAGGTCTCCTTCAGCGCGGCCATCTTGGTCGCGTAGCCGTAGAGGTGGATCAGCCATTGGCCGAGCGTGTCGAACAGCAGCGCGCCGATCGCGTAGCCGAGCACGCCGCCGAGCACCGAGGCGATCGTGCAGATGAGCGCGAAGCGCCAGGCCTTCTTCGGCTCGGCGAGCGACATCGGCGCGAGCAGCACGTCGGGCGGCATCGGAAACACCGAACTCTCGGCGAAAGCGACGCCGGCAGCGCGTAGGGCGCGCTGCGGGCTGCGCGAGAGCGCGATGAGGCGAGTCGTAAAGGGTTTTGAACATGCGTGCCGCTCGCACGCGGCCTCAAGCCGCCGCGTTCAGCTTCGCGCGCCTCGCGCGGACAGCGCCTCGACCTTGCGCGTAGTCGCCGCGCCTCCAGCGCCGCCTTCGGCAGCATCCAGGAGCCGCCGACGCATATGACGTTGGGCAGCGCCAGATAGCTCGGCGCCTTCGGCAGGTCGATGCCGCCGGTCGGGCAGAACACGATATCGGGCAGCGGCGCGGCGATCGAAGCGAGCAGCCGCGCGCCGCCGACCGCCTCGGCCGGAAACAGTTTCAGCGCGCGAAAGCCGCGGTCCCGCAGCGCCATCGCCTCCGACGGCGTCGCGCACGCCGGGCAGGAACGGGATCGGCGCTTCGGCGGCGGCCTCGGCGAGCGCCGGCGAGGCGCCGGGGCTCACCAGAAACCGCGCGCCGGCCGCAACCGCCTCGTCGATCTGCCGCGGCTCGACGATCGTGCCGGCGCCGACATGGGCGCCGGGAACTTGCGCCTGCGATCGCCGCGATGGCCGTCAGCGCCGCCGGCGTGCGCAGCGTCACCTCGATGGCGAAGAGGCCGCCGGCGACCAGCGCGCGCGCCTGCGCGACGCCGTCTTCGACGTCGCTGACCGTCAGCACCGGAATCACCGGCGCGAGCCCCATGATCTTCGAGGGTCTCGGCGTGGCGTTGGCGGCGTCGAACATGGCGCTCCTGAGAAGGACGCCGCCTCCTAAGCACGAATTGTGCGCGACTTCCAACTTCGCGCCTAGGCGCGGCGAGGCGATTCCGCGTAACGTCGCATGAAGCCTTCAGGGAAACGCGCTCTTGGATCGCCTCGCCCGACCTTTCGATCTACCGCGACGCGCTGCTGTTCCTGGCGACGGCCGGGGTCGTGGCGCCGTTGTTCTTCCGGATCCATGTCAGCCCGGTGCTCGGCTATCTCCTTGCCGGCGCGGTGCTCGGGCCCTTCGGTCTCGGGCCGCCTCGCCGGGCGCCTGCCCTTGGTCGGACGTGTTCACGCTCACCAATGTCGAGCGCGATCGACCGCCTCGCCGCGTTCGGCGTCGTCGCGCTGATGTTCACGATCGGGCTCGAACTGTCGTTCGAGCGGCTGAAAAGCCTGCGCCGGCTGGTGTTCGGGCTGGGGCTCGCGCAGATGGTCGTCGTCGACCGCGCTGATCGCCGGCGCGGCTGCGC
Source organism: uncultured Pseudomonadota bacterium (assembly GCA_963710855.1). Taxonomy (GTDB): domain Bacteria; phylum Pseudomonadota; class Alphaproteobacteria; order Rhizobiales; family Beijerinckiaceae; genus Roseiarcus. The sequence goes on along the minus strand of CAVQBX010000046.1, from coordinate 35,548 downwards.
TGCCGGCAATGCCGCCGGTGGCGGCGATCATTCTCGGCGCCGCGCTCTCGCTGTCCTCGACGGCGATCGTCGTGCCCGTGCTCGCCGAATACAAGCTGATGAATGCGCCGGTCGGGCGCTTACAGTTTCTCCATGCTGCTGTTTCAGGATCTGGCCGTCGCGCCGCTGCTGTTCCTGGTCGCGATGCTGACCGGCGGCGAAGCAGGGCGGCGTATCGTGCTCAACTGGCGCTGACGCTGGCGCCGGCCGCGCGCGGCGGTCGCGATCGTGATCGGGCTCGGGCGGCTGGTGCTGCGGCCGCTGTTCCATTCGGTCGCGCTGACCAAGAACGCCGAATTCTTCATGGCGGCCTGTCTGCTGGTCGCGCTTCGGCTCGGCTCTCATCGCCGCGGCGAGCGGGCTTTCGATGGCGCTCGGCGCCTTTCTGTCGGGCCTGCTGCTCGCCGAAACCGAATTCCGGCGCGAGATCGAGGTGACGATCGAGCCGTTCAAGGGCCTGCTGCTCGGGCTGTTTTTCGTGTCGGTCGGCGCCGAGCTCGATCTGTCGCTGGCTGGCCGCAAGCCGCGTGGCGTGCTCGAGGACGCTCGTCGTCTTCATGGCGCTGAAGGCGTTTCGCTTATCCGCTGGCGCGGCTGTTCGGCGCGGCCGCGGCGCCGGCGCGCGATGCCGCGGTCATGCTTGGCCTCCGGCGGCGAATTCGCATTCGTGCTGATCGGCGCGGCGATCGCGAGCGGCGTGGTCGACGACGAACTCGGGCGGCACCGCGATCGTCGCGGCGGCGATTTCGATGTTCGTGCTGCCGATAATCGGCCGGTTCGTGGCCGCTTCAGCGGCGAAGCGCCGGCGCGCCGCCACGCCCGCGGAGGCGCTGATCGAGCCGCCCGAGGACGTCGACCATCGCGTCATCATCGTCGGCTTTGGCCGGGTCGGCGCGCTGATCGGCGAAATGCTCGACGTCCACAAGATTCCCGTTCATCGGCGTCGACGCCGACGCGCGCTGGTCGCCGACGCGCGGGGCGAAGGTCGCCCTGTCTATTTCGGCGACGCTTCGCGGCTCGGAGTTCCTGCGCGTCTGCGGCATCGAAAGCGCGCGCGCGCTCGTCGTCACCATGAATTCGCCGAAGCGCCAACGAGCAGGTCGTCGAGATCGCGCGCGAACTGCGGCCCGACATCACGATCGTCGCCCGGGCGCGCGACGCCGAGCACGCAAGCACGCTCTATCAGCTCGGCGTCACCGACGCGGTGCCGGAAACCGTCGAGGCGAGCCTGCAACTTTCGGAGGCGGTGCTGGTCGATCTCGGCGTGCCCATGGGCTACGTGATCGCCTCGATCCACGAGAAGCGCGACGAGTTCCGCAAGCGCCTGGTCGCCGCCGGCGCTCCCGATCGCACGCCCCAGGCGGGCCGCAAGCCGAAGGGGAAATAATCACCAACCCATCAGGATGAAGATGCGCGCCCACCGGCTCATGGCGAGCGAGGCGGCGTAGACGAACCCGTCAGCGCCGCCGAACACATGCCTTCTGACAAAATAATATTTGAAGAACTGGAACGGGAATTCGAACACCAGGCGCCAGGACTGGCTCGGGCCGAGACGCTTCTTCTCCTTGGCCTGGAGCTGGTAATAGCTGATCGTCTTGATGAGGATATGCGACACGTTGCGGTAAGAGCGGTGCAGCATCGCGCCCTCGAGCTGCGCCACCTCGCCGGACGCCACGACTTCGTCATGAGCGAGCGAATCGCGGAAGCGCGCGCTCGTTCGGTTATAGAGCCTGATATAGTTGTGGTAGGACGCGAACGGCGCGGGCCTATCCCGCCCCGGATAGACCAGTCGTCTGGCGCATCCGGTAAGCGCGCGTCGTCGGCGGCGGCGTCGACAGCGTCTCCTTGATCTCTCGACGCAACTCGTCGGAAAGCCATTCGTCGGCGTCGAGATTGAGCAACCAATCGTTTTCGGCCTGATCCTCGGCGAAACGCTTCTGCGGGCCGAAGCCGCGCCAGGGATTGAACAGCACGCGGGCGCCGAGTGATTCGCACAAAGCGACCGTGCCGTCGGTCGAGCCGGAATCGATGACAAGCACCTCATCGGCGAGGCCTCGCACGGACCGAATGGCCCGCTCGACCCGATCGACCTCATTCTTGGCGATGATGGTGCAAGTCAGCTTGACTGAGCGAATACGCCGTCCCCCCGCCCCTTTCCGATCCCCTCTCCCGCCTGCGGGGGGAGGGTAGGATCGGGGCAGCTTCATCCTGAAAACTTGGAGGTTTTCACCCCCACCCCATCCCTCCCCCGCAAGCGGGGGTGCGGGGCCCTCTAGTTGTCGTTCACTTTGGCGCCTACGCCCTCGACCGGCGCGCGATAACCCGGAGGCGGATCGGTGAGGAAATCTCGCGACGGCTCGGGACCCATGACAATCTCAGGCTTTTTCTCGACTCCGACCCAGGTCAGCGGATTCCAGTTGAGACCCCCGCCCGTCGTCTTCTGCTTCGGGTCGTTGGTGGGGCAGGCGACCGCCTGGCCGTTCTGCAGACAGGTTGATCCGGCCCCCGTGCCGGCCGTGGCGGACATGGTGATTGTCGCGCCGCCAGTCACAACGAGAGTCGACTTGCGACCGACCGGCAGGGTGGAGGGGCCATCCTCCATCTGCTTCATCTTGCGCGCCTGCTTGATGTCCTGATCGGTCGGGAAGGCCGCGCTCGTCGAGCCGGCCCCCGGCTTCGGAAGCTCCATCTTCGGCGGGACGACCAGCTTGCTGCGTTCGCGATACTCGATCGTCGGATTGTCTTTGGAAACTCCGATATAGGGGCTGACGACGTCGGACAGTCCCTGCCAGATCGGCGCCTCGCCGTCATCCGCCGCCCAGGCGGGCGCAGCGGCGCCGTATGCCATTACCAAAGCGGCCGCCGCAAGCATGGCGCCGGTCCGCGTACTTCTCGTCGGAATTCGCGCTATCATCGGTTGAAGTCCCCGGAATCTCACCCACCTTTGAGCGCACTTAGATCGCTCACAATTCGGCGAATTCCATGACAATGCGCCCTTGTCTCTTCTAGCCGGTTGCGGCGCGCCTCGCCAGCAGGCTTTCGAGGATCAGCAGGGCGACGCCCACATTTATCGCCGCGTCGGCGAGGTTGAACACGAAGAAATGCCGCCCGAACAAGTGGAGGTCGAGGAAATCGACCACCGCGCCATAGGAGAGGCGATCGAGCGCATTGCCGAGCGCGCCGCCGATGATCGCGCCGATTCCCGCCCCGATCAGCAGGTTGTGGGTTCGCCAGAGCCAGACCCCGAGAAGCGCGACCGCGATGAGGGTGAGGCCTAGCAGCACAGACACGCCGAGCGCTGTCGCTTGAGGGAAAAAGCTGAACGAAATCCCGGGGTTGAACCTGAGGTTAAGGTCGAGGAACGGCCCGAGCGACGTCGGCGCCTCGCCGACGCCAGCGAAACCGTGGACGATCAAAAACTTCGCCGCCTGATCGATGGCGAAGACCAGGACCGCGATCGTGGCGCCGAGCGCGCGCGCTCAATTCACACTCGGCCGACGCCGAGTTCGCGCAGCGCCTCGGCGTCGCGCGAGGTCACGTCCGGGAAGTCGGGGTCCGCCGTCGCGGGGTCAAAATAGCGCCAGGAGCGCGCGCATTTGACGCCGCGGGCGCGCTGAATGGTCACAGCTAATCCCGGCGCGTCCGAAGTCGCGAAGGCGCCGGCAGGCGGCGCATCCGTTACGACCGTGATGTCGGAGGTGATGCAGACTTCCGCGAAGTCGACGCCCGCAAGTGATTCGGCGACCTTCGGGTCGCTCACGTAGACGATCGGATGCGCCTCCAGCGAGGAGCCGATCTCCTTCGCGGCGCGCGCGATCTCGATCGCGCCGGTGACGGCGAGGCGGGCGCGGCGGATCGTCTCCCACTGCGCCGCGAGGCCGGGGTCGCGCCATTCCGGCGGGATCGTCGGGAAGAGCTGCCGGTGCACGGAACGCGCGCCGGCGCTCTCGGCGAGCCATGCCTCCTCGGTCGTGAAAACCAGGATCGGCGCGAGCCAGATCGTCAACGCGCGGAACAGATGATCGATCGCCTCGAGCGCGCCGAGCCGCTTTTCGCTCGACGGCGGCTCGCAATAGAGCGCGTCCTTGCGGATGTCGAAATAGAAGGCCGACAAGTCGGTGTTCATGAACTGCGAAAGCACGGATACGACACGCGCATAGTCGAAATTGGCGTAGGCGTGGCGGACTGTCTCGTCGAGTTCGCCAAGCTTGTGGAGCATCAGCCGGTCGAGCGGCTGCATGCGCGGAAAGCCGACCGCCTTGCGGGAATCGTAGTGGGCCAGCGTGCCGAGCATCCAGCGCAGCGTGTTGCGCAACTTGCGGTAATTGTCGCTGACGCTTTTCAGGATCTCGGGGCCGATGCGCTGGTCGTCGGAATAGTCAACGCTCGCTACCCAGAGCCGCAGGATGTCGGCGCCGGACTGCTTGATGACGTCCTGCGGAAAGGTCTGGTTGCCGAGCGACTTCGACATCTTCCGCCCCTTCTCGTCGAGCGTGAAGCCGTGGGTCAGCACGATGTCGAAAGGCGCGCGGGCGCGCGTGCCGCAGCTTTCGAGCAGCGAGGACTGGAACCAGCCGCGATGCTGGTCCGAGCCTTCGAGATACATCACCTCGTCCGCGCCGCCGTCGATCTTTCTCAGAATTCCGGCGAGGCCCGGGAAATGCAGCGGGTCCTCGAGCACGTAGGAATGCGTCGATCCCGAGTCGAACCAGACGTCGAGCACGTCGTCGATCTTCTCGAAATCCTCCGCGTCGTAGTCGGGCGCGAGAAATCGTTTCGCCGCGCCCTTCGCGTACCAGGCGTCGGCGCCTTCCTGTTCGAAGGCTTCGGCGATGCGCGCATTGACGCGATCGTCGACCAGCGGCTCGCTCTCGCCTTTTCGGACGAACACCGCGATCGGCACGCCCCAGGCGCGCTGGCGGCTCATCACCCAGTCAGGCTTGGCGCTCACCATGCCGCGTATGCGGTTTTCGCCGGAGGCCGGCACCCAGCGCGTCGCGGCGATCGCCTCGAGCGCGGTCTCGCGCAGGGACAGGTTTGCGCTGTTGTGGCCGAGCCCCCTGTAGCCGAGGTCGCCGACCTCGGCCGGACCGCGGTCAGCGACCGCGGCTACAGGCGTCGCGATCGGCTTGTCCATCGCGATGAACCATTGCGGCGTGTTGCGGAAGATGACCGGTTTTTTGGAGCGCCAGCTGTGCGGATACTGGTGCTTGAGGCGGCCGCGCGAGATCAGCGCGCCGGCCTCGATCAGCGCCTTGATGACGGCGTCGTTGGCGTCGCCCTTCTCGCCCTTGTCGGTCAGCACGCGCTTGCCGGTGAAGCCCGGCGCCTCTTCGGTGTAGACGCCGTTTTCGTCGACCGTGTAGGGAATTCGCGTCTCGATGCCGCGCTTCGTCAGCATCTGGCCGGACGCCATCCAGAGCTCGAAATCCTCGCGGCCGTGGCTCGGCGCGGTATGAACAAAGCCCGTGCCGGCGTCGTCGGTGACGTGATCGCCATCGAGCAGCGGGACGGCGAATGTGTAGCCCATCGCCGCCAGGGGATGATCGCTAAGCGCACCCGTCAGTTCGTCGGCGGCGACGTCGCGAACGCGCTCGAACGCCTCGACCTTGCAGGCGGCCATCGTCGCCTCGGCGAGCGAATCCGCGAGAATGAAATGCGCGCCCTCCGCCGCCCAGTTGCCAGCCGGCGCCTTGGTCACACGATAGAGGCCGTAGGGAATGCGGCTCGAGAACGCGATCGCGCGGTTGCCCGGCAGCGTCCACGGCGTCGTCGTCCAGATGATTACGCGGGCGCCTTCTTTCGAGCCGCGCAGCGGGAACGCCACATAGACCGTGTCGCTGGTGTGCTCCTCGTACTCGACCTCGGCCTCGGCGAGCGCGGTCTTCTCGACGACGCTCCACATGACCGGCTTCGAGCCGCGATAGAGCAGGCCGTTGGCCGCGAATTTGTGGATCTCGCGCGCGATCTGGGCCTCCGCCGGGAAGCTCATGGTCGAATAGGGATGATCCCAGTCGCCGACCACGCCGAGCCGCTTGAATTCCTCGCGCTGCACCGACAGCCAGTGCTCGGCATAGGCGCGGCATTCCTGCCGGAACGAGACGATGGCTTCGGGGTCCTTGAAGTCGGGCTTGGTCTTGCCCTTCTTGCGATAGGAGTCCTCCTCGACCTTCCATTCGATCGGCAGGCCGTGGCAGTCCCAGCCCGGCACATAGTTGGAATCCTTGCCGAGCATCTGCTGCGAGCGGACCACCATGTCCTTCAGGATCTTGTTGAGCGCGTGGCCGATATGGATGTTGCCGTTGGCGTAGGGCGGCCCGTCGTGCAGCACGAACTTGACCCGGTCTTTCGCGTCGGCGCGCAACTGAGATAGAGGCCCTCTTTCGCCCAGCGTGCAAGAATCTCCGGCTCCTTCTGCGGCAGGCCGGCGCGCATGGGGAAGTCGGTCTTGGGCAGAGTAGAGGGTGCCGGAATAATCCCGGCCCTCGGAGGGCGAGTCGGTCATAACCTAACCGGGGAAGTCGTGCGGAATGCGGGGCCTTAGAGGATTTGGCGCGAAAAGCCAATGAGGAGCGTCGGTCCTTCGACGAGCTCAGGGCAGGCTCTCCAGGCCGACGTGCTGTAGCGCTACGCGCTTGGTCGGCGTGGACGCCGACCCTCCACAGCAGCGTCGGCCGACGCCCCTACATTCCCCCGTTTGCTCCGCGCCCGGGACAGGTAGTCGACATGTTTCGCTTTGGCTTGTAATTCGCAGAATGGTTTCATATGTTGGAGTGCTTGAAACCGATATGGAACACCTGCATGCCATTGAGTTCGTCGAAGCCGTGCGCGGCCAGGCAGCCATTCGCAGGGTCGCCCGGAGAGCCCGGCGCGTGATCCAGATACAGCCTGGGTAGACTGCATGTTTGAAGGCGCCATCGCACGATACATTGAAGAACTTGAGCACCGCGGAGGGCTCAAGGGAACCGATATCGCGAACATCACGGATACATCGAAAGCGACGGTTTCGCGTTGGCGGGCCGGGACCTTCAAGCCGCAGCCCAAAAACGAGCTGATACTGGCAGACCTGGTCTACATCGTGAATCGCCTCTCCGAATTCTACACCAACGATGAAATACGGACGTGGTTGTATGCACGGCATCCACAGTTGAATGGGGAAAGAGCCATCGATCTGATACACGAACGGCGTGCGCTCGAGGTTTTGAATGTCATCAATCGATTGGACTCCGAAATCTATTTGTGATGCATGCCGCCTTCGCGCCGTGACCGGATTCTCATTGACGCCCTGGAGAGCCTGAGCACTGCTCCGTTTTCTGGGACCCTGTGGCGAGTTGTGCGAGAGGGACGAGACCCGTGCGCCTGCAGCAAAGCCGGCGGCCGTTGGGACGATGCTTCGTTTGACGTGCTCTACACTTCCGCCGAGCGGGATGGAGCGATCGCCGAACTGCATTTCCATTTGTCGCGGGGGCAGCCGGTCTTCCCCAGCAAAGTGCGCTACCATCTATTTGAATTGCAGACGGAACTCGAAAGCATACTAGACTTGTCAGATCGCTCCCTGCTGACGTCGCTTGGCGTCAACATGGCGCGGTTCGGCCAACTCTCCTATTTCGAGCGCACAGGCGAATACCCGAGAACCCAGGAAGTGGCGGAGATCGCACATTTCCTCGATCATCAGGGGGTGTTCGTGCCTTCCGCACGCTGGAATTGCCGAAATGCGATTTTGTTTTGCGATCATATCGCTCCGGGGGCGATCGACGTTGTCAAGAATCACGGTCTCGTCGATTGGAGCGCGTGGATTTCGGCAAATAAACCTCTTGTCGGTGACTAGGTCACGCTCTCGCAAAGGGGAGCTGTGAATTCCATGGCATTAATGTCGCCACGGCGGCGCCCGCCTGATCTTTTCGCTACATGCCCCCAAGATGCTCCGCGACCGAGAAAATGTCCTTGTCGCCGCGGCCGCACAGATTCATCACCATCAGGTGATCGCGCGGCAGCTTCGGCGCGAGCTCGCATCACCTTGGCGAGCGCATGCGCCGGCTCGAGCGCGGGGATGATGCCCTCGAGCTTCGAGCATAGCTGGAAGGCGTCGAGCGCCTCCTTGTCGGTCGCCGAGAGATATTTGACGCGGCCCATCTCGTGCAGCCAGGCATGCTCGGGGCCGATGCCGGGATAGTCGAGGCCCGCCGAAATCGAATGGCCCTCGTTGATCTGCCCGTCCTCGTCCATCAACAGATAGGTGCGGTTGCCGTGCAGCACGCCGGGACGGCCGCCCGAGAGCGAGGCGGCGTGGCCATCGGGAACGTCGAGGCCGTGGCCCGCCGCCTCGACGCCGAAGATCTCGACGCTCGCGTCGTCGAGGAACGGGTGGAACAGCCCGATCGCGTTGGAGCCGCCGCCGATGCAGGCGACGAGGCTGTCGGGCAGGCGGCCCTCCGCCTCCATGCATCTGCTGCCTTCGCCTCGTTGCCGATCACGCACTGGAAATCGCGCACCATCGCGGGATAGGGATGCGGGCCGGCGGCGGTGCCGATGCAATAGAAAGTGTCGGCGACGTTGGTGACCCAGTCGCGCAGCGCCTCGTTCATCGCGTCCTTCAGCGTGCGCGCGCCGGATTGCACGGGCACGACCTCGGCGCCGAGCATCTTCATGCGGAACACGTTCGGCTTCTGCCGCTCGACGTCGACCGCGCCCATGTAGACGATGCATTTGAGGCCGAAGCGCGCGCAGGCCGTCGCGGTCGCGACGCCATGCTGGCCGGCGCCCGTCTCGGCGATGATGCGCGGCTTGCCCATGCGGCGGGCGAGCAGAATCTGGCCCAGCACATTGTTGATCTTGTGCGCGCCGGTGTGGTTCAGCTCGTCGCGCTTGAAATAGATCTTCGCGCCGCCGAGATGCTCGGTCATCCGCTCGGCGAAATAGAGCGGGCTCGGCCGGCCGACATAATGCTTGAGGAAATAATCGAGCTCGGCCTGGAAGCTCGGATCCGCCTTGGCGTTCTTGTAGGCCTCCTCCAGCGACAGGATCAGCGGCATCAGCGTTTCGGCGACGAAGCGGCCGCCGAATATGCCGAAATGGCCGCGCTCGTCGGGGCCGTTGCGGAACGAATTGGGCTTTTCGATCTTGGTCACTGGCCTTACCTCCTGATCCTGACGCTCGAAGGCCGCGATCGCGCGGCGGCGACGAACGCCTTGATCTTGCCCGACGTCCTTGACGCCCGGGCGCGCTTTCGACGCCCGACGACACATCGACGCCGCGCGCGCCGGAAAGCGCGATCGCCTCGCCGACATTGCCGGCATCAAGCCCGCCCGACAGCAGCCAGGGTTTGCGCGGATGAAAATCGTGAGCGAGCCGCCAGTCGAAGGCGACGCCGTTGCCGCCGGGCAGCACGGCGCCCTTCGGCGGCTTGGCGTCGATCAGCAGCGCGTCGGCGCTTGCCCACGTAGGCATCGGCGCGCGCAAAATCCGCGGCTTGCGGCGACGCCGATCGCCTTGATCGCGGAGACGCCGAACTTGCGCTGGATCTGCTTCGACGCGCTCAGGGCTCTCGGCGCCGTGCAGTTGCAGATAGTCCGGCTCGGTCGCCTCGACGATCGCGGCCAGCGTCTGCATCGTCGGGGTCGACGCAGAGCGCGACGATCTCCGCCCTGCGGCGCGCCCGTTTGGCGAGTTCGCGCGCCGCCTCAAACGCCGACGTGCCGCGGGCTTTTGGGAAAGAACACGAAGCCGACCATGTCCGCGCCCGGCGCGAAGCGCCGCTTCCAGCGTCTCGGCGGTGGAAAGGCCGCAAATTTTTATCGTCTGCGCCATGGCGCCTCTTTGCGGCGGGGCAGAGGGGAAGTCAAAGGGATTGGCCACCGAGGCATTGACCGGCAGAGCGCCACGAGCCGCCTCTACTGTCGACACACCGCATTTTAATTTTTTGTTGCAACAAAAACTTGCGCGAATAATATTTGTTGCTACATAAACCCATGGAACTGGAATTCGATCGCGAGAAGAGCCGCGTGAACGTGGCGCGACGCGGAATTTCTTTCGACCGCGTGGCGGATCTCGATTGGTCGAGCACCGTGGTCTGGAAAGACGATCGAAAAGACTACGGGGAAGAACGGTTTTCGTTGCTCGGATTGCTCGACGGGAGGGTCCACGCGCTCACTTACTGCATCCGAGACGACGTCGTCAGGGTGATAAGTTTTCGAAAGGCCAATGCCAGAGAGGTTCAGCGTTATGAAGAAGGCGTCGCGCGAAAAGGGGGATAAGACGGATGATCGCGTCTACCGTCCGACTGAACAGGTCGACACGCGCATTTTCGATGCCGTGGCCAACTATCGGAAGAAGACAGGGCGCCCGCCGGTCGAGTTTCCAAAGGCGCATATCGGATTTCGGCTTTCGGCAGATCTGGTCGGCGCCATCAAGGCGTCGGGCAAAGGATACAACGTCCGTGTCGAGAAAATTCTCCGCAAGGCGTGGGAAGACGGCGAACTGGTCGCCTGAACTGAGGCTAGGGAAGCTCCGACAGTTTGTGATAGGCGCCCCGCCGCGATTTGGCGTCGATCAAAAACATGCAAGGCAAGCCGTCATAAAGCCCCGCCACGGGCGAAAACGTCAGCCCGACCGCTTGCGTCGCAGCTTGCTCACGAGATTTTCTCCGATCTCCGGGCGGCTGAACGGACACACGGCAAGGCAAATGCCGCAACTGTAGTTTTCGTTGAAATAGGGAAGGCATTTGTCGAAATCGACGTACCAGCGCTGCTCGCCGCGCACTGTCTGCTTTTCATGCACGATCGCTTGCGGCGGACACGCGTCCGCACAGACGCGGCAGTTGAGGCAGAATTGATCGGCGCCGAAATCCATGGCGCGATCCGGCGCAAGTTCGATATTGGTGAGCACACAGGCGAGCCGGAAATTGGCGCCGAAACGAGGATGAATTATCGAGCCGTGCTTGCCGAGTTCTCCAAGCCCCGCCGCGATCGCCGCGGGGATCAACAGAAAAGAGCCCGCCATCGGGCCGCCGTAGGGAAAGGCGTCGACGCCGCCGGCGCGCAGCGCGTTCGCGATGCGCTTGGCGACGCGCGTTCCACGCCCATACTGGCGGGTGATTTCGACCAGCGCCCGGGTCGAAGGCGCAGTCTTCAACTCCCCGTATTCATGGCGCAAGGCGATGACGATCATCCACTTATAGGGCGGGATCGCAAACCCCTCGAACACGTAGTCCTCCCGGAACTGCGTGATCCCGACATCGTCGGCGCCCGCTTCCCTTGCCAGGGCCTTGATCTCCTCGTCCGAAAACGCCTTCGCAGGCTCCGCGCCTATGGGTTCGAGCGGCTCGTCGATCGCCCGCTGGCGTTCGAGCCGGGCCTGCTTCACCTCTTCGCCGGCCGCCGCCGTGCGCTGGTAGAACCAGTTTTGCAGTTCGCCATGGGGAATCGTTTGCGGCGGATGCCAATAGATCGGCGAGGGACGGCGCGGCGCTTCCTCTCCCACGCCGTTTATGGTGTTGCCGGAAGTCGCTGGCCAGCGCTGCATCTGGTCGGCGGACGGCAGCCAAGGCTCTTTTCCCACCGCCCTTGTACCTCCCTCACAGGCCACGCCGGCCGAACCCGGCGCCCAAGGTTGACCGGACCGACGCTCTTCCGCAAGTCCGGCGCTGCGGCCATGTTAACCCAACGCCGCCATATTGATTTTTGCCGCTTTCTGGTGAGTAAAGCGTCTCGATCGCAAGCGAAGGAGCGACGCCGGGCATGACTGACAGCGCCGTCGCGAACGGCAAGAAGGGGCACGTGCCGCTTTCGGCTTTGCGGCCGATTGTGCCCTATGCGCTCGCCCATCGCGGCCGGATCGCGGGCGCGCTCGCCGCCTTGATCACGGCTTCGGCGGCGACGCTGGTCGTCCCCTATGCGATGCGAAAACTCATCGACTACGGTTTTGCGCGCGGCAATTCAGGGATCGTGCACGCCTATTTCGGCGCGATGATCGGCGTCGTCGCGGTGCTCGCGGTCGCCTCCGGCGTTCGCTACTACCTCGTGATGACGCTCGGCGAACGGGTCGTCGCGGATTTGCGCGGCGACCTGTTCGAGCATCTGACGACGCTCGACCCGAGTTTTTACGACGCCGAGCGCACGGGCGAGATCGTCTCGCGCCTGTCGGCCGACACCACCCAGCTCAAGGCGACCTTCGGCTCCAGCGCCTCGGTCGCATTGCGCAATTTCTTCATGTTCATCGGCGCGATCATCATGATGGTTGGCACGTCGCCGAAACTGTCGACCTTCGTGCTGATCGCCATCCCCTTCATCGTGCTGCCGTTGTTCGCCGCCGGCCGTTCGGTGCGCGCGCGCTCCCGGCGCGCCCAGGACACGCTCGCCGAGGCGACCGCCTTCGCGACCGAGAGCCTCGGCGCCATAAGGGTGATGCAATCCTTCACGGCGGAAATCTTTACGGCGCAACGGTTCCGCGACGCGGCCAATGGCGCCTACGAGGCGGCGCGAGTGATGACGCTGGCGCGGGTCCTTTGTGACGGTCGCGGCTTTGTTCCTGGCGTTTTCGAGCGTGGTGGTCGTGCTTTGGCTTGGCGCCCGCGACGTCATTTCGGGCGAGATGAGCGGCGGCGTGCTGATCCAGTTCGTGCTCTACGCCGTGCTCGGGGCGAGCGCGCTCGGCCAGATTTCGGAAGTCTGGAGCGAGGTGAGCCAGGCGGCGGGGGCAGCGTCGCGGATCGGCGACCTGCTGGCGGCGCGGCCAAAGATCGTCGCGCCGGTGCGCCCGCGCCAACTGTCCGCGGCGGCGCGCGGCGAGGTCGCGTTCCGCAACGTGGTCTTCGCCTATCCCTCGCGCCGCGACGAGCCTGTGCTCAACGGGGTCGATTTCGTCGTGAAGCCCGGCGAGGTCGTGGCGATCGTCGGGCCGTCCGGTTCCGGCAAATCGACCATTTTCCAGCTCATCGAGCGTTTCTACGATGTCGGGTCCGGATCGGTGACCCTCGACGGCATCGATATCCGCGAACTCGCGCCGCAGGCGCTGCGCCGCAATATCGCGCTGGTGCCGCAGGACGCCTTCGTGTTCGGCGCGAGCGTCGCCGACAACATCGCCTATGGCCGGCCCGGCGCCTCGCGCTCCGAAATCGAGGAAGCCGCGCGGCGCGCCGCCGCTGACCTGTTCATCGAGGCTCTACCCGGCGGCTACGACGCCGAGCTTGGCGAGCGCGGAGTCACCCTGTCGGGCGGCGAGCGCCAACGCCTCGCCATCGCGCGCGCCATCCTCAAGAATGCGCCTGTTCTGCTACTCGACGAGGCGACCTCCGCGCTCGATGCGGCCAACGAAACGCTGGTGCAGGCCGCGCTCGACGAGCTGATGAAGGGCCGCACCACGCTCGTCATCGCGCATCGGCTCGCGACGATCGTCAACGCCGACCGCATCCTCGTCGTGGAGGGCGGGCAGATCGTCGAACAGGGCACGCATGCCGAGCTGCTCGCCGCCAACGGGCTCTATTCGCGTCTGGCGAGGCTGCAGTTCGAAACAGGGGCGCGCGCCCTTTCCAGCAAGGCCGAGGCCGCGGAATAGGCGTTACGACGCCTTGCGTCGCGAGGCGTGCGCGGACAGGCGACGGGAATAGGCGGCCATCGCCTGCTTCGGAAGTTTTTCCGCGATGCCGTAGAGACGTTCGCGCCGGTCGATCTCGGCGTAGACGTCGGACGGCGCGATGCCGCACTCGGCCCAGACCACCGCCAGATGGTAGAGCACGTCGGCGCTTTCGAGGATGACGGCCTCGCGGTTCATCTGCACCGCGTCGAGCCCGACCTCGATCGCCTCTTCGACCAGTTTCTTGGCCATTTTCTGGACGCCGTGGCGGAACAGTTTCGACGTCCGCGAAAGCGAGGGATCGCGCTCGCGGGCCGCGAGCACTGCCGCAAAAAGGCGATCGAGCAAATCAGCCATGAAGGCAGCGTGCTCCGAAATCGTTAACAGCCGATCTGTTTCATTTCGCGCTATACGCGCCTTTCCAATTCGAGGAAAGTTCATAAAACTGTCAACTTGTTCCGGGGGATAGTCGACAGCGAGATCAGGGAGAGATGTAGGCGGGACCTTGGCCGAATTGCGCGGTCATGACCGAGCTTCGGCGAGCAGCGCCCGGGCTTGCTCAGCGTCGCGCGCCATCGCCGACTTGAGTTCATCGAGCGAATCGAACTTCAATTCGTCGCGGATGCGCGCGACGATCTTCACGGCAAGCTCTCTTCCATAGAGATCGCCGGCGAAATCGAACAGAAATGTTTCGAGCAGCGGCTCGACGCCATTGACCGTCGGCCTCACCCCGTAGCTCGCGACCCCGTCATGCCAGGCGCCATGTACGGCGGCCCGCACCGCGTAGATTCCGAAAGCCAGACGATTGGTTGGCGGCAAGGCGATATTCGCGGTCGGCATGCCGAGTTCGCGGCCGAGCTGCTTGCCCCGGATGACGACGCCGCTCAACTCATAGGAGCGGCCGAGGCGATCGGCGGCGCCCAAAACATCACCGCGCTCGAGCGCGAGCCGGATGACCGACGACGACACGATCTCGCGCTCGCCGCTTGAGCCCGTCTCGACCTTGTTGAGGATTTCAACGCCAAAACCGTGACGCTCGCCGGACCGGGCGAGGAAGGTCGGGGATCCCGATCGTCCCTTGCCGAAATGGAAGTCGGCGCCGACCACCGCCGTGCCGATGTGAAGACCCCTGACCAGAATTTCCTCCACGAAACCTTCGGCGGTGAGGCCGGCGAGCGCGCCGTCAAAGCTCATCACGACGGCGCCATCGAGCCCACAGGCCTGCAAGAGACGGACCTTCTCCGCGAAGGGCGTCAGCCGGAACACGACGGATTTGCCGGCGAAATAGTCGGCGGGATGGGGCTCGAAGGTGAGCGCCGCGGCCGGAACGCCTTTTTCCCGCGCCAGACGCTTGGTGTGTGCGAGGACGGCCTGATGTCCGCGATGCACGCCGTCGAAATTGCCGATCGCGAACACCCCGCCGGCCAGCCGCGGCTCCGGGCGCGCGGGGTCGACGACGAGCGCGAAAGCGGAAGTCTCGGACCTGCCAGTCAAATCTGCGCTTTCCAATAAGCTTCGGCGAGCGCCCGCTTCGCCGCTTTTTGCGGCCGCGAAACTGCCCCGCGCGCCCCCGCCGGTCAAGGCGCGGGCGCGACCCATTTCGGGGTCGGCGGCACGCTGAGCACGCCTTCGCCGTCGAGCACGACGCGGTCTCCGACCCGGCATTCGCAGGCGAGCCTGACCCTGCGGCCCTTCTCGGTCAGTTCGACCACCTCGATGGCGACGTCGATCTCGTCGCCGATCATCACGGGCCCGCGAAAATTGAGGGTTTGCGAGATATAGACCGCGCCCGGGCCGGGCAGCCGCATGCCGATGAGCGCGGAGATGAGGCTCGCGGTATAGAGGCCGTGCACGATGCGGCCGCCGAACTTGGTCTTGCGGGCGAAATGTTCGGAGAGGTGGATCGGGTTGTGGTCGCCGGAAAGTTCGGCGAAGCCGATCACGTCCTCGTTCTCGACCTTTTTGCGAAAGGTCTCGCGCATGCCGAGCGAGAGGTCCTCGAAGTAATAGGTCTGGAATGGCGCCCGCGACACGGCCCTCTCCTATGCTAGCAGCTCGCCGGCTGAACGCTAAAGTGGACTGGACAGAGGTCATTTACGGCTGACGAGCGAAACCAGACTTTCGCTATGTGAGATCAGGGCCGCAATATCGGCGTCACCGCCGTGGGCCAGATCCCCTCGCGCTCGAACAGGGCGTGCAGCGTGTTGGTGTCCGAGTTCAGGTCGCCGATGTCGGCAAGATGGATGCCGTTGGCGACGAACAAGGCGTCGAGTCCCTGAGCGCGGGCGCCGGCGATGTCGGTCCTGATCCCGTCGCCGACCGCCAGCACGCGGCGCGGATCGAGACTGCGCCCCAGCGCCTGTTCGCCGACGGAAAGCGCGAGGCGGTAGATCGGCGCATGCGGCTTGCCGCAATAGAGGACCTCGCCGCCGAGCTCCGCAAGCCGCCGCGCGAGCGCCCCGGCGCACCAGACGAGCTTTTCGCCGCGATGGACGATCAGATCGGGGTTGGCGCAGATGAACGGCAGACCGCAGCGCGGCGATGCGCACGAAGCGTCGCCTCGTAATCGTCGGGCGTCTCGATCTCGTCGTCGAACAGGCCGGTGCAGAGAACGTAGTCGGCGCTTTCGAGATCGACCAGCCTCGGCGTCGAGCCGGTCAGCGCCGCCGCTTCCTCGAACAGGGTCAGGTCGCGTTGCGGGCCGATGTGATGCACCGCCGCGCCGCCCCGTTCGGCGATCAGCGAAACCGTGACGTCGCCGGAGGTGACGATCGCATCGAACGCGGCAGATGGCAGTCCGAATTGCAGCACCTGGGCGCGGATCGGCGCGTTCGGCCGCGGGGCATTGGTGATCAGGATGACGACGCCGCCCTTGGCGCGAAATCGGCCGAGCGCCGCCGCGGCTTCGGGAAACACTTCGCGGCCATTATGGACTACGCCCCAGACGTCGCAGAGCAGCACGTCATACTTTTGGGAAATCTGCTCGAGGCCGGAGAGGATCGGGATCGCGCGGGTTTCTGTCATGGGCGGCGCGTAGTCGGCGGAGCGGAATGAGTCAAGAAAACGCGCTTGACAGGCGGAAGCGTGGCGGGCTCATCGGCGCGGCCAAAAAATCGAGTCTTGGAAAATGAGTTCGCAAAGCCCTGTCATCACGTTCGACGATTTCCTGAAGGTGGACATCAGGGTCGGCACGATCCTTACCGCCGAGGCTTTTCCGCAGGCGCGCAAGCCGGCGTACAAACTGACCATCGATTTCGGCCCGGCGATCGGAGTAAAGAAATCTTCCGCGCAGATCACGAGACACTACACGCCCGAGACCTTGGTCGGGCGGCAGGTCGCGGCGGTCGTCAATTTTCCGCCCCGCCAGATCGGACCTTTCATGTCCGAGGTTTTGACCCTCGGCTTCCCCGACGAAAAAGGCGAGGTGGTGCTCATTCAGCCTTCGCTGGGGGCGCCCAATGGCGGGCGGCTGTTCTGAGTCCGGCTTGACGGAGCGAGGAGCCGTTCTTACCTAAATGCGTCGAGCGGCGTCATGCCGCGGGGAGCCTGAAACATGTCCGATCATGTCACCGCCAAGGTCACCGATTCCAGCTTCGAAGCCGACGTGCTGAAGTCCACGGAGCCGGTCGTCGTCGATTTCTGGGCGGAATGGTGCGGACCCTGCCGCATGATCGCGCCCGCGCTCGAAGAGATCGCGACCGAGATGAAGGGCAAGCTCAAGATCGCCAAGCTCAATGTCGACGAGAATCCGAAGATCGCGAGCCAGTTCGGCATCCGCTCGATCCCGACTCTGATGGCCTTCAAGGACGGCAAGCACGTCGCGACCAAGACGGGCGCCGGCCCGAAGGGCGAGTTGCTGCGCTGGATCAACGCTTCGGTATGAGCGTCAGCGGAAATTTCAAAAAGGAAAGGCGGCTCGGGCCGCCTTTTTTATTGCGCGCTAGGTCGCCTTGGAGCGACCCATGGGCGCTCGAAGTTTGGCGATTATCCCCTTCTCCCCTTGCGGGACCGAGGGAAACGCGTAGCGTTTCCCGGGGGGTCCCCGAAGGGGGGATGAGGGGTCGCCTCCGGTTTCTGCGAAGCTTCCAGGATTGCAACTGCGGCGCGTCCAACCCTCAAACATACCTTCTCGCGGCGCGGACCCCTCATCCGGCCTTCGGCCACCTTCTCCCGCAAGGGGAGAAGGGGACAAACCCCCCGCGGTGCTGGGCCAAAAAAAGATGTCTGCATACCGTAGCGCTTTCGCGGGGATGACAAGCGCTTTTGGTTCAGCGACCTCGGTTCAACACGCCGCTCTGCACGTGAATCTGCCCGCTCACTCCGCCGCCGCGTTCGGCATCGCCGGCGCGAGCTGCCGCTCTTCCTTCAAAAGCCCGGCCACCAGGAAAGCGATCTCGATCGCCTGCTCGGCGTTGAGGCGCGGGTCGCAATAGGTGTGGTAGCGATCGCGTAAATCCGCTTCCGAGAGGGCGCGCGCGCCGCCGGTGCATTCGGTGACGTTCTTGCCGGTCATCTCCAGATGCACGCCGCCGGCATAGGTCCCTTCCGAACGGTGCACGTTGAAGAAGGCGCGGATTTCGGACGCGATGCGGTCGGTCGGCCGGGTCTTGTAGCCGGTCGAGGTCTTGATCGTGTTGCCGTGCATGGGGTCGCAGACCCACAGCACCTTGCGCCCTTCGCGCTTCACCGCGCGGATCAACCCCGGCAGATGGGCCTCGACCTTGTCGGCGCCGAACCGGGTGATCAGCGTCAGCCGTCCGGGCTCATCCTCCGGGTTCAAGGCGTCGATCAGCCGGATGAGGTCGTCGCTCTGCAACGATGGCCCACATTTCAGCCCGATCGGGTTCTTCACGCCACGCGCATATTCGACATGCGCGCCGTTGAGCTGGCGCGTGCGGTCGCCGATCCAGATCATATGGCCGGAAGTCGCGTAATAATCGCCGGAGGTGGAATCGAGCCGGGTCATCGCCTGCTCGAAGCCGAGCAGCAACGCCTCGTGGGAGGTGTAGAAGTCGGTCGCGCGCAGTTCCGGATGCGCTTCCGGGTCGAGCCCGATCGCGCGCATGAAGCCGAGCGTTTCGGTGATGCGGTCGGCAAGTTCCTGATAGCGCTCGGAGAGCGGGCTGTCCTTGACGAAGCCGAGCATCCAGCGATGGGCGTTTTCGAGGTTCGCGTAACCGCCGGTGGCGAAGGCGCGCAGCAGGTTCAGCGTCGCCGCCGACTGGCGATAGGCCTCGAGCTGACGCTTCGGATCGGGCCGGCGCGCGCTTTCAGTGAATTCGATGTCGTTGACGATGTCGCCGCGATAGGCGGGCAGGGTCAGGCCGTTGACCGTCTCCACGCCCGACGAGCGGGGTTTTGCGAACTGGCCGGCGATCCGCCCGACCTTGATGATCGGCGAGGCCGCCGCGAAGGTCATGACGACCGCCATCTGCAGGAAGACGCGGAAGAAATCCCGGATGTTGTCGGCCGAATGCTCGCCGAAGCTTTCGGCGCAATCGCCGCCCTGCAACAGGAACGCTTCGCCGGCGACCGCCTTGCCGAGCGAGCGCTTCAGCTTGCGCGCCTCGCCTGCAAAAACCAGCGGCGGATAGCCCGCAAGCTGCCGCTCGACCTCGGCGAGCGTCGCCGGGTCGTCGTAAACGGGCGATTGCTCGACCGGCTTTGCCCTCCAGCTATCCGGCGTCCAGCGTCCCTGCATCATCCTTGTCTCACGCTTTCAAACCCACGCTTCAAGTCCCGAGCTTGGTGGCGCGCGCGTATAGCGGAGATTTTTGCGCTTGGCGATGAATTGATTCGAGAGGAGCGGCGGCGTCTACGCCGCCGAGTCGATCACACCCTCGTCGGCCTGGAGGCCGACGCTCCAACGTTTCAACATAACATTTTGGCAGGGCGTCACCTGACCTTCTGCCTCGCGCGCCGCGCGCGCGCATGACAGCATGCCGGCCAAAAAGGCCGATTCGTTCAAGTGTCCGCTCTCTATCCGCTCGCTGCGCTGTTCGCTTCCGTTTTCTTCTTGATCAGCGGCAACGCGCTGGTTTCGCTGGTGGCGCCCGTGCGCGCCTCGCTCGACGGATTTGGGGATCTGACCGTCGGCCTGCTCGGCTCGGCCTATTTCTTCGGCATGCTGATGGGGGCCTTGAGGGCGCCGGCGATCATCGGCAGCGTCGGCCATATTCGCGCCTTTGCCGCCTGCGTCGCCATCGCGGTGGTGGCGATCGACGTCCTGCCCGCGCTGGTCGCGCCCTGGGCCTGGCTCATCTCGCGCGCCATGCTCGGCTTCGTGCTGGCCGGCGTCTATGCGATCATCGAAAGCTGGATCAACGGCCTCGCCACCAATTCGAACCGCGGCGCGCTCTACGCCGCCTACCAGATCGTCAATTTCGTGGCCTCGTCCTTCGGCCAGCTGCTGATGCGCGGGCTCGACGCGACCACCTTCTTGCCCTTCACGGTCGGCGCGGCGTTCACGGCGCTCTCGATCGTGCCGCTCTCGCTGACCAAATCCGATGCGCCGCAACTGCCGCGCGCGCTCAGGATCGACTTCGGCATGATCCGACGCCTCGCGCCCGTTTCGCTCGCCGGCGCGTTCGTCGCCGGCGCCTGCAATGGCGCCTCCATTTCGCTGGCGCCGCTCTATGCGCTGCTGATCGGCGTTCCCCCTCGGTCCGTGCCCTTTTTCGCTTCCGCGATAGTCATCGGCTCGGCGCTTGGCGTCTATCCGGTCGGCCGGCTGTCCGACCGGATGGACCGTCGCGTGCTGATGGCGGGGACGATGGGAATTGGCGCGCTGATGGAATTCGCGCTTGCCGCCCTCAGCCCGACCGGCTGGCCGCTGATCGCGCTCGGGTTTCTGGTCGGGGTGACGACCTTCACGCTCTATACGCTGACCGCCTCGATCGCCAACGACAAGGTCGCGACGCACGACATGGTGGTCGTCTCGGCCGGACTGCTGTTCATCTATTGCATCGCCGCCATCGCCTCGCCGGCGATCGCCTCGGAATTGATGCGCCAGATCGGTCCCGCCGCGCTCTATTGGCAGAACGGCCTGCTGCACGGCGCGCTCGCGCTGTTCGCCTTGCTGTCGCTGCGAAACTGGAAGGTCGTCAGCTCCCGGCAACCGTGACGTCGGGCGCGTCCGGGTGCTTCATGCCGACCACATGGTAGCCGGCGTCGACGTGCAGGATTTCTCCGGTCACTCCAAGCGACATCGGCGAAAGCAGATAGACAGCGGACTGGCCGACCTCGTCGGTCGTTACGGTGCGCCGGAGCGGCGAATTGTATTCGTTCCAGCGCAGGATGTAGCGGAAGTCGCCGATGCCGGAAGCCGCGAGCGTTTTGATCGGGCCGGCCGAAATGGCGTTGACCCTGATATTGGACGTGCCCAGGTCGGCCGCGAGATAGCGCACGCTCGCCTCGAGCGCGGCCTTGGCGACGCCCATGACATTGTAGTGCGGCATCCATTTTTCGGCGCCGTAGTAGGTCAGCGTCAGCAGCGAACCGCCCTTCGGCATCAGCTTTTCGGCCCGCTGGGCGATCGCGGTAAACGAGTAGCAGGAAATCGCCAGCGACTTCGTGAAATTGTCCTCGGTCGTGTCGATATAGCGGCCGGTCAACTGGTCCTTGTCCGCGAAGGCGATGCAATGGACGACGAAATCGATTTCGCCGAACAGTTTCGCCGCGTCGGCGAACACGCCGTCGATGGTCGCGCTGTCGGTCACGTCGCAATGCCCGAGCACATGCGCGCCGAGCTCCGCGGCAAGAGGCCGCACCCGCTTTTCGAGCGCCTCGCCCTGATAAGTCAGCGCGATTTCGGCGCCGGCGGCCCTGACCGCCTTGGCGATTCCGTAAGCGATCGATCGATTGTTGGCGACGCCGAGTATGACGCCTTTCAGGCCATTCATCGCTCTACCTGCGCTCGCGCCGTTCATTCCTGAGTTTGTCATCCCGTCCTTCCACGAGGGCGATTTCCCTTAGCGTCGGCGCGCACGCAAGGGAAGGCTTGCGGGAATCCCGCCCGTCACAAATTGTGTGAGATCGGCCACATTTCCCCAGCCGGAATGCAGAATTTTCTTGGACGGGAGCAATTTCGAGAGGTACAGAGGTTAACGAAAGCTTAATCGAGTTGGTCAGGCGCAATGTCGATGGCTGGGGCAGAATTCCGTCACTTCGACGAATTGCGTTGCTTTGCCCGGGCCATCGTGATGGACGAGCGGCGGCCGCTGACCGACGGCGCGGCGGCGCGCCTCAGCGAACAACTCATCCGCAAGGCGACGATGAGCGCGCTCGACGCGGCAGGCAGCCGGCAGGCGCCCACCCGAATAGACATGTTCGCGCGGTTGATCGAATTGCATCGCCGCCATGCCGGGCGTTGTTCGAACGAGGAAAGCGAATACGCGTGGTCGGAGCCGCCGGCCGGGCGGCGCGAGCGGCGGGTGAAGTCCGCGGTTCAGAGCCTACCGCTCGACCAGCGCGAAGCGCTGCTGCTCGTCGCGCTTGCAGGCTTCTCGCATGTCGAGGCGGCGGAAGCGCTCGGCCTGTCGCTGCTGCAATTCGTTGGCCGCCTCGACAAGGCGCGCGCAAACCTTTCGGCCTGTCTCGAGGAGCCGGCCGGCGCGGCGGCCGAAGCCTTTGAGCCTTCTTCTCACTTGCGGGTCGTCAAGTGAAGGACCGCGTTCCGGCGTGGCAGTTGCACGGCTATATCGACAATAGCCTCGCGGAAGACGCGCGGCGCGGCTTCGAGGCGCGGCTCAACGACGACCCCGGCCTCAGGCGGCAAGTCGACCATTGGCGCAAGCAGACGGATGCGGTCCGGCTGGCTTTTGGCGCGGCCTCGGAGGCGACTGCGGCTTCTGAAGGCCGGCCGGCGCCCGAAGCGGACAAGCTGCGCAAATTGTCGTTTGTCGCAGCGAATTTTGCGCGCGAGGACCGCCAGTTAGCGCAGCGCGTTTCGGAGGTCCGCCGCCTCGTGCTCGGAGCGATTGTTTTCGCTTTGATTGTGCTGGCGCCCGGCGCCTCGCGTTCCCCACTGAGCGCGCTTGGTGAGGCCGGGGCGGCCGCCTTTCGCGCCTTCGCCGCATCCCCGCCCGGCGATCTCGACTTTCGCGCCCCGAACCTTGCCGACCTCGACCGCCAGATCGGCGCCCGGCATCGCTTGGCGGGACTCGACCAATGGCCGACGCCGGCCGGTTTTACGCTGCGCGGCGCGAAGCTGACGCCGGGGGTGTTGGGCGGCGCCCTGCTTGCCATGTTCGACAGCGCAGGTTCCAGCCCGGTCGGGGTATTGATCGAGCCGCTCGACGCGCCGGCCGCGACGCGCGCCAAATACGTGAGCCTTTCGGGTTATTCCGCGGCGACCTTTGCACGCGACGGCTATGGCTTCGTGATCGTCGGTGACGATTTATCCGCAGTGCGGCCATGGGTCGCAGCAGCCGCTCAAGCGCGATAGCCGGCGCCGATCGCCTTGTTCAGCTTGCGGAGGTCCGCCCAGGCCCACCGTTTCGCGCTCGGCGTGCGCAGCAGATAGGCCGGGTGGAACATCGGCAGCGCCGGGATCGAACGCCCCGCCCTCACCTCATATTGTCGCCAGGAGCCGCGGGCGCGCGTAATCCCGTCCTTGCCGCCGAGCAGCGTCGTCAGGGACGATCCGCCAAGGCAGACGAGAAGTTCGGGATTGCAGAGTTCGATCTGCCTTCGGATGAAAGGCAGGCAGGCGAGCGTCTCCTGTGGAGTTGGCGTGCGATTGCCCGGCGGCCGCCAGGGCACGCAATTGGCGATGTAAACTTTTGAGCGGTCGAGCCCGATGGAGGCGAGCATGCGGTCCAGAAGCTGGCCGGCGCGTCCGACGAACGGGCGGCCGATCCTGTCTTCATCTCCGCCCGGCGCCTCGCCGACCAGCATGATGCGCGCCCCCGGCGCGCCATCGGCGAAGACGAGCTGCGTGGCGGTCGCTTTCAGGGCGCAGCCGCCGAAACCTTCGAGCGCTTTCTTCAGGTCGTCGAGCGTTTGGGCCTCGGCCGCGAGTGTGCGCGCCGCGGAAACCGCTTCGTCCGCCCCGGCCGTTGCAGGGGCCTCGCGCCGGGCGGCGGCTGCGGGCGCTTCAATGCGGCGAACTGCCGGCGCGGCTGCGCGCGGGTTCGGTTCGACCACCCTCGCCTGCGCGCGTTTGCGCGGATTTCGCGAAGCGGTCGATCGGCGCGTCGTCGAGGGCGTAGTCGACGCCCGCGTCCATCCACCAGCGCAGCAGCTCGCGCGCCCGCTCCGTGCTCAATAGCGAAAACCTGTCGCCGGTTTCGTTCAAGCCTCTGCTCCCGGCAGTCGCGCCTTTTCGACCGCTTGACGCGCCCTATAATGCCCGGCAATTGAGCAAATCGCATCTCATTTCGCTGCATGCAGACGACGGGGGGCGCCGGAGATCACGATGACGGAAGAAACCGAGCTTCCTGCCCGGGAATCGATGGAATACGACGTCGTGATCGTCGGGGCCGGGCCCGCAGGGCTCGCGGCGGCGATCCGTCTGAAGCAACTCGACGAGAACCGCTCGGTGGTCGTGGTCGAAAAGGGTTCGACCGTCGGCGCGCATATCCTGTCCGGCGCGGTCGTCGACCCCATCGGCCTCGATCGGCTGCTGCCGGACTGGCGCGAGGACCCGGAACGGCCGCTCACCACACCCGTGACGCAGGACCACTTCATGGTGCTCGGTCCTTCCGGCGGCGTCACGCTGCCGAATTGGCCGATGCCGAAGTTGATGCATAATCACGGCAATTTCATAGGCTCGCTCGGCGCGATGACGCGCTGGCTGGGGGCCAAGGCCGAGGCGCTCGGCATCGAGATCTATCCGGGCTTCGCCGCCGCCGAACTGCTTTACGACGAAAACGACGCGGTCGTCGGCGTCGCGACCGGGGACATGGGCGTCGGTCGCGACGGCAAGCCCAAGGACAGTTTTACGCGAGGCATGGAGCTGCGCGGCAAATACGTGCTGATCGCGGAGGGCGCGCGCGGTTCGCTCGCCAAGCAGCTCATCGCGAAATACGGGCTCGACCGAGAAAGCGGGCCGCAAAAATTCGGCATCGGGATCAAGGAAGTCTGGCAGATCGAGGCCCAAAAGCACCGGCCTGGCAAGGTGCTGCACACT
The DNA here is from genome assembly GCA_963710855.1 of uncultured Pseudomonadota bacterium. Taxonomy (GTDB): domain Bacteria; phylum Pseudomonadota; class Alphaproteobacteria; order Rhizobiales; family Beijerinckiaceae; genus Roseiarcus. The sequence continues at coordinate 10,809 of CAVQBX010000046.1, read as the reverse complement.
TTTGGTTGGCCTTTGGGAAGCGGCGCGACCGGCGGGTCGTTCCTCTATCATTATGAAGACCGCCTGGTCGCGGTCGGCTTCGTCGTCCATCTCAACTACCAGAACCCGACACTTTCGCCGTTCGACGAGTTCCAGCGCTACAAGACCCATCCGCTCATTCGCGAGACGTTCGAGGGCGGCAAGCGGCTGAGCTACGGCGCGCGCGCGATTTCTTCCGGAGGCATCCAGTCCGTGCCGCGCCTGACTTTTCCCGGCGGCGCGCTGCTTGGCTGCGCGGCAGGCTTCGTCAACTTCGCCCGCATCAAGGGTTCGCACAACGCCGTGCTCTCCGGCATGCAGGCGGCTGAAGCCGCGCACGAGGCGCTGAACGCCGGCCGCGCCCAGGACGAGCTGACCGCCTATGAAGAGGGCTGGCGCGCCTCCGACATCGGGCGCGACCTGAAAAAGGTGCGTAACGTTAAGCCTCTGTGGACGCAGGCTTGGCCTTGCGGGCATTCCGCTCGGCGGGATCGACATGTGGACCAACGAACTCGTCGGCGCCTCGCTGTTCGGCACTTTGCAGCACGGCAAGTCCGACGCCGACACGCTAAAACCGCTGTCGGCGGTCAAGCCGATCGTCTACCCGAAGCCCGACGGCAAGATATCTTTCGACAAGTCGTCCTCCGTCTTCCTCTCGAACACCAACCACGAGGAAGACCAGCCGGTGCATCTGCGGCTGACCGACCCGACGGTCCCGATTCGCGACAATCTGCCGAAATACGGCGAGCCGGCGCGCCTCTATTGCCCGGCGGGCGTCTACGAGGTGGTCTACGCCGACGAGACGAAGCGGACGGACCCGCGCTTCGTCATCAACGCGCAGAACTGCGTGCACTGCAAGACCTGCGACATCAAGGATCCCGCCCACAACATCACTTGGACCTGTCCCGAAGGCGGCGGCGGACCCAATTATCCGGACATGTAAGAAACCATAGCTTTTGTTCCCTATCGCCACAAAGCGCGCTAAAAGCACGCCTAAGAGTTCTCGCGACTTCCCAAAAACAAACCCCGGGAAATCTCTAGTGGCCTCATATCTCCGGTCGGCGACCCGCGCCCTTGCGCTGGCGGCTTTGGCTCAGTTGACGGCAAGCTTGCCGGTCGCCGCTGCGACCGAGCCCAGTGAAGCGCTTTCCATCGGGACGAGCCAGGCGGGCAATTATCTCTCCGCGCTGATCGCCGCCGACGATCGCGACTCCGGCGCCGCCGAACTCTACTATCGCGAGGCGCTGCGCGCCGATCCGCGCAATCTCGAGCTGCTGGAGCATGCTTTCGCCTCCGCGCTGGCGAGCGGCGATGCGCAAGGCGCTTTTCCGCTCGCCGACCGGCTCATTCAGCGCGATCCCGGCAACAGCCTGGCGCGGCTGGCGCTCGCCAGCCGCAGCATCGTCGATGGGCAATGGCCCGTGGCGCGCGCGCAACTGATGGCGGGCGATGCGGGCAAAGCCCGCGACGTGACGACGAGCCTTCTGATCGCCTGGACCTGGGCGGGCGCCGGCGATCTGAAGAAAGCGCTCGATGTCGCCGACCATATTTCGGAGCCGAGCCTGCGCGTGTTCCGGGATTATCACGCCGGCCTGATCTCCGACGTGCTCGGCAATCCGGTCGAGGCTCGCCGCCGCCTGAAGCTCGCGTATGACGCCGACAAGAACACCCTGAGGCTGGCGGACGCCTATGCCCGCTTCCTGTCGCGTCACAACGACATCGAAGGCGCCAAGCAGGTCTATATCGAATTCAACAAGCTGATCCCGAATCATCCTGTGGTCGTCGCCGCGATGGCTGACCTCGAGGCCGGCAAGCCGCTCGCCCCCGTTGTGGCGACGGCGCGCGATGGCGCGGCCGAGACGCTCTACGGTCTTGGCGGCGCCAACTCCACGCGCCAGGGCGACGAGCTCGCCGCGCTGATCTATCTGCGTCTCGCCCTGCTGATCCGGCCCGATCACGATCTCGCCGCCGTGACGATCGCCAATCTGCTCGCCGACATGAAGCAGCCCGACGCGGCGACGTCGGCCTACGAGTTGGTGCCGAAGGGCTCGCCGATGCGCGAAAGCGCCGAGATCCAGATCGCCATGACGCTCGACGAGCAAGGACGCTCCGAGGACGGCATGAAGCGGATGGAGGCGATCGTCGCTGCTCATCCGCAGGATTCCGACGCCTGGAGCTCGCTCGGCAGTCTGCAGCGGGCCGCCAAAAAATTCGAGGATGCGGCGAAATCCTACGACAAGGCGATCGAGCTGCTCGGAACCCCGAACGCGGGCAACTGGACGCTGTACTACTTCCGCGGCATCTGCTTCGAGCGCGCGCATCAATGGCCGAAGGCGGAAGCCGATTTCAAAAAGGCGCTGGAACTTTATCCAGAGCAGCCTCTGGTGTTGAACTATTTGGGCTACTCGTGGGTTGATCAGGGCGTCCACCTGGATGAAGCCTTCAAGATGCTGCAGCGCGCAGTCGATCTGAAACCCACCGACGGATACATCGTGGACAGCCTGGGCTGGGCGCATTTCAAGCTCGGGCATTACGAGGAAGCCGCCCAGCAACTCGAGCGCGCCATCGAGCTGAAGCCCGCCGACCCCGTGGTCAACGACCACCTCGGCGACGCCTATTGGAAAGTCGGACGCAAGACCGAAGCGCAGTTCCAGTGGAACCACGCCCGCGACATGGGGCCGGAGCCTGAGGACTTGCCGAACATCCTCAAGAAGATCGCCAGCGGCATGCCCGACCCCGACCAGACGCCTTCGCCCGCCCCCCAAGCGCAGGGCGAGGCGACGCCCAAGCCCGGCGGATAAGCGTGCGGCAGCGAACCGCGGCGCGGCTTTGGCGGGCGCCCGCCAAGGTCAATCTATCCCTGCATGTGCTAGGCCGCCGTCACGACGGCTATCATGAGCTCGAAAGTCTGGTCGCGTTCGGCCGCGCCTGCGACTGGCTGGCGTTCGAGCCCGCGGACGCGTTCGAACTGTCGGTCGAAGGTCCCTGGGCGTTCGAGGCTGGCCCCTCGGAGCAGAACCTCGTCATGAAGGCCGCGCGGGCCTTGGCGGAGCGGGTCGAGGGCCTGCGGCCTGGCCGATTCCGCCTCTGGAAATTATTGCCCGTCGCCGGCGGCCTTGGCGGCGGTTCCTCGGATGCGGCGGCCGCTCTTCGCGCAATTGCTGCGCACAATAATCTTGCTCTCGACGACGAACGCGTCGTGGCGGCGGCGCGCTCGGTCGGCGCGGACGTGCCGGTCTGCCTCGCGCCGAAGGCGCGGATGATGGCGGGCATCGGACACGAGATCCGCCCGTTCGTCGATCTGCCGCCGCTGCCGACCCTGCTCGTCAATCCGCGCGTCGCGACGCCGACCCCGGCCGTATTCGCGGCGCTCGGTTTGCAACGCGGCGCGGACGCGGACTTCGGGCCTCGCGTCGTTTTCGACGGCGGCGCGTCCTGGATGGAGCGGCTCGCCGCCGCGCGCAACGATCTGCAAAGCCCGGCGATTTCGCTGACCCCGATCATCGCCGAGGCGCTGGAGCACATGGTCGCGCTCGGCGACGTGAGGCTGGCGCGCATGACCGGTTCGGGCGCGACCTGCTTTGCGATCTTCCCCGACCGCCGCTCGCTCGCCCGCGCCGCGCTGGCGATCCGCGCCTCGCGTCCGCAGTGGTGGGTGCGCGCCACCTGGCTGCAGTAGGTTCATCAGTTCGCGAGGAGCGGCGGCGCCCCCGCCGCCGCGTCGATCCCACCCTCGTCGGCCTGGGGCCGACGCTCCTCGTTCGCTCAGGAATGCGCGCGGCGCTGGCGGATCATGAAATTGTCGAACGAATATTCCGCCACCTGCCACCACAGATACTGGTCGGAGCGGAACGCGAAATAGCTGTCGGCAATCTTCTTGAAGCGGGCGTTTTCGGAGCCCAGTTGCCCGTAAAGGTCAGTCGCGGACTTGTAGCAGGCTTCGATCGCCTCCTGGGGAAACAGCCGGAGTTGCGCGCCGCCGATCGCGAGCCGCTTCAGCGCGCCGGGATTGTCGGCGTCGTAGCGCTCCAGCATCGAGCGATTGGCCGCGCCGGCAGCGGCCTTCAGCGCCGCCTGATACGTCTTCGGCAGCGCGTCGAATTTCGACTTCGACACGATGAAATGCATCTGCATGCCGCCCTTCCACCAGCCGGGATAGTAGTAGTAAGGCGCGTATTTGGAGATCGGGGTCTTGGCGCCGTTCTTGTCGGCGAATTTCTCGTCGTCATAGGGTCCGACCCACTCGACGGCGTCGAGCCCGCCGGACTCCAGCGCCGGCATGATGCCGTCCTTCGGCAGGATGACGGGCTCGGCGCCGAGCGTCTGGAACACTTTTCCGGCGAAGCCGCCGATCCTCATCTTCAGGCCGCTGAAATCCTGGGCAGACTTGATCTCCTTGCGGAACCAGCCAGCCATCTGGCCGCCGGTGTTGCCGCCGGGCAGCGCGAACACGCCGTGCTCGGCAAGCATCTCGTTGATGAGGTCGCCGCCGCCGCCCTCGCTGAGCCAGGCATTGTGCTGGCGCGCATTCATGCCGAAGGGCGCGGACGAAGCGAAGATGAAGCTCGGGTCCTTGCTCCAGTAATAGGAGAGCGCAGTATGCCCGCAGTCGGCCGCGCCGTTGGAGACGGCATCGATCGTTTCGAGCGCGGAGGCGATCTCCCCGGCCGGCGAGACATGGATCGTGAACTTGCCATCGGTCATTTCGGCGACATTCGCCGCAAATGTTCGGCCCCGCCGTAGATCAGATCGAGCGTCGGCACAAAGCTCGACGTCAGTTTCCAGGTGACCGTCGGCTGGTCCTGAGCGAGCGCGGGCTTGGCGAGCCCGAGACCCATCGCCCCGAGCCCAGCCCGAGCAGTACATCGCGGCGCGGCGAACTCATCGAAGTCCAGCTCCTGGTCGAAATGCGGGTTCGGACATTGGTAAGCCCGTCGGCTTCGTCAATATGGGGGCTTTCAATTGTTCGAATTGCGGCCGATTTGCCGACGAACCGTTAGGGTAAGCATTCGTCCCTGACAATTACTCATGCGCGGTTACGAACATGCTATTGCCGCGCGGCAAAGCAGGATGGAGGCGAACTTGGCGCGCGTGGCGTTTCTCGGGCTCGGGGTCATGGGCTATCCGATGGCCGGCCATCTCGCCAAGCGCGGCGGCCATTCGCTGACCGTCTATAATCGCACTGCGGAGAAGGCGCGCGCCTGGGTCGCCCAACATGGCGGCGCGAGCGCGCCGACGCCGAAGGAGGCGGCGCAAGGCGGCGATTTCGTGTTCGCCTGCGTCGGCAACGACGACGACCTGCGCTCCATCACGCTCGGCGACAACGGCGCCTTCGCCGGCATGCAGGCGGGCGCGATGTTCGTCGATCACACCACCGCTTCCGCGACGGTCGCGCGCGAGCTCTACGCCGAAGCCGGCCGGCACAGCCTCGGCTTCGTCGACGCGCCCGTTTCCGGCGGCCAGGCCGGCGCCGAGAACGGCGCCCTGACCGTCATGTGCGGCGGCGAAGAGGAAGTCTACGCCAAAGCCGAGCCTGTCATCGCGGCCTTTGCCCGCGCGTGCCGCCTGATGGGCGGCCCGGGCTCAGGGCAACTGACCAAGATGGTCAACCAGATCTGCATCGCCGGCCTCGTCGAGGCCCTGTCCGAGGGCTTGCATTTCGCCGAGCGCGCCGGCCTCGACCGCCAGCTCGTGATCGACGTCATCTCGAAAGGCGCCGCGCAATCCTGGCAGATGGAGAACCGCCACAAGACCATGATCGCCGGCGAATTCAACTTCGGCTTCGCCGTCGACTGGATGCGCAAGGACCTCGGCATCTGCCTCGAGGAAGCGCGCCGCAACGGCGCCAGCCTGCCTGTCACGGCGTTGGTCGATCAGTTCTACGGCGACGTGCAGCAGGCGGGCGGCGGCCGTTTCGATACGTCGAGCCTCCTCACCCGGCTGCCGAAGGCGTGAGGGGGCGGGTTCGCGCCGCCCTACCCCAGCCCTCTCCCGCGAGCGGGAGACGGGGCCATTAGGCGCCGTGAATCCCTTCTCCCGCTTGCGGGAGAAGGTGGCGCGAAGCGCCGGATGAGGGCCGGTGTGATGCTTGCGTTGCCTCTCACCGCCGCCCCCATCCGCCGCCATTCGCGGTAGTGATCGTCACCTGGTCGCCTTCCCGCAATTCGACGCCGCTGACGAAAGCATGCTCTGATCGCTCGCCATTGGCGCGCGTGACCGCGATGCCGTTGCGGCCGCCGGCCTCGCCGCCGGCCGATCCCCAGACCGGCTCGACGTGGCGGCTGTAGCCGGCGGAGAGCACGGCCGGGCCACGGAGACGATAGGCGAGCGACAGGCCCTTGCCGCCACGATGCAGCCCCGCCCCTTCGTCCGTTTCGTTGAGCCGCTTGTGGTCGACGATCAGGCCGTAGCGCGCTTCGCAGATTTCGACCGGGCAGTTGAACGTATCGCCATGGGCGGTCGAGTACATCGCGTCGAGACCGTCGCGCTCGCTGTCGCGCCCCAGCCGCCCATCTGCGGCTCGACCATGGTGAAGCGCCGGCCGGTGTCGGGATGATCACCGGCGATCACGGTGCCGCAGATCGAGGCGAAATGTCCGGCCGGCAGCCGCTCTGGCAAAGCCTCCGCCATGCAGCGCCACAGCATGTCGTAGAGCCTTATGCGCGTCTCGAAATAGTAACCGTGCGGCGCATTTCCCGTCGCGTGGAAGACCGTGCCGGGCTCGGTGATGACTTCGAGCGGCGGAACGAGCCGCGCGTTGGCGAACGGCGTCGGATCGGTCAGCGCCTTGAAAATCGTCTGCGCCGAAATCACCGCCCCGTCGCGGCTGGTATTGTAGGGCGCGGCTGCGCTGCGCCGGGTTGCCCCGGAGATCGACGGTGAAGCTTTCGCCGATCGTGATCGAGGCGCGCCATGAGGCGCCGTCGTCCTGCTTCTCCTCGATCTGGAAGACGCCGCTCGGCAGCAGGCTCAGGCCCGCGCGTCCACGCCGTTCGCCCTCCGCGAACAGATCGGCGAGCGCCGCGCGATAGGCCTCGGTTCCGTAGGTGTCGAGCAACTGCCGGATGCGCGCTTCCGCCTTGCGGCTCGCGGCGACCTGCGCCCAGAGATCGCCTTTGACGAAATCGGGCAGGCGCGAGTTGGTCAGTGATGATGTCGAACACGGAGGCGAGCGGCTTGCCGTTCTCGAACAGTTTTACGGCCGGCAGCCGCAGACCCTCCTGGAAGATCTCGTTGACGTCGACCGCCATGGAGCCCGGCGTCTTGCCGCCGACGTCGTTCCAGTGCGCCATCGAGGCCGTCCAGGCGACGAGCGCGCCCTGATAAAACACAGGCATCGCGACGACGACGTCGTTCAAGTGCGTGACGCCGCCGAAATAGGGATCGTTGGTGATGAACACATCGCCGTCTCTGATGTTGGCGGCGCCATGCAATTCGATTATGCGTTTGATCGCCTTGTCGAGCACGCCGATGAAGCCGGGAATGCCCGCGCCTGACGAAACAAGCTCGCCCGAGGGATCGGTGACGCCCGTCCCGACATCGAGCACCTCATAAATAATCGGGCTCATCGCGGTGTTCTTCAGCACGGCGAACATTTCGTCCGCCGCGGCCGCGAGGCTCGCCTGAATGACCGACAGCGTGACGGGATCGATGCTCATGAGCTTCAATCACGTCTTCGCGACATGGAGATCGCGCGGCAGCGAGGAGAGGATCTCCGCTCCATCCTCGCGTAAAATCACGATCTCCTCGAGCCTGAGGCCGAACTGGCCGGGCAGATAGATGCCGGGCTCGATCGAGAACACCATGCCCTCCTCCAGAACCGTCTCCGAGGTCGCGGTGATGTAGGGCGGCTCGTGAATGTCGACGCCGAGCCCATGCCCGGTGCGATGGACGAAGATATTCGCCGTAGCCGGCGTCGTCGATCACGCGCGCGCGCCGCCGCATCGACCTCCTTCGCCATCACGCCGGGACGCGCGGCCTTCACCGCCGCCTGCACGGCGCGCTCGACGATCGTGTGGATCTGGCCATAGCCTTCGGGCGGGCGGCCGACGACCGCCATGCGCGTGATGTCGCTGGGATAGCCGCCCTTGCGGCCGCCGATGTCGATGACGACGGCGTCGCCCTCCTGAAACCGCCGCTCGCTGGCGTGATGATGCGGAAACGCGCCGTTCGGCCCGCCGCCGACGATCCAGAAGGCGGGCGCCGCGCCCGCCGCGCCGAACTCCGCCTTGATGATCTCGGCGAGCTCGTTCTCGCTGATATCGGGACGCAGGTTGCGCGAACGCCGCCTGCATGGCGCGGTCGGCGATGCCGGCGTTGGCTTTGAGCGCCGCGAATTCGGCGGCGTCCTTGCGCATGCGGAGCGCGCCGACGGTGTCGGCGAGAAACGTATGTTTGGCGTCCGGCAGCGCGCCGAGCAGCAGCAGCGCGAAATCGGCGCGCATCGTCTCGTCGAGCGCGACAAGTTTTGCCTCGCTCGCGCCAACGGCGGCAAGCGCTTCGTTGAGGGCGGCGTCCGGTCCCTGCTCGTCGCTCCAACTATGGAACGCGATGTCCGTATGTTCGCGCGAGCCCTCCGCATTGAGCGCGGGCATTAGAAAAGCTTCTTTCTCGGGTCCAATCAGCAGCAGACAAGGACGCTCGTCGGGATGAGGAAAGAAGCCCACTAACCATTGCATGTGCGAGCCCGGACCGAGCGCGACGAGATCGGTTCCGGTCTTGCGCATTTTTTCGCGCAAAGCGGCGAGGCGTTTCGAAGTATTGGTCATGACGAGCTTCCTAACGTGATGGATTCAGGCGGCCCTGCGCCTGGGCTGCGGCGCCTCGGCTGGAACGATCGTGCGACTGCCAAAAGCCTCGCCGTCGTCGAAGCCGCCGAACCGCGCCATTTCTTCTTCGGACGGCGATTCGCTCGACCATTTGCGGCTCGGGCCCCAGCCGCATTGTTGTTTGAGGATCGCGGCATATTCGGCGCGCTTCAGCGCGGCGACCGAGGGGTCGATGACGGGCACGCCGAGTTTCTGCTCTAGTTCGCGATAGAAGCCGATCTCCATCGTGCAGCCGAGGATGACCGCTTCCGCGAAATCCTGCTCGACCGCCTTGCGGCCGCTTCGGTCAGCCGGCGTTCGGTCTCGGCGTGATCCCTCTGGAAATCGTTGACGCCGAGCTCGACGTGATAGAAGCCGGAGAGGCGATGCTCGTGGCCGTGCTCGCGCACGGTCGAGTGCATCTGATGGACCCATTTGCGGCGCCGACGATGATTTCGAACCGGTTGGCGAGACTCGCGGCGATCTCACAGGAGGCCGCGCACGGCGCGGTGACGATCATGCCGCCGGAAATCTCGCGCGCGTCGTGCAGCGCCGTGTCGTAGAAACACCCGATCGCCAGCGCGTCGAAACCTTCGCGCGCTGCGGCGCGCACGGCGCGGATGATCCCGCGCGTCACCATCGCCTCATAGGCGCGGAATTCTATGTGCGTGAAGCCGCCCTCGCTTTCGGGCAGCGAGGCGACATGCACCTCAGTCTGCGGCAGCTTGTGGTCGCGCGCCATGTCCGCGAAGATGGAATCGTAGCTCGCGGACGAGGCGAGCGGGTTCAGATACATGATCTTGAGCGGTTTGTTCTCAGACATGATTTCCTCCACGTGTTGTCCGTCATTGCTAATATGCGTAAACCTCCTTGGCGCGCTCGGGCGTGATGAGGCCGTTCCTGATATCCTCGGCGATTGCCGCGCGGTCGCGCTCCTTCGGGTCGCCGATGCCGCCGCCATTGCCGGTGACAACCCGGATCACGTCGTCGGTATGCGTGGTGAGGCCCGAGACGAAGGCGTAGCGCTGATCCGAGCCGTCGCGGCCGAGGACGCGGACATAGTTGGGCGAACCTTCGCGCCCGCCATTGAGCGACCAGGCCGGAAACTTGGAGCGCGTGTAGCCGACTGTGAGGAAGCCATTGTCGGAGCGGATGCGATAATCCATCACGATGCCGCGCCCGCCCGCATATTTGCCTTCGCCGCCCGGCTCCAGATTGAGCTCCATGCGATCGACGATCAGGCCGTTGCGCGCTTCGTTGATCTCGGCCGGGCAATTGTAGGTCTCGCCGTGAAAACCGCAGAACATCGCATTGTTGCCGTCGCGCCCGTAGCTCGCACCCCAGCCGCCAGCTGCGGCTCGATGATCGTGTATTGCCGGCCAGTATCGGGATGGATGCCGCCGACGAACGTGCCGCAGACGCTGGCGAAATGGCCTGACGCCAGGCGATCCGGCATGTGCGGCGCAAGGCAGCGCCACATGATGTCGTAGACGCGCAATTCGATCTCATAATAGAAGCCGAGCGGCGCGGGCTCCTTGGCGTGAAACACCGAGCCCTCGCGCGTCAGCAGACGGATCGGCCGGAACGAACCTTCGTTGGCGGGCGAATAGGGGTCGGCCAGCGACTTGAACAGCATCTGCGCGCAGACCATCACGCCTTCGACGCTGGTGTTGACGGGATTGGTCGACTGGTCGGGATTGTCCCTGAGATCGACCACGAATTCCTTGTCGCTGATCGTGATCTTGACGTTGAAGATGCGCCCGTCGTCCTGCTCCTCCGACAATTCAAACGCGCCCTTCGGCAATTTTTCCAGTTCGCGCATAGAGACCTGTTCGCCGTAATCCATGAACGACGACATCGCGCTTTCGAAGTCGCGACGCCGTATTTCTCGGCGAGCTCGGCGAGCCGGCGCGCGCCGATCCGACCGAAGCGATCGCCGCCCAGACGTCGCCCTCCAGCACATCGGGCATGCGGGAGTTCACTT
>CAVQBX010000045.1:0-47222 GCA_963710855.1 uncultured Pseudomonadota bacterium | reverse complement strand
CTAATTGTCACGGCTTTTGCAAGAATAAATACTGTAAATTAGATAGTCCAACTCCTTGCTCCTCATTGACCCTCAGGCTTGAATAGTCCTCAGGAGAAACTATCAAATTATCGATATTCTGGGACTGCTTATTAGAGCAAAATAAGTCGGTACCAGCCCACTCGCGGCACTCAATTCCAATCGGTACCCCAATATTGGCTCGCAATCCCCCATGCTAGTGAGCGTCTCTACAGCATCCAAAATTGTACCACCCACTTTGCTCACCATCGGTGTAGGCTTGCTGCACTCCAATAGCCGACGAAATATTTTCAGCCATGCCAATTGCCAGTTTGGCATAATCGGCGGTTTTATCCGACAGCACCGTGGTAATGCCAATTCGGTCACCTCTATATGGATGTGGACCGATCACGCTCACGTTGTTCTGAACAAAACCGTGCGGCATTTCTTTTCCGCTTTTAAATGTCTCCGAACTTAGTATTTTTGGAACTACAGTTCTGCCCTTGTCATAAATAAAATCGACACTGAAGTAGACAGCCGGATCATAAATATCCCACCATCTCCGTCCATCTTTTAAGAACACTGTACTCAATTCAATATTGAAGTAGCAATCATCGACAACAAAATTATCCCCACATTCGCGTCTGCCGCATCATAGTAAATCTAGGCATAGGAGCTCGTTGTGTTCGCTCCCAAAGAGCGGCGGCCAGCGAACTAAATGACGTCATTTCTTGTCCCTCTCGCAAGGTGTTACAATCCCAATCGAGCGCCACATTGAGACAGTACGCGCCACAATTTTATCGTAGTCCTCACTGACCATTCGCGAAACCGTGCAAACCTCTTCAAAAGCGCGATACCCGATAATTTATCTATCGCCGCCTCGAGCGGGCTCAAGTCCCAGTAAAGAACAATCATTTGGCCTGGTTCCGTCTGTGAAATAAGATTAACGCTTCCCCATCGTCGCTAATTTCCAATTTTAGCCCATACTCCATTCGTGGAATTTGCGCCAGTAAAACGCCGCTAAATACAAACTCCAAAACATGTGATCCGGGTTTCCCGCGCAATGCAACTATGCCATCTCGCGCGAGCCACGCAACGTGCCAAGTGTCTACGGCTTTCGACGCCGCAAGTAACGGCCTCGTGAGACGCCAGGGTTGCCGTATAGGCTCGAAGCAGCCAAGTCGTTTGGAATTGACAATTGTTCTGTGCACCGTTGGGCCGCCTGTTAAGTCAAACGCAGTCAAATACTCCTTTGTCTCGCGGACAATTAGTCGCTTGTCACTGTTGGAAAACGTCTGACCTCTTACGAAGCTTTTCGGACCCAAGGTAACTGAAAAATCACCCTAATTAAGATCCTTCCTCGCTTTCACTCAAATCCTCATTGGCGAAACCTTTTCCTGACCCTTGCGAACGTCACCAATTAATACTTTTGATTGTTTCCCTCCAAGTGGTCCTTGGGGTCACGGCCAATTATTGAATACAAGTATTGAATAACGCGAATGATGTTGGGAAAAACCTCGAATCGTTTGAATGTTCAAAAGATTGAACCGAGTAAAACTTAGAGATCTTTGTGTCATATGCGTAATCGTCAAAATGAATACGACCTTGCTGAAAATAAGTAAATCTCACATTGCCGCCGATAAATTCCACTAGAAACGGCACCGTAGTATTTCCAATAATATCTGACAACGGAACATCTCTAAAGTCACGCCGACCGAAGAACACTTTTGACCAATCCCCGCTTTCGAGACCGCGGGAAATTTATTTCGCCGACAAATCCGACAGAATTACTAAAAGGTATGGGAGTTTCATTTTTGTTCACCGCCAGTACAAATGGCGAGTTGTCGAAATCGACTTTTTCATTAGTTTTTAGATTGATAGTTGCAAATTTGCCATCACTTGTTAACAAGGCTAACGTCTCGCGCTTTGGATCAAGGCCCGCTTGAGTCTGAACTTAGCGTAATCGCGGAACGCGCTTCAAAGTCTCGCGCAGATTACGCTTAAACTCCATCTGATCTCCCATGAAGAAATTGACCAAGCGATCTTCAATCGTCTGAGTATTAGCTGAACCGAAGTTCAAACGAATTAGCTGCTCGCCTGCAGTGGTCGATTTATCGTCCCGGTTGAGATTAGCTAGCGTGTGTAACGCCACGTATTTTTCATATAATTCGCTCGCGAACACGCCAACCAAAGTCACTAACAGCAAACCTATAAATCGAAATCCAGCATACTCCAGCTTCCGCAGTCGCTCTCTTTCTGAGCCTGAATCTTTTCTCGCGTTTTTTCCTGCCACTGAAATAGCGATGAAGCAAGTGAGTTGTGGCCAAGACTGTAGTGAGCGACATTTTTAGAGTCTTCGACTAGCGCGGAATGTAGACACGCGAAGCAGTCGGACGTTATCGCTGGCCATTATTGACAGACATTTCGGTATACTTTCGGTAGGATTCCAAGCTTACGAGCTCGCGCGGCGAGCTCGTCAAACGGAAGCAGGCTGGTAGTAAGGGACATTCCCTCGTGGCGCGTGACCAGCGTCGCTATCAAATCCGTCCACAAATCTACTATCGAACCCGTGCTATTGGTATGTGCTTCTTTCAAAGCTTTTGAGATTGAGGCCTCGATAAATCGTTCGATGGTCCCCTTCACACCACCGCGGAAATCGTAATCGTGACGTGTATAACTCCTTTTTTCCCCTACACTTTGGTGTAAGTCCTTGCACACAATTTGTAAGATCGGCAAAGCGCTTGATTTACCGCAATGGATAAGAACATCTGTGCGATTTTGCTGGAACATTTGGCGCAAAATGGAATTTGTAGTAAGAACGCGCTGTCGGGCATATCGCCTTCCGTCTAGCTCCAAAGGCCTGTCAAGCGTTGGGCGTTTATCACATTCAATTAGTTGCTTGCTATTTTTGAATCCGTACAGCATATAAGGTAGAAGGCCGTAATCAAGTGTAGAAACACGAGATGTGGGGGATACTTTAAACCAATCCGAAAATGGACCATAATATTCCGTGCGTAGCGAGATGATGAATTTGACGTCAATAGGTTCTATACAAATCCGCTCAAGTAAAGTGAAAAAGCTATCCTTCTTTTCAAGCGAATAATCTCCCGATGCTAAGAGTGAAAATTTCTTCAGCTTGATCGATTGTTATAACAAGGGTTCCGCGAAGCGATCCGATATTGGCCAGGGTTTTATAAATACGGTCGGATAAGTCGGCGTAGTTCGCCTCCTTGTTCTCCAGTTCAGACTTCAATAAATCTTTTTTCTCCCAGAAGACATGTCTGGAAATTCGAATGGGTCCTCAGCCGCCTTTCGAAGGGCCCCGCTAAGCGAGACAAGGGATCATCGGTGGAGCGGACTAAATACGGCTCGGTGTGAACATCTTTGTTTCTCAGGATCCTGAAACCTACTCCGTGAGTTGTAATTAGAGGGTAGTAGCCCGGCACGTAAAAAGGAACTTTACCAGTTCCGCTTCGCCCATGAAGTAGTAAGATTTTGCTAGTCGAGGAACTGAAAGCAGCTCGGCACAATCGCGAACATCACTTTCTCTTTCGGCGAACAAGGGCCAGTCGCTGGCGCGAAAATAGTTCAGCCCTTTATAGGGAGCTGGAGGTTCAGGCGACCTCAAGGTCGATAACATCCACGGCTACCTCAACAGACTTGAAAATTTGGGTCTGCATAGCAGGTGTACATCACGCTTGTCGGGAATAGAATTGCCTTCAATTCTTGAACTATATGTCCAATAGTCTGATTTGAGTGTAGTAATCGGTTGAGGAATTGCGTAGCGTAATAGTGGCGTCAATATTTGATTCTCTGCCTCTGTGCCTATAAAGCCATAAAATCCACGTGCGGAGGTCACGTCCAAAAAGCCGCCGTTCGCCTCGCCTGCAGCGGATTGGCACCGATTAATAAAACATATGGTCTTCGAGCTGTCGTTTCTGTCCTTAGCGAAAATTGCTACAAAAATTGCCGGAACCGAGCACAAATCGCCCTCTGTCAGTTCCCTGAACTGCGCCTGGCTCTCCGTTTAAAGAAATCTCCTTGCATCACTATGCCCGAAGATGTAGACTATGCTGTCACAGTTCGAGGTTCTACGCCACTGCGTGCGGCGAATCCGTCCAATTATGCACTAGTCCGACTTCGTGGCCAATTATTTCCGAGATAATTCGTTCCGTTTCTGGACTCTGTCTCAACAGATAATCCTTTGCTTTTTTAAATTCGTCTTCGTTTAGAGCGCATAACGTTTTAATACGGCTCCGGTCGACTTTAGACAAGGCTGGCATAAGCTTATTGAATTGAATAGACACATTGTGATCTGCTACAAAAAATCCGGCGAAATCGGTGATCGTTCCACTATATCCCGTCACTCCCAGTGGATCCCGCAAAATATAAAGTTCCAAGGGATTACTATGCTCGCATCGGTGACGACGCGAATTTTGGACCGGAGGGAGCTGTTTGCCTCAAACTGGGCTTTAACGATATCCGGAACGTCTGCATTGCCGTCTGAATGTTGCAAAAGTGTTGACCAAAGATCCGCGCCACATATCCGCAGCGAACACAATTCAGCTGAAAAGGGTTGAGATCTCAATAGTCGTCTTGAAATGCTATTTAGAACAATTCGAACGTTATTTGCCGCGTTTTGCGTCGCATTTAGATTAATCAGATAAGCTGGCAAAACGAAATTGGGGAACGTCCACTTCAATTTTAACAAGTCTTTATGTTTAGATATCCTTACACTTATATCGGACATGTGAATATCCCAAACGAAAATACTTTATACATAAATAGACGCAGGCACGCGTGACGTCAGGCCAACTAAGTACTTAGTGTCTCTGACGTGTGCGCTGGGCGTAATGATTTGCGCCACTTTTTTGTGAATGTCAAGCAGCATTTGAGTGAATGGCAATTTTTTACTGCGCTTCGGTCAGATCGAAGGCCGCGCTTCGCCTTTGAAGACTTATGATATGACGAACACAATTAGGAATTGTTTTGGCTTACTTATACATGTTCTATGTTAGCGACCGTGGGGTGAGTTAACTGGTATTTTCTCAGGTTATCTCTTTACCCCCCGCGAGAACAAAAAAAGAACTTGCGTACGAGAACAAAGCGTGTACATTGGAGACAGGCGGAGGGATCGGCTTTGCCGTTGCCTTGGCCAGCGGCCATGACACAAGGAGAAGGACGATGGCTCAGGCAATCTTCGCGTTATCGAAGGAACGTTCGTGGACAAGACCAAGGCGCTGGACGCCGCGCTTTCGCAGATCGAACGCGCGTTCGGCAAAGGCTCGATCATGCGCCTGGGCAAGAACCAGAAGGCGGTCGAAATCGAGACGATCTCCGACCGGTTCTCTCGGGCTCGACATCGCGCTCGGCGTCGGCGGCTTGCCGCGCGGCCGCGTGGTAGAGATCTACGGCCCGGAATCCTCCGGCAAGACGACCTTGACGCTGCACGTCATCGCCGAGGCCCAGAAGAAGGGCGGCGTCTGCGCCTTCGTCGACGCCGAACATGCGCTCGATCCCGTCTACGCCCGCAAGCTCGGCGTCAATCTCGAGGACCTGCTGATTTCCCAGCCCGACACCGGCGAGCAGGCGCTCGAAATCACCGACACGCTGGTGCGCTCCGGCGCGATCGACGTGCTGGTCATCGATTCGGTCGCCGCGCTGACGCCGCGCGCCGAAATCGAGGGCGAGATGGGCGATTCGCAGCCCGGCCTGCAGGCGCGCCTGATGAGCCAGGCGCTGCGCAAGCTGACCGCCTCGATCTCGCGCTCGAACACGATGGTGATCTTCATCAACCAGATCCGCATGAAGATCGGCGTCATGTACGGCACGCCCGAGACCACCACGGGCGGCAACGCGCTGAAATTCTACGCCTCGGTCCGCCTCGACATCCGCCGCATCGGCGCGATCAAGGAGCGCGACGAAGTGGTCGGCAACCAGACCCGCGTCAAGGTCGTCAAGAACAAGGTCGCGCCGCCGTTCAAGCAGGTCGAGTTCGACATCATGTACGGCGAGGGCATCTCGAAGCTCGGCGAGCTCATCGATCTCGGCGTCAAGGCCGGCGTGGTCGAGAAGTCCGGCGCCTGGTTCTCCTACGACAGCACGCGGCTCGGCCAGGGCCGCGAGAACGCCAAGACCTTCCTGAAGGCCAATCCGGAGATGGCGGCCCGCATCGAGAGCCGCGATCCGCGAGAACTCCGGCCTGATCGCCGACCGCATTCTCGACAACGTCGATCCGCCGGACGCCGACGTCGCCGACGCCTGAGTCCTCTCTGGGCGCGTCCGCCGCCCCCTCGCGGCCGCGCCCATCCGCCACGAGAAGGATCGTGCGTCGCGCGCGCAGCGCGCGGCCGCCTCGCCGGCTCGCGAGCCGACGCGGCCGCGTCGTCATCTCGAAGGGCCCGCCTCGCCGCCGCACGCCGAGGCGGGCCCTGCTTTCGGCCTTTTGCGCCGTCCGCGTAGCGCTAGGCCGGGCAGACGACGCGAACGGCGGCTTTGCCTTTGCACGGCCTCGCTCTAGAAGGTGGCGTCGAACGCGCTCATCGCCGGCTCGGATCCCGGACATTCGGCGCGCGGACGTCGTCGTCATCCTGGGTGATTTCCGCGTCGCGCTCGTCGCGGCCGTCTCGATTTTCGTCGGGGCGGCGGGTCCGACGGCCGCGAAGGCCGAGCGTTCATGAGCGGCGTAAACGAGATCCGATCGCATTTCCTGCAGTTTTTCGCGCAGCAACGGCCATGAGATCGTGCCGTCGAGTTCGCTCGTGCCGCGCAACGACCCGACGCTGATGTTCACCAACGCCGGCATGGTGCAGTTCAAGAACGTGTTCACCGGCGTCGAGCGGCGCCCCTACCATCGCGCCGACGACCGCGCAGAAATGCGTGCGCGCCGGCGGCAAGCACAACGATCTCGACAATGTCGGCTACACCGCGCGCCATCACACCTTCTTCGAGATGCTCGGCAATTTCTCGTTCGGCGACTATTTCAAGCCGCTCGCGATCGAACTCGCCTGGAACCTGATCACCCGCGATTTCGGCCTGCCGAAGGACCGCCTGACCGTCACCGTCTATCACGACGACGACGAGGCGTTCGATCTCTGGAAGCGCATCGCGGGGCTGCCGGAGCGCGCGCATCATCCGCATCGCCACCTCCGACAATTTCTGGGCGATGGGCGACACCGGCCCCTGCGGCCCCTGCTCGGAGATCTTCTACGATCACGGCGACCAGATCCCCGGCGGGCCGCCCGGCTCGGCCGACGCCGACGGCGACCGCTTCATCGAGATCTGGAACCTCGTGTTCATGCAGTTCGAGACGCTGCCGGGCGGCGAGCGCGTCAAACTGCCGCGGCCCTCGATCGACACCGGCATGGGCCTCGAGCGCGTCGCCGCGGTGCTGCAGGGCAAGCACGACAATTACGACATCGACCTGATGCGCGCGCTGATCCGCGCCAGCGCCGAGGCGACCGGCGTCGATCCCGACGGGCCGCACAAGGTCTCGCACCGCGTCATCGCCGACCATCTGCGCGCCTCGTCGCTTCCTGGTCGCCGACGGCGTGCTGCCGTCCAACGAGGGCGCGGCTATGTGCTGCGCCGCATCATGCGCCGCGCGATGCGCCACGCGCAGATGCTCGGCGCGCGCGATCCGCTGATGTGGCGGCTCGTGCCGGCGCTGACGCGCGAGATGGGCCAGGCCTATCCCGAGCTGATCCGCGCCGAGGCGCTGATCTCGGAGACGCTGAAGCTCGAGGAGACGCGCTTTCGCGCCACGCTCGCGCGCGGCCTCGCCATTCTCGAGGACGAGACGCGCGACCTGCCGAGCGGCGGCAAGCTCGCCGGCGAAGTCGCCTTCAAGCTCTACGACACCTATGGGTTTCCGCTCGACCTGACGCAGGACGCGCTGCGCGCGCGCGGCCTCGGCGTCGACGTCGACGGCTTTCAGGCCGCGATGGAGCGCCAGCGCGCCGAGGCGCGCAGGGCCTGGGCGGGCTCGGGCGAGGCGGCGACCGAGACGGTTTGGTTCGCGCTGCGCGAGCGCGTCGGCGCGACCGAGTTCCTGGGCTACGACACCGAGAGCGCCGAAGGCGTCGTCACCGCGCTGGTGCGCAGACGGCGCGGAAGTCGGCGTCGCTGCCGCACGGCGAGACCGGCATCGGTGATCCTCAACCAGACGCCGTTCTACGCCGAATCCGGCGGCCAGGTCGGCGACGTCGGCGTGATGACCGGCCCCGGCGTCGCGCGTCAGGGTGACCGACGTGAAGAAGAAGCTCGGCGACCTGTTCGCGCATGAAGTCGAGGTCGCTGGAAGGCGAGCTCGACGTCGGGGCGGCGCTGGAGCTGAAGGTCGATCACGCCGTCGCGCTCGGCGATCCGCGCCAACCATTCGGCGACGCATCTGCTGCACGAGGCGCTGCGCATGGTGCTCGGCGATCATGTCGCGCAGAAGGGCTCGCTGGTCGCGCCCGATCGGCTGCGCTTCGACTTCGCCCATCCCGAAGCCGATCAGCGCCGCCGGAGATCGCCGAGGTCGAGGACATCGCCAACGCGATCGTGCTGCGCAACGAGCCGGTCGTCACGCGGCTGATGGGCATCGAGGAAGCGCGCGCGTCGCGGCGCGCGCGCGCTGTTCGGCGAGAAATACGGCGACGAGGTGCGCGTCGTCTCGATGGGCACGATCGACGGCGGCGACAACGGACCGCGGCCCTATTCGGTCGAGCTCTGCGGCGGCACGCATGTCGAGCGCACCGGCGACATCGGCGCTCGTCTCGATCGTCGGCGAAAGCGCGGTCGCGGCGGGCGTGCGCCGCATCGAGGCGCGCACGCGCGACGCGGCGCGCCGGCAATTGCGCGCGGATTCGCAGCGCCTTCGGCGATCTCGCGCAGCTTCTGCGCGCGCCGGCGCGGCGAAGCGGCGGCACGGCTCGAAGCGCTGCTCGAGGACCAGCGCAAGCTCGAGCGCGAACTCGCCGACGCCAAGCGCAAGCTCGCGATGGGCGGCGGCGGCGCCGGCGCCGGCGACGCGGTGCGCGACGTCGCGGGCGTAAAGCTTCTACGCACGCGCGTCGTCGGGCGTCGACATGAAGGATCTGAAATCGCTCGCCGACGAGGCCAAGCCGACGATCGGCTCCGGCGTCGTCGGCATCGTCGCGACCGGCGAGGACGGCAAGGCGAGCCTGGTCGTCGCGGTCACGCCGGATTTGACGGCAGCTTCAACGCGGTCGATCTGGTGCGGCTCGGCTCGGCGGCGCTCGGCGGCAAGGGCGGCGGCGGCCGGCCCGACATGGCGCAGGCCGGCGGCCCGGACGGGGCCAAGGCCGCCGAGGCGCTGGCGGCGGTCGAAGCGGGCGTGCGCGCCCGCGCGGCGTGACAAGAAGGAAGTTCAGCTTTGCGCGATAGCATCTATGAATTCGCTAAAGGAATATGAGCCCGAACTCATCGAGATCCGGCGCGACATCCATCGCCATCCCGAGACTCGGCTTCGAGGAGACGCGCACCGCCGCGCTGGTCGCGAAGAAGCTTCGCGGAGTGGGGCGTCGAAGTCGTCGAAGGCGTCGGCCGGACCGGCGTCGTCGGGACCATTCGGGGGACTGCAAGGCGGCAACCGCGCCATCGGCCTCAGGGCCGACATGGACGCCCTGCCGATCCAGGAGATCGAGAGCGCGCGAGCATCGCTCGACCATTCCCGGCAAGATGCACGCCTGCGGCCACGACGGCCATACGACGATGCTGCTCGGCGCGGCGCGCTATCTTGCCGAGAACAGGGATTTCGCCGGCGCCGTGCTACGTCATCTTCCAGCCGGCGGAGGAGGGCCGCGGCGGCGGCCGCGCCATGGTCGACGATGGTCTGTTCGAGCGCTTCCCGGTGGAGGCCGTGCTATGGCATGCACAATGTCCCCGGCATGCCGCTCGGCGTGTTCGCAACCGCAACCGGGCCGATGCTGGCCGCGGTCGGCGTTTTCACCGTGGCTTTCATCGGCAATGCCGGCCATGGCGGCGCTTGCCCCGCACGAAGCGACCGACACTTCGGTCGCGGCCGACGCAATTCGTGACGGCGCATGCAGACGATCGTCAGCCGCAACATAAAGGCTTCGAGACCGCCGTCGTCAGCGTCGGCCATGTCGGCGGCGGCTCCTACGACGCGCCGAATGTGATTCCCCAAAAAGTCGTGGTGCGCGGCACGACGCGCTGCTTTGCGCCGGCGGTGCGCGACATCATCGAGCGGCGGCTCAAGGAGCTCGCCGAACATTCGGCGGCGTCTTTCGGCTGTCGGCTGGAATATGATTACGAGCGGGTGACGCCGACCCTGGTTTCGTCGGCGGCGGAGACTGAAGTCGCCGCCTCAGCGGCGCGCGCGCTGGTTGGCGAGCGGGCGGTGATCACCAACATGCCGCCCGTCACGGGCGGAGAGGATTTCGCTTATATGTTAGAGGTCAAGCCGGGTTCCTTCATGGGAATTGGCAACGGCGTCGGCCCGGACGGCGCGCCGCGCCATCTGCATACGCCTGACTACGACTTCAACGACGCGGCGCTGACCCTCGGCGCGGGCTATTGGGTGAGCCTGGTGCACGAAACGCTCGGCGCCGCCTGAGCTTACGCCTGGTGTTGCAGAACGCGATTGAACGAGGTCAAGAAGCAGCGACCCGTTCGATCGCCTGCGCGTAGTCGCTCAAAAAACGGTCGGCGTCGACCTGCAGCGCGATCTCGGCGTTGGGCGCGCCCGACGGGTTCGGCCGCCAGTCGGCGACCGTCATGCCGCGCGTCAGTTCACCCATCGTCTCTACGTCGACATGCGCCGAAGTTGTGCCGACGAAGCTCGGATCGACTGCGACGCCGACCGCAAGCGGATCGTGCATGACGAGCGCGCGGGCTCGCCCCGCTCCTGCATGAGGTTGAAGTAATAAGCTGCGGCGTCGACCAGGAAGGTCGCGACAGCCGAGCCGCGCAACGTCGACGCGATCCCTCCGGCCAACGTCTGCAACGCCTCCTCGGTCAGCAAAGTCCGCCGCGTCACGTCGAGCCCGATGGCGACCAGCGCCGCCGCGCCGGGCCGGCCGAAGGCCCGGAACACGATCCGCGCCGCTTCGGGATCGTGCCAGATGTTGAATTCCGCGGTCGCCGTGACATTTCCGGCGCTTTGAAGGCGCCGCCCATCAACACCAGCCGCTTGACCTGATGGGCGAGTTCGGGCGCGCGCGTCAGCGCCGCTGCGACATTGGTGAGCGGCCCGGTTGCGACAAGCACCAGCTCGCCCTCATGGGCGCGCGCCGCCGCGCGGATCGCGTCGACGGCATGAACCGGCGCGGCGGCCGGCGCGGCGACGTCCGGCAGTTCGGCATGGCCGAGCCCGGTCGCGCCGTGGATGTCGCTCGCATCCTCCGCCACTTTTACGAGCGGCGCGGCGCAGCCGGGATAGATGTGAACATCGCCGCGCCCGGCGATGGCGAGCACCGCGCGGGTATTCCTCGTCGCTTTTTCCGAGACTGCACGTTGCCGGCGACGGTCGACACGCCGATCAGCTTTACGTCCGGCCTTCCGAGCGCAAACAGCAACCCGAATGCATCGTCGATGCCGGTGTCGACGTCGATCAACATGGGAATCATCCGTCCGCCCTCCGTCTCGACGGCTGGTTCTAGACCGCTTTCCCGCTGCGCGGAAACACGGGCGGCAGGCGAAGAGCGAAGAGCCGGGCGGGTTTCAGACAGAAAACGAAAGCACGCGCCGCCGCGCTGACGCTTCGGCAGGCTCAGGGCGCCGAAGCGTCTTCCAACGAACCGCGGCGGATGCCCAGGAGCCAGTGTTTGCCAATCTTCGTCCGAGCTGAGCCTCCTTCGACGGGCGCCAGGACGAGGTTCACGGCGGCGGCGTCTCCTCGCGCCAATTATTGCAAAAAACAGAATTCTGTGATATACAGAGAGTTGGTTTAACAAAAAGCGACGCGCCCGGAGCCTCTGAATTTGGCAAGCCAAGCGAAAACGACTGCGGCGACCAATAACCCGTTGAAAACATTAAATCTGAGCCGATTGAATTTGGATTTGTTTGGATTTGTTTTGCTCTTGTTTGGTCCTTGTTTGGCTTTGTTTGGCTTTGTTTGGCGGAATTTGTCAGTCCTTTCGGCGTTCCCCTGATCGCGCGACTTCGGTCAAGAATTCGGCTATTCCCGGGACGGCCATGCCGAACCGCCCGAGTGAAGACGACCTTATAGCCCGCTATTTCGCGCCGATCGCCGGCTCGGCCGGGCTCGCGCTGAAAGATGACGCGGCCTGCCTGACGCCGCCGCCGGGCGCCGACCTCGTGCTGACTGTGGACGGGCTCGTCGCCGGCGTGCACTTTTTCCCCAACGATCCGCCGGATCATATTGCCCGCAAGGCGCTGAGGGTTAACCTCTCGGACCTCGCGGCGAAGGGCGCCGCCCCGCTCGGCTTCCTGCTCACCCTCGCGCTGCCCGCCGACTGGACGGCGACCTGGCTCGAAGGCTTTGCGCTCGGGCTCGGCGACGACGCCGCGCGCTATAATTGCCCGCTGCTCGGCGGCGACACTGTGAAGACGCCGGGGCCGCTGACCCTGTCGATCACCGCCTTCGGCGCCGTACCGACAGGCCGGATGGTGAGGCGAACTGGCGTGCGCGCCGGCGATCGAACTCTATGTCAGCGGGACGATAGGCGATGCGGCGCTGGGCCTGCAGGCCCGACTCGGCAAGGCGACCCTTTCGGCCGAAGCCTCCGCTTTCCTGCAGGCGCGCTATCTGCTGCCCGAGCCGCGTCTCGCGCTGAAAGGGGCCATGTCGGCGCACGCCCGCGGCGGCATGGACGTGTCCGACGGTTTTGTGGGGGATTTGACAAAAATGCTCGCCGCGAGCGGCGTCAGCGGTAAGGTCGAGCTTGCGCGTCTGCCGCTCTCCGACGCAACGCGCGAGGCGATCGCCGCCGACGCCGCCCTGTTCGAGATTGCCGCGACCGGGGGCGACGACTATGAGCTTCTCGCCTCCGTTCCGCCCGAACTCGGCGGCCGCGTTCGAGGCAGCGGCGCGCGAGGCCGGGGTCGCGGTCACCGACGTCGGCGTCGCAACGGAAGGCGACCAGCCGCCGCGCTTCATGCTCCGTGGCCGCGAGACCCGCTTCGGGCGGGGCTCGTTCAGCCACTTCTGAAAGGATTCTGCTTGAGTTTCGATCCTCATGCGCTCGAGATTCGCTTCGAGGCCGCCAAGGCGATGGCGCGGGAGGCCGGCGAGGTCGCGCGACGTCGGTTCCTCGATCGCGACTCCTTCACCGTCCGCTTCAAGGGGCCGCAGGATTATCTGACCGAGGTCGACGGCGAGGTCGAGAAACTGTTGGCGGGCCGGCTCGCCGCGCTGTTTCCCGGCGACGGATTTTTGGGCGAAGAGGGCGGTGGGCGCAAGGAGATGGACGGCCACCCCATCTGGGTCGTCGACCCAATAGACGGCACCGCCAACTTCGCGAAGGGCGCTCCCCATTTCTGCATCTCGATCGCGGCGGTCATCGGCGCCGACGTCGAGATCGGCGTGATCTACGATCCGATGCTCGACGAATTGTTCGCCGCGCGCCGCGGCGCCGGGGCGACCTTGAACGGCGTCGCCATGAAGGCCTCCAATGCGACGGAGCTCGACAAGGCGTCAGTCGAGGTTGGCTGGAACCTGCGCGCCGGCGCCGACAAATATATGGCTTTGCTTGGCCGGGTGGTGGCGAGCGGCGCGTCGCCGTTCCGCTGCGGGTCGGGCGCGCTGGCGCTGGCCTATGTCGCGGCCGGCCGGCGCGACGCCTATGTCGAGAATTTCATGAATTCCTGGGATTGCCTGGCCGCCGTCGCGCTGATCCGTGAGGCCGGCGGCTATGTCAGCGATTTTTTGGCCGGCGAGGGTTTACGCAAGGGCAACTCGATCGTCGCCGCGGCGCCGGGGTTGAAGGACGCGGCGCTCGAGGTCGCGGCCATCGAAGGACTCGTCCCATGACCATCATCATTGAGCACGCCGGCGACCGGCTCGAAGTCGATACGCTCGGCGCGGAGGCAAAAGCCTGGAGCGTCGGCGGCGTCGATCTCCTCTGGGCCGCCGACCCAAAAGTCTGGGGCGAGGTCAGCCCGATCCTCTATCCCGTCGTCGGCTGGCTCAGAGACGGGATCCGCGTCGGCGGAACAGCCTACGCGCTGGACTTGCACGGTTTTGCCCGTCGCTCGCCCTTCGAAGTCGTCGGGCGCGGCCCGGATTTTTTGCGCCTCTGCGCTCGTCGACGACAAGGCGACCCGCGCCGTCTATCCCTTCGCCTTCCGGCTGACCGTCGAATACCGGCTTGAGCCCGGCGCGCTCGCTGTCGTCATCGAGGTCGAGAACCCGGGCGATGCGCCTGCGCCCTATGCGGCCGGCCTGCATCCGGGCTTTCACTGGCCCGTCGCCGGCGACGCGCGCGAGGGCGCCATCATCCGGTTCGCTCTGGAGGAGCGCGGCGAGGTTCCGCGCATTGCGCCGGGCGGCCTCATCAGCCAGGAAACCAAACTCCTTCCCATCAAGGGCCGCGACCTGCCGCTCAGCGACGCCCTGCTCGCCGAGGACGCGGTGTGCTTTCTGTCGCCCTTGAGCCGCTCGCTCGAATTCATCATGAAAGGCGGCGCAACGATCGCAATGGAATTTCCGGGCTTCGAACATTGCGCGCTCTGGACGCGCCCGCCCGCGCCCTATCTCTGCCTCGAATGCTGGACCGGCTACAGCGACCCCGAGGGTTTTGATGGCGACATCTTTGACAAGCCGTCGATGCGCGTGCTCGCGCCGGGCGCGAAGGCCCGGCACGACGCGACGTTCAGGTTCTCCAGGTAGACGGTTCAGGCGGCCAGGCTTCCTCCGGGTCGCGCCGGCGCCGCCGAGGTTCGGAACTTTGCGGCCATTTCGGCGAGCCGCGCGCATTCGATGGTCAGCGACTGGCAGGCGGCATTGGTCTCCTCGGCGACCGAGGCCGTATGCTGCGTCGCCTGATCGAGACCGGCGAGCGTCGTGCTGACCTCCTTCAGCGCCGTCGACTGGTCGAGCGAGCCGGCGGCGATAGCCGCGATGCCGCCATCGACCACCGAGATCTTGCGCTGGATGCGGTCGAAGGCCGCGCCGGCGCGGTTGACGAGGTCGACGCCTTCGCCGACTTCGTCGCGCGAGCCGGAAACGAGCCGCTTGATCTCCTTGGCCGCGTCTGCGGACCGCTGCGCCAGCGCCCGCACCTCGGAGGCGACGACCGCAAAACCCCTGCCGGCCTCGCCGGCGCGCGCGGCTTCGACGCCAGCGTTGAGCGCAAGCAGATTGGTCTGGAACGCGATCTCGTCGATTGCGCCGGTGATCGCGCCGATCTGTTCCGACGAGCCCCGGATACGGCCGATCGCCTCCACCGTTTCGCGAACGACGCCCATGTTTTCATGCGCTTCTGATTTGGCTTCGTCGATGATGTCCTTGGTGCGCCCCGAGGCTTCGACGGCGGTCTTGATCGCTCGCGTAAGCGCGACGATGTCGTTGTTTGAGCGCTCCAGCGCCGCTGCCTGGAACTCGGCTTTCCTCGCCACGTCATCGGAGGCCGTCGAAATCTCGTTCGCGCCGGCCTCGATGCCCCTGATGGCGATGACGACCGCTTCGATCATTCCGGCGAGTTCCCTGACCGCGGCGTTGAAATCGTCGCGGATCGCGGCGAACTCGCCCGCGAAGCCGTCTTCGAGCCGGGTCGACAGATCTCCCTCGGCCACGCGGCGGAGGGCGGAGGCAAGGCCGTTCACCGCCTCGGTTTGTCGGCGCCTCTGTTCCTCCTTGGCGCGCTCATTTGCCGCGCGTTCGGCGGCAAGTTCCGCCTCCAGCGCCTTTTCGCTTTTCAAAGCCGATCGCTCGCGCACGCTGTCGCGGAACGCAAGCAGGGTGCGAGCGATCATGCCGGTCTCGTTGGTCTCATTGGCATAGGAGATTTCCACGCTGGCGTCGTTGGCAATCAGCCTCTCCATAGCGGCGATAAGATGGGATAGGCGGGAGGCGAGCCCGCGCGCGATGGTCAGCGAGAGCGCGACAGCGGCCAGGATGAAGGCGCAGGCGACGGCGAGGTTCTTGAACATGCGGGCGCGGAAGCCGTCTATGCGCGCTTGCAGCAGTCGCGCGACTTCGGCGTTTGTGTTGGGCCAGAGCGCGTTGACCTTGATCACGAGATCGTCCGCCGCCTCGGCAAGGCCCTTGGCGTCGCTACCGGAAAGCGCAGCGGTTCCTTTGGCGAGCGCCGCATCGCTGGCTTCCTTCGTGGCCTGAGTTGCGGCCGAGAGGGTCGATTTGGTGATTCCGGCGGCGTTGTTTTTCATCGCCGAATCTAGGGAGGCCTGCGCCTCATCGGACGATTGCTGCAGGTGGGAGACTGCGAAGGCGATATCGACGATGCGCGAGGCGCCGCCTACGGGTTCGGCGTAAGCCTTCTTCAGCGCAATGGCGGCCGCGGCGATCGCTGGCAGGCGTACGGTCGCCGCGTCCATCGCATAAAAGCTGTCGAGATCGGGATCGAGGGTCAGATTGGACTTGTCGGCGATGTCGCCGATCAGTTCCTTGCCGGCCTCAAGTTTTTCCA
Source organism: uncultured Pseudomonadota bacterium (assembly GCA_963710855.1). Lineage (GTDB taxonomy): Bacteria > Pseudomonadota > Alphaproteobacteria > Rhizobiales > Beijerinckiaceae > Roseiarcus. Next base: position 30,648 of record CAVQBX010000045.1, on the reverse strand, counting down.
TTCCCTCCTTGGCGGAGAGATAGGCGGCGGCGTTGACGCCGAATTCGGCGTCGAATTCGACGCGGCCGGCAATTTCGGAACCGTCGACGACGCCCGTCATCGCGGTCTTGGCGAAACTCGGCCAGACATTGGCGAGGTAGCGTGTTCCCTCGATTTCGCGCTGGGCAAAGTCGATGTCCGAGAAAGCCTGCGCGATGAACAGGTAGACCAGGACCCCGATCGAAGCGAGGAACAGGGCGCCAATCAACAATAGGCGCGAAGAGATCGAGAGCCGACCGTTGATGATGGCAAGCATGGTATTTTCCTCGCGATCGACCCCTTTTGGCGCAAGGACGCGTCGTGGGAGCCGATCGGGCGTCGGCGGGCGGGGCTAAGGCGAATGGAGCATGTCGGAAGGTCCGACGACCTCGCCGGGCGTCATGCATCGAGCCTGCGATGCGGCGCATCGGAATCGCGAGGTGAACAGGTTTTGCCCCGGCCCGCTTAATAATTCGTTGTGGAAGGGGATCGGCGTCGTGGTTGAGCCCCGGCCGCCCGGGCGGTCGCGCCTTCCGCGACCCACTCCCGCATGCTGAGCCTTGTTGAAACGTCTGTCAGTTAGAAACTCGGCCGGCGCCAGGAACCAGTGGTTTGCACGACCGTTCTTCCACTCGGAATCATCCGTCAACATCCTGAGCCTGCCCAGGGATCTTGATACGGTTCGCTATATCTGTAAAAATTAACCTATAATATTGACATTTTCAGAATAACGTGATAGCTGATAATCGCTGTTTGACAATTGAGCCCACTACAAAGCAACACGACCGCCCCTCGCGCCCAGCATCCGGGCGCGACGAGCGGCGCACGTTGTCACTCCGCGGCGACGCTCGCCCGCATCGCGTCATAGACTGACTTCTCGACGGGCTTGGCGTTGCGCTCGCCAAGATCGTTGAGATGCAGCCGGTAGGTTTCGCGCGCGCTGAAAGCGGCAAGCGCGGAGATGATGGTCACGGCGAAGGCGAGCGCCCCTACAGTCATCGGCACGTTCTGCGATCCGGGAGGCGCGGCCCAGGCGAACAGAGCCGGCAGCAGCGCGGTCAGCATAGTCCCGATGTTCTGCGCGATCGCCATGCCCGAGACCCGCGCCCGGGTCGGGAACAGTTCCGGATAGAAGCTCGGGAATACGGCGTTGTAGCCCTGATAGACGATGCCCCACATCAATATCGACAAGCACGAACGCCAGCCGGCACGTTCTTGATGCTGATCGCATAGAGGTAGAAGAAGGCCAGCAAGCCAGCGGCCAGAGAGCCGACGATCATCGGCGGCCGGCGGCCGATCCGGTCGGACAATGTGCCGACGAACGGGATCACCAGCACGGCCACGATGTTGCCGACGACCGGGATCCACAGATAGATGTTCTTGTCGAAGCCGATGCCGTAGGCCGGCTGAACCGCATAGGCGGCGCCAAAAATCGTCGCGACGACGGGGATGACGTTCATCAGCGCCATCAGCGCAACGCGGACCATGTCGGCGCCGTGATTCGAAATCGCATCGACGATGGGCGCCTTGGGCGCCGCGCCGGTTTTCACTTCCTCGGCGAATGCCGGCGTCTCCTCGACGTTGCGGCGGATGAAATAGCCGGCGACCACAACGAACGCGCTGAGCAGGAACGGCACGCGCCAGCCCCAGCTCATGAATATGTCCTGCGGAAGAAGGTAGCTGATCGGCAGGAACACGGCCGCCGCCAGGATCTGCCCGGCCTGCACGCCCTGCAGCGTGTAGCTTGCGAAGTAGCCGCGCCGTCCGAATGGCGCGTGTTCGAGGATCATCGAACTCGCGCCCGAGATTTCGCCCGCGACCGCAAAACCCTGGAGAAGCCGGAGCGCGACGAGCAGCATGGGCGCGAACACGCCAACCGAAGCGTATGTCGGCAGCAAGCCGACGGCCATGGTCGAAAAACCCATCAGGAACAGGCAGACGAGCAGCACGTTCTTGCGCCCGTAGACGTCGCCCCAGTGTCCGAGCACGAAGGCGCCGATCGGACGCGCGATATAGCCGACCCCGTAGGTCGCGAGCGAGGCCACGATCGCTGTCGCCGGGTCCTTGGAAGGGAAGAAGATCTGTGGAAACACCAGCGCCGAAGCTGTGGCGTAGATGAAGAAGTCGTAATATTCGAGCGCCGATCCGATCCAGCCGCTGGCCGCGGCGGTGCGGGTCTGGCGCCGGCCCTTCGGCTCGTGAAGCTGAGCCTCGGTCATGTCTTCCTCCCGTTTTCCTGTTTGGTTGATTTAGTAGGAGATTTCAGCGAGCCCGCGCAACTCCTCGGCGGTCGTCGAGGGAAAACCGAAATATTCGAGATAAGCGGGGATCTGCTCGAACAGCATGTCGACGCCGACCTGGGTGCGACAGCCGCGCGCACGAGCGGCCGCAAGAAACGGCGTCGTCTCTTTCTTCATGACGACCTCAGCGACGAACGCTTCCGGCGCGAAGGCGCGAAACGTCGACGGGCATGGGGTCGCCCGCCTTCATGCCGAGCGGCGTCGCGTTGACGACGACGTCGAAATTTTGGGGATCGTTCGAGCCGGTTTGCAGTTTGAGCGCGGGGTAAGCGTCGGCCAGGCGGCGCGCGAGGCCTTCCATCGCGTGCGTATTAAGGTCGTAAAGGGCGAGTTCGGCCAGGCGCCTTCGCGGCGGAAGAGGCCGCGATCGCCGCGCCGACCCCGCCGGAGCCGATTACTAGCATGCGCTGGCCCGCGATCGTACCGCCCCGCCGAGCCATCCCTCGCGTAAAGCCTTCGCCGTCGAACATGTCGCCTTCGAGCTGGCCGTCCGCCGACCATCTGACCGCATTGCACGAGCCCGCGACCTTCACGGCGGTCGAAGCGACGTCGAGCATTTCGACGACAGACACTTTGTGCGGCATGGTGATGAGCGCGCCGCCGAAATTGGTGAAGCGGCAAATCTCGGGGAAGGCGGTCCCAAAACGCTCCGCGGTCACGCCCATCGGCACGACGCAGGCGTTTATGGCGCGGCTCGCAAACCAGGGGTTGTAGATCATCGGCGACTTGAAGGTCGAAGTCGGGTGGCCGACGTGGGCGATGATTTTGGTGTTTCCGTCGATCATTGGCTTCGCCTCCCGCGACGCCGGGATGCGCAGTCTGCGCGCGGCGGCCGGCTCATGGCAAGCTCGCTGTTCTGGCGGTTCGCGGGAGCCGCGGGCACGGACGTTTCCTTGAGCTTTCTACGGGCTTCGGCGCGACAGGGCGAGCGAGCCCGCTTCGGCGCTCTCTATGTACGAACTAGTTCGTATGTCAAGAGACATTCTAGGCCGCCCAGGGCGCGTCCTTAGGGCCGGAGCGAGCGCAACACCACCTCCACGACCTCCTCGCGACGATGCGCCAGCGCCTCGGGGCTCATCATGTCGAGGTCGAAAATCATTGAAAACGTGCCGTTATTGGCGACGTAATGGAAGCTCAGCGCGCTGATCGTCAGGTGGATGTCGATCGGCTTCAGCCTTGAGCGGAACACCCCCGCCGCGACGCCCCGCGTGTAAATGCCCTCGATCTGATCGACCACGCCGTGGCCGAAGGAATGGGCGATCGGCGTCGTCTTCAGATGCTCGGCGCGGTGGATGTTCTCGACCATGACCAGCCGGATGAATTTCTCGTGGGTCGTGTGATAGTCGAAGGTCGTCTCGACGAGCTTGCGCATGGCGGCGACGGGGTCGAGATTGTCCACGTCGAGCGCCTGCTCCTCGGCGCGGATGCGCAGATATTCGCGCTCCAATACGGCCGTGAACAGGCCTTCCTTGTCACCGAAATAGTAGTAGATCATCCGCTTGCTGGTCTGCGTCTTGGCGGCGATCTCGTCGACGCGGGCCCCGCTGAAACTCTTTTCGGCAAACTCGGCGGTCGCAACTTCGAGAATGTCGGCTTTTGCGCGCTCGGCCGCGCTGAGGGGAGTGGGAGGTCTGTCGTCCATGACGCCGCTCACTAGACCTCGCCGCAGCCCCCCGCAATCGCATCGGGAGCTTGCGTTCCGCGCCAGGATGCCCAATTTCAGGCGCACGGTTTTTAAGGGAGAGCCAGCATGAAGGGGATCCGCGTTCACAAGCCCGGCGGGCCTGAGGTGATGGTCTATGAGGATTTCGAGCTGCCGCCGCCGGGGCCAGGCGAGGCGCGGGTGCGCCACGAGGCGATCGGCGTCAATTATCTCGACGTCTACCAGCGCAGCGGCTTTTATCCCCCGCCTTCGCTGCCGTTCTCGCCGGGCAAGGAGGGCGCGGGCGTCGTGACGGCGGTCGGCACGGGCGTCAAGGATTTCAAGCCCGGCGACCGGGTCGCCTATGTCACGACGGTCGGCTCCTACGCCGAGGAGCGCAATGTCGTCGTCAGCCACCTCGTCAAGTCTGCCGCGAGCGATCCCTCGAGCACCGCGGCGGGCATGATGCTGAAGGGCCTGACCGCGCAATATCTGCTGCGCCAGACCTATAGGGTGCAGCGCGGGCGACACGATCCTCGTCCATGCCGCGGCCGGCGGCGTCGGGCAGATCCTCTGCCAGTGGGGCAAGGCGCTGGGCGCGACCGTCATCGGCACCGTCGGCTCCGAGGCCAAGGCCAAGATCGCCAAAGCCGGGCGCCGAGCACGTCATCAACTATTCGCGAGAGAATTTCGCCGAGCGCGTCGGCGAGATCACCAAAGGCGCCAAATGCGCGGTCGTCTATGACGGCGTCGGCAAGGCGACCTTCCCGGCCTCGCTCGACTGCCTGAGGCCGTTCGGCATGTTCGCCAGCTATGGCTCGGCTTCGGGCGGGATCGAGGCGTTCAACCTCGGCACTGCTCGGCCAGAAGGGCTCGCTGTTCGCGACCCGGCCGACCCTGTTCACCTTCCTCGCCGACCGGGCCCGGCTCGAGACCATGGCGCGCGGATCTGTTCGAGGTCGTCGCTTCGGGCAAGGTGAAGGTCGAGGTCAGCGAGGTCGCGCCGCTCGCCGAGGCCGCCCGCATCCACGACGCGCTCGAAGGGCGGCGGACGACCGCCTCGATCGTACTGAAGCCCTGAGAATTCAGGCGCGCGGCCATGCGCGCCGTTTTCCCCGGCTAGCGTGCGCCCGATCTTGGCGGCGCGCGCGAGCCTTTGCCTTATAGAGCGGGTCGCGCGCTCGCCTTCCCGGCGGCGCGATTTCGAGGCTTCATATTGCGCATGACCGAACAGAAGTTCATCGAAGGCGCCCCGCGACGCCCCGCGCCGCCAAGAAGGAAGAGGGCTGGTGGGAGACCGTCAAGGTCATCGTCCAGGCGCTTGTGATCGCGCTGGTCGTGCGCACCCTGCTGTTCCAGCCTTTCAACATTCCCTCGGGCTCGCTGATCCCGACCCTGCTGATCGGCGACTATCTGTTCGTCTCCAAATATGCCTACGGCTATTCGCATTATTCGCTGCCGGGCTTCCTCGATCTGGCGCCCTCGGCGATGCCGGGCCGGCTGTTCTGCGAGCCGCCGAAGCGCGGCGACATCGTGGTGTTCCGCCCGCCCGGCGACCCCGACGAGGATTTCATCAAGCGCGTCATCGGTCTGCCCGGCGACAAGGTCCAGATGATCAAGGGCCGGCTCTACATCAACGGAGCAGAGGTGCCGCGCGATGCGAGCGCCGCCCTACGAGATGGCCGACCCCTACGGCAAGCCCTCCAAGGTCGCCGCATTACTATCGAGACGCTGCCCGATTCGAGCGGCGCAGCCGAGCGGCGTGCAGCCACGAGATCATCCAGCGCGACGGCGACGAGGGCGCGCTCGCCAACACCGACGTATTCGACGTGCCGCCGGACCATTTCTTCATGATGGGCGACAACCGCGACAATTCCTCGGATTCGCGCGTCGTCGGCGGCGTCGTCGGCTATGTGCCGCCGGAGAATCTGATCGGCCGCGCCGAGATCATCTTCTTCTCGATCGAGCGAGGGCGCCGCGGCATGGCAGATCTGGCGCTGGCCGAGGACGGTGCGCTGGAGCCGTTTGTTCCAGAGCGTCCATTGAGCGGCCGCGCCGGCGACGCGCGATGAGCAAACGGCGCTGAAGCCAGAGGTCTCGACGCTGGAAGCGCGCCTCGGCCATAAATTCGCCGACGGCGAACTGCTGGCGCGCGCGCTGACCCATGTGTCCGCCCCGGTGACGAGTCGGAAGGGCGCGACGCAGTCCTATCAGCGGCTTGAATTCCTGGGCGATCGCGTGCTCGGCGTCGTGGTCGCCGAAATGCTCTATCACGCCTATCCGCCAGGCGACCGAGGGCGAGCTTTCGATGCGGCTCGCCAAGCTCGTGCGGCGCGAGACCTGCGCGGCGGTCGCGGAGGAATGGGAAGTCGGGCCGCATGTCGTGCTGGGGCAGGGCGAGGCGCGCGGCGGCGGGCGCAAGAAGGCGGCGATCCTCTCCGACATCTGCGAGTCGCTGATCGGCGCCGTCTTTCTCGACGCCGGCTTCGAGGCCGCGCGCGCGCTCGTCGAAGCCAACTGGCAGGGCCGCATGTCCGCCGATCAGAGCCCGGAGCGCGACGCCAAGACCGCGGTGCAGGAATGGGCGCAGGGCGCGGCTTTGCCCGCGCCGCGCTATTCCGAAGTCTCGCGCAGCGGCCCCGCGCACCTGCCGGTGTTCGTCATGCAGGTCGAGCTCGACGGCTTTCGAGCCCGAGCGCGGCGAAGCGAGCTCGAAGCGCGCCGCCGAACAGGCGGCGGCGCAGGCCTTCCTCGACCGCTGGGCAAACCCATGAGTGAAACCCGCTGCGGCTTCGTCGCGCTGATCGGCGCGCCCAACGCCGGCAAGTCGACGCTCGTCAACGCGCTCGTCGGCTCGAAGGTCTCGATCGTCTCGCGCAAGGCGCAGACGACGCGCGCCGCCGTGCGCGGCGTCGTTGTCGAGGGCGACGCGCAGATCGTGTTCGTCGACACGCCGGGCCTGTTTCAGCCCAAGCGCCGGCTCGATCGCGCCATGAACGCCGCCGCCTGGGGCGCGGCGGCGGACGCCGACGTCAATGCTTTGCTCATCGATGCTCGCGCGGAAATCGGCGCCGCCGGCAAGGGCGAAGTCTCCGCGGCTCAGCGAGGCGACCGAAACCATTTTTACCGCGCTGAAAGACAAGCGCCCGGGCTCGCGTTCTCATCCTCAACAAGATCGATCTCGTCGAGCGTCCGCAGCTGCTCGCGCGTTGCCGACGCGGCTCAACGCCGCGCTGCCGTTTCGCGAGACTTTCATGGTCAGCGCCGCGAACGGCGATGGCGTCGATCGGTTGAAGCAAGACTCTCGGCGCGATGATGCCGGCGGGACCGTGGCTCTATCCGGAAGACCAGATCGCCGACGCGCCGATGCGGGCGCTCGCCGCCGAGATCACGCGCGAAAAACTATTCGAGCGCCTGCACGATGAACTGCCGTATCAGACCACCGTTGAAACCGAATCCTGGAAAGACCTTCCCGACGGCTCGGCGCGCATAGAGCAGACGATTTACGTCACCCGCGAGTCCCACAAGAAGATCGTCATCGGCGAAGGCGGCCGCACGCTGAAGGCGATCGGCTCCGCGGCGCGCAAAGAGATCATCGAGGCGAACGAAAGCAACGTTCACCTCTTCCTGTTCGTGAAAGTGCGCGAGAACTGGCTCGACGATCCCGAGCGCTACCGGGCGATGGGCCTGGAGTTTCCGAAGTAGTCTCTCTCGAACCTACGTTCAGCAGTAGTTGCCGCTCGCGCCACAGCCGGGAAGATGGACGGTTCCGTTGCACATCGCTCCGGCCGGCGCCGCGGCGCCGCAAAGGATCAGAACGATGGCGGAAAGCGTCAAAAGTCGTTTCATTTCGTACTCCCTTCATTCGGCAGGTTGGAGCCTCTTGACTTTTAGACTTACGCCACGAACCGCACATTGGATCGTTTCATTGCCGCCGCCTGCAGCGGCGTCGACTGCGTGCGGCCACTGAGGTCGGGGATTTCGGTTACTGGCCGCCCTCGCGCCGCGAGAACTCGAACGATCGCGAAGTAAATTAAATTGAATTTGTCAAGCGCATTTCCCCTGCGACAGATGAGCGCGGAAACCGGCAATATATTGGTCCTCTCACACGTTGACTTCAATTTACGCAACGTCAAATAGCGAAACTTAACTAGCGATACATTTTGCGAAGCGCCAACTCGACACCTCGCTTGTGTAAAACGGCGAGGTGTTTGATGGTTCGTCATCATGTTTTTGGGGATAAGCGCGCCAGGCGGCCACCTTTGTGAGGCCGCCGAAAGAGAGCGCGCGTCTTCTGCGGTCCTAGATTTGAGGTGAGGGGCACAAATGACTACGCAATCAACGACGTTCACGACCATATTCGGCACGGCGGCTGATGATGTCGTCACGGCGAACGGGCACACCTGGACGGCCAGCTCGACGACAGGCCTCTACACGACCGGCAGCGATCTCGGATCCGAGTGGGCGTCGCTCCACGACGACCTGATGAACGGCGTTTCGCTCAATTTCATCCAGCGGCTCGAGGCCAACGCCGAAGCGGTGTTTCAGAACACCGCGCTCAGTTCGCTCACCGCGGGGCAGAAGGCGCTCGATCGCATGGACGTGCAGCGGCAGCTCGACGCCATGGAACAGGCGATGGTCAACGCTGGAATTTCGCTCACGGGCCCGATCAACGAGCAGCAATATCTGACGATCGAGCAGACCCTGCAAAGCAGTCCTTCGCTAGAGGAACTGGCGATGCAGGGGCATGGCCTTAACAATTCCGGCGACGGGCGTTACAGCGGCTATATCAATGATTTTCAGCACTCGGATTCGCATACCCTCTATGTCGGCAGCGGTCTCGACAACAATGAGAACGCGCTCTCCAGTTTCATGGGCGACGTGATCCTATCGGATGCGCCGTTCCCGACGGTGGCGCAGAATGGCGTCCTTCAACAGCTTGATCCGAACGGCAATGCAGCGCAGACACTCGCCGACGCCGATGGCGCCTGGAACTACGCCGGCACGTCGATGGTGCTGACTGCAAGTTCATTCGCGACGACGGCGGGAACCGCTTCCAGCACGCCCTATGCGCCACCGGCGTCCGACACGAGTCCAGCGCCGAAAGGCGAAATGTACTCGCTCACCGGCTTCCTTGTTCCCACCACGATCACCGTCAACGGCGACACCTGGAAGGCGAACAGCGCTGGCCTTTACGTCACGAGCACCGATCTCGAGGCAGAGTGGCAGAGCGCCTACCAGACGATGCAAGCGGGCAAAGGCTCGACGCTCTCGGCCGCGCAGTTCCTGGAGGGAAATGCGGAAGCTGTGTTCCTCAACACAGGACTCGCGAAACTCGGGCAGTATGACGCGACACAGATCCATTACGACCGCATGGACGTTCAGCGCGAAATCGATGCTGTTGTCGGCGCGTTGCAGGCGGCAGGCCTCGACCCGAACCAACCGCTGACGACGACGACATGGCTCGAACTCGAGCACTCCTTGCAGGACAACCCCGCGCTCGAGGAACTGGCCGTGCAGGGTCACGGGCTCAATAGCCCGCCAGCGCTGAAATATAACGGCTACACCAACGACTTCCAGAACAACGTCGATCAGCAGACGCTTTATGTCGGTCCCGGCGATGATTCCGGCGAGCGCGCGATCGCGGACCTGTTCGACGACGCCGACATGACGCATGCGCCGTTCCCGACCATCATGCAGAATGGCCAGGTCATCCAGCTCAACCAGAACGGAGATACCGAAAGCACCGTCCAGGTGCAGGTCGATCAGTACAACCAGCTCCGCTTCGACGAAGTTCTGACGGCAGCCGACTTCAATGTGCCTGGCAATCCCGCCGGCAAGCAGGCGCCAGGCACGGCCACTACGGATTTCGGCGGTTCTGTTCCGACAACGATCACCGTCAATGGAGATGTCTGGAAGATCGGCAGCGACGGCAGGTATCACACGTCGACAGATCTGATGACCCAGTGGCAGAAGTATTACGCCGAAATGCTCGCGGGCAAGGGCGCGAGCCTCACGCCGATCGAACGCATGGAGGGCAATGCGGAGGCGGTGTTCGAGAACACTGGGCTCAGCAATCTCAATGTTTATGGCTTTGCGGACCAGCAGTCGTTCCGTGAGGATGCGCAGCGCGAATTCGATGCGATTGGCGCGGCGATGACGGAACTTGGGCTTGGCGCCAACGAACTGAGCGCGGCGGATTATCTCGCCATCGGGCAGGCTATCCAGTCCAACCCGGCATGGGAGGAACTGGCCGTGCAGGGACACGGCCTCAACAGCCCCCCAAGTGTCAAATACTACGGCTACACCAACGATTTTCAGAACAACTCCGACAACAGCACCTATTTCGTTGGAGGCGGCGCGGATAGCGGCGAACGGGCGATCCAGGACTTCTTCGACGACGTCGAGATGACGCATTTGCTGTTCCCCGTAGTTTATGAGAACGGCGCGCTCTGGCAGCTCAACCAGAATGGCGACCAGGAGGACACGCTTGCAACCGTCGTCGCCGAGACGAACGAGTCGATGTTCACCCGCGTCTTCGTGGCCAGCGATTTCAGCACGAACGCCAGCGCCGTCGGCGCGATGGACTATGTGACGTACAAGACGCCTCTGCAGACCGATCCGACGCCGACAGCCGGCACGGGGCAGATGCTCTCGCTATACGGCCAGCCGGTTGCAACGACGCTCACCGTCAACGGCGATACGTGGGTTGCGAACGCAAACGGCCTTTATCAGACATCCACAGACCTGACCTTGCAGTGGTACAATTCGTATCAGGCGGCGCTCGCCGGCAAGACGTTGACGCTGACCCAGAAGTGGGAGGCGCAGGCCGAGGCCGTTTTCCTCAACACCGGCATGGCCAATCTTTCCGAGGGCCAGCAGGCGATCGACCGCATGGACGTTCAGCGCGAGATCGACGCTGTTGTCGCCGTGGTGAACCAGCTCGGACTTGGCGGGGCGCCGCTGACCGACGCCAACTATCTCGCTATCTCGCGAGCGTTGCAAGACAATCCGGCGCTCGAGCAGCTGGCGATCGAGGGTTTTGGGCTGAACAACCAGTCCGGCGGGACCGAATACGCCGGCTACAACAATGATTTCCGCTGGAGCGTCGACAACTCGACGCTTTACGTCGGGGCGGGTCCAGACAATGGGGAACGCACGCTCGGCGACTTCTTCGGCGACGAAGTGATCACTTATCTGGCGTTCCCCGTCATCCTGCAGAACGGCGAGGTCACCCAGCTCGATCAAAACGGTAACGGACAAGGCACGCTGAACGAGGCGGTGGAGGGGATCAATAACACCTTATTCGGCGCCGTGTTCACGGCGGCGAACTTCGAGATTCCCGGTCGCCACGCCGCTGACGGCGACGCCGGGCCCGACGACGATCACCGGATATGGGGGCGAGACGCTGCCGGCCACGTTCACCATCAATGGCCATACCTGGGTCGCCGACAGCACCGGGACCTACCAGACGACCGCCAACCTCGAAATCGAGTGGCGCACCTATTACCAGGAGATGCTAGCTGGAAAGGGCAATCAGCTCACGGCCACCCAGCGGCTCGAAGGCAACATGGAGGCCTTCCTAGAGAATTCGAACATCAACTACGGGTGGGACGACGCTGCGAGGGAAGAGCGGGTTCGGTTCGACATCCAGCGCTATATCGACGCGATGGCGGGCGCCATGCAGATCGACGAGACGACTTACGGGATCAATCCGAGCGACGATTTCACCGAAGCCTCGTACATGCAGCTCTCCAACACGATTCAAGGCGATCCGCGGTTGGAGGAACTCGCGCTTCAGGGCCTCGGCGTTACTTCGCCGTCCTCTCCTCAGTACAATGGCGCCTATAACGCGCTCTTCGCCTCGGGAGACGGAAGCACTTACTTCAACGGCGGCGGACCCGGCGACGATGAGATCGCGATCCAGCAGGTAATGGAGAGCATGCTCGGCGATCTCGCTTACGAGACCGTGTATGTCAACGGCGCCTGGATGACGACCGATGGCAAGGGCGCCGTCGGGAACTCCGCGCTTATTGAGGCCCAGATGCTCAATCAGGCGATGTACAGTCAGGTGTTCGTGAGCGGCGACTTCAGCAAGAGCGCGACCGCGATCGGGCCCGTAGTCCTGATCCCAGGCGCGCAGTCGACGACGCCGGCGCCGATCTCCTCGGTGACGCCGGAAGGCAATGACATCGTCTCGCTGAGCGGAGCCCAGTTGCCGTCGACGGTCACCCTCAACGGCCATGTGTGGACGGCCAACGGCGCCGGCCTCTATGTGACGACGAGCCTCGCCGCCGAGTGGCAAAGCGACTACAAGATCGTGCAAGCCGGCAATGGCGTGTCGTTAAATGCGATCCAACGCGACGAGGCCAATGCGCAAGCTGTGTTGATCGCAACCGGAGTGACCAAGCTTTCCGCGGCCTTGCAGCAGGAAATCCGGGAGGACGTGCAGCGCCAGCTCGACGCCGAGTACCAGGCGATGCAGATCGACGCCACGAGCTACGGCATTTCGGCGAGCGCGGCGCTGACGACGACTTCGTATCTCGACATGGCCCAGACCATCCAGAGTGACGACGTGCTAGAGGAACTCGCCCTGCAGGGCCATGGCGTGCTCGGCGTCACCGGCGCTGAAAAGGCCCGTTACACTGGCGTGATCGGCGACGCTGCAGGGCTGTCCAATGTCGATTACGATGGCGGCGGCATCAACAACTGGAGCAAGGCGCTCGGGACTTTTCTGCAGGAGAACATCCTGGGCGACGCGCCGTTCGCTGATGTCGATCAATGGGGCAATCTCGAGCAGCTCGATCAAACCGGCGATGTGGCGATCTCCGTCGCCAATCAGGTCGCCGCGCTCGACATTTCGATGAGCGACGAGCTTTTGACTTCGAAGTCGTTCAATTAGGGCAAAGCGCGCACGACCTCGTGACTTAGATTGGCCGCTTGAGTGCGATAAGGCTTCGAGCCGGGTAACCGGCAGGAGCCGTACGATGATAAGGGCCAGCGCATGGGCTTTCGCTGTTCTCGCTTGTTTACTGGGGGCCGCGCGCGCGGAAGGCCCAAGCTACGGGCCGGAGCTGCAGGGCTTCGACTATCCCTATCCCGTCGAGCATTTCTCCTTCACGTCGCAGGGCCTCGCGCTCGACATGGCCTACATGGACGTGAGGCCGAGTTCGCCTAACGGCGAGACCATCGCGCTGCTGCACGGCAAGAATTTTTGCGCGGCGACCTGGGAGGAGACAATCAAGGCCCTGGTCGACTCGGGCTATCGCGTCATCGCGCCGGACCAGATCGGTTTCTGCAAATCTTCGAAGCCTCAGGGCTATCAATATACGTTTCAGCAGCTCGCGGCGAACACGCGCGCGCTGCTCGCTTCGCTGGGCGTCAAGCGTGTGATCCTGGTCGGGCATTCGACGGGCGGCATGCTCGCAATGCGCTGGGCGCTGACCTTTCCGGAAGAGGTGAGCCAACTCGCGCTCGTCGACCCTATCGGGCTGGAAGACTGGGGGGCCAAGGGCGTGCCGTGGCAAAGCGTGGATGCGTGGCGCGAGCAGGAACTGAAGACAAGCGCCCAGTCGTTGCGAGATTACGAGCAGGCGACCTACTACGCTGGCGAATGGCGGCCTGAATATCAACGATGGGTCGATATGCTCGCCGGCCTCTACAATGGCCCAGGCAAGCAGGCTGTCGCGGAAAATTCGGCGCGCATCGACGACATGATCTTCAATCAGCCGGTGGCGCAAGACTTCGCCCGCATAAAACAGCCGGTGCTGATGATCATCGGCGACAAGGACAATACGGCGATCGGCAAGGCGCTGGCCCCGCCGGCGGTCCGCGCGACGCTCGGCGATTATCCTGCGCTCGGCAAGGCGGCGACGCGCGCCATGCCGGAGGCAAAACTCGTGGAATTTCCCGGCTACGGGCACGCCCCACAAATCCAGGCGCCGGCCGAATTCAACAAGGCGCTGATCGACGGCCTCGGCGAACAGCGCGCGCCGGAAGGAAACTAGTCTCGTTTCGCCGGGGCGATCTGGCGACGCTCGGGGCGCAAAACGGGTCGCGCAGCGAGATCGAGCAGCGCGGCGACATACCCTTCGCTCTCCGCGATTTCGCCGTAAGCCGCGGGGCGCAGCGTGACGGGCGCATCCACATCGATCGGCGCCCCAGCGAATTCACGCCTGAGCCGGCGGGCCAAACGTGTCGCGACCGCGCTCAATTTCCGCCCTCCAACAAACGCCTTGCGATCACCTGCGCCTGAATTTCGGCCGCGCCCTCAAAAATGTTGAGGATGCGCGCGTCGCAGAGCACGCGCGAGATCGGGTATTCCAGCGCAAAGCCGTTGCCGCCGTGGATCTGCAACGCATTGTCGGCGGCGGCCCAGGCGACGCGGGCGCCGAGCAGCTTCGCCATGCCCGCTTCGAGATCGCAGCGCCGGCCCTCGTCCTTGGCGCGCCCGGCGAAATAGGTGATCTGGCGCGCGATGTGGATCTCGACCGCCATCATCGCGAGCTTGTCGGCGACGCGCGGGAAGTTGATCAGCGTCTTGCCGAACTGCACGCGCTCTTTGGCGTAGCGCAGTCCCAGCTCGAAGGCGCATTGGGCGACGCCGACGGCGCGCGCCGCGGTCTGGATGCGCGCCGATTCAAAAGTCTCCATCAATTGTTTGAAGCCCTGGCCCTCGACGCCGCCGAGCAACTGCGACGCCGGAACCTCGAAACCATCGAAAGCGATCTCGTATTCCTTCATGCCGCGATAGCCGAGCACTTCGATTTCGCCGCCGCTCATGCCTTTCGCCGGAAAAGGATCGTCGTCCGAGCCGCGCGGCTTTTCGGCCAAAAACATCGACAGGCCCTTGTAGCCCGGCTCGTCCGGGTTGGTGCGCGTCAGCAGCGTCATCAGGTCGGCGCGCACCGGATGGGTGATCCAGGTCTTGTTGCCCTTGATCAGATATTTGTCGCCCTCGCGAATGGCTCGCGTGCGCAGCGAAGCGAGGTCGGACCCAGTGTTGGGCTCGGTGAACACGGCGGTCGGCAGGATTTCGCCGCTCGCGATCTTCGGCAGATATTTTTCTTTCTGCGCGTCGGTCCCGCCAACGAGGATGAGTTCGGCGGCGATCTCCGAGCGCGTGCCAAGCGACCCGACGCCGATGTAGCCGCGCGACAGCTCTTCCGAGACGACGCACATCGAGACCTTGCCGAGGCCGAGACCGCCGTAGCTTTCGGGGATAGTGAGGCCGAAGACGCCCATCTCGGCGAGCGCAGCGATGACCTCGAGCGGGATGTAGTCGTTCTTGCGGTGCCAGTCCTGCGCGTAAGGCACGACCTGCTTGTCGGCGAAGCGGCGCATTTCCGTGCGCATCGCCTCCAGCGTCTCGTCAAGTCCGGGATCGCCGATCGCGCCTTCCGGCGCCTCCGCGATCCGGGCGGCGAGCCGGGCGCGGTTTGGAGGCCGTATTGCCGTTGCGGATGAGATCGGCGACGGCGCCCGTCTTTCAGCGGCGCGAACTGGCTTTCTTCGAGCCCGAATTCCTCGAGGCGGACGATTTCGCCCTGGTTCATCGGGATGCCGCCGAAAATCTGCGCGAGATATTCGCCAAGGCCGATGCGGGTCAGCAGCTCTTCGGTCTCGCCGAACCGGCCTTCGCCGCCCAGGCGCTCGGCGTAGGAAGCGAGCTCCTTGATCGCCTCGACGTAAGTCGCGAGCCAGGCGAGGCCGTGGGCGGCGTGCTGCTCGGCTTCGAGCTTGCCCGAACTCAGCTTGCCGTCGACGCTGACGCGCTCGCGCAAGGCGGCGGCGGCGCGGGCGAGCGCGGTTTCGGCGGCATGCTGCGCGGCGCGGCCGAGGTCCTCAAGCTGCAAAACAGGCTTCCTTTCGCCTTTTGTTGCGTCGCAACATGGGGCGCCGCGCTTCCTTTGGCAATCGGCCATTTGACCAGCGTCGTCAGCGCGCTTTGAGACAGCGCAAGTGGACAAATCGCCACCCTCTTTCGCCCGCGCGATGATGCGCCTAAATGGCGGGGATTGAGGGCGCGGCGGAGGGATGCTCGCGCGAGGTGCGCGAGTTTGAAACCCTATTCCATCTTTGCGGATGCGGTGGGATCGTTTCTGGCCGACGACGGCTGGGCGATCGCCAGCCATATCGCGCTCTCGACGCTGACCTCACTGTTTCCCTTTCTGATCTTCGTGACGGCGCTCGCGGGCTTCTTCGGTTCGCAAGACCTGTCAGACGAGGCCGCCACGCTGCTGCTCGGCGCATGGCCGGAGGTGGTGGCAAAGCCGATCGCGGCGGAGGTGCATGGCGTCTTGACCGAACCGCGCGGGGGCCTACTCACCTTCGGGGCGGTGCTCGCCCTCTATTTTTCCTCGAGCGCCATCGAGGCCGTCCGGGTCGGCCTCAACCGCGCTTACGACACGCCGGAGCGCCGGCCCTGGTACTTGCTGCGTGTCCAGTCGATCATCTTCGTTCTGTTCGGCGCGGCGGCGCTGCTCGCGCTGGCGTTCCTCATCGTGCTCGGGCCGCTGATCTTCAACACCGCCGTCAACTATTTCCCCGGCCTAGAACCTCTGCACCGCCTCTACACATTAGTGCGCTTCAGCGCCGCCACGGTGGCGCTCGGCGTCGCGCTGTTGCTGGCGCACCGCTGGCTGCCGGCTGCGAAGCTCACTTTGTTCGACATTTTTCCCGGCGCGTTCGTGAGCTTCGTGTGCAGCCTCGGGTTCGGCGAGGCGTTCGGATTCTACTTAAGCGAATATTCGCGCAACTACATCGCGACCTATGCAGGGCTCGCCTATGTGATGATGGCGCTGGTCTTTCTTTACTCGATAGCGGTCATTTTCATTTTCGGGGGCGAACTCAACGCCTCAATCCTGCGGGCGAGGCATCGCCGGGCCAACCCGCGCCGGCTTTGAGATTGAGGACCTAACGCGCGGGGATCGAAAGCACGGGCCACCGTCCGTCGTCGAGAATGTTCGCCGTCACGCTACCGCGCAAAGCGGCGATGAGGCCGGTCGACTTTCCCGTGGGCAGCGCGATGATGTCGGCCGAGATGCGGCGGCCGACGTCGAGGATCGCCTCGGCGACGGGGCCTTCGCGCACGATCAGTTCACGCTTTCGGCCATCGTTAGGCAGTTGCACCGCGTCGCTTCCCGCGCCGACATGGAGATGGCTGATCTCGACGGGGAAGCCGAGGAGGTCAAGGAAGGCGTCGAGACGGCTGAGCGCCGGCCCGAGCTCGACGCGGTCCTCGGCGGCGAACAGGATACGGTTGAGCTTCATCACTCCGGTGTCGAGATTGACGAGGCCGCGCGCGTTTTCTCGCATCAGCAGGGCGAGCGTCGCCCCGCGCCTTTGCGTGCGCTCCGCCAGCGAGCGCTCGAGCCAGCGCGACAGGCCGCGGTGGCGGCGCGTCGCAATGACCGCGAGATCGCAGCGGCAATTGTCGAGATAGTCGATGACGGCGGCGCGGGCGTCGCCGCCGGGGATGGTCACGGCCCGCACCGACATGCCGAGCTCGCGCTCCAGGCTTTCCGCCCCCGCAGCGCCCGGAGGCAGCATCTTCCAGTGCGCCAGAAGCTTGATCACTTCCCGTACGCCCGAGTGACGCACGGTAAGCGCGCCAGTGTCGACGTTGAGCAGGGAAAGGGCGTAGTGGCCGCACAGCGCGATCTTGACGGCATGCGCGAAGGCGCCGTGGCTTTCGCTCGAATAGTCGGTCGGGTGAACCAACGTCATAGGCTCGACGGTGCGGCCGTCGAGGGAAGAAATATGGGGTTGTTCGTTCATAAGCGCAACTTTAGCGCGTATTGATTAAGGAGCGCTTTCTTCTGGTTGAATGGGGATGGCCTTCCCTAAGGGCAACGATTGAGCTCGTGATCGCGGGCTCTTTGCCGCGGCTGCGAAGGCCAGACAAATCCCGAAAGAACTTACAATACTCACAACTCGTCATGGCGGATTCATTTTCATTTGCTTAACGCCGGATTCGTCGCCACGCTGCCTTGACCCGCTTCGCTTGTTGAACCAAAAGCGCGGCGAGAATCGAACCCGTGCGTGGATGGATCCGATCGTCGCGCCTCGGTCTTGAACTCGCACTTAAATTCGGCGCCCTCGGGCGCGCATGGGGAGCCGGGGGACGGGCCGCGAAGGGCTGAAGACGGCGAGCGGCCGTCTCACTTTCAGAGACAGACGGCGCTCGCCGAACTTGAACAACCCGCTCAAACAGGGAGCCAGCCACATGATGAGAGTGTTGACGACAGGCGCGGGCGCGGCGCTGATCGCGCTCGCCCTCGGCGGCGCGCCTCGACTCGCCGCGGCGGATCCCCTGGTCCTGACCGCAGTGGACGCGGCGACCGAGGCCGCGAGGCCCGCGCTCGAACCCAAGGCGCTCGACGTTCTGAAGGCGGCGAGCGAAAAACTCGCCGCGGCCAAAACCATGTCGTTCACGGCGATCAGCACCTATGAGCGCGCGGCGCGCAACGGCCAGCCGCTCTACTACTCTCTCGTTCACGAGGTGACGCTGCAGCGTCCTGACAAGCTCAGGGTCATCACGCCCGGTGACGGCGTGCCCGACGAGTTCTACTACGACGGCAAGACGATGAAGGCTTACATCCCTTCCGCCAATCTGGTTGCCGTTACAGAAGCGCCGGAATCGCTCGAGAAGATGATCGACGCGGCGTATGAGAAAGCGGCTATCTATTTTCCGTTCGCTGACATGATTGCCTCTGACCCCTACGGCGAGCTCAGCAAACAATTGAAGTCGGCCTTCTACATCGGCCGCTCGATCGCTGTCGGCGGCGTGCAGACCGACATGATCGCCATTGCCGGCGACGAGGTCGCGGCGCAGGTGTGGATCGGCGTCGACGATCATCTGCCGCGCCAGGTTCGCGCGGTCTATTTCCATGAGCCGGCGCGCGCCCGCTATTCGACCGTGTTCTCCGACTGGAAGCTCGATGTCGAGATCCCGCCAGGCACATTTACTTCGGACAAGGCCGACAAGGCGGCGCGCATGGAATTCGCGCCGCCCGGCGATCCGAAGACGCAGTCCGAAATCAAGAAGCCTTGAGCCGATGAAGAGATCGTGAAGGAGATCATGCAATGAGAACTCTTGTCATGGCGGCGACGGCCGCGTTGGCGATTTCCTCGGCCCTCTCGCCGGCGGAAGCCTGGATGCGCGGCGGCGGAGGTTTTGGCGGCGGCGACTGGAACCGCAGCGCGGCCGGCGGCTGGTCGCACACCGGCGACGCCGGCGGATTTGAGCATTCCACTCAGGTCGGGCCCAACGGCGTGGCGCATGAAAGCGACGCCGGCGGCGCGTGGCACGGAACCGCGGCGGACAGCCAGGGCGCCTACCACGGCTCAGACTATGGCGGCTATTATCACTCGACCACGACCAGCGCGAACGGGACGTATCACACCGGCGCCTACGGCGATTATTACCATCAACCAGGGGTGACCAACTATTACGGCGGCGGCTGCTACAATTGCGGCGGCGGCGGCTGGGGCTACGCAGGCGCCGCGGCGGCGGGCGTCGTCGCGGGTGCGGCGATCGGCGCGGCGGCGACTTCGGCCGCGGTCGCGGCTTCTGCGATTCCGGCCTACGGCGTCACCTATGGCTATCTGCCCTCCGTCTGCTCCTACGCGCCGGTCTCGGGCCTTCCCTATTACGCCTGCGGGACCTACTGGGTGAAGCCTGCCTATGGCGCGAACGGAGTCTATTATCAGGTCGTCGCGGCGCCCTGATCGTTGAAGAGATCCCGGGAAAGAAGCGACCTGAGGGTAATTGATAAGCTTCAAACAAGAACAGACCTCAAGGGGTCGAGCAAGGAACAGACGAATATGACAAAGGCTTTGATGCTTGGTTTTGTGGGGGCTCTCGCCATGTTCGGCGCGGCCAAGGCGGACCCCGTCGATCTCACCGCTTACGCGGACAAGGACGGCTACATCGACGTGCAGAAGCTGACCTGCGCGCAGCTCGCCAACACCTATCAGGAAGACGCTGACCATCTGACCACCTGGTACAGCGGATGGTACAACGGCCTCGGCAAGAAACACATGATGAAGGTCGACCGCGCCATGACGCTCGAGCATCAGGTGATCGAGTATTGCAAGGCGAACCAGGACAAGAAGGTCATCCAGGCGATCGACATCGTGTTCAAGAAGTACCGCGCCGACAACGGCATCAAGGTCAACTGAAACTTCAGTGCGTGGAGGAATGCGACGTCGCCCTTGCCGGGCGGCGTCGTTTTGTTTGAGCGGCGCGTGCGGATGAGGCCGACCGTAATGGACGCTGTACCCGCGGTCGTCGACCCCTATGAACGCGGCTTGGAAATTGTCGTCCCCGCGAAAGCGGGGATCCAGTGTCGTAGGGCTCAGCGGCTTCAGGATGTCTGCAGCCGGGTTATGCAGACGAAGCATCACACTCTGGATCCCCGCGTTCGCGGGGATGACACGGGGAAGTTCCAATGCGAGCGCAGATAACAGCGCGTTTACCTAGCGTAGATCGTTGACAAGGGCGCCCCGTCGTACTCCCATGCGCGAAAACAGGGAGACGCCGGGCATGCTCGCCACAGCCGACAAGACCGCGATGGACCAGGCGGTGCGCCATCTGGTCACACAGTACAACCCGAGCGGCAACCGGGTCGGCTGGCTGATGATGTCCTCGATCCTGGTCGAGGCCTGGGACCTCTATTCGATCGCCTTCGTGCTGATCTTCATCCGCGACCAATATCATCCCGACGCCTGGCTGCTCGGCCTCGCGGCGGCCGGCACGCAGGGCGGGGCGCTGGTCGGCGCGATCGTCGGCGGCTGGCTCGCCGACCGTATCGGGCGGCGCGTGATGTTCCTCGCCACCATGATCCTGTTCATCATCCTCGCGGTCGCGCAGTCGTTCGTGACCAGCGTCGAACAGCTCGTCATCATCCGCCTGCTGCTCGGCATTCCGCTCGGCAGCGACATTTCCAACGGCTACACCTACATCATGGACTCGATGCCCAAGGGGCAGCGCGAGGTGATGGGCAACCGCTGGCAATTCATGTTCGCGGTCGGCGAGATCATCACGCTCGCCATCATTGCAGTTTTCATCGTGCTCGACCTGTCGCATGAGACGATCTGGCGCGTAACCCTGGGTCTCGGCGCCGTGCCCGCGCTCGTCATCCTCATCATGCGCCACGACCTGCCCGAGACGGCGGTCTGGCTCGTCCGGCGCGGTCGCTTCAACGAAGCCAAGCAGGTCGCCCAAAAAATGTTCGGCGATCCGCTGACGATGCTGCCCAATCGCGACGTCGAGGTGGAGCGCCCGAAAGCCGGCGAGTTCCTGCGTGATCTCAGCAGCGATCCGATCCGCTGGCGCGCGACGATCTACGGCTGGATCGCCTGTTTCGCGCAGGGCAGCGAATTCTCGACTTTCGGGTTCTACCTGCCGACCCTGTTTGCTCTGGTCGGCGTGTCGACCATTCTGGGCAACGATCTCGTGACGATGGCGCTCTATGTCGTCGCCGCCATCTCGGGCTGGGTCGGACCGCTGCTGACGCCGAAGATCGGCCATCGCGGCATCTCCATCGCGGGCTTCGGCATCGTGCTCGTTTCGCTGCTCGTCGCCGCCTGGGCGCTCTATGCCGGCCATACGTACGTGCTGCCGTTCGCCGCCGCCGCGATGCTCTGGGGTCACTACTGGGACGCCTCGAACTGCATGACGATCCCGACCGTCGTCGCCCGGCCCGAATATCGCGGCACGGCGAGCGGCTTCGCCTACATGTTCGTCAAATTCCCGTCCTTTCTGGCGATCTTCCTGTTCCCGGTGATGTTTGGCGCGATCGGACAGGCGAACGCGACGCTGCTCGTCGCGATCTTCCCGCTGATCGGGCTGCTGTCGGCGATCTTCATCCTGCCGGAGGTCTACGGCTTCGAGCACGATTGAGGGAGGCAAATGCCGGAGCCTGCAATACAGAAAAATGAGCGCCTTCCCCACAAAGTGGGGAAGGTAGCCGAAGGTCGGATGGGGTATGGGAGGCCACAATGCGGTCGCCCGATTGGCCCGGCGCGAAAACTGCCCCTGGCGCCGCAAACCCGCTCCGGATTCTGGCATCAGGCGGCGTGAGTAACGACGACCCAATAGTCCGGGCTTTCCGCACCCCATCCGGGCTTCGCCCACCTTCCCCAAGTAGCGGGCAAGGGCGATGGCGCCGAATTCAAGTTGGCTTGACAACTTTTGCCTTCACAGAAATTGTTACAGATGTTTTGGGAGCGCTGATGTTTCGGGCATTTATCGTTGTCGCGCTTGTTCTTGTCGGGGGCTCCGAAGCGGCGGCCAAGATAAGATCGGCGCCCGGATGCCTGGAGCGGTTTGAAAATTGCAAGGCCGGGGCGCCTCTCCACAAGTGCGAGACGCTCTACGAAGAGGCCGAAAACAACGGCGGCTCCTGGGCGGACCCCGCGGCTCGCAGAAAAGCGCGCATGAAGCCGGACATGAAGCCAGGCAAACCCGGGCCCTGCATTCCCTGAACCAACCAATCGTCGGCGGGCATGGGTCTTGCTAAAAGAGGGTCCGCCGATGCAGGACCGTTCATGGCCGAGACGCCCCTCTATTACCGCTCCGCGCGCGAACTCGCCGCGCTGATCAAAAACCACGAGCTTTCCGCCGTCGAGGTGATGAAGGCGTTTCTCGCGCGGATCGAGGAGGCCAATTCAAAACTCAACGTGATCGTCTCGCGGCTGCCCGAGAGCGAGGCGCTGAAGCTCGCCGAGAGCGCCGATCGCGCGATAGCCGCAGACGAGCCGACCGGGCCCCTGCATGGGCTGCCGACGGCGGTGAAGGACCTGAACGCGGTAAAGGGGTTTCCGACCCGCTTCGGCTCGCGCGCCCATCTCGCCGATCCGCCCTGCGAACACGACGCGGGCTTCGTTGCACGGATCCGCCGCGCGGGCGCGCTCATCATCGGCAAGACCAATGCGCCCGAATACGGCGTCGGCACGCTGACCTTCAACGAGGTGTTCGGCGTCACCCGCAACCCCTGGGATCTGACCCGCCACGCGGGCGGTTCGAGCGGGGCAGGGGCGGCGGTGGCGGCGGGGCTGCTGCCGATCGCCGACGGCAGCGACAGCGGCGGCTCGATCCGCTATCCCGCCTCGTTCTGCAATATCGTCGGGCTTGCGCACGACGCCGGGCCGCGTGCCATTCGAGGCGCTCGGGGACGCCTGGACGCCGCACGCCGTGGTCGGTCCGATGGCGCGCTCGTCACGGGACGCCGGATTGTTGCTCGCCGCGATGGCGGGAGCGCGACGGCCCGCTCGGGATCGAGGAGGTCCCTTCGAACTTTCTGAACCTCGCCGATGTCGATCTTTCCGCCGTAAAACTCGCCTGGAGCCGCGACGCGGGCGGATTGCCGATCTCGGCCGAAATCCGCGACGCTTATGCCGAGGCAAGAGTGCGGCTCGAAGCGCTGGGCATTCGCATCGACGACGTCGAGCTCGATCTTTCGAACGCGGACCGCGCCTGGGAAGCGATCGAAATGTTCGGCTTCTTCACCGACGCGCCGGCGATCGTTCGCGACCGGCCCGATCTGTTTCGTCCCGACTATGTGCGCAACATCAAACAAGGCGCGGCGACGGATCCGGCCGAACTCGCCTTCGCGCTGAAGGAGCGCACGCTGATCTTTCGCCGCACCGCCGCCTTGCTGAAGGACTACGACGCCTTCGTCACGCCGGCGACGCCGGTCAGCGCGCCGCCGGCGGAAGTCGAGTGGGTCCGTGAGATCGACGGGGTCAATTTCGAGCGCTATTTTCTCTGGCAGCGCCTCGCCTGCCGCATCACCATGACGGCGCATCCTGTGCTGGTCACGCCCGGCGGCTTCACGAAAGAGGGCGCGCCGTTCGGTTTGCAGCTCGTCGGGCGCCATGGCGGCGAGCACGCGCTGCTATCGCTCGGCGCGGCGATCGAAGAGGCGACGGGCTTTGTCGAAAGACGGCCGACGGCGGTGTAGGGCGGCGGCCGCGCCGAGTTGAAACCGCCCTCAACCCCGCGCAGCGCCGGATGAGGGCGGGCCATGATCGCAGCATTCAGCCTCGCACGCTCTTCGCCGCCTGATCGATGAGCTTGGCGACAGCTTCAGGCTTCGAGACATAGATCGCGTGGCTACCGGCGACTTCCACGATGGTCGCGCCGGCGCGCGTCGCCATCTGGCGCTGAGCGGGCGGGGGGATCATCTTGTCTTCGCTGGCGACCAGATACCAGGCCGGTTTCGACCTCCAGGCCGGCTCGCTGATCGCGCCGCTGAGCGCTGCGACCCCCCAGGGAACCTGGGAATCGGCCATGAACGCGGCCTTGGCTTCGCTCACGTCGCCCGCGAAAGAATCGCGGAATTTTGCCTTGTCGAGGAACAGATAGCCGTTCACCGGCGGCAGGATGGGCGGAACAGGCGCTCCTGGAGGCGCGCTCTGAATCAGCGACTGAACCGACTCGCCTTTGTCCGGCGCGAAAGCCGTGATGTAGACGAGCCCCGCGACCTTGGGGTCCGCGCCCGCCTCGGTGATCACGGCGCCGCCGTAGGAATGGCCGACCAGCACGACCGGTCCGGCGATCTGCGACAGGACGAGCTTGGTGGCGGCGACGTCGTCGGCGAGCGAGGTCGTCGGATTCTGCACGATGCTCACATTGTAGCCGTCGCGCTTCAGGAAGTTGTAGACGCCTTCCCAACCGGCGCCGTCAACGAAGCCGCCGTGCACCAGGACGACGCTGACCGTCGAATTCGTTTGGTTGGACATAGCTTTCTCCCTTCCATTCTTAAGGGCGGCCGTTCCGCTCTCGTGGTTCCTTCTTGCCAGATTTCGATGTAACTGATTAGCTCTATTAACTGCCTATACCCCTGATCATTCAGCTAGGTCTCAAATGAAGTGGATGGATCGCGTCGGGCGCCGCATGAAACTGCGCGACCTGCACATCGTTCTCGCCGTCGCGGACGCGGGCAGCATGACGCGCGCCGCGGAAGCGCTGGCGGTCTCCTATCCCGTCGTCTCCCGGACGATCTCGGACCTCGAGCGCACGCTCGGCGTAAAACTGTTTGATCGAAGCCTGTCAGGCGTCGAGCCGAACTCCCTACGGCCGCACGCTCCTCAAGTCGGGCGCTGCGGTGTTCGATGAAATGCGCCGGGGACTGCAGGAGATCGATTTCATCAAACATCCCGACGCCGGCGACTTGCGGATCGGCTCGTCGATCGTCTTCGACGCAGGCATGCTGCCCGCGATCCTGCAGCAATTCTCAACCGATTTTCCGCGCGCGAGGCTGCATGTGTTACATGAGGACATCGCGACCGAGCAGTACGACAACTTGCGCAATCGCTCGGTCGAACTGGTGCTCGGCCGCCTTCCTGTTCAGATGAATGAAGCGGACCTGATCGCCGAGCCCTGGTTCGACGAGCCGAATGTCGTCGCGGCCGCACTCGAAAGCCCCTGGGCCAGGCGGCGCAACCTGAAGCTCGCGGAACTACGTGACGCCTCGTGGGTAATGGCGCAGCCGGGCAGCCTCGCGCGCGCCATCCAGGACGAGACTTTTCGATTGAGCGGGGTGGAGACGCCGAGCGCCTCGGCGCTGACCGTGTCGCTGCACCTCTACCTGCGCCTGATCGAGACCGGCCGATGGATAGGGCTCGTCCCCGCGTCGGTCATGCGGTTCGGCGGCAGTCAGATGCGCATCAAGATTCTGCCCGTAAAACTGTCGTCGCCGCAGGCGCCGGTCGGGATCGTTACGGTCAAGGGCCGGACGTTGTCGCCGCTGGCGGAGCGCTTCATCGCTTGCGCCCGCCGGGTCGCGGTTTCGGACGCGGGACGAGGGGGCGCCTCAGGCAGCCGCCCGCGCCGCGGCGGCGTCGGCGAGTGACATTTCCGCGGTCAGCGGCAGGTGGTCGGAGGCGATGCGGGCGAGCGGGCTCTTGTGGACGGCGAGGTCGGCAATCAGGCCGTTCGGCCAGCCGAATATACGGTCGAGCGCGAAAATCGGTCGCCTTGAGGGGAAGCTCGGCACCGGCGGCGAGGCGCCAAAGGTCGCCGCCAGCACGTCGAGCGACGAGCGGCGGCCGCGCCGCCATTCGTTGAAGTCGCCGAGCAGCACGGTCGGCATCGGCGGCAATTGCTCGAAAGCGGCGACTAGCCGGCGAAGCTGTTCTATGCGCGACAGCCTCTGCAAGCCGAGATGCGCCGCGATCAGCCGGAATTCGCCCTCGCCGAGGTCGAGCTCCGCGATGATCGCGCCTCTTGGCTCCAGTCCCGGCAGATGGAGACGCGCCCTCCGATAGGACTTCGGCTCGTGGCGCACCAGCAAGGCGTTGCCATGCCAGCCGTGGCGATGCGCGACGTCGGACTGTCCAAGCAAATGCATGCCCGTCTCTCTGAGGATCGAGGCCGCATCCAACCTGACCGGCCCCTTGCCAAAACGGCGGTCAATTTCCTGAATGGCGACGATGTCGGCGCCGATCTCGGCGATGACTCCGAGAATGCGGTCCGGTCGCACCCTGCCGTCGACGCCGCGGCACTTGTGGACGTTGTAGGAAGCTATCTTCACCGCGCCCTCACGGGATTTCGAGTCATATATACGGCATAGTCAGCCTCGCGGCAGCGTCGCGCAGCTTGGTGACGAGCAATCTTCCGTCAATGTCGGACAAGGTCCAGCGCTCGACGCAGCGCGCGTCGATCCGGCGGGCGAGCGCCTCCGCGAACTCCCGGTCGTAGGATTCGACGGTCATCTCGAAATTGAGCCGCAGGCTTCGCATATCCCAGTTCGCGCTGCCGATCAGGCTCCATTCGCCGTCGATCGTCATCAGCTTGGAATGGTCGAACGGCGGCGGGGAACGCCAGATGTCGCAGCCGGCGAGCAGCAGCGGGCGGATGTGTGGCGGCACGGCCCAGCCGACGAGCCAGTGATTGTTGCGCTCGGGCAGCACGATATTCACCGCGACGCCCCGGAGCGCCGCCAGTCCGAGCGCGCTGACGAGCTGCTCGTCGGGCACGAAATAGGGGGTCGCGATGCGGATCGACTTCCGCGCCGAGCCAATGGCCGACAGGAGCACGAGAACGAGCCGTTCGGCTTCCTGATCGGGCCCGGTGACGATGGCGCGAGTCGGCGACATGCGCTCCAGCGCCGGAGGCGGCGAGGGTTCGGGCGCGGCTCGGCGCCTGCCGCGTCGTGAAGACCCAATCGTCGTCGAACTGCTGCTCGATCTGCCTGACGACCGCGCCTTCGAGGCGAAAGTGACAGTCGCGCACCGCGGATTTCGGATGCGTCGGAGACGAGGTTTTCCGCGCCGATGTTGAGGCCGCCGACGAAGGCGACGGCGCCGTCGACGACGAGACATTTCTTGTGCATCCTGCAGATCGAGGAACGGCATCTGCCAGGGCAGCAGCGAGTGCAGGAAGCGTGCTGCGACGACCCCCTCCTTGCGTAGGCGATGGTAGGCAGGCGAAAGCAGGAAGCCTCCCCCGAAGCCGTCGATCAGCACGCGCACCTTGGCGCCTCGGCGATGCGCGCGGCCCAGCGCCGCGATGAATTTCTCGCCGAGCGCATCATCGCGAAAGATGAAGGTGCAGAGGCTGATGCTTCGCTTGGCGTTGTCGATTGCCTCGAGCATCTGCGGATAGCCGTGATCGCCGCTGTCGAGAATGGCGACGACGGCGCCGGTCGAGAGCTCCAGCCCGGTGATCCCGCCGACGGCGACTTTCAGGCGTTCGATCGGGTCGGTGGACTCCCTGTCGCCAGATCGCGGCGCCTCGCCGGGGCGCTTGGCGCCCTTCAGCCTCTGCGCGCGGCGCTTGACCCGGCTGATTCCGAAACCGAGGTAGAGAGCCGCGCCCATGAAAGGCGCGAGCCAGGCGAGCCCGATCCATCCGATCGCGGCCGAGACCTCGCGCTTGTGCAGCAATGTGTGCAGCGTAACGCCGATGGCGAGCGCGAAATGCAGAAACGCTACGAGGGGCGAAAAAAAGTCGAGCGCCATCAGGGAGGACAATCAGGGCTCCAGGTTAAACGCGCTTCGGCCGGCTTCATTCTAGAGCGTTCAGCGATGAGTTGGAATCGTCATTGCGAGCATAGCGAAGCAATCCATCTCGCCGTGATTTGTGCCTTGTCAGGAAATCCAGCATCGCTTCGGCATGGATTGCGTCGCTTCGCTCGCAATGACGGTTAATCAGACAGCGCCCTCCAGACCCGGCGGCGGCTCGCCGCTCATGAACGCGGCAAGGTACATTTTGCCGAGCCTGTGCTTGGCCTCCGCAGAGCCGGCTTTGATCTCGCTTCTGTCGAGGGCGCGACGAAATTCCCGCAGCGTCGGCGCCGAGAGATCGCGGTCGGCGAGCGGGCCTGAGAGGCGGGCGGACGCACTGAGCAGCACGCCGGCATAGTAAAGACGGGTGAAGGCCCTCACCTTGATCATACGATCGGCAAACGACCCATCCGGCGTCTTGCCGAGCCATGCGCTGAGCAAAACCTCCTCCTGCTCTGACGTATTTGCAAAATTGTCGAGCGCGATCGCCACGTCGACGAGCGGATCGTTGCGATAGGCGGATTCCCAATCGATCAGCCAGAGGCGCTGTCCGTCAAACAGGATGTTGCGGAGAACTGGGTCATTGTGGCTCGATACGGACGGCGCTGGGTCGCCATCGTAGCTCTCGCAGATCGACGCGAAATGTTTGGTGCAGGGATCGAGCACGCCCTGAGCAAACAGGCCGGTCTGGCAGACCCACCGCCACAGGCGGCCGACGATCTCGGGATATTTGACGAAGCGCGGGAACGGGGTCGTCGCCTGCACACGGCCGATGAGCGCGCCGACGGCTTCAGCGAGCGCCGCCGCGCCGGCCGGGAACGCGCTCAAGGGCTGCTCCTCGACAAAATCCATGACGACGACAGTGTGCTGCGGAGGCACGCAGAAAGGATGGCCGTGATGGTCTGAAAGTCTGAGTGCTGAAGCTGCGGTAACGATGAGGGCTGGCCCCTCGGGATCGGCTTTCAGGAGCAGGTCTCAAACCACTCCAAGCGGCTGCGTTTAAGAGGCGTGGTCGTGAGCGTTGGAGGCAAAGTTCGGGGAGAACCTCGAACAGGTATGCGTCCGAGAGACGAGCGAAAGCGAACCCTCCGATGAATCGTCGTGACGTGGAACACGTCGTCAAAACCAGGGGTGTGTCGTCTCCCTGGGATCAGTTCGCCAGGAGCCTGATGACTGGGCGAGCGACGACCGGCGTTGAGGGGGCGTGAAGCGGATGCAGGCGTTGCCGTGGAACCGCAGGAACCAGCCGTTCCGATGCAAAGGGAGAAGCACAAGCGGAGAAAACCGTGAGGCGAGAGTACCGATGCGGAGCGCTGGGACGGACCGATCCGTAGTAGCGATGAAAGCCCGTAATGGGGCTGGAGCAAAGGGGTCGGATCAGGTCGGCGGATCGTTGACGCAACTGGCGACAGGAGGACGTCGATGAAGCCGCCAAGTAAGCCGTTCTTGATCGACAAGCGGCAAGTGTATGATGCCTATTTGGAGGTGCGTTCCAAGGAGGGCGCTGGCGGCGTCGATGGCGTGACAATCGAGCAGTTCGAGAAGGATTTGAAGGGCAACCTCTACAAGATCTGGAATCGAATGAGTTCGGGCGCATACTTCCCGCCGCCTGTGCGTGCGGTGACCATTCCGAAGAAGAGTGGCGGCCAGAGAATCCTGGTGTTCCAACCGTAGCTGACCGTGTGGCGCAGACGGTTGTCAAGCAGAGGATTGAACCGGCCCTGGACCAGATCTTTCTGGCGGATTCCTACGGCTATCGGCCCGAAAAGTCGGCGCTCGATGCTGTCGGGGTTACGCGTGAGCGCTGCTGGAAGTATGATTGGGTCCTGGAGTTCGATATCAAGGGTCTGTTCGACAACATCGACCATTCGCTGTTGATGCGGGCTGTCCGGAAACACGTCACGTGCCCTTGGGCGCTGCTCTACATCGAACGATGGTTGACGGCCCCAATGCTGCAAGAGGATGGAACCTTGATTGAGCGGGCGCGCGGAACTCCGCAAGGAGGCGTCGTCTGCCCGGTCCTGGCCAACCTCTTTCTGCACTATACGTTCGATCTTTGGATGGCGCGGATTTTCCGCACCTGCGGTGGTGTCGGTATGCGGATGATGGCCTGGTGCACTGCCGCACTGAGGAGGAGGCGCAGGCCGTATGGGTTGCGCTGAACTCCCGGATGGCGGAGTGCCGCCTGGAACTGCATCCCACGAAGACCAGGATCGTCTATTGCAGAGATGGTCGGGCAAGGGCCAATTCGAGAATGTCGCCTTCGACTTCCTGGGATATGGCTTCAGGCCGCGCTCCGTAAAAGGCCCGGCCTCGCAGAGAATGTTCTGCGGGTACACGCCTGCGGTGAGTAAGCCTGCGCTGAACACGATGCGGTCGAAGATCCGAAGCATGAACCTGCGCAGGCGGACAGAGGTGACGCTGGACGACATCGCCGCGAGCTGAACCCGATAACTCGGGGATGGATCGCGTACTATGGGCGATACACCCGGTGGGCGCTGTATCCCTTGGTTCGCTACATCGACCAGACACTGGCCGTCTGGATCAAGCACAAGTTCAAGCGCTTCCACCGCCGATTGGGTCAGCGCGCGAGTTCCTCGCGAAAATCGCGCGCGCAAGCCCACGGCTGTTCGTGCACTTGGCAGCTTGGTGCAAGCGGCAAGCCGGCCT